>NZ_VCBL01000001.1:2045077-2815122 GCF_007896435.1 Rummeliibacillus suwonensis
TATTCATGGGTTGTATCGCCCACTGTTTTCATGAGGCGAAGTCCATTTTCATCATAGGTATAAGAGGCTACTGTGTTGCCTTCTAATGTTTGAACACTTGTTAAGCGCTGTGCTTCATTATAGGTGTACTTAAAATGTTCATCCTGTAATAGGTTTCCATCTGCATCATATTGGTAGTCCGTATCGTTTTTCTTTTCAATTTGATTGGCATCGTTAAATTGTGCGACTTGTTTTAACTCTATCCACCTGATATGATACACATTTAGATATTTCTATAGGATATATGATCTTTCTTCTATAACTGCCACCCATTTATATTTCACATACATGATTAGACTTTTATTTTCATAAGTCCATTTCATTTTTAATAGGTAATTCATTATAAGGATAATCGGTAAAGTTAGCGATAAAATCCCAGCCTATTCCATCAAAACCAATCCACAGATAAAATCTTTCTTCTAAATGATTCATCCTATAATCAAAAATGAAACGATACTGACCAACTTCACCGTTTGGATCAATTTCTACATATTTTTCGGAAGATAGTAAAACATTTTCGTTATTAAAGGCATCTAAATAAATCTTTTGAAAATGTTGAACTAATTCCACTTCATTTTCTATTTTTGCAAAATGATAAAATTTCCCTGGACCAACTTTTTTCATTTCGGCTATTTCTGAGATATTGATGTCATTTGATTCATCAAGTACATGTATATATAGTGGATATCTATCTAATTTTCTCAAAAACTGTTGTAAAAACACCTTATATCTCTCACATAAATGGTCTTCAGTAGGAGAAATAATAAAAGAAAATTCAACCAATCCTCTTTTTTCATTTTTGAAAATATAAGAAAAGTCATCACCTATTAAAAAGTTGCTTAAAAAAAATTTCATTTACCACACCACCTTATATTTGGAGGATGTCTTTATAAACACGTTTGTTTATTGCAAAATAAAAGTACAGAGGTTTGCGAGAAATTTGTGCAGAACTCAACTGCATAAAAAAAGGCTTGCCAGCCCCATAATAATTCCCTACTGTATTGATTGAGAGACCACAACAGTAGGAGGACATGAAAGGATGCTAGCGATGCCTGAAGTAAATTATATCAAACATTTAAGAGAAGAAGAAGATTTATCTATAAACGAGATTGCAAGAAAAACTGGTTGTAATTGGAGGACTGTTAAAAAATACGCAGATGGAGAAAGTTTTCAAGAAACACTCAAGTTCACTAAAAGAGGAATGATGTATGAGGAGGGGTTCGGAGAAATTGTTGACTGTTGGCTTGAGGAGGACATGAAACTCAAGAGAAAAAACCGAAGAACTAGCAAGAAGATCCATGAAGAACTTAGAAACAACCATGATTTTAAAGGTTCGTATCGGACCGTATGCGAATATATCCAACACCGAAAGCCCCAACTCAAAGCAGCCAAGGTTGAAAGACATGAGCGTTTAGAACACCCTCCGGGTGAAGCACAAGTGGACTTCGGAAACATGACTGTGGTAAAAGACGGAGCGTATAAAGATGTCAAAGCCCTAATCTTGAGTTTTCCACATAGTAATGCTGGATTTAGCTACCCTCTTCCAAGCGAAAATACGGAGTGTTTCCTTGAAGGGCTAAAGGAGTTGTTTCACCAGGCTGGAGGGGTCCCAACCTATCTACGTATTGATAACTTGTCTGCGGCAGTAATTTCAATTGGCAAAGGGGACAAACGGACCTACACTGACGCATTTTTGAGATTCAAGTGCCATTATGGTTTTGAAGTGCAGCCATGTAATCCGTCAAGCGGGCATGAGAAAGGAAATGTGGAAAAGAAGGTTGGTTATACAAGGAATAATCTATTTACAACAGCACCGATAATGAAGAGTTTTCCACAATTAGCGGACTGGTTGAAGGAGGGAATGGAAAAGGATCGGCAACGCCTCCACTATGAAAAAAATGTGTTGATTGATGAGTTGTGGAAAGAGGATAAAAAACATTTGAAAGCCTTGCCTTTAACGGATCTTCCGATTTATTCTGTAAAATCCACAAAGGTTAATAAATATGGGGAAATTGAAGTTGACGGTGAAAAAATTGTTATCCACAAAGCGAAAATGAAACAAGGATTGGTCCTCAAAATGGAATGGGATCGATTCACCTGTTTTACGAATGGCGGAGAAATTGTTTACCAGGAAGACCGCCCTTATATGAATACAACAAGAGCGATACCATGGAATGATATTTTAATAGATTGGGAGAAGAAGCCTCGGTCTGTCAAGTATTCACGATTCTTTAAATATTTGCCTGAGAGGGTTCAAGCGTATCTGACGATACACCCGGAAGAAACCCGAGCAAGGGTTAAAGGTATAAAGAAACTATTAGAGAAGCATACACTAGATGATATTCACTCCTCTCTGGAAACAGAAGAACGGCTTGAAAGAGCTCCACATGAACTGGGATATATCCTAGAAGCTAAGGAGGCTGCTTATCCAGAAAAATTAACCGAAGTACACACACCTGAGATTTTGCTTAACTACGAAACAGATTTGCACACTTATGATAAAAAACTTTGTCCTTCCTTGGAAGGAGGTGTTTCCTGATGAACGATTTAAAGGCCATTTGTAAAACACTCCACCTTGCCCATATTATCGAGGAATTTGAGGAGATACCTTTTGAAAGCAAAGAACAGTTTTTACGTGATATTCTATCGATTGAAGTCAATTCCAGACAAACCACCAAAATCGCTAGACTGATAAAAAAGGCTAAATTTAGAGAGCTTAAATGGCTTAGGGATTATGAATGGTCCGACCAGCTGCACTTACCAGCAACAACCTCGAAAGAGGAAATCTGTGACCTCCGTTTTATAAAGAAAAAACAGAATCTTCTACTTTTAGGAACGCCAGGCACTGGGAAAACTCATCTAGGAACGGCTTTAGGTGTGAAGGCATGTGAACTGGGATTTGAGGTCCGTTTCTTTAGGGTGGCTGATTTGGTGGGACAATTAGAAGAAGCGATGAAAGAAGGCACCTTGCAGAGATTAAAACGACAGATTGAGAAGTGCGATTTGCTTATACTGGATGAATTGGGATACGTTCCTTTTCAAAAGCAAGGATCGGAATTATTGTTTCACATTATTGCAGACTGTTACGAGCATAAAAGTGTGATTGTAACCTCCAATTTGGAGTTTGGTCAGTGGAATCGGGTTTTTGGGGATAACCGTCTAACTTCCGCCCTTGTGGACAGACTAGTTCACCACGCGCATGTCATAGCGTTCACAGGGGAAAGCTACCGGTTGAAAAATGCCTTATCCTCCGTAAAAACGGATACTGGGATTTAATGTAAAAGAAAAGCTGCAAGCCTATGTAAATTTCTCTGCAATTTTCTGCACTTTTTGCTTGCAAAAAACACACGTTTTTAGGAATTAACTCAGCAATAATGTAATGGGTATCACTTTTAAAGTGATAATGCCATATACCTTTACTATATTGTTTCTTTGTTTTCTTACCGTACTTTTTAATATATGCAATTCCAGGCAACCTATGAAAATCTATGGAGAATACACGTCCTTTTCCTTTTTCTATAATTTTTAATAATACCCCACCATTCGACTCAATCCTATACTTTGAACCCCATTTTTTTAAATATTTTCGAGCCTTTTTCACCATATACTTACGAGCTTTATTAAGAGCTTTACCTCCATATTTTCTTATTAAAGGTTTCGCTAAAAATAACAAAACTTGTGCAATATATTTTGCAATACGTCCATTCGGATCCACATGCATCACTGGATCATTATTCGCATACGTATACCCATTCTGCGACAACGGTTCATCGTCATCTCCAGGATGTGGATCTAACGCTAGAAATGCACCGTTCTCTGGATTATAGTACCGAGCTTGTAAATAATAATTTTTGGTTTCCTCATCGTAATAGTAACCTGCATAGCGGATAGGGTTGTCTTTTGCCACATCGCCTTCTACGGATAAGACATTTCCATAAGCATCGTAACGATAAGAACCTACTTCTTGGTCCTCTTGATCACGAATGCTTAACACATCTCCTCGTTGATTGGTAATGTATTGGTACGTTTTGGTTTGGTAGTTTCCGGATGCCTCTTTTTCTTTCACGATCAGTCCAAGTGGTGTGTAGCCATCCCATTCATAGGAACGATATTGGGTAACTTCACCGTTTTTCTTGACGACTTCCATGTCCAATACTTCGTCATTATAGAAATATTCATGGGTTGTATCGTCCACTGTTTTCGTGAGGCGAAGTCCATTTTCATCATAGGTATAAGAGGCTACTATGTTGCCTTCTAATGTTTGAACGCTTGTTAAGCGCTGTGCTTCATTATAGGTGTACTGAAAGTGTTCATCCTGTAAGAGGTTGCCATCTGCATCATATTGGTAGTTCGTATCGTTTTTCTTTTGAATTTGATTCGCATCATTATAAGAGAAAGTGAAGTCTTTTCCATTTACATGTGCTGCTGTCCGATTTCCGACGGCATCATATTCATACGTATTGGCATCGCCATTTGCGAACGTTTCTTTTGTTAGTTGGTTATTGCCATCGTATTCATAGGTTGTGGCTGTTCCTTGAATGGTTTCTTTTGAAATATTGCCGTTTTTCGTATAATCATAGGCAATCTCAAATGGTTGTTGTGCCTTTGTGGTGTATGTCAAAGAAGCTAATAAGTTAGCATCATTGAATTGTGCGACTTGTTTTAGTAAATCCTGATTGAGTGTTATGGTATTTTGATTGTCCGCTGTATTTTGATCATATTGATAATCATGGAATACTTCATCATTTACACCATATTTGACATGATCAACGTCATCGCTGTTTTCTTTATAATTGGTTTGTTCTTGAACAGTCAAAGCATTGTCGTAGGCGGTTGTACGTTTTGTTAGACGTTCTTGATCATCATACTCATAATTTTGTGTAAATAGCTTTAAGTCGTATTTAGCTAGTATGTTGGACTCATCTGTATAGCTATAGTTTTTTAAAACTTGGTCGTCTTGTGCGACTTGGCTCACATTTCCTAAGTCATCATATTGGTAATGTGTTGAAGCAACCACATCACCGTCCTTGTTTGTCACTTGGACTGTATCTACTTGGTCATCTTCGGTATAACTATAGAGTGTTGCAATGCCTGACGGTAACAGTGACTTACTCAATTCACCGTTTAAATCGTATTCATACTGGAAGGTCATTTGCGGCATTGTTACTTTTGTTACTTGATCATTGTCATTATAATTATACGTTTTCGTGCGTCCGAGTGCATCTGTCAGCGAAGACATATTATTGTTGTCATCATACGTATAGGCTGTACTATGACCGTTTCCGTCTGTTACAGAAGTAAGCGTATCTTGATAGAGTGGATCATACGTATATTGTGTTGTATGTCCATCTGCATCAGTTACTTCTTTTTGCTGACCATAAATAGTATAAACCATTTTGGTATGATTCCCTTTTTTATCAGTGGAGGAAACCGCATAAAGATCATCATCATAAGTCGTTGTATCAAATGTATCATTTGGATAAATTGTCTTTGTTACACGACCAAACGAATCATACGTATAGGCTGTCGTTTCATCATTTACTGTCGATGATACTAAAGAAGGACCATCATACAAGTTTGTAGTCGTTTCTCCACTAGCTGCAACTGATTTAATAACCTGATTTTTTTCATTGTACGTATTCGTTACAGTACCTTCGTTGGATTTCGATGTTAGGATATTACCGTTTAAATCGTACGTATTTTCTACAGTCGTTCCATCTGGGTTTGTTACTTTTAACATATTATATTGGGAATCTAATTCATAGAAAGTTGTACGGTTATCAGTTTCAGAAGGTTCTGTTACTTGTGTAACTGCATACGTACCATTTGCCTTATCTCTTTTATAAATAGTTTCTGTATCATCTGTGGCAATCGATTTGAATTCGTTTTCCTTCTCATTAAACTGATACGTATTCGTAATAGATAATTCTTCATCTTCTGCTTGTTGGTCAAAAATGGTTAACTCATTTTCCGTGTACGAGAAAACAGTTTGGTTATTTTCACCATCTATATATTTGATAAGCTGCCCGTTATCATTGTAAGTGAAATTTTCAGTAATGGTACGAGTTGTTTTGTCACTGCCCATTTTGGTTTGAACAAGTAAATCCCCATTATAAGTGTAGGTTGTCCAATGGTCCGCGAATTGTACTTTACTTATCTTTCCATCGCTATACTCTATTTGAATTTTTTCTTGCTTTTCAATCCCTTTGGCTTCCGATACTGTGGTTAGTTGATCTTCTTCATCACGTGTGAAATCGATTTGATTTTGATATTCATCTTTATATGAAGTGATATAGAATACGTTATCCTTCCCTAATTGAAAGGTTTGGACAAATTGATTTGGATCAGTAAGTGTGTAGGTTGCATCATCTACTTTAAATAGCTTCTCATATAATCCCTTTGGTGAATGATATTGAGTGCCATCTTTTATAAATGTATGAACAGTGCCATCTTCGTCTGTATATAAAACATCTCCATTTTCTAAAACAGATAATGTCTCATTGCCAATGAACGTCCATCCTTTACCTAAAGCAGAGGTAGCTGTTGAACGAGAATTATACGTACGTGTGAAGTCATACCCTAAATCACTTCGTGTATAAAGAGACTCATCCGTAAATTGTAGTGCCATATTTCCTGTTGTGACATTCACACTAGAAGAGGCATTTCCAAATGTATCATCTTCATATGTGAAGTAGTCTTCTAAACCTATTAAATCTAAATGCTGGCTCGGTTTTATGCTATTTGATGAAGTTTTTGGACTCAAACCTCGTTTTCCTGAAATCTTATCTTCTTCAGTTTCAGGAGCCGTATCGTCATCATCAAAATACGCTTGCACTGTTGCGGTGTAACTTTTACTATTATCGTATTTTGCATCCGTCGTATAGCTTGTCTTCCCTTTAACTTTAATGGTTTCATCTTTACTGCCATCATTTAAAATAACATCATAATATTTTGCACCGGTAGATTCCTTCCATTCGATATCAAAACTTGTTTTATTTTGGACTAGGTTATCATCATTTGAAGTTATTTTGACATCTTTGGGCGCGTATAAAGGCATATAGCCATAGTTGACATCTGATGAAGGCGAATCACCCGCAGCCGACATGGCAATCACACGAACACTATAACGTTTTGATGTATTACCATATGTTGTACTTGGATCAATAGGTAGTTCGCTACCCGTTCCGACACTTGATGAATGATCTAATTCTACTTGATGAAGATCCGTTTTCCCTGCTTGTATTTCATCGTCAGTCGGCCAAATTTTCTTTCCTTTTGTGCTAACAGATAACGTATCTTTTCCTACTGTATAGTTTTCATACTTTGCACCATTCCAAATACGGACTTTATAGCCAGTAGCGTTAGCAACTTTTTTCCAATTAATATTTAACCAACCACGTCCTTTATTGACTGGATCTGTCTCAGGATAGCTTCCAGTTGTGATGGTTGGTAATTCTGGTTCACCCGCTGGTACAGGAATAGCTTTTGATACTGTTGAAGAAGTAGGACCATTACCAGTTGGATAAATCGGTATCACACGAAATTTATATTCTTTTGAAGTGACAGTTGAACCAGCTTTTACAGAATAAAACCCTGTTGGATCAAGTGGGAGTTCAACACCAGTTTGGTTTGTACTATAAGTACTTGTAGTTTTATAGGGGGATTTAGGAAATACTTTTTTCCCTTTAGAATTCCAACTAGTTGCCGTTCCTTTATATACACTTTCATAACCCTTGCCATCAAACATCTGCAAATCATAGCTTGTTGCTCCGTAAACCGACTTCCATTTTACATTTACTGAACCAGTTTTAGAAGCCGCATCATCAGCTGTGGCTGTCATTGTCGGTGTAGCCATTTTTTCGTAGTGATAAGCAATGACAACTTTTGCTTTTTTTGCGCTTTCACCAGCGGTTATCTTTTTCCAGTAGGTTTTGCCATGACCATTTGTATGAAATTTAAACCCATAGTTTGAACGTTCCCCTGAAACCCAAGCTTGCACGTTATTTGTCACGTTAAAATGCGCCCATTCGTCTCGTCCAACAGAGGTATAGGTGATCTTAGTAGAAGAAGGCTTGTTATTCCAAGTTAGTTCATCCGCATACCATTTTCCTTTAGCTTCATCTACCCATAATCCATTTTTTTGTGATGCATAATAGGCATGTGTCACATAAGTCTGTAAATCTGCACTGTCTATTGTGGCACCCTTTAAATCTCCTACAATGCTAAATTTAATAAATGGATAGTTTGTTCCTGATGTACTATCATAATAGCCTGTTTGTAAAACGTATTCTCCTTGTGTAGGATCCCATTGCTTGTTAAAGTTTGCTTTTGGATATTTACTAGATACATATGTATCACCTAAGTCATCTATAGTAACAGATGGATCTATATAGACCGGATATACACGTTCCTTAGATTTCAACCAGTTTTCATTTGCTTCTAGTGTTAAAGTGTATTTATTTTCCTTCAATTTCGTTAATTGATATTGAACTTTATCTGAATATACGCCTTCCCCTTTTGTATCGTTGATGTTAGAATCCATCATCATTGGCTTAGGAAGTGTAAAAATTCTTTCCTCTTTTGCATCATTTGTAAAAAATCCAATGGAACCATCAGATAATCGTTTGGCGTTTAAATCTGTTTCTAATGTATACGTAAACTGATGAATACCTGTATACTCATTAACGATCCAATCTTCCTTTACTTCTTCATTGAAAGTAATATGTCTTAAATCAATTTGCGGGTAAATATTCTTATATTGAATTTCATTCTCTTTGGTAGAGGTTTTACTTGCGGTTGATGGGCGTAATTTCTCCTCATCTTTAGTAGCAGAATCTAACTCAAAAACGAGTTTGTGACTTCCTTTACTGTATGTAATACTCTGATCATTTTTAATGGATTGCGGAAACTTTGATGCTAGCTGAGTGGTATCGGTAGCAACATAGCCTGTCCCAGTAGAGGTTAGATTCTCAGAAATATCTTTATACTGATTATTTTGCTCGATATGAACTTTTTCAGCATAGATTTCCTTGTAATAGTTTCCTTTTTCATCTGTGAATGTCTTACTTGTAGGCGTTCGTTTATCTTTTAATTCTTTTAAATTGTCAGTAGAAATCATTTCTTTTTCCGAATCAGTTGGTTCTTGTGATTCTTTTGATTCTGAGTATGCTAAACCGACATATTCAGGAATCATACTGACAATCAAAGTCGTGACTAAAAATAACGATAGCCATTTTTTGAAATATTGTTTCATTTTACTCCTCCAATAATACTTTTTATAACAAAAATGTTACAGAATTATTATACATAAGCAAAAAATTGTTATAAATGGGACCTTAATATGTTTTTATTTACTCTTTAAATAAAATATGTAAAATAAAGTTTAAAATTTGAGCCATAAATAACTTTTTCGCTATCTTCCATCCAAACCATTTTGTGCTTGATACTGGATGGATATGGAGGATTGTATAACTTTTTTTCAATATTTCTTCAAAATTTGTACCTTTTTGATAAAAATTCAGAGGTAAATGGTTTTAAGAATCTAGCACCTGAGAATTACCTTCTTGTTCTTTTTATAATAAAATTGGATGTTTAACGAAAGTAATTGAGGGATCAAAGAATTAATAAAGTGAAGCTTCCATCAGTGGGGGGTTTCCTTCATCCCCCAACTGAGCTAGAAGAACTCAGGTTAAAAGCGCCACGTCCTGTGGCAACACCTGAGGGACCAACATCCTGCCCGCCCAAACCAATCGGACGCATGCGGCAGTTAACCTCCATCTATCTTTCTCGTTTCTCTTTAAATCTTGAGGTCTTACTGCCCGTTAAAGCGGGATAAAATAAACGAAGGTATCATTATGAGAACAACTGAAGGAAATCCTTTAAAATACAGGATTTTAAAGGGGAATTTATGAAAGATAAGTTTGTTATGAAAGTTATTATTTCAGACGTGTTGATTAGGAAGAAATCAGCAAATATTTTTGCCATAATCCTTAAAAAGCATGTATTTATATGATTGCCCGTCCTTCATTTAACATTTTACTCGTCCACTCTTTTTCCAAAAATCCATTTTAATAGTGGTGGTGTTGCTAAGGTTGTAACGACAACGACGATAATCATGGGGGTATAATACGCCACTGGCAATAATTTATTGTCTAATCCCATAGCGGCAATAATAAGAGCTACTTCTCCTCGAGAAATCATGCCAGCTCCAACACCCATGGATGAACGCATATTGAGACCTGCTAATTTTGCGCCAATCCCTGCGCCGATAAATTTTGAAAGCAATGCAATGAAAGAGAATAGAACGATTAAGCCCATTTGGTTGCTGATCCCTTCAAACGTTACAGACAAACCGATACTTACAAAGAAAAATGGAACAAAAATGCCATTAGCAATTGGTTCAACTTTTTCCTCGATCTCTTTCTTAAATTTTGTCTGTGCCATTGCAATTCCTGCAAAGAACGATCCTATAATACCCGCAATACCTAAATATTCTCCAAAATATGCGAATGCAAAACAGATGATTAAAGCGCCACTTAATAAGGGTTCTGTAACTTTGACTTTAGAGAATAATCTTAAAAAGAATGGTACGAACCATTTGGATGCTAAGAAAAGGATCACAAAGAACAAAATCTTCTTTCCAATCAATAAAGAAATACTCACATCAGACCCAACAAAAAAGCTCATGGCTATTGCTAATAATACAACCACAATAATATCATCTAGTACAGCTGCTCCTAGTAAGGTTGCACCTTCTTTACTGTTCAACCATCCTAATTCTCGCAATGTTTGGACAGAAATACTAACAGAAGTTGCAGCTAATAACAATCCTATGAAGATACCTTCTGCTGTTGATAATCCATAATAATGCGCTCCAACGTATCCCATCACAATAGGTGCAATAATTCCCCCGATCGCGACAAACATGGCCGCTTTCCTATTGCGATCTAAATCCTCCAAATTTGTTTCAAGTCCTGCTAAAAACATTAATAACAGGACACCAATTTCGCTAAAAGTATGCATGATTTCAGAATCCTGTACCCACCCTAATAGAGCAGGCCCTAAAATAATGCCTATAACGATCTTGCCCAATACGGATGGCTGTCCAAGCCTTACACTCAAATGACCAGCTAATTTTGTCGCCAATAAAACAATAACGATTTGGAAAATGAACAAATGATTTCCTCCTTTTGATAGACAGTTCAATTCAATAGTGAATAGATGAAAAGCTTACTGCAACATGAGGAAGAGCCGAAAAAGTCAATCGTAGCTTAATAGAGCCATTAACAAAAAAACATGGCGGAGCCAGATTGACAGACTCCACCATGTTTTGCACTCAACTATTTGATTAACCTATATGTTATAGAAAATATTCATCTTTGTAAAGTGAAAGCTAGTAAACTGATCCATTACACCCTAGTATAATTGCTTCGGGGTTTTTCCGTGCTTGGTCAAAAAGCTCCTCTGATTCAGCAGGCGAATATACATCCGCTCAACTCAATAAAGATTAAAATCGCATTCATCTCACCAGCTATTGAGATGAACTTCTGTACCTATTGCTACGCTTTCGATACAAAAAAGATTTGGCTCCTGCCACTACGTTTTCAGCGCATAAAACATTTGCTTCGCATAAAACATTTGCTCCTGCCGCTTCGCTTTCGGCATAAAAAACATTTGCTCCTGTCGCTACGCTCTCGTCGCATAAGACATTGCTGAATAAGGATAATCCATCTGTTTTCTATCCATTCATACTTACTGCTTCCTTTTGATGCTTGATCTGAATGCCCTTTATCGTGCTTTCAACTCTTGAAGGATCATGTTGTACGATGAAAACTTTACTATACTTTGCATAATAATCGTTGTCGTGTGCTTTCGGCGATAAGATGATAAGCTTGCGATTTAGTTCACTAGCGTATAGTTCAAACACTTTTTCTTTACGAATTTCATCTAATGCACTATCGAATTCATCTAGTATGATATAGCCTGGTGTTGTATCAAGATGCTGCAGCAAGGTCAAAGCAAATAGAAGGGAGCTCAATGATTCCTCTCCTCCAGACATGCCTTTCCCATGTTTACCATTTCTAGCTTTTACGCTGACATCCTCTAATCGACTGCCGTGACCGTTTTTATGTGCTTTTACATATAATTTAAAAATCACCCGACCGCGTTTATCTTCAAAACGCTCCCATGAAATTTCGCTTTCAAAGTTAAATTGCTCCATATAATGTTGAAATCGTTTATGAAGTGCTAACACATGCACATTGATGGTCGTTTCTAACTTTTGTTCGTTTTCTGTAACGACAATTTTATGTTGTTCTAGTAACTCTTCCATTTTGAATGCATCTGCTCTTTTTTTATCATATTCTGCTTTGCGTGTATTATAATTTTCTTCAGCATGAGGATCTACATCCGCATTTCTTGCTGTTTCGAATGCAATTTTTGCGCGTTCATTTTGTGATAACAACGCAGACATTGACACTTCCTTTACAACTTCTTCTTTCATAGCTGCTTCGTATAATTGAGGGATAATTTGTTGCAGATCCTTTAGGATGATTTCATTTTGTGTGATTTCGGCTTTAATCGTTTGAAGTTTTTCCGAAATCTCTACACTTTTTTTCCTTCTATCTTGGATCGCTTGCTCATTATTTTCTTTATCGTTAGCTAATCTTCCAATATTTCGTGATAAACTAGCGATCAAATCCTGCAAATTTTGATATTGAAGCTGTTTCTCTCTTTTCGTTTGGTCAATTTCTTTGATTTTTCGGTTCAATTGTATTTCTTCTTTTTCTAATTGAAGAAGTTTTTGTTGTTCATCTTTCAAAGCACCGATTTGTTGGTAAATGTCTAATTGTTCTTGCAATAATTGTTGTCGTTGCAACGAAACAGCTTGCTGTCTTTGAATTTCTATCATTTCATCTTGAAGATGTTCATTTGCTTGATTTGTTTGAATAATGTCCAGTTGGAGATTGTCTATTAACTTTTGGTACTCCTCCTTTTTATCCAATTCAAGCGTAAAAGCTTCTGCTTTTTTTACATCTTTGATAATATTTTGTAAATCCGTGATTTTCTTTTCATATTCAGAGATGGCTAAATAGTCTTGCTGAAGCTGTTCTTCATACTTGGTGAAGCGATTTTGTAATTCGATCAAACGATTTTCTACTGCTCTTTTACTTAAAATAAAAGTATCTCTTTCTTGTGCCCCACGCAATCCACGCCCATCGATCAATATCTGGTTTTCAAGTTTAGGGGATTTTTCAAAGAATTGGTCAATCCAAAAAAGAACTTTCGTTGCCATAATCACTTGTTCCTCAGATAATTGATCTCTTATTTTCAACTTCCATACAGATAAATGGTCTATATATTTTGTTGGTATAATCGTTAACAGTGAAACATGATATAAGTCATTTACTGGTTTGCATGAACGTGCATGATAAAAAATCGTATATTTAATCGGATCCAGTGCTTTTTCATCCTTTAAAGTGGCGTTGTCCTCTAATTCGATAAAATCACGTAACGTGTAGGCTTGGATCCCTTGTTTTTTTAGTTGTTGAATAGCTTCTTGTTGACGAACGGACATGACTTTGTTTTGCTGTAACATGGTGATTTCATTTTTTAATTGTTTGCACTTTTCTTCTTCATGAGGAATTGTCTTAGCGAGTGTTTTAAAAGCTTGTTTATTTTTTTCTAAAGATTCTTCCACATGATAGCTGCTGACATAGATAGCAAGAATATTTCTGTATTCATCTTCTTGTTCAATAATTCCTTTTAGTTTGTATTCCTCGTCTACCTTTTTATATTGAAGCTCTTCTATTTTTTTCGTATTCTCTCGGATTTGTTTCCTATGTCTTTCAAGTTCAGCTTCTAATGTGGACATTTTCCTACTATTTTCTTCTAAATACTTTTTCGTGTCTTCTTCACTATATCGAAGTCGTTTTCGTAATTCTTGCGTGCTTTCTAGCTTTTCTTGAAGGTATTCGATTTCATCCTTTAATCGCTTTTGTTGATTATAGAACGAAATTTCTTGATTTTTTAGTTGCCGTATCTCTAGATCATATTGATGACTTTGCTGTTCCTTTTGTTTTTTTCTTTCTTTTAATTCTGCTATTTGATTGACAATGACTTGTGCTTTCTCTTGCAATCCCTGTAATTGCTGCTCTTTTTTCTTCATATCCTGTTCGAATTCGTTTTGCTCCATTTCTAGTTTTGCTTTGATACTTCGAGTAAAAAGGACATGATTTTTACCATTGGTATGAAGATTTTTTTCATTTATTTGAAAGCGTTTATAGGCATCATGTGCGATCGTCATTTGACTCTCCATGTATTTAACGTTGGTTTTTGTTTGCTGCAATTCCGCTTCTAGCTCTTTCAAATTTTCAACGCTTATTTCCCATTCCTTTTGTATTTCTTCGATATGGTACATTTCACTGAATCGGCGAAAACGTTCTTCTGGCGACATGGTAGCAAACTGATTAACCTCTTTTTGATACCAAATAAGGTAAAACATATCAGGGTGAATTTTATATTTATATTGTAGATCATCTCGATACATCGAAAGATTTCGCTGATTTTGATCCCCTGAACGATATGTGGCGATTTCTTTTAACTCTTCTGGCGAATCACCTGTATATACCTTGAATAACCGTTGGATAACAGAACTAGGTTGTTGTTTGATCAGAAGTTGAAAGGCAATATAAGGTGCTGCATCCACACGAGAGGAGCCAATATTATGAAAGGTTAATAAGATTTCAGCATTCCATATTTGTCCCGGTCTTAAATTGGCTGAACGCAATCCTTCAATATCCACCTTTGCTGAATAGAGGACCGCCCCCATGACAAAAGTAATGGTTGATTTTCCAGCTCCATTTGGTCCTGAGATCAAGACATGCTCGCCTTCACCGCCAAATGTTATTTTCACTGGTTTGTAATCACGAATACCACTAAATTGTAAGCTATATGGAATCATTGCTCTTCCTCCTGCCTATACAGATTATGTCGTTTGAAAAATTTCACGACCTCTTCCTTACTTAATTGAGCAGACTGCGCAAATTCCGTTGTTCTTCGTAAAAATGAATTTGAAAACATATGAACCCCAATAGATGTTACTTTATACGCTTGCTCCGATTGGGAAAGTTGAAAGTCTTCAACAGCACCGATTTTTTTTAATATCTCGATATTATTTTGTAGCTTTCGGCTTGCGTGCTGCATTTCATGACCAAAATCAGTCAGTAATTGCTGTAATAATGTGAATTCATGATTCAGCACTTCTTGTTGATAGAACATGTATAGCAATATAGCAAGTGCTTCTTTATTTAAAGTAGATTTTGCTTGTTTTGCAGGGACACGCATCATCGCGATAAGCTGATCTCTTTTATCGTCATAAATGATTTTAAAATATCTTGCAATTGCTTGATTCAAACGGTTTATAAAAGAATAAAAAGCCGTTTCATCATTTTTGATATTTAGCATTTTTTCTACTTCTTTTCGCTTCAAACCATAATTTTGACCCTTGATAGCTGATGAAGAAGAAAAGAGTAATTGCATGAAGACTAATTCTTCTTCTGTAGACAAAAATGCTTTAAGATTTTGCATCACCATCAAAGGATTTAGGTTTTGCTGTTCGTTGTCGTACAATATGTTTTCTGTCGTCATCATTGATCCACTCCCATTCTTTTTCAAAAGCTTGTACTTCTCTTTTTCGGTCTTCTTCTACATTTTGATTTCCCATTAATGCTGATATGGCAAGCATTGTTCGAATACTATCTCCCCAATTTGGCGAGCCTGCCTCAATGATCAATTGTTCTAGTTCGGCAACATTTTCTTTCTCTAGATACCTTTCTACTTCTTCCGTATGAATGACGGCCTTCGTCATTTGCCAGGAAGCTTCAGAAAATGCGGTGCGAATATTATCTTCTTCGATTAGATCTTCAACATACTGAATCGGCTCTCCTGCAATATCTTCTGAACTCACTTGAGGTTCATAGTTTTCTAAATAATCAATGCCATCTTCAATGTCTTGCTTACTGATGGGCGCTGTAAATTTAATAGGAACCCAAATACCATCCATTGCTTCATCCTCATATTCTTGTTGTTCCATAAAACTAAAGATGTCATGCGCATTTGGAATATTTGAATCAATCGGTGGTTCATACATATTTATGATAAATTGTCGAACCTTTTCTGGAGAAATATTGGTCGTAATAGGTGTATTTTTCATCATGACAAATCGATTATATTTATTGAGTATGCCAAGACTTAAACCAGTTCCCTTCGTTAAAGCTGCGGTCCCTCTCCTTACTAAAGGAGTCATCCCTAAACTTTCATCAACCATTTTAAACAGATTTAAGCGGTCATTCATCTTGTCATCTAAATCCGCCATTAATGCATGAATTTTCTCAAGCTGTGGTAAAGCATTTTTTTCTGCCAAAAATTCTAATTGACGCAATTCAATTTGCTCGATAGCGTCTTCTACATTTTGGATCATGGAAGCAATTTTATTTCCTCCCGAAATCCCTCTGTCATCATATGCTTCACTTAACTCTGCATCACGACGAGCCTGAAATAATAGACGTGAAATATCATCCTGCATGTGGTAAGCTAATGAATCATTTGCCAGGCGAATAAGTGCGTCGATCATTCGTTTTCCTCTATCTAATAGCTTTAGTTTTTTGGCTTGCTTTGAAATCCAACTATGTTTAGCTAATGTATGAACAATTTGCCCAACCTTTTCTAATGATGGTGGTTCCTCGTCATTATAACGGTGAAGATAGCGATAAAATAGTTCTTCCGCATTTCCAATCGGACGACGCGTTGAGTTTATTCCCAGAGCTTCCTCATTTAATAACTGCAACAACCTTAAAAATCGGAGGATTTCAATTGGAGATTGGTAGACTTGTTGTGAATGCAAATCGTTTAAAACACCGGAAAGTGATGCAATATCGCGCATTGTTTTGTTCATATCCACTTGATGTAAGTTTTCATCAAATATAGATATGGGCTTTTTTTCTATTGATAAATCCATTCCTCTACACCCCCTAATGTTCTTTCTTGCTCATGCATCCCCTGTGAGAATTCATTCATTATCCATTGAGCATACGATGAAAAAGTGGTGAAATTATTGAATAATCTAAAAATTATGATGTCATTGTTTTTGACTATTTTCCTTGAAGTGATATTTTTCTAATTCTCCATCACATACCGAAAATCCTATCGTTTCGCCCATTCGAATTTTAGAAGTAATCCGATAGGTTCTGGCAGTTTTTTTAATAATGGTAAACTCATATATTCCAGGAAATTTTAGTGTAGGTTTCTGCTCTAATTGTTCTCCACGTTTTACTATTTTGTTTTCTAAAAATAGGGTATCGATCATTTCATCACCTGTATTCATTGATGTCCATTGTCCTTAGAAAAGAATCTCATACAAAAAACGCAAGAATGCAAAATGCTGACATTCTTGCGTCCGTTTTCTTATTTTTGAGTGATTATTTCTTTTTGAGATAGCCCTAAAGGGTCGTTTTGCAGTTTTTCTAAAAATCTCTTCATCAATCCTGGTAAATCTGGCCACGCATGACCACTTACCAAATTACCTTCTGTATGCAAATGTTCATCGACGTACGTTCCTCCTGCAGCTTGTACTTCGGGTTTGCAAGCAATATATGCGGTAAGCTCACGGCCTTTAATCACATCAGGAACAACTGCAAAAATTTGGGCTGCATGGCAGACTGCTGCAATCGGTTTATCCGCTTCAAAAAAATGACTGACAATACGAGGAATATATTCATTTAAACGAATATATTCAGGTGCACGTCCTCCTGGGATGATTAAGCCATCAAATTCTTCCGGCTTAACCTCTTCAAAACTAGCATCAACTTGTAAACCGTAACCACTTTTTTCCGTATACGTATCAATCCCATCAACAAAATCATGTATGACCGTTTGAATCTTTTTTACACTAGGAGCGGCTATCGTTACATGAAGGCCCTCTTCAAGGCAACGATAATAAGGATAATAAATCTCTAATGCTTCTACTGCGTCTCCAGCCAAAATCAAAATTTTCTTTGCCATTTTTATCCCCTCCATCAAAATACTGTATACTTCCTATTTCGCCATGTACTCAATAAATCCTTTTAAAGTCAGATGAATCTATCAATTATTGCATATTTACTTTTTTTGTTTATTAATCTATAATTTAGATGTAAAATTTTATATTGATAACAAGGGGTGTCCAGTGAGTTGGGCTGAGAGAGAAACACAATGACGTTTCTTAACCCTCGGGACCTGATCTGGTTCATACCAGCGTGGGGATGTTACATCACTTGAGCAAAGTAGATCATTATATCTATGTTTATATCGCCGGGTCCATTTGATAAATAAAATGGGGCTGGCTTTTTTGTTCTTTTGAATATTCGCTGTCAAACAAGATCTATCCCTATTATCAATAAGAAAAGAGGAAAATTGTATGAAAAAAACGAATGAAGAATTAAATTTCACCATTATGTCCAATTTTTCAGGAAGTCAGAAAGTATATGTAGAAGGATCACGTCCAGATATAAAGGTGCCAATGCGTGAAATTACTTTAACGCCAACACATAACAATACGGACGTTATGAAAAATCCTCCATTGCGTGTCTACGACACAAGTGGCCCATATACAGATAAACATCGCTCCGTTCATATTCGAGAAGGCTTATCCCCCCTTCGTCGTGATTGGGTTTTAGAGAGAAATGATGTAGAGGAATATGTAGGCAGAAATATCAGACCTGAAGATAATGGCTATCAAAAAGAAAATCGGACTCATTCTATGGAGCAATTTCCTTACATCAATGGTCAACCATTGCGTGCTCAAAAAGGAAGAAATGTCACACAACTTCACTATGCACGGAATGGGCTGATCACACCTGAAATGGAGTTTATCGCCATAAGAGAAAGTGTAGAACCCGAATTTGTTCGTCGAGAAGTCGCTGAAGGGAGAGCAATTATACCAGCCAATATTAATCATCCTGAAATTGAACCTATGATCATAGGAAGGAATTTCTATGTGAAGATCAATGCTAATATTGGAAACTCGGCTGTCTCATCTTCTATCGAAGATGAAGTCGAAAAAATGACTTGGGCGACTCGCTGGGGTGCTGATACAATTATGGACCTTTCTACAGGTAAAAATATTCATACAACTAGAGAATGGATTATTCGAAATTCTCCAGTACCTGTTGGAACAGTTCCTATTTACCAAGCCTTAGAAAAAGTTGGTGGAATCGCTGAGGATCTAACTTGGGAAGTCTTTCAAGATACTTTAATCGAACAAGCAGAACAAGGTGTAGACTATTTTACGATTCATGCAGGTGTACTTTTGCGCTATATCCCATTGACCGTTCATCGTATGACTGGAATCGTATCTCGTGGGGGTTCAATCCTTGCACAATGGTGTTTAGCACATCATGAAGAAAATTTTCTCTATAGTCATTTTGAAGAAATTTGTGAAATTGCAAAATCGTATGATATTGCTCTCTCATTAGGTGATGGTTTACGCCCAGGGTCCATTGCGGATGCGAATGATGCAGCGCAATTTGCTGAGCTCGAAACACTTGGAGAACTGACCAAGATTGCTTGGAAGCACGACGTACAAGTCATGATCGAAGGCCCAGGACATATCCCCATGCATTTGATCAAAGAAAATGTAGATAAACAAATGGAAATCTGTCAAGAAGCTCCTTTTTATACATTAGGTCCACTTACTACAGATATTGCACCTGGCTATGACCATGTCACCTCTGTAATTGGTGCCGCGATGATTGGATGGTTTGGCACAGCGATGTTATGCTATGTAACACCAAAAGAGCATCTAGGTTTGCCCAATAAAGAAGACGTACGTACTGGTGTGATTACGTATAAAATTGCTGCACACGCTGCTGACTTAGCAAAGGGACATAAAGGTGCCCAACAACGAGATGATGCCTTATCAAAGGCACGCTTCGAGTTCCGTTGGAGAGACCAATTCAACCTATCTCTCGATCCTGAAAGAGCATTAGAATACCATGATGAAACATTACCAGCTGAGGGCGCTAAAACGGCGCATTTCTGTTCAATGTGTGGTCCTAAATTTTGCAGTATGCGTATTTCACAGGATATTCGAAATTTAGCAAAAGATAAGAAACTTACGGTTGAAGATGTCATTGGAGAAGGCATGAAGGATAAAGCTTCTGAATTTCGTCATCAAGGAAGTCAAATTTATCAATAAGAAGAACTTCACACAGGGGAGAATTTCTCATCTCCTACTGTGTGTTAGTTGAAAGAATCAAATCTATACTGGCAGTTGCTCCTTGTTTATTCCCTGCAGCTTGGTATAGTAGAAGTTTGCTACCTGTTCATGCAGATTCAACCAATCGTTTATCATAACAGCGCTGCTAAAAATTCTTTTAAAAGAAGATCCCTTTAACGCAAAATAGTATGCTAGGATTAGAAATAGCCCTTAGCATACTATTTTTATTATACGAATAAAAATCCTCACATACTTCTTCTACAAGGAAAGACGAAATGATTATTTCAGCACTTCTAGACTTGTTAGAAAGTAATTCTTATCGTCCATTGGCAAAAGACGATCTAAATTTTGTATTTCTACAGTGTTGGTCGGTTTTTTTAAAGATAAATCATATGTCTCTAAATAAAATTGTTGTTTTTCGTTCGAGTAGATATGATGAATGTGATTATTTTGAAACGTAATTTGTTCAAAACGACTATTCCCCTTTTCGATATGACTAAGTTGCAATATCTTTTGGATATCTCCAGCAGCAACGTGATACTCATACACTTCACCTAGTCCATTGACATAATAAAAATGCCCATCATTCACATAAGCTGAACGATTAAAATTAAACGGTAATCCATTTTCAACTTGATATTTTGAACGATATTGGATAAACGGTACAGTCTTCACTTTTTGCGTATCTCGATTAACAACCACCAATTGCAGATCTTCCCGATTTTCCGCCTGATAATGCGACATGATGAAATAATAGTTCTGATCATCTGCAACAACTGGTGTAATCGCATCTAACTCTTCCGTCTTTTCTAATGATAGATCTAGCAGCTTTCGTGTCTTTACTTTAGGCGTAAGCTCTACTTTTTGTAAAGCAAACTCTCCAGAAATTAAATCTTGCGTCACAATCATCAAGCTGTCCGATAATTGGCCAGCAGTTGATATAAAGTAAGGAATATGTGCAGAGTGTATACCTTTCTTCCCACCATAACGAATTGTAGAAACATAATCATCCTTTTTACTAAAACCTGTGTTATATAAACTATAAAACTGTTTTGTTGTTGTAAGATAACCAGTTTGAATACCTCGTAATTCTTCAGATGGCATATCATATGTATTCAGTCCACTTCCATCGAGCATCATTGCCCGATCCGATTCCTCCATGAAAAGTCCCTGTGTATGAAAATATGTACTGCCGCTTTCCAAGCCCGAAAGTGTCAGCCCACGTGCATGTCCTCGCTGATCGATAAAGATGACTTGACTATTGCCTTTTTCTTTCTGTAATACTTCCGTCGTAGATGAAGCATAAAGGACCACTTGCTGATGATTCAGAAAGTTTTGGTGTTTCAAATCATTTATTGACAGCGTTGCATCATTGAATTTTGATGTTTTTTTATAATTGGCAATTACAAATATTCCAACGATTAACAACACAATCATCGAAACTAAAATAAAACTCTTCTTGTATTTCATGCTTCCTCCTCAATATTTTTATATTGAATGATCCCAACTATATCTTACCATAAATTCTAAGTAAAATTATGTAAAAATGATTTCTACAAAAATAATTGTACTATGTAAAAAAACAGGATATCTATAAATGAATCAATTTCATAAATCATTTTCTTCTTAAAAAATCCGAACATTTAATAATAACCAATTTTGATAGTTGTGGAGCGGAAGACGGCGACTCCTACGGGAAAAGCTTGAGCTGAAAGCCCCGCAGGAACGTAGTGACGAGGAGATTGAAGCCAAGCCCGTGGAAAGCGCCGTCTGTAGCGGAACAAAAATTTCTGAATATTAACGTCCATGTCGATTTAAAATGTTCGTGTTTTCCATCTAAATTTTGCATTGTGAAATTGATTCAAATACAGTTAAAATAAAAAAAGGTTGATTCTCCTTCATCGAATCAACCTAACTAACAGCTATATCTTGGTAATACCAATTTAAAAAATCTTCCCTTCTGACAACATTTAGGATGCAAGGCGTTTGTTCTAACCATTCGAGTTTTTTCCATTCACGATAAAACTGCTGACCCACATTAAGTGTCATATATGGCAGTTTAGCTTGAGCCTTCTGTGAGCGGATATTTGCCAAACGCGCTCCTGCGAATACATAATTTAATTGAAATCTTTCAAACGCTATTTTTAACATTTCCATTTTGGCAACTTGGTTATATCCTTTTCCCCAATATTGTCGCCCTAGCCATGTACCGATATGGCATATTTTTTGTTTTTCATCCATACCTTTTAATGAAATAACACCGATTAACTCATTGTCCTCATTAAAAATCATTCGTGAAAATTGTTGACCAAGTTTTTCTTCTAATTGCATCAAACGAATATAGTCTCTTGTTCCTGCAATTGAGCATTGTGTATCGGACAATCCAAGAGCATTACGTATAGCTGGAGCACTTGTCATTTTCGAGATCTCTTCGGCATACTGAACATCATGAGGAACTAAAGTAATACATACCATATAAAAACCTCCTTGCAGTAATATTTGCCCCCAATTTACTTATTCTCAAACTTTGCATCCAACTTTCATTGGATTGCACTCATTATAGACATAAAATCGTCACATTTCAAATATTTCTCATCATTTTCAAAAATATTCCTTCTAATTAGTTTTCTTAGTAAAATGGGTAAAATTCAGATAAAAAGAGGATTAAGAATTAAAAATATAGAAATAATAGTGTTACAAACGCATAAGGAGAGGATATACATGAAGGATATAAATACGGCGATTTTTCTTTTAATATTAGGGATCATCTTATTATTTTCAGGACTCTTTGCACCCATTCATAGTATTGAAATCCGTTGGTTAGTAGGAATTTTAAGCATTCCTTCTTTTTATACTAGCTATGTGTTAACAGCAAAAAATAAACGTCAGGAAAACATGATTCGTTCGTGAAACTAAACAGGAATTATAGTTATATCAGGACAACGTATTTCGTCAACAAAAGGACCTCTTAAAAATTTTTCAACATTATAAGATGACCCAATTATTTATCTATTGATAAGTGAAACTTCACACAGTGTTGGTTTTCTTCTTTCCCTACTCACTGTGTGTTAGTTGACCGATCGGGCTTTTCACAGACAGTTTACCCCCACGTTGTCAACTTGCAATTTGTGTCTTGATGTGGGGTCTATTGCCGGATGATATTGGCTAAAGCTTTAAATGTCTTCAAATTGAATATGAGTAATTCCTGAAGAATTTGTTGTAGCGCAATAATTACTAATTTCCATTAAAACCGATTGTGGCACTATTGTTTCACACTCACACATTATCGCAGGAATATTATGAATATGAACATGTCCATTAGTCGTTTGAAAACTTTGCGATAAATGGACATTTTTCTTTTCACAATTACATTTTCCACAAATCATAAATACGCCCCTTACTGCATCTTTTAGAAAGGCAATTTTAAAATAAATTGCAACAATAGACTTATCAAGGACCATTATATTAGTTCTTTATTCTCAATGTCAATAATTAAAAACAGTTCTAAATCCCCTAAATTATTTACAAAATATCCATTTATTAAAATAAGTTCAAACTTTTTAGCTCATTATCGTAACCTAGGATTAACTTACACCTTGCGAACGTTTCAAGAGAAAAGCGAGAAAGATAGTGGGGAATGAAGGAACCCCCCACTGATAGAAGCTTCGCTTTATGTCAAGAACAGATTTTGATGTAGATTCTAAAAATCTATTCTTTTTTCTTAGCAGTCGCGCGTGCTTCCGTCATTTGTTTCCAAACAGATCCCATTGCTTCTTCCCCATGTGAAATGCGGGCAACTGCCATCTTCGCTTGTAATTTCACTTCAAATTCTGCATCATCACTTGCTGCCTCTAATGCTCCTAAACAAGCTTCCGTCCCTGTTTCATAGAGGAACATAGCCGCACGCCAACGAACAAGTTTATTGCGGTCTTTCAAAGCTTGCATCATAGCTGTTTCAAACTCTACAAAGCCTAAATCACTCATACAATCACCCGCTGTACGACGAACAGCAGCACTTTTATCTTGTAGTGCTTGTACTAAACTAGGAACAACCGCTTTATCTTTAATCATGCCTAAATATACAGTTGCAAGGCGGCGAATAGACATTTTTTCATCTTGCAAGGCTTTTTGCAGCAATGGTAAATCGCTTACTTCCGGATCAGCCATCTGATCAAGCAATTGGAAACGAGTTTCCCAATCTTCAACATCAAAATCCTGTAACGATACTTTTCGTTTATGATTGTCAATTGCTATTTTTTGATTATTGCTAGCCGAAACAAGCTCTGTTATTCTGCGCTCTGGAAATGCTGCTTCCAATTCATCAACTACGCTTTGACCGATTTCGTCTTTTTCACCATATCTAACGCCATAATCTACCCATTTACGCTGTAAAATATAATTTTCATCACTTTGCATCGCTTGGTTAAATGCATCGATAAAGCGTTTAGCTAAACCAAATCGTTGTTCAGACATATTATCGAACACTTTTACTTGTAGTGGAATTCCTTTAAACATTTGCACATGAACATAAACTTCCCCATAGTGCTCGTTCACCTGCTCACCTGCTGATGTGCTGTTTTGTTCACCAAAAGCATTACGAACAGCCGCTAATATATTTTCCCATTCATATTTTGCAATACGTTCAACTGCAAGAAAATCCGCAACGTGATAAACACCTTTCACACCTTCAATAGCAAGAATATCTTGAATCTCTTTCGGAGCATCCTGCTTGTTTTTTTCATTGTAATTATTGGCCGTTCCAAAAGGCAACTCTTGATCTAATATTACTTTCATCGTGTTTGGACTTGGAGTGGGTTCAATCGTTACTATTTTCATCTCTTTTACCTCCTCATTTTACCCGTTCACTATATCTTGTAAGTATTCCCATCGTTCAATAAGATGTTCGTATTTTGCATTCAAGTCATCTAACTCTGCTGTTAAGTTTTGTAGTAAAGTGAAGTCAGAGCCTGCCGCTGCGATTCTTTCTTCCTTATCTATAATTGCTTCCTCCACTTTGGCAATATCATCTTCGATTGTTTCCCATTCTTTTTGCTCTTTAAATGACAATTTTTTCTTTTGCACTTTCACTTTTTGTTCTTTCTTTTTTTCTACTTTTACTTCCTTGACTTGAGATGGCAGTTGAGTTTGCCTTGATAGATAATCACTATACATTTCCAAGCTTTCTTCGACATGACCATTGCCATCTAAAATCCATAGTTTTTTCGCTATTCGATCGAGGAAAAATCGATCATGAGAAATCGTCACTATGACACCGGGAAACTGCTCGATAAAATCTTCTAATACTGAAAGTGTTTCGATATCTAAATCATTTGTCGGTTCATCTAGTAATAGCACATTTGGCTGTTCCATTAATAATTTCAGCAAGTATAAACGTTTTCGTTCACCACCAGATAATTTTCCAATTGGTGTCCCATGTGTATGCAATGGGAATAAAAAACGTTCTAACATAGATGCCGCTGAATGATGTTCGCCAGTGGCATCTTCAATATCATTGGCGGTTTCACGAATATACTCAATCATTCGTTGATGGATATCCATCGTAGGAAGATGTTGTGTGAAATGTGCAATTCGTACAGTTGAACCTGCATCAATAACACCTGCATCCGGCTGAAGATCACCGGCAATTATATTCAATAATGTACTTTTCCCTACACCATTAGCACCAATAATGCCAATTCGATCCCCTTGTTGTAAAAGAAACGAGAAATGTTCGATCAGTTGTTTATGTTGATAACCTTTTGAAATATCTTTCGCTTCAATTACTTTTTTACCTAGTCTTGATGTTGCTAATCCCAATTCAAGATGACTATCTTCCGTTTTATGTTCAAGTTTTTCTGATAGTTCATCAAAACGTTGAATTCTTGCCTTTTGTTTTGTTGAACGAGCTTGTGCACCACGTCTTATCCATTTTAGTTCAGAACGATAACGATTACGCATCTTGGCTTGTGTTGCAACCGTCATTTCCTCTGTTATCGCTTTTGCTTCTAAATAAGCCGCGTAATTTCCATTATGCCTGTACAATGTTTGATCAGCTAATTCATAAATATGAGTTGAAGTCGCATCGAGAAAGTAACGATCATGTGTGATGAAAATGACTGCACCCTTAAGTCTCATTACCATTTCTTGTAACCATTCAGTAGCCTGTACATCTAAATGGTTCGTCGGTTCATCTAATAAATATAAATCAGCTGGTTCTATTAATACTTTTGCTAAAGCTACTCGTTTTTGTTGACCGCCAGAAAGGTTCACCACTTGTGCTTCAAATGTACTTATTCCTAGTTTCGTCAATGCGGTTTTTGCCAAAGCATTGACATCCCAAGCATGTTGTTGATCCATTTGCTGCTGTAAACGAAATAGTTTTTCCTGCAAAGAATTCGATTGAGGATCACTACTTAACGCAGCAACCGTTTCTTCATATTCACGATTAAGTTTTAAAATGGGAGAATCTCCAGCAAAAACCGCTTGTAAAACAGTTTCTCCATCCGCAAAGATAGGATTTTGTGGCAAATAAGCAATGTGATATTTATTAGGATGATCTAATTCAATTGAATCTGCTTCTAATTTTTCAGCTAAAATGGCCATTAAGGTGGACTTTCCTGTTCCATTTATACCGATTAATCCTACTCTTTCCCCTTCTACGATTGTAAATTCTATATTTTCAAATAGGGTTTTATCCCCTACTGTTTTCGTACAATTTGAAACAATTAAATGACTCATAATTTCCCTTCTCTTTCTAACCTCTATTAATATAAAAAGTCTACCACAAATCGATGCTATCCTTCAGCCATTTGCTTTTCAACTTAAATTTTCAAAGTGAAAGTGAAATTCACCTTGCCACTCCGCTTTCATCGTAAAAACTTCTACCGGATAAAGACAAAAAATCTGCCCATCTTTCCCATTAGATTGAGCAGATTTTTCCTAATTTATGGAAGCCTTATTTTGTACAAACGTTCTTTTTAGACATACTATCAACTATTCATGCTAGTCTCTAAAACAACCCTACAGCATTTCCGTTGTCATCTACATCCATTTTCAATGCAGCAGGTGCTTTTGGAAGTCCTGGCATTGTCATAATATCACCTGTTAGGCACACCAAAAATTTCGCCCCTAGCTTTGGAATAATTTCTCGAACAGTTATTGTAAATCCTTCAGGACGTCCCAATAGTTTAGGTTGGTCAGAAAGCGAATACTGTGTTTTTGCCATACATATTGGCATTGTATCCCAACCAAACTTTTCAATCTCAACCATTTGTTTCCACGCTTTGTCTGTAAAATTCACATCTCGACCGCCATAAACTTTTTGAACAATTGTCCGAACCTTGTTTTCAATGGAGTCTGTTACATCATAAATGGGTTTAAAATGATTTTCGGTTTGAATGACTTCTAATACAGCTTTCGCAAGATCGATTCCTCCTGCTCCGCCCTCCTCCCATACATTTGTAAGAGCAATTTTAATATGATGCTCTTGACACCATGTGATGATTTCATCCATTTCCGCTTCTGTATCTGTCACGAAACGGTTCAATGCCACGATTGGTTCTACTCCAAATTGACGTACAGTATCGATATGTTTGGCAAGGTTCGCAATCCCTGCTTTAACTGCTTCAACATTCTCTATTTTTAACTGTTCTTTATCCATACCACCATGCATTTTTAGTGCACGTACAGTTGCAACAATCACGACTGCATCAGGCTTAAGGTTTCCTTGAACAGATTTTATATCCATAAATTTTTCTGCGCCCAAATCCGCACCAAAACCAGCTTCTGTCACAACAATATCTGCCAGTTTACGTGCAGTATTGGTTGCTTGTATGGAGTTACAACCATGTGCAATGTTTGCAAATGGACCACCATGAATAACAGCAGGCGTTCCTTCAATTGTTTGTACAAGATTTGGTTTGAAAGCATCTTTTAAAAGAAGCGTAAGTGCTCCTTGTACACCTAAATCTCTTACAAATACAGGATTTTTATCATAAGTATAACCGATAACTATATCAGAAAGTCTCTTTTTCAAATCTTGAAGATCTGACGCTAAACAGAAAATAGCCATTATTTCTGAAGCAACTGTAATATCAAAGCCATCTTCACGAGGTGTACCTTGTCCAGCTCCACCTAGACCAATAACAATATGACGCAATGCACGATCATTCATATCTAATACGCGCTTCCAAATAATTCTTCGCGGATCAATCCCTAACTTGTTTCCTTGCTGGATATGATTGTCGATTAATGCTGCGAGGGCATTATTAGCTGTTGTAATTGCATGAATATCACCTGTAAAGTGAAGATTGATATCATCCATTGGTAAAACCTGAGCATGCCCCCCACCAGTTGCGCCACCTTTTATCCCCATAACAGGACCTAAAGAGGGCTCACGAAGAGCGACCATCACATTTTGTTGCAATTGATGCAAAGCATCAGCAAGACCAACTGTGACGGTCGATTTTCCCTCTCCAGCTGGTGTAGGATTCGTTGCAGTTACAAGAATTACTTTTGCATCAGGAACATGGTTAGATAGTTTGCTAACATCGATTTTTGCCTTATATTTGCCATAAAGTTCTAATGCTTCTTCCGGAATTCCTGCTTTTTTAGCTATTTCCACTATTGGTTGCATCGTTGCATTTCTAGCGATTTCTAAATCTGATAGAGTTCGAACAGTTTTTGACACAGCAGTTCCTACTTTCGTTTCAAATATTAAAGGTGGATAAGGTGATACTAACGAAAATAGAGTTTTCTTCATCTCCTCTACTTTTGTTAGCTGAACCAATCGAGCTTTTACAGGCAGTTGATCTTACGCCGATCCTTCTGCTTATTCATGCTGGATCTTCTATAAAATCAAAATAAAGTGAAGCTTCCATCAGTGGGGGTTTTCTTCATCCCCCACTGACCTAGAAGAACGGAAGTGAAAAGCGCCACGTCCTGTGGCAACACCTGAGGGATCAACATCCTGCCCGCCCAAACCAATCGGACTTTTATAGGCAGTTCATCCCATCTATCTTTCTCGTTTCTCTCTAAATCTTGAGATGGGGGTCTTACTGCCCGTTAAAGCGAGATAAATTTTACGCACCTTTTTGCTAAATTAACCATACTATAAAATAGATTATTCATCAATTAGGGCTAAATATCGACAAATAATTGACATTGTATAAATATTCATGTATAGTTTATCCAACATTAATTGTTCAATAGATGTAAAAAAATTGAATTTGTTGTTGGGAGGAACGCGTATGCACCAAGGAAAAGTAAAATGGTTCGATAACGAAAAAGGTTACGGTTTTATTGAGTACAATAATGGTGATGACGTTTTTGTCCATTTCACAGGCATTCAAGAAGAAGGATTCCGCACATTGGAAGAAGGACAAGATGTGAGTTTCGATATTATCGAAGGAAACCGTGGGCCTCAAGCGGCAAATGTGATTAAATTATAAAGTGAAACTCCATCAGTGGGGGTTTTCTTCATCCACCCACTTGAAATAGAAGAACTCAGGTTAAAAGCGCCACGTCCTGTGGCAACACCTGAGTGACCAACATCCTGTTGACCCGAACCAATCGGACTTTTACGGGCAGTTGATCCCCCATCTATCTTTTTCGTTTCTCTCTAAATCTTGAGATGGGAATCTTACTGCCCGTTAAAGCGGGATAAAATAGTCATAATTAATAGTAGAGCTATTCAAGTCATACGACTGAATAGCTCTTATTTTATGCTCCTAACTTTTTTGCTTCAATTCTGACGATTTGATGTTTATTGACTTGATTTACGATAAATTGAAATCCATCTACCTCAAAAAAATCCCCTTCTTTTGCATTATCTTGATGTGACATAAACCAGCCACCGATTGTGTCAATGTCTTCCTCTATGATTTGAACACCTAACATATTGCTTACTTGATTAAGTAATACTTTACCATCGAAGCTGAAATGCCCATCGCTCACCTTTTGGATTTCTGGTAATTCATCATTATCGAATTCATCACGAATTTCACCAACAATTTCTTCGATAATATCTTCAATTGTTACAAGTCCGGAAGTACCACCATATTCATCAAGTAATACAGCCATATGGATTCTTTCTTTTTGGAATTTTATGAGAAGATTATTGATGGGCACAGTTTCTATAATACGAATAATAGGCTGCATATAATCTTGCACTGTTTTAGAGCCACAATTTTCATCTACAATCAGTGCTGATAAAAGTTGTTTCATATTAACAATTCCAATTATATGATCTTTATCACCATCTATAACGGGGTAGCGAGTATATTGCTCCACATTCATCAGCTCGAAAACTTCATTTAACGTCATTTCTTTATCGAAACTTACGATTTCCGTCCGAGGTACCATAATTTCTTTGGCAATCCGTTCATCAAACTCAAAAATTCGGTTCACTAATTTATATTCGGAAGGATTGATTTCACCATTCTTATAACTGTCTGATAAAATCATTCGCAATTCTTCCTCACTGTGAACCTCTTCACCCTCAGATTGCATTTTCAAGCCAAAGATACTCGTCAAAGCTCTTGCTGAACCATTCAATAATTTGATCACAGGATACATGATATTGTGAAAAAGTATGAGAGTGCCTGAAAAATTTAAAGTAATTAATTCTGCTTGCTGAATCGCTAATGTTTTTGGTGCTAATTCACCTACCACGACATGTAAAAAAGTAACAACAGAAAATGCAACTATAAAGGATAGAATGGAAGCAGTATTCCCTTCAATACTCAGCATTTCAAAAAGTGGATGTAATAATTTTGCCGCTGTTGGTTCACCAATCCACCCTAAACCTAGTGCTGTAATCGTAATCCCTAGTTGACATGCTGATAAGTATTCATCTAGATGCGTGATCACTTTTTTTGCTTTGTTGGCTTTCTTGTTACCATCGGATATCAACTGATCAACTCGTGTGGGTCTCACCTTTACAATAGCGAATTCAGTTGCTACAAAAAATCCAGTCATTGCAATTAAAATAACAAACAGAACTAAATTACTGGCTATCTCAATGTCCAAATATGGTCTCTCTACGCTGATTTTTCAACGTAGAGAATTCACCTCCCGTTTTCTTACTATTCTAAATTTATAGGAAATCCTATTAAAAAAGCAACTTTAAGGCATTATTAGTTTATTAATTTTTGATCAAAAATAGAAACAAGTTTATGATGATCTGAAGAAATTTCAACCATCTTTTTCATAATATCAAAATACAGTTGATGATGAACTGATAAGATGCTTATGCAATCTCATGTAAAAACAGTTGAAAGAGAAAATCACTTTTCCCATCCAACTGTTTCATAGATTGATTCCTTATTTACTATTTCAAGCCTTATCCCATATTATATGGCTGTAGGCTCTTCCCATTCAAGACGCCAAAAACAAGTAAGATATCTGCCTGTAAAGTGAAGCTTCCATCAGTGGGGGTTTTCTTCATCCCCCACTGAGCTAGAAGAACTCAGGTTAAAAGCGCCACTTCCTGTGGCAACACCTGAGGGGCCAACATCTTGTTGGTCCAAACCAATCGGACTTTTACGGGCAGTTGATCCCCCATCTATCTTTTTTGTTTCTCTCTATATCTTGAGATGGGGATCTTACTGCCCGTTAAAGCGGGATAAAAGCTCGTTTGACTCAACTAACACACAGTGTAAGCTGAAGAAAATACACACTTGTGTGAGTTTCACCTTATCTTACTGCTGCAACTGCAAAAAACTCGTCATATAAAGCTTGTAAAATAACATTTTCAAACTTCTCTTGTACGCCAAAGGACAAACTTACCTCTGATGAACCTTGATTGATCATTTCAATATTCGCACCAGTTTTTGCGATAGCAGCTGTTGCACGAGCTGCTAAACCCGTATTGTTATTCATTCCTTCCCCTACAATCACAATCATTGAGAAACCGTGACGGAAGTAAACATCATCAGCATGCAATTCATTATATACACGTTTGACAATACGTTCTTCTTTTTCTGGTGATAATTGATGGCTTCGAATGATGACGGAAATATCATCCAAGCCTGATGGTGTATGCTCATAAGAAATATGTTCTTCTTCTAAGATTTGTAGTAATTTACGTCCAAATCCTATTTCTCTGTTCATCAAATATTTACTTACATATAAAATAGAAAAGCCTGAATCTGCCGAAATACCTGTAACAGGTCGATGGTTCTCTTTACGTTTTGAAACTATTTTCGTACCCTCCACTTGCGGATTATTTGTGTTTTTAATATTTACTGGAATTCCTAATTTTACGACAGGCATCAATGCTTCATCATGGAATACAGAAAAACCTGCATAGGATAATTCGCGCATTTCTCTATATGTGATTTCTTGAATTTCTGCCGGATGGTTCACCACTTTAGGATTTGCGCTAAATACACAATCTACATCTGTAAAGTTTTCATATAAATCTGCTTGAACAGCGGCAGCTAAAATGGAACCTGTGATATCAGAACCGCCACGATCAAAAGTACGCAATACACCAGATTTTGTATATCCAAAGAATCCAGGAAAAACGATTACTTCTTTCGAATTTTTCAATGAACTTAAATTGTCATAAGCATCAGGCAACGCCATTGCTCGTTCTGGTGCATCGTTCACAATAAGCCCAGCCTCTTTGGGACTAACGTATTTCGCATTTACACCAACACTTTTAAAATAAGCGGCAATCATTTTTGCATTATTATCTTCACCGCTTGCTTTTAATGTGTCAAGTAAATATTCCTCACTAACTTTTGAAGCTTCATGAATACGAGCATGTAAATCTGTCGTGATTTCTTCAATAATGGCAAAATCAAGACCTAGACCTTCTGCATTTTCTTTATATCTCGAAACAACCTTTTGTAATTTATCTTCATATTTTTCGCCTGCAATAACTGCTTTTGCTAACTGGATCAATAAGTCAGTCACTTTTATGTCTTCACTAAATCGTTTCCCCGGTGCAGAAACAACAACAATTTTCCGCGTAGCATCCGACTTTACAATAGCCACTACTTTTTTGACTTGTTCTGCACTCGCCACAGAAGTTCCACCGAATTTACATACTTTCATCTCATCAGATCCTTACGTTTTATTTATATTAAGTATTTATATTTGTATTTTTATAAGAAACAACTGTTTTTTCACAGTGTACAAATTATCCTGATAATAGTCAATACCTTTAAAGAAACTATTGTTATAAGATTCAAAAAAATAATCATAAGAAGTAACGTCCCGTCATTTCTTTTTTATTGATCAATTATATCCAAAGTTCTTCAAGCTTGCTCGAAAAGTGCCTCTTCCGGATCCGTGGCTTCCGCCGTTCGGAGGCATCTTGATTTAACTGACGTTTATACACCTGCTCAATAGAGAATAAAGACGTATTCTTCTGCTGAATCAAGATAAAAACACCATAAGATTATCATTCTTAGGGTGTTTTTATCAATATTATTTTTATCCCGCGTTAACGGGAAGTACGACCCCGATTGGTTTGGGCCAACAAGATGTTGGCCCCTTAGGTGTTGCCACAGGACATGGCGCTTTTAACCTGAGTTCTTCTAGCTCAGTAGGGAATGAAGAAAACCCCACTAATAGAAGCTTCACTTTATATGAATTATGCTTTTGTATATACTTTTAGTAATTCTTCGCCTAAAAACTGTAATTGTTCTCCAACTGTGCAAGATGCGATACAAAATTTATGAGCACCGGTTTTCCCCCGCTCTTTCCGCATTTGTTTTTTCACCAAACAGTCTGAACAATAGTTTTCTAATAGTTCATCAATTTCCTTGATGATGGTGCTCTGCTCTATCAAATGAAATCACCTCATTTTGCAATGTTTATCTATTCTACTACCAGTATGTGTTAAAATGCAAGTATCATTTATGCCCTTGCGTAATGACGTCCGAATTTTTTCGAGTTTGCTCGAAAAGCTCTTCTTCAAAGTTCGCGACATCCGCCAGAGGCTTTAGGGCAACACGATATTGATTACCCAGGCATCACTATAGGATATGGCTCTTTTGGCCTGAGTTCCACTGTTTCAGCGGAAGTTTATACATCTGCCGAATAGGAATCAAAATCTCATTCAGCTAGCCAGCTATCGATATAGAAGTATTCTGTACCTGCTATGCTTTCGGTACAAAAAAGATTTGCTACTACCTCTGCGCTTTCGTCGCATAAAACATTTGCTGAATCAAGATAAAATAAAAAATTCTACAGTGGGTGTCTTTTCACCTTCATCGTGAGGGAGTTGAACTAATCTTTTTTGGATCCAGAAGATGCCTCTGTTTATAATCGGCATTTTGTAGTAGGATCTTACTGTCCGTTAATGCGGGATCAAATGTGGGAGTGATCATGTGATGTTAGAAGTGTATATTGATGCAGCAAGTGCCGGAAATCCTGGTCCTAGCGCTATTGGTATCTTTATAAAGGGTGAAGGCCACCAAGTGAAAATCAGTGAATCCGTTGGCATAACGAATAATCATATAGCTGAATTTATGGCACTTATTCGAGGATTACAAGAAGCCGCCAAGCTATCAACAGGAATCATTTCTGTGCGCTCTGATTCAAAAATTGTCGTAGCTTCGATTGAAAAGGAATTTGTAAAAAATGAAGAATATAAACCCTATTTAAACCAAGCATTACAGTTAATCGAACCATTTGAATTATTCTTTATAAAATGGATTCCGGACTCTCAAAACAAAGCAGCAGATGCCCTTGCGCGAGAAGGTATTCAAAAAGGAAAATATAAAAATAAGTAAGCAGGATCAAATTTTACTTTATGCAAGATTTCGTCAAGTTATTTTCACCTTCTTCAAAAAACTACTATTATTAATTCTACCTATTTTTTGTTTAACAAGTTAGAAGAGAAAATGTTTTTCAGAACCTCTTTTATTCGTCAACTTAAGCTTGATACAAATGCTCACTTTTATGCCTAAACTGAAGAGTCACGCAGTGGAGGGGTTCTTCATTCCCCACTGCGTATTCATTGAGCTAATCATCGTACTTTTACTCACTTATTTTTTCTTCAATCATTAATTTTTTTCGATTATTCAAGAATATTCATTAACGCACCGATGGCTCCGCTGAAACCATGATCTTGCAAAAAAACCGGTGTTTTCTTTTTTAATATCGTATAACGAGAAATTATCTCTCGTAATTTATCATTATTATCTAAAGTTGTACCGATATAAATAATATGTTCCGTATCCCGCTGTTCTGCTAATTGAATACTCAGTGTAGTAATGACTTCACCAACCAAACCTTGCACAGTTGCCAAAACATCTTCAGGCTCATATTTTATGACTTCTTTTATTCCAACTTTTCCAAAATTACTAGCTGTTAATGTAGGTTTCAGCTCAGCTGGCGTATCCATACCTTGGTAAATATCCTGCACCAATAAATCAATACCATGACGTTTGCCACTTTTGGCAAGTTGAAGAACTTCTTCATAATCATGAATACCTGTTATTAATGATGCAAGCCCAATTAATGTCCCCCCACCAACACCTGTTCCTCCAACTCTCATATGTTTTTCAGTATCCATATAATGTATAGACGTTCCCGTACCAATATTCGTAATGATGCTTTTTTCAAAAAGATGGCCTTCTTTTTCTAGTTGGTACCGGACTCCTTTGAGTGTTGCCTCGAACTCTACTAGATAATGAACAGAATCGACCATATCTAACATCATCTTGATTTGTTCCGTTCGACCACCCGTTAATCCAATTTCACGTATATCATATTGATGAATCCAATTTAAAACAGCTGATAAGTCACTGGATGGAAAATGTTGTAATTGGAGTTCATGCTGATCATTTAAATATGCCAACTTTGTAAGCGTTCCTCCAGCATCTATTCCAATTGTCTTTGTCATACAAATCTGCCCCTTTTTAATCGCCACTAACACTTTAATCCGTTATAACCGAATGTGCAATTTGTTTTTGAAAATGATTGTCCCCTGTTTTTTTATTACGTTAATCCGTAATGCTAAAACAATATTTAAAATGAAAATTCACACAGTAGAGGTGTTTTTCATCTCCCATTGTATGTATGTTGAACCAATCGGACATTTACAGACAGTCGTGCCCCACTTATCCCCCTCTTTTTGCTGGAGTTTTGGTGTGAATGCCTTATGCCCATTACTGTAGAATCCATTTTTGATTTCATACCAAGGATATGGATCATCCACTAGAAATCGAAAATAGTTTGCTTGAATTCACATTTTAGACAAATTAAATTTTACCCATTATAGCATAATAGACAATCTTTGAAAATGCTTTCAAAAATGAATATAAGAAATATATAGACACCCTATCATTTTTGCAGAATAATAAGAGTATACATTATATTTATTTTTTGAGGTGACTATGCACAATATGAATACATTAAACAATAATGAGGAAAAAAAGGCAAGAATTGCAAAGGAAAGAGAGCTAGTACTTTCAAAAGCTCAAAATAGTCTATCAACTATTTTCTACTTTAATTTAGAGGAAACTTATAAACATGAACGCACTATACGCACATTACAAAGAGGGGCAAAATTAGAATTAGATAATCGTCGTGATGAAATTATTGTAAAATATGGTTTACACATCATTGGCAAAGTTCCTAAAGACTTCGTACAAGAAATTTCTGAATCATTAATGAGAAGTCATAGTTATCAAGTAACCGTCTTAAATATACTGGGACGAGATGGTATGGATTATCAAACAACAACTGTCATTGATAATAATGAAGAAAAAATATTGAAGCACCTAGGTGTTGAAATCTTAATCGAATTTCCAATGGCTTAAAGTTTTTTTATAAATATCTACTGTGCTGATAAAGCGAAGTCTCCTATTTAAAGTCTCAACATACTACGCTTTTCAAGATGAAGCCAGCAAAATAACACCCTTTTTAAATGAACGATCTCGAGCATAGCAATTGCCCCAAAAGGTTATTTTTTATCTTTTAGGGCAACTTTTTTTAGATAAATAGAATAACACTCTTTTACACAAGAACCACCGTTTTTTCACCTCAAACACGTAAAAAAGTTAACATCATCATAATAGATCATGTGTTTTCAATGATTACCTCTAAATCAGCAGTATGTGAAAGTAGTTTTCCTAAAAAGATTGAGTATGATGGGTAGATTTGATTTTCTATTTTGCTAAATTTGATATACGATATAGTTAATGTTTTATTTTGAACGGAGGAAGTTTTCATTGAAACATCAAAAAGAATTATATAAAGAAGCCATGACCGTTTTAAAAGCAACAAGTCGTACTTTTTTTATCCCTATAACATTTTTAGAAAAAGAATTAAAAACTACCGTTGGAACAGCCTATCTGTGTATGCGTGCCATTGATGAAATTGAAGATGACGAAAAATTACCGAATACTATAAAAGCCGAGTTATTACATGCGACGAGTCAATTATTATTGAAACCTTTTGACCGTAATGCCTATTTGAAATTATTAGAACCCTATAGACATCAATTACCTGAAGTAACATTAAGACTAAGCGATTGGTTAGCTCTTTGCCCAGAAGGAATTCGAAATACTGTTGCTTCTTCAACAAGTGAGATGGCAGACGGTATGGCAAAGTGGGCATCGAAAGGTTGGCATATTCAGACAAAAGAAGATCTAGATGAATATACCTACTATGTTGCAGGTCTTGTCGGTACTATGCTTTCAGATATATGGCTTTGGGGAGCAGGTATTAAAACCGACCGCGAACTAGCAATTGGTTACGGTCGTGGATTACAAGCCGTAAATATTTTGCGTAATCAATCGGAAGATAAAGAGCGTGGAGTGCAATTTATTCCAGATGGTTGGACACGCAATGACTTGTTCCAATATGCAGAAGAAAATTTAGCGAAAGCAGATCAATACAATAAAAGTATTTCAAAGCGAAGCATTTTAATGTTTTGTAAAATTCCTCTAGCATTAGCTCACAAAACACTTGATACGATGCGCAAGGGAAACAACAAAATGACACGTAAAGAAGTTGAACAAACGGTTGAAGAAATTACATCTGAATGATTATGTCCCATTTTATCAAGATATAAAATCTTCTAAAACAAGCGAAAAGCAGTTGGAGCAGTAATCTTTCTCCAACCGCTTTTTTTCATTGGAATTTGTGATAGTTACAGAATCATAGGATATTGTTAACTTTTCCAACCAATCGATTACACTCGATATCATTATGACCACACTTTGAATCGCACTCAAAACCTGAATCCACAATTTATTGTGGAGTAATCTCTCTGATTTAATCACTCCCAGATGAAGGATAATGATTACTTGTCACATACTCGCATAGTCTACGAAAATGATTGATAAATTGATCATCCGCTTCTTTTGTTCTTTTTTTAGGTCCCTTTGTTCGTCCACCTATTTGACGGATTTTTTGATTAATATGACGTGAATATAAAAGTTGATCGATATTATGAGCTGTGTACTGTAAGCCATTTTGATTCATCACATAGCCACCTTTAGCTAACACCATTGCGGCAAGTCCATAATCTTGAGTAATTGCAATATCTCCTTTTTGTATTTGATTGACTAATGCAAAATCAACCGCATCTGCCCCTTTAGATACCATTACGGTTTGTACCCCTTCTATTTCAAATTGATGTGAGGTATCACAAAAAATAATCACCTTCATTTGAAATTCTTTTGCAATTTGAATGATCTCTTTAACGACAGGACATCCGTCTGCATCTATACATATTTTTGACATCTGTCTTACCTCCTACATACTAACTTTTCTCAGTTTTAACCTAACATGAAAATGCTGAATTGTTACAATTTTATTGCTTTCAAGGTGAATTTTCTATTAATTTTGTATTTTTATAATATTAATTGATTGTAAATTCACATAACTATGTCTAAAATACACTTATATGCATCAATTTCATAAATCCACTTTTATTCTAAAAACACGAACATTTCAAAAAAAATCTTCTTTAATATTCATATTTTATATTTTACAACAGATGGCACTTCCACAGGTTTGACGGTTGTCTCCTCGGTCCAACCTATCGTTGAACCCAAAGCTATTATCACAGGACATGGTGCAGGATAGCTTTATTTTTTAACCTTTCTACGAGGTTTTTCAGTTCAAGCTTTTCTGGCAGACGTCTGAATGAGCTTCACTGCATCAGCATCGTACGAAGAAAATACGCATGTATTTTAGAGATTCGCCGTCTTTCACTACACATTTATCAAAATTGGATATCACTAAACGTTCGTATTTTCAGATGAATTTTGTGTTATGAAATGGATTCATATCATAAATAAAAATTCATGGAGGGTCTTCATAATGGTCACAGCGATGTCAGATTCACAAAAAGTAGCAACTGAATATATTGATACAGTATATAACAATCTTAAAGAAAAACATGGTCATGAACCTGAATTCTTACAAGCGGTAAAAGAAATTCTTTACTCTTTAACTCCAGTTTTTGCACAACGTCCTGAATATATGGAAGCAAGTCTTTTAGAAAGAATCGTTGAGCCAGAACGTGTCGTAAAATTCCGTGTATCCTGGGAAGATGATCATGGTAAAATCCAAGTAAACCGTGGTTATCGCGTACAATATAGCTCTGCAATTGGTCCTTATAAAGGTGGTCTTCGCTTCCACCCTTCTGTAAATGAAAGTATTATCAAATTCCTAGGCTTTGAACAGATCTTTAAAAACTCATTAACAGGTCAACCAATCGGTGGCGCCAAGGGTGGTTCAGACTTTGATCCAAAAGGTAAATCAGATGCTGAAATCATGCGTTTCTGCCAAGCATTTATGACCGAATTACACAAGTATATCGGACCAGACGTTGACGTTCCAGCTGGTGACATCGGCGTGGGAGCACGTGAAATCGGTTTCTTATTTGGACAATATAATCGTATCCGTGGTGCATATGAACCTGGCGTGATCACAGGCAAATTACCACGTTTTGGTGGTTCGTTAGCTCGTAAAGAAGCAACTGGATATGGCTGCGTTTACTTCGTACAAGAAATGTTAAAAGAAATTAATCTATCATTTGCTGGGGCAACTGTTGTTGTATCGGGTTCTGGTAATGTTTCAACATATGCGATTGAAAAAGCACAACAACTAGGTGCGAAAGTCGTCGCATGTTCTGATTCAAATGGCTATATTTATGATCCAAATGGTATCGACTTGGATACAGTGAAAGAAATTAAAGAAGTACAACATGGTCGTATTAAAGAATATGTTGAAACTCATTCAAATGCAACTTATACAGAAGGTTGCCAAGGTATCTGGACTATTCCTTGTGATATTGCCCTTCCATGTGCGACACAAAATGAAATCAACGAAGAAGCAGCAAAAACCCTTGTCAAGAATGGTGTCAAAGCTGTTGGTGAAGGTGCCAATATGCCTTCCACACTTCAAGCGATTGACGTTTATTTCGCAAACGATGTATTGTTTGCTCCTGCTAAAGCTGCAAATGCAGGAGGTGTAGCTGTTTCAGCTTTAGAAATGGCTCAAAATAGCATGCGCCTATTCTGGACGTTTGAAGAAGTAGATCAAAAATTACATGTCATCATGACATCCATTTACAATAACTGCGTGAAGGCTGCCAAAGAATTTGATCATGAAGGAAACCTGTTAATTGGTGCAAATATTGCTGGCTTCCTAAAAGTTGCAGATGCAATGATTGCTCAAGGTGTTATCTAATCAGTCTGTAACCTTTAGGCAAAGTATTGCACAGGTTTCATTCGTTTAGTTTGCTAAAAACTTATACCAAAACATACTTCTGTTAGTAACTCTAAAAGCGCGAATGGGTGCTATTCACTCATTATTCGCGCTTTTTTCGATGACGCTACATATTTATCCTGTTTTTTCTAATCAATACATCTGTTAAATTATATTCTACTCCAACGGAACTTTCACACTTTTAGAAAATGTTATACCTTGAATTAGCCAAGATAGAATAATCAATCACCTTAATCATCGTTAAGATCAGTTAAGTTCATATATGCCCTACTACAATAAAGTGAAGCTTCCATCAGGGGTGGTTTTCTTCATCCCCCACTCTGAAATAGAGGAACGGAAGTGAAAAGCGCCCCGTCTTGTGGCAACACCTGAGTGACCAACATCTTGTTTGTTCGAACCAATCGGGCTTTTACGGGCAGTTCATCCCCATGAGATGGGGGTCTTACTGCCTGTTAAAGCGGGATAAATTTGTAATTGTCAGGTGTACTGATTATCTAATTTTGTCCATGAAAATAGGAAGAATACGTTGATTTCTGCTACGGCTTGCTCGTTTTGTCCTTTATCATATTGAGCTATCACTTAACTGGAATAATTTCTTTTAGTAGGTGTAAGGTGTAATTTCCAATTATAACTTCATACATTATCTGAAATATTTTACTTTACAAAATATACGATTTATAATGAAAATAATTCGTGCTACGTAATAAAGTGAAGCTTCCATCAGTGGGGGTTTTCTTCATCCCCCACTGATAGTTAGCTAAACCAATCGGACTTATACGGGCAGTTCATCCCCCATCTATCTTTCTCGTTTCTCTCTATATCTTGAGATGGGGTCTTACTGCCCGTTAAAGCGGGATAAAAGGAGGGCTTTTACTTGATCGATCATGTACTAAAACGGAAAGATATTCCTGTTGCTGAAACTTGGGATTTAACAGATCTTGTATTAAATGAAGAGGCATATAATGAGGGAATCCAACAAATCATTGAAGATGCGAAAACATTCAATGACAAATATCAAGGCCATATTACTGATGCACAACAGATTGTCAATGTCATCACGGACTATGAAGCTTTAATCACATCTATAATCCCATATGATGCATTTATGTCCCTAGACCTTGAAACAGATCAAACAAATGATGCTGCACAAATTCGTGCAAGTAAATTTGGTACAGTTTCCTCCCAAATCGCTAGTTTAGTATCATTTGTGCACAGCGAAATTCTACAATTACCTGTAGAATCATTAGAAGAAGCTATTAAACTGGCACCGACTTATACACATTACATCAAACGCTTGATCACAAAAAAAGCTCATCAATTGCATCCAGAAGTGGAAAAAACGTTAGCCGCACTTGGCTCTACATTTGATGCGCCATATGGTTTATACAATACAACCAAATTAGTAGATATGAAATTTGAAAATTTCACTGTCGGTGATAAAAGCTATCCGCTTAGCTACAATCTTTTTGAAGGTGATTGGGAATTAGAATCCGATACTGCCATACGTCGTGAAGCCTTTAAAGCTTTTTCTAAAAAGTTGGCAGACTATCAACATACAACGGCGAAAACGTATAACACGCATGTACAAACTGAGAAAACAATTGCTACTTTACGTGGTTATGAATCTGTCATTGATTATTTGCTATTTGATCAAGAAGTGGACCGTGATTTATATAATCGTCAAATTGATATCATTATGAAAGAATTAGCACCGCATATGCGTCGTTATGCAAAACTTCTTCAAAGGGAACACGGTTTAGACAAAATTACTTTTGCCGATTTAAAAATTTCACTTGATCCAGATTATGAACCATCTGTCACAATTGAAGAATCACGCAACTATATGAAAAAGGCTCTGGGTGTCATGGGAGAAGACTATTTAGAAATGATCGATAGTGCATTTGATGATCGCTGGATTGACTTTGCTAATAATGAAGGAAAATCTACGGGTGCGTTTTGTTCTAGCCCATACGGATCTCATTCTTATATTTTAATTTCTTGGACACAACGAATGAATGAAGTATTCGTATTAGCACATGAACTTGGTCACGCAGGTCATTTTAGAAATGCGCATAAATATCAATCATATTTTAACAGCGAAGCTTCTACGTATTTTGTAGAATCTCCATCCACTATGAATGAGATGTTGATGGCCAATTATTTACTAGAACATTCAGATGATCCCCGTTTTAAACGTTGGGTTATTTCAACAATTGTTGCTCGTACTTACTACCATAACTTTGTTACACATCTGTTAGAGGCTGCTTATCAACGCAAAGTATATGAACTCATAGATGCTGGCGAAAGTGTCAACGCAACGATTCTAAACCATTTAAAACGTTCTGTTTTAGAGGAATTCTGGGGAGAAGATGTAGAGATAAATGAAGGGGCTGAATTGACTTGGATGCGTCAGCCACATTACTACATGGGCTTATATCCTTATACGTATAGTGCCGGTCTTACTATTTCTACTCAAGTATCACAACGGATTTTACATGAAGGTCAAACTGCTGTAGATGATTGGCTAAAAGTACTGCAAGCAGGCGGTACGAAAACACCTGTCGAATTAGCACAAATGGCTGGCGTTGACATTTCAACGGATAAACCTCTTCAAGATACAATTGCTTTTATCGGCACATTGATCGATCAATTAGAAGAGTTGACTGAAGAAATTTATCAAGCCAAATAGTAAGTCCTATCTTGTCCTAAAAAATACTGTGAACAAAATCGGTCATCAAAAAAGTACAATTCAAAGATCCATTTGAATTGTACTTTTTTTACCTTTAGAACATTTTTGTTTTCTTTCGCTAAATACTATACTTACTACTTCTTGGTGATATTTCGTACTTGGCGGTTTTTAGTCCATAAACCAACAATCATTAACAATACCACGCTGACGATCGGTATAATATGTTCCATCATTGGGAATGTAAAGTCAACAAGTCGATGTCCATACTTATCGTCCACGATCATGGTTCCTGCAGTATAGGCAATCAATAGCGCGCCAACCCAAATAAGAATCGGAAATTTTTCCATTAATTTAATAATAATTTGGCTACCGAATATAATCAAAGGGATACTAACTAGTAAACCTAGTGCTACAAGTCCAATATGACCATTCGCAACACCTGCAATTGCTAAGACATTATCTAAACTCATGACAAAGTCTGCAACTATAATGGTGCGAACTGCGGTAAATAAGCTACTACTACTTTTAACATCTGGATCACCTTCACCAGATCTTAGCAAGTCAAATGCAATATAGAATAACAATAAACCACCGACAACTTTGACAAATGGTATTTCTAAAAGCCAAACTGCTATAAAAGTTAAAAGAACTCGTAAAATAATAGCACCAGCTGTACCAAGAAGAATAGCCTTTTTACGTTGACTTTTTGCTAAATTGCGGCAAGCAAGAGCAATAACAACTGCATTATCCCCACTTAATACGATATCTAACAAAATAATTGAAGCTATTTTTGCTAGGAATTCTGCTTCCATTTCTTCTCCTACTTTCTAAAGTCCTATCCTTGTACTATTCTACTCTTTTCCTCTAAAATGAAAAAGGGAAAACTATTTTTTAGAAAAAAATTTGTGATTGAATCCATTTCATAATGCAAAATTCAGATAAGAAATGCGAACGCTGAATAAGCCTCCTTGAACTAACACCGCACGAAGGAAATGCGCATGCATTTTCGAGGAGCCGCCGTCTTCCGCTCCACAACTATCAAAATTAGTGATGATTAAATATTCGCATTTTTAAAGAAGAAAATGATTTATGAAATTGATTTGATTGTATATTTATACTTTTTCTTTTATTTAATCAGTTTACGATTCACGTTTGCTTTTTATTCTTCATTACCTATAACTTTCTGAATCGTATAATAAATCTGTTGATTAAATTCAGGTCAAATAAGTATCCATCTTCAAGATTTTGTTTGTGAATCTTACTGGATAGAAACTACTTTCCATAGGCAAATAAAGAGTGACCCATTATTTTATTTGAACTATTGATTGAGTAACTTGTATATCTTAAAAGTTGATGAAAACTTGACGATCTTAAAGCAGATAGAGTGGGGTCACACGATAGTTTCTTTCGTCCACAAGTCCGCCACATTAATTGGAACAATCTTTTTTATGGGCAGCAGGAACTCATTCTCAGCTTATTTACCTACTTATAGTGAAGCTGTTGGTCTTACTACCTGGTTAATACGAGAGGAAGAGGTTGAAGCATAACGGAACAAACACACTTTATAAATCCTAGCTTTCAAATAATGTCCTTCAAATCAATTGTTTAATTATTCTTTCTCCATATTATTTATTATGTTTATGTTGTGTTAAAACTACAATTTTATAAGAGGTTGCTACTGCATAACCTATTAGAACAATATATAAGAAATATCTTTGCATTTGATTGAGAAAGATAATATACGTAATACATATCACTAATATCGTATACATGAATAGATCAAACCAAATTTGACGTTCTTTATCTTCCATGACAAATCACCTTCCGCAAAAGGATTCATTATTCATAGCTATACCTGATAAATTCGACAATATGCATTCAAATTTCCTCTTAATAATAAGCATTTTTAGATTTTATACATAATCTTCATATATACTTAATATAACATTAACATTTTCCAATGGAGGAGTGTTTTGATGAAACCAAAACTTTTAATTATACGCGATATCAAAAGGGATATCATCAACAAATTAGCTGAGCATTTTGAAATTGATTACCAACCTTCGTGCTCAAGAAAACAATTACTGAAGTCGCTACAAGGAGCTTATGCTTTACTAAACTATGGGATAAAAATAGATGAAGAACTCATTCAACATGCTCCTAATTTAAAGCTTGTTAGCAATATCAGTGTTGGATATGATAATTTTGATACGAATGCCATGAAAAAGGCTGGAATTATCGGGACACATACTCCCTATATTTTAAATGATAGTGTTGTAGATTTAACATTTGGTCTTATGCTAAGTGCTGCTAGAAGGATTAGCGAACTTGATGCCAAGATCAAAAAGGGACTCTGGACAGTAAAAGATGATGTAAATTATTACGGATTAAATGTTCATCACAAAAAATTAGGTATTATCGGTATGGGACGTATCGGCGAAGATTTAGCTAGACGTGCAAAACTAGGCTTTTTAATGGATGTTAGCTATTATAATCGTCGAGAAAAACCTGAATTAGAAGAACAACATATCTATTGGAAACCTTTAGAAAAATTACTCGCGGAATCTGATTTTATTGTTATGCTGACACCACTCACTGCGGAAACCAAAAATATGATCGATGCATCGAAATTTAAACAAATGAAAAATACCTCTGTATTTATTAATATGTCGAGGGGTGCAACTGTAGACGAAAAAGCTATGTACCTTGCACTGAAAAATAAAGAAATTTATGCAGCCGCTTCAGATGTATTTGTTCAAGAACCCATTAATACGGATAATCCTTTACTCCAATTAGAGAATTTTACGGCAGCACCCCATATCGGTTCCGCAATCTATGAGACAAGAGATGACATGGCGCAACTCGCTGCTGAAAACATTATTGAAGTGTTGATCCATGGAAAAAGGCAAAATGTAGTACCTGAATTACAGATACTTTTAAAATAAAGTGAAACTTCCATCCGTGGGGGTTTTCTTCATCCCCCACTGAACTAGAGGAACTCAGGTTAAAGGCACCACGTCCTGTGGCAACACCTGAGGGACCAACATCTTGTTGACCCGAACCAATCGGACTTTTACGGGCAGTTCTTCCCATACCTATCTTTCTTATTTCTCTCTAAATTTTGAGATGGGATCTTACTGCCCGTTAACGCGGGATAATTTCAATATTCATCATCAAAATTGTCTAACTATAGCTATCGGCCTCTTTGTTTTAAACAACATCAAATTGTATTGTATACTTATTAGGAAAGACATATTGTTCATAAGATTTTTAGACAAAGGATGTAACCATAATGGATGTAAATAAAAACTCAGGTAAAAACCCTAGTGTACTTACTGAAGATGAATTAGCTGTCTATGAATTTGCGCTTCGAGATGAATTTAATGGGATGCATATTCCTCCAGAAAAGCAGGAATATTATCTTGAAAAAATCCTCAAAGCAGATGAAGAAGGCATATTGCATCTAAGAAAAAAGGGCGCCATTGCGATTTCTAGAGAAGTTGTCAATGAAGGAAATATATTCGGAGCATAATGAATAGTTATTTTAAAGAAAGGTATCTGTACTACTAATAAAGTGAAGCTTCCATCAGTGGGGGTTTTCTTCATCCCCCACTGATGGTGAGCTGAACCAATCGGACTTTTACGGGCAGTTGTTCCCCCATCTATCCTTTCTATTTCTCTCTAAATCTTGAGATGGAGGTTCTTTACTGCCCGTTAAAGCGGGATGAAAGTGATACATCGACCTTTCTTATGTTTAGTTCTTATAATCATTCTCTACTCAATCTTTTGACGATTGAGAAAACGTTAGGATCCTAAAACGATCATACAGATTCTTTTTATCTGTATAGCGCTGCGTCATTGTTATCATATCGTGGAAAATGCGATGAAGAACAATACACCAAACGTTAGACAAACTATTAATAGTAAAAATGTTGGGATGAAAATCGTAAAAAATGCTTTCCAATTTGAAAATCGATGTGCAACTGCCACTCCAGCGACATTAATAACAAATGTCCAAACTGAAATAATGATAGCTATAAGAAATGAAATAGTTGAAATTCCTATCATAACATTTGAAGTTACATAGTCTGTATCAAAAAAAGTTTGTGGTGAATTGGCCATCCACATAATCATAAATGGTGTAATCGTGATAGTTGGTATAAATAATGCACTTTTCACTCTTAAAATATCTTCAAAGCTACCTTTGCCTCCAAAGATTTTACCAACAAGCCAGGTAACAACCGTGCTTATTAATACAGTAAATATACCTATAAAAGGTCCCGATAAAATACAAGCCGTCAGCAATAGCCATGTGGCATAGAAAGGATACAGCTTTGTGTCTTCTAAACACATAATGCTACTTGCTATACCGCCTAGTAAAATAAGGAAAATTGTATATGTCCATTTTTTTTGATTGATTAAATATTGAGCAGTCCTTTTGGGATGCCACCATATTGAAAAAAATGGTTGGATTTCATACTCGTGATGGTGATCTTGAGGTAAATTCATTAAATCTTTAATCTCTCCTTTTAGTATAATCTATCATTTAACGAAAATAATCTGCGACCATGAGCTTTTAGATTAAATTTATAACAATACTTCATTGAAATATGGTCCTATATGTTCAATATAAAGATTTGCATCTTCTTTTGAGTTTAATGTCAAAAGTGTACGTTGACCATCCACTTTAAAAGTGACACCTATTTTATACTGATCTAACTTTTCTTGAACTTGTTCTTTTGTGAGGATATGGAAATGTTCAAGAACGCCAATCTCAAGCAGATCAAATGGTTCCCCTTTTGTATTCACTGCATATATTTTTTCTATTTTTTGCGTTTCTTTTGAAACAAGAATTTGACTGACACGGAATTTATTTTTCAAAATGTTCATCCACTTTCTTTTTTCTTATCCATTTGCTTTTGTACTTTAGAAAAATGATTTTAGTGTTGATTCATCTACTCTATTGAAAATTACATAATCAATTGATTTCCACTTTGGTCCACTCGCTTTTCGCACGATAATTGAACCCTACTCCAATCGAATGTTAGTCCTAAGCAATCAAGAGATGAAGAAGCCTCTTACCATGTGAAGTTTTACTTTAATCTGGCCAAGGAAAATCATTTTGATAATATTCTTCTTTTAAACGCCTTAAATCAAAACTCCATTTTTCAATTGCATTTGCATATCTTTTTTGATCTTCTTCTCTTCCCATTTTTAGTCTGATTCTTTTATGTAATTCATTGACTGTTGCTTGTAAGCTATACTCTTTCATAAATTCCAGTAAAGCTGCCCAGCGTTGTTCATCTGTACGGTTCGTTATTTGATAGCCAAAGTTCCGAAGCTCACTATAATGTGGATGGCGATATCTATAATCTTTAAGGCTCATATATTGTGTCTTTTTTCCAATATTATAGTGATGTCCAATTTCTTCTTTAAAAAATTTTTTCAAAATACTTTGTGCCATTTCTATTTTCAATAAGTCAATACATAACTCTTTCTCATGAAAAAGCTTCATCATTGAATAGAAGCAACTTCTGTCTTTTTTATATAAGTACAGTTTATATAAACTATAAAATCTTTTGGCATAATAATTCTCATCTTTATTGTAAAAAAACTGAAATTGTTCGTTGTCTTGATGCTCTTTTATTTTATTGTAATAGATTATGTATAAAAGAATATTTAACGCATCTTCATCATTATATGAATATAATCTATTAGATCGTATAAGTTCATCCAATAAATGTTTAATCATATCTTTCATTTTATCAGAATGGTAGGCAAATAGGATTTTTCTGACGGAATGCGATTGTGCTGTTATAAATAATTGGTGAAAGAATAGATAGTTCTTTTTTATCTCTCTTTTAATGACTCTTTTTTGATAATAATCAAAAAAAGCAAATGCATCACTGATAATTTGCATCAATTCCTTGATATATCCTTCTATTTGCTCTTCTTTCACAGCCAGTTTAAGGAGTTGTTTGATCAGCTCTACTTTGTCATCATTGGTAATTTCATCTTCGCATAATAAAACAGTTATGATGCCAATGACAGTTGTCCTCTCTTGTTTCGCATTCAATTTTTTTAACAGTAATTCTCTACTGTTATTCAAATCTAAGTTTACTTTTTTTAAAGTTTCCACATTTTCAAGTAAAGATGAGATTTTCTCTTTTAACTTATGGATTTGATGTATTTGATTCTCGTTTTCAATTTCTAAAATTTTGATTCTTTTGCTATAAATATTCTCCATTTCCCATAAACCCTGTTTAAGCTGCATGACAATCGATTCTAGTAGATTTTCTTTTGTTCCCAATACATCACCTCATTAAGAGCTTTATTATGATGAATATACCCTTTAGAACAACGGTTTTTTAAAGAACTTCTGAAAACTAACTATAGATAATGCAAGAAAATGTCATCTAGTTTTTTCTATTTCTGACATTATTCTATTATTCGACAAAATAAGCGATTCTCCTTTTTAATCAGGATTTTTTTGATAATATGTAGAGGAGGACACTGCCCTATTAAGGAGTGATTTATGCAGTTCCAGTCGATAAGATAAAATTCCCTTTGTATCACTTAGCGTACTACAACAGCATATTTTAAAGCATTATAGGCGCGTTCAAATTCATATTTGTTTACCCAATATTCACCTTTGTTATTTGGATCTATAACCTTGTAACGTTTTGTCTTACTACTATAGCCTGCCAATGTCATCACATGAAGATTATCAACCATTTTAACGTTTTTCCCGGCAGAACCCATATTCCATTTTGTCCATTTAGGTTTTGAGAAATTCAAAGTGACATACACGACAATTGGATTGCCATTAGCAAGCTCTTGACGTAAAGTACTTGCAGATGCACCTGAAATATCTTTGACCGTATTACTATATTTCTTTCCATACTTCGTTAAAGGCTTTGGAAAAATAGATTGAAATACACCATCAATAGAATGGTATGGAGAACCAGCGAAACCCTTAAACGGATTACGGGTAGTCTTTGGCATATTATTCAAGAATTTTTTATAGCTCGTCTTTTTAGCATATCCCTTGTAACGTAACGCTTGTAACAGACTTGCACCTTCACATCCAAAAGGGGCGTAAACCGGTTTTAGCTGATTGATATAAGGTACATTTAAGGAAATGGCTTTCTTGTCACCACTTGTTTTATAAATAAATTTTTTAGTCAAAAGGTTTCCTGAAATCCAACCATATGTTGAATCGATTTTTATTTTATACCAATAGATTTTATCCTTATTTTGTTTACGAACAACAGGTTTAATCGTTGTGCCTTTTTTGAGCGTTTTTAAAATTTTATGATTTGTTCCAATTCCCGAGCGCACATGACTATTCACTTTTAAAATATATTCATTTGATACTTTTTCCGATGCCGATGCAGCTTGTACGGTTAATGGCTGTACGATATTGGCAAGATTTGTCGCCAATAATGTTGAACTTAATGCTGTAACAGCCAGCAATTTCCTGCTATTTTTCGTCATATTTAACAGCAACTGAAAACCCTCTTTCTATGGTTTTATTCTCCTTTTTCTACTTCATATTCAGTGATCCAATCACTATAGCTTCCTGTATACAATTGCACATTTTGATAATCCATTTCTTTTAAAACGGCATAAAGTGGTGATGCTGTTACACCGCTTCCGCAGTATACAGTAATAGGTTCATCTTTAGATACAACTTCTAGCAGACTATCATTAGGTGCTAAGTACCCTTTTGTTTTTAACTGTTCCCAATCATAATTTAATGCTCCTGGAATATGCCCCGCTACTTTATCGATTGGTTCTATTTGCCCTTTATAACGATTATGCGCTCTTGCATCTAGTAATGTACGTTTTACTTTTCCGTCTACAATATCCTTTACCCCATTACGATCTGTATATAAATGGTCTTGCCAGTCGATTTCTAATGAAGTCGTTTTCACTTTTGACTTCTCATTCGATATTTTAAAGCCAACTTGCTCTAATGCTTGATAGCCTTCTTGAACAACTTTTACATTCTTGAATCCACCATATTGCAGCATCCACCAAGCTCTTGTTGCAAATGGTGCGCCACCTTGATCATAGATGAGAATATTTTGTTCTTGTTGTAAGCCGCTTCTCTCAAAAAGTGCCTTTAGCTGCTCTTTATCAGGCATTGGATGTCTACCTGCAGCTTTGTTCATATCAGATAAATCTTTTTCTAAATCCCAATAGACAGCTTGATCGATATGACTGTTTTCAAACAGATGATGTCCTTCTGCTGAATCCTGCAAATTAAAACGTGCGTCAATCCATTTATACGCATACTGGTTGTTCAATTCTAAATCTTTTACTGAAACGAATACATTTCCCATTAATTTTTCACTCCATTCATTAATGATTCATAGATTAACTTCCATTCATCCAATTTACTGCTTTCTTGAAGCAATGATCTCTCTGTTTCAATTTGTTCAATCGCTTGTTTACTAATGTACAAACGTAATTCTTCTGCTTCTTTCGTAATCACATCTTCTGACCATTTTTTCATCCGTTCAGCTTGCTCATCTAGATAGGATTTTGCAGCTGGCTTTGTTAATTCTTCAAGTGCTTCACGCAATTGAATACTATCCCCTTTTTCAAAGAATGATTTACTATTTTTGAAATAGGATTTGACAGATTCATAAGGTTTTGTACTTGTAAAAGGACCTGTAAACTCTAATATGGCTGGTTCTTCAACCTCAAATGGCATAAATGAAAAACTTGCATTGAGATCCTTTAATTGTTTTGTATCATAAACATAATGCTCTTGAATTTTTTTCAAAATAAATTTAGCTAAACGGAAGTTTGTAACACGCATTTCTTGTTCAAAGTCAAAACTTAAACTTGCTAATACTTCTTTCAAGGCAATATCTAACGCAACTGATGATGATTTCGAAGCAAACGTCGTTGGATTATAGCCCTCTTTAAAGAAATCTGGATAACGATAGTAAACTCGTTGTAAAACATAGTACACTAGTTCACTCAATTCTTGCCATGCATCTTTTTCGATCGTTTGTGCCGCAGAGTACATAAAATGAGTATGGATATATTGCTCTAATTTTGCTAATTCAGCAAGCCGTTTTTCTTTATCCTTTAAATTTTCTTCTGTATGTTGGATCAGCATCCGTAAGCGTTCTTGTGCTTTTTCTGTTTCTTCCACTAAAGCCTGTACGGCAAGTGCTGTCAGTTCCTCAGATAAAAAGTGATGGAAATTCTCTTCAAACATTGACATACCTGAATCTAACGCTTTGTCTTCAACTTTTTCTTGCAATGCCAGTATACTTGAAACGCCGAATAATCTTGGTTTACGAATACCAAAACGTTGTAATTCCTGTTTTACATATGTTTTCACATCTTCTGCTTCCTCATTATTGGAGGCAAGATCAATGGCATTGACAACAAAGAACATTTTATCGAGTTCAAAGGCATCTTTGACACGCCCTAACTGGATTAAAAATTCACGGTCTGCTTTTGCAAATGCATGGTTATAGTAAGTAATAAATAAAATAGCATCCGCATTTCGGATATATTCAAAGGCTACTCCAGTATGGCGAGCATTAATCGAATCTGCTCCTGGGGTATCCACTAACGTAACACCCATACGTGTCAATTCACAATCAAAATAAAAATCAATGGTATCGACGAAACAACTTCGATTTTCCTGTGCTACAAATTTTTCAAATTCCACACGGTTTGTACGTATTGTGTTTCCTAATTGCTCTTTAAAAATTGGATATCCTTCTTTAAAAGCACGGATAAAAGATTTATGGACATGCAGTCTTTCATTCTCTAGTTTTTTTGCCAATGCTTCCTCTGTTTTATGATAAGCATCTTCTAAAGATGAAACTCGAAGGCCGATCGCGCCAAAGCTTGCAATGATATCTTCTTGTAATTGCTGTACTGTTTTTAAATGGACATCTGCTGTTTCATGTGGATGTTCCGATGAAACTGGACGTATTTTATTAATAGCAGCTGTTGTTGGATTAGGCGAAACTGGTAGTACTTTTTGTCCCATCAAAGCATTTGAAAAAGAAGATTTGCCAGCACTAAATGCGCCAAATAAAGCAATCGTGAAATCCTTTTTCTCCAAACGTTGCACTTTATTTTTCAAAAAGTTTGCGACTTCTGAAAAGCCTTGGATGGATGCAACTTCATTAGCTGTTGTTAGCGCATTTTGAAGAGCCGTTGTTGTATGAATGGATACTCCTTTGTCAATTTGCTCATCTTCTACGCCTTCAATCTCTGATTCTTTTTCCTTTGCCAGCATAGAAGGATCAAATTTACGTATCTTGTCAAAAGCTTCAGCATGTTCTTTCGACCAAGTAGAAACAAATTGATCTGCTTCTGGGTTAACAGTTTCGATTGATACAGATTTTTGAATTTCAAAATACTTTTGTTGTTGTTCAATAGCTTCAGCAGCTGTAATAATTTCAGCTTTTTCTTTTAATGCTGCGCTTTTTTTCTTAAGCGGTTCGATAATGGTAACTGATAATTCTTTAATATATGCAGCTTTTTCAAATTTCCAATCATCCGTACTTTGTTTGTACCATCTTTTCGTTGCATCTGCTACACGATTGGCAAAATTCAACAATGCATCCCCTGTAATGCCAGAGTCTAATTTGACTTGTTCTTCAATAACACGCATTGGTGGTTTTAAAGTCATTTCATCAATCTCATGAGCCATTTCATCTGTCAGTGCATTAACCTCTTTCAAGGATTGCTTCATAAGTGCTCTCAAATGCCCGGAAATTTGAGATGTTGTGATCGAACTATATAATTCATAAAGGCTCTCTTTACGTGCCAATTGTTCCGCTTGTGTTTTCTTCCCTGAAAAAAAGGTTCCCACTTTAAAATTAGGTTGGATACTTTCTAAATAGAGTGTTAGTTTTTCCCGTAACTCAAACGGCATAATGGCTGCGCCTGCATTTTCTAAAAGCTCATCACGATGATCATCAAAGCTTTGCTGCCAATTGGAAGACGAATAGAGCTTTAGTTGATGCAAAACAGTGGCATAATCTTCGGTGATGGCTTGACGGTTTTCCCATTCTTCACTTGACAATTTGTCTTCATTATTCACCAACAGCTCTTGTTTATTCGTCGTCAAATATTGGTCATGTTCCATATTTAACTGTTGCAATGTCTTTTCTGCTACCTGAAGCAAACGTTCCTGCCAGCCATCCATACTATTCATCACGATTTCTTTTACTTGTTCGAAATCATTATGACTATTGGCTGGATCACGTAACGACGTAAAGAAGATCCCTTTTGGATTTACACCCCAGTTGGCAAAAGAGGTGTAAACGGAATTAGAAAAATCGTTGAATGATAATTCATTTTCTTTATGTTTATCAATTTGGTTCACGATCAAATAGACATTCGGATTATACTTCATCAAATTTTTTGTGAATTGAAAGTTCAGTTCTGATTGAACATGGTTATAGTCCATGACATAAAAAACAATATCTGCTAAATGTAATGCGGATTCAGTTGATAGTCGATGTGCATCATCCGTAGAATCGACCCCCGGTGTATCCATTACTGTGATTCCTTCTGGTAGAACCGAATCTTGATGACCGATTTCTATTTGTGAAACAAGCGCACCATTTTTCGCAAATTCTTTCACTGTACGGATATCATAGTTTTCATCAAACAAAACAGGCGCCTGATCTGTTAAATAAGCAATTGCATAATCTTTGTCAGATTTATGTACTTTCACAACATTTGCACTTGTAGGAATTGGACTTGAAGGTAAAAGTTCTTCTCCAGTTAATGCATTGATCATACTGGATTTACCTGCAGAAAAATGGCCAGCAAATGCAATCATATATTCCTTATTTAGAAGCTTTTCAGCAAATAATTTTGTTTTTTGTAGTCGTTCTTCATCTTCATTATGTTGATAAATTAAATATTGAACTGCAGTCTGCTTTAAAAGTTTCTGTAATTGCGGTTCGAATTCTGTCATAACAATCATTTACCCCTTTTAATAAGTGATAAACTTATTTTACCATGCCCAAACAAAAAAAACCCTCCCATTTTTACATAGAAGGATTTAAGAAATTATTTTATATGTGCGGTTATTTGATTTAAAACATATTTTCCTATTGCTCCATAAATCAATAATGTTGCACCTATAAATGCATATACCATCATTACCGCTCCTTTTTATAATGATTCTTATTTAAAATTATTTATTGAATATGAAAATCATTCTCATTAGTTGGTTTTATCATAATAAAAAATCAAAAGTTCGTCAAGGTTCGCTATTCAATTTTATTCAAGCGTGATATTATAATATAAAGGTCACACTTAAAGGAGATAAAAATGAGCACATCGACGCAAATACAAGCTATTTTGAATGGTACTATACTTTCGCTCAAAGCTGTTTTACCTAAAGAAGTTCATGTTTCATCTCCATCCATTACTTCAGACCCTTATGAACAGACAGAAATTGGTGTTTTAATCGGGATGGTTGGAGATATGAAGGGACGTATTATCATTGATTCAACTCCAACGACATTTAGTGCAATTGGTGAAGCAATGTATGGAATGCAACTTGATGGTGCAATGTTAGAATCTTTTACAGGTGAATTCGGGAATATGATCGCAGGAAATCTTTGTACATATGTAGCAGAACAAAATTTAGAACTTGATATTACACCACCAACTGTAATGGTTGGACACACAAAGCTTTTTGGCTTTAAGCATGCCTTCAAACTTCCTGTGATTGCGGATGGAATAGGTGATTTAACCATTTTGTTAACAATAGATCCCGTTGATGAATAACATATAACTCAAAAGAATGACTATAACAGGTGTGTTGATTAGAAATGAATCAAGACGAACTTGTGGGCTTACACACATCTGCGATTATAACAAAAAATAGAAGTCAACTATACCTTTGGTATGTTGACTTCTATTTTTCTATTTAAAACTTTTTTCATGTACAGTTTAGAAGCATATGCTCTTAAATGTTGATTTTCATTAATAAACGATTATGCGGTTACATCACGTTTTATAAAGGTAACAAAGCTTGCTACTAAGAAAATAACAGCATAAACGGCTAATATAGTTAGAGAAAATGGCATGGTTAATCCCTCTACGATAGAGTAATCTGATTCAAACTGGGTTAAATCTGTGTTAGCTATCCATAAATATTTTACAAATTCATATTTACTTAAAAACACAACAAGGCTTGATCCCATAAAGTTGATAAAAAGCGTAAGTCCAATTGCCAAAGAGCTAGAACGGAAAATACTGCCGATCATAAATGCGAAAATAACTGACATGAAAATCTCACCCATACTTAATAGATACATATAGAGGGAATGCGTGATAGGAGATGATTCTACAATTTTATTTCCTTCCATAACTAAATCTGTTCCGGAGGCAAAACCATACAAAATAATACCCATGATGAAATTTAACACCCATGAAAGGACTGCCATAAGGATAACAAAAATAAAAACCGTTAAAAGTTTGGATGTTAAGATTTTTGCTCGACTAATCGGTCTTGTTAAAAGCATTTTAATCGTTCCAGCAGAAAATTCGTTCGACACAATGCTTGCCCCAATAATCGTCCCAAAAAGACTGATCAAAGCTAATAAGAATGAACCATTATCCAAATAAGCTTCTGCACTATCTGTTTCTATAGGAGGTTCATTATTCTTTAAACGATAGTTAGATATTTGAATAGAATCTTTTGCATCCTTTAATTCTTCTTTTGTCAATCCACCTGCATCGATACTCTGTTGCTGCTCTTTTATAGACTGTTGTTCAACCGTTTTCCAATTTTCTGTTTCTAAATGATCCACCCATTTATAAATCCCAGCCACTGCAAATACTGCTAAGATCAACAGGATGAACATGACCCAAGTCCCTTTTTTGTTCCATAATTTCATCCACTCATTTTGCAGAAGTTTGAGCAATTTGTCCACCCCCTGTCAATTCTAAGAATTGATCTTCTAATGATTGATGATGTGGTTGCACAGCAAAGAGATCAATTCCCGCTGTTGTAAGATTAGTGATCAATTTTGGCACATCCTCTCGTTCGATTGAAACTAAATAACCTTTTGAAAATTTTTCAAATAGATAATTTTGTTCTTTTAATAATGGCTCACATGGTTGTCCCACTTCAATATAGTATGTTGATTGCTGTTCAACAGTCATTTCACGAATATCAATTAATTGTCCATTTTTAATAACCGCAATACGGTCACAGATCAATTCAATTTCCGCCAATAAGTGACTGGATATAAAAATAGAAACTCGTTCTTTTTGAGCAATTGTGCGGAGATGTTCCCTAAATTCACGAATACCAGCTGGATCAAGTCCATTTGTCGGTTCATCTAATATTAAAAATTGAGGGTGATGTAATAATGCTTGGGCAAGTCCTAATCGTTGTCTCATACCAAGTGAATACGTTGATACTTTTTCATTTATACGTTTTTCAAGCCCGACAAGACGAACGACTTCCGCTATTCTTTCCTTTGACACGTTTTTATGCATTCTAGCAAAATGAAGTAAGTTTTTATATCCTGACATATATTTATACATCTCAGGATTTTCAACAATGACCCCTACTTTACTAATGGCCTCTTCAAAATTTTCTTTCAACGAAATACCATCAATTAAAACTTCTCCACTTGTTGGTTTCATCAACCCAGTCATTAAACGAATAGTCGTTGTTTTTCCAGCTCCATTAGGTCCTAAAAAGCCCGTTATTTGACCAGGGAAAAGCTCAAGATTCAAATCTTTAATTATTTCTTTCCCTTTGATTGTCTTAGATAAATGTTTCAGTTCAACAATTGGTTTCATCAAATCATCCTTTGCTATCTCTTTTTCCTTTCGACATTTTCTTATTGATTCAAGTTGTAAAAGTTATGATCTCCTTTGCCCTATATTTAGAGAAATCTTTAAATTGAGATGAATATGTCCCATTAAATTCGAGAAGAACTCATCAATATTTGGTAAATATGCTATATCTATTGCACTTTAATGAGGAACCATTTGCCCATCTATTTCAATTTTTCCCTTAATTGGAATTTTAACATTTACCAACAAACGGAGCAAGGTCGATTTCCCACAGCCACCTCCACAAGTAGGGTTTCTTCATTCCAAATAGTGTTGTTGGACCGGTCAGACTTTTACGAGGAAGCATCCCAATGTATCCCAATCTCTTTTCTTTCAGCTCATTACTTAAGGCTCAAGTCAAGGAATCTTACTAACTGTTCATGCGGGATAAACTGAAAAATCAGTAATAACTTATAGGAATAAAATAGTATATGTGTCTTCACTATTTTATCAATTCTTTTTCACACTTCATTCACATTTCACACAAGAAGTGTGATTTTTGTCACATCGAAAGCGTTTTATTTTATATATCATGAATTTAAGAAAGGAAGTTATAAGAATAAAGGAGAGGATCAATATGGCTAACAAAAATGAATCCGAAGAAAACCTTAAGGGCACGCTTTACCTCGTTACAGGAGTAGGCATTGTGATCATAGCTTTTTGGGCTACATGCTTTGGTCTATTTGTTGATCGCTTTTAAACAGAAGGAAAGAAGGGAAAACTATGCATCTTCATAAGTATGAAAAATATTGGCTAACATTTGGTGTTGGATCCCTGATCGTATTTTTATTGATTACCGGTATAATGGCCTTTCATAATGGGAGTCACCCACCAAGTGCAAAGAACACTATCAATCATGAAAAAGTTGATGAAATCGCACCATTCAACAAACCGGGGGTACATAAAGTATCCGGTAAGGATTGGGACTATGAAGTAGTAGTAGTAGCTTCCGCTTTCTACTACAATCCACCTGAATTGAAAATACCAGTAGGATCAAAAGTTAAATTTATTGCTACTTCTAAAGATGTTGTCCATGGTTTTGAAATTTCAGGAACTAACGTTAACATGATGCTAGAACCTGGTTATATTTCAGAATATACAACAACAGTGGATAAAGCTGGCGAATACTTAATCGTATGTAATGAGTATTGTGGTGCAGGTCACGCTCAAATGCATTCTATGCTTAAGGTGGTGGATAAAGAATGAGTCAAACAGTAATTGATCAATCTAATGTAAATGAAGAAAACGTAACGGTTTCAAGAAAAATAGCGAAGAAAACTACTGAATTATTAAAAGTAGATTCTAAAGATGCTAAACTTACAATGGCACATATTTTTGTAGCGTTTATCGCCTTATTTTTAGGTGGTACTGCTGGTCTTTTACAAGTATTAGTTCGTTCAGGTCACTTTGAACTACCTTGGGGAATTGGCTATTATCAAGTTTTAACCGTACATGGTGTGTTACTCGGCTTAATTTTAACAACATTCTTTATTATGGGCTTTCACATTGCAGGAGTTAGTCGTACATCCGGTGCACTATCTTCAAAACAAAGGTTGCTTTGTTGGATTGGTTTTTGGAGCATGACAATTGGTACCGCAATGGCAGCGGCTATGGTTCTCTTAAATGAGGCATCTGTTCTTTATACATTCTATGCTCCATTACAAGCACACTGGATTTTCTATGTTGGTTTAGCTCTTGTCGTTGTTGGATCTTGGATTGACGGACTCGGTCAATCATTGCGCTGGATACAATGGCGAAAAGAAAATCCACATCAAACATCACCATTGCTTTCATTTATGGCAGTTTGTAATAACTTAATGTGGTTTGTAGCTACTATAGGGCTTGCTATTGAAGTATTATTCCAATTGATTCCTTGGTCACTAGGTCTTGTTGATCGGGTCAATATTCTATTATCTCGTACACTATTCTGGTCATTCGGTCATGCACTTGTTTACTTCTGGTTACTCCCTGCTTACATGGTTTGGTATGTAGTTGTTCCAAAAGTAATCGGAGGAAAAATATTCTCTGATGCACTAGCTCGACTTTCATTTATGTTATTTGTTATATTCTCAGTTCCAGTCGGACTTCATCACCAATTAACTGAACCAGGTATCGATGGTTCTTGGAAATTCTTACAAGTTGTTTTGACAATGATGGTTGTTATTCCATCCCTATTAACGGCGTTCTCCTTGTTTGCCACATTTGAAATGCGTGGACGTGAATTAGGAGGTAAAGGTGTATTCGGTTGGTTGAAAAAATTACCTTGGGGTGATGCTCGTTTCTTTGCTCCATTCATGGGTATGTTAATCTTCATTCCAGGTGGTGCTGGCGGTATCGTTAATGCATCTTACCAAATGAACCAATTAATTCATAATACCATTTGGGTAACAGGTCACTTCCATTTGACAGTTGCTACCGCTGTAGTGTTAACATTCTTCGGTGCATCTTATTGGTTGGTTCCTCACCTTACAGGACGTACTTTGACAAAACAATTGAATCGCCTAGGGATCATTCAAACGATTGTATGGGCTGTTGGTATGATTATTATGTCTAGTTCAATGCACATTGAAGGTTTGTTGGGTGCCCCTCGTCGATCAGCATTCTCTGATTATGGTGGCGCTGAAATCGCAAAGACTTGGGCTTCTTATCAAGTTGCGCAAGCTGTTGGTGGAACATTATTATTCATCGGGATTATCTTGTTCCTATATATCTTTGTAAAACTTTGCTGGTTTGCTCCTAAGGGTGAACAAGAATTCCCAATCGGAACTGTAGCACCACATGCACAAAAGACTCCAGCTTTCCTAGAAAACTTCAAAATCTGGATTGTCATTTTAGTAGCATTAATCTTAATAGCTTACACGTTCCCAATCTACGATATTATTCAAAACTCTCCGCTAGGTTCTATAGGTTATAAACTTTGGTAATTGCTAGCGATAATAAAAAATCCGCTTTCTCAGTAGAGAGAGCGGATTTTTTTACTTTTCGAACCTCTTAATGGTTACTGTCTTTAAATAATCACTCATAGGGCATCAATGATATTCATCAGCAGAAACTGCAAAAATTGGTTCTATTTGTGCTTTATAATGTGCTTCTTCTTCATTTAACAAGATATGAATATCGCCATAATCATTGGATGTTCGAATTAGTCGTCCCATTCCCTGCTGCAAACGTAAGAGCATGAATGGAAGATCTACATCACCAAAAGCATCCTCTGCAAATTCCCGCTTTGCATCAAATAAAGGATCATTAGGTGGGAATGGCAAATCATAAATAATCACACGAGTCAATGTTTCTTCTGGCAAATCTAATCCTTCCCATAAATGATACGAACATAATACTTGGATTTTACCCTCTTGGAAATCGCGGATAATGGATGATAATTCTCGATCGCCTTCGAAGCCAATTTTAGTGGTCAAGCGTTCATCAATTTGCGACTTAAAGGCCTGCATTGCTTTTTTAGACTTAAAGAGTATGAGTGTTTGCTTTTCTTCTTCGAGTAAATCCTCAACTTTTTGAACTTTTTCTATTTGCTTTAAATGATGCAAAATGATTTTCATAACCTCTTCATAATCAAATGGTGATGATACTGAAAAAGACTGATAGTTTTGAATGCCTAAACTTCCCGCCATATAGCTGAAATCTTTATTGATTGATAGGGTTGCGGATGAAAAAACATATGGAATCCTTTTTGAAAATACTTTTTCTTCTAGGACCTCCGTGATAAGACGCGGCATAATCACTAGTGTTTCTTCTCCATCTGTTTCTTCCAACCAGTCGACAGCGTCACCCTGCGCTATGAAAATTCGCATCGCAGCCTCATACTGTTCTAAAAACTCTTCTGCCATGCGTAATTCATATTCTGGAATAACATATAATTCTGATTCAAACACAAATTCCTCTAGTAATATTTCAACAGTTTCAATAACCTTTTTCCCTAACTTTAACAGCAAAGCAGACTTTTTGATTCGTTTCCGTTCTTCATCTGAATCAATAACATCTTCTCGTAACTGTTCAAAGAACAATTCATGACCATCTTGTAATTGTTCCATTGTGTACAATGTTTTTTCTCTTAAACCATCCACCATTAAATGATCAAGTAATTGTACAATCGTATAATCCTGAACTTTATAGGTCATTGCTTTTTGTGCCGCATACTCCAGTAAATGCCCTTCGTCTAAGACGATCATTGATACCTCTGGAAGCAATGCTAATTGGCCCTCACGTATACGGGATTCTTTTGTAGAAATATGCTCCATTAAAAAGTCCTGCGAGCAAATGATGAGATCCGTTGATTCACGATAATGGGCACGGTGAAGCGTTTGCCCACAACGATTTCTTAAATTGCAGACTGAACATTGTTGAATGGAGTTGTAATTGACTAAGTTCCATTCTTCATCACTAATATTGGGATAATCACTGTGTTGACCATATAATTCTAAGGAACCTTGTCCAAATACGCCATCTGGAATTGTTTCTGCTATATCATCTAAAAATTCCCCATCAGCGAATTTTTCGGCTTCCTCATAACGCTTTAAACATAAATATTGATCACGTGATTTCGCTAGTCGAACATCAATCTTCAAATCTAGAAATTGTTGCAGTTTATAAATATCGCCCCCCTCTTTAACGAGCTGATCGATGAGTGCTTCATCTGCACATGCTATTAATGCAGGTTTTCCTGTATAACGAGCATACGCAATCGCTGGTAAAAGATATGCGATAGTTTTTCCTGTACCCACACCTGCTTCAGCAAAAAGGATGGATTTTTCTCGTAATACTTTTTCAATCTGATAGGCCATGAAAATTTGTTCATCACGACATTCTAGCCCTTTTTCAGGTAGTTCATCGTATAAAATATCGCCAATCCAGTCTCCCAATGAGTCAAAGAAAGACTTATCTTTGGATAAGGCAAATGGTATTGATTGTCTCATTCAAATTCCCCTCTTCTTGTACAGACAACGAAACGGAAGGGGTCACCCCCTCCCGTCTAAACATATTCAAAAAAACAGAGTCTATAATATTATAGACAAATATCCATCATTATAAAATATGATTTTAAAATTTTAAATAGTAATTTATTTTAGGATTCATCTTGTGTTTGTTTTGGTGTACGTTTTCCCCAGAATTGATAATAATCTGTTTTGATAAATCCATTAAATAGTTTGCGTTTTTTGGTTGCTTTTTTACCATACAGCGCTTCAAAGTTTTCCATGGAAGATAGCATATATACTGACCAAGACGGATATTGACTCATCATATGTCCCATGTCACGAATCATCTTCTCCAATACCTCTTTATCACCAATACGTTCTCCATACGGTGGATTACCGATCATTACGCCATCTGTCAGATGTGTAGTGAAATCTGTTACTTGCATTTGTTTCCAAGAAATTAAATCTGAGAATCCGGCTTCCCGAGCATTCGTTTTAGCGATTTCTACCATACGATGATCAATATCTGAACCAAAGATTTGGAGAGGTTGGTCATATTTCGCTATATCCTCTACTTCCAGACGTACTTCATCCCAAATTTTTTGTTTCATCCAAGGCCATTCTTCACTGATAAAATCACGATTATAACCGGGAGCTATGTTTTGTCCAATCATGGCCGCTTCTAATGCGATTGTCCCAGAACCGCAGAAAGGATCCACAAATGGTCGATTGGGATGCCATTTAGAAATATATACAAGGGCAGCAGCCAATGTTTCTTTTAACGGTGCTTCACCCTGATTAATTCGATATCCACGCTTATGCAATCCTGCACCACTTGTATCGATCGTCAGTGTCGCTTCATCCTTTAAAATAGAAACTTCAATTTTATATTTTGCACCTGTTTCCTCTAAAAAACCAAGTCGTTTATAATAATATTTCATTCGCTCTACAATAGCCTTTTTCGTAATGGCTTGACAATCTGGAACACTGAATAATTTTGATTTCACTGATTTTCCGGATACCGGAAATTCCGCATCCACTGGTAAGTACTTTTCCCATTCAATGGCTCTTACACCTTCGAATAATTGTTCAAATGTCTTTGCCGGAAATTTACCTACAACAATTTTTACCCGATCTGCTACACGTAGCCACAGATTTGTTTTCGCTATATCCTTTTCGTCACCTTCAAAATATACTTTGCCGTTTTCGGTTCGCGTTGTATAGCCCAAAACTTTTAACTCATCAGCGACAATGGATTCTAATCCCATCGCTGCGGTTGCCACCAATTGATAGTTTGTCATACTTATTTCCCTTCTAATTCTAATTCCCAGAATTCTAAGAATTCCATCAGCTTATTTAATGGGAGAGGTTTTGAATAATAATATCCTTGAATCATATCACAATCCAATTTATTGAGCAATTTGACTTGCTCCCGCTGCTCCACGCCCTCTGCAATCACCTTCATTTGTAAGCGGTGCGCCATTTGAATAATGGCATCAACAACTGCTTGTTTATCGTTCAATGAACAAATCTGTTGAATAAAACTTCTGTCAATTTTCAAATAGTCTAATGGAAATTGTACTAAATAACTGAGTGATGAATAACCTGTCCCAAAATCATCAATTGATAGTTTAAATCCCATTTGCTTTAGCTTGATTAATTTCCGAATGGTTTCTCTTTCATTTTCCATAATAGTCCGTTCAGTTAATTCTAATTCAAATTGTCTTGCTGGTAAGTTATTTTTCTCTAATATTTGTTCTACTGAACGGATAAAGTTTCGCTGATGAAAATGGATACTAGAGATATTTATGGCAATCGGCATCGCTTTATACCCTTTGCTTGCCATTATTTGAGCATCTAAACAGGCACGTTCAATAATACATTCACTGATAGGGATGATCAGTCCCGTTTCTTCCGCATAGGGGATAAACTCCGCTGGTGAAACATTTCCGAGCTTGTCATTATTCCACCTTACAAGTGCTTCGACTCCAATGATTTGATATTTTTTTAGATCCACTTTTGGTTGGTAATAGAGTTCAAAACTGTTATTTTTAATAACCTTTCTTAACTCATTGTCCAAAAGTAACGCACGTTTAGCATCGGTCTTTAGCTCATCAAAATAAAATGCGAATTGATTTTTCCCATTTTCCTTTGCATAGTACATAGCTTTATCGGCTTTGCTCAACAAGATCTCCGTTTCATCGCCATCATGTGGATAGAGGCTGATCCCGATACTAGCAGAAATATATACTTTTTGATCTTCAATGAAGAATGGTTGCTCCAATAATTGAATGATCTTTTCTCCTAAATGTATAGCTTCACGAGGATGATGTATGTCTACAAATGTGATAACAAATTCATCACCCCCATAACGAGCTAAAATATCCTTGTTTTTTAACAAGGTTTGAATTCGTTTCGTTACTTCTACTAATAACTGATCTCCAACTCCATGACCTAATGTGCTATTCACTTGTTTAAAACGATCTAAATCTATAAACAAGATTGCATGCTGGTAATTATGATTTTTAGAAGAATTCAATAGAACATTCATACGCTCATTATAGGCAAAACGGTTTGAAATGCCAGTAACAGAATCTGTCATTGTACGCCTTTTGAGTTCACTTTCAACAATCTTTTCCTCTGACAAATCAGAAAATACTCCACAATATCCTAGAGTTTGATGATTATCATCGTGGATTCTAATGATTTTCAACCATTCTGGGTATATATCCCCTGTTTTTCTTCGATTCCAAATTTCACCTTGCCACTCACCATACTGATCAATATCTCTCCACATTTTCTTGTAAAACGCTATCCCATGAACTCCTGACCTTAGTACATCAGGTTTTCTCCCAACTACTTCCTCTTTTTTATATCCTGTAACAAATTCAAAAGCTGGATTTACATCAATAATACGGCTATTTAGGTCTGTGATCATTACCCCTTCTGAAATTGCTGCAAGAATCTTTGGTGTTATGTATTGACAATTATCAGTTATGTTTTCCTTGTTAAGTATTTCTTGAAAATCTTTATTATCCATCGTATTTATCACCCCATTTCTAAAAGAAAAGCTCTCCAAAAAACTCTGGAGAGCTTGTCTAATCATGTTGAGCATCATTAAAAGATCATAAGCCATGTTTTGTGCCCAAGTACTATAACGGCTTTCACCTCGTACAATTGGGTAGTAATCATCTATCTACAAAAGTTTTATACTTTTGTCTCTCCATCCATTCATTTCCTTCAGGAGAGCGCCCCTACCATAATTTGGGTTGCTCACTCGCGGGGTTTACCTCGTTCCACCTGATACGTTTCCGTAACAGCTTCGTCACTGTGGCACTTTCAGAGAGTTTCAACCATATCCATATGGACTTAGGTCTTCCTCTCGCCGTCAGCTATCAAACTGCCTTAGCTTATTTATTCACTAAGCACGAACACTACGGTCATCTCAGAACCGTGCGAGCATGGACTTTCCTCAACAATGCTTAAGCATTGCAGCGATTACTCGTTCTTTCATGATGATAGGACAATTATATGCCTAATAATTACTAAATTCAAGAGTTTTATACTCTTTTATAGTGGCATGTGAGAAAAGTGTGAAGTCGTCAAAGAACTTAAAACTATATGCTAATCATAAAGTTTATCGCCAAATACATGTTTTTCTAAATTGGCAATGCGCTTTAAAATATCAAAGTTTGTGTTGCCAGTATAAGCTGGAGAAGTCAATTGACGTCTTGATTCTTGCGATGATGTTTGAGATTGAGCAAGCTTCAATTCATTTTTTAAAACATCTATTTCTTGTTGTTTTTCTGCTAATGCTTTCTCAAAACTTTCATAATCCTGGATGATAATATCTAAAAATTGGTCTACCTCATCTTGGCTATAGCCTCTAATTCCTGTTTTAAAATCTTTATCTAAGATCGTTTTTGCTGATAATTTAATGTCCATATCCATCTTCCTTCCATATAAACGTAGGTTTTATAATTATACCACATTTCACATAAAACTATCGTACTCTCTTCCAATGTTTAGCAAATTTCTCTTGCTATTTCCCCGGAAATAATCGTTTTTTTTCATTTCGAAATTTTCTCTTTTCAATTTCTCTTAATTTTTTAGATTTCAAATCAGATTTCCACAATGTACTATTTTTTACCAATTGATAAGCTTGGTGAGTATAATAAATAGCTTGCTCATAATTTTGATGACGATGTTCATCGATTTTAGCTAATTCAATCAGAGCAATGATTTGCTGTCGTTCATCAATGAAAGAAATCGCATTTTTAAACGACTGATAGGCCTGCTCAAAAGATTGCTGTTTCTTTTGTTGAAATGCCAAATGATAATAAGCATAACCTGTTTCACTGTTATTATATTGCTTTGTCACATTTTTTAATAGTTCGCTGCTTTTTTCAATATCAGATAAATCACCATACCATTTTCCAATGTTCGTATAAGTTGTGGCGGATTCTCCTTGAATACCTTCACATAGTAATTTGGTTGCTTGTATATAAAGCGTTATTAATGACAATAGATCATATTCGTTATGCTCTAATACTTTTAGCAATGACTCTGGATCACCATTTTTTACAGCATCTAAATAAATGACTGGAGCAAGATAACCAGGTATATCACCCTCTCGATGGAAACCTAACTTTTCTTCTTCCACCTGTGATAGTTTCATTCGAGATAAATCATTTTTCCAGATCCTTTTGGAACCATGAAGTAAATCAATTTGCTTTTGTTCTGGTAGTTTCGGTAAATCTTTTCTATGCAGAGTAAAACGTGTTTGTAATTGTGGCCAATCAAAACTTTTTCCATTATAGGTGACAATTGTTTTATGTTCTTGCCACAATTTTGATTCCCATAAAAAGGCCACTTCATGGCTTGGGTCTGCTAATACATATTGCTTTAAAACAAACCTATTATGATCTCGATCGGCTTCTAAAATACCATTTAAAAAGATCTGTGTTCCTACACCCTTTAATCCGGTCGTTTCCGTATCGTAAAAAACTAAATTCTTATCATCTGTTAACGCTAACGGATGCTTTTGATCTGTACACTTCCATAATTGAAATGCATGATAAAGTTCGCCCAATTGAAAATTACCATGTTGATAATGAAAGGAATAATGCTTTTCCAGTAAAAATACTACACCAAAATCGTTATCGATCCTTTTCAACCCAGCTTCTTCCCATTGGTCTGCATATATTGGCACATTAGGTTTTTTAAATATTGTTTTTGATGGCTGCTCTGTTTTAGGCGCTTTTTTAAGCATTTTTTTCATTTGAAGAATTTTATTTTCATATGACATTTAATCATCCAACTCTGTTAATAATATTGATTTTAAGAAAGTTAAAACTTGTCTTTTTCCTTCGCCATTTAAATCTTGTGCACCAATACATGAAGGGCATCCGTTTTGACACGGGCAACTTGCAACATGATTGTACACGTGTTGAAGTAGATCCTCCCATAAATCATAAACACGTTCGCTCAAGCCGATGCCCCCTGGGTAGCGGTCATATACAAAAAAGGTTGACTTTTCTGAGTGAGTCGCTTTTACTTGTGGCACAACATGAACATCACTACGATCACTTTGAATGAATAATGGTATAAAACTGTTCATGGCATAAGCAACTCCTGTCATAGCCCCTGTTAAATCATCTTCTTTCCAATTTTCTGGCTGGTCGAAAGACAGCCAAGTGCCACTTGTATGTAGTTCTTCGGGTGGTAAATGAATAGGTCCACTTCCTATATTATCATGCGTTCCAAAGCGGATTTTTTTAAAAACCGTTGTGCTTGCTAATGTCATAATATCTCCGAATGCGACTTCCACATGTCCTATTTGCCTACTTTTATCTTCACTAATGACTTTCAGCTCTACAGCTAAATTTGCATCTGTAAAATAATCTACATCGACTTCACGAACATATGCCTTTTTTTCTTCCCAATCTAGCTTTTCAACTTGAAACTGAGTCCCTTGGTGTAAATAGATCGCTTCTTCGTGAAGTAATGTTAGTGCACTATAACGATCCATTTCACCGATAACTTTTGTTTGAGCGGGAATAGATTGATCAATAATTACAACATTTTCTTGAGAAGCCGATCGAAGACTTATATCATGTGCTGGAAAGCTATCACTCATCCAATGCCATTTATCAGATGTTTTGATGAGCACACCTTCTTCTTGTAAATATTCTAACAAATCTTGTATGTCAAATTCGCCATACGTATCATCTGTTGTGAATGGTAATTCAAAAGCGGCGCATTTTAAATGATCCATTAGAATTAACATATTCTCCGGATACACTCTTGCTTCTTCAGGTGAGCTTTCAAAAAGATATTGTGGATGCTTAATAATATATTGATCTAACGCAGTAGATTGTGCAACATAAATAACTAGAGCATCATCCTGTCTTCTACCAGCCCGTCCTGCCTGTTGCCATGCGCTCGCAATATTACCTGGATACCCTGTCATGATACATGCTTGTAATTGTCCAATATCGACGCCTAATTCTAATGCATTGGTCGAAACGACGCATTGTATGGTGCCGTCTCTTAAACCTTTTTCAATGGCACGCCGTTCAGACGGTAAATATCCTCCACGATACCCACGAATTGTTTCATCCTGAATTTTCTTCACTGTCAAGGACTTCATATAAGTGACAAGCATTTCTACTCTTACTCTACTTTTGGCAAAAATAATTGTTTGGATTCTCGAATTATATAATTCTCTTGCCAAATCGCGTACTTCTAATATGGCACTTCTTCTCACGCCAAAAGTCGGGTGGATTATTGGTGGATTGTAAAACAAAAATGTTTTCTTTCCAGTTGGTGCGCCATTTTGAGCGATTAATTGGTGCTCTGTATTGGTTAGATTTTCTGCCAATTCTTTTGGGTTTTTTATCGTAGCCGATGTACAGATAAAAACAGGATGGCTTCCATAAAAATGACATATTCTTAAAAGGCGTCTAAGTACATGTGCCACATGTGAACCAAATACCCCTTTATATGTATGCAATTCATCTATGACAATATACTGTAAATTTTCAAATAGTGAAACCCATTTTGTGTGGTGTGGCAATATTCCTGAATGCAACATATCCGGGTTCGTCATCACTATATGCCCCGCTTTACGAACCTTTTGTCGGATTCCAGGTGCAGTATCCCCATCATATGTATAGCTTAAAATTTCTTCACCACTTTCTTCGATCAACTTATTTAAATCACTTTTTTGATCCTGCGCCAGTGCCTTGGTTGGAAACAAATATAATGCTCTTGATGCTCTGTTCTCCAAAATCGCCTGTAAAACGGGCAAATGATAGCATAGCGATTTACCTGATGCAGTAGGTGTAACTGCAGTAAAAGACTGACCATTCATCGCATATTCAAACGCTTCCCTCTGATGAGAGTATAGTTGATAAATCCCTCTCTTTTGTAAAGCTTTTTTAAGAGAAGGATGCAGCTTAGCAGGAAAATCAACTAATTTTGCCTCTTTAGCAGGTAGTGTATGAACGTATTTAATCCGGTCTTGCATTTCTGGATTGGCTTGCCATTCTTCTAGTATTTCTTCGATGGTTTTCTTTTTACTGATCATCTGAATCATCCTTTTGTAAAATACGTTGCAAATTTTCTAAAGTATATGTAACAGATTGAATCGATTGATATAATCGTTTTTTACTTGTTTTCTGATAAAAGGATTGCACGATCAATTGATCCATTGCATCTACAGCATTTTGAATTTGGATTTTATGTATATATTTTGGCTTTTCTTGATCAATCCAAATATCCACTTCACTTTTCCAAGCTAACAGTTTTTCATGGTATAAATTAGCATGTGGCTTTACATCGGCAAAAAAATCTGGAGATGTGTTGGTTTCTCTCATTTTTAAAAATCGTTGCCAACATTCTTCGCATTCATCTAATAATTCTTCTGTTAAAGCTTGCAGCATTGTACACACCTCCAAATAAAACTTCTCTCAGTGGAGATTTTCTCCATCCCTCACTGTGAGTTAGGGGAACTCAGGTTAAAAGCGCCACGTCCTGTGGCAACACCTGAGTGACCAACATCTTGTTGGCCCGAACCAATCGGGCAACTTGTTTCTATTATTATAGTGTATCAAAAAAGACATCATTTCACTACTTTAAAGCGAACAAATATTCTTTTTGCTGTTCGATCAACTCAAGGCGGTTTGCAACATCAGTCATATTCTTTTCAAGCGTCTTGCTAAACATTTCCTCTTCATGGTTCACTCTGTTTTGTATAAGTTCATCCACCATTTCAATTAAAATAATTAGCTTGGTTATTTTTTGCATGTTCATCGCCTCCTGCTGATACTTTTCAATATCTAAATAACAAATCCTTTGAGGTGGACAAAACAAGTGTATATTCGACGATAATAGTTTTATTTTTCAACTTCTTCTCATGAATTTCTCATCAATTACCATCCGTGGTTTATGGTATTATAGAGGCAGATGAGGTGAGATGAGGTGCTTTTATGACGATTCGCTATCCAAATGGGAAAAAATATACACCTGTACCCAAAACAGATGGGAAACTTCCCAAAAAGAAAGATTTATCTTACAGTAATCGCGGGAAAACTCTTGAAGAAGAAATAGACGAAACAAATGAATTTTACCTACAAAGAAATATTGCAGTGATTCATAAGAAACCTGTTCCTATACAAATCGTCAAAGTAGAATATCCATCAAGAAGTGCTGCAGTTATACGTGAAGCATATTTTCGAACACCATCAACAACCGACTATAACGGTGTTTACAATGGTCACTACATTGATTTTGACGCAAAAGAAACAGAAAGCAAAACAGCTTTTCCATTGAAAAATGTCCACCCACACCAAGTCTCCCATATGGAGTCTTCAGCAAAACAAAAAGGCATCTGCTTTTTGTTGGTGCGTTTTTCTTCCTTAGAGCGCTATTTTGTAGTACCTTTAGAAATGCTGTTACTAGCATGGAGTCGTATGCTAAATGGCGGAAGAAAGTCAATTCCTCTAGGGGAATTTGAGGAACAAGCTATAGAAATTCAACTTAGCTATATTCCAAGATTAGATTATTTAAAAGCAATCACACAATTGCTACCATAACTTGATCGTAGTTATGAGAAAGTGAGGAGAATGTTGTGGATCAACAAATAAATTCTCGAAAACAACGAAAGCAACTAGAAGAACAGCAACGAAGAAAACAACATGCAAAGAAGAAAAAAGCAAAAAATCCCAAGGAACCAAACCGTTCTTGGCTTAAAAAAACCATCATCGCTATTTTAGCGATCGGTATAGCAATGTTTGTAATTGGTGCTTCTGTTTTTGCATTTTATGCAGCACAGGCTCCTAAATTGGATGAAGAATTATTAAAAGATCCCGTATCATCAAAATTTTATGATGCTAACGGCAAAGTTTTTTACACAATGGGCGATCAGGAACGCGAACATGTAGCATATGAAGATATTCCGGCAAGTATGCGAGATGCTATCATTGCGACAGAAGATTCCCGTTTCTTCCAGCATCATGGAATCGACTTTGTTCGTTTAGGCGGAGCAGTATTAGCCAATTTCCGCTTTGGTTTTGGTGCACAAGGTGGTAGTACGCTAACGCAACAGGTGATAAAAAACTCTTTTTTAAATAATGACAAAACATTAAAACGTAAAGCGCAAGAAGCTTACTTAGCCATACAATTAGAACGTGAGTATTCAAAAGAAGAAATTTTCGAAATGTACTTCAATAAGGTGTTAATGTCTGGTCGAATCTATGGTTTTGGGACTGCAGCAAAATTCTTTTATGGAAAAAATTTAAAAGAGTTAACCCTAGCAGAACAAGCTCTTTTAGCAGGTATGCCACAAGCGCCTAATGCCTATAATCCATTTAAAAATCCAGATCGTGCAGAAAAACGTCGTAATATTGTTTTAGATCTAATGTATCAACATAAAAAAATTACAAAAGAACAAATGGAAGCCGCTAAAAAAGTTGATGTCAAAAAAGGTCTTCTACCTGAAAGTAAAAGACAAACTGCCAATGCATCAAAATATGATGCATTTATAGATGTCGTGTTAAAAGAATTAGATGAAAATGGCGATGAAAAAGCATTAGAAGATGGTGTCAATGTATATACAACATTAGATACATCCGCTCAAAAGATCGTTGAAAAAACAATGAATAATGATGCAAACTTCCCGACAAAGGATATACAAGCTGGACTATCTGTGATTGATACAGAAACTGGCGCGATTGTTGCGGTAGGCGGTGGACGTGATTATGGTCCAGAACGTGGATTTAACTATGCAGAAGCCCTTACAAATCGTCAACCTGGTTCTACTATGAAGCCTTTGATGGATTACGGTCCTGCTATTGAAAATCTAAAATGGTCTACGGGTAAAACAATTGTAGATGAGCCAATAACTTATAGTGGAACAGATCAACAAATCAATAACTTTGATCATCAATATAAAGGGGCTATTACGATTCGACAAGCATTATATAATTCGCGTAATATTCCTGCTGTCAAAACATTTAGAGAAGTTGGTGCTGCTAAAGCAAAAGCATTTGTTAAAAATCTAGGGGTAAATGCAAATAACGTTACAGAATCAGATGCTATCGGTGGTGGTGAGATCAATCTATCTCCAATTGAAATGGCAGGTGCATATGCTGCATTTGGGAATAATGGTATCTACACTAAACCACATGCTATTAAAAAAATCGTCTATCGTGATGGTAAAACGGCTAAATCATATACACCAGACCCAGTACCTGCAATGAGCGATTATACAGCTTATATGGTGACAGATATGTTGCGAGATGTCGTAAGTTCTAAGTATGGCGCATCTGGTACAGCCGCAGGAATTGCAGGATTGGATGTTGCCGGTAAAACTGGGACAACAAACTATAGTTCAGACAATTTTAGTAAATGGGGACTCCCTGAAACTTCTGTTCCTGATTCATGGTTTGCTGGATACACATCAAAATATTCAATCGCTGTTTGGAGCGGTTATACAAATTATAAAGATCCAATTACAACCAGTGCAGAACGGGTTCTTCCACAGCAATTGTTTAGAATTGTCATGTCACAAATTTCGGCAAATGTCCAAACGCCTGATTTTAAACAACCTAATTCCGTTGTGAGAGTTGGCGGTGAACTATACGTGAAGGGTCAACAACCAGCTGAACCGACAACGAAAGAAGAAGATACGAAAGAAGAAGATACGAAACTAAATGCTCCATCTGGTTTAAAAGCAACGTATGATGCTAATTCAAATTCAATCAATTTGTCTTGGTCACACGAGTCAAACGGCGAAGAAGCTACTAGTTTCAAAGTTTCTGTATCTGTCGATGGCGGAGGTTCACAGGCTTTGACAGAGACATCTTCAAAATCTTATACGTATAGTGGTGCAGAAGATGGCAAAACTTATGTATTCTCTGTTGTCGCAGTTGCTGGCGACAAGACGAGTAGCGCTGCAACAACGTCTATTCAAATACAATCTTCGGAACCCGAGCCTGATGTAACAGATCCAGATCAGACAGAAACGCCGACAAACCCTGATGAGACGGAAACGCCAAATACACCGTCTGAAGGAGATAACCAAGATAATACGAATACAAATCAGAATGATCAAAATGACCAAACAGATCAACAAACAGAAAACAATCCAGATACAAATCAACAAAATAATCAATCCAATACGGGAAATGTGAACCGAAGAAATAAGGCGAATCTCAATAGCGTGAATAAAAATAGCACACCCGATCAGACAGATAATCAACAATAATCATCGTTTCAAGATGATTTGGGCTGACGACAAAAAGGGATAGCAACCTTTTGTTGTCAGCCCTTTTTAATCATTTGCTCTAATCTGTTATACTTTAATCCGTTAATAATAATTGTGATGGAACACTGAGTGAAAGTGGCACTTCAATATGGCAAAGAGCAAGAATTTAGTGTATCGAATCACTCCGTGTTTTCAGAAAACGTTTTAGATTTTATCCTATAAGTTGTTTGATGATTGCTTGCCCTTTAGAGAACCTCATTCATTGTATAAGTCTAATGTTTTTTCTGTTAAAGGGACTTATTGGATAGATTTAGAAAAAACAAAAAGGTACGAATGCTGTTTAATCATCATTCGTACCTTTTTAGAGTTTTTATTTTGAAAAGGGCTTATACCCCTTTAATGTTTTAAGCGCAATCTTGCACATCTTTTTTTAGTTTCGATAAATAATTCATCCAACTGCCTATAGCATGCGTATTGGCCCGGACGAGATTTAATAAATGACAATCTTTCCATTGCATTGATTGGTAAAATTTCGTATTCTTCGTTTTCCGATAATACATCTTGCGTATCCGATGCGTCCAAAACGAAAGATTCATATAGCTGAATCGCTTTTAACATTATTTCTTTTGCATTGCCATCTCTAACTGAATGTGATTGGTGAATACCTTGTCGAAGCATTTCCCATTTCTTCATCCACTCATCTACAAGTTCCTTTGTAATGGCTTCTTTCTTGCATGCAATCATCTGTTTACAAGACCCTTCTTTGCCCTTTTTTGGCCTTCCCTGCATAAGTCAAATAAGGGACATTCTTTGCAATTAGGATTTTGTGCCTTGCAATGATAACGTCCAAAGAATATAAGTTGATGATGTGTTTTTGCCCATTTTTCTTTTGGTGTCTTTCTCATAACAGTTTGTTCTACTTCCAAAACGCTATCTTTCCATTTACAGAGTCCTAATCGCTTCGTCACCCGTTCTACATGTGTATCAACCGCTAACGCAGGTTGTCCAAACGCAACAGACAATACGACATTGGCGGTTTTACGCCCTACACCAGGTAAAGTTACTAGTTCCTCACGTGAATGTGGAATGACCCCATTATATTCATCTAGTAAACGTTGACAAAGCTTTTGAATGTTTTTGGCTTTGCCCCTATACAATCCGATTGAGCGTATATCCTGTTCTAATTCTTCTAACGGAACCGCTAAATAATCCTCTGGTTTCTTATATTTTTTAAATAATGTAGCAGTTACCTTGTTGACTAATACATCTGTGCATTGTGCTGAAAGCAAAGTAGCAATCGTTAATTCAAATGGATTATCATGTACAAGCTCACAATGTGCATCTGGGAACATTTCCTCCATTTTTTCCAAACAATATTGCCATTGCTTGATAGTTAGCATGTCGAATCCCCCTTTCACTTATGACGATCTAACCAGTTATAAAAAGGGACATTACTTGTCGGAGAACTTTGATCAGTCTCTTTTTTCATAGGCTGATGATCCGTATTTTTTGGGATAATATTTTTTCGGAAGTTATGACTCAATTTTTCCGCGTCTTCTGGCGTTTTGACATTATTTTTTTTCCATTCAAATAAAATACGGTCAATGTAACGAAGACTCAACTTTTGCGATAAAACAGCTTCCTTTAACGCTCTACGAATAACTTCAGGAGAATGTCCATCTTGGTCAAGCCACATGGAAATCATTTCGGTTTCCATAGGTGATAAAAAACGGCCGAATTCTTGCTCAAATAATTGGAATAATTGTCCCTCTTTTATTTTTTCCATTTCATTTTTATCATTCTCTTTTTTGACAAGAACACAATCAAGAAGTCTATTCCATAATGGCAGTAAACTGATAACTTCATATAGAACGCCTTTATCATCCAATTTTTGATGGATTTCCATAAATCCTTTTTGCATAAGCCTTTGCATACTTGTAGAAATCATATTTTCTGTCATACTCATACGTTGCGCAATATTAGCAGGAGTGGGGAATTCGTTTCCTTCCTCATGAAATGCGTTTAAATGCATAATTAGCATAGCTTCCGCATCTGAGATTTGTAACTCATTATAAAACTGAAAAAAAAGCTGAGAAATACTGACACTTCCCCGCTCAAGCCAAGTTTGGAGCCGCTCTGTTTCATTCATTACCATCGAACTCCTCTTTTATTTATAAATTGAACAAGAAGAATCGCCTAAGCGTTCCTTCTTGCCATTTGTCGTCTTTTTGAAAGCTGTATAGTGCATACCGGTTTTAGGATTATGGATAAATACGATTGAGCAAACGTGGGAATGGAATCGTTTCTCGAACGTGCTCGGCACCTGTAATCCAAGCAACTGTACGTTCTAGTCCTAAGCCGAAGCCTGAATGCGGTACGGAACCATATTTACGTAAATCCAAATACCATGCATAAGCTTCTTCATCCAATCCATATTCTGCAATACGTTGTTTCAATAGATCATAATCCCATATACGTTCAGAACCACCGATAATTTCCCCGTAGCCTTCTGGTGCGATTAAGTCTGCACATAGGACGACATCATCACGGTCAGAGTGTGGTTGCATATAAAATGGTTTGATCCCTACTGGATAACATGTGATAAATACTGGTTTGTCAAAATGTTCGGCAATAGCCGTTTCATGTGGAGCCCCGAAATCTTCTCCCCACTTGATATCATCAAAACCTTTTTCATGTAATAACTCGATGGCATCATCATAAGAAATACGTGGGAATGGAACTTGTACTTTTTCAAGTTTAGAGATGTCACGGCCTAATCTTTCTAATTCCAGTTTGCAGTTTTTAAGTACAGACTGAACAATATAGGAAACATATTGCTCTTGAATTTTAAGAGATTCATCATGTTCAACGAACGCCATCTCCGGTTCAATCATCCAGAACTCGATCAAATGACGGCGAGTTTTAGATTTTTCAGCACGGAATGTCGGACCAAATGAAAATACTTTTCCAAATGCCATCGCTGCCGCTTCCATATACAACTGACCTGATTGAGAAAGATAAGCATCTTGATCGAAGTATTTTGTATGGAATAATTCAGATGTTCCTTCAGGAGCCGAGCCCGTTAGGATGGGAGGATCGACTTTTGTAAATCCATGATCATTGAAAAATTCATAGGTAGCGCGAATAATTTCATTACGAATTTTCATATTCGCATGTTGTTTTTTAGAACGTAACCATAAATGACGATGATCCATTAAAAATTCTACACCATGCTCTTTTGGTGTAATTGGATAATCATGAGATTCAGCAATCACTTCAATTTCTTTTACTTGTAGTTCATAACCGAATGATGAACGAGTATCTTCCGTTACTTCACCGATAATATAAAGTGAAGTTTCTTGATGAATTGATTTTGCCAAAGCAAAAATTTCTTCAGAAACATTTGCTTTTACGACTACACCTTGTACGAATCCTGTTCCATCACGTAATTGTAAAAATGCGATTTTACCACTTGAGCGTTTGTTCGCAAGCCAAGCGCCTATTTTTACAGTTTCACCGACATGTTTAGGCATGTCTTGAATTGTAATTTTGTTCATGTTAACCTCCAGTATTTCAAACATTCATTAGGAAATATTCCTAATAATGTGTATTCGAGTTTTTTCGCAATGAGATTCTATATTGCCTTTATAAAATCAACATAAGAGAGCATCAATCTTTACAATTGATCAAATTTGATGCTTTTAAAAAAGTTACTTTTATGTTTCTTTTTTGGTTACAATGGCATCTCAAGTTTCAGCGAGTCCTATAAGGGAAACTTCACACAGTAGTTTTTACTCCCCTACTGCATGTTCATTCAACCAATCGGGCTTTATAGGTAGGTAGGCAAAAGACCACCACTTGTCCTCCTGGTTTTCACCTTGAGGCTTGCAAGATAAAGACGTCCATGCGAAATCATTGTAGCAACATCATTCTATATACAATGAGAATCACTTACCTTTATTATATACAAGTTTTGTCTAATTTTCGTGTGAAATGATTTGGATATTTGATTCAACAGGGACACAGGCATATGGGCAAATCTTATAAATTTAAAATACGCTTCCACCATTGACCGTTTTCAAACATGATATATACATAATTCAGTTTATCTTGTTTATTCAAATAGGTTATTTCCCATACAACACCTGGTTTTTCTACTCCAAGCCTTGTGTGTAGAATTTCCTTCACATCGCCTTTTTTAGATGCTTCTGCAATGGCTTCTTTTTTAGAAATCCCATCCTTTAAAAAGACTTCTGTCGGTTTCTCTTCACGATTATTTTTGGGCATAAAAATAGCCTTCTTCTTTCCATTGCTATCTTTTCCAATTACCGTTACATATGATTTTTTACTTTGATATACATAAGCATCTGTCACCTTACTAAGTTGTTGGTTATGTAACACCGCTGCTTTGGCCGTTTTTTCTGAACTGTGGAACGGTGCATATGATTTCCATCCAACTATAACAACTAATGATAGAGCTAGTATTGGTAAAAAGATTGAGAAGAACTTAATCCAATTTTTCATTATATCACCTTATATTTTATTTATCCTTTATATCGAGAAATCACATGATATGAAGGAGATTACCTTTAAAACAAAATAGCATAGCTTTAGGCTATCCTCCTTCAATGGATGCGGTCTTTTCGAACTGATCTCTCTTTTACTTTATCCAGTTGCGTTAGCCAGGATCTTGTCACTTTCGATAAAGAGCCCCTTCCAACACCTGTTGATCATTTCGACTCGACTCCACTTTAATGATTATACCAATCTTCTAATTCGAAGACCATGTGTTCAAGTGATACTTTTTTGATTGGTATATCTGGTAATGCTTTCATAAATTCTTGTCCATATGATTTTGTATCAATCCGACGATCAAGTACGATAAAAACGCCTTTATCATGTGATGATCGTATCAACCTGCCAAAACCTTGTCTAAAGCGTAAAATGGCTTCTGGTAAAGATAATTTATAGAACGTATTCATCCCTTTGCTTGCCATTCTTTCTGCTTTTGCCTTAAAAAATGGTTCCTCGGGTGAAGAAAATGGTAAACGTACGACAATCACTGCAGATAGAGCATCTCCAGGTACATCCACCCCTTCCCAAAAGCTATTCGTTCCAAATAAAACAGAGTGTTCAAAGCGTTGGAACATCTTTAACAGGCGCATACGACTACCCGAAGACATTCCTTGTGCAAATAACATATAATCGTCCAATGTTCCTGTTTCTTGGATAAGCTCTACTGTTTTTCGAAGCATATCCTGAGCCGTAAACAATACAAAACATCTTCCTTGAGTTGCTAATACCGTTTGAACGATAGCATCTGCGACAGCTTCTATATAAGCTGTTTGCGATACTGTTTTTATATCTGGCATATCTTCCACTATATAGACACTCGCACCGTCATAATAAGACTTAGGTGCTTGAAATTGATACAAAGGAACATTTTCTGAGAGCCCTAATTGCTGTGCGATAAAACGTTCATCATTCGGAACGGTCAATGTACCAGAAGTCCATATGATCCCCGATTGATGACGAAATGATTGCAGAACCTTTGTAATTTCTTTTTCAACTCGTACTGGCCTTTTAAACAAATGGAGACTTCCTGGCATACTTCTTGTGTCTATTTCAATCCAAGATGTATCTTCTTCCTGATACTGTAAAAAAAGAGCATTCCATTCTGCAAGTCTTATTTTAAGCTCACCAAGCTGAAATTGCCAATCTGCCAGATTCGCCTGTTGTTTTTTTGATAGTTCATCAGGATAACGCAAGTAAGTCGCTGTAACTGATTCTGCAAGTTGAATCCATTGGGTTAATTTATGACTAAACTCTCTACCAAAAGAAGGGTCTAATGGGATAGCTGATCGTAAAAAACTATATTTATGCTGATGTGTTTTAGTCCTGCGCAACGGCAATTGACGTATAAAAGAGTTAATTTCATTATCAAAAAGAGCTGTTATCTCTCTAAACGATGATTCCAAGGTTGTCAACTGCCGACGAGGGATCTTATCTTGTCGTTTCATCCCTAAATAAAAAGGATGCTCTATTGTATGTGTTTCAGTTGATTCTATCTGCCCAAATAGATATTTCCATTGAGTATATGAAAAAATTTTCTCATCTCTTATAGTAGCTGCCTGTATAAACTGATGCCCTTCATCTAAAATCCAACCACTTATATTTTCTAAAATCGGTTCTTTTCTACCTAAGTCAGCCAATACCATAGCATGATTAGTAATCACTAAATCGGCATTTTGACAATTCGTAAGTGCTTGGATATAAAAATCATAGGCACCTTTATGACGCGTATCAGATGTTGTTTCTGTTCGTCGTATTTTATCGATAAAATGCTGTCCGCCACCGGATACAGTGATTTCCCCTAGATCTCCTGTTTGGGTTTCCTGTAACCAAACAAGCAGTTGCATCTTCATGAAATTCTCATCGTAAGAATCATTCTTTACCTGCAAAAGATCACAAAACCGATCCATATCAACATAATGTTCCATACCCTTTACAAGCGCTGTAGAAACATCCGTTTTCAAAATGGCTTTTGCTTTCGGCAATTCTTCTAATAAAATTTGATCCAACAGATGTGATGTATAGGAACTAATCCCGACAGTACAAGTATTCTTTTTGGCAAATATGATCGAAGGGATAAGATATGCTAGCGTCTTCCCAATCCCTGTTGATGCTTCTGTCATAATTTCTTGCTTTGTCACTAGTGCCTGCCAGACTATATCCATCATTTTAAATTGATCTGGACGTACTTCAAAAGAATCGAATGCTACTTCAAAAAGTTTTTCCTTTTCCTTGAAAGAAGAGGGATAATGAAGCTCTCCTCTATCCGCTTTTTTGATTTTCACAGGTTGTTTTAAAGCAACATCCCGATAATAAATATGATTTTGTAAATCGTTTGAAAGCTTTCTTTTTATATGAATAGCCTCTAAAAATAGTTGGGATAAATTTGACTTTAGTCGAAACGATCTCTTATGGAGTTGTTCAGTTGTCACAAGAGGTAGAGCTAAAAGTTTTTCCCAACAAGTTTTTAATAAATAAGCTGTTGCTAATGCATCATCATCAGCGCGATGAGCATGTGTCAGTTGAATGCCTAATTCCATCGTAATATCTTGTAGCTTAAAGCTATAGGCAGTTGGAAAAAGAATTTTCGATAGTTCTACAGTATCCATATGCTTCCCAAACCATTTGGGTAAACCCACTCGTTTAAATTCCGCTTGTAAAAATGGCAAGTCAAAATCTGTATTATGTGCAACAAATACCTTATCTTGAAGAATTTCATAAATCTGCTCTGCCTGCTCTTCAAAAGAAGGCGCCTCTTCAACATCTTTATCTGAAATATGTGTTAAATCTTGTATGAAATAAGGAATTTTCTTTCCTGGATTTACAAAAGAGGTATACGTTGATACGACCTTCCAATCTTTCATCAAAACGATGGCGATTTGAATGATGCGGTCTCCTTGTTGTGAGGAATGACCCGTTGTTTCTAAATCGACAATGGCGTAAGTTTGACTTTCCATTTATTCTTCACAACTTTCCGTTCATGGTATATGGATGATTTTATCATATTTCGAGAGGAATAGCTGTGAATGAACAGCAAGACATTGAAAATATTTTCTGCAATGAACGGCAAGTTTCATGCTCAAAAATAAAGACTGTTCAATAAATGATTTTTTCATTCATTAAACAGCCTATTACAATATTATTTTATCCCACGTAAATACATCATTCGCACTTCCGTAGATTTCCAAAAATAGAACTGGGGACTACCCGAAAGTTCTACCAACACACCATCGAGCGAAAAACACTCCCCATTGTGTGTTCGTTTTACTTTATGATGGTTGCCTCTGGTTCATCATGTATTAATTGCTTTACTTTATTGTTATCATCTAATATAGCAACAACAGGTTTGTGCTGTGCAGCTTCTTCTACTGTCATGTAACCATAGCCAATAATGATTACAATATCTCCCGGTTGCACTAATCTTGCGGCTGCTCCATTTAAGCAAATAACACCTGATCCTCGCTTTCCAGGAATTGTGTATGTTTCAAAACGTGCACCATTGTTATTGTTGACAATTTGAACTTTTTCGTTAGGCAACATTCCTACTGTATCTAGTAAGTCTGCATCGATAGTAATACTCCCAACATAGTTTAAATCAGCTTGCGTTACAGTGGCACGGTGGATTTTTGAAGTCATCATCATTTTTAGCATTTCGTTAATCTCCTCAATTAAAAAAGAATATTATCTATTAATCGTACATTTGAAAAATAAACAGCTGTGGCAAGTAAAAAGTGTCGAGTTTCAGGATGAATCTCTTGTAAATCAGGGTAGCTACGTAATTCTAAATAATCGATCTTTCCTGATGTTTCGCTTTCAATCATGGTTTTGGCGATTTGAATAGCCTTGTCTTTGTCATGGGATTGCAAAAATTCTTTCTGTGCTTGTTGCAAAGCTTTTTGTATAGTGGGTGCTTGTTTTCTTTCTTCTGCTGTTAAAAAAACATTGCGAGAACTTTTGGCAAGACCATCTTCCTCACGCACAATCGGCACGCTACAAATCGTTAACGGGAAATTAAAATCTCTAACCATCATTTTAATCAATGCTAATTGTTGCGCATCCTTTTGCCCAAAATAAGCATGGGTTGGTTGAACGATGTGGAATAGCTTCGATACGACTTGTAAAACACCATTAAAATGAATAGGTCTGGATGCTCCGCAAAGAATTTTAGACGCAGGTCCTGCTTCAAAGCGAATACCTCCATCTGTTGGGTACATTTCTTCTACTGATGGAGCAAATAAATAATCGACCCCTGCTTCAGTTGCGATTTTTTCATCGTGTTTTAAATCTCTTGGATAACTTTCATAGTCTTCATTTGGCCCAAACTGTGTTGGATTGACAAAGTCACTCATTACAACAATATCATTATCTTTTCTAGCTGTCTTAGCTAGGGTTAAATGTCCATCATGCAAATAGCCCATTGTTGGTACTAATGCAATTTTCTTCTTGGCGGTTCTATACTTTTCAAGCTCTTGTTGTAATTCATCGATTGTTGTAACGACCTTCATCTTTTAATACCTCCATATAGCTGGCTAAGTGTTTCTTCTGACATTGAAAATTGATGTTCCGGCGCTGGGAATTTTCCTTGCTTAACAGCATCTCTATAAGCGGCTATCCCCTGTGTTGCTTCCTTTCCAATATCTGCGAAAGTCTGAACGAATTTAGGAACATGATGACTTCCATAAGACAATGTGTCATGGAATACTAATACTTGTCCATCTACCTCTTGACCAGCTCCAATGCCAATAATAGGAATCGTTAGTTTTGCAGCTACAATACCCGCCAATTGATGTGGCACACATTCTAATACAATAGCACAAACACCTGCTTCTTGAAGTGCCAAAGCATCATTGATCAACTTTTCAGCTGCTTCCGTTGTTTTTCCTTGCACCTTATATCCACCTAATACAGCAGCGGATTGTGGCTGTAAGCCTAAATGCCCTACAATGGGAATACCTGCTGAAATTAGTGTTTTAATCGCTTCGATTATATGTCCAGCACCTTCTAGTTTTAAAGCGTTGGCCCCTGTTTCTTGGAATAACCGTACTGCATTTTTTAACGTGTCCCCTACATCACCATGATAACTTCCAAATGGCATATCAATGACGACAAAGGTATCTTTCGCACCTCTTCTTGTCGCTTTTCCATGATGAATCATATCTTCCAACGTCACGTTAACTGTGGAATCATAACCAAGAACGACCATTCCTAGTGAATCTCCAACTAAAATCATATCGATGTCAGCGTTTTCAGCAAGCATCGCGGAAGGATAATCATAAGCGGTCAACATCACAATTTTTTCATGACGTTCTTTCATCTTTAAAAATTCAGCTGTGCTTTTCATTCTTGCTCCTCCTTTTTTTAGAGGAAGAAAACAAAAAACCCTTCTATCTAAAAATGGACAGAAGGGTAGTGTAGTCTCACATTGAATCGTTTTCTTCCGTCCCTGTCTAATAAGATCAAGGCAGATCTTTTTGTTAAAGTATTAAAAATGAGGTACAGTTCCGTTGAGATACTGTCCTATGGTACCACTATAACAATATTTAATGCGATTGCCAACATTATTTTTCAACTTCAATGTCCGCTGAATAGATTTCTTTTATGGTTCCATCGTCCAGTTGCAATTTTAATATGCCATCCTTTGTAATCCCAATGGCTTTTCCCACATAAACTTCACGTAGTGTTGTCGCCTTAATACGATTGCCAATCGTACAAGAATATTCTTCCCACAATGCTTTAATATTTTCAAAACCTTCTCTAACATACTGATTGCTGAATTTTTCTAAATAATAAAGAATCTTAGCCACAAGTTCTGCACGATCAATGGACTTACCCATTGCTATCTTCAAGGACGTTGCTAAATTGACAATTCTATCATCAAAATCTTCAGGTTCCTGATTTACATTAATACCGATTCCCATAATAATCGCGTTTACACGATCTGGGTCTGCTTGCATCTCTGTTAGAATTCCTGTGAATTTCATTCCGTTGATCAATAAATCATTCGGCCATTTAATATCTGGTCTAACACCAGTGACATCCATAATCGCACAAGTAACGGCAACAGCCGCCACCAATGTAAACTGTGGTGCTTCATAAGGAAGAACGTTAGGACGTAAAATAACACTCATCCAGATCCCCTTACCTAATGGTGCACTCCAAGGTCGCTTTAAACGTCCTCTTCCTTCGGTTTGCTCCTCGCAGATCACAACTGTACCGTTTGGTGCTCCATCCTGTGCTTGCTGATGCGCTATCGTTTGAGTAGACGTCAGTGATTCTTCATAAATGATTTTTTTCCCGAATTGCTCTGTTTCAAGTATAGCCGTTATTTTAGCAGGGTCTAAAGTATCTGGCGTGGAAATTAGGATATATCCCTTTTTTCGAATAGATTCAAATTGATAGCCTTCTTCTTCTAATTGCTTCATATGTTTCCATATAGCCGTTCTAGACAAATTTAAATCATCTGCTAATTGTTGACCTGAGACAGGCTTTCCTTTCGCATCAGATAACCGTTTTAATAGTTCATATTTAATGGGTACGCTCATTTAATAACCATTCCTTTATTTGTTGTCGTTCATTTTTTAGACGATTTTCAAGAATTTCAATCAGTATTTGATCCAGCGATTCTTTTAACCATGGGCCACTTTTTCGACCGCTCCATTCGATCAAATCATGTCCTGTTATCACTAAATCTGATTTTTTTTGTAAAGCTAGACTAGATTTTATCTTCTCTATTTCGATTAGCGATTTGGGCTGTACAATTGTTTTTCCAAAATTGTTTGCAAATTCATAAGCCGTTTTCAATATTTCTAAATGGAACGTAAAGTAATCTTTTTTCGTCCAGCCCGTTGAGATTAGAGATTGATAGGCTTTGATGATTTCATCTACTTGTTTTTTTTCATTATTGGAACATTTAAAGGCATGCATCATCTGGCTATCTTGAGGCTGTTGCAATAGGCAAAAATAAGCCCATCCCTTCCGTGCATCTTCACTTGCCTTGAAATGATTCCAGTAGCTCGCTTGATGCCTATATTCTCCTGGCAAAAATGGAGCTAAACCAGATTGCTGGATATTGTACATAGCATTTTCAGGATGCTCGCTAGTAAAGATTTTATCGAACTCAGCTTTTATTCGCTCTACCGCTATAAAACGGATATCTTGAGCCTGTCTTGAAATGGCTTGGAATGTAGCATCATCAATTTGAAAACCTAATTGTGCACTAAAACGGATTGCACGAAGCATTCTTAAAGCATCTTCTTTAAAACGCTCTATCGGCTCTCCTACAGCCCTTATCACACCATTTTTTAAGTCCTCTTGACCACCAAATAGATCAATGATTTTCCGATCTCCCGACATCGCCATGGCATTAATCGTAAAATCGCGTCTTTTTAAGTCTTCTACTAAAGAAGACACAAATTGCACCTGATCGGGACGACGATGATCCTGATAAGTACCTTCTGTACGATATGTCGTCACTTCTACAGGGCTCATCGGATGAATAACTAAAACTGTACCATGTTGAATGCCAACATCTGCCGTATGTGTAAAAACCCTTTTTACTTCTTCAGGTACTGCATTCGTAGCAACATCCACATCATTAGCCATGTGACCTCTGAGTGAATCTCGTACAGCTCCACCCACGATCACTGCTTCATAGCCATTGTCCTCCAGTGACGCAATCACATCGAAAGCTGCTTGCCATGCTTTTTGTTCAGTCATGTTTTCGTGCCACCCTTTCATAGAGCGATTCATATTGATCGACAATTTTAGACGAGTGAAAATGATGATTCGCCGTAAAGATAGCATTTTCTCGAAACTGTTGAAGTTTATGTTCATCTAGTAATAAATCAATTGCATATTTTGCGGCCTCTTCGTAATCGCCAAGTTCTACAATATAGCCATTTTCTCCGTGCTGAATAACTTCAGGTATCCCTCCAATATTGGTACCGATTCCTGGTACTCCACACGCCATTGCTTCTAATAATACGAGCCCAAAGGCTTCCTTTTCAGACATCAACAATTTTAAATCACTCATGGCATACAACTCGGACAAATTTTCTTGTTTGCCTAGAAACAAAATATCTGTCGCAAAAGGACATTTTTTCACTTCATGCATAATTTGGGTTTTTTCAGGGCCATCGCCAACTAATAATAATTTAGCGGGCATTTTCTCTCTTACTTTGATAAACGTTCGAATAACATCTGGTACATGTTTTACTTTTCGAAAGTTTGAAACATGTATTAATACCTTTTCATGCTCTTGAATACCAAAATCTTGTTTTAACTGAGTACCATCTTTCGGATAATATTCACGTTCATCTACAAAATTATAAATCGTTTCAATCGGTTTATCTGTTTCGATCAAATCATAGGTCTGCTGTTTTAAAGAAGATGAAACAGCTGTAACAATATCGGATTTCTCAATTCCATATCGAATGGCGCTCGTTAAAGAAGAATCATATCCTAAAACCGTAATATCTGTACCATGCAAGGTTGTGACGATGCCGATGTCTTGTCCTGACATATCACGTGCTAGAACTGCACATACAGCATGTGGGATCGCATAATGGACATGTAATACATCTAACTCTTGACTTTGAATGACATCCGCCATTTTACTTGCCAAAGCAATGTCATATGGAGGATATTGGAAAACCGAATAATTATTCACTTGGACCTCGTGATAAAAAATTGTCGGATAAACTTTATTTAAACGGAATGGCATACTAGATGTAATAAAATGAATTTCATGACCTCTTTCTGCCAGCATCTTACCAAGCTCTGTTGCCATAACACCAGAGCCTCCGACGGTCGGATAACATGTAATACCGATTTTTAGTTTTTTCATCCGACCACTACCTTTCTAATTTCTGCGTTCTTGTATTAATCGCCAATCAATAAATCCTTTCTCTAATCCTTTCAATAATACTTCCGCTGTCCCCATATTCGTCGCTAAAGGAATTTGGTAAACATCACTTAAACGGATTAATGCGGATACATCCGGCTCATGGGGTTGCGCTGTTAATGGATCACGGAAGAAGATAACCATATCCATGTCATTATTGGCAATCATAGCACCTATCTGTTGGTCCCCGCCTAACGGTCCCGAACGAAATCGCTTTACATTCAAACCTGTAGCATCTATTACTCGTTGTCCAGTTGTCCCTGTTGCAAATAATTCATGTTGTGCCAAAATGTCACGATATGCTGTCGCAAATTGCACCATATCACTTTTTTTCTTGTCATGCGCAATTAGAGCGATTTTCATAGATAGTCATCACCTTTTATAAAATATTTTCTAGCCCATAGACTAATTCTTTTAATTCCATTACTTTTTCAATTGATAATTTTACACCTGTCATAAATGATTTACGATCAAACGAATCGTGGCGAATGGTCAATAATTCTCCTGCTCCCCCAAAGAGAACTTGTTGATGTGCAACAAGTCCTGGCAAACGAACACTGTGGATGCGCATGCCATCAATATCAGCACCCCTTGCACCAGAAAGATTTTCGTGTTCTTCTGGATTCCCTTGTTTATGTGGCACACGGTTTTTGGCTATCAGTTGAGCCGTTTTCACACCTGTACCAGATGGTGCATCTAATTTTCGATCATGGTGCATTTCAATAATTTCAACATCCGCAAAATAATTCGCTGCCATTTGAGCAAATTTCATCATTAATACAGCACCAATAGCAAAATTAGGAGCGATTATACATCCTACTCCTGAAGTTTTCGCAATGCCCACAAGTTCTTCTAATTGTTCATCCGTAAATCCAGTTGTGCCAATGACAGGACGCACACCTGCAAAAAGAGCTGCCTTTGTATGTTCGTATCCTACTTTTGGTGTGGTCAAATCTACAAAAACATCTGCTTGTACAACATCAAATAATGTATGTAATTCTGTATAAACAGGGACATTATATTGTTCTGGAAATTGTTCATATTGTGCTAAATTGGGTGCTAATTCTTTATGATCCAGCACTGCTACTAATTCCATATTATCGTCATTGATGACCGTATGTACTGCTTCTTGTCCCATTTTCCCTCTTGGTCCTGCGATTACAACTCGAATAGTCATTATTTCTCTTCCTTTCTAGTCCAACAATTATCATCTTATATTTTAATTTATCTCACATGAACAAGCCGTAAGATTCCTCTCTTCTCGGTTCAAATAAACATGAAGAGGTGGTGGGAATCTTCTGCCTGTATATGCCCAATTGGTTCTACTAACATCTAATGAGGAGATGAAAATCCCTCTTCTTATCCTAATCAACTATCATCATTGTTGTCAAAATCTCAAAAATGCATGATAATATAATCTTGTGCGAAGTTATTAAAAAGAAACAATCTTACTAGCCATCTATACGCCCCAGCGTAATTGCGCCAACTATAGAGATGTCTTTTTCTGAATCAAGATCAATTTATGTTTCGCTGTCAAATTACGTATACTTCAAACCCAACTATTTATCTACACACTAACGTTATTATACTCTATACAACTAAAAATGAGGTGAAACGACATGCCAAATATTAAAATAAAAAATACTTTGTTCATTATATTAGGAGCCGCTATTTTCAGTTTTGGCTTTGTGCATTTTAATATTCAGAACCATCTTGGTGAAGGCGGGTTCAACGGTATTACATTAATCTTATACAATGTATTCCATTTAGATCCTGCGATCATGAACTTAATGTTAAATATACCCATGTTCATCATCGGATGGCGTGTACTCGGTAAAAAAACTTTTGCTTATACGATTATTGGAACTGTATCTGTATCCGTATTCCTAAAAATATTTCAAATTTATCAATTTCCAATTGATTTGCATGATGATATGTTCCTTGTATCATTATTTGCTGGTGTATTTCTTGGTGTTGGGCTTGGTATCATCTTCCGTGTTGGGGGCACAACAGGTGGCGTGGATATCATTGCTCGATTAGTGAATAAATTCTTCGGTTGGCCAATGGGGAAAACAATGTTTATCTTTGATGCAACCGTCATCGTCTTATCATGGATAACGTATCTAGATGCTCGCTCTGTTATGTATACATTAGTCTGTGTATTTGTCACCGCTCAAGTCATTGACTTTGTACAAGAAGGAGCTTATGCAGCAAGAGGGGCGATCATTATTTCAAATAATAATCATAAAATTGCTGAGCGCATTGCCAAACAAATGGATCGAGGTGTTACGTTTTTAAAAGGGTATGGCTACTATACAAAGGAAGAACGCGAAGTCATCTATTGTGTAGTCGCCAAAAATGAAATGTTCAAGCTGAAAAGTATCGTTCTGACAGTAGACCCACATGCCTTCATATCTGTCTCTGAAGTGCATGACGTTAGTGGGGAAGGTTTTACTTTAGACGATCAAAAAAGACCGATTGAATAAAACTTAGTGTGGATTTTCTTCATCTTTCTAGGTGTTCGCTAAATGATTCGGCCAGACCGCACCATCGTATAAAGTGAAGCTTCCATCAGTAGGCGCTTCTTCTTCCTCACTGAAATAGAGGAACTCAGGTGTTGCCACAGGACGTGGCAACACCTGAGTAACCAACATCTTGTTGGCCCGAACCAATCGGGCTTTTACGGGCAGTTGATCCCCCACTCTCTTTCTCATTTTTCCCTAAACCCTGAGGTGGGGTCTTACCGCCTGTTAACGCGGGATAAAATATGAAAAAAATAATTTTCCTCACGACATATTATTTATAAATATCATTATTCTTAATATACCAAGCACAAGTTTCTTCAATAGCTTATCCATATGAAGTTGGCTCAAATTCAAAATTACTAGTAAATTTGCTTGAATCTACTGTAAAATCATTAATATTTTGATAGATTAGTTCCAAAAAAATTACCCATTCATTCGAATATTAATACTCTAGTATTGACTGACAAATAATTATACTTTAAATGTATTTTACCCTGTAAGCTATTTGTTTCTTTACTATTTTCATGATTTAAACCCCTCTTGTATTTCATTTCTTAATCATTTTTTGTATGTCATCTAAATAATCTGTGAAAACACCATCAACACCATATTGTAACGTTTTATGAATGAGCTCCTTCTCATTTGAATGATCGAACCAAGCATGCACTTTTAAATGCGCTTGATGCATTCTGTCGACAAAGCTTTTATCAATCAGCTTCGCATAAGGCCCTACACCTATTGCATATTGCTTAACAGCATTTATATTTACGTTTTTTACTGCGTCGCCAACTAACAATAAAATTAAAGAAATATTAGGATCTAAACTTTTTACTCGCTTTAGACTATCCTGTGAATATGATTGTATGATGACTTGTCTTTCTAATCCATATTGATGAATTAGTTTTAACAATTCACCTTCCATCACAGTTTTTCCATCAACTTTCCTTGTTTCAATATAGTATTTCGTAGTCTTTCTGAAACGAGCAAAAATTTCTTCAAGGCTAGGTATTTTTTGGCCATCACCCAAGCTTAATTGTTTTAACTGCTGTAAAGTATAATCTGAAACTTTTCCGGTACCATTAGTGGTTCTGTCTACTGTTTCATCATGCATAGCTATTAACTGGTTATCTTTCGTTAATCTAAGATCAATCTCGATGTAATCCGCCTTTTTATCAACAGCTTGCTTATAAGCGAGTAGAGAGTGTTCAGAAGCAAGATGATTAGCTCCTCCCCGGTGAGCAATGATTAAGGGATGAATTGCTATATTTTCTTTTGTAGTTTTTACTTTTGCTGCATTTGGAGTATTTTCGTGTTTCACTGATTTAATTGTTTTGACTACTTTAATATATTGACCATTTAACCAGCCTTTTTTATTTTTATATTTCATTTTATACCAAGTACCATTCTTAGTACGTTTTTTGGAAATATAAATAACCTTTTTTCCTTTTGGAACTACGAGAATACGTGAAGATTTTATACTAGCCCCCTTACGCATATTTATATTAGCTGTAGTTTTATAAGTTGAAATCGAACTTGCCTTTGCAATCTCTGCTCCCCCAAAAACATTCCCATCAGTATTGAGTAGTAATGATATTGCGATGATGCAACATACTACTGCCTTTTTCATATGATATTCTCCTCCAAATATATGTGTATTTACCAATGAACGGCTTTTGTTATTTTTTCGACATATACTTGAATTGTTTTAGTCAAATTATGTATGATCTTACATCTCCGTCGTTTAATGAATAGCTAGATTCGGTAGATCATACCAAGAAATTTTCAACATTTATATGAGTTGTTTAAATACGTACATATAAAACAAAAAGGTACCTACAAATAAATTTTGTAGTATACCTTTTGGGCCTAGCTGAGTATTTTCATACAAACATTATGTTTGTACTACATCCTTAACCAAGATGCCTTAATATTATTTACGAACACTATTCATCATCATTATTCATACCTGTAAAGATTAACAATAATCGTAACAATTCCAAGATGGCGGTAGCTGCTGCTGCTACATAAGTTAAAGCTGCTGCACTTAATACTTTTCGCGCATCAGGTTCTTCTTCATTACGAATAATTCCTAAGCTAACAACTTGATTGAGAGCGCGTTTAGATGCATCAAATTCTACTGGTAGCGTAACAAATTGAAAAAGTACTCCAACCGCTAATAGTATGATTCCAACAAGCATCAATGATTTTATTGATCCAAGGAGACCAATCATAATGAAAATCCATGATGCATTTGAAGAAATATTGGCTGCTGGTACTAATTTTGAACGAAATGTTAAAAAAGCATACGCTTCCTTATGTTGAATTGCATGTCCGCATTCATGAGCTGCTACAGCAGTACCAGCAACGGAAGCATGATGATAATTTTGCGATGATAAGGCTACAGTCTTAGTTGTTGGATCGTAATGATCCGACAAAACACCTGATGTTTCTACAACTCTTACATTACTTAGCCCATTGCTATCCAAAATGGTTCTTGCTACTTCTGCACCTGTCATCCCCGAAGTGGAACGAACTTCTGCATAACGCCTATACGTTTTTATTACCTTCCGTTGTGCATAAAGAGGCAATAACATTAACACGAGAAAATATACGATATACATCGCTATTGACAAATAAACCATCCTCCTATTACGTACTTAACCTTATTTTAAAGGGAATCATTTTTTACCGCAAACGATAACCTTTTTTGTGATACAAAATAAGCTAACGTAATACAAGCAATTGATAACCAGAATGTGAAATAGCCTATTTTAGACATGTACATAGAAAGCATACTATAGATCGGCATCTGACCAAAGACATAATCAATAACATCATTATGTAGAGTCCAAATTGAAGCAATTCCTACATGAATCATCTTCATATTATACATGGGGATATATAAAATCCCCTGAACGGCCATTGCAAAATGAGAAATAACAAGCATCCATCCTAGAAAACCGATCGACCCCATTTGCATAAGTGCCAATATATTCATCACTACTGCCCAAAGACCATATTTAACTAATGTAATAAGCGCTAATGCTTCTATCAAGCTCCAGTTTTTGCCGAATAGCCATCCTATAATAGCAATCGAGAAAAAGAGAGTAGCTGTCGGACTATCGGGAACAAAAATATAAAAAATAGGACTCGTAATCGATAATTGCTCACCATACCAAATATAACCACCAATTGTCCCTAATATATTAATGATTAATAACATCCACAGAAAAAAACGGTGCGATAATATCTTCCATACAAACATCAATAGTCTAGTCATCATTTTCCCCTTATATTATAAAATAATTTGTTATGTATTATACAGTATTATCTTTATATGTAAAGAATAGAAGCAGTCCGAAAAAGAAAAAGAGCTACCCAAAAAGTCGGTGAAAACCAACTTTTCGGAGTAGCTCCATTAGCTAGTAAAAAATGTTTCGAAGATTATATAGTCCTCTATTATTCAGCTTTTAAACCTGAAATAAATTTAGCTAATTTTTGAAGATCTTCATCAGATCCTTTGTATTGGCCTGCTGGCATAGTACGTATACCTTTATGAGCAATATTAGCAATTTCATCAGCTGATAAGCCTGTATCCGTTAATGCAGGACCTGCACCGCCTTGAAGTTTATCACCATGACAGTTAATACATGATTGTTTCGCATATACTTTGTAACCTGGATCTTCTTGATTAATCTCAACTGTTTTAACGATTTGTCCTTGTTTCTTAGCAGCAGCCCAGTCGTGGTTAACAACTGATTCCCATGTTAAGAAGACCATAGAAGCAAGTGTTAATAACATAAATGCTACTGGAAGTGGTCGTTTTAATGGTTTACGTTCAGGACCTCTATCTAAGAATGGCGCTAACATCAATGAACCAATCGCAATGGCTGGAATAACGATTGCACCAATTGTATTATAAGGACCTGAAGCATATTCATATTTAAGTAATTGATATAAGAATAAGAAATACCAGTCCGGCATTGGAATATAGCTAGTATTAGTTGGATCAGCTTGTCCCTCTAGTGGAGATGGGTGAGCAATTGTTAAAATTAAATAACCAACTAAGAATACCGCACCAACCATCCATTCTTTTAACAAGAAGTCTGGCCAGAATGGTTCTGTTTTGCCTGGATATTCGGAATAATCTGGTGGATATACGTTTTTGTTGTCCTTTTTTGGAACACGCGTATCTCCTACGAATTTCATTCCTTTTCCTTTATGCATTTTGTCCCCTCCTTAAGGAAATATTAATGGCTGTATTGTAATACTACAATGGGCCAGATATCCCTTGTCTACGAATCATGATAAAGTGCGCAGCAAGCAATGCAAGTAGACATGCTGGCAAGAAGAATACATGAATCGCAAAGAATCTTGTTAATGTTTGTGCACCGATGATGGATGAATCACCAGCTAATAATATTTTGATTGCTTCACCAATAAATGGTACAGAAGCTGCAATTTGAATACCTACTTTTGTAGCAAATAATGCTTTCATATCCCAAGGAAGTAGGTAACCTGTAAAGCCAAGGCCTAACATTACACAGAAGATTAGAACCCCAACAATCCAGTTCAATTCACGAGGCTTTTTATAAGATCCTGTGAAGAATACACGTAATGTATGAAGGAACATCATGACAATTACGAGGGAAGCGCCCCAGTGGTGCATACCACGCACAATTTCACCGAATGCTACCTCATTTTGTAGGTAGTAAACAGATTTCCACGCATTTTCGATATCTGGTACATAGTACATTGTTAAGAACATACCTGATAAAATTTGAATAACAGTAACGAAGAACGTTAACCCGCCAAAACAATATACGAATGCAGAGAAATGGTGTGCAGGGTTTACGTGCTCTGGAACTTCGTGGTCGGCAATATCGCGCCAAATCGGTGTAATATCAAGGCGTTCATCGACCCAATCATAGATTTTATTAAGCACTGATGTCGTACCCCCTTACAATTATACTAAAGTGTTTGCTCTTGTTTTTCCGATCAATAATAGACCGTCTTTTACTTTTACTTCAAACTCGTCTAATGGACCAAGTGGTGGTGTACCTGCCACATTTTTACCGTTTTTCTCATAACGGCCTCCGTGACATGGGCAATAGAATTCGTTTTTAAAATCCTTGTTACCATCCCAGTTAACCGTACAGCCTAAATGTTTACATACTGGTGAAAGCGCAATAATCTTATCCCCATCTTTATAAACCCATGCTGTATTTGTAACTTTTGATTTGTACCAAGCATCAACTTGTTCAAACGTAAAATCTACTTTTACAGGAGTGTCAGAAAGCTCTGAGGCTTTTTTGTCAGTAGGTACGAAGTCTCCCCCAGCTTTTTTTTGTAAAATTGGGTCGACTGCGAAGCGAGCCATTGGCATTAACATACCAGCTGCCATGAAACCACCAACACCTGTAAGTGTATAGTTCAAAAATTGACGTCTTGTGACACGATTGTTACTCATCCTTTTCCCCCCTCTAACTTCAGGTCAGTCCAACGGACAAACTTATACAAAATAGTAATACTAGGACATATCTATGATATATCAACTAAAATGTGAGGTCAATAACGCATTCAACTGTTTTATGTCCATTTGTGAACATTTATTGAAAGAAGATTTATTGTTTTGACCATTTTGAAGATAGCACTGGTATTACTTGTCTTAACTGATCACTTAGAACTGATTGTTTAACTTTTTCATCCATATCACCTAATGGAATAGATGGCAGCCAAATCATGTCATAATTTGTTGTGAATCTATTCCATTCATGGTCAGATGTTATAAAGAAAATATATTTGAAACCAGCAGCCACTAATTCATCATAAATAGCTGTGATTATGTCTTCTTTTGACATTGACGCAGTATATGTAATTGGTGAAGTTAACACAATTCGTCCCTTGAATTGTTGTTCAATGAAATTTGTTAATGACATTAAAAATTCTGCCCCAGAAGCACTCTGTTTTATACCTAAATCTTTTCCTTCTAATATGACTAATGGAACTAATGCTGTATCAATAAACTCCTTTTGTTTTAAAAATTCATCAATATCCTTGCTTGTCCAAAACATTTTTATTCCTCCTAAAAGTAAGACTTCATCCAATGACGGATGAAGTCTTTATTTTTTTTCTACATTTTTAATCACATTCAATAATGCAGACAACCTATAAAACTTCTCTTTATCATTTTGATCTAACGCTTCATCAATCTGTTTTAAAATAGCTTCCTCTTGAAAAGTCTTCATACTATCTTGCAAAATTTCCTCTGCAAGCTGACGATCTGATTCGCTTATTTGTAAATAATTTGGCATATAAGGATTCTCCTCTAATACCGTTAAATATTCTCTACTTGGCGGAACCTTTGGAAAATTTAATTGGATGTACATCTCTTCATCTGAATGAAGTCTTAAATCATGGAAGGATTTTTCCGCATCTGCTGTCATAATATTCCCCCGATAGAAGCGAAATGGTATGCCAGATGATTCGGTTGTTGACATAACCATTGCTCGTGGGCAGTAATGTGCTTCTTCTACAAAATGAATATGTTCTAATAATTCATCATGACCAAGCAGATAATTCAAAATCCATACACACTCACGTCGTTTCATTTGGTACTTCTTTAAAAACCAGCGGACAAATTCTTTTTTGTCCAAGACAGAAACGGATGCGGTCATTTTGTATGAGCCTCCTCTCATTCAAAAGTTTGCAAAAGATCTTGCCAAGTAGGTTCTTCTGGTTGTAAAGCAATCAACTGTTTCACTACATCTTTTGCCTCAGCGCGTTTACCATCTTCAATCAAGAAATAAACGTATTTTTCAAGGAATAATGGATCTTCCTTATGGTCATTATATGCTAATTGATAAAAATCGTATGCACGTTCATAATTTTCTAATCGATCGTAAGAGATAGCTGCAAACGCCGATAAAGTGGACCAATCAAAACTTTCTTGCTCTAGTTTTTCGATTAGTTCAACAATTTCTTCATCTCGTTCTTCTTTTGAAAGGATCGAAACAAGGGTAATAATGGCTTCCATATATTCACTGTCTAACGCAATTGCTTGTCGTAAATATTGTTCAGCTTCTTCTGGTAGGCTGTTTTTAAGGGCCATTTTTCCTGCAAATAGATAAAGCTCTTTATCATACTCATCGCGAGTTATCCCCTCTTTGATCACTGCTAATGCTTGTTGATTATTTTCAAGCATCGCATAACTTTGCGCTAATAGCAGATAGGCTGAAAAGTAATCTGGATCTAAAGTTTTTAAATCCTCCGTGTATCGGATAGCTGTTTCATACATTTGTGATTGGAATGCAGAATAGGCTGCACCAAATAATAGGTCTGGTGATGTATTATCCTCAAGTGCTTTCATATAAAAAGTTAAGGCCTCTTCAAACGCCGCTCCTGCACGATGTACTTCTGCTAATCGCTCAACTAACCGTACACCTGCTATTTCAGTTTGTTCTTCGTACAATTCATGATAGATACGAGCTGCCTCCGTAAAACGTCCCATTTCCATTAATAATTCTGCTTTTGCAAAATGTAGTAAGGGTTCATCTGGCAATAAATCTAATGCTTCATCTATACGCTGCTCCGAAACTTCATATAACCCTTGCATTTGATAATAATCCGCCAAAGCCAATAAAACTTGTGGATACTCTGGTGCAGCATTGTCGATCGACATCAATAAATTTAATGCCTCATCCTCTTGTTCTCGCTCCATCAATAATGTAGCACGATCAATTTTAAGTTGCGCTTCATCTGGGAATAAATATAATAAGTGTTCTAATAATTCATCAGCTTCCTCTAAAAAGCCGAAATTCGTCAGCAACCCTATTACTTCATATTGTATAGAAGGATCTGCCTGTATTTTAAAATCTTCGAGAAGATTTTGAATGCCTTCTAAGTTCCCTTTTTGAATGGTATCAATCATTTTTTCCTGTATATCCATTTTGTCACCTGATTCTACTTTTTATGCCTTCATTAAGCTGAGCTACAACTTTAGCGCGGCTAAAAATAACTGCCCCTCGTACACTTTTTAACCTTCAATTGAATCATTAAAATAACCGCTTTCGATTTGGATTTTCCAATGATTTTCGAAGCTAGATGCACTGCCTTCGCTTTTAACATTATGCTACATGACTATGGCTTTATACACAAGGAAAAACTCTCCTAATATAGGAGAGTTTCTTGAGAACCTACTATTTTATAATTTTTTGAATATCTTCAAAGAATGTTGGATAAGATACCGCGATACACTCTATATCATCCAATTCGACAGCATCATCTATCAGCAAGGCCGCAATCGCGCCCATCATACCAATACGATGATCTCCGTATGTTTGAAGAGAGGCACCATGGAGCTCGCTGCCGCCATGAATAATCATGCCATCATCCGTTGCTTCGATGTCGGCACCCAATTTTTTTAACTCATTGACGACCGCCGTAATACGATCAGTTTCTTTTACTTTCAATTCAGCTGCATCTCGAATAACTGTCGTTCCTTTTGCCTTAGTAGCAAGTAAAGCAATAATCGGGATTTCATCAATCAAACGAGGGATTAGCTCACCATCTATTGTTATGGCTGCTAAATCAGATGTTCGAACCGTAATCGTAGCAGTAGGCTCAGCAGCTTCTTCATCAGCTACTATTATTCTCATATCAGCGCCCATTGCAGCTAATACATCAATAATTCCTGTCCGTGTGGGATTAAAACCGACATTATGCAGTGTGATTTCGCTATTTTCAGCCATTGCACCAGCTACTAAAAAGAATGCTGCAGAAGAAATATCGCCTGGTACATCTACATGTGTCGCGTGTAAAGTTTGTCCGCCTTTGTAAGATACGGTTCCGTTTTCTACAGTTATTTCTGCTCCAAATTGACGTAGCATTCTTTCAGTATGATCTCTTGAGACACTTTTCTCATGAATGACAGTAGTCCCTTCGGCTTGTAACGTTGCCAGTAAAATAGCTGATTTTACTTGTGCACTAGCTACGGGCATTGTATATTCAATCGCATGTAACGGACTACCTTTTATCGCTAAAGGTGTATACTGCCCATCCATTCTTCCTGTAATATGTGCACCCATTTTACGAAGTGGTGTAATCACACGTTTCATAGGTCTTTTTCCAATAGAAGCATCACCGTTTAGAATAGCATGTATGCTAGATCCAGCTAGTAACCCTAACATTAAACGAGTCGTTGTACCAGAATTTCCTGTATACAAAATATCGATAGGCTCTTTCCAATTTTTCATGCCTTGACTATCGATCACCACATTTGTATCATTCAGCTCGATTTCAACCCCAAGCTTTCTAAAACAGTCAATCGTACTTAAACAATCATCACCTAATAAAAAACCACTTACAGTTGTGCGACCTTCTGCAATACTCCCAAACATAATGGAACGGTGCGAAACAGATTTATCGCCAGGAACTGTAATGTCGCCATGTAGAATAGGCTTTTTATAATGTAGTCTTACATCTGCCAATTATGCAACCTCCTTTACGATATATATACCTCGTATGGGCTACGTTTTTCAATACAAGCAGCCGCCTTTGCTCGGTCATCTGCATTTTGGAAACTAACGACCAATATTCCGAAGATATCTTCACGTGTTTCTACAATTCGAATATTCGCAATACTAATTTGCTCATCAGCTAAATAAGCAGTGATTTCTGCAATACTCCCTGGATAATCAGGTACATCAATATACAAGTCATAAGTTGAATAAACCGCCCCTTGAGCAGTACTTGGAAGTTCATCTCTGAAAGCCTTTGCCTCCGCAAAGAAAGCTTCGATTTGTTGGTCATCTCCACTTTCCAATAGTGCTTGAACTCTTAACATTTCTTTTTGCCAATTAGCAAGTTGATGAATAATTTGCTTACGATTTTGCAGTGTAATATCACGCCATAAAATAGGATTAGATGATGCTACTCGCGTAATATCTCTGAATCCTCCAGCCGCTAGAAGCTTTGTTAAAGAATTATCTTTACTCTCTTTGGCGAGCTGATATACTAATGAAGCTGCTACGATATGTGGAAAGTGACTCACTACAGATGTCATTTGATCATGAGTTTCTGCTAAAACAGTCGTTAGTTTTGCCCGTGTATATTGAAGAACATTTTTTAACTGTTGTATTTTGTTTTCATCTTCATCTTCATGTGGTGTCAGCATATAATAAGCATTTTCAAAAAGATAAGGTTTTGCAGCAAGGACACCACTTTTATGAGAACCTGCCATTGGATGTCCTCCGATGAAAGTAATTCCCAAGTCTTTTAACTCAACTGCTTTTTGCATAATCAGTGATTTTGTACTTCCTGTATCAGTGACAATTATATTGTCAGGTAAATCCCAAGTTTTCAATCTTTCCATCCATTCGATCGTAGCATTAACTGGTGTAGCAAAAAGTAGGATATCTACATCTTTTACAGCCAACTCAGGTTGTTTTGTGACATCTTGCACGACACCTAGCACTTTGGCACTTTGAAGTGTTTTTTCGTTTGTGTCATAACCTATCACTTGAATATTCGATGATTTTTGTAAAGCCAATGCAATGGAACCACCGATTAGACCTAACCCTATGATAAGGACTTTTTGCTTCAAGAAAAGACGCCTTCTTCTTTTAAAATCTCTGTCAATTGTGCTAGTAATCCTTCATTTTGTGCTTGTGTGCCAATTGTCACTCGAATATATCCTGGTGTTCCAAGTGCATTACCACTTCGGATAATGAAACCACGTTGCATTAGTTTTTGGAATACAACATCACTATCTGCTTTTATTTCCATTAGCACAAAATTCGTATCTGATGGATAATAATGTAGATCATGTTCATCGCAATAGGCTTCGATTTGTTCCTTACCTTTTGTATTTTCCTCACGACATTTTTGAATATATGCTTGGTCTTGTAAAGCAACTTGAATAACAGCCTGACTTAACCCTGTATTATTAAATGGTCCTCTGACTGGATCTAATTTAGCGATTAAATCTTTATTGGCAATTCCATACCCAACTCGGAATGTGGCTAAGCCATATGCTTTTGAGAATGTACGCAAAATGATCAAATTAGGATAATCATGAATGTATGAAATCGTGTCTTTATGATTTTTATTTGTGACATATTCAAAATAAGCTTCATCTAATACGACTAGTACATCTTTGGGAACACGTTTTAAAAATGATTTCAGTGGTGCATCTTCTACAACGACACCTGTCGGATTATTTGGACTACATACCCATACAATCGCTGTATTTTCATCGATTTCTTTCAACATTGCATCCAAATCATGATTACCATCTTTTAATGGGACTTCACGAATTTCTGCACCTTCGATTCGGGCATTATGTGCATACTGAGAAAATGTAGGATTACCCATTACCGTATTCACGCCTGGGTGTAATAGAGCACGTGTAATAATACTGATCAATTCATCAGAACCGTTACCGAAAATTAGTTCATCTCCTGAAACGCCAAGATGTTTTGCGACAGCAGCACGCATATCTGTAGCATAACCATCTGGATATAAGGCAAAATTGAAAGACTCTTTCGCCAAAAACTCATGTACTTTTGGCGAACTACCAAATGGATTTTCATTGGAAGCCAATTTGACAATATGATCTAATCCAAATTCACGTTTTACCGCATCAATTGATTTTCCTGGTTGGTAAGCTTTCATGCCATTAATTTGTTCTTTCCATTTCATAAAAAAATCTCCTCTTTCCGGTAACATTTATTTTGCTAAATCTGGTCGTAACTTAATCGCATCATGCAAATAAATATGTCGAATGTCTTTTTGCTTTTCATCAGTATCCACATGTATTAATACACGAATACATAGTGGTAAAGCTCCAGGCACATTCATCTCGTGCATACACATAACAGGGACATAATTCCAATTTTCTAATGTACGAACAGCCTTTGCTGGAAAGGCCGAAACAATATCTGGAGTGGTAGAAACAATTACTGAAGCAACGTTTTCCGGTTCAATATGATTGGCAGCAATCATTTCTTGCATCAGATGAGTCGTTTCTTGTAACACAAGTTGAGCATCATCATGTTCAATCGTCACCGCGCCCCTTACGCCTCTAATCATAAGCTACCTCCTCTAATAATTTTCTTAAAAGATGATCCAATTCATGACATTCTTGTTGAGAAATTTGTTGAACGAATGGTTGACCAACTTTTCGTAATAAGACAAATTGCAAATGACCATATTCAGCTTTTTTATCTTTCATCAAATAACTGAGTAGTTCATCAAAAGTAAATTTTCTTACCGCTTCAAATGGATAACCATTTGAAAGGGCAAATTGTAAAAATTTCTTCGTGAATGAATGTGTAATGTCTCCATAACGTTCACTAAGTAATAGAGCATACACCATCCCAATCATAACAGCCTCTCCATGAGCTACCTTTCCAAAACCAGACGCAGCCTCTATTGCATGACCATATGTATGACCAAAGTTCAAATATTTTCGAACAGAGTGTTCTTCCTCATCTTGTTCCACAATATTGGCTTTGACACGAATACCTTGTTCTAAATTATGCTCTAATTGTTCTTTAGATAGTGACAGAATAGAAGGATAGTCCATCAGTTGCTGCAACCATTTTTCATCAGAAATCAAAGCATGCTTGATCACTTCTGCCATACCGGAACGGATTTCTCGTTGCGGTAAGCTTTCCAGAAAGTCAATATCATAAATAACGCCTTCTGGCTGATAAAAAGCACCAATCATATTTTTTCCTAGTGGATGGTTGATCGCCGTTTTTCCTCCAACTGCACTATCATGAGCCAAAATAGTTGTTGGTATTTGTATAAACGGCACACCTCTCATAAAAGTCGCGGCGACGAATCCTGTTAAATCGCCTACAGCCCCGCCTCCGAACGCAAATAAGAACGATTTTCGTGTGCATTTTTTTTCAAGAAGAAAAGTTTGGGCAGCAAAGTAATGATCAAATGTTTTACAAGCTTCTCCACCAGGCAGAACAAACACGTCAAATGGAAATGGAAAATTATTTGTAAATGGTTCTTTGTAAATTTTCCATACATGTTCATCTGTAAAAACAATCAAACGATCAGCTTTTGAAATTTTCTCTTCAAATGACTGAACGGCTTTTGTCAAATGACCGCTGCCAATTTGTACTTCATAAGCATGTGATCGTGCCTTAACAGGAATATTCATTTTTAAAACTCCTTCGCATATAGCTTCATTGCATCGATTTGTGCTTTCAATTGCTCTAATTGATCGCTATGGAACTGCTCCACAATCGCTTTGGCAATTTCAAATGCAACAACATGTTCTGCAACAACGGATGCAGCTGGAACTGCACAACTATCTGAGCGTTCAACACTTGCTTTAAATGGTTCCTTCGTCTCTATATCCACACTTTGAAGCGGTTTATATAAAGTAGGAATCGGTTTCATAACTCCTCTTATGATGATTGGCATTCCTGTAGACATTCCGCCTTCTAGACCACCTAAACGGTTCGTGCGTCGTGTATACCCATTTTCTTCAGACCAAAGTATTTCATCATGCACTTCACTACCTTTTAAATGTGCCATTTCAAAACCTAAGCCGAATTCCACACCTTTAAACGCATTAATACTTAACATAGCCGCAGCTAGTTTGGCATCTAGTTTTCGATCATAATGCACGTATGAACCAATTCCTGCAGGTAATCCTTCCACAATCACTTCCACAACTCCACCAATAGAATCGCCTGCTTCTTTTGCCGAATCGATCGCTTCTACCATTTTTGCAGAAGCTACTGGATCTGCACAATAGCATGGATCTGCTTCAACAATATCACGAATTTCATCTGCAGATTTACCAGCAATCGATTGATGGTCAGCTATTATCCCGCCAATTTCGGTAACGTGAGAAACAATACGAATTCCTAGTTCGTTGATCAAAGCTTTTGCTACTGCGCCAACTGCAACTCTAACAGTCGTTTCTCTAGCGGAAGATCGTTCGAGAACATTTCGTAAATCACGATGTCCGTATTTAATCCCGCCTACTAAATCTGCATGTCCTGGACGTGGTCTCGATATTTTTCTTTTTATATCATCGGGATTTACATCATCTGCTAAAGGCTCTGCTCCCATGATTTTTGTCCAGTGTTTCCAATCATCATTTTTAACAACTAATGCCACTGGAGATCCTAACGTTTTGCCGTGTCGAACACCAGAAGCAATTTCTACCGTATCTGTTTCAATTTGCATACGGCGGCCTCTACCATGACCACCTTGGCGACGCTTCAATTCTTTATTGATCATCTCAGCAGTTAATGGTAATTGTGCTGGCAATCCCTCTATAATCGTTGTTAGTTGCGGACCATGTGATTCTCCTGCTGTTAAATATCGCATGACACTTTCTCCCTTCAACTCGTTAAAGTATGTATTTTTCACTATAACATATTTTAGCGTAAAAAAGCAGTAAGTAGTGAAAATTTTTCAATAATCCTATCAGGCTTGTGGATGATCTAAGTCCCCCATAATCCTCCACTTTTGATATGGGGGCCTACTTCCATTAATGTAATACAAAATTTTCCAATTCACATTTTACGATAAAAGAAGGTATCCTCTATATCAAAAGAATATCTTGCTGGGTTGAAAATTTGTTCGGTGCTGCCTACAAATAATACTCCCCCTGAATGTAGTGCATGGCTAAAACTCTGATAAATTTTATCTTTAGCTTCTTCTGTAAAATAAATCATGACATTCCGACAAACGATCAAATCAAAATTACTATCATAAGTGTCTTTTAATAAATTGTGTTTTTTGAATGTCACCGTTCGCTTAATTTCATCCTGCACTTTAAAAAACGCACCGTTTTGCTCAAAATATTTAGTTTTGATATTAGCTGGGACTTCTACTATCGATCTTTCAGGATAAACGCCAGCTTTTGCCTTAGCAATCGCATTTTCATCTATGTCTGTCGCCAAAATCGAAATTTGCGATAATGGCAAGTAATTGGAAAGAACCATTGCTAAAGAATAGGGTTCTTCACCCGTTGAACAAGCAGCACTCCAAATTTTAAGTCTTTTATTATTCTGTAATAGTCTTGGTAATATTTTATTTTGCAATACTTCCCAACGTTTTCCATTACGATAAAATTCAGATACATTGATCGTCATTCGATCTAGAAATTCATTAAGAAGCTTTTGATCTCTTTCAATACCTTTAAAAAATTCACTGAAACTTTTAAATCCTCTTTTTTCATAAAGGGATGTTAAGCGTCTTTTCATTTGTGCTTCTTTATATAATGCTAGATCAATACCCGTTTTACGTTTAATATTTACAATAAATTGTTCGTAATCAGTTGTCATATGAGAATCTTCCCTCTCTATAGTCCTATGTCCATTATACCGGATAAAAAATGAATCTTAAATAGAAGAATAGAGAGATTATTTAAAAATAAGCTATATTAAACCAGGTGTGTTGATTATGCAATTTTCTCCATAAATATAGAGAGAATTCGTTGATTTCCGCTACGGCTTGCTCGCTTTCCTGTTGGCGGGCGCTGAGTGCAACAGGTGTTGGTCACGGAATCGTTGCCACAGGACATGGCGCCCTTAGACTCCGTTCCTTAATCGCTACGCTCGTGCAGGGTCTCAACTGTTCGCTTTTCCCGCGGGACATTGAATTGCCTTCATCGAATCGACATCGCACGAAGGAAATGCGTTCATTTTCGAGGACTCGAGCAAGCCGCAGCGAAGATCTACATAAATGGAGCTAAAAATACATGCTTTTTAAGGAATATGACAAATACATTTCCCGATTTCTTCCTAATCAACACATCTGATATTAAACAGTACTCACGAATTTTTACTAAAACCCAAATAGCAAAAGGCACGAATGCTATTCAATTCAACATTCGTGCCTTTTTCAGTTTACAGGTTTTGCTTCAGAAAATGATGAAACAATTCCTTTTTATCTATCCTAGTGTAATTCGTCTTCTCTGAAGAATAAACCAATTTCACGTTCTGCAGAAGCTAATGAATCAGAACCATGGATGACATTGTGAGATACTGTAGTTGAGTAATCGCCACGAATTGTGCCAGGTGCAGATTGTTCTGGGTTAGTAGCCCCCATCATTAAACGAGCAACAGAAATTACATTTTCGCCTTCCCATACCATTGCGAATACTGGACCAGAAGTGATGAATTCGACTAATTCACCGAAGAATGGTTTATCTGCATGTTCTGCATAGTGTTTTTCTGCTAATTCTTTCGTAATTTGCATAAGTTTTGCTCCTCTAAGAACAAAACCTTTGCGTTCAAAACGGTCAACGATGTCTCCAACTAATTGGCGTTGGACACCATCTGGTTTTACCATTAAAAATGTTTTTTGGATAGCCATTGTACAATTACAACTCCTTAATATTATCTGGGCTCAAGCCCTACTTGAAAATATTATCATTGTACAACATAATGTTCAACAACTACGTTAAAATTTCCGTTTTCCCATATAGATTGCTATGTCTTTTAATGATTTTTTTACAGAATTACTTGGCAAAGCTTCTACTTCTCTTAGTGCCTTTTGTAAATACAAATTGCTAATACGATAGGATTCTTCTATCGCATCAGATTGTCGGATCTTCTTTAGAAAAGCCTGTCTTTCGTCTTCTTTCATCGTACCATTCAGTGCTTGATTAATGAAGGGACGCATGTCAGCGTTTTCTTTCACCAATAAAACGGGTAGTGTAATATTCCCTTGCATTAAGTCACTGCCAGCCGGCTTTCCAAGTTGTTTGTCCGAAGCCGTTAAATCTAAAACATCGTCAATGATTTGGTAAGACATCCCTACGTAGTAGCCAAATCGCTTTAAATGACTAGCAACTTTTTCATCAACCCCTGCAGCGATTGCTCCTAAATAGCAGCTAGATGAAATCAACAAGGCTGTTTTTCTTTTAATACGTCTAAAATAATCACGAATATTTTGCTCTAAATACATTTTATCTTCGATTTGAATAATTTCACCTATACAAATTTCAACCATCGTCTTAGACAAAATTTCATGCGCTTTTTGGTTTTCGATTTTCGTTATATTTTCGATTGCTTTAGCAAAAATAAAATCGCCAGTGTACATAGCAACACGATTATTCCATTGCGATTTAACGGTAGGCCGTCCTCTACGTAATTCAGAATCATCAATAACATCGTCATGAACAAGTGAAGCCATATGAACTAACTCAAGTGCTACAGCAACGTTTTTTATCTGATGAATATCATATCGGCCAAATTTGGCAGCAAGCAAAACAAAAACTGGCCGTATACGTTTTCCGCCAGCTTTCAGCAAATGGAGAGAGGCATCTTTCAAATAGTGTGAAGATGAATCCAACGCTGTTTCCAATTCTCTTTCGATGACCTTTATATCTGACTGTAAATCAGCATAAAGAAACTTTAACTTCATCTTTTCCACGCGTTTAAACCTTCCCCCACACTAGATTTCTTTCTTATAACCCATATGCATAGCAGCTGCTCCACCGCTATAAGATTTATAAATCACATTTTGTAATCCGACTTCTTCAAACATTTTCTTTAACTTTTTCATTCCTGGGAAATCTTTTGCTGATTCTTGTAACCAAGAGTATTCTTTATAACTTTTCGCAAAAATTTTTCCGAAAAATGGCATGATATAATGGAAATAGAATCGGAATAATTGACGATAACCAGGAATTTCTGATTGGGAAGTTTCAAGGCATACTACTTTGCCACCCGGTTTTACAACACGACTCATTTCACGAAGTACTTGCATATAATCAGGAACATTGCGCAATCCAAAGCCGATGGTTACATAGTCAAATGTATTATCTGGGAAGGGTAATTCCATTGCATTTCCTTGAATTAGTTTAATTTGCTTTATATCCTTTGTTTTTTCTAATCCAACATTTAACATATTTTGACTAAAATCTAGGCCAGTAACATGTCCTGTTTCGCCTACAGCTTCAGCTAATGCAATCGTCCAATCTGCAGTCCCACAGCACACATCAAGAGCATTAGATCCCGGTTGCACTGCCATTCGCTCCATTGTGTCTTTTCGCCAATTTTTATGCATTTGAAAACTTATGACAGAATTCATCTTATCGTAACTATCAGAAATACTCTCAAAAACTTCATGCACACGTTGTTCTTTCGATTGTGGTGTCACTATAAATCAACCTTCTCTCATCGTTTGATGTTCTGACATATCACTTTCGATATGCTGCAACATTATTGTTTTCACTTCATCTAGCAGAAAAGGAGAAGATTTAATACTTCGAATTAAATTAGATGAAAGATCAGAAATTTGATATTGAAGAATTTGCTCATATGACAGACCCGCATATTCTTTTTGTTGCTCTAAAACTCTCTTAACACGTGTATTTTGATGCAATTCTTGATATTGTTGCAATTCATGTTTGAATCTAGTAAGAACTAAACCTTGGCAAGCAATATCAATATAAGCGTCAAAATCAAAACGTTTTAAAAATTGTTCAATGGTCTTTGTCTCAATCACCTGAAGTATCTCAAACCATTCTTTAACATCTCTTTTTTCCGGCTCATACAAGGCCGTTTTGCATTCGCTGATTTCAACGACCGCCTCCGATAAGGTGCGTATAAGTGGAATATCTGAGATCGATGCAAGTGTAGTATAATACATGCCGCTATAATAATCTCCGGCAAGTACAGTCAGTTGTTGGCTTTTGGAAGTAGCATCCTGTTCATCAATTTTCTCATGCTCATGTAAAGCCGCATTAATCATTGCAACAGCACTCGCTGCCTTTTCATGTCGCGCTGACCAATGTTCTCCATTGATCTTAGGCAACAGTAAATAGAGCAGTTGACTGTCTTCAACAACTGGTTGACCTGTAAATTGAAGGAGCGTTCTATGATGCAATTGCATTAAAATATTTTTTTTTAGTTGTGATACTTGTTTTTCAATATAAGCTGCATTCATAAACTTTTCTCCATTCAGTTTGATTCCTGTTGTCATCCTTGTTTTCAATCATTTTTAGTTATTATAATTATTTATTTGAATCGCTTTCAACAATTCCGAAAGCAGTTTGGATTTCTGCTTTACCGCGAATCTTCATAGCGGAAGTATGCTCAGTAAATTGTGCAATCATCACTTCACCATTATCTAACTTCTCAGAATGATGGAATTTTGTATCATTTCCACGAGTTAGGCCAATGACATGTACTCCATCTTCCTTTGCACGAACTACAACATAATCATTTTGAGCCATTTAAACTTTCTCCTTATTTTCGACTTTTCTCCAATCATCATACCACAAAAAAACTCGAATTTTAAGACATTTGAATGAATGAAAGTATTTCTGAACGTTTTGCTTCATCGTTCTCAAAAATACCCTTTGCTACAGAAGTGACTGTTTTGGAACCGGGTTTTTTGATACCGCGCATTGTCATACACATATGCTCTGCTTCAACAACTACATAAACCCCTTGTGGATTCAGCATTTCCATTAAAATATCTGCAATCGTACCTGTGATACGCTCTTGCAATTGAGGACGATGCGAAACCGTTTCAACTGTCCGTGCTAACTTACTCAAACCTGCAACTACCCCATTTTGAGGAATATATGCAACATGGACTTTTCCGTAAAAAGGAACTAAATGATGCTCACACATAGAATAAAATGGAATATCTTTCACAAGTACTACTTCATCATGTCCTTCATGGAAAATCGTTTCAAAATATTGTCTCGGATCTTCATGAAGCCCTTGGAACATCTCTTCGTACATTTTAGCTACTCGCTTTGGTGTATCTAAAAGCCCTTCTCTTTGTGGATTTTCACCGATTGCTTCTAAAATCATTGTTACAGCTTTTTCTATTTTTTCTAAATCTACATTCATCGTTAAATGATCTATTTTTTCAAAGTTTTTTTCAATCACCATAAATCCTCCAATATATCAACAAAGAGTCTTAAAATGAGATTACCACACAAGTAAAGTAATCGCAAAATATGTGGGCGAATTTTATTTTTTGCTGCCAGCTTATGTTAAAACCACTTTGGAATAGGCTTTAGAAAATTACGTAACGCTTTACCCCCAACTCCATCTGGTTATATTTTCAACTTTTCATTGCTTATTCATCATGAACTTTTATCGCTCCACAAAAAAAGAGCAGCCCAAAGGCTACTCTATGTAAAACAGATGCTTGTACTATTTGACAGCATCTTTAAGCGCTTTACCTGGTTTAAACGCAGGTACTTTACTTGCTGCGATTTCAATTTCTTTACCTGTTTGTGGGTTACGACCTTTACGAGCCGCACGTTCACGTACTTCAAAGTTACCAAAACCGATCAATTGAACTTTATCACCCTTTGCAAGAGCTGCTTGGATAGTTTCAAATACTGCTTCAACTGCTTTAGAAGCATCTTTTTTAGAAAGAGCTGCAGTTTCTGCAACAGAGTTAACTAATTCTGTTTTATTCACACCATTCACCTCCTCTCAAAGGGGCTTTACTAAATCATGTAAAAAGATTATCACAACAACTTTTGCTATGCAACAATATTTATACTCCTTTTCCCAACTTTAAGCAAATAAAATCTCAATTCCATACAAAAAAGGCCAATTTACCTACCGGAAATTGACCTTAAAGTTAAAATATTTAATTTATAAAATAAGTGTAACCATTCCTTGATCGCCCTTATTCACCATCTTTTCAACGGTTTGGCGCATTCTAGCCTTTGCATGTTTAGGTACCGATTCTGTTTTATAGGCAATACTTTCTTTCATCACTTCAAATAATGGCGTACCAAATATTTGAGTTTCCCATAGTTTTTCACGATCATGCAAATAGGCATACGTTAAATCTTTCAACAATTGCTGACTATAAAACTCTGAGCCAATAAGTGGAGAAAATTCCGCTTCCATATCAATACGCAAAATATGATAAGAAGGTGCCTTAACCTCCATTCGAACACCAAAGAAATTATTTTGTTTAATGATTTCGGGTCTAGTAGGCTCGAACTCTTGTAATGTTGGTAGGGTCACACCATATCCCTCTTTGTTGGCTTGCTCAATTGCTTTGTGGAATCGTTGATATGATTTTTTCGCAAGTTGTGATTCTTTGATAAATAATAGCCAATCTTTCTTACTTTGGATTGGCTCTTCTAGCCACTCTTCACAGATCGATTTAAAAATTTCGTTTTTTAATTGTAAAGAAATGATGGCATGCCCTAATCCGGCATCAATGTTTTTTACTTGAGCTGATGCAATAAATTCTTCCTGTAAGAGTTCCTGCGTCAAACGTTCAATATCTCGAATTTTATTGACGGACGCTTTCCAATTATCGATTGATTGTTTGATTAATTTATTTAACTCATGTTGTTCATCTAATACATCTAGCCAATCCGGTTTTTCTACTTCCAACTTGGCAATCGGGAACTCATAAAGTGCCTCTTCTAAAATATGCCGAACCTCAGTTAGTGACATTTGGTCAACGGAAGTAGAAATAACAGGGGCACTATAGCGCTCTTTTAATTCTTTACATAATTCTTTTGCATTCGTATGAGCAGGCATTTTGCTGTTCACAACAATAACAAACGGTTTACCAATTTCCTGTAATTGTCCAATAATCTCTTCTTCCGCTTTACAAACGGCCTCTCTTGGAATACCGTTTACTGTACCATCAGTTGTCAAAACTACACCAATATTAGCATGCTCCCTAATAATTTTATCAGTTCCAATTTTAGCTGCTTCTTCGAATGGTATCGGATCATTATGCCAAGGGGTATGTACTAATTTGGGACCATTTTCATCCTCATACCCTTTAACACCATCAATAATATAGCCAACACAATCAGCAAATCGTATTTTAAATGGCATGTCTTGATTGCCAACAGCAATTTGTGCTCCGTTCGCTGGAATAAATTTTGGCTCTGTCGTCATAATTACTGGTCCCGGAGAACTTTGTGGTAGCTCATCTTGTGCTCGTTGGCGTTCTTTTTCATCTTGCATGTTTGGTAATACCATAATATCCATTACACGCTTCGTAAACGTTGATTTTCCTACTCTTACTGGGCCGACAACACCAATATAAATATCACCGTTTGTACGTGTTGCTACTTGCTCGTACACTTCTTGCGACATCATCTTTCCCCCTTTTTTTCAGCACTATATCCTATGCACACAAAAAGCGTTTCATGCACAAGTCATGAAACGCTTTTGAAGATCCCTTATTTCTTATTTGATGTTGTTAAAAATTCTACTTCATTCTTGTCATTTACAGTATATGGCAATGAATAAGCGGGTAGAATTGGATATTTGTCAGAAAGCAAATAGCGAATATCTTCACCAGATTTTACTTTCACTTTGTCTTCATTGATGATTTTTTGCAATTCAATTGAGTAATCGATACAAATTTCACCGCTCCCCTTCACAACTAAAGGTAAATTTGTGTTTGAATAGGGACTTGGAACTGTTGGTGCTTTTTTATAACCCATTTTTTTATAGTCAAATTGATAGACATCATCTTTGATCTGTCTTGAAATAGGCACAAATCCGTTGACACCTTTTTTTATATTTAATTCACGAATGGTCTCAGAACCACGTAGATCCACTAATTTCACTTCAGGATGTTTACTTTCAGCATGCCAAATGACATATTGATAAATGCCACCTTTTTCAAAGGAATTTCCAGGGGCTTTAGCGATATAACCTTGTGTTAATTTGTCGAAATTAATCGGATACTTAATATATTGATCCACATCTTGATCTCGATTTTGGATTGGTAATAACCCACCATTATCCTTTCTAAATTGGTCGACTGCCTTTTGAACTGTTGATAATTGGGCCTCATCAGGTATCTGATTCTCTCCTTTTTCGCTATCAGGATACATACAACCGGATAAGACAACTGTCATTATTGATATAAACAATATTAAATATATTTTTCTCATGTAATCCCCTCATGTTCTTGATGATCAAAAAGTCATAACAACAAACACCATCGTTAAAAATCCAATGATGAGGAAAATATAGGCGATCAAAGCCACTATTGTACTTAAAATTCTATTACTTATTTTCTGTCTGCTTAAATAGATTAACCCTGAAGCAATTAGCAAAAAGCCAATAGAATAAAAGGATATCCACATCATATTCATTGGCGATATACCTTTGCCTGTAAGCAATACTAAATCTGTCAACAGTACAACCACCTTTCATATGTACAGTGAGGATCGTTTCTCACAGATGACAGTATAACATAAAAGCAAGAGATGAATCATGCTCACTCCTTGTTTCAACTAACCAATTAAGCACGAGTGTAAGAAGATTCTGTCTAATAATACGGTTGAAATTTACTGCATGCCACTATAAGTCAACACACTCTCTATAAGCAAAATTTTATCAATATTTTTCAATTCAAAAACGCGAACATTCTAATAAATAATTTCTTTAATATTCAGATTGTATGTTTCACCACATACAATGTTCTTTTCGGATAAGTGTCGAATTCTTTCTGAATCAAAAGTAAAGTATTAGATGTAAACTACTTTCTTCGCGTTGCTTAGCTCACTGAAAAAATCTATTCATCTTCCAAAATATGATAAAAAACAACTTTTTTCGTTCATAAAACGAAAGGAAAGATGGATTTTTACTAATAAAATAATCATCCTATAGTATTTCAGTGCCCCCGCATTGTTTGATCTAGAATCTTGGCTTGCTTATTTTCCCCTCAATACTCTGAATAAGTTTCGCTAAGCAAACACCATACGAAGGAAATATGCATATATTTTCGAGGACTTGACGTCTTCCTGTCCACAACTATCCAAATTAGCTACCAGTAAATGTTCGTATTTTCATCACGTCCTGTGGCAACACCTGAGGGACCAACATCTTGTTGGTCAAACCAATCGGGCGCATGCGGTAGTTGATCCCCCACCTATCTTTCTCGTTTCTCTCTAAACGTTGAGATGGGGGTCTTACTGCCCGTTAACGCGGGATAAATCTAAAAACAACAAATTTTTATTATTGAGAATGGACATTTAATCATTTTTCAGTAGTTTTGCTAAGACTTTCGCATAAGTTGCCATTTTTCATTTAAAATTTAAACGAATTTAACAACGTTTAAAAACGAGTTCTATCCTATTATATTCGTACAATTTTGTGAACTGCTCCTAAAAATCGTAGGAAGCATCTAATTCTTGTGTTTTTTCTCTCAACATTAATTGTTCTACAGCTTGATGTGGATCTTTTCCTTCGAAAAGAACTTCATATAATACTTCTGAAATAGGCATAGAAACTTCGTATTTTTTTGCTAGTTGATGAGCTGCTTTCGTTGTACGAACTCCTTCTACTACCATTCCCATTTGATCTAGAATTTCATTTAATGAATGACCTTTTCCAAGCATATTGCCGGCTCTCCAGTTACGTGAGTGGACGCTTGTACATGTCACAATTAAATCCCCCATTCCTGCCAAACCTGCAAATGTGAGAGGGTTTGCACCTAACTTCACACCTAGACGTGATATTTCTGCTAATCCACGTGTAATAAGTGCAGCCTTTGCATTATCACCAAATCCTAGTCCATCGACAGCTCCAGCAGCTAATGCAATGACATTTTTCAATGCACCACCTATCTCAACACCTACTACGTCCTGATTCGTATATACGCGGAAATATTGGTTCATGAAAAGATCTTGAATTTTTTCAGCGCTCTCTAAATTTTCACATGCAGCAGCTACAGTTGTTGGGTGATGCTGTACTACTTCCTCTGCATGACTAGGACCAGAAAGAACAACGATATCTTCTATGAATTTCGCAGGGATTTCTTCTCGCATGATTTCTGAAATTCTCAATAATGTATTGGGCTCAATTCCCTTAGATACATGAACAAATAATATTTTTTTGTTAAGCGTTTGCAACATTTTTTGACATGTTTCTCGAATTCCTTTTGTTGGAACTGCCATCACGATAATTTCTGCATGTGTGACAGCTTCAGCAATATCTGAAGTTGCTTTTAAGTTTGTTGGTAAAATAGTAGTTGGTAAATATTTCACATTTGTATGTTGTATATTCATTTCGTTTGCTTGTTCTTTTCGATGAGACCAGATTAACGTATCATGGCCATTTTCTGCTAAGACAATAGCTAAAGATGTTCCCCAAGAACCTGCTCCTAATACTGATACACGACTCATGTTGAAAATCCCCTTCCCTTTCGCTTTCGACTGTTTTAATCACGTGCTCTTGTGATTATTTTTATCGGTGTGCCCTCAAAATCAAATGTTTCACGAATACGATTTTCTAAGAAGCGTTCGTATGTGAAATGCATTAATTCTGGATCATTTACAAATACCACAAATGTTGGTGGTTTGATGGCAACCTGTGTTGCATAGTAAATGCGCAGACGTTTTCCCTTATCGGTTGGTGCAGGATTACGAGCTACCGCATCTAAAATGACTTCATTTAATATACTAGATTGAATCCGCATAGAGTGGTTTTCGTTTACTCGATTAATAATCGGTAAAATGGCATGTACACGTTTTTTTGTTTTTGCTGATACGAACACAATTGGCGCATAGTCTAAAAACTGAAATTGCTCTCTTATTTCTTTTGTTTTTTCGTTCATTGTTTTTTCATCTTTTTCTACAGCATCCCATTTATTCATCACAATAATCACAGCTTTACCAGCTTGATGAGCATATCCTGCGATTTTCTTGTCTTGTTCTTGGATGCCCTCTTCCCCATTTAAAACAACTAAAACAACATCAGAACGCTCAATTGCTTTCAATGCGCGAAGAACGCTATATTTTTCTGTAGACTCGTACACTTTCCCTTTTTTACGCATACCTGCAGTATCTATAATCACATATTCTTGTCCATCATACTCATAGCTGGAGTCAATAGCATCGCGAGTTGTACCTGCTACATCACTTACAATAACACGGTTATCTCCTAAAAAAGCATTGACTAGTGAAGATTTACCGACATTAGGTCGACCGATTAATGAAAATTTGATAACGTTTTCATCATAACGGGTTTCATCTTCTTTTGGGAAATGCTTAGCGACTTCATCTAACAAATCCCCCAGTCCCAGTCCATGAGAACCTGAGATTGGAAAAGGTTCTCCAAATCCTAAGGAATAAAAATCATAAATCATGTCATGCATATCAGGGTTATCAATTTTATTGACTGCTAAAACAACAGGTTTTTTTGTTTTATATAAAATTTTTGCCACATGTTCATCTGCCAATGTAACACCTTCTCGACCATTGACCATAAAAATAATGACATCTGCTTCATCCATTGCAATCTCTGCTTGATGACGAATTTGGTCTAAAAAAGGTTCATCTCCTATATCGATACCACCTGTATCAATAATATTAAATTCATGTGTTAGCCAATCCGCAGAACTATAGATTCGATCACGTGTTACGCCTGGAACATCTTCCACGATGGAAACGCGCTCTCCTACGATTCTGTTGAAAATAGTCGATTTACCGACATTTGGACGGCCGACAATTGCGACAATCGGTTTCGCCATAACTTTCTTCATCCTTCCGACTTCTAATAAGTGCTATTATACAACAAAAAAGATGATGGTACCTGATAAGTTCACCATCACCCATGCTTAAAGTCATTTTGTATAATTATTTTATCAAAGATTAGCTGTAATGCAAGAAAAAAAGCAGAAGAAAGCGTTCATACTCCCATCTGCCTCGATCTTCTCTTTGTTATTTATGATTTTTTTGAAAAGTTTTTGAGCTTATCTCCAATCACATCACCAAAGGAGAACCCTGTTGTTTCTTCAGGAAATTCAAATTCATCAGCTTTAGGTTCATCCTCATTTTCTACTAAAGCTTTTATACTAAGTGATAAACGTTTTTCATCTTTGTTGACAGCTAGTACTTTTACTTTTACTTCTTGCCCTTCTTTTAACACTTCATGTGGTGTGGAAATATGATTGTGCGAAATTTGGGAAATGTGTACAAGGCCTTCAACACCAGGGAAGACTTCCACAAATGCACCAAATGTTACAAGACGCTTAACAATACCTGTCAACACTGCACCTTCAGGAGCCTTTTCTTCAATTTGCGACCATGGACCTTCTTCTGTTTCTTTAATCGATAAAGAAATACGTTCTTGTTCAGGGTCTACGGATAATACCTTTACCTTTACTTTTTGTCCTTCAGAAAGAACTGTTGAAACATCATCAATATGCTTGTGAGAAACTTGGGAAATATGCACAAGACCATCCACTCCACCCAAGTCAATAAAGGCACCAAATGAAGCTAGACGTTGTACGGTTCCTTCAATAACATCACCTTCATGGATATTATTGATAACCTCCCCTTTTTTCTCTTCTTTTTGTGCTTCCACAACTGCACGATGTGAGAGGATTAGGCGATTTTTTTCTTGATCCATTTCAACAATTTTATAAGTGAGCGTTTTTCCCTTATAATCTTCAAATGATTCAACAAAATGATCCTCAACTAAAGAAGCTGGAACAAAACCTCTTACCCCTAGATCTACTACTAGGCCACCTTTTACAACATCCTTAACCTCTGCTTCAATCACTTCTCCATTATTGAATTTCTCTGTTAGCACTTTCCATGCACGTTTGGCATCTACTTGACGTTTTGATAAAACGTATTGTCCTGGTTTTTTATCATCAGGTTGTTCAATTTTAGTTACTAATAATTCTAATTCATCATTGACGGAGACAGCGTCAGAAGCTTTTTCTATATGCAAGCTTGAAAGCTCACTGATTGGCACTACGCCATCAAAAGGTGCACCTGCAATCGTTACTATAGCAACTTTGTCTTCCACTTTCTCTACCTTGCCTGTAACAATATCACCTTCACGGATCTCTTTTATTTCATTTAAGTTCAATTCTTCAGACATATGTAATCCTCCTTCACAATGTTCACTTTCTATTTTATTAGAATTTGCTAGTAAAAACAAAAATTAACGCTTTAAATACGATTATTTTTTATTATCAGGATGATATTCGTCTAATAGTAGCTGAATATGCGCCATAATGGCTTCTGTTACCTCTTCAGGTTTCGCTTTTCTTTCTCGGAACGGTTCAATATCAATGGCCTCACCAAATATAACTTTTACCTTATGAAATGGCTTATATGGACCTATGACAGCACATGGTACAACATTGGCATTTCCACGCAATGCAAAAAAACCAGCACCTGAGAAGCCTTTCCCGAGCTTTCCAGTTTTATTTCTATGTCCTTCTGGAAATAATCCAACAACTTGACCTTCTTTTAAAATGTTGATGGCCATCCGAAGTGCTTGACGGTCACTAAGGCCTCTTTTAACAGGAAATGCATGCACTTTCGGTAAAATTCCTTTTAAAATGGGTACATGAAAAAGTTCTTCCTTCGCCATAAAATTCACAGGTCTTGGAGCACAAATCCCTACTACTGGTGGATCCAAGTTATCGATATGATTCGAGCATAATAAGATGCCACCCTCTTTAGGAAAGTTTTCTACCCCTATTACTTCCATTCGATAAATTGGCTTCAATACAGTAAAAACAACAGACTTTGCAAATTGGTAAAAGTCCATATTTATGCCATCCTTTCACTCACTAATTTTAGAATCTCATCCGCTGCCTGCTGGATAGATAAATCAGTAGTATCTAAGTAAATTGCATCTGGGGCCTGTACAAGTGGGGATGCTTCTCGTTCACTGTCTAGTTTATCACGCAATGCAATTTCTTCCTTCAATTTTTCAATGGATGATTCAATGCCTCGCTGTTTATTATCTTCAAAACGGCGACGTGCACGTTCTGCCACAGTGGCTGACATATAAATTTTTAGTTCAGCATTTGGCAATACCGCAGTGCCAATGTCTCTTCCATCCATCACAACACCACCGTGTTCTGCCATTTCGCGTTGGCGTTCTACCATGATTTTTCGCATTGAAGCATGACAGGCAACCCTTGAAACATTTCCCGTAACTTCGTTTGAACGGATTTCTTTTGATACATCCTGTCCATCAAGAAATACTAATTGTCCACGTTCAGATGGTTTTAATGCAATAATTGTTTCTTTTAATAAATTGGTTACGCTTTCAGCATTTTCTAAATCTATATGTTCTTTCAATGCTTTTAATGTAAGTGCTCGATACATTGCTCCAGTATCAATATATGTGTAGCTCAATTTCTCTGCGACGATCTTAGCAATCGTACTTTTTCCAGCCCCTGCAGGTCCATCAATAGCAATTTGAATATTCTTCTTCACGGTATCAACCCTTTCTTTCCGTAATATTGTAACATAGAAAAGCGAAGGCGGCTTGTTTAGATTCGAAAATCATTGGAAGGTTCAAATCGAAAGCGTTTTCTGCTTTCGACCGAGAAACTGAAATGACTCGAGAATCTAGCCGCCGCAGCTGGACACAGAAAAGCGAAGGCGGCTCGTTTAGATTCGAAAATCATTGGAAGGACCTGAGTGAAAGCACTTTTTCGCATATTTTTATTCATTGTAGATGAAAAAAAGACTATAGATAAGCTCGAAAATCTCGAGGTTGCCTACAGTCTAACCATCCATCAAAATCGTGAATTAAAAAGTTGTTTCCTTTTTTCGAATTTTCAATTGTCTTTCAAAACAAAAACGGATAATGTTTTGACGATCAACATCATCAGTATTCGTAAATTGAAGTGGGACAATGACTCGGTTGTCTTTTTCAATAAATCTGACTACCCTTGCTGATGTTTGGACATATTTGATCCCATCATTCGAATTTGAAAATGGTAATACAATTGTCAATTGTATTTCATCATTTTCTTTAAAAGGGACGGACTGATTGACAATAATAGCTATCCCACCAGCACTAATATCTTCTGTAACAAATTGATAAAACTGATGGTCAAATTCGATAGCAACATCAACAGGTGTTTCTACTCTTACAAATTCGCGTCTTTGAATTTTGATAATCTCGTCATCTGTAGGAAAAGAAAGCATAATCATCGGTATATTAGATTTAACTCTTCCTAATACTTGTGTTTTAAATGCATGCGCTATTTTCGTTTCGTCTACGAAAGATGCTCTATATTGACCTCCTTCAAATAAAAAAGCTGTTTTGTTAGTTGCTGTATTTACAGGATAATCGATATAGATTACATTATTTTTTTGCTCTACAATTTTGCAGCGAAATTTTTCTGTTGTTTCTGAAGAAATTGACTCTAAAATGATATTAGTACCTATTTTCAGTTCCATCGCAATCTCCCTTTATGAATCATAAGTTGTATTAACATTATGCCATGAAACTACCATTTTAGCTATACTTATAGGTAATTTGATTTATCATTCATAGAGAGCAAGAAGACCCTTATTTCAAGATCCTAGCAATAAGCAAGAAGATAAGTGGGGAGTGAGTCCCCACTTTGTGCAGTTTTTACTTTATCCCGCGTTAACGGGCAGTAAGACCCCCACCTCAAGGTTTAGAGAAAAACAAGAAAGATAGGTGGGGGATCAACTGCCGCATGCGCCCGATTGGTTCGGGACAACAGGACGTTGGTCACTCAGGTGTTGCCACAGGACGTGGCGTTCTTAACCTGAGTTCCTCTAGTTCAATGGGGGATGAAGAAAACCTCCACTGATGGAAGCTTTACTTTATGATAGTTTTTCGTTCTTAATAACTTCTCCCGTTTCCGTATCCACTAAAATTTTGTAGGTGTGTGGAATTTTCGAAGAATCAATACGAACTGTTAATTCATAGCATAGTCTTTCAACAAAATCCTTATTTTCTACATATGCTAAGTCTTCGTTCACGACTTTCGCTTTATTTGTGAAAAATTTCTCCCAATCGATTTTCTTCATTAGTTGAGGCTCAAGCTTTTCTTTTTGAATATACTCGACACCATTTAGTCCCACTACTTCTCCAGTGTCTTTTGCAATCTTCACTTGTACACCATCTGCATAGACTTTTGCATTCGTTTTTTCATCTACTCGTGCATAAGTGATATGCCAAACATTATGATTCTCTCTTGCATCTGTTTCTTTTACGTCTTTATATCCTAGTTCTTTTAATCGTTGATCGGCTAATTTTTTCAATTTTTCTGCTGATAATGTTTTTTCTTCAAATGGTCTTTCAACAAGATATGAAAGCAAGTGTCCACCTTTTAAAGTTACATCTGCATATCCCGTACGCTCGCCTTTATGAAAAGCGATATGATAAAAGGCATATGGTGCTCCTTTTTTGCTTTGATTGACTGATAAAGTTGCATCCTCAAGTTCGGGGAACATCTCATAAAAACGTGCAATTGCCTCTTCTTTTGTAATCACCTTGTCATTGATCTCTTTTAATTCTTTCTTTTTCTCATGATCCGCTTCGCTTGCGGTTAGAGGAAAGTCACTTTCAGCATAGGTTTTTACTGATTTTGAAAGATTTTTGAATCCGGAAGTTTCTGCATTAGAGGTTTGCTCTTCTAACCATTGTTTATAATTATCATCTGCTTGCAGGAAATGTGCAGTGGCTATTTGCCAATCTGAAGAGAAATTAGATAAATTATTGGCTACTTGATTGACATTATCATGCCATTTATCAGCACTTTCTTGTGAAGTCATCGTCATTTTTGCACTATTTCCTAATCTTCCTAAATAGTTCATCCATTCTGTTGTAAATTCACGCTCTAAAGGTAAATCCGCAATGGAGTATCGAATATCTGAGGATAGTCTCCAAACATCCTGTAAAGAATCATGAAAGGCAGTAGGATCATTAAATAATAGGGATTGCTGTACCGCTTTTTGTAATTCATTTAATTGAGTGGAAGCATCAGCCATTTTACCGGTATATTGACCTTGTAACAAATACTTTAACTCTTGGTTTTCTCTATTAGAAGCTACACTAAATATCAGGCAAGCAACGACTGCATAACTTAATAAAAATATTATTTTTTTCATCTAGATCCTCCTTTTTTAAATACAGAAAATATGCTCGCCAATTTGCTTAATTTGTTTTCTTGTCCATATCCATTCGCTTGTTGCCGTTTTAGGATTAAAATAATAGAGAGCATTTTCAGAAGGATCCCACCCATTCATCGCATCTAATACGGCCTCTTTTGCTTGTTCGTTTGGTTCTAGCCAAATTTGGCCATCCGAAACAGCTGTAAATGCTCCTGGTTGGAAAATAATGCCGGATATTGTATTAGGGAAATCTGGGCTATCCAGACGATTTAGAATAACCGCTGCTACAGCTACCTGACCATCATATGGTTCTCCTCGTGCCTCTCCATAAACCGCGTTAGCTATTAGTTTCAAATCTTGCTCAGTAAAGTTACTTGGTACTTGCATATTGGTACCAGTACCTGTACCTTTCGAACTTTGCTTATTTAAATCTTGATTGCCATAATGAGTGAATTTATTGCCTTTATTGATTTGATCCATAACATAAGCCTTATCATATTGAGAAACAGATGCTAATTTATTTTTTGTTGTGGCCCCTGCAATTCCGTCAACAGGTAAACCATATTGATCTTGGAAATTTCGTAAAGCCCAATAAGTTCCATAGCCAAACTTTCCATCAATTGTACCGTTGTAATATCCTATATATTGTAGTCTTGATTGCAATTCAATTACGTCATCTCCAAATGCACCTCTTGTAATGACTTGATTTGAAAAAGCGTCACTATTTTGCGGAGCCATATTCATGATAAAAAGACTAAACGACAATACTAATAGAATTTTATAGCGTCTCATTTCATTTCTCCTTTTTTCTTAACATGCTTCAGGAAAAAATTTTTATACAAAAAAGCTGAGAGTAAATTTTACCCTCAGCTAAAACGAATTAGATTTTCTTTTGGATGAACAACATTTGAACTAAATGCTGATGCGCTCTTTTTACTTTTCGTAAAGCAAACCACCATAAAAAGAACATAAAAGGAATCATGATATATGTCCATTTTCCTTCGATCGTAAAAATAAAGTTGTAAATGATATGCAAAGTCATTGGAGCAAACAAGGCTAAAAGTCGATGCTGCATAGACAAATCGTCTTTCGAAAATTTAGCTTTTCCTAAATAATATCCCATCACCACACCAAATAAAGCATGACTTGAAACGGGCATCAACGCTCTCATAAAAGCTGTGTCAACACCAAATGATAGCATATATAAAATATTTTCCACAGTTGCAAATCCTAATGAAATACTAACACCGTATAAAATACCATCATAAGGATCATCAAATTCTATATGATGATAGATCGCGATCATTAATATAAACCATTTGAAAAATTCTTCCACTACTCCTGCAAAAAATATATCTTGAATAATCAAACTAGAGAATATTTGCTCCTCCTTCAATACATACTGCAAAAATAAAATAGGAAAAGTTAATATTGCACCGTATATAAAAGTGTGAAACAATGTTCTTCTAGGCTCCGTTGCCATCTGATTCCGTAGATAGAAAAAGCTAAAGAGAGCTAGAACAGGAGCAATGGATACTGATAAGAGTACGAACATTTAATAGCCCCTTTCAATCCATCTCTTTCTATTATACCATTCTATCAGTATGGTAATGAAAATTTAGGAGGATTTGTTATGAAAAAAACAATTTTACTTATTCATACTGGCGGCACTATTTCTATGCATGTCAATAAAGAATCTGGAGCTGTTGTACCAGATACAACTAATCCTTTAATACATGAAAGTAAACGGTTAGAAAAAATTGCAAATATCATCGAACTTGAGGCTTATAATTTGCCATCACCTCATATAACTCCTCAAAAAATGCTAGAATTGCGAAATTTAATCTTACATACGATTCAAAAAATGAAAATCGATGGGGTTGTTATTACACATGGAACAGATACGTTAGAAGAAACCGCTTATTTTCTTGAATTAACGACAAAACTAGAAATTCCAATTGTACTAACTGGTGCAATGCGTTCATCTAATGAGTTAGGCGCTGATGGTGTATACAATCTAGTAGAATCCGTGCGGGTGGCTTCCTCTGAAGATGCCAAAAACAAAGGTGTCCTAGTTGTGATGAATGATGAGATCCATTCAGCCATGAATGTGACGAAAACCTCTACAAGTTCAGTAGCAACTTTTCAATCACCTCAATACGGTCCCCTTGGATTAGTAACAAAAACGATGATTCATTTTCATCATGCACCCATGAAAAGAGAATATGTAGAAGTTCTTAAACTTGATAAAAAAGTGGCGTTATTTAAAGTGTATGCTGGAATGGATGCCGATTTAATACATGCAGCCATTGATTATCATTATGATGGAGTGGTTTTGGAAGGTCTGGGACAAGGAAATATTCCTCCCGCAGTTTTACCAGTTATCGAGGAATTAATACGACTTCATATTCCTGTTGTTCTTGTATCTCGCTGCTTTAACGGAATTGCTCAAGGTGTTTATGGCTACCAAGGTGGGGGCAAAATGTTAGAAGATATGGGCGCTATTTTCGCAATAGGGTTGAATGGACAAAAAGCTCGATTAAAACTATTAATCGGACTTAATCAAGTGGATGAACCGATGGATCTAAAGAAATTCTTTATTTAATAAGAGCTATTTCACCATCCAATTTTTCACCTAGTTGAACCGATCGAGCTATAACAAGTAGTTTTATCCCCCACACTTTTCTTAAGTGTGGGGGATTAGTTTATGTGGGATAAAATCTTTAAATCAAAAAACAGTTTAGTTTAAATCTAACTTCAAAAAACGCAGTTGGACTTTGGATTCTTACAAATTCTAGTTTACACAACTATGGTTTTATGAAATTGGTTACACGTTTTAGAAATAGTTTGCACAACCTTTCCATTCCTCAATAAACTATGGATCATTGCTGTTTTTCTTGAATATATTTAGCGATTAAATCTCCATGGAAACGACCATTTTCAATAAAAATTTCATTGGCATCATTTCCTGCAGCGATAACCCCAGCGATAAATAAGCCCGGTACATTCGTCTCCATCGTTTCGGGATTAAAGGTTGGGCGTCCTGTCGCTTCGTCTTCAGTAACTCCGATTTGTTGTATAAATGAGTGATCTGGATGATATCCGGTCATGGCAAAAACAAAATCATTTGGAATTGTAATTTCTTGTCCCTCTTGAAGTAAAATCACTTCATTTTCTTTGATTTCTTTGACACCCGTATTGAACATCATATGAATATTACCATCTCGCACAAGTGCCGCAAAATCTGGCAATACCCAAGGTTTAATACTTGAAGAATATTCTGCACCGCGATACACGACAGTTACGCGCGCCCCAGCTTTATGAAGAGCTAATCCAGCATCGATTGCGGAGTTCTTCCCTCCAATTACTAGTACATCCGTATCGAAGTATGGATGCCCTTCCTTAAAGTAATGATAGACCTTAGGCAAGTCTTCACCTGGTATATTCATATAATTTGGATGATCATAATAGCCAGTAGCAATGACAACATACGGTGTTTCATAAATTTCTTTATTACTATAGACGATAAATTTACCATCTTGAGACGTTACTTTTTCTACCTTTTCAAAGCGATGAACTTGAATATTTTTTCGTTTCACGACTTCACGATAGTATACAAGTGCTTGATTGCGCTTTGGTTTTTGCTGTTCAATAATAAACGGAACGTCACTGATTGCTAATTTCTCACTTGAACTAAAAAAAGTTTGGTGAGTAGGATAGTGAAAGATCGCATTCACAATATTCCCCTTTTCAATAACAATTGGGTTCAGTCCAATCTCTTGCAATGAAATAGCCGCTGCTAACCCACATGGTCCTCCCCCAACAATAATGGCATCTTGTTGTTGCATAAAGCTGTCACTCCCTATATAAATAAACACCTCTATTTTTAAGAGATATTATCGAATAATCCTAATTGTACATTATACGCCTGCGAATAATAAAAAAACAGGCATGTGCTCTATTTCACATACCTGTCATACATTATTGAGCTGGAATCGCAATGATCGTCCCTGCTGGAACGCTATCAGCTGTAATACCATTTGCTTCCTTAATAATGCCGATCCCTGCATCACTTCCATAGAATTTTAAAGCGATACTTTCGATGGTTTCACCTTGTTTTACGTTATAAAGTCTACCTGCAGCTTTCGCTTCGTTATAAATTTGTTGCTGCTTTTCTTTTGCTGCAGCAGCTTCTTTCTCTTTTTGCTTAGCTTTTTCCCTTTCAGCTTTTTCCTTTATCGCCTTTTTTTCAGCAGCTAGCTTTTCGGCTTTTTCTCTTTCAGCTTGTTCTTTTTTAGTTAGTGTATTTTCTTCACTATTTGAGGTTTTTGTAGCCTGTTTTGACTGACTATCGTCGTTCGTTTCTATTTGAACTCCACCTCGATCAATTTCTGCTTTTTCACTATTTTTTTTCTGATCAAAATAACCAAAGTAAAGAAGCGTTGACACTGGCAGTAAGATAAAAATAATAGCTAAGATTGTAAGCAATCTATTTTTGTGATTTTTTTTCTTATTTTGATTGCCATGAAGCTGTCTTCTAGTCATTCTTGAAGGGTTTGTCTCTTGTTCAGACTTAATAGTAATAGCTTGGCGATGTTCCTCAATTTTTTCACGGTAATCTTCTTGAGACATCTTATCCCCCCATTCTAATCATACTATGTAACACTATTATTATGACGAAATTATAGATAAATGTAAATCCACGTTCTGTTATAACTATGGCAGTAAGGAGTGCAACCTTTCTACCCATGTTGGCAGTTCCTTTTGCCCAATGATTGTCTTTCGCGGATGAATGATTTCGTCGTAATGGATTCCACAATAATGACAACAATTGGGTGGCTTTTGTTCCAACTTTTGATCAAAATATATGGTCAATTGTTCTCGCAGACAATGTTCTCCCTTTACAAGCGCTACTACTTGCAAAATCTGTTCTATTTTCTGTTGCCTTAAATTATCTAATTTTTGTATAACTTTATCTGGTGATAACTGTTCCATCCAATAGGAAAGTACCCGATAACCTGTTTCACTGATTTGTTGCAAATCGATCATTTTTTTAGGGTTCTCCCCTTGCTTTACATATTCCTTATATAAATCGACATGACACTCTAAAGGCAAGTCTGCTGTTACGACATATTGTGTATATTCTTCATCATTTGGACTATACACTAAAATCGCTAATGCGTCATGACCATCTCGACCAGCTCGACCAACTTCCTGCATATAATTGGCGATTGTCGCAGGAATATGATCATGTATCACTTGGCGTACATTCTCTTTATGAATACCCATTCCAAAAGCTGTAGTTGCACAAATCCACTCTAATTCCCCTGCTAGAAATTGTTGCTGGATAAATTGACGATCTAAAGCTTCCATTCCCGCATGATAGGCTGCTGCACGAATATGATGACCTGTTAAAGCTTCTGCAAAGGCAACGGTTTTTTTCCTTGATTGTGTATAGATGATGCCAGGACCTTCCGATTGCAGTATATGATGGATGATCCAGTCGAATTTTTCATCAACAGATTGTGTTCGAACGACATCATAGTGCAAATTTGCCCTCTCAACAGAATGAATGTATTCAAATGGTTGGACCATATGTAAATAAGTTTTCATATCATGGACTACTTTTTTCGTTGCAGTTGCACTTAATGCTAATATCGGTGGCCTTTGTTGTTTTGGAATCCATTCTGTGATTTTTAAATAATCTGGTCGAAAATCAAAGCCCCATTGTGAAATACAATGTGCTTCATCTACAACGATTAATGAAAACCGCAGTTGTTGAAATACACTCTGAATAATTGGCATAGCAAGCATTTCAGGTGAAATAAAGATAAAACGGTAACTTGACAGCCTTTGTAAAACCATTTGTTTTTCAATGCCCTGTAAAAATGAATTCAATGCAACAACCCTTTTTTCGCCAAATCGTTTCAATTGTTCAACTTGATCTTGCATTAAAGACAATAAAGGAGAAATGATTAAAATGGGGCCTTTCAAAATATAGCCCGGAAGTTGATAGCAAAGTGACTTTCCCATTCCTGTAGGGAGAAGGGCAATGACATCTCGACCTTCTAATACAGCTTCGATAACTTCTTTTTGTCCTGAACGAAATGTCGTATAACCAAAATGCTGCTGCAATAATTGTTCCAGCTCTAACATTCTATTCTCCCCCTTTTGCTGCAATGACTAAACGAATTTGAAAATAAGAAAATTGTGGAAGTTCATCTCGAATTACTTTTAACCTCTTACTTTCTGTTCTTTCTAATACTTGTAAAATTTTTTGAACATCTTTCTCTTCTATAAATTGGTGAAGCGGAAAATCTGGCTTGATCATTGCCATTTCAACAAAATGATCTTCAATCGTACTCATTTTTAAATGTCGCATAAATGCAATTTGTTCAAGTGAATATCCCTTTTCAAATAAGTCTACTGTTTTTTTAGTAGAATCTGTTAGCAAAAGTTCTATTCGAACATTTTCAGTTAGCTGATACAATAATGGATATTGAGCCGCCTCAGCAGTAAGAAGATCAAGCCATAAATGCAACAGCTCCACAAACATCAGCTGTATATCTATTTCTCCACAGTCAAACTCGCTCGCAAGTTGTTGCAATGTCCAACCTGTGCGTTGGAAACCTGTTAATCGTAGCATAACAATTTGCTTAGCTTGTTCAGATGATGGCACTTTATGTAAAGACTCTTCTATCTCATCCCTGAATTGTAAATAAAATGACGAATCTTGGTATGGATGATATTTTAAGAACATTTTCACCCATATTTGAATGTCTTCTTCTTTCTGTATAGGGATAAAACGATAGTCCTTTGCGCGTACATGTGATAAGGTCTGAACGATTAATGATAAACGTTTAAAGAATATATACTCATTTCCTCTGTAAAACCAACCGTTAAAATGCATAGGTTGGGATTTTTCTAGAATATCTTTCCCCCTGACTGTAAGTTGAAGCATTTGTTGATCATCGTAGAAAACCCAGCCGTTTTCCATCAATTGTTCAAAAGCCTCATTAAATTTATCTCTTGAAAGTTTTGGCATAATACTAAAATAGGCCTGTAATCTGAATGTGCCCACATCTTGAATCGTTTGGCCTGAACGCTTTCCACATATCAAATGATAGGCAGCTGAATAAGAGCGTTGACCATTGAATTTTTCAATAATATGTAATAATAATTGCTGTAAATACATCGTTATTCCCCCCGATAGAAAGTAATTTAAGTTGAAATGTGAGGAAAAGCGTTTTAGAATAATAAAGAAGCTATTGGGATTGTTAGTAAAAGGAGAGAAGTAGAATGGCTAAATTTACCATTGTCGATCAAGATACATGTATCGCATGTGGAGCATGTGGGGCAGCAGCACCAGATATTTATGATTATGATGATGAAGGTATTGCCTTCGTTATTTTAGATAATAACACGGGGACTACTGAAGTTCCAGAAGATTTAATGGAAGACATGGAAGATGCATTTGAAGGTTGCCCAACTGACTCTATAAAAGTGGCAGATGAATCTTTTGATGGCGATCCTCTTAAATACGAATAGTCTTTTATATTTGTATAATGAGCAAAGTGCACGGAATTCTTTCCTGTGCACTTTTTCTAATTCTCTGCTTTAAGAATACGTAGACGCTTCATAATAGAACTTAATAATAAAAGCGCACAGCCAATACCTAATTCAACATACCAATCCAATTTTAAAGCTGGACCAAGCCCTTTAGAAAAATAGTTTACCGTCACGACAGTACCTAAAAATACGATAAAGCCAACTGATGCTTTCAAAGTATCGATCGTTCGATGTTTATGAAATGCAGATTTTTTCAATAAATTGAGTATAAAAAGAATCATGCTGATACCACCAATAGTCAATATCGCGAGTACAATAAGTACAGAATAAAGATAGATGGTATCTTGCTTTGTAAAAGCTTTTCCAAAAGCATCTACAACGATGAACCAACCTATTAGAATACTTAAAGTTTCTAGTGCAAATTTAAAAACGCTTTTTCCTTTTTCTTTTGGTAATGCTTCTACGATTTCTAGGGCATATTTGTCAGGATTTGGACCAAAAACTTCTTTAGCCGTTTTTCCTTCATTTTGCGCTAATAATAAGTGGTCTAACAGTTCTATTAAAATTTCTTCAGTTTGTTTTTCAGACAATAATAAATGAGAGCGGAGAAAAACTAATAATTGATCATAATATTTTTCATTTTCTTCGGTTAATTGTTTTCTCTTATCATTATTTTCCTGAATCAACTGTTGAACATTCATCGTTTTCATCCTCTCTAAGTAATGTATTTACTGCCACCGATATCCCTGACCATTCTCGCCGAATATCGCATAACGCCTTTTTTCCATTCTCTGTCAATGTATAATACTTTCGATTAGGTCCTTCCTCTGATGGACGTATTTCCCCGTAAATCCAGCCTTTTTTTTGTAATCTTAATAATACTGGATAAATAGTACCTTCACTGACATCTGCTAAACCAATCGATTGTAATTTTTTTGATAATTCATAACCATAAACGGTTTCCTTTTCAATAACAACCAATACACATCCATCTAGTATTCCTTTTAATAGTTGGCTTCTCGTAGACATTGTTCATCACTCCCAATCCCCATCTACATTGTTTAACAAGATAGTTATGCAATAAGAAACAGCTATCTTGTTAAGCAATGTAGCATCCTAATAATATACATAAATCATATAGTGCGTCAACTATATTGTTTAACAAGATAGTATAATTTCTTTGTTGCAATATGAAACTGTATAGGTTACTATTTTAGTATCAGGTACTAATAGTAACTATTACAGGAGGCTATTATGGATAATCTATTACAATTAAAAGATAAAAATATTGTGGTAATGGGTGTAGCCAACGATCGAAGTATTGCTTGGGGTATTGCTAAAGCATTGATATCTGTTGGCGCTAACGTTATTTTCACATATCGTAAAGAACGTTCTCTCATGAAATTAGAAAAACAACTTGCAAAGTATGAAGATTTGCAACCACTTGTCGTACAATGTGATGTAAATAGTGATGAAAGTATTCAACAAGCATTTAAAGGAATCGGTGAAAAAGTTGGTACAATTCATGGGATCGTCCATTCCGTTGCATTTGCACACGCTGAAGACTTAAAAAATCGTTTTATCGAAACATCTCGTGATGGCTACGCATTCGCTCAAGATACTAGCGCTTACTCTCTAATCGCTGTCGCCAATGCTGCAAGACCTTTTATGACAGATGGTGGCTCCATTATTACGATGACTTATTTAGGAGCTGAACGTGTCCTTGAGGGTTATAATGTGATGGGTGTAGCAAAAGCCGCTTTAGAAGCTTCTGTAAGATATTTGGCTTCTGATGTTGGTGGAGATGGTATTCGCGTAAACGCTATTTCTGCTGGTGCCATTAAAACACTTGCTGCAAAAGGTGTCCCATCTTTCAATAAGATTTTAAATAAAATGGAAGAAACAGCACCACTTAAACGTAATGTTACACCGGAGGAAGTAGCGAATATGTCACTTGTCATGCTAAGCCCATTATCTAGCGGTGTTACAGGAGAAGTCATCTATGTAGATGGCGGCTATCATATTATGGGAGTTTAACGAGTTTCATCATATTCAAGTGAATAGCCATTAGAAATATCCTACTAAAAATCTTATCCTAAAAGATAAAGTGAAACTCCATCAGTGGGGGTTTTCTTCATCCCCCACTGGAATAAAGGAACGGAAGTGTAAAGCGCCACGTCCTGGGCAACACCCGAGTGACCAACGTCCTGCCCGTTAACGTGGGATAATTCTTACAACTATTAGTAAAAATCCGCTCATTTCAACACAGATAATGAGCGGATTTTTGTTTGTACCGATATTATTTTGTCAATTGATCAACAATTTCCTGAACAGTCCCTTTTTCTACTAAGTGTAAGCTTGTCCCTGCCCACATTGACATTAAACTATAATAGCCTAATTCTTGAGCTCTTGCACGAATACTTTTTGTCAAATCATTTTGATATGGGTATGGTGCAATCTTATTACCTTCCATAAAAATCATAAAATCATTTTCAATTCCACGTGCCAATTTACCTGAAAAAACATTTGATAGTGCTGTCACATCTTCATCCGCTAACAAAATTTGTTGTTTATGAACGTTTGGAGCCCCACTCTCTTCACTTACTACAAAAGCTGTTCCAATCTGTACAGCTTCTGCACCTGCCTCGATTGCATGCTGAAGCTGTTCTTTCGTCGCAATCCCGCCTGCTGCAATAATTGGAATCGTTATTTTTCCTTGAGCCTGTAGAAGTAATTCCTGTAATGGTACTAATTGAAAGGGCTCTATAAATGATCCCCTATGTCCACCTGCCTCTTCACCCTGTAAAACAACCGCATCCAAGCCATGCTCTTGTACCAAGATGGCTTCTTCAATGGTCGTAGCTGTTCCGATTGTAAAGATATCGTGATCACGAAGTTTTTTTATGACATCTTCAGAAGGTAAGCCAAAAGTAAATGAACATACTTTAACATCTTCTTCAATGACGACATCTACTTGCGTATTAAAATCCGTTGTGGAAAGAAGCGCGCCCTCATCTGCAATCATTAATTTTTCTCGATATGGCTTTAATACATTATAAGCTTCTTCAAGTTCTTGTCGTGTCGCATTGATCACATTAGGTACAAATAAGTTAACAGCAAATGGTTTTGTTGTTTCTTTTTTCACTGCCTGGATAAATGCTTTTGTTACATCAGCATTTAAATAACCTGCACCGATGGAACCTAAAATTCCAGCATTCGCACTGGCTATAACCATTTCTGGTGTTGTTACGCCAGCCATCGGTGCTTGAATAATAGGCCATTGCATTTTTAATCGTTCTAATAATGTCATCTATAATCCCTCCGCTAACAACCTTTATAAATTTTCAGATGTGTTGATTAAAAAAAATTAGAATAAATATTCGTTGTCATTATTTTTATGGATAAAATTGGATAATCAACACGCCTGCTACTGCACAAATCATTATGTAAAAACGATACTCTTATTAAAATGATTACTACAAAAGTGGTCACTACATACTGTACCATAAAAATGGAAAATGCTTGACTAAAATCTATTATGTTTTTTCATTCAATAAGTTCCAGTACATAAATACATGAATCAGACCCAAGCTGTGGTGATAAACCTACTTTATAGCAAATCACCATACATATTCCAATTCAATATAAATGAATCCTCTAATATGAATAATTGTGTCTAATTTATGAACTGACGTCAAAATGTCGTTTATTTTGATTTTCCTAACATTATAAAGGGATTTATGTAAAGTATCCTACTTTTTTAGATTTCCTTTAAACAGATAAAGTAAAGCTTCCATCAGTGGGAGTTTTCTTCATCCCCCACTGATGGTTAGCTAAACCAATCGGGCTTTTACGGGCAGTTGATCCCCCACCTATCTTTCTCGTTTTTCTCTAAACTTTGAGGTGGGGATCTTACTGCCCGTTAAAGCGGGATAAAAATAACGGTTACAAAATCAATATGTACATAACATCATTACGTCCAACTAGTTTTTCCTGCTCATGATGAATTTAAAATTTTCCATCTCTCAATAGAGGAATTCAGCCTTATAAAATAGTATTCTTTACAGAAAAAGTAGACAGGAATGACCTTGACTACTTGTCATTGTTGGGAGGAGATTCTATGTTTCGACCTTATGAAACCGAACCATATTTTGATGAAATGCTTAAAAATAATGAACCAAAACCTCATTATAAATCATTTTGCAATAAATTAATGGAATTTTCTGAAAACGAATTACAACAAAAAAACGATGCCGCTCAATCTAATTTTTTAAAACAGGGCATTACCTTTACCGTTTATGGAGCAGAAGGTGGTACAGAACGCACAATGCCGTTTGACTTTGTACCAATTATCATAACGCATGATCATTGGCGCACCATTGAAAACGGGATGAAGCAACGCGTCGAAGCACTTAATCTTTTTTTACATGATATTTATCATGAACAACAGATCTTAAAAGCCGGGATCATACCTGCTACACTTGTTGATCATAATCCTCATTATTATAAAGAGGTAATAGGAGCTAAAATCCCTCTGGATAATCATATCTTCCTAGCAGGAATTGATTTAATACGGGATGATCATGGTACATATAGAGTATTAGAGGATAATTTAAGAAATCCATCCGGTATCTCTTATGTGTATAAAAACCGTGCCATTATGAAACAAGTTTATCCGGAATTCTTTTCTAATTACACATTACATACATTTGACCACCAGCTTTCAACAATGAGAGAAGCACTTCTCGCACATCGGCCTATGAGTCTACAGCCCACTCAAGAACCTCATGCTGTATTATTAACAGCCGGAATTTATAATTCTGCCTATTATGATCACGTTTTCTTGGCAAAACAGCTTAATATTTCTCTTGTAGAGGGAAGAGATCTCATCGTGAAAGATTGTTTTGTTTACATGAAAACGATCCGTGGATTAGAACGTGTAGATATTATTTACCGCCGAATCGATGATGATTTTTTAGATCCTGCTGTATTTCGTGAAGATTCCCTATTAGGCGTCCCACATATTTTAGAAGCCTACAAAGCAGGAAATGTTGCTATTTTAAATGCAGTTGGAAATGCTGTAGCAGATGATAAAGCCATGTATGCCTACGTGCCTGATATGATTCGTTTTTATTTGAATGAGGAACCTATTATTCAAAATGTAAAGACGTATATGCTAAGCGATCCTCCTCAACGTAAATGGGTTCTTGAACATATCCATGAATTAGTGATTAAAAACGTTGGTGCATCAGGCGGCTATGATATGTTAATTGGACCGCATGCTTCTGAAGAAGAAATAGAGGTCTTTCGAAAAAAAATAACGGAAAATCCAAACCAATATATTGCACAGCCTACTATTAAACTTTCTAGAGCACCTGTTTACCAAAACAATCATTTTTACCCTTGTCATGTAGATTTACGCGTTTTTGTTATGAAAGGAAATGAAACAAATGTTTTGCTTGGAGGATTATCACGCGTTGCTTTAAAAGAAGGATCTCTAATCGTCAATTCTTCACAAGGTGGAGGAGCAAAAGATACATGGGTTCTAAAGGAGGAAGATCAACATGTTAAGTAGAGTTGCAGGATCATTATTTTGGATGGCTCGTTATAGTGAACGAACAGCAGCAAATACGCACATTATACATACTCAATTTGTCCAAATGTTAGAAGAATCTGGACTAGACACAACTTATCTAGAAGATTGGACAGTGATTTTAAATGTATGTGGATCTTCAAAAGAATTTTTTGACACCTATGATAAGCTATCTGTTCGAAATTTAAGTCATTATTTATTATACTCAAAGGAGAATTTCAATTCACTGATCCATACGATTTCTAGTATACGTGAAAATGCCCGGATGACTCGTGATATCATTCCACATGCTTTATGGGAGGAATGGAACGAGTTCTACTTATCCTTAAAAGATGATCCTCAATCTCCAATCTTTTCATTGCTTGAAATCAATAGGTTTCTCGAAAAGATTAACCATACATCACTTACTTCTACAGGAATCATTAATACACTCATGTCTCGTGATGAAGGCTATCATTTTTTGAAAATTGGTCGTTGGATTGAACGTGCTGAAAAAACAATGATTATTTTAAATGAATTACTTCAAAAAAAGGAACATGAAATAAGAAAATGTACAGCCACCTATAGTTTACAATTGACACAAACTTTGGAGGACTTTTCAAAGAAACATCGAATCTGCAATACAGATTCTGTTTTAAATTACTTGATAAAAGATGCAACATGTACACATTCACTTTCTTATTGCATTCAGCATATGAAACAAAGTATCTCTGTACTAGAGCAAAATAATAACAATTGTCGACTGAGCCCTCTTTTACAAGAATTACAGGCAATTCAACAGGCTATTTCTTCTGTAGATATAGCTACGATGTCGATTGAACAGCAAAAAATATGTATAGGTAGTTTTCTAACCCATTGTATTATGTTAGGCTCTGTCTTTTCAAAAGCTTATTATCTAGATGAATCTTTTCCCACTTATGAATTTCAATGACACTATGCACCAAGAGGAGAATCAACAATAATGAAATATAAAATTACGCATTTAAATACGTTCGAATACGATAGTCCTGTTGAACAAAGTTTAAACACGATACGACTTAAGCCGCGTACAAACGAATGCCAAAGACTATTATTTTATGATATCGAAATATTTCCAAATTCCGTAACAAGAGAATATACGGATATCTGGCATAACCCTGTTGCTGATTTTTACATACCACAAAAACACAGTAAGCTAGAAATTCAAACAACATCCATTGTTAGTATTCAAAAAGCACCACTCTTGAAGCAACTCCATTTTTCAAACAAAATGAAAGATATTTTTGAATCACAACTTTTTAGAGATCATTATTTACATTATTTGCAGGCAACTAAATACACTTATTTACCAGAACATTATGTGAAAGAAATCACTCAGATCATTGGTAATCGACATAATCCTATTGAATTTTCAATTGCACTGATGACCCATCTGCACAAAAATATTCGTTATGATAAAACGGCAACAACTGTGAAAACAACTGCCCAAGAAGCTTATGAGCTAAAAGCCGGTGTATGTCAAGATTATGCGCATATAATGATTGGTATTTTGCGAGCAAATGGTATTCCTGCTCGTTACGTCAGCGGTTATCTTTATGTAGGAAAAGAGGATGATTTAATCGGGGACTCTGCAACGCATGCTTGGGTAGAAATAATGGTTCCAGGTGTCGGATGGTTAGGATTGGACCCAACAAATGATGTTGAAGCACTTGAGAATCATATTATCCTATGCGCGGGACGAGATTATACGGATGTTAGCCCTATTGAAGGCGTTTATACAGGAGGAAATCATACTCTGTCCATTAAAGTAAAAGTTAAAAAAATCGACCATTTATAATACCATCTGATTGCTTCACTCCAGTTGAAATCGGAATATATCCCCCCACTTTTATACATTTTCTGCAATATGGTGTGAACCTATTTATTTTTCTATCCACAACATTTAAAGACAAATAAAGTGAAGCTTCCATCAGTGGGGGTTTTCTTCATCCCCCACTGATGGTTAGCTAAACCAATCGGACTTTTACGGGCAGTTGATCCCCCACCTATCTTTCTCGTTTCTCTCTAAATCTTGAGTTGGGGGTCTTACTGCCCGTTAAAGCGGGATAAAAAAGACTGTAGACCCACTGGAAAAATCCAGCTGATCTACAGTCTATATTTTTAATGGAATCGTTTTTAGTTTACGCCAGAAATACGGCCGTATCCTACTAAGTATTTATTCCACCAACTAAGTGACTCTGTAACTACACCTTTGTTTTGGGCATCAAGCATTCTTCCGCCCCCAAGGTAAATACCAACATGTGCAATACCTGAACCATAGCTAAAGAATACTAAATCCCCTGCTTTTGCTTCACTTGCACTCACTCTCTGCGTTGCCAAATATTGTTGTGCGGCTGTACGAGGAAGTGAAACACCTGCTTGTTTAAAGGACCATTGTGTCAAGCCTGAGCAATCAAAACCAGTTGACGGATTATTTCCGCCCCATACATATGAACGTCCAAGATACTTGCCAGCTTCTGCAATAGCAGCCTGTGCAGAACCTGATCCTGATACGCTTGGAGCTTTTTGATCGTTACTTGATGCTTTAGGGGCGCTTGTATCATTACCTGTATTAGCAGAATCATTTACGCTATTTGCATGTAACGGATTGCTCGTTGCAGTTACAGCTGTTTCTTTACTAGCATCGATAAATTGTTTTTCTTGCAGTTTTTTCAAACGTTCTGCTTCCGCTTCACGTTTTTTACGTTCTCTTTCTAGTTTTTCTTGTTGTTTCTTCGTAGCAATTTGCTCTTTTAGTTTTAAAGATTTTGCTTTATTTTCAGCTTTTTTAGTTTCTAGGCTGTTTTCTTGCTCTTGCATTTCTTGGAATTGTTTTTGCAATTTTTCTTGTTTTTCTTGCAAAGATTGTTTTTCTTTCGCTAATTTTTCTTTATCCGCTTTTTGATCATCTAATAGGTTTTGATCGGCATCTAATATTGTTTTGACAGAAACCGTTCGACTTACTGCATCTGCAATACTATCAGCGCCGAGAATAGCTTCAACGTAAGGACTCATTGTATTGTCTTGGTTTTGATATGCTTTCAAACGATCATTAATGATTGTTGAACGTTCTTTAATATTTTTTTCAGTTACTGCTATATTTTTGTTTGTTTCGGCAATTTCTTCTACTGTTTTTTCATATTCTTGTTGTTTTTTATCTAGTTGTTTTTGCAATTTTTTTATTTCTGTATTCAATTGATTAATTTTCTTATCTATTAAAGCTTTCTTCTGTATCATTTGTGCTGATGTTTTTGCATCAACTTGTGCTGGTTCAGCTGTATAGAAAAACCCACAAGTTAAAGCCAGGGTAACAGCAGCTGTGCGCCCCCATTTTGAACGTATACTCAATCAAATCAACTCATTTCCATTTATTTTCAATATGTACGTGTAATTACTCTACTTAATAATAGCACGATTCATATATTTGTATAGTCTTTTCCTCCTGTTTTAATGGAAGCGTAATTGCTGTTACATTTCTGTCATATTGTTTTTTTACTATGTTTCTTTTGTAAAATATTCTTTTTTTTGAACAAAACATTTTCTGAAGTTTAAGATTTATGATAAACTTTTCCATATATTTTCGCGAAAGGACTGTTATTATTATGCAATATGCAATACTTGGTGATCTTCATAGTAGTGTAGACGACACAAAGGCTGTTCTTCGAAATATTCATGAAAATGCTGAAAACGCAACTATATTGGGACTGGGAGATTTGTATGAATGCAAAATTGGAAAGAAAAAGGCGAAAGATGTCTCAGGTATTCCTTTAGATGAAGCTGCTGTGTATTCAAATGAATTTAAACAACTATTGCAATTTCCTTCAGTGAGAGGAAATCAAGAAGAACGGATTATGAAAGTGACAGGCTTAGATATGTTTTTGACTTTACCAGAATTTATCGAAATTGAAGGTGCCGAACTGATTCATGGTCACCAATTTAAATGGTCATCGGATTGGAAGCCATTTTTAGAACAAATTGAAACACCAATCGTGTTTTTCGGTCATAGTCATAGTGCTGCCTTTTATCGAAAAGGCAACAAAAAAGATTTTCAATATGGACAACCCATTCAGCTAAAAAAGAAAAAATACGGGGTTAATGTCGGCTCTGTTATTGAAAACCGCGAATGGTGTTTATATGATTCAAATGAGCAAACCATTACATTTATGAAGGCTTATAAATAAGAGGCCGAAACCGAACTAAATGAGCCTCTCCAAAGCTGAATAATTGAACTTTATAAAATCATGATAAAAAAGAAAATCCGAACTAATCTGAAATTCTAATTAGAACTTCGATTCATAGTTCGGATTTTCCATTAGTTAAAATACTTTTATCCCAACTTCTTTTTTATTGACTTCACGCATAATGTTTTTTATGATTAGTATCAATATGATGCAAAAAAGGCATGATTGAAAGGGAGTAAACTACATGGAATGGCAACAGCTAGAATACTTTCAGGTACTAGCAAAGATTCAACATATGACAAGGGCTGCGGAACAGTTATCCATTTCTCAACCAGCACTTAGTCGCTCGATAGCCAGATTGGAAGATGAGTTAGGTGTTCCTTTATTTGAAAGACAAGGACGCTCGATCTCTTTAAACCGTTATGGAGAAATATTTGTGAAACGTGTTCATAATATAATGAGGGAATATCAAAATGGGTTACATGAGATTCAAGAGATCATAGATCCGAATCATGGTGAAGTTTCTCTCGGCTTCTTACATACTTTAGGTACCAATGTCGTACCTGATTTAATCATGCATTTTAGAAAACAGTATCATGATATACATTTTAAATTAAAACAAAATCACACACATCTACAGTTGAAACAATTGCGATCAGGAGAACTCGATCTTTGTTTGCTTGCAGATATGGAAGTGGAGAAACCAATCCAATGGACTGAACTTTGGCGTGAAGAATTGTTCGCTATTGTCCCGACTTGGCATCCTCTAGCTACTCGTCGTTCAATTACTATAAAGGAATTAGCGAATGAGCCATTTATATTATTGAAAAAAGAGTATGCACTGAGAATACAATTGGATAATATGTTTAATAAAGCTCACTTTGAACCAACCATTACCTTTGAAGGCGACGAAGTAGCAACAGTTGCTGGATTTGTAGCAGCTGGACTTGGTGTTTCTATTTTGCCAGATGGCGAAGAGATTAACTCAAAACGAATTGTCAAAATACACATTAGTGATTTGAAACTTGAACGTATTATCGGTATGGCTTGGTCAGAGGGACGATATCTTTCACCCGCTACAAAACAATTTCAACAATTCATACTAGATTACTTTAAAAAAGAGCAGTCTAAAAAGTAGATTACTTACTAAGTTTAGGAACAATGATCGATTGAAGCTGGATAAAGTGAAACTCCCATCAGCGGGGGTTTTCTTCATCCCCCACTGAAATAGAGGAACGAAAGTGAAAAACGCCACGTCCTGTGGCAACACCTGAGTGACCAACATCCTGTTGGCCCGAACCAATCGGGCTTTTACGGGCAGTTGATTCCCCACCTATCTTTCTCGTTTCTCTCTAAACCTTGAGGTGGGAGTCTTACCGCCCGTTAACGCGGGATAAAAAATGACAAAGGGAAGAACAATCCCCGCCTCATGCCCAATGCTATTTTTCGATACAAATTGAGATTTGCCGCAAGCTATCTGTCAAAACTTTGAGAAGGCATTCGTAGATCATGAAGATTTTGAATAGTCAGCCGCTAAAAAGAGAAGAACGGACACTGAAACAGATTCGTCCGATATCTTTAAACACTATTCTTATATTTCAAACAAAATGAAAGGACAATTCAGATTGATACTGATTGTCCTTTTTTCAATGGTAGTAGAGTTTAAAAGTGAGGCATTGTTTCTGCTCGTCAATTTTCTTTCATATCAAAATAACTGTATGATAAGTTACTAAACTTTTATTCAAACGTAATAGTGATTGGCTGCCCATCGAAGTTTGACAGCCAAGTGATGCAATCAAATTCTTCCACATCCAAGTCATTTGCAAATTTACCGCTACCATAGCCATCTTTGCGAGGATCATTGCCTACAAATTGCCCGATTCGTTCAACTAATACTTAAAAAATTGTATAAATTTTACTTTATTTCAATCTAATCTATTATACTAGTGTATATTGCCTGTATGGATGCGATTCTCTTTGAGATCATGTCCAGTTACTGTAGTCAAACAACAAATCATGTGATGGATCGCATTCTAAATTAGTACAATTATATAGCGCTTACATTGTCATTGTAAGTAGCTTATATTCAATTTTACTTTCCCGGGAAATAAAAAGACTGCCTATACAATCAATGTTCTTGATTTATACAGGCAATCTGAATCATCTATTTTTTTTATTCATTTATAAAATGTTTACGTTGCTTTGCAATCCAATTTTTTGAACTTGAGAACAGCAATAACATGATAGCCGTAACAATGATGCCTTTAATCATATTAAAAGGTAAAACAAAAGTGACGATTGTCTTCGTCAATGCTGAACCTGTTTCTGTTGGCACATTTAAGAAGTAATTATACATTGGCATAAATAAGAAATAGTTTAGCACACTCATACCAACAGCCATCGTAATCGTACCTATGACTAAGCCTGTTGTTAACCCTTTAGCAGTCGTTAATCGTTTATAAACAAAATAAACCGGCATGATAAATAGAACTCCTGTTGTAAAGTTCGCAATTTGCCCAACTGGAACACCTGTTGGACTTCCCATGTAGAACCAATTCAAAACATTTTTAATAAATTCTACAACGATTCCTGCAACTGGCCCCATTGTAATAGCTGCCATCAGTGCTGGAACATCGCTAAAGTCTACTTCTAAATAACTTGGAAAAGCCGGTAAGGGAAAATTAAAAATCATTAATATAAATGAAATACCACTTAACATCCCAATGGAAACCATCTTTTGCAACTTTGTATTTTTCATCTTTTTCTCTCCTTTTGTCGATTCACTTCAAAAAGAGGAGAGGTCCGGTTCATATGATATGCAATAAAACCTTCAAACAAATTGACTTAAAGGAGAACTTGGCATAATCAAAAAACGTCTTAATAGATATATAGTTAAATAAGACGACCGTACCTTCACCTTCTCCCATCCAGACTATACTGTCGGCTCTGGAATCTCACCAAATCCTACCATTATTATGGCTCGCGGGCTCAAGAGTCATAACTTTATCCTCTAATACCGCCGATCGGGAATTTCACCCTGCCCCGAAGATGAATCACTATGATTTTAATTACAATGTAACTATATAAAAAAAAGAAGATTTTGTAAAGACCTTATAAGCTATTTCTCAAAAAAGTTACAATTCCTACATGTATAGTATGTTTTTAAACAGATAATTGAATGCATATAATTAAAATCTCCTATCAAGCAGCAATTTTTTAAGTATCAAACCTCTGTCTATAAAGTGAAGATTTCATCAGTGGGGGTTTTCTTCATCCCCCACTGAACTAGAGGAACGGAAGTGAAAAGCGCCACGTCCTGTGGCAACACCTGAGGGACCAACATTCTGCCCGCCCAAACCAATCGGGCGCATGCGGCAGTTGATTTCCCACCTATCTTTCTCGTTTCTCTCTATACCTTGAGGTGGGGGTCTTACTGCCTGTTAACGCGGGATAAAATGAAGATTCTTATGGAACCGTCTAAAAATGGAAAACGCACAATTCAGTATCTAACACCGAATTGTGCGCTTTTATTTTTCAATGATTGAAGTGTGTTTCTGTTCTTTGTTTTTGTTGTGGTAAACATGTTTTTCTATCGTTCCACTTTCGTCGCAAAAAGCATATGACTTCCGCTGCACTCTTATCGTAAAAAAGTTTTATACATTTCTATCAGTAAATTTGGAGGATTTTTACTATCCTATCGAAATATTATTTTGAGCTACTGAGCTTTTTAAACAGCTCTTCCTACCCTTTAGACTCTCCCCTCAAAAACGGGAACAGCTTAATATTATTAGTGTATTTCAAGCGGTAAAAAGAAGATAAAGTTCGTACCAATATCTACTTCACTTTCAACGGTAATACGGCCTTTATGCGCCTCTACTATATTTTTAGCAATCGCTAACCCTAGACCTGTACCACCTTTTCCTCTTGTTCTAGCTTTGTCAGCTTTATAGAAGCGTTCAAACACATACTCTAAATCTTCTTTTGGAATACCTGCACCATTATCTTTTACTTGAATACGAGCATAAGAAACTTGTTGATCCACGATCACCTGTACAGTTCCATTTGTATTCGTATGTCGAATGGCATTATCAATCAAGTTTGTTAAGACTTGTTCAATTCGATCCTCATCTAAACGAATTGTCGCTTTGTCATCAAAAGCGGATGAATATTTCAATTCGATTCCTTTTTCCTTTGCGGCTTGTACAAATTTTTGTGTAATTCTTTCAAACACTGGTGTGATCGGTACTACATCTTTGTATAAAGTGATATTGCCAGATTCCATCCGAGCTAAGTCTAACAAATCCGTTACCAATCTTCCCATTCGTTGAGATTCATCATAAATAATACGGATCATTTCTGTTCGTTCTTCTTCACTTGATACTACGTCATCTATTATTGCTTCGCTATACCCTTGTAGCATAGCGATAGGTGTCCGTAATTCATGGGAAACATTGGCGATAAAGTCTGAACGCAATTTGTCTAAACGATGTTCTTCTGTTTTATCACGTAAAACAGCAACTGCTCCTCGTACAGAATCTCCACTATAAAGCGGACTGATAGAGATCATAAAATAAGTTCCATCTAATTCTAATTCTTCTTGAAGCTCTTCCTCTAGGTCCAGTACATGATCTAACATATGATAAATTTCTACAGGAATCGGGCGATCACTGTCAGAGCCTTTATTGATAAACCACTTTTGTAACAATAACTCTGCTGGAGGGTTACTCAAAATAATTGAACGATCACTATTAAATGTAATCACAGCATCTGTCATTGATGTTAGAATGCTAGACAATTGCTCTTTTTCCTGATTGATCACTTCCATATGATGCTTGAGTTGGCGACCCATTTGGTTGAACGCAGTGCCTAATTGACCTATTTCATCATTCTGTAGAACTGGTACTTTTTTATCGAAGTTCCCTTTAGCTAGCTCGAAGGCTGCCTCACGCATTTTTCTCAAAGGTGATGTGATTCGTGTGGAAAGGAAAAAGGCAAAGAATGTTGTCAATATAAATGCAATGGCCGCAGATAAAAAGACGATCTTCGTTGTTTCTTTTGTCGTTCTATGAATAGCATCGGGGCTCTGATAAATATAAACGACACCATGTTTAATCTTGTCTACGTTTAATGGAAAGGCCATAACGATATATGACTCAACATGATCTCTTTCCGTTGAAGAGGGCAGCATCATTTCTTTTACAACTGGTTCATCAGATGTAAATACTTTGTTAAATGATTTTTCCCCTATAATTTTTTCTTTGATCTTTTCTTGGTTCAAACCTTCTTGCAGTGAAAAAGCTACTTTTCCAGGCTCATCTGCAATGACTGCGTTTGTTTCATCGCTTAAAATATCATCGATAATTGATTTTGTCGATGCGGTTGATTCATGATCATCAACAACTCTAGCAATGGTTGTTGCTTCTTGTCGAAGTAGTGCTTCCGATTGTTGGGTGTGGTATTTTGATAAAAATTCTAGCATTAATACTGTAAAAACAAATAATACAAATGAAACGAGAAGCAAAATGGTTACCCATAGCTTCCCGACAACACTGTTCCATATTCTAGTCATTGACTACCTCAAATTTATAGCCAACTCCCCATACCGTTACAATCATTTTCGCTGCATTTTCAGATACACGATTTAGTTTCTCACGTAGACGCTTAACGTGTGTATCGACAGTACGTAAATCTCCAAAGAAATCATAATGCCATACTTCTTTTAGAAGTTGCTCCCGATCAAAAACCTTATCTGGTGCCTTTGCCAAGAAATAGAGCAGTTCATATTCTTTTGGGGTTAAATTTACTTCTACACCATCCGCAGAAACACGATGTGCATCATGATCAATTGTTAAGTGTGGAAATACTACTAAGTCTTTCGAAGATGAAGTAACATTAACTGGTGAGAATGCTGCAGAACGGCGTAAAATCGCTTTTACTCGTAGTACCACTTCTCTAGGACTAAATGGTTTCACAATATAATCATCTGCACCCATTTCAAAGCCTTGAACTCGATTAGCTTCTTCACCTTTAGCAGTTAGTAAGATAATAGGTGTCGACTTTTTATCACGTAATTCCTCGCAAACCTCTAAGCCATCTTTCTCTGGCATCATAATATCTAATAGGATACAGTGATAATCTTTAGCGAGTGCTTTTTCTATAGCTTGTTCACCATTTTCTGCTTCATCTACTTCATAACCTTCGCGTTCTAAATACATTTTTAATAAACGACGAATACGATCCTCATCGTCTACTACTAAAATCGAAATTTGTTCAGTCACTGTTTATGCCTCCCCGTGTTCTATAGTCTTATTGTACAATCATACTTATTAATTGAAAAGAAAAGCCTTTCCACACTGCTGGAAAAGGCTTCTCTAAATTCTAATACACATTATCCTGCATATGAGTGTAAACCAGCAATGACTAAGTTGACTGCAACAAGGTTGAACATAATAATGGCAAATCCTACTACCGCCAGCCAAGCAGACTTTTCGCCTTGCCATCCTTTTGATAATCGCAAGTGAAGGAAAGCCGCATAGAATAGCCAAGTAATTAATGCCCATACTTCTTTTGGATCCCAGCCCCAGAATCTTGACCAAGCTTCTTGTGCCCAAATCATCGCAAAGATTAATGCACCTAATGTAAATACTGGAAAACCAATTAATACAGAACGATAACCAATTTCGTCTAATAATTGTGAATTGACACGTTTCGTGAGAGGTTGCACTACACGACAAATTGGTTTACGTAAAATAAGGCGAATTAGACCATATAAAACCGTACCAAAAATAACGGACCAAACTACTGTTGTCAATTTTTTTGCATTGACAATAGCAGGCATTTCAGCCAATGGTTCCATTTTTCCTGATGATTTTAGCTCATATTGATGCATTCCAAACAGTGCTGGCGTATTATAAGTGATTTCTTGCTGTGCACCATTTTTATCTACATAACTAAAATCAGCTTCATAGCCAATCGCTTTGAATGTTGTAGTTACAATTACAAAACCAAGCACTAATACAACTGCATACATTACGATTTCTAGCCAAATGCTACTTTTCGTCCGTTTTGTTGTATCAACATTTTTCATCAAATAGATTAACCCTGCCACAGCACTGATTGATAAGATCGATTCACCGATTGCTGCAGTAATAACATGGATGGTTAACCAATAGCTTTTTAATGCTGGAATCAATGGTGTAACTTCTTTTGGAAACATACTCGCATAAGCAATGATTAATATGGCAATCGGTAATGCGAATAATCCAAGTGCTGGAAGTCTATAAATAAAGTAAATTAAGATAAACGCCCCAACAACGAACATACCGAATGCGGTAGTAAACTCAAACATATTACTAACTGGTGCATGTCCAGCATAAATCCAGCGAGTGATAAAATAACCGAGATTTGCGATAAAACCGATAATGGTGATTGTAATTGCAATTTTACCCCAGTTTTTGTTGGATTTTGACGCATCTTGTTTTGTCCCTTTAATCGCTCCACCGAAAAACAACGTAGCGACTAAATACGCAATAAAAGCGATAAATAATAAACTACCACTTAGATCAATCAAACTCATAGGTTGTGGTCACCTTCCTTTTCATTCTCTTGCTTTTTCTTTAGATCATCTTCATCTTGTTGATCAATCCATGCAGGTAGGTGAGCAAAGTCTGTTACTGCATTCAAGTCCTTTTTCAGACTAAACCAGTTTTTATTGGTATGGGCAGCCATTATGAGGCGACCATCCGCTGTTTTTTGCAGCCATAAACGTCGATGACTCCAATAAGATCCCATAACAACACCTATCATGAAAATTATACCACCAAGTGCCAGAATAGGAAGCGTCTTATCTTTACGAACCGTTAGTCCAGAAACATTTCTTGTATCAATACTTGCAAATTTCATCTTATATTTCGTTGTACCAAGAGGTTCTAAAGTTTGTTTAATCGCTACGAAACTGGTTTCCCCTTTAGGTGTTTCAGGTGTATACATTTTGAAGATAAACGCTGGGTTGTTTGGAATAGGTGATTCTGATTGTGGCTCACCGTTGTCAAACCCAGAGAATGTTGGATAATATCCTTTTAACTCAACTTTTGTTTGATCATCAATTTTATATACTTTTTTAGGATCTGCCAAATCGATTGTTACTTCACCTAAAGATTTACCTGTTTTTTTATTTACTAAATCGAAGTGCATCGCTTTTAATTCATTTAAACGGAAATCCATTTGATAAAGTCCATATCCATTATATTTTAATGGCTCATTTACTTTAATAGCAGATTTTTTTATCTTTTTTAAGTTTTCTGTATCCCCTGCAATAGCACTATCTTTTGCTTTATATAATACAACATCCGTTTGATAGTTTTTGGCTACAGAGTTGACAGCCGCTTTAGATTGATTGAATTCTTTTGTTTGCTCACCTTTTTCGTATGTTTGGAAAGTAAACTTATTACTATGTAGGTAATAACCTTCCATACCTGGGATTGATTCTGTTTCGCCTTCACGGATCCATAAATCTTCATCTATATAAAAGCCAGGCATTAAACGTAGCATAACACCAAATAAGAATATAATTAGCCCTAAATGATTGACATAAGGACCTAGACGAGCAAAGCGTCCCTTTTCTGCTAAAAGGGCATTTTCTTCTCTACGAACATTGTACTTTAACTCTTTCATTTTCTTGTCAGCCAAATCCAATGATTCATCTGCTTCAGCTGAAGGCATTTCTTTTTGACCAAAAATACGTTGACGCTTCATAAAACTTTCATGGCGTTTTACACGTTGGTTTTTTAATGATTTGTAAAGAGGGATGCCACGATCCAAACTTGCCACGATTATTGAAATCGCTAACATTCCTATTAAAGTTTGAAACCACCATGAACTATAAATATCCGTTAATCCTAAATTGTAATAGATTTTACCAAACGTACCATAGCTATCAACATAGGCTTGTTTTACATCTTCGCCATCTGCTACGTTAACGTAGACGACTTGAGGCAAAAATGTACCCACTGCTGCAACAATCAATGTAACAATAATGATTGTCACCCCAACTTTTACACTCGAGAAGAAATTCCAAATTTTATCAATAATAGTTTTGTTATATGTTTTAGAACGAATTGCGCTTCCTTCGTACTTCATATCGACTATTTTTTGTTTTTTGTCTTCTTCAGTTAGAGGTCGCCCACATTTTTCACATAAATGCGTTCCTTCGGGATTAACATGGCCACATTCACAAGTTATTTTATTCATCCTTAAGAACTCCTTGTTATGGTTTAATACTTGTTAGGTATTTTTGAATATCTGTTTCCGTCATTTCTCCAGTAATAAATTTTACGATTTTGCCGTTTTTATCGATTAGTACTGTTGTTGGTAATGGATCTACATTATACGCTCTCATTACACTTTTTGTTTTATCAATCGCAATTGGAAACTCTACGCCTAATTTATCTGCATAGCTAGAAACTTCTAAATTAGATTGAGCGATATTAATACCTAAAATTTGAACCCCTTGTCCTTTAAATTGTTTATACTGGTTGTTAATAGCCGGCATTTCTCTTTTACATGGCTTACACCAAGTTCCCCAAAAATTCAATAGAACCCCTTGTCCTTTATAATCAGACAATTTATGTGTTTTGCCATTTAAATCGACCAATGAGAAGTTTGGTGCATCATCACCTACTTTTAGCAGTTGAATGTCATCTTTGTGTGCAGTATTATACACTGTGTATGCAATAGCAGCCACAAGCACGGCTAAAATGATGATGCGTGTATATAGTCTTTTTTGTTTTTTTTCCATTGCCGTAGTAAGCCTCCTTAAAAACGACAGAAACAATCCACTCTATTATAACAAAATATGACTTCAATAATTAAATATATATAAGTGGTTTGTGAACCTTTTGTAACATATAGCAAACATCGTTCGAGATCGGCGTCCGTATATCTTGCATCACGAACTCACTAAAATATAGCCATTAGCCAATTTTTCCTGTTTCAGATAGAACACGAAGTTGCTTCACTTCATGTGCAGTTAATGTACGAGATTCTCCTGCATTCAAACCTTGTAATCCTAAAAAGGCAAATTGTTCACGTTTTAGTTTTAATACTGGATAGCCAATGGCTTCAAACATACGACGAACTTGTCTATTACGCCCTTCATGAATCGTAATAGCTATAATGGATTTCCCTTGTTCCCGATTAGATGAGAGAATCTTCACTTTAGCTGGGGCTGTTTTACCATCTTCTAACATTATACCCCGTTCTAATTTTTTCAAATCTTCTTTTCTTGGAGAACCTTTTATCTTTGCGACATACGTTTTATCTATATTATAGCGTGGATGCGTCAATAAATTCGAAAAATCTCCGTCATTTGTTAATAATAATACACCCGAAGTATCATAATCTAATCGACCTACTGGGAAAATTCGTTGTTCAACATGCGGTAATAAGTCCACAACTGTTTTGCGACCATGATCATCTGAAACGGCTGAAATAACCCCCCGCGGTTTATATAATAGATAATAAACTTTCGCTTCTTTTTCAATCTTAACACCTTCTACTTCGATCGTATCTGAAGAAGAAACTTTTGTTCCAAGTTCTCGAACCACTTGACCATTTACTTTTACTTTGCCTTCTGTAATTAGCTCTTCTGCTTTTCTTCTCGATGCAATTCCCGCATGAGCAATCACTTTCTGTAGTCTTTCCATTTGGTCACCTCATTAAACTTATGCTAATAGCCTTCAAAAATTATTGCATATTTTTTCTAATAATAAAAGTATAAGAAACTATCTTTACTTTTGAATCTCAAAATAAAACGCGCTGATTATCCAATTTTCCTCATAAAAAAGGGGTTCGTTAATTTCCGCCCCATTGCCCATTAAACGCCCATTGCATCTTTATGTTCTTCTCCGATATGACTGTATACAAAAATAGCATGCCAGGATGATGCCTAACATACTATTTTTGCTTTCGCGCTATTTTCTTTACTTCCATACCATTTGAACGGGTTCTTCTATGAGTGGCTGACCATCAAGATAGAACGTCCAAATACCAGTGTTGCCCTTTTCAATTCTCGGCATTCTGAGAATCGACTTTACTTTATTTCTTTCTTCTTTAGAAATAAGTGCATATACTGGATGTTTCAGCTCCACTTGTAAATCGTCTCTCACTTGATATAAACCTTTTTTGGCCAATAATCTTTTATCATATTTTTCGAAGACGGCTTCCGCAAATCCTGCATGAACTTGCCAATCATTGGATTCATTCAAGGTGACGACAATCACACGTTTCCCATCCTTTTCGAAATAAGTTGCAAGTGTACGTCCAGCTACTTTTGTATAGCCTGTTTTTCCAGCAATTGCGTATTTATTGTAATGGAGAAGTTTATGTTTGTTTTTCCAAACAGTCGGATTTTTTAGATCATTTTTGTAATACTTAGTAGTAGCTATTTTTCGAAAATCCTTATCCTGCATCGCGATTCTTAGCATTTGAGCAGTATCATATGCAGAAGATAAATGCTTGTCATTATGAAGGCCAGACGGGTTTTCAAATTGAGTATCGGATAAACCATAAAGCACCGCATAATCATTCATTAATTTTACAAATCCACCGACTGATCCACCGACTTCTTCCGCAATTGCGGTAGCTGCATCATTTCCTGAACGCAACAGTAATCCATTCAATAATGTTTTTAATGTGGTTGTTTCACCTTCAACCAGATATATGGATGAACCTTCACTTAATGTAGCTTTTTTGGAGATAGTCGTTTTAGTTTTTAAACTAGATTCTTCAATCGCTACAAATGCGGTCCACATTTTGGTAAGGCTTGCAATTGGTAATCTTTCATGTTCGTTCATACCGATCAATAATCTTCCTGTATCGGCATCAATTACTGCATAAGAACTTGTAGCAGTTGCAGCTTCTGCTGTTCTTCCAAATGACATAAGAACGATCATACAACTTAATACAACAACAATCCATTGACGCAAAATGTCACTCCTTTAGCAATCAGTCTGTTTGTGGTTCTTGAAATACTTCTTGGAATTTTGACATAAACAAATCTGGTTGTTCATCTATTTCATTTGCATTTTCTTCCGGAAGTTCCGGTAACTCATGAATATCCTTCATCCCAAAATAATTCAAGAATTCTTTTGTTGTACCATATAAAATGGCACGGCCAGTACCTTCAGCTCTCCCAACTTCATGTACTAAACCTCTTGCACTTAAAGTATGTAACGCTCTTTCACTTTTTACACCTCTTAAATCATCAATTTCTACACGTGTGATTGGTTGTTTATAAGCGATAATGGCTAATACTTCTAATGCTGCTTGTGATAACGACTGACTTGGGGGATTTTCTACTAACCTTTGAATGACATCGGCATGCTCAGGTTTTGAAATAAGTTGGAATGTTCCTGCCAATTCTTTTATGACAATGCCTCGCTCGTCTTGTTCTTCGTAAAGTTGTCTCATTTGTTGTATCGCTTCTGCAATGACTTCTTCTTTCGCTTCAGTCAACATTGAGAGTTGTTGTATCGTTAATCCATCTTCTCCTATAACAAAAAGAAGACTCTCAATTTTACTCATCAATGGATTCAAGTTGCTCATCTGTTATTTCTTCCTTCCGTAAAATCACCGTTAAGTTTGCAAAATTATTTTCTTGTTCAACAGCTACCACCTGCCGTTTCATCAATTCTAATAATGATAAAAACGTTACAACAAGTGTTCCTTTGTCTTCGTATGGAAATAGATCAAAAAAATCTGCACGACCATTCGCTATTTTTAAAACATCAACAACAGCGCGCATTTGATCTTTTATGGATATATCTTGTTTTGTTACCGTTGTCGTAAGTGGTGCTTTTAAACGTTTGCGATTTAACATTTTTTGAAATGCTGCTACCATATCATAGACATTTACAGAAGTATCAAACAAAACTAGTTGTTCATCAGGCATATAAGCGGATAAATCTGCTGGAGGCCTTGTAAAATATTTTGTACGGGTTGTTTCCATTTTTTTTAAATTGATAGCTGCTTCTTTAAATTTTCGATATTCTATTAATCTTGCTACAAGTTCTTCTCGAGGGTCAGGTTCATCTATTTCAAACTCTTCTTCATCCAGCTCACCCTCGTGAATAGGAAGCAGCATTTTACTTTTAATGGCCAATAAAGTAGCTGCCATTACTAAGTATTCACTTGCTTCATTTAGCTCCAAAACTTGCATCGTTTGAATATGTTCCATATACTGTGCAGTAAGCTCAGCCATCGGGATATCGTATATATCGATTTCCAAGCGATGAATTAAATGTAATAATAAATCGAGAGGTCCTTCAAAAGCCTCTAGTTTCACTTCATATGACATAGTTTACCACCTGACAATTTATCTTCAAAATTTAGTATAGAGGAAAGGTGAGCAAAATGCATCCGATGCATCACCCTTTATTCATCCAATTTCTTACTTATTTCAATGGCAATCAAGATTATTTTGAATGTCATGAAGTTTTAGAGGAATATTGGAAAGAAGTCGCTCCAAAGGATAAAGCACATCCACTTACAGGATGGATTCAATTAGCAACAGGTCTTTATCACTGGAGAAGAAAAAATTTTAAGGGAGCCGAAACCATCTTAAAAAAAGCTGAACGAACATTAAGTGCCTCTATTTATGATCCGTTTTTAGAAGAAATAAATACATTCGATTTGTTGCAGCAGATTCATCTAACCCAAGAAAAAGTGACCGATCATAAACCGTATATTTGTTGGTATATTCATATTACTTCACCGGATTTAAAGATAAAAGTAGAACACTCTATCACTTTATTGCCACCAAGTGACAACTATTTTCTTCAAAATAAACATATGCTAAGAGATCGTTCTAATATTCTTTCAGCTCGGGATGAAAAAAGAAGAAGCAGACATTAATACTCGTTGTCTGCTCCTTCTAACATCGTTAGACATTTTTGGATGAATGGTTCTGTTAAAGAGTCTGATGTGATGGAACCACATAAATCCATTTTTGAAAGCTGTCGAATCATTTCTATTCCAAGTCCTTCTCCACGATGAGAAGGATCTACTGATATATGTCTAACAATCCATTGACTATCTTTTGTCTCAACACCAACAAGACCGATATAATCTTCTGCTTGTTTCCATAAAAACAGCTGCCAGTTTGGATCAGAATTATATTTACAAATAGTCTCCTGTAGCTTTTTTACATCTTTATGTTCTGGCATAAAAGACAAGAGCCCCATTGCAATTTTTTCGTATGCTTTCTTATAACGACATAACATATACTAGATCCCTCTTTTTTGCCTTTAAGTATCTTTGAATATCCTACACGAAAAGCAAAAAATGCGCAAATATTTTACCACTATTTAACAGTTTACTGTGGTGCTATAAAAAGCCAATAAATAGCTCCCCATATAAATGTTATAACGAGTAAGGATATAAAAAGAATCATATTATTTTTTTTCACGTTCTAGTTGCCCCTCTCCAATCAATAGCGGAAGGTCTAACTTTACAAGATCTTCATAGCTTTCACGTTTCACTACTAACTGATGTTCCCCATTTTCAACAAACACAACAGCTGGTCTGGGTATTCTATTATAATTGCTTGCCATCGAATAGCCATAGGCCCCAGTACAAAATACGGCAAGAATATCGTTTGGTTCGGCTTCTGGTAAATGGATCTTTTCAATTAGTTTATCACCAGACTCACATAGTTTACCAGCGATTGTATAAGTTTCTGTTGCAGGTTGTGTCATTTTGTTGGCAATTACCGCATCATACTTTGCCTCATAAAGAGCAGGTCGAATATTATCTGACATCCCTCCATCGACAGCTAAGTATTTACGTACATTGGGAACTTCTTTTTGAGAGCCAATTGTATAAAGTGTCGTACCAGCATCCCCTACTAATGATCTTCCGGGTTCGATCCAAATTTCAGGCATTGGAATATTCAAATTTTGTGCTTCTTGTTTAACAGTTTTTATCATATCATCCACATAAATACTAGGCTCTAAAGGTGTATCTTCGTCTGTATAACGAATCCCAAAACCACCACCTAGATTCAAAACACTCGTATGGAATTGATAGTTTTCTTGCCATTCTCCCATTTTATCTGCCAATTTTTTCGCTGCCAGTCGGAATGCTGCCGTATCAAAAATTTGTGAACCAATATGGCAATGCATACCTTGCAATTCTAGATAAGGATGATGGAGTAACTGTTGAAAAGCTTTATCAGCTTGACCATTATTTAGATCGAAGCCAAACTTTGAATCAGATTGACCTGTTGTAATAAAATCATGCGTATGTGCTTCTACTCCCGGTGTTACACGAATTAAAACATGCATTTTTTGCTTTCTTTGCGTAGATAATTGTTTTAACACATCGATTTCATAAAAATTATCGATCACAATACATCCGATATTAGATTCAAATGCAAATTCTAATTCATGCAAGCTCTTGTTATTTCCATGAAAATGTATCTTTTCACTTGGAAATCCTGCTTGTAGAGCCGTATACAACTCACCACCAGAAACAACATCTACAGATAATCCTTCTTGTGCCGCCACCTGATAAATAGCCACAGTTGAAAATGCTTTACTAGCATAAGCAACCTGGGCTTTTACAGAAGCATTTTTAAAGGTATCGATAAAACCTCGCGCCCTTTTTCGAAATAACGCAATATCATAAACGAAAAGTGGTGTTCCATAGTTTTTTGCTAACTCTACCGTATCAACTCCACCGATAGATAAATGATTTTTTTTTGTAATAGCTTGCGTCCCGTATAAATGCATCTAATCTCTCCTATCGTGTTTCTCCAACATTTAAGAATACACGGAATTTTCTATATCATGAACTTTAACACGATAGAAGAGTATATGCAATGACCTCAGCTACGTCTTCTGTCCTTAGCTCCTACGATAAACGGCCTTGGTGAATCATGTGTCATCGGATAGCGAATCAATACATGTGCAAAGGCTACAGGATAAAAAGGAATCAGCGGCCATAAATACGGTACTCTCATTGGTCTTAACGATGCCATATACCAAATAATCGCGAAAATACCTATAAAGAAGCCATTTACCCCAAAGGCAGCTGTCAATAACAATAATATTATTCTAAAGATCTTAATGGATACACTCAATTCATACGATGGAATTGCAAATGTGAAGATAGCTGAAACGGCGGTATACAACACAACTTCTGCAGAGAACAATCCTACGTCAATAGCAATTTGTCCAATAATAATCCCTGCAATCAGTCCCATTGCTGTGGATAGTGGGGTTGGTGTATGAATAGCTGCTAACCTCAAGAATTCTATACCAATATCTGCAACCAAGATTTGAAGAAGGAGAGGAACTGAGGTTTTTTTATTAATACCGATAAAATCCATAAAAGAAGGAACATATTCAGGATGCTTGATCATCAAAAACCATAGAGGCAATAAAAAGAAACTCAGAAATACCCCTAAAAAACGTAATGCATGAACAATCGTTCCAATAGCAGGTGCCTGTCTATATTCTTCTGCATGCTGCAAATGATGAAAAAATGTAATGGGCACTATTATAATAGAGGGAGATGTGTCAACCATAATGGCGATATGCCCTTCTAATATATGCGCTGCCACTATATCAGGTCTTTCGCTATAACGCACAAACGGCAAAGGATGAAAACCCTGTTTAATCAACCATTCTTCCAATGACTTATCTGCCATTGTCAACCCATCATGTTTTATCTCCTTTAGACGTTCTCTTATAAAATTTAAATGCTCCTCGTTCGCAACATTTTTCAAATAAATAATCGCTACATCCATTTGACTTCGAACAGTTTCTTGATGCAGTTCAAAGCGTAAAGATACATCACGTATTCTTCTACGGATTAAGCCTGTATTTTGAATAATATTCTCCGTGAACCCATCTCTAGAGCCACGAATAACTTTTTCATTATCAGGTTCTTCAGGGGTTCTCCCTGGATAACTCCTCAAATCTGCTGTAAAAGCAATGCCAGATGGTGTAATAAAAGCCACCTGGCCGCTCATGACAGCTGTTAATAATTTATCTTTTGAAGTTTGTAGCTCCCATGCGAAAAAAGGAAACGATTCAAAAAAATAATCAGCTTCCGCCTGTATCGTTTCTTTCTTTTCATAGGCTTTCGTATTCTCTGTGTCCTCTAATTCATCTTGAAAGTCAGCTTTATCCTTAGATTTAGGCTGTGCTGATCCTGTTGGAAATTTATTTCTTTCGTATACTGCTGTTGGTTGCATTGCCGTCAATAATCGAGTGTAATTTTGACTGTCGATTAAACCATTAATATTAATGGTAAATACATCCATATTATGAACATGGATATACTTCATATTGATATCGAAGCTTTCACTTTTCCCAAATTGGGAAATCATGAAAGCTTCTGCTGCTTCGTTATTATGAAAAATTGCTTGTGTTTCACTATTGGTACCACTACTCATGATCTGCCACCTTTACCAATTGTTCATATTGCTGATCTGTTAACCAAATCTTCAACTGTGCTAGAATCCGCTTTTCCAAACGTGAAACTTGAACCTGTGATATTCCCAATCGTTCTGCAATATCACTTTGAGTACAGTCAAGATAGTAGCGTAAGTAAATGACAGACTGTTCGCGTTTTCCTAACCTTTCCAGCATGTCCTTTAAAGGAATATGTTCAAATGGCTTTTCTGATCTTTCGTCTTTCATCTGATCCATTAAACTAATTGGATCACCATCACTTTCAAAAATTTGCTCATGAAGTGATGCCGGATCACGTAAGGCATCACTTGCCATAGTGATATCATCGATGGATACATCTAATATTGTTGCCAACTCTTGAAGGGTCGGTGGTCTTTCATGATCTTTTAGAAAATCATCTGAGGCATGACGGATCTTATAATTCAATTCACGAATAGAGCGACTGACTTTTACCATACCATCATCACGTAGAAATCTTTGAATCTCTCCAATAATCATCGGTACGGCATATGTCGAAAATTTTACAGGATAAGAGAGATCGAATTTATCGACAGATTTCATCAGTCCAATACAGCCAATTTGAAAAAGATCTTCTAAATCGGCACCCCTTGAAGTAAAACGTTGAACAATTGACCATACAAGTCTAGTATTACCTTCTACCATCTCTTTTCTTGCTGTTTCATCCCCTGCCTGCGCTAATTTAATAAGCTCTCTCATTCTTTCCTGTGTCAGAAGTTCTTTTGACGCTTGCGGGTTTGATGCCATTGTCCTCACCTTACATATAGCGGCTCTTCTACTGGTTGAAAGTTTTTCTTAAAGGTGACAGCCGTTCCTTTCCCAGGTTCTGATTGTACAGTCAATTGATCCGTAAAGCTCTCCATAATTGTAAAGCCCATTCCTGACCGTTCTAACATTGGCTTTGTCGTATATAAAGGTTCCATCGCTTTTGTCACATCTTCTATTCCTACACCTTGATCTAAAATAGTGATCGTAATTTCTCTTCCTTGACGTGATGCCTGAATCGTAACAATACCATTCGGGTTTTCATCATAGCCATGTATAATGGCATTCGTAACTGCCTCAGATACAACCGTTTTAATTTCTGATAATTCTTCGATTGTTGGATCTAATACAGAAAGAAAACTGGTAATGGCGATTCTAGCAAGCGCCTCATTATCACTAATAGCTAAAAAAGATAGCGTCATTTCGTTATCCATGTAGAATCCCTCCTAAACTTTGGATAGCTTCCTGTTCTGTATCATGCCAAATATATTTTCCTAATCCTGAAAACTGAAAAATTTTCTCCATTGTTGAAGAAGGTTTGATGATTAAAGTACGACCATTGTGTACTTGAAGATCTCTCATTCTCCCCAAGATTAGTCCTACACCTGCACTATCCATAAACTGTAGCCCCTCTAAGTTCCAAATAATATCTTGTACATAACCACTGTAAATAGCCTGCGAAATATCTTCTCGGATATGACGAGCTGCATGGTGATCCAGCTCTCCTCCTAATCTAATAATCGCAATTTTTTCTGATGTAATTTCAATATGGTGCTGCATTTACATACCTCCTTTTCAAAGACTATTCTACGGAAGAATAGGAGAATCCTACGTCCTGACAATTTAACAATCAAAACGCTAAAGATAGAAAAAATACGACATACCATCCATTAGTATGGATTTAAATATCCTTTTTTAATCAGGTGAAACATTTAAAATAAAAAATATTTGAATGTTTTTATCAGGCGTGTTGATAAGGAAAATATTCCAGCATTTTAGGGCTTTGAAAGGAAAAGTCTGCCTGGATAATAAAAAAACGATAATCTTTTATCTGTCATTTTGACAAAAGATTATCGCTTTAAATTTAAAAATTATTCTTATTTAACAAAGTAAAAGTCTTTGGGTGTTTATAATGGTTGATCAACAATATAGTCATTCTTCCTAACAAATATCCAAGTATTCCTCCTAAAACGTTGAATACTAAACTTTTTAGAAACATGCCATTATTTAAATCCCAGACTAAACCAAATGATTCAAATGCAAGACGAAGAATTTCGATTGCTATACAGCTTAAAATCACACTAGGTATAAAGTGAAACTCCATCAGTGGGGGGTTTTCTTCTCCCACTGATGGTTAGCTGAACCAATCGGGCTTTTACGGGCAGTTGATCCCCCATCTATTCTTTCTCGTTTCTCTCTAAATCTTGATATGGGGTCTTATTGCCCGTTAAAGCGGGATAACTTTTTTCAAGTTATTTAACTTGAAAAGAATCGAAAGATAGATACCAAAAGGACAAATAATAGCAAATTATAAAAAACAGCTGAAGGAAAATTGATCGTAGTCTTATCGAACATAAAATCATATACGCCAAACCATTCCAACGATGAAGTAAAAATGGCTGATGTATCATTTCGACTTTGCATAGGAAGGGTAATCCCTCCAAATTTTATTTGAATCAGACTTAATAAGTAAAATAAGAAACTGTATCAGGCGTGTTGATTATCCAATTTAATCCATGAAAATAGGGGAATTTGTTGATTTCCGCTCCGGCTTGCTCGCTTTCCTCGGGCAAATGCTGAGCCTCCTCGCTACGCTGCGGGGGTCTCATCTATTCGCTTTTCCAGCGTGAGTCGAGCAAGCCTCCGCTCCAATCTATATAAATGGTCTTAAAAATACAGAGTTTTTCAAAAACTATGACAAACAAACACCCCTAATTTTGTCAAATCAACACGCGTGAAACTGTATAGTATTATTCGTTTTGTATGACTCATCCTCGGTTTCCTAAAGAAATCCAAAAATATGTCTATAAAAATATAGAGAAGTAATAATGAGAATCCCCAGGATATAATATTGTGCAGAACATACGTAGACATATTTTATCCTCCTACACTCTTAAATTACAGGTATTCTTGAAAAATTTTAAGTTTGCTATTTTTCTTTTACAGTCCATGACTTCAAACTCTAGTATTAAATAATTTTCGTTATAGAACCACCTTTGATCACTATCTATTTTTCTTTAGACTAGGATACTAGATCATTCGGTAATCATTGCTTCAATCAATTTTGGTGCTGTGACTTCTACTGAAGAAAGTTCGATATTTGCATAAATTTTTTCAATTACTTCTTGAACGTTTTCACGATTAGAGTAGATTGTAACAAGAGATTCCCCCATTTTTACTGAATCCCCTACTTTTTTATGTAATACTAATCCAACTGCTAGATCAATCTCAGATTCTTTTGTTGCACGTCCTGCCCCTAATAGCATTGCAGCTGTACCGATTTCATCTGCAACAATATGACTGATAAATCCACATTCTTTTGCGGGTACTTCGAATAGATATTTGGCTTGAGGAAGTAATGCTGGATGATCCACGACTGCAGGATTGCCACCTTGAGCTTGGATGAATTTTTTAAATGCATCCAGTGCTGCGCCATTTTTAATGACTTCTTCCAATTGTTTTCGTGCCTCTTCTATGGTTGCTGTTTTACCTCCAAGGACAACCATTTGGGAACCTAAAGTTAAACAAAGTTCCGTTAAATCTTTGGGGCCTCTGCCATTCAAAGTATCAATGGCTTCCTTCACTTCTAATGCATTGCCAATCGCATAACCGAGTGGTTGATTCATATCAGAGATGATCGCCATTGTTTTACGCCCTACGTTTTTACCGATTTGAACCATCGCATGTGCCAATTTTTTTGAGTCTTCAACCGTTTTCATGAATGCCCCATCTCCCGTTTTAACATCTAAAACGATGGCATCTGCACCGGCTGCAATTTTTTTACTCATGATAGAACTGGCGATCAATGGGATACTTGGTACAGTACCTGTTACATCTCGTAAAGCATAGAGTTTTTTATCTGCTGGAGTTAAGTTGCTACTTTGGCCTATTACCGCTAATTTGATATCATTGACCTGTTGGGTGAATTGTTCTGTCGTTAGTTCTACATGGAATCCTTCAATCGATTCTAATTTATCGATTGTCCCACCAGTATGTCCTAAGCCTCGACCGCTCATTTTCGCAACAGGAACCCCCACCGCAGCTACTAAAGGTCCTAAAACAAGTGTGGTTGTATCCCCTACTCCACCTGTCGAATGCTTATCTACCTTGATTCCTTCAATACGGGACAAATCGATTTGATCTCCTGATTCAACCATAGCCATTGTTAAATCAGCTCGTTCTCGATCTGTCATATCTTGAAAGTAAATAGCCATTGCCAAACTGCTTGCTTGATAATCAGGAATACTCCCTTTTGTATAACCATCAATGAAGAAACGAATCTCTTCTGTAGTTAGTTCATAGCCATCACGTTTCTTTTCAATAATATCCACCATTCTCATGATATCACCCTACTTATTCTAAAAATTGTAAAAAGCTTTTTCCGTATTCAGGTAGTTTCACATGGAAATTATCAGCAACTGTTGCACCTAATGATGCAAAGGTATCTATTTTAGGAAGCGCTTTTCCTTCCTTGAAACGTGGTGAATACACGATCAGTGGAACAAATTCACGTGTATGATCTGTTCCTTGGAATGTTGGATCGTTTCCATGATCTGCAGTGATTAGAAGTAAATCATCTTCTGTCATCAACGATAATGCTTCAGGAAGTCGACGATCAAATTCTTCAAGAGCTTCACCATAACCAATCGGATTTCGACGATGCCCATATTTTGCATCAAAATCGACAAGATTCAGAAATGCCAAACCATGAAAGTCTTTCTTCATCACATGGACTAATTGATCCATCCCATCAGAATTATCTTTCGTACGAATAGCTTTTGTTACCCCTTCACCATTATAAATATCAGAGATCTTTCCTAACGCAATCACCTCTAATTCTGCATCTTTCAACTCATTCATCACCGTGCGACCAAATGGTTTTAATGCATAATCATGACGGTTTGAAGTACGTGTAAAGTTTCCAGGTGTACCAACGAATGGACGAGCAATGACACGACCAACTAGATAGTCGGGTTTCAATGTCATTTCTCGAGCAATTTGGCAAATTTCATATAATTCTTCAAGCGGTACAACATCTTCATGTGCTGCAATTTGAAGAACAGGATCCGCAGATGTATAAACAATAATCGCACCTGTTGCCATATGTTCTTTCCCAAATTCCTCAATAACTTGTGTACCTGACGCTGGTTTGTTACATAATACTTTGCGTCCAGTACGTTCTTCCAATTCATCGATTAATGATTGTGGGAATCCGTTTGGATAAACTTTAAATGGTTTCTTTATGTTGAGCCCCATCATTTCCCAATGACCTGTCATTGTATCTTTTCCCACAGAAGCTTCTTGCATATAACCATAGTAGGCTTCTGGTTTTTCTACTGATTTCATGCCTTCAAGATCTTCAAGGCCTAGCAAACCACGAATATTGGTATAACCAAGGCGTTCCATATTCGGCATGGTTAGGCCTTTCATTTCATGTGCAATATGTCCAAGTGTATCAGCACCCACATCGTTAAACTTTGCGGCATCAGGTGCTTCACCTATTCCAACTGAGTCCATGACGATTAAGTGAATACGTTTAAAAGATTTTGTAGTCATCCATTTATCCTCCTCGTTCCTACATCCATTTTACCAAATTGTTTCAAAAAATAAAGGTCAGACATCTGATGATTTCAAATCATGCTCTAGGATGGAATTGCTTATACACCTCTGACAGTCGAGTTTTACTAATATGTGTATAAATTTGTGTTGTGGCAATATCTGCATGTCCTAGCATTTCTTGAACGGCTCTTAAATCTGCTCCATTTTCGATTAAATGTGTGGCAAAGGAATGTCTTAAAATATGCGGTGTTAATTCCTTTTCAATACCCGCTTTTTGTGCATACCCCTTCATCAATTTCCAGCATCCTTGTCTAGTCAGCCTTTTTCCTCTTTGGTTGATGAATAATGCCTCCGTTCGTAATTTGGGATTTTCTAATTGAAAACGGGCTGTATTTAAGTAATTTGTACAGGCTTCAATAGCGGAGCTTCCTAATGGAATAATTCGCTCCTTGCCACCTTTCCCAAATACACGTACAAAGCCCATTGTCAAATGGATATCTTCTAAGTTCAATGAGATACATTCACTTACCCTCATACCTGTTGCATATAACAATTCCAGCATGGCACGATCCCGAACACCTTGTGGTTTACTTATATTTGGCGTCGCTATTAAGCGATCTATTTCTTCGATGGATAAAACTTTTGGCAATTTTTGTTCAATTTTGGGCATATCAATATGCACGGTTGGATCATTATTGCATCTTTTTTCTCTAAGCAAAAATTGATGGAAAGAGCGAATGGATGAGATATGTCTTGAAATCGTTCTTGCTGATATTCCTTTATTTTTTAACGCTTGTAAATGCTGTAGTATATGAAAACGTTCAACTTGGTCAAAAGTTTCAAGTTGTTGGGTTTCAAAAATATTTTGTGTATAGTCTTTGATATCTCGTTCATAAGATTGCAATGTATTTTCGGAAAGTTGACGCTCGACTCGTAGAAAATGTATATACTCTTCAATCGCATCTGCTATATCTGGTTTCACAGCTTCTATTCCTCCAATTTGGCAAAATCTATCTGGCTTTCAAGCTAGCCTATCAAGTTTCAATGCATCTCATTCGAAAGCTAAAAAACGCTTTTGGTTGAAAGATGCATTGGGATTTTTCAGTATGTACAAAGTTTTAGTGCTAAAATCGATTTCATCAATCTATTTTTATCAGATGTATTCATTAGTGGGGCTTATCTATAAAATCAAGCATATCGATGACCCAATTTTCCTCCATAAGATATAGTGTATTCGCTGATTTCCGTTGCGGCTTGCTCGCTCATGTGGAAACGGACTTGTATTTGCTCTTTCCGAGGAGTTATTCGTTCTCCTATGATTTATTCGCTCTCTCGGAGACTTTATTCGCTCTTTCCGAGGAGTTATTCGCTCTCTCATAGATTTTATTTGCTCTTTCCGAGGAGTTATTCGTTCTCCTATGATTTATTCGCTCTCTCGGAGACTTTATTCGCTCTTTCCGAGGAGTTATTCGCTCTCTCATAGATTTTATTTGCTCTTTCCGAGGAGTTATTCGCCCTCCTATGATTTATTCGCTCTCTCGGAGACTTTATTCGCTCTTTCCGAGGAGTTATTCGCTCTCTCATAGATTTTATTTGTTCTTTCCGAGGAGTTATTCGCCCTCCTATGATTTATTCGCTCTCTCGGAGATTTTATTTGCTCTTTCCGAGGAGTTATTCGCTCTCTCATGATTTATTCGTTCTTTCAAAGACTTTATTCGCTCTTTCCGAGGAGTCATTCGCTCTTTCGGAGACTTTATTCGCTCTTTCCGTAGACATTGGATTGTCTTCACCCGAGTATGCGCTACTCGAAGGACTTGAGCAAGTCACAACGAAGACCTCATAAATGGAGCTAAAAATACATGTTTTTAGAATGATGCCTAATTTATCACCTATTTTCCCCCTAATCAACACGTCTGCTATGAAATATAGGGAATTAGCTGATTTTAATATGAATTTTACATGATGAAATGGATTCACTAAAATAAAAAAGGACAGCACCTCCGCCATCCTTTACTCGTTTGCTATAAACTTATTCTCTGTTTTTTTCTTCTTTGTTTTTTTCCTCTGCTGCGTGCTTTTCATTACAGCGCCAGCAAATACCATGGAATGTTAATCGGTGATCTTTAATTTGGAAATTCCAGCGTTTTTCAACGACAGCTTCTACATCTTCAAGTAAGTCCTCTTGAATTTCATCGACGGCGCCACATTCGATACATACGAGGTGATGATGAAAGTGAGCTGCTCCCTCTTGTCGTAAATCATAGCGAGAAACTCCGTCACCAAAATTAATCTTGTCGACAATTTTTAGTTCTGTAAGTAGCTCTAATGTACGATATACAGTTGCTAGACCGATTTCTGGTGCTTTTTCCTTCACTAAAAGGTAAACATCTTCAGCACTTAAATGATCTTCCTCATTTTCTAAAAGCACTCTAACCGTCGCTTCTCGTTGCGGCGTCAGTTTATAGCTAGCACCATGTAGTTGTTTTTTTATACGATCAATTCGGCTCTCCATATGACGCCCCCCTAAACTTCTACCATTATACCAAAGAATTATTTCTTATTACAAGATTAAGCAACTAAAATGTTATAGCAATTATTTAATGATAATAATTATCATTAAATAATTCATTTTCAGTTGAAAATAATTTTTCCTAGTATGTTGATTATCCAATTTTGTACATTGAAATATAGAGTGTATTCTCTGATTTCCACTACGGCTTGCTCGCTTTCCTGCAGGCAAACGCAGAGCTGGTTGGTTCTACTAACACAATGAGAGATAAAGTGAAAATCTCCCTTGTGAGGCTTCACTTTAAGCATAGCATTGAAAAAGCATTCCTTCTATGACAAAATTCATCTAAAACATGAAATGAATGATAATCAACTCTATCCCAAATATCATAAGAGTCATTATATTAATGACGATTACTCTCTTCCAATGTATACCCTTTTTCCGATTATTATAAAATGGTTTTGGAACAAGGACAATAGAAAATAATAATAATAAACAAGTGTACAAAAATTGTATAGGGAACCACCACAATGCGTAACTCCAAAATGCATGTTGTGTAGCAATTAAAAAGGCAGAGCAAAATCCAAAAAAAGCACTTTTGCAAACAACAACTAGTCGCGTTGCATGTCTAAACCATTGATGTGTTGCAAGAAGCACTAAAAATAGATATGGCATGAATGCTGGCCAAAGTGATTGCCATAGTTTAGGCTTCCCTTCTAATAGTAACCGTGGATCCATAATAGATATTAACCATTCACTTTGAGAGGGAGTAGATAGTTTGAATGCAATAATACCACCGATAAATCCAATTGAGATAATAAGGAAAAAATAAATGATTTGTAATGAACGATTCACTAGGTCACCTACTTTCTAATAGTACAACCTATGCACATCGTTCTTAAAAATACCTTATTTTACTAGATTATTTTTTGCCCACATGATAGCTAAAATGGTTTTAGCATCGAAAATCCGTTGTTCTGCTACCAATTGTTCTGCCTCTTCAATTGAAACTTCTAAAAGTTCGACAAATTCATCCTCATCTAAACTTGCAGGTTGTGCTATTTTAAATAAATTTCGTGCAACAAACAGATGGATTACTTCATCCGCAAATCCGGGAGAAGTGGCAAATGACTGAATGACATCGAGATCCATAGCCCCATAACCTGTTTCCTCTTCCAACTCTCTGATAGCAGTAAATTCTGGCTTTTCCCCTGGTTCTAATTTTCCGGCAGGTATTTCAATAATACTGCGTTCTAGCGGCTTGCGGAATTGCTCTACCATTACGATTTTTCCATCACTGGTGATGGGGATAATGGCTACAGCTCCTGGATGCTTCACCAATTCTCTCGTTGCTTTTTTTCCATCCGGTAGGATCACTTCATCTACTTGCACTTTAATAACTTTTCCTTCAAAGATTGTTTTTGTAGAAATCGTTTTTTCTTCAAATTTTTCCATATTTAAATTCCTCTCTGTTGTTCTTTTTCCATAAATCATTGTACCATTAACTAAAAAGGAGGAATATATTTTGAAAAAAAGGCAATTAGGTGCAAGTAATTTACATATTTCTGAAATTGGTTTAGGGTGTATGTCTTTACCTACGAATTTGCAGGACGCTTCTTATATTGTTGATGCAGCATTGGATTTTGGCATTAACTATTTCGATACAGCCGATCTGTATAATCATGGATTAAATGAAAATATTGTTGGTCAATTGTTGAAAGAAAAAAGGCAACAAATTGTTTTAGCCACTAAGGTAGGGAATGTGTGGAATAAAAACGAAGATTCTTGGTATTGGGATGCCTCAAAATCACATATCAAAGAAGGCATTAAAGACAGTTTACATCGCCTACAAACAGATTACGTAGATGTTTATCAATTGCATGGCGGTACAATAGAAGATCCATGGGATGAGATTATCGAAGCATTTGAAGAACTTAAACAGGAAGGCTACATTCGAGAATATGGTATTTCTTCTATCCGACCAAATGTTTTAAAACGTTTTTTACCAACAAGCAGTGCGATCTCAGTCATGATGCAATACAATCTTCTTGATCGTAGACCTGAAGAATGGTTCGATTTTATCGTAGAACAAGGTGCATCTGTGGTTACTCGAGGTTCAGTTGCCAAAGGTCTATTAACAGCTGAATGGCAAAAACGGCTCGCCAATTCGAACGGTTATCTATCTTATTCGCAAGAAGAACTACAAGACACGCTTCAACATATAATTGCTATAAACTCTTCCATCCACGCTGCTGCGCTAAAAATGATTTTAAGTCATTCGGCAATTGCCTCAGCAGTAGTTGGTGCAAGTTCCAAAAAGCAATTGACTGCAACCATTGATGCTTATGAAGCTATCGATGCGGTCAACAATATCGATGAAATAATTGCATCCACTAAAAAAGATCATTACACGTCTCATCGTGATTGAACAAATTTTCACCTTTGTTATCTTTTGCTGCCTAAAAGATACAAAGGTGAAAAAATAATTTAAACGGCAATCATCTCATTGGAGAGAAGAGCTATTCACTTGTTCTCCATTGTCAATCGTCACCTATACATCCAAAATGAAACAGGATGGGATGTTTTTCAGCCATCGGACACCCCTCTGGGAGCACATTGGCAGATCAGAAGCCACCACCGAGTTACAGTGATAAGCCAGAAATAGTTATATCCTAGTATTTTGAACCTTGATCGCCATATTCTTCAAGTAATTTTGCAAAAGATTTATTTTTTTCACGTTGTTTTCTTTCAAATATAAGTTGAGCTTCCTTCTCTTCTTGCTGTTTCTTTTCTTTCACTACTAATTCTTTTTTAGTCATCTTTAATTTAGCTAATACATTTTCATCTAGTTGATCTTGAAGCGTTATTGCTTCTTCTTTTACTATTATGTTAGATGATGTTTGATTTTTAGATTGTGCTTTTTTCTTTGCCATTGATAAGATCCCCTCTTCTATTCGATTAATATTTGTATGTATTCTAATCATTATTCATATCATTTTAATACTGAATAGTCTTCTTATCAACATGATAGAATCACTTATGTTATATTGACCAAATGGTTATGCCGTTCATTTCAAATGTACAAAATAAGCTATATTAATAAAGAAAAAGGTGATGTTGCTTATGAAAAAAAGAATCATATGGATCTTTGGTTTAATAACTGGAATTGTTGGAGGAATCGCCTCACTTATTGGATATCTCATCACGAGTCGCATCATATATATTAAGAAAAAAGACGATCATTTTATTTTAGAACGTGAGAAAAAAGCATTACGATATGATGAAAATTGGTATACAAACGTCCGTAAAGAAAACATAAGTGTTCATTCTCCTAATGGGTATATCATTAAAGGAATTTACTTTATGCCTTTGGATACGGTTAATACGATGATTGTCTGTCATGGTGTAACCGAAAATAAAGTAAACTCGATCAAATATGTCCGTTTATTTGAACGTCTAGGATTTAACACAATCGTCTACGATCATAGAAGACATGGTGAAACTGGTGGTAAAACGACCAGTTATGGCTATTATGAAAAATTTGATTTACAAGCGGTCCTCCATTATTTAAAAAAGCGCCTAGCTAAAGAAGCAATAGTTGGCGTCCATGGAGAATCTATGGGTGCTGCCACGACCTTATTATATGCAGGGACTTTAGAAGATGAAGCTGATTTTTATATAGCAGATTGTCCTTATTCTGATTTTTCCGAGGAACTTTATTACTTACTTACCAAACAAACTCCTTTTAAAACAGCTTTTGCGATAAAACTCGCCAATTTGTTTTTACGATTGCGAGATGGTTATTGGCTAAAAAATATCGCACCTCGAACAGCTGTCACCAATATTCAAAAACCGGTTCTTTTTATCCATAGTCTACCTGATGACTTTATCTTACCAGGAATGACAATTGAGTTATATCAATTAAAAAAAGGCCCTAAAATGTTGAAACTATTTGAACAAGGAGAACACGCACAATCTTTTAACAAAAATCCACAAGAATACGAAGAAACCGTTCGAACATTTCTACATGAATATGTACTCAATAAAGATCAAAATACAGGTGATCCAAAAAATCGTTGAATAGGCGACTTTTGAGATCACCTTTTTATTTTACTTGTATTGAGCTTTTACTGACAGTTAGCACATACTTTCTCTTTAATGAGTGGAGACTTACTGCCTGTTTTGAAAATAAAAACATGTAAAAAAGAAGTACAAAATCTACAGCCTGTATAAACCCGATTAGTCAACATACAATTTAGGGGGGAGATGAAAAAATCCCTCCCAAATGAAGTTTCACTTTATAATTTTCTTTTACTTTTCATAGACTTTAGACATAGATATAAGACTTAAATGGTAAATAAGTTTACCATTTGGATAAAAAAATTAAGCCGTTTCATTTGTTGCGGCCTCTTCGCCATGTGTTGATTTCAATGAGTTTTCTTTTTTCTGTTGATGATCGCTAGAAGAAATCATGCTCTCCATGTACCCTAAAACTTTCATTTGGTTTTTTAGGGAGAGTTTTCGAAATAATTGCAATAACTCATTTTCATCTGAACTAAGGGATTCTTGTTTTATTGAATACTCTTCACCCGTCATCAACCAGTCTAGAGAAACGTCAAAAAAACTCGCAATTGCGATCAGTGATTTGGCAGTAGGTGTAGATTTCTTCTTGTCATTTTCCCAATCACTTATATTTCCTTGAGATGCTCCAATGGCCTCTGCTAATTCCTTTGCTTTAATCCCTCTTTGTTCTCTTAATGCCCTTATTCGTTTACCTATTTCTTTCATGGTAATCCCTCCTATAGTTCGCATTTAAGGGTTAAAATTGTAAAAAAACGATTTTTTTCTTGAAATAATTCGCATATGCGATATAATATATTCAAAGGAAAATAAGTTGCTCATTAAATTTTGGCATTTATCCTTGGCAAAATCAATAAGCACCCTTGGTTCCTTTAACAACGCTACATAGAAGAGGTGAATGTGTGCAAACGATGAAAGACGAAATTCTGGATATGGGAAATGATGAAATCACATTAATAGTCTAACCAAATGAACAAAATTTAGCTAAACCATCTCACAGATCATGCAGCTAAAATACGAAAATTAGACGCGATATTAAAATAAGCTTGATTATCCAAAATAGGAATTGAACAGCTCAAACACTAGTAAATATAAAAAATGTCCGCGTGTTGATTTGACAAAATTAGGGGTGTCTGTTTGGCATAGCTTTTGAAAAACTCTGTATCTTTAAGACCATTTATATAGATCTTCGCTGCGGCTTGCTCGACTCCCGCGGGAAAAGCGAATAGATGAGACCCCGCAGCGTAGCGATTGAAGGAACGGAATCTAAGAACGCCACGTCCTGTGGCAACGATTCCGTGACCAACATCCTGTTGCCCCCAGCATTCGCCCGCAGGAAAGCGAGCAAGCCGGAGCGGAAATCAACGAATCCCCCTATTTTTGTGGATTAAATTGGATAATCAACACGCCTGAAAAAATGTAGATACTATTAAAATAAAGATTGTCATATATTGAATCAGAACATATAAAGGCATAGACCTAAAACACTTGGAATTCTTATAGAAATATTATGATATACTCGCTTAATCGAAAGAAATAGAAGCAGAGCAAACTAGAAAGGTCAGCGTTAAACACCAGATTTCTAGAAAAAAGAATAACTTTAATTAATCATAGAAGGGAGTGGTTTAAATGAAGCACCGACAACTGACTCCATTAGGCAAAAAGATTGTGAAACGATTGGTAGATATGAATCAAACACAGGTGTGGCTTTGTGAACAAGTTGGTGTGGATAAAACGTACTTGAATCGAGTAATCTATGGCGAACGCTCTGGAAAAAAATATATGGCAAAAATTTATGATGTGCTTGGTTTTAATGAAGACGAGCAACAGACAGCGTAAGAAACAACTTTTGAATTCCTGTATTCGGATTTCAAGATAAACAAATATGCCGTTTACTTGAATCATGTAAACACGATCGAAAGAGTATCGTATTTGGTTTTCTGACTATTCTGCATGGATATTCTGAGGTGATTTGCCAAATAAAAACTTTAATCGCATTCTCTACTCTGTTTCCAACTTATAGTCGACTTAAATTTTCCTATCTTTTATCGCTAAAATGTACCTTTAAAGGTGAAAATTTATAAATTATTAAGTAAAAGTAGTTTAAGCTAGTTATTTATTGGATTCTAGGAGAAATTTCTTTTAAAAATCCAACTAGAAAGGAATAAATAATGAAAATATTTAATAAGCAAAAAAAAATTGGTACAATAGATTTTACATCTACTATATCTGTTACACTTAATCTTTCCGAGTATCCGGAGGTTCAAAAACAGGTTGAACTCATTCACTTTTCAAAAAAAGATCTTTCCATTCTTCATCATTTACAACCTTATATAGAACAGATACTAAAAAACGTCGTTCATTCTTTTTATAAGTCTCTAGAAATCGAACCTTCACTCACTAGCATCATTTCAAAGTATAGTAATGTCGATCGATTAAAAAAGACATTGTATCATCACTTATATGAAATGTTTGGAGGAATAATTGATTCCAACTATATAGAAGAACGAAAAAAAATTGCCTTAATGCATGTAAAAATCGGTTTAGAGCCCAAGTGGTATATTGGCGCATTCGAAACTTTATATTCTGAATTTTCAGATCTTATTTTTCAACTAGAATTGTTAAATAAAGATAAATTAGACGCTCTGAATGCCATCAATAGAATATTAAATATAGAACAGCAATTAGTTTTAGAAGCGTACGAGCAAGAAAATACCCGCTTACGATTAGAAGCAACTGCCAAACAGGATATTCTTAAAAAAAGTGTACAAAAGACCGTTCAGGATCTTGCAATCATCAGCGAGGAAACCAGTGCTTCCGTTGATCATTTGGCAACTCAAACAAAAGCAATCAATGCATTTACTGCACAAAACCTATCTTTTGTTACCCAGACTGAGGAGAAGACATTAAGTGGACAAGTTCTAGTCACCGAACAAATGAACCAAACCGAGCAGATCGAGACAGGCATTGATTTATTACAGCAAAAAATGCAGCAGCTTCAGTTATTTTCTAATAAAATTCAAGAAATCATTAATCTTGTTACTTCCATTGCAAATCAAACAAATTTACTTGCACTGAATGCTTCCATTGAGGCAGCACGTGCTGGTGAACATGGAGTTGGTTTTGCAGTTGTCGCTTCCGAGGTTAGAAATCTTTCAGAAGAAACAAAAAAAGCCATTGAAAATGTGACCTTTTTAATTCAGGATACAAAAGAGGAAATAATGGACGTCTCAACGACTGTTTCAAAAATAAATCATCAAATTCATCAAGGGCTTGAAATATATTCTAAAGTTTATACTTCCTTTCAAGATATTGTCAATTGCATATATAGTATAGAAAAACAAAGTCAACAGACAAATGAAGAAATAACCAACATTACACATATTCTATTGGAATTAAATACAGCTATTGAACAGATTGCACAATCTTCAGATGAATTAACGGATCGTATGAAAAGTTTATTTTGATCTAGCATAAGGAGGCTGGGACAGAACTGAATTAGACTCTCCCAAAGCCGGATCATTAAATTCTATAGCATGGTAATAAAAAGAAAATCCGAACAAGTAGAGAATTCTTATTAGAATTTCTATTCATTGTTCGGATTCTTCATTAGCTAAAATGCTTTTGTCCCTTCCTCCTTATGCTGAGTTAAGATAAAGCGAAACTTTTATCCCCACTGAACTAGAGGAGCTCAGGTTAAAAGTACCACGTCCTGTGGCAACACCTGAGTGACCAACATCCTGTTATCCTGAACCAATCGGACGCATGCGGCAGCTGATCCTCTCATCTATCTTTCTCGTTTCTCTCTATATCTTGAGATGGGGGTCTTACTGCCCGTTAATGCGGGATAAAATTTAAGAAAACTTATATAAACTGCGTAATAAACCCATGATCATTTGCATAATTTATGTTAAAACGGAATCATTACATTTTAAAGGCACTAATTATAGGAGGAAAACATGGGGAATTATGTTCCAAAATATCTAATGAATATTTGGTTTATTTTTATCTTATTTTTGATCCCACTATTTTTAACAAACTATACGAATACTTTTATGATCCCTTCATCTCTCATGAACTTGAATACCATATTTTTGAGTATTTTAATCGAGGCTTTACCCTTTGTCTTAATAGGGGTTCTTATTGCAGGTTTTATTCAAATTTTTATAACAGAAGAACATATTCAAAAGTGGATTCCTAAAAATAAGTTTATGGCTGTTCTCATGAGCTGTGCTGTTGGAGCACTTTTTCCTGCTTGTGAATGTGGGATAGTCCCCATTGTGAGGAGACTGATTTCAAAAGGAGTCCCCCTGCATGCTGCAATTGGCTTTATGTTAACGGGTCCTCTTATTAATCCGATCGTTATTGTCTCGACCTATATGGCATTTGGAAATGATATGAAAATTGCTGGACTACGGATGGTCTTAGGTTTTCTGATAGCCATTATTATATCTTTGCTGGTAAGCCTACTTTTTCAAGGTTCACAATTCAAATCTGGTATTCATCATGAAAAATCGTTAGAAAATGCAAAAAAGCAACCATTCATCAAACAATTTTTTAATATGTTAAAACATTCTATAGACGAATTTTTTGATATGGGAAAATATTTGATCATCGGTGCATTTCTAGCCGCTTTTGTACAAACTTATGTATCTACTAAAACATTATTTGAAATAGGAAATGATGTATCCTCTTCGATATTAGTGATGATGCTCTTGGCTTATATTCTTTCACTATGTTCTGAGGCTGATGCCTTTATCGGGGCTTCATTCAGTGCTATTTTCCCGGATTTTTCTATACTCGCATTCTTAATCTTTGGACCTATGATCGATTTGAAAAATACAATTATGCTGCTTGGGGTATTTCGTTTTAAATTTGTGATGTGGCTATTGTTTTTAGTTGTTTCTGTTATCTATATAAGCATATTGATACTTTCAAAATATATTTAGGGGGAAAATATGAACTTTCACTTTCAACAAGCAATAAGAGCTGTCATTTTATTCGCTTTTTCTGCCATGATTTTCAACCTACATCAGACTGGTGAAATAACAAAATTGATCAACCCAAAATATGAAAATCTAAGTAAGACCGTTGCCATTTTATTTTTCATTTTATTTGTTGTTCAACTTACTAGAATTTTCTCTTTTTCAACGAAAGATCATCATCATTGTCATCATACTGGACATCATTGTTGCCATCATGACCACGGAAACTCACCATTTAATACAAAAAAATTGTTTTCATACCTTATTCTTATAATCCCATTAGCAACTGGTTTTTTTATACCTGCCAAAACACTCGACGCATCTATAGCTGAGAAAAAAGGGGGGATGATGATTCTTTCAAAACAAACGCAAGCTGCAGAAACAGAGGATTTTACAGAAGCAGCCATTCCGAATCAATCCGCTGGAGACGATTTATACGGAGACCATGCTCCAGATCCAAACTTAATGGAGGAAAGGCAAGAAATACCCGAAGAAGAATATGATCATCTAAAAAAAGAGCTTTCCCAAAAACAAACTATTCATATGACAAATCATATTTATACGATTTACTATGACGATATTAATAGTAATGCATCCAAGTACAAAGGGAAAAAAATACAACTAACAGGTTTTGTATTGAAAGAAAAGGGTTTTAAACAGAACCAGTTAGTCCTATCTAGATTTCTGATTACTCACTGTATAGCTGATTCAAGTATAATAGGATTTCTTTCGGAACTTCCTGAAGCACAAAATATAGACGAAGACACTTGGATTGAAGCAACTGGAACAATCGATATAAGTACTTATAATGGAGAGCAACTGCCAATTATTAAAATTGCAAATTGGAAGAAAATAGAAGAGCCTAAAAAACCGTACATCTATCCGATCGATATTCGCGTAGGCCTCTAAAAAATGCAAAAGAAAAGTAATGGTTTTCTCTGAAGTGATCCTAACTGCACTAGAATGTTTTAGAGAATTAATGCAATTAGGCGTGTTAATTAGGAGAAAAATGGGATAAATATACAAACATAAAAATGAAAACCCCTTATTGTTAACTCCTATCTATATGAATCTTCGCTGCGGCTTACTCGACTCCTCGAAAATGCATCCGCATTTTCTTCGTGCGGTGTGGATTCAGGAAGTCCATTCAATGTCCCGCGGGGAAAAGCGAACAGTTGAGACCCTGTAGCTTCGCTAAGGAGGTTTCACCGTTCGCCCGCAGGAAAGCGAGCAAGCCGTAGCGGAAATCAACGAAATATCTATATTTCAGTGGGCAATTAACACGCCTGTAATCAAATAAAAAAAATGCTGCCTCCAAATCTTGGTCTTGAGGCAGCATTTTTTTATTTATTGCTTAATTTATTCATTTGATTCATCATTTGTTTAATTTGTTTTTCCGATGGTTTACGTCCCATTTGACTCATCATTACACGTAACATTTGTTCGTTAATTGGTGGATTTTCTTTTAAATATTTCACCATATATTGACGAGCGATAAAAAATCCGCCAACTAAACCTACGATTAATGCTACTACTATTAAAGTAATCGCTAATCCAGTATTCACTTATGTTCCTCCTCTAAAATTCGCATGCGAGAAAAATATCTCCAAAGAGGATTATACAATAAAAACTATTTCGATACTACCATTTATCTGATTTATCACTTTGCAAGTACTGAAAATTTGGGCGGTTTTAGCCACCCACACTCCATTTCATTTTTGTTAAAGCCGATAAAACCAGAACTAATCTTTGATAGTGCCGCAAAAAGATCCAATTCTAACATTCGCGATCCTACACATGTCACGACCATATAGTATGGCTGTATTTCAATATGTAAATCGCCCTTAAATTCGTTTGTCAAAAAAATCTCATGATTTTTCTTATGAATGGCAGAAAAATTTTTGTTTAAATATTGTTCTATGAAATCTTCAATCTCCTCTACTGGCAGCAGCTCACATAAATACGTTAATTCTTGTGATGGATATAAGGCATTTTTTTCAGACTTTAAATCATTAATCAATTCAAATAATAACCTTTCTCTCCCATAAACAAACGACTGATGCTTTTTCTTGACATGAAAGATTGAGTAAACACGCATCTTTTGCCACTCCCTTCTTTCAAGTAATTATACCATCAATCTATTGAATATTTTGTCAATTTGAACTGTAAATAATCCACTTTCTTTGTCAAAAAACAAAAAGTAGAGGCAAATCACCTCTACTCTTTTAAAAATTTTTATTTTTTTAATAATGCTTTCACTTTTGCTACTACATTGTCAACTGTGAAACCATATTCTTTCATGACTGTTTGTCCTGGAGCACTTGCACCAAAATGATCGATCGCCAGTACATCGCCTTCAAAACCAGTATATTTATGCCAACCAAATGATGAGGCCATTTCGATAGCTAAACGTTTTGTTACAGCTTTTGGCAATACACTTTCTTTATATGCTGCATCTTGTTCTTCAAAACGAACAAAATCAGGCATAGAAACAACTGTTACATCGATTCCTTCTTTTGCAAGTTCAGCTTTTGCTTTTACAGCTAATTGCACTTCTGAACCTGTTGCTAAAAGTAATGCATCTGCAATTTCTTTTTCGGCTTTTGCTACTACATAAGCACCTTTAGCTACACCTTCATACACAGCTTGCACATCAACATCAAGAACCGGTAAGTTTTGACGAGATAATACTAATGCAGTTGGACGGTTTTTGGAGGATATCGCAAGTTTCCAAGCTGCAGCCGATTCATTTGCATCTGCTGGACGAATAACCGATAAATTTGGCATTGCACGTAAGGCTGCTAAATGTTCGATTGGCTCATGAGTTGGTCCATCTTCTCCGACAGCAATTGAATCATGTGTGAAGACATAAGTTACAGGTAATCCCATAAGTGCTGAAAGTCGAACTGCTGGACGCACGTAATCAGAAAATACGAAGAATGTACCACCGAAGACATTTAAGCCTCCATGGAGTGCCATACCATTAAGAGCAGCACCCATTGCAAATTCACGCACACCAAACCAAATATTACGGCCTTTTCGATCAGTTGCTGAAAAATCTCCTGCACCTTTGATCGTTGTTTTATTTGAACCAGCAAGGTCAGCACTACCACCGAAAAACGCTGGAATTTTTTTAGCTAAAGCGTTGATCACTTCTCCTGAAGATGAACGAGTTGCAATAGACTTACCAAATTCATAAGTTGGAATTTCAGCGTCAAAGTCTGCTGGAAGTTCTCCTGTGATCGCTTGTTCTAATTGGATCGCTAATTCAGGGAAAGCCTCTTTGTACGCATCAAATTGTGCATTCCAAGCTGCTTCAACATTTTCTCCTTGAATTTTAGCTGCTTGTTTAAATGTTTCATAAACTTCTGCTGGAACAAAGAAATCATCATTTTCCCACTCATATGCTTGTTTTGTTAAGACTACTTCTTCAGTACCAAGTGGTGAACCATGAGAAGCTGATTTTCCAGATTTATTTGGCGAACCAAAACCAATAATGGTTTTTACTTCGATTAAAGTTGGTTGTCCTTTATGAGCTTTTGCTTGTTCAATGGCAGCATTAATGGCTTCAACATTATTGCCGTCCTCTACTCTTAAATAATTCCAGCCATATGCTTTAAAGCGTTCAGCCGTATTGTCAGAGAATGATTTATTTAAATCGCCATCTAAAGAAATATCATTACTATCATAAAGAACGATCAATTTATCTAATTGTAAGTGGCCTGCAAGTGAAGCTGCTTCTGCAGAAACACCTTCCATCAAATCACCATCTCCACATAGTGCAAATGTATAGTGATCGATAATATCGTAATTCGGTTTGTTATACACACTGGCTAAATGCGATTCAGCCATAGCCATTCCGACTGCCATTGCAATTCCTTGTCCTAGTGGGCCAGTTGTTGCCTCAACACCAGCAGTATGACCATATTCTGGGTGTCCAGGAGTTAATGAACCCCATTGGCGGAAGTTTTTAATCTCTTCCATTGGTAAATCATAGCCACCTAAATGAAGTAAGCTATATAATAACATCGAACCATGTCCAGCTGATAATACAAATCGATCACGGTTAAACCATTTAGGGTTCTTTGGATTATGATGTAATTGTTTTGTCCAAAGAGTATAAGCCATTGGTGCTGCACCCATTGGAAGTCCCGGATGACCGGAATTAGCCTTTTCAATTGCATCAATGGATAAAGTACGGATTGTATTAATTGCAAGCTGATCTGCTTGTACAGTCATGAATAGACATCCTTTCTTAAAGCAAAATATTATTCTATTTCAGTTTAGTCAAGATTTTGACATAAAACAATGCTTTTTCAGCAATTGGTTCTGTTAATTTAAAGGCCCTTTTCTTTTTTGAATAGCACGTACTTTTTCTGGTGTCACTTCATCTCCATTTGGATCAAAAACACGAACATTCTCAATTGTTTTGCGCATATGCTCACGGAAAGTGTCTAAATATTCTTTACGAAGGGCTGTTTGTTCTTTTGCTTCCTCTATTGTTAAACCTGATTCTTTTGATTTCTTGGATAAATAGTTAATACGTTGAATTTTTTCTTTTGGCAACATTTAAGATGCTCCTTTCATCACTACATGAATATAAAGATATCAACAACTCACGACTAAAGTCGAGAACTTGCACTCGCAGGACGGTTGATTTCGCCCTTACCAAAAAGGTCATGCCTCAGTGATACTGCATGCTTCGGAGATTGCTTCAATCCCTTAGCGATGTAGATTCCTATACGGTCATCATTTGATGTATAGTGACAATTTTTACAACAAAATATATGGGTTTTCTTGTTTTGATTTGCTTTTTCAATGTGTCCACATTTGAGACCGGTTTGAGATGTATATTTCGGTTTTACCAAAATAACGCGTTGGTGATTTAATTCCGCTTTGTACTCTAACATTTGTCGAAATTGGTAGAACGCCCAAGAAACGGACACATAATGGTCTTTTAACACGTACCCTTTTCCGTTGCATTACGAACACCAGTCAAATCTTCAAGAACAAAGCAGTTCCTTTCGGATAACGTTCAACAAGTGCCTGAGTTGCCTGATGATTGACAGCAGACACATAACGGTTTTCTCTTGAATCGATCACTAAAATCATTATACCGTGTTTCAGTTGGAAAAGAGAACAAAATGCGGACAAAAGAGAAAGGTAGTCGTGAGCTTAAAACGTTGGCTTTCGAACTGGTAAAGACCAGCCCTCATGCCCAACGATTTCTCATAATTAAAGCCACGAGTCTCCATTCGTCGTTTCACTAACGCTCAACAATGAAAAAAGAGTTTAAGCACAAGTTTAAAGCTCATATCCTATAAAATCTTATAGGTCGTGCTGGATTCCTTTTTAAAGAAATCTTTTATTGGAATGATGATAAGCGACTATATCAAACTGATTGCTAAATAAATAGCAGTTCCCCAGATAAACAAGGCAGAAAGCTTGTTAAAAAGAAGAAATACTTTTCCTGAAATTTGTAGTTTTTTCATAGAAGAGCCAGTTATCATTAAACCAAAAAACCAAATCCATGACACACTAATACAAGCTACTGTAAAAAGAGTTTGGTCAAAACCCTTGTATTTTAATGCACTAGTACCTATTACTCCCACTGTATCTAATAGAGCATGGGGATTTAACAATGAAACGGATATAGCAAAAAGAACTTGCTCCTTTAGGGACAATGCTCGATTATTTTCAAAATTGGACGCTCCTGCGTTCCAAATAGCTTTTCCCATATAACATAAAAATAGGATACCCACGATTAACAAAATCAAACGAATCCATTCAAATTGTAAAACGAGCATTGATACTCCTAAAATCGCCAAAACAATTAGCAACGTATCACATAAAGCTGCTGCTAATGTTGCAGGTAAGGCTTTATAAATATTGGGCTGTGTGACCCCTTGTGAAAAAACAAAAATATTTTGTACTCCTAATGGCAAAATCAATCCGAATGCTAGGATAAATCCATGAAAAAATGCTTGCATCATCCAACTCCCTTTCTTTTAATATCGTACAATGTTATAAAAAGAAGAAAAGGTCCAATTGGTTGGTAATTCAACCATCCAATTTAGTAAAAGGGAGATTGATATGATTGTGGAAACCAATTCATAATACATCCATTAGCTTACAGCATCAAATTATAAACTGGATGACAGAACAGATACAATTAGGAAATTGGGGAGTAGGCACAAAGCTTCCAACACAACGACAATTAGCCATGCAATTCGAAGTTAACAGAAGCACTATTCAACAGGCTTTAGAAGAATTAAAGGCAGATGGCATCTTAGAGGCAAAAATAGGGGCTGGTACTTTTGTTGCCAATAATTCATGGAATCTTCTTGCAAAAAAGCCTCAACCAAACTGGCAAAGATATATTGATACTAGTATCCATAAACCGAATGATCGTACGATTCAACTTATAAACGAATATGAACAAGACAGTTCCATCATACGATTAGGGACAGGTGAACTTTCTCCCAAATTATTACCGACAAAAAAATTGACAGAATCACTTCAAAAACTAACCTTTCATGAAAAAGATATTGGTTATTCTTCTCCACAGGGGAGTGACGAATTACGAATGGCGATCTGCCAATATGTAAAAAAACGTGGAATTACAACTACACCTGACAATATACTCATTGTTTCTGGTGCACTTCAAGCTCTTCAATTAATGGCATTGGGATTATTTGAATCAGGATCGATTGTCTTTCAAGATAGCTGTTCATATTTGAATTCCATTCATCCATTCCAATCATTTGGTATGCGAATGAAATCCATTAAACGTGATGAGTCTCTAGAAAAGACATTATGTTCATTCAAAAAGAATCGGCAATCTATATACTATACTGTCCCTACCCTTCATAATCCGACCGGAACTGTTTGGACAGCAAAGGAAAAACAAAATTTCTATGAAATGTGTAAATCTCTTCGAATACCTATCATAGAAGACGATGTTTATGCTGAATTATTGTTTGATACTCCTCTTCCGTCAATCAAATCTTTAGATTCTTCTGGACAAGTATTATATGTCAGTAGTGTTTCTAAAACATTAAGTCCAGGGTTACGCATAGGCTGGGTTATTGGACCAACCCCTGTTATAAAACGACTGGCTGATATTAAAATGCAAATGGATTATGGTTCTAGTGCAATTTCGCAAAAAATCGTTACTTATTGGCTTACATCAGGACTTTATGAAAAGCATTTAGCCGAATTAGGATCTCAATTAAAAATACGTGCGGCATTTATCGAATCCATACTTCACAAATACTTTCATGCAATTGCTACATGGGAAAAACCATTGGGAGGATTTTATATTTGGTTAAGATTTAATGAGCCGATTGTTACAAAAGAATTCTTTTTAAAGTTACTTAAAGAGAAAGTATTGATCAATCCAGGCTATATCTATGATATAGAGGATGCACATCATATTCGTCTATCTTTTGCCTATGCTTCTTATGAAGAATTAGAAAAAGCATTAATGATTTTATATACAGAAAGTATGCTGATATTTAAAACGAAAAGGCAGTAGAATTTCTTAACCGAGATTCTGCTACCTAATCATTTTGTCAAATATCCTTTCTCAGTCGAGTTGATATCTAATATTGTCCGTAAAATATACGATTTTTAACTATTACACTTTAATGGAATCTTCTTAACATGCCTGATCTATTTTCAATTTTTAAGGTTTTGCTCTTCTTCATATTCTTTATAACGCCTATGAACGGTAGCCTTGCTTATTTGGAAACCAAGTCCTTTTAATGTTGCAGTAATTTCCTCAAAAGTCATCCCCTTCTCTCTTAAATGAACAATCTGTTCGATTGGTGCATCAATTCTCTCTCTACCTTCCACATTGCCGCGGTCTTTTAAGTTATTTTCTGGCCTATAACCATTTTGTACAGCCCTTTTCATGCCACGCCGTATCTTTGCATTATGCAATTTTCGTTGATATTCTTCAACAATGGCTAAAATTTCGAGGAGCATCGTATCCATTTCATTTAATTTGATAGTGCCAGCATCACTTAAAGTAAAGATATCCACATTCAACTTTTTAAGCAAATGTAAAACAGCCATTCGACCATTACCACGTCCTAAACGTGTTTCATCTTGGATAAATAAATTCATAATGTGGTATTCCTTTACAAAATCCAGCAATTCCAGTAAGCCTTCGCGTTCTATGTCATACCCGCTATGTCTATCTTTAAATACTGCTACTACCTCATAACCCTTTGACTGAGCAAATGCTCTCAGCTCAATTTCCTGTCTCTCAATCGACGTATCTTGTGTTTCCTTTTCTGTACTTACTCGACAATAAAGTACTGCTTTTTTATTCGTCATTTTTGTCACTTGCCAATACTATTTCTTTGTTTGTTGGATCAGTTTGTTTATGGTCAGGAATGATTAAAGTATGACCAGCAATAATTTCATCATCCATAATATTATTCTCATTTTTTACTAGACGAACCCACTCAGCATTAGATAAATCTCCTTTGTATCGATCAGACAGAGACCAAAGTGTATCACCTTCTTGTACCTTAATATTTGTATATGTTGTTGTATCTCTATTAATTAGAAGTAGAATAGCCATAAAGATGACTGCAAATACCATAAATAATGCCGTATTTTGATTTCTTTTAACCCAATTCATACAAATCTCCCCTTTATCGAATGTTTGTTCGGAATATATGTTCTTAATATAAAACGAACGTTTGTTTTTGTCAAACACTTTTTTCGAACTTATGTTTGCGTTGCTTGTTCGGTAATGCTATACTAAATTTAACAATTAGCAGGAAACTAAGATAAGAGGTGAGCAGATTGAAAAAAATATCAAAAAGACAAGAAGATATACTAGAGTTTATTAAAGAGGAAGTTCGCACAAAGGGATACCCACCTTCCGTCCGAGAAATTGGAGAGGCTGTGGGGTTAGCGTCGAGTTCTACTGTACATGGCCACCTAAATCGTCTTGAAAGCAAGGGACTCATTCGTCGTGATCCTACAAAACCTCGCGCAATAGAGATTTTGGACCAAGACAATATTACAAAACAAGGTGTGATCCATGTACCTCTAGTTGGAAAAGTAACGGCAGGTATGCCGATCACAGCCATTGAAAATATAGAAGAATATTTCCCGATTCCAGATTTTTATGGAACTTCAGATGATCACATCTTTATGCTTGAAATTATGGGTGAATCAATGATTGAAGCTGGTATTTTAGATGGTGATTATGTGATTGTCAAGCAACAATCAACTGCCGATAATGGCGATATTATTGTTGCTATGACTGAAGAAAATGAAGCAACAGTAAAACGTTTTTTTAAGGAAGATGGATATTTCCGCCTTCAACCCGAAAATTCCTCTATGGACCCTATCATTGTGGAAAAAGTTTCTGTACTTGGTAAAGTGGTTGGTTTGTACCGAAACGTCCACTAATCTTTTATATGAAAAAGCATCCAAAACTATTCTAATTAAATAGATTTGGATGCTTTTCTTCATATAATCACTCAACTGACCTTATAAAGCGAAACTTTCATCAGTGGAGTTTTTCTTCTTCCCCCTACTGAAATAGAGGAACTCAGTTTAAGAGAGCCACGTCCTGTGGTAACACCTGAGAGACCAACATCTTGTTGGCCCGAACTAATCGGGCGCATGCGGCAGTTGTTCTCCCTCTTAACTTCTTTACCTTCGCTGAATTTTGAGTGGGAAGTATTACTGCCTATTAATACGGGATAAATATTGATATTTTACTAAATCGCCTTTTTATAAAAATGCCTGTATTCAATATCCTCTTCACATGTGATCACAAAAAAATTTGTTTCACTCGTTTGCATTATTTAAATAGTAAAAAATAAAAACGATGAGAATCCTTTATACTTATTCAAACCCAAAGTAGTCAAAATTCTATTCTTGAACATTATCACTTCTTTTTAACAACCTTATGAATAAGGCATGTTAATGAAAGAATACAAAGCTATATTTTAACTTATTTTGCACAACTTTATCTGAAACTTTATTTCTATGTTATTCTACTTCATTTGTTTAGCAATTTCATTCAAATGATCAGTAGATACCGCTACATTATTGACGCCATTTGAAATTTCTTCGATTACAGTAACGAGTGATTGTAATTCTTCATCGATCTTCATACTGCCCTTTTTAATTTGTTCCATAAGTGTAAACACTTGATCAAAAAATTGATCGAGTTGTGTAATTTCTTTGACCCCATCGGATACTAAATCGTTCGCTTCAGCAACTGATCCAGTGACTCCTTCAATTCCCTTATTCGTATCAGAAATTAGCGTACTGACGTTAGCTAAACTGCTTTTTGTTTGTACAGCAAGTTTTCTAACCTCATCTGCAACTACAGCAAAACCTTTTCCATGTTCTCCAGCACGCGCAGCCTCAATAGCAGCATTTAAAGCTAAGAGATTTGTCTGATCGGCTATAGAAGAAACGATTCCTGTAACATCTTGAATTTTTGCTGATGTCCCTTTAAGGATCCCGATCTGCTCGTTCACTTCATCCATACGTATTTCAATCTTTTTCATCGCTTCCATTTGAGCATTAAGGCGTTGTTGGGCATCCAAATATTGTTGTTCGATTTCTTGTACGGATAAAGAACTTTCTTTTGCAACAGACACTAATTGGACTGACTGCCCAGACACCTGTTGTAGGGACACGCTTGCTTGCTCTGTAATGCATGCAAGCTCTTCTGCCATGTCATGCACTTCATTTTGAGCTTTCTCTTTTTCCATCTGTGATATTTTCTTGACTCTTTCATTTTCCTTATCATAGGCTTCCAATACAATAACCTGTTCTATAGATAAAATTTTATTGAGAGCATTGGAAAATGCTGCATATTCTTCTTTACTTGTCGTATTTTCAAAAACGATCTCATTTAAACTGTTTGTTAAATCTGCAAATGCAAGCATATACCATTTTGGTTGCAATCCTATTCTGACATGCACCTGCGCAATTTTATATCGTTGCTGTATAAATTCTGAATCAATTTTACCAGAAAAAAGTTGGATCAAATGGTCAGTAAGTGTTTTTTTCAAACGTTCTACTGAACTATGATCTTCAATAATTTTCATGAGACTTGGCTCATTTGCTAAATTTGAATAAAAATTATCCACAATTTTTTCAATGTTTTGCTTCACATACAGTTGCAATAATTGAATAGCAGCTAAATCATAGATAGTAAAACCAGCCATTTTTAAAATGCTCTGAATTTCACTAGTAGAATTCGCTGCTATTACAACGTTTTTTTCATTTCTTTTAATCTCACCTAATAAGTCAGGCTCTTCTTTCTTACTTTTTCTAAATTTGTTTACCACCAATTTATTCCCCCCATTGAATTGACGTAAACTACTACACTAATTTATTGATAAATAAAGATTACTTTGTATTACAATACTAAGGATACTATTAAATCTCCTAGAATTGTATAAACATGTTACTAAAAGTATAAAAATGTATCATGTTATAGAAATATTAGTAAATTAAGAACAGTAATAACTTCATATTTAAAAGCATGTTCAAGTACCTACATCATTTTTAAATAGCATTCCCTATTTCCTAATTTATTCATTTTACTATTCAGTATATTTTACCTTATTTTCTTATAAATTTGCAGGATGGAGGAATAATATTTTAACCAATTTATTTAATTTCATATAAATTAATCAATTTCATAATACAATATTCAGATAAAAAACAAGAACATTTCAAAACAACATGAACATTAATATTCAGAAATTTTTGTTCTGCTCCAGGAGGCGCTTTCCACGGGCTTGGCTTCAATCTCCTCGAGTCAACACGATGTTGACTCCAGATCTCCTTCCGCATCGAAAGCGTAAGCGACAGATGTGAAGCCGTTACCACAGGACGTGGCGAACTTAGGCTTTGTCCCTTAAAACGTTCCTGCGGGGCTTTCAGCTCAAGCTTTTCCCGTAGGACTTTGAATAATCCTCCTTGAACTCACACCGCACGAAGGAAATGCGCATACATTTTCGAGGAGTCGCCGTCTTTCGCTCCACAACTATCAAAATTAGTTATTCTTAAATGTTTGTATTTTTTAAGAAGAAAATGATTTATGAAATTCATTCAATTTTAATAAAGTAATAATTTATACAGTGGTTGTTTTTTTGTAACCACTGTAAATCAGCAGACTTTTACAGACAGGAAGAACCCCCACTTATCCTTTTTGCTTTTTATAAAGTGGGGGTTCTTCCTGTATCTAAATGTGAGATAAATATCAAGTATTGCTTTAGTTGATCATGTTAATTGTGATGTACCGCTATTTTGTTAAAACGATCACTAATAATTCATGCAATCGGCGAAATATCCTTTTAATGATCAATCCCCTATTTCACCTATATTCCTTTTCTTTTCCCTTATCGATTAAAAATTCATGTTATGGTGATGATCGGCGATGTGAATTCGAGTCCAATTGTATTGTCTCTATACCTTATTGCTCGATTGATTCTTTATCAGTAGATAATGTAAAGCAAATAGTTTTTTATATAAATTACTCATTTTGTGTAACTTTTGGTTAAAAAAAGCTCTTCTATTGGCATTTCCAAAATGTCAGCTATTATTCTTGCGTTCTCAAGTGAAGGCTTTACTATCCCATATTCAATATTTGCATAACCTGAAGCACTTTTATAGCCTAATTTTTTTGATAAGTAAGTAATTGTTATTCCTTTAGCTTTTCTAGCTTCGCGCAATCTATCATTCATTCTCCTCACCTCATTACTCATTTTGTGTAACTATATTCCTATTATATTCACTCTTTTTGAGTAAGTCAACCTTTTATTACTCTTTTTGAGTATTTTTTTACATAAATTGTGTAAAAGATGATAGAATCTATTCTTAAGGGGTGATTATGTGGATACCTTAGGCACTCGTCTTACTTATTTAAGAGAAAAAAGAGGTTGGACTAAAACATACGTAGCAAATAAATTAGGCATCAAAACTGTTTCAACATACGCGAACTGGGAATATGGAACTAGACAGCCTGATAATGAAATGTTGGTTAAAATCGCTGATTTATATGATGTCTCTTTAGATTTTTTACTTGGTCGTTCAGATGCTATGAATCCAAAAGAATTTGAAAATGCTGGTATCACAAACGAAGAGTATACAAGTTTAACTCCTTATCAAAGAGAAGTAGTTGATTTCTTTCTAGTAAGAGAAGATTTATTCTTCCATGACAATCCTGAAAAGCTAATGGATGCACTTGAGCAATTTGAAATCTTCTATGAAGTTTGGAAAAAACAGCAAGATAAAAAGTAATGGAAAGGGATATAGTTTACTATGTCTCTTTTTTCATTACTTTTGAATAATATCTATGTCTATATTTCAGCAAGTGCATATTTCGGTCAAGATCGTTCGAATCAATTTCTTATATCATAAAAATAAACAACTATCCAGTCAATAGGAGCTTTTGAGAAAAATAAAAAACACCTCATTTTAGTAGATGTCACGAAATACACATACTAGAAATGAGGTGTTTCTTCAAATTCCTAAAACCATTATTAATTATCGACAATCAGATGTATTGATTGTTTGTATTCAGTGAATGAGGTTCCCCCACACTAAATTCTAAAAACGAAAAGCTTTTAATTTCAACTTTCTATTTGTCTCAATTAACATTTTATCTGATTTGTTATTGCAAAAGCCGATTTAACTACTCTACCCTAGTAAGAGTGAAAGTTTCTTCCTGTTTACCGGCATACCATCTTCCGTGATCGTCCCTCGTTAACGCTTATTTATCGATTTTAAGCTTGGAAATGGCGTTGCTGACAAGATCATTTTTTGACCGCATCTTTTGTCCAGCTATCGACTTTATCCTGATTATCTTTAATCCAATCTTCTGCAGCCTCTTCTGGGTCTTTCCCATCTGCTATATCAAGCATCACTTGCTCCATATCTTTTGTAGACCAGTGGAATTGATCCAATACTTTATATGCTTCTGGTGAATCTTTTTTTAGATCTTTTCTAGCAAACGTATGGATAGATTCCTCTTTACCATAGATTTCTTTTGGATCATCTAAATATTTCAAATCATATTTTTGGAACATCCAATGTGGTGACCAACCTGTGACAATGATATCTTTTTTGTCTTTGATAGCTTTACCAAGCGCAACTGTCATTGCACCCGAAGAAGATGTTTTAACATTCCATGATGTTAAATTATCATAGTTCTTTAAAGCCTTCTCAGTTGCTGCCACAACACCTGCACCAGGTTCAATTCCTGTAATGGTGCTATTGGCTTCTTTTTTTAAATCACTGATGGAGTCAACATCCATATATGCAGGTACAACCAAGCCCACTTTTGCACCTTTTAAATTTGTTCCAAGATCTTCTAAGCTATCTTTATATTTGGCATATTGAGCCGCATGTGTGTTTGGTAGCCAACCTGCCACCATCGCATCTGCCTCACCTTTTGAAACAGCTTCCCACATAATTGCATTATCGAGTGGCGTTAATGTTACATCATAACCCATATCCTCAAGTACTTTACCAATAACATTCGTTGAGGCGACTTCTGTATCCCATTCCACATAAGCCAAATTGATTTTCTCATTTTTGGAAGAATTTGCAGAGTTACTATCTGATGAACCACATCCAGCTAAAATAGCACTTAAACCTAACCCCACTACAAGACCTAAAGATTTTATTTTTTTGAATTTCATCTAATCATCCTTCTTATTCGTATTTTTTCTTATTAAAGCTTTGTGTAAGACGGTCAATAATGATAGCAAAAATCACTAAACCTAATCCTGCTACAAAACCATTTCCCACTTGTGCACGTTGTAAAGCTGACAATACTTTACGTCCTAATCCAGGTGCACCAATCATAGATGCTATTACTACCATTGAAAGAGCCAGCATAACTGTTTGATTGATCCCTGCCATGATTGTTGATTTTGCAAGAGGAAGTTCAATCTTGAATAATTTTTGAGATGGAGTACTACCAAAGGATTCCGAAGCTTCTACTAGCTCTTTTGGCACTTGGCGTATTCCGAGGTTTGTAAAACGAATAGTTGGGGGGATAGCAAATATAATAGATGCAAATACACCTGGTACAACACCGATTCCAAAAAAGGCAACGGCTGGTATTAAATAAACAAAGCCCGGCATTGTTTGCATAAAGTCTAAAATCGGTTTAATGACTTCCTCTGCCCATTTACTTTTAGACATGATGATTCCAATTGGAATACCCAAAATAATAGAAATAAGACTTGCAAATAATACAAGTGTCACTGTATTCATAAGCTCATCCCATAAATTCTGATTGTAGATAAATAACAGACCGATTATAGAAAAAATGGTCAATCCTAATTTTTTACCTGAAGCTAAAAATGCTATGATAGCTATGATCAGTATAAATAGGATCGGTGGTATAGTAGTCAATAAATTGGTGATGGAATCCATTAACCATTCACCATTAGATTGCAATGCATCAAACAATCCTGAAAAATTCTTTGTCATCCAATCCATTGCACTTTGCGTCCAATCGGCAACTGGCAGTCTTGGAATATTATCGAGGAAGTTACTCATGCAAAATCGCCTCCTCATTTCCCTTTGCTAACGCTTCAATCACAACACCTCTGATTAAAATACCCACCAACCGATTATTTTTCATAACCGCTACGGGTGTTGGAGCATCATAAATCACATGAAAAACATCTTGAATAAGTGTATCGTGATTGACAGTTATCATGTTTGTTTGAACGATTTTTTTGATATCTTTATCGCCACGTTTTGCGGATTCTAAGGCATCATCTGCAGTAATGTATCCTTTTAAATTACGCGCTCTATCAATCGCCACTAGTAAACTAACTTTTTCTTCTCTCATACGAGAAAGTGCCACTTTGGGTCCATCCTGTTCTACGTTTACCGTAATTGGACGTATCATAATATTTTCTGCAGTTAACACTTTAGAGCGATCCACATCTTCAACAAAATGACGAACATATTCATTTGCCGGATTTGTTAAAATTTCTTCACCAGTACCAATTTGGATAATTTGTCCGTCTTTCATAATAGCGATTCGATCGCCTATGCGTAGAGCTTCGTTCAAGTCATGTGTGATAAATATAATGGTCTTTTGCATCGTTTCCTGTAAATCTAATAATTCATCTTGCATTTCTTTTCGAATAAGCGGATCTAGTGCTGAAAAGGCCTCATCCATCAATAAAATATCTGGATCATTCGCTAATGCTCTTGCTAATCCTACACGTTGCTGCATCCCTCCAGATAATTGATGGGGATATTGATCTTTAAAATCTAGTAAACCCGCATTTTTTAATGCTTGTTCCGCCTTTTGTCGACGTTCCTCTTTTGAGATTCCTCGTACTTCGAGTCCATATTCTGTATTTTGTAAAATCGTTCGGTGAGGAAATAATCCAAAGTTTTGGAACACCATATTCATTTTTTCCCGCCGTACATTTCTCAACTGTTCTTTATTCATCTTTGAAATATTCTCGCCATCTATGAAAATATCACCGTTTGTTGGTTCTATTAATCGATTTAATAAACGAACAAGCGTAGATTTACCACTACCCGATAACCCCATAATGACAAATATTTCACCTTCGTTTACTGAAAAACTAGCGTTATAAACCCCTACCGTTACACCTGTTTTTTTCAAAATTTCTTTTTTAGAAGCTCCATTTTGCACAAGTTTAAGTGCTTGGTTTGTATGTTTTCCAAATACTTTACTGACATGATCAATTTTTATTTTTTGCAAATACATCTCTCCTAGACATTTTATTCTTTTGTAGGGAAGCAATTTATGATTTATCGTTTAAGTGACAACTTAATGATAACAAAGAGTTGTTACTTTGGTCAAATCATCTCTATTTCAATAGTCTCAGGGGAATTTTGCTAAATAATAAAAAACATGAATGCATTCGATCAGCATTCATGTTTTTTGGGGACTATTCCTTAAGTTTTACTTGGCATTAAAGTACATCTTGACAGCAACTATTGGTTGGCTGTAAAAAGGAAATTTTGAACAATGCCTATACACTGTTCATTTCCAATAAAATAAAGGACATCTTGATCATGTAATGTAGCATATGGGCCCGGTGATAATAGAATTTCCTGTCCTCTCCGAATCCCCACTACCGTAGCAGTTGTATTTTGCCAGAAATTCATTTCTTCGATTGTCTTATTTAAATAGACACATGAATCAGTAATCGTTACTTGGAAAGGGACAAATGGATTGAGGGAATGAAAACGATCTGCCCTACTGACTAATTCCTTTGTTAAATTTTCAAGCTTCTCCAATTCTTCTTTTTGCTGAATAATCGTTTCTAGCATATCGCGTTGTATTTCCTTCACAGATTGTACATCTTGTAATTGATGAACAAACTTTGCAGCTTTTTCGTAGGATTTAATAATAACGCCAGAACCTTTTGTCGCTTCAACAATTTCTAAATCCTGCAATACCGCAATTGCACGACGCGCTGTTTCAGAAGAAACACCATATTGACTTGCTAAAGAAGAGCGAGCATATATTCTCTCTCCAACATGATATTTATTTTCTACTATTTTCGATGCAATATCTGCAGCAATAATCTGGTATTTTGCTTGTTTAATTTTCACTTTTTTTTCTGTTCCAGGCATCTGTGATCCATACCCTTTCATAAAATAATAATTCTTTATACGCCTTATCTTATCACCTTGAATGATGCGTTTCTATGATTATGATTAGATTTTATAGCTATTTTTGCATGATGAAACGCATTCTTCATCATCAAATTTTATTTTGTATTAGTTTTAACATGTGCATTAGCCGAATATAATATTTAACATCATACAGCGGCGGAGGCTAATCTTTATGAATTCTATATTTCCATATTTTTTATTAGGGGTATCATTGGCTGCACCAATTGGCCCAGTAAAAGCGACTTTGCTAAATTTGGGTATTACCAATGGCTTTTTTCATGCTTGGTTCTTTAGTCTAGGTGCCATAGCCACTGATATTGTCTATATGTTAATGGTATACCTGGGAATTGGTCAGTTGGTCGAATATCCATTTATTAAATCGATTCTCTGGTCTTTCGGATGCTTCGTCTTAGTCTATACTGGTATTGAAAACTTACTATCACTTCATAAAAGGAAGTTAGATTCTTATTTAAAAAAAACAATTCGCTTAAGATATTCCTTTCTATCAGGATTTCTTATAGCCTTATTAAATCCTCTGACCATCCTTTTTTGGTTGGGAATTTATGGTTCTGTCTTAGTAGGTGGCTCTGGTAAAAATCATTTTGAAATTATTATTTATAGTTGTCTTATTTTATTTGGTATCATTTTGGTCGATTTAACAATGGCAACCATTTCAAGCGGCTCGAAAAAATTCTTATCTAGCACTTTTTTAAATATTTTATCTGTTGCCTCTTCTCTTTCTATGGTAGGCTTTGGCTTACATTTTGGATTTAGGGCATATGAATCACTTTTTTAACCATCTATTTGTTAAAAGGAAGTATATAATAAGATTTTTCGGATACGATACCTTTATTGACGGAAAAATAGAGGTGTAATATGAACAAACAAGATTCAAGCACTGCAAAAGTTAGTATTGGGTGCATTATAAGTCTAGCTTCAGTCCCTTTAGTGATCACTTTAGGAAATTCTATGTTAATTCCTGTACTTTCCATTCTAGAAAAAAAGGTTGACATATCTTCCTTTAAGTCAAGTATGATCATCACTAGTTTTTCTGTTGCAGCTATTCTTCTTATCCCGGTTGCCGGTTATTTATCAGATCGATTTGGAAGAAAAATGGTGATTTTACCTAGCTTATTTTTAACATGTATCGGTGGATTAATCTCTGCTTTTGCCTCTTGGAAAATGGACGATCCTTACGTCACTATTATATGGGGAAGAATATTACAAGGCATAGGTTCTGCTGGAGCGTTTCCAATTGTGATGCCATTGGTTGGAGATCTATTTAATGGAGACGATGAAAAAGTGAGCTCCACCCTTGGGATTATCGAAACGTCTAATACATTTGGAAAAGTATTAAGTCCAATACTCGGATCTGCATTTGCCGCATTGATCTGGTTTTTACCTTTTTTCTCTATTTCAATTTTCAGCCTGATTTCTATGATCCTCATCTTTTTCTTTGTTAAAGTACCTAAGAAGAAAGAAGAAACCATACGTTTCAACGAATTTTTAAGCACTGTTAAAAAAACGTTTAAAAAGAATGGCAATTGGTTATATGTAGTCTTTATCAATGGTGCCTATGTTATGCTTGTTTTATTTGCAATGTTATTCTTCCTATCAGATATTCTGGAAAAAGCTTTCAACATTCATGGCGTGAAGAAGGGATTTCTGTTAGCGATTCCATTATTAACTTTATGTATTGCTTCCTATTTGGTTGGAAAGAAAATTAAAGGAGATTTAAAAACAATTAAAAGAACCATCATTTTATGTTTATTGGTCATTTCCATTAGCATAATATTCGTTGGATTTTTAAAAGAACATTTAGTTTTACTGCTCACTATCACCAGCGTGGCTGGTATGGGCTTAGGTTCTCTCTTACCAGCACTTGATGCAATTATTACTGAAAATATTAGTAAAGAAAAAAGAGGTACTATTACTTCTTTCTATAGTTCTGCACGATATATAGGAGTTGCTGCCGGTCCTCCACTAATGTCGGTGTTAATGGTGAATTATCTCAATTTAAGTTACATCATTGCTGGTTTGATCGGAATCATTCTTTTTGTTTTAGTTTTTAAATTCATCAAAATAGAAAATATTAATCACGAAAAGGCTTGATCATTTCATAAAAAAATCCCTACAATCCGGGGCACAAATGTAGGGAAAAGTCTAAAGGAAATATTTAGTTCTTTCAGCCTTTTCAACATCCTTCATTTTATCTTATAGATTAGGCTTAACTATAAAAAATCTTATCAAAAATTGTGGCTAAATATGTCCATTTGGTTCTCTTTCAGTAATCCTCTTTAATTGATTTTTAAACACTACAACATCCATATATTTATGGAATAGCCATTCCACTATACCTAATACTAATGCAGAGGCAAACGCTGACGAAAGTAAATCGACATTATTTTGATCGTTCAACGTGGAACCCACAAAATAGATGATGATGAAAACCAAGATAGCGTCTGAAAAAGTAGCGATTGTATTTCTCCAAACGTATTCGTGTTGTTTACTCGATTTAGTAAAGATCCACAAATCACCAACAATATAGGTAACAAATGTTAGTATCAAACTAATAAGCAGAGAATTAGTGATTAATCCGCCATAAATAAATGAATTAATAAAAGTGACAACGGCTGTAATCATTAGTAATTTAATAATGATTGCCAAAAAGTGATTCATTTTCGATATGCTCCCTTCCTTTTTAATGATGGTGATACAATCCGAGCCCTTATTAGTATGACTTAAATTTTCGATTATATTCTCATACATGTTAATTATTCAATTTTATCCTTTTTCTTACTCATTACATACACTACGTTCTTATTTACCGTTCTTCATCATTGCAAGGCATCACTATCCCTTCGCCACAGTCTCCAAAAATTTTCTTCATTTACCATTCCCCCTCTTAACACAGCTGATCGAGCTATCCTCAATTTGATAATGTGAAAAGGGTAAAAAACATGTTTTACTTGAATCTCTTTTTAGGCTTTAGGGAAAATTCATCGCCTAGCTACCAAGAAAAGACATTGGCTGAAGTAGACCGGGTTATCTGAAGAATTGAAAGTGAATCACAAAAAAGAGGAAAATAAATTTTTGAATCAATGTAAAAAATTGACTTAAAATAAAAATCTTGTGGTAGATAAAAAGAGTTGGAGCTTGGAGTCCTAACGAATTTAAACTTAGTACATTTTCAAATATTGGATCACGTTCCCATTGGTAAACTTGTGTACGGAACAAGGCTTACAAGAATTGTTTTAATCATACAATGTCAAGGATATTGATATATCAATGTTTTAGGGATTTTTTTATCATAGAAAATCATAATATCTCAAGAATTCGTGGTAAGTATGTGGTAAGGAATTATGATGGCTCGTGGTAATAAAGCTATAATCCCACAACATATTTCCTCTTTTCATATTTTATGTATATAGATATTAGAGTCAAACTAAATAAAAAAAGAGAAATCCTATTGAAAGGATTCCTCTGGTTTTTTAATACTTCTTTAACCAATTAAAGATTAAAGTTTAACAATGTTTGCAGCTTGTGGTCCGCGGTTACCTTCTTCAACTTCGAATTCAACTTTTTGACCTTCGTCTAAAGATTTGAAACCGTCGCCTTGGATTGCTGAGAAGTGAGCGAATACGTCTGCTCCGCCTTCAACTTCGATGAAACCGAAACCTTTTTCTGCGTTAAACCATTTTACTGTACCTTGTGTCATTTAAATGACCTCCATTAAATAATTATTAATATATAAGTTTTTAAAAGAAAAAAATTCACATATTACAAAAAGTACCGAACAAACACGATTACTCTTTGTAATATGTGAATTCAACTTTTTTCCTATAAAGGACTTTATTAATTTCATTATATACTACAAATACACATTTGTCTAATATTATTTTAACTCGTTAAGTCAAGGATAATTTGTTGATGGATTAATTTTCTATTCTCCCCTGTCACCATCACATCATCGACTTTAAAAAATTTCGCGACATGCGATAAAGTGAAGCTTCCATCAGTGGGAGCTTACTCCATCCCCCACTGATGGTTAGCTAAACCAATCGGGCTTTTACGGGCAGTTGATCCCCACCTAACTTTCTCGTTTCTCTCTAAACCTTGAGATGGGGTTCTTACTGCCCGTTAATGCGGGATAAAAAAGCACACCCAAATGGATGTGTGCTCCTATTAAATTTTTAGAATGCACCGAAAAAGAATCCGTCAATTGAATCTATTTTTCCTCTCCATAGTGTGTTAGTAATAAAATCGCCATTCGAATTTACAATTCTTACGTCCTTTAAATGGATAAAATTAGGGTCGTGATTTTTACTTTCACTTTTGTTACTTAAGGAAGATGTCGCAGTCACATCAGCTAATTTAGTAAATTTATCCGAAAATACTTCTGCAATTGTAGAATCACTGTTAGCTTTTTTAAAGCTGTTACTCAGCTCTTTTAAATAAGTTTCATAGCCAATCAAGCTACCGGAAATTGTTGTGCCATGTGCATTTAACGTAATATTAAGACTTAATCCTTTTGTCTCGTTAACAACTTTAGTAAGAGCCGTTAAAAAAACATCTTTCATACGAACCCCTTCCTCTCTTTCTACTTATTTCGACAAAGAGGGAGAATTACCTTTAATAAAGTTCACTCATTTTCACTATAAAAATAACGCTAGTCGGTTGATTGCGTTTGCTGCACACATTGCCCTACATTATTTCAGCGTTAATGATTCGCGCCTTCCGACATCTGAAATTTTGCCTTTTTCAACAAAAGTCACTAAAGTTTCATCAGTAAAATTACCTCATAAATATTGGCTTTTACTATGTGGAGAAAATGCAGACATATTAAATAGCTCCAGGATAAATATATGCGAAATAACATGAAATGATTGGAGAAGGAAAAAATTCGTGGTAAAAATGTGGTAACTTTCAAATTTATTTACCACGAACTCGGATTCGTGATAAATAAAAAAAGCGTTGGAGCTTAGAGCCCCAACGCATTCAATCTTAATACATTTTCATGTATTGGTCACGTTCCCATTGGTGAACTTGTGTACGGAACATATCGAATTCGATTTCTTTTGCTTCACGGAAGTTAGCATAGATGTGTGAGCCAAGAGCATCTTGGATAACTTTATCTTCTGCAAGTGTTGCAAGAGCGTCATTCAAGTTAGCTGGTAAGTTGCCGATACCTGCTTCTGCACGCTCTTCAGCATTCATCACATAGATGTTACGATCTACTGCTGCTGGTGGAGTAAGTTGTTGTTCAACACCATTTAAACCTGCTTGAAGAATAACAGCCATTGCTAAATATGGGTTAGCAGATGGGTCAACTGAGCGGACTTCGATACGAGTTGATAAACCGCGAGAAGCTGGGACACGAATTAATGGTGAACGGTTTTGAGCTGACCAAGCTACATAACATGGTGCTTCGTAACCAGGTACTAAACGTTTGTAAGAATTGACTGTTGGATTTGTAACAGCTGTGAAACCTTTAACGTGTTTTAACACACCAGCCATAAATTGATATGCAGTTTCACTTAGTTTTAAATCACCAGATTCATCATAAAATGCATTTTCCTTACCTTTAAATAATGAAACGTTACAGTGCATACCAGAACCGTTTACACCGAATAATGGTTTTGGCATAAATGTCGCGTGTAAGCCGTGTTTACGTGCAATTGTTTTAACAACCAATTTGAATGTTTGGATATTATCACATGCTTCAATTGCATTGGCATATTTAAAGTCAATTTCATGTTGACCAGGAGCAACTTCGTGGTGAGATGCTTCAATTTCAAAGCCCATTTCTTCAAGTTCTAACACGATGTCACGACGGCAATTTTCACCTAAGTCTGTTGGTGCTAAATCGAAATAACCACCTTGGTCATTTAATTCAAGAGTTGGTTCGCCTTTTTCATCTAATTTGAATAAGAAGAATTCTGGTTCAGGTCCTAAGTTGAAGCTTGTGAAGCCTAGGTCTTCCATACGTTTTAACACACGACGTAAGTTATTACGTGGATCTCCTTCAAATGGAGTACCATCAGGACTATATACATCACAAATAAAGCGACATACAGCCCCTTTATCAGCAGTCCATGGGAAAACGATGAATGTATCTAAATCAGGATATAAGTACATATCAGATTCTTCAATACGTACGAAACCTTCAATAGAAGAACCATCAAACATTACTTTATTATCTAAGGTTTTTTCTAATTGGTCGACTGGAACTTCTACATTTTTAATAGTGCCCAAGATATCTGTAAATTGTAAACGAATAAATTTAACTTCTTTTTCTTCTACAAGTTTACGAATATCATCTTTTGTGTACTTTGCCACACGAATCACTCTCCTATAAATATGTAATAAAATTTTATTATACTCGGCTCTTATAAAAAGAATCGAGATAAATCACCTTGACGAATTGAAGTTTTTTGCATCCTTTGTGCTTGTTGCATTTCTTCCCTTAAAATGCGTCTTAGATCATCATCAGTTATTTCAGTTTTTGCTTGTTTTGCCACTACTGGCTCATTCTTCATTGCGAAGACTTTCTTGATACCTGCCATGTTAATGCCTTGATCCAACAAATCTTTAATTTCTAGCAAAACATCAACATCATTTAATGAAAACATTCGACGGTTGCCTTCTGTTCTAGCAGGCGTGATCAGCTCATGTTCTTCGTAATAACGAATTTGGCGAGCAGTTAAATCAGTTAGCTGCATAACTATACTGATTGGTAGCAAAGGCATGGTCTTACGTATTTCCTTACTCATTTCCTTCACCTTACCTTTCACATGATTTATAATACATGATGTTATTATTATTGTCAATAACATGTTAGAATTATTTACATTTAATTTTAAACTATTAAAAAAAGCCCGTCAATATGGAGTTTTCTAGCTTCTCTTTATTACACATTGGCGTAATTGTTTAAAATTTCAATCATGTTCGTGTTCAGTGAATCATGCTTATTCCAAAGAATCCATTTCATCCATACATTTTGGTTTTCTCTTTGGATACATTAAGATGTGTTGATTATCGAATCTTATCCACTAAAATATAAAGTATTAGCTGATTTTCGTCTTACTTTTCCCATGAGGCATTGAACTAAATTCTATTTTTGATGACTCGAGCAAGCCATAGCAAGAATCCATACATACAGAGTTCATAATAGGACATTATTTTTTATTTCGTCTCACCATTACTCTAATTTTTTCCTAACTAACAACAGCTGTATTCATATAGTGTTCAGGTTTGTCCTTTAAACTGTGTATGATGAAATTGATTCAATTATCAAAAAATATGAGAGATAGCAACCTTTGTTTATAAGGTTGCTTATAGTCAAAAACATATCATTAGAAATGATTACATTAAACTAACTTCTCTCAAGCTCACTTTACATGAAATTTGTAACAGGAATCAAGCATGTTTCATGAGTTTACATCATTTTTGCAAATTTTGAACAGCATTTAGGATTGCGTATTTTACATGCTCATAGGTTAGTCCACCTTGCACATACGCAGTATATGGCGGACGGATCGGACCATCAGCAGATAATTCAATACTTGCACCTTGAACAAACGTGCCTGCAGCCATTATCACATCATCTTCATAACCTGGCATTGGTGCAGGTTGAGGAGCGAACTGTGCATTGACAGGTGAGTTTGCTTGAATCGATTGACAGAATTGAATCATTTGTTCTGGTGTATTGAATGATACAGATTGTATTAGATCTGTACGCTTTACATCATAACGCGGTGATGGTTTCATGCCAACTTCTTCTAAAATAGCGGAAGTGAAGATGGCTCCTTTTAAAGCTTGTGCGACGACATGTGGTGATAAGAAAAATCCTTGGTACATGTCAAGCAGTGCATTTAACGATGGACCTGCTTCTGCTCCAATACCTGGAGAAGTCATTCGATATGAACATTGTTCGACATATTTCGCTTTTCCAGCAATATAGCCTCCAACTTTCGCAAGACCACCACCTGGATTTTTAATCAGGGAACCTGCCATCAAATCCGCACCTAGCTCTGTCGGCTCAACTGCATCAACAAATTCACCATAACAATTATCGACAAAAATAATCGCATCTTCTTTAATAGCACGAATGTTTTTTATCATATCCTCTATTTGATCTATCGTAAAGGAAGGTCTTACTGCATACCCTTTTGATCGTTGAATAGCAATGACTTTCGTTTTATCTGAAACTACCTCTTTAACACGCTCCCAATCGACAGCTTTATCATCAAGTAAATCAACATGTTGATAACTTATATGGAAATCTTTTAAAGAGCCTGTATCTTTGTCACCACCATCTACAATCGATTGTAATGTATCATACGGTTTTCCTGTTATATAAATGAGCTCATCTCCTGGGCGCAAAACCCCGAAAAGACTGAGTGTAATCGCATGTGTACCTGAAATAATTTGTGGTCGAACAATGGCAGCTTCTGCCCCAAATGTTTCAGCATATACACGTTCTAACGTATCACGTCCTTCATCATCATAGCCATAGCCTGTTGACGGATAAAAGTGACTTTCACTGACATTATTATGACGAAAAGCAGCTAATACCTTTTGTTGGTTGTAAAATGCCATGTCATCTGCCTTTTCTAAGTAAGGTTTCACTTTTTCTTCTATTTTTTTGGCTAAAATCATTGTTTCTTCCGTTAAATTGGACATATATGCCATCTCTATCGACTCCATTTCTAAACTAAGTCCTATTTAATCTTATCAATTCTTTCTTATACGTCAACTATTCATCATTTCTACTATATTTCAGCTTTATAAGGTCCCTGTAGAATAAAATTACGCACAGTGAAAAGTTTTCTTCATCTCCCACTGCTTGTTAATTGAAACAATCCAGTTTTTATAGGGAATTGAGGCACATATTTGTTCCTTGCATCATAACTAAAGAGCTTGCCATCTTATTGTACAGGATAAGAATAAATATAAATCAACCAGCAAGTCCTAATGTAAAACTTCATAGAAAAACCATTTATAACTAGTCCAGTTATAAATGGTTTTTTACATGAATAATTATATGAATCAATTGCATAAATCATTTTCTTCTTGAAAAATACGAACGTTTAATAATGACTTATTTTGATAGTTGTGGAGCGGAACAAACAAGTCTGAATATTAACAAAAGATGCTTGTATTTTTTATCTAGATTTTGCATTATGAAATTGATTCATATAGAAGAGATTTATCAAACTATTCTACTTCTTGTTGTAAATCTATAGATTTCGATGGAGAGAATGTTGAAATTGCATGTTTGTAAATCAAATGTTGCTTGCCATCCACTTCAAGTAATACCGTAAAATTATCGTAAGAACGTATTGTTCCTTTTAATTGAAATCCATTTAATAAAAAGACGGTCACAAAAATACCGTTTTTACGTAATTGATTCAAATACGTATCTTGCAAATTCGTTGATTTCATGAAGAATGATCCCCCTTAAGTTAATAATAGTATTGTATATTCGCTTTTTTTAGTGAATTCCCTTTATTTTTGTAAAATATTATCAATTATTTTTATTGTACCCAATTGAGCATCAAACCATTCAATATCCAACTTATTACGGAAATAAGTGAGTTGTCGCTTTGCATATCGACGCGAATTTTGTTTTAATTGGTCAATGGCTTCTTGCAGTGTTACTTTGCCATCTAAATAATCATAAATCTCCTTGTATCCAATCGCTTTAATAGACTGTACATCTCGGATTCCTTTGTCATATAACCCTCTTACTTCTTCTAGTAAACCCTGTTCTATCATTATATCTACTCGATGATTGATCCGCTCATAAAGAAACTGTCGATCCATATTCAGTCCAATGATCCGATGTTTATATAATGGATGATTACCTAAGTGTTGAATTTGGTCTGATTTTTGAACTCCATTGTGCTCTGCCATTTCTAAAGCACGAATAACTCGACGTGTATTATTTGGATGAATGATGGCTGCTGTTTTAGGGTCGATAGCAGCTAGTTTTGCATGCATGGCCTCTGGACCAATCTTCTCCAATTCTTTGTAATAATTTTCACGAACGGTTTGATCAATCTTTTCCTCCGTAAACCGATAATCAAATAATACGGCTTGAATATAAAGCCCTGTTCCCCCAACAATAATTGGGCATCTTCCCTTTGCGTTGATCTCATCAATTTTGCTGCGAACTAGTTTTTGATAGTCTGCAACCGAGAAAGATTCTGTAGGTTCTTTGATATCGAGCAGATGATGAGGAATTCCTTCCATTTCTTCAGGTGTAATTTTAGCTGTCCCTATATTCAAACCTTTATAAACTTGCATGGAATCTCCGTTGATAATTTCTCCATCAATGGCCTTGGCAAGTTCAATACTAAGTGCAGTTTTTCCAACGGCTGTCGGTCCAACGATTGCGATCACATCTAATTCTTTTGGCAACATTCTTCTTCTCCAACCATTTTAATATCGTTTAAAATCCTTGTTCTCTATCGCTTAATCTCGTATCCTACAATTTCAAGACTCCAAGTAGCAAGTCACTGAAAAAAGTACAATTGTTCAACTCACACACAGTCAGGATAAAGTGAAGCTTCCATCAGTGGGGATTTTCTTCATCCCCCACTGATGGTTAGCTAAACCAATCGGGCTTTTACGGGCGGTTGATCCCCCATCTTTCTTTCTCGGTTCTCTCTAAATCTTGAGATGGGGGTCTTACTACCCGTTAATGTGGGATAAAGAAGCCTCCCACTGTGAGAGACTTCACTTTATTGGAAGTAATACAGTCTATTCCTTTATTTTTGAATGCATCGATTTTTCATTTGCAAAATGTGCCGCATCATATATAAATTCTTCTAATTCTTTCCGATATCGTTGCTCTTCGCTTGGTGCATAATGCAAGTAATTACTCATCAATCGAATAACGGATTCTTTATACTTTTTGACATTGTTGACATTGAAGTACAACATTGAAGAACGCCGTACAAAAAAATCCGCTGGCGTATAAGCCATTTCATATTGCATCGCATAAATAAGTTGTGCATATAAATCTAATGGTAGTGGAAGGCTTCCTTCTTGCACATTTAATGTGTGAATGATTCGGTATAAATCATCAATATTTGTACCATATCTGCGTACCAATTGATAGGCTTCATCAAAAGTTAATCCGTATTTTATACCTTCTTGCGCTTTGTAATGCACATAGGCATCAAAATTTTGAGAGTTGATGCCTTTAGCACCAGAAAGCGATAATTCTGCCGTTGTACATGACCCAGCTTTTTTAAATTGTTTACGTTTAACAATTTTATCGACAATATTTTCCGCCATCTTACGGTAACCCGTTAACTTACCCCCAGCGATTGTCAATAAACCTGTTGAAGATTCCCATATCTCATCTTTCCTTGAAATTTCGGATGGATTTTTTCCTTCTTCATAAATAAGTGGACGCACGCCTGCCCAGCAGGATTCAATATCTTGTTTTGAGATAGGGATATCTGGAAACATAAAATGAATCGTTCCAAGTAAGTATTCAATATCCTTATCTGTTGCTACAGGTTTTATTGGATCATCATCATAAAAAGTATCCGTCGTTCCTACATACGTTTTGCCATCACGAGGAATCGCAAAAATCATTCGTTCATCTGGTGCATCAAAGTATATTGGCTGTTGTAAAGGAAATTGAGCTTGATCGATGACAATATGAACACCTTTTGTTAAACGCAATTTCTTATGGTTGTTGATCTTATCTTTTTTTCGTATATCATCAACCCATGGTCCAGTAGCATTGACAACCGTATTTGCTTGTAGCGTCCAAGTTTTTTGAGAAAGTTGATCGTGCACAACCGCACCCATAATATGGTTATCCTCGTATACAAATTCTTCTACCTTCGCATAGTTTAAACAAATCGCCCCCAGCTCGACTGCTTTTTTCAATACTTCGATGGTTAAACGAGCATCATCTGTCAAGTATTCAACATAATAGCCGCCGCCTTTAAGATCTTGCTGTTTTAATAATGGCTCTTTTGCTAGCGTTTCTTTCGTATTTAACATCATACGTCTTTCGGACTTTTTGACATTTGCTAAACGATCATACATCTTTAGTCCAACAGATGTTGTCAAGGATCCTAATGTTCCACCTTTGTAAAAAGGGAGCAACATCCATTGAGGTTTCGTAATATGGACACCATTTTCATAGACAATTTCTCGTTCTCTTCCTGTTTCCTTCACAACATCAATCTGCATTTGTTTTAAATAACGCAAACCACCATGTACCAATTTTGTAGAACGGCTAGACGTACCCGCGGCAAAGTCCTGCATCTCAACTAAAGCTACGGATAGCCCTCGGGATACCGCATCCAATGCAATCCCAGCCCCCGTGATACCTCCACCAACAACTAAAACATCAAATGAATAATCATTTAAAGTTTGAATGACTTGATCTCTTTTCGCGGCTGAAAACATGTGAGATTCCTCCTTTTGCTTCATTACATAACGCGCTTAAACATTTTTTCAATCTCGTATGTTCTAAAATGGACAATGACTGGTCGACCATGTGGACAAGTAAATGGATTGACCCTTGTTTTTAAGTCTTGTAGCAATCTTTCCATTTGTGATTTATCTAGATAATGATTAGCTTTGATCGAGCGTTTACAACTCATCATGATAGCAGCTGCTTCTCGAAGTTTCTTAATATCCGTTTTGCGTTCTTTCAATACCTGTTCGATCAATTCCTCAATAATTTCTGATTCAAAACCTTTTGGGAACCATGTTGGATGTTCACGTACTACAAATGAGTTTTGACCAAATTCTTCAAGATAAACCCCCACATCTTCTAAAGCTTTTGTATTTTCTCTTAAAATTAGTGCTTCATCAGCAGAATAATGAAAGGTTAATGGCAATAAAAGTGATTGACGCTCATCAGCATTCACTTCTCCCACCTTGTCTTTAAAGTATTCATATTTAATACGTTCTTGTGCAGCATGTTGGTCAATTAAATAAAATCCATCTTCACTTTGTGCAACAATATAGGTGCCATGAATTTGTCCGACGATTTCAAGTTCAGGAAATGGTTCCTTAGGCGTTTCTGTTGGAGTGATCTCTTCAGTTGTTTCCTCATCATTTGACCAGATTTCTTGTGAATCTGGCTCCAACTGGCTGATTCCTTGTGATTCTTTGATTTCTTCCCAGCTTTCTTCTACCGCAAAGCCTTTTTCTGTTTGCTCACTAATGATGTCATCTTTAAAAACCGAAGAGAAACCTGTCTCGCTTGAATTTTCATTTTCTCCTCTTTTTATCTTTTCGTTGAACTGCGGCATATTGGTTGTGTCATAATTAATGTTTTTCCAAAAATTAATCTGTTCAGACGATGGTGCTGGCTTTTTCTTTTTTTGAGCGATCTCAGGAGCCTGCATTGAATGACGAATAGCCTTGTGAAGGACTTGTTCAATTAATTGCATTAAATCTGGTTCTTTACTTAAGCGGATTTGTTGTTTTGCAGGATGCACATTGACATCTGTTAAGAACGGATCTCCTTCAATATGAATGACCGAAATGGGATATCGCCCAATCGGTAAAAATGTATGATAAGCATCAATCATTGCTTTTTGAACCGTATAATGTCGAACCCAACGTCCATTTACGAATATAGACATATAATTTTTCGAAGCTCTTGTGATTTCTGGGATAGTAGCGTAACCAGAAATCTTATAGTCTTTAGATTCTCCTTCAAAATGGACCATTTTCTTGGCATTCGACACGCCATAAATCGCTGCAAGAACTTGTCGCATATCCCCTCGACCATTTGTTTGCAATAGTTCATGATCATGATGTATGAGTTTAAATGCTATATTTGGATAACAAAGTGCTAGACGATTCATCAAATCGATTGTATGTCCAAGCTCCGTTTGAATTGTTTTCATATATTTCAAACGAGCCGGTGTATTGAAAAATAACTGTGAAACCGTCATATCCGTTCCTTTTCGAAGAGGTCCGGGTTTTTTTTCTATCATTTGCCCACCATCGAGCTGTACCTCAATCCCTTCTTCACCATTTGATGTGATTAAATGGATTTTGGATACCGAAGCGATACTGGCTAAGGCTTCACCACGGAAACCAAGTGTACGAATGCGAAACAAGTCATGTTCGTTATTAATTTTACTAGTGGCATGTCTTTGGAAGGAAATCAATGCGTCATCTTCATCCATTCCACATCCATTATCAATGACTTGAATAGAGGTCATTCCTGCTTCTTCTAACACCACTTCAATTGAGGTACTTCCTGCATCGATAGCATTTTCGACCAATTCCTTCACAACAGAGGAAGGTCTCTCAACCACTTCTCCTGCTGCGATTTTATTGGACAAGAATTCATCCATTATATGAATATGCCCCATATTAAGCATCTCCTATTTTTGTAATAACGATTGTTGTAACTGATAGACAAGCTGTAAGGCATCCATAGGGGTTGTACCAGATACATTTAACCGCTTCAACTGATCAACTACTTCTTTTTCAACAGCTGATAATTTAGGTTTTGTTACTTCTTTGACAACAGGCTCTTCTTCAAAAAGTGAAAGCTGTGCTGTCGTTTCTTCATAGACAGATGATGTGGCGGATTTCGGTATTTCTACCGTCTCTTTCTCTGTCATTGCTCCAGCCGTGGCTGCTACTTCTTTTTGATGAAGAACAGGTTCTATATCCGTTGCTTCAAATTCTGCTAATAAAACACGTGCACGTTCTATAATGGGTTTCGGTAATGCTGCTAACTCTGCGACATGGATACCGTAGCTTTTGTCTGCTGGTCCTTTTTTCACTTTATGTAAGAACACCACTTTGCCATTTTGTTCAGCAGCTGACACATGTACATTTTGCAAGCGATCTAACTCATTTTCTAAAGCCGTTAATTCATGGTAATGTGTTGAAAATAATGTATTTGCACCAATCTCATTATGGATATATTCCATCATTGATTGTGCTAGTGCCATACCGTCGTAAGTAGATGTACCACGACCAATTTCATCAAATAGCAATAAGCTGTTAGCAGTAGCATTCGTGATCGCATGTTGTGATTCAAGCATTTCGACCATAAATGTGCTTTGTCCACCTGCTAAATCATCAGCCGCACCAATACGTGTAAAAATTTGATCCGTAATAGGTAGCTCCGCCTCATCCGCAGGTACATAACAGCCCATTTGCGCCATTACTGTAATTAAAGCTACTTGACGCATATACGTACTTTTCCCTGACATATTCGGTCCTGTAATCAGCATCATATTTTGATCTGTATCCAAAATACAATCATTTGGAACATACAATTGCTTATTCATCATTTTCTCAACGACAGGGTGTCTCCCATTGATAATTTTTAATGCTCGTCCTTCATGGAATGTCGGTTTGACAAAATGATATTTTTCCGTAACAGTAGCAAAGCTTGTAAAAACATCTAATTCACTGATATCTGATGCTAATGCTTGAAGTCGAGGAATAAATTGTTTTAGATACTCACGAATTTCTGTGAACAATTGATATTCAAGTACTAAGCTTTCTTCCTCCGCATTTAAAATAATAGACTCTTTTTCTTTTAATTCTTTCGTAATATACCGTTCAGCATTTGTCAATGTTTGCTTACGTTCATATCGATTAAGATCTACTAATCCAATATTCGATTTGGTGACTTCAATGTAATAACCAAACACTCGGTTATACCCTATTTTTAAGTTTTTGATGCCTGTCGCTTGGCGTTCTTTTTGCTCTAATTGAGCGATCCAGTCTTTACCGTTTCGAGATGCATAGCGCAATTCATCTAGTTTTTCACTAAATCCTTCCCGAATCACATCCCCCTCTTTTATAGAAATAGGAGGGTGATCTGTAATGGCTTTACTCAAATAGATTTCTACATCTTCACATAAATCTAACGCTTGGCCTAGTGGAACTAAATGTTCCTTGCTTGAATGGATCAATTGGTCTTTAATAGCAGGAACTTGACGCAATGAATCACGTAATTGAGCTAAATCCCGGCCACCTACACTACCAAAAGCAACACGCCCTGCTAATCGTTCTAAGTCATAGACTTTTTTTAACAATTCCTGTAATTCCGTACGGATAAAATATTCTTCTAATAGGTCTGTTACAATACTTAGACGTTTTTCAATGGCTTTACGATTGGCAAGCGGTTGATGAAGCCATTGTTTAAGTTTTCTTCCTCCCATGGCGGTCGATGTTTCATCGAGCAGCCACAGCAATGTTCCTTTCTGATCACCACCACGTAATGATTGAATCAGTTCTAAATTACGTTTAGAATTCGTATCGATATTTAAGTAATTTTTCACTTCAAGATAAGAAAAAGGTTGAATATGTGTTAGTGAACGCATTTGCGTACGTTCAATATAATGAAGTAAAATACGGCAAGCCTCATGCAGTTCCTCTGGCGCTTGTTCCACATATACAAGGCTGTTGTCCTCAGCCATCCCTTCATTTTCTAATGACAGGACGATTGAATAAGTTTCAGCTAACTCTTGCAATTCTTCAAATAGATCATCTTTGACGACCAATTCGCGAATATTAAATGCCTGAAGCTGCTGGATCAAATCTTTTTTGTCGCCCTCTACAAATGTTGTAATCGATTCTCCCGTCGATAAATCTAAATAACTAAAGGCATATTCAGTCTTTTTTAGTTTTGTAGCGGATGCGATAAAATGATTGGATTTTCCATCAATCGTTTTACCTTCCATAATTGTTCCGGGCGTAATAAGCTGAATGACTTCCCGTTTCACAACACCTTTTGCCAATTTTGGATCTTCTGTTTGCTCACAAATTGCTACTTTATAACCTTTTTGTATGAGTGTTTCAATATAATTTTGGACAGAATGGTGCGGTACCCCACACATGGGCACGCGCTCTTCCATCCCTGCATCTCTACTCGTTAATGTAATTTCTAAAATTTGTGATGCCTTTAATGCATCTTCAAAGAACATTTCATAAAAATCTCCTAAACGGAAAAATAAAAAAGCATCTTGATAGTCTGCTTTTACTTGTAAATATTGTTGCATCATCGGTGTGTAAGTCATTTTATTACCTCTCTTGTGTTCCTATATCGTATCTTTATTATAACAAAACGAGGTCGAAAAATCGTTTGATTGTATGTGACAATCAGGAATTTCACAAATCTATTTTATTGAAAAATATTGAAGTCATTGGGAAATTGGGTGTTCTTCAATAGATCAAAACGTTCACTTATTGGACATGAATCAATCCGTCAATCGTGTGGAACGCTATTTTATCAGGTAAGACTTCATATAGTGGTGGGCAAGCTTACTGTCTGCTCATATGAAAAAACTAGCCATAAAACTCCATAAGCATTGCATCATCAATATAGAAGGCTGAATTTTCAAAACTATTCTTTTTTCACTGTAATCCTTTTCTTAATGAGTTATGTCCAGTAAAATGATGATGAGAAATATTTTTTCCGGAAGAATAAAATTAGTAGAAAATATTTTTATGAATTCATGTGTTTTTGTATAAAGGAGAATAAATTGTCATGTCAAAAATGTCTTATTATCTAGGCGTTGATATAGGTACTACCTGCACCAAAGCCGTACTTTTTGGTGATAAAGGTCAAGTCATTAGTATGCATCATGTGGGCTATCCATTGTATAGTCCTTCTCCCAATGTTGCAGAACAAGATCCAGATGAAATTTTGCAAGCGGTTAAAACATCGATTTATATTGCAATTCAACAAAGCAAAATTGATATAAATGATGTAAAACTTGTTTCATTCAGCGCAGCTATGCATAGTGTCATTGCGATCGACCAAAAGGGCAAACCTTTGACAAACTGTATTACATGGGCAGATACGCGTGCAACAGATTGGGCAGAAAAAATTAAAAAGGAAATGAATGGCCATGAAATCTATAAACGTACAGGGACTCCTATCCACCCCATGTCGCCACTTTGTAAAATTACGTGGTTACGTCATGAAAAACCAGAGATTTTCCAACAAGCATTTAAATTTATAGGGATGAAGGAATATGTGTTTCACGACTTTTTCGACCGCTATATTGTTGATCATTCCATTGCATCTGCAACAGGGATGTTCAATCTTACGCACAATGATTGGGATGAAACCGCTTTAAAAGTGGCCGGCATCACAAAAGATCAATTATCAGAACTAGTGCCTACTACGTACTATCTTGATGGATTAAAAAATGAAATTGCAGAAGAAATCGGCTTACCATCACATGTTCCATTTGTAATAGGCGCTAATGATGGTGTTTTATCAAACCTTGGTGTGAATGCGATTGACCCGGGCGTCGTTGCTGTCACGATCGGTACAAGTGGTGCGATTCGTACAGTGACAGATCACCCTGTAACGGATCCAAAGGGCCGGATCTTCTGTTATGTACTAACCGACAAGCATTGGGTTGTCGGGGGACCTATCAATAATGGCGGGATGACATTTAGGTGGGTTCGTGACGAATTGGCCGCTTCCGAAGTAGAAACTGCAAGACGCTTAGGAATAGACCCCTATGATGTTTTAACGAAAATTGCTTCTCATGTAAAACCAGGTTCAGATGGATTGTTATTCCATCCTTATCTAGCAGGTGAACGCGCCCCATTATGGAATGCCAATGCAAGGGGTTCATTTTTCGGGTTAGGCTTACATCATAAAAAAGAGCATATGATTCGTGCAGTGCTGGAAGGCGTGATTTTTAATCTTTATACGGTTTTCATCGCATTGCAAGAAGTCATTGGAATCCCCAACAAAATTCAAGCGACAGGTGGCTTTGCGCGTTCTGAATTATGGCGTCAAATGATGGCAGATATATTCGACCAAGAGGTATCTGTTCCTGAAAGCTTTGAAAGTTCGTGCCTTGGCGCGATCGTCCTTGGTATGTATGCTTTAGGAGAAATCGAGGATTTTTCAATTGTATCTGAATGGATCGGCTCAACACATGTTCACAAACCAATTAAGGAAAATGTAGAGGTATATGTAGAATTAGTCCCCATTTTCATCCGAGTTTCTCGATTACTTGAACAAGAATATCACGAAATGACGAAGTTCCAGGAGAAATGGGTAAAATAATTATTTTCATGTAAGTGAGCCTTCATTCAGGGAAAGGTTTATTCACCCCCTACTTGTCCTCTAAGTTTTCATGTAGGGCTTATTGTTTGTATGGGATAAGTAAAAAAAGCTAGTGATCATTTATCGATCGCTAGCTTTTTCAATGACCTGTATTTATTTCTTCTCAACAGCGTGTCCACCAAATTCGTTGCGAAGTGCTGCGACTACTTTCCCCGTAAATGTATCTTCTTCTAAAGAGCGATAACGCATCATCAATGCTAATGATGTGACAGGAACAGGTACTTTTAACTCTAGAGCTGTTTCAACTGTCCACTTTCCTTCACCAGAAGAATGCATGATCCCTTTAATCTCCTCTAATTTTGGATCTTTCGAAAAGGCATTTTGTGTTAGTTCCATTAACCAAGAGCGAATAACCGAACCATGATTCCACATTTCCGCCACTTTTTCATAATCATAGTCAAATGGGCTTTTTTCTAACACTTCAAAGCCTTCTGCAATGGCTTGCATCATTCCATATTCAATTCCGTTATGAATCATTTTCAAGAAATGACCGCTACCTGATTGACCAGCATATAAATACCCCTTCTCTACGCAAATATCTCGGATAAATGGTTCAATGACTTGAAACGCTTGTTCATCTCCGCCAATCATCATACAAGCACCATTCAATGCGCCAGCAGTACCACCACTTGTGCCAATATCCATAAAGAAGATCCCCTGTTGTTGTAGTTCTTCTGCAATACTTATAGCTTCCTTATAATGTGAGTTTCCACCATCAATTAAAATATCACCAGCTTCAAGCATTTCTTTTAATCGCTCTACAGTATCTTTGGTTATTCTCCCCGCAGGGACCATTAGCCAAATAACCCTTGGTTTCGGTAAAGCCTTTACCAATTCTTGTAAGGATGTAAAAGTATCGCCACCTTCTGATGAAAAATTCTTTGCAGCCTCTGCATTCACATCAAAAGCAAATACACGGTGTTGGTGTTTCAATAAATTTAATCCGAGATTAAATCCCATTTTTCCTAATCCCACTAACCCTATATTCATCTATAACGCTCCTCTTTCATTTCAATCTTGATCCTATTATACTAAAAATAATTTCTAGTTTTCAATTATATAATGAAATATTTTTTCTTTTATTTAAATATGCTATACTACATGTACGATTATTATTTGAAAGGAATTCCTTTATGACACAAAATACGATTAAAAAGATCCATTCTCTATATCCTCGCTTTAGTGAAAAGGAAAAGAGAATTGCGGATTATATCCAAGAAGATCCTACACGTATTATTAATAAAACGATTAACGAAGTTTCTGCTGATTTAAACATTGCTGATGCCACTGTTTTTCGTTTTTGTAAGCGCTTAGGTTTTAAAGGATATCAAGCAATGAAAATCTCTTTAGCCTCTGAAATCATCACACCCATCCAACAAATTCACGAGGAAATCTCAGAAGAGGATGATGAAAAAACGATCTTCGAAAAAATTTTCAAATCCAATATTCGGACACTTGAAAATACGATGCATATTTTAGAGGAAACATCCATGATCAAAGCGGTTCAATTAGTGAATCAAGCAAAACATATTTATTTTTATGGTACAGGTGGTTCTTCCGTAATAGCTATGGATGCTTACCATAAATTTATAAGAACAGGTGTTAAATGCTTTGCTTTTATCGATTCGCATTTCCAATTGATGTCCGCTTCACAAGTATCTAAAGATGACCTAGCAATTGTTATTTCACATTCGGGTCGTAATCGAGATACTATTCAAATTGCTAAAACCGCAAAAGAAAATGGGGCTTCGATCATCGCCATTACAGGATTCCCAAAATCACCTATTAGTCAATTAGCGGATGTCGCTCTCTATACAAGCTCAGAAGAAACAGAATATCGTTCTGAAGCCCTTTCCTCTCGAATTGGACAGTTGAGTATCATCGATGCATTGTATGTTAATACAATGATTCAACATAAAGACGAAGCGAACCATGCACTTGAAAGAATGCGTCATGCTATTTCCCAAACCCGTCTATAAGAAAAAAGGAGAAGACTTTGTATATCCTCAATCTTCTCCATCTTCTTTCTTCCAATCTATATTTCTGGACAATTAGATCCATACATTCATAAACAATGCACATGCAAATGCGACAAAGGAAAGAATCGTTTCTAAGGCCGTCCAAGTTTTAAATGTTTCTTTAATGGATAGTCCCAAATATTCTTTTACCATCCAGAAACCGGCATCATTCACATGTGAAAACATTAATGACCCTGCACCCGTGACAATGACTAAAAGTTCTAAATTAACGTCTGACATGTTTGCAATAATAGGAGAGACGATCCCGGCAGCTGTTGTTAATGCCACTGTTGCAGATCCTGTTGCAATTCGGATCATGCCAGCAATGATAAAGGCCAATACCAATGGTGATACTGAGAAGTTTTGGGCTAAATGACCAATGGTATCACCAACACCACTGTCGATAAGGATTTGTTTGAATCCCCCACCAGCACCTACGATCAATACGATGGACCCAACAGGAATTATACAATCTTCTGTAAACTTTTTAATCGCTTTTTTGTCCTGTCCTAGTCTAAATCCAAGAAAATAATAAGCAGAGAAAACTGAAATAAGAAGTGCTATTAGCGGACTTCCAATAAACATAAACGCATTTTCAAATGATTTGCCAACGTGCATATAAGGTGCCATTGTGCCAACAATCATTAAAAGTACTGGAAGTAAAATGGAGAAAAACGAAATAAATGTACCAGGTAGCTGATTTTCATTCTTTTCTTCTATATGCACAAATTCTGGTTCTTCTTCAGGAGTTACTCGCTTACTAATATATTTTGCATAAAGGGGACCACCGATTATACCAGCAGGAACTGCAATGATTAATGAATAAAGCAGAACTTTCCCTAAATTAGCGTTATAAATTCCAATGGCAGCCACTGCGCCTGGATGTGGTGGCACTAAACCATGAACGATTGATAATCCAGCAATAGCCGGTAAGGCAATCAATAAAATATTTTTCTTTGAAGCTTTTTGAATAGAAATAACAAGTGGAAGTAAGATTAAAATTCCAACCTCAAAAAATACTGGAATCCCAATAACAAATCCAGAGAAAAACATTGCCCACGGTAATTTCTTTTCACCAAATACATGGATAAAGAAATTGGCAATTTTTAGACCTGCACCCGATTCCGCAAGCATTTTCCCTAAAATTGCACCTAATGCAATGATACCGATTAAGTGTCCCAGTGTTCCTCCAACACCTGTTTCATATGCTTTTACAATTTCATCAAGGTCCATGCCAGCAAAAATAGCAAGGAAAAGACTAGCCATCAATAGGCTAATAAATGCGTGCCATTTAAATATTGATACGCCAACTATAACAATAACTATCGCTAATAAAGTGATAATTAATAAATACGCGTCCATTTTAATCCCCCAGATTCAATATTCGCTCACATATAATGTAAGCACTTTCAATAAATTTAATTATACAAAAAAAATTTCGTAAATCAATGTATTTTAAGAAAAAAATTATTTTATTAATGGACCGTATTTAATTTAATATATATTTGCAGGTGTGCTGATTATTCAATTTAAGCCATAATAATAAGGAGGCTTTCACGTTTATGCTCGCATGTTTATCCTGATTTTTCCTAATCAACACACCATATTTAAACTCTTTACTGAAAGATGGACAAATCCCCTTTTTACCATCTGTGATTCTTTAGAATAGGTTCAAAAGGTCATCAAACTTTTCGATAACTTGATCATATTCACTTACGTTTCCAAAACCGTACTTGGCGTAAACAAAAGGGATACCTGCATACCGGGATGCCTTTAGATCTCCTTCTGTATCTCCAACATAAACGGGTTTTGAAAGCTTGTTTCTTTCTATTATTAATTTGATATTATCTCCTTTTGCAAGACCCGTTCTACTGGGGATTTCATAATCTAAAAAGTAATTCTTAAGTTTATGGTATTGGAAAAACCCCTCAATATAACCTTGTTGACAATTGCTGACGATAAAAAGGTTATATTTCTTAGAAAGGTTATAAAGTGAAACTTCCACATTTTCAAAAAGAACTCCACCATGCTCCTCTATATATTTACCTTCAATTTCAAAGCACTGTTTAATGATTTTTGTTCGAGTGTTTAAATCTAAATTTGGAAATAACTTATTACTTATGTCGTCCATTTGAAGTCCCATAGTACCTTCGAAGTCTTTTCTTGTTAATTTCTTTTTTACTTTCTTATTTTCTTCAACTATGCTATTCCATGCCATTAGTACAGTATCTATAGAATCCCAAATAGTTCCATCTAAATCAAAAATGATGCTATCCATATGTATGCCATCCTCCCTATTATTTATCATATATGTGAACGAAATTTTCTTTTTGCAGTGAAAAATACTGAGTTGAGAAGTATATAAGATTCACGCTGTTGGTCGAATAAAAAGCAGAGGACTTGACCTGACTCCTCTACAGTCAAATCGGCTATCTATAAAAGAATTGACAGGATTCGAACAAATCATTATGCTTGTCTCTCCATGAATAACGAAATATATTTACTAGATTTTAAGACCCCATTACTCTTTCTATCCCTTCAAACAAGAAAATCAATCTATCATAGCAGAGAAGTTACTCACTATTATAGACTGATTTTATACTTTAGAAAAAAACTATTGACTGGAGATAACAAGGAACTGTTCGAAAAATCGGTTTCACAGACTTTTTGGTACAGTTCCTTTCAAAAACATAAAGTGAAACTCCATCAGTGGGGGTTTTCTTCATCCCCCACTGAACTAGAGGGACTCAGGTTAAAAGCGCCACGTCCTGTGGCAACACCTGAGGGACCAACATCTTGTTGGCCCGAACCAATCGGACTTTTACGGGCAGTTGATCCCCCATCTATCTTTCTCGTTTCTCTCTAACTCTTGAGATGGGGGTCTTACTGCCCGTTAATGCGGGATAAAAAAAGTACCAACAAGAAATGTTTTATTTTCCGTCGGTACTATTATGGACTTTTAACCAATCTTTTTTCGTTTATTTATGGAAGGACGATGACTCTAAATCGGACAGATCAGATGAGGATGAACTTGAGCTTGATGAACTTGATGAGCTTGATGACTTAGAGGAGCTTGATGATGAGCTCTCCTCTTCAAAACTCCATTCCTCTTCATACTCAAGAGGATGGATGCTAATACAAATGGTTGTTTCTCCCACGACTTCTGCTAATAACTCTCTTTCAATGGTGACCACAAAGTGTTCACCATCTGGTCCAATGACTGCTTCGACACAATTTGGCTGTTGTAAGACGCGAATATGCACCTCTTCTTTCCCAGTTGACTCATCCTCGCGATAATGTAATTTAATGCGATCACGATATGAAATCGATTCAGAAAATACAGCCGTTTTGGAATGATTATTGTATGCGTACCATACATTAATATCATACTTACCTGTTACCTCTACGAACTTTCCATTTTTCTTTGCTGAATAAGTATGATTAATCACCCAACACCCTAAAATACTTGATGGCCTATTTGGTGGACGTAACGTTTCACTACATTCTGTACGCTTTTTCCCCTTTGCAACCACTGCTTTGGTTACAATATGACGTAACTGTTTCAGCATAATTCCTCCTTTGCTTCCGTTCACCACATCATATGCGTCTTTTGCCCAGTGGGTGCCTAATTCTGAAAGAAAAAGTCGAAAGTCTTAAAAACAATGGTGTTGGAGTCTCTCACCATAGGCACAGGAAGTGACACTTTATACAGTAACGGGTTTCTTCACTCCTCACTAAACATGCTTTTACTAGCAATGGATTCCACCTATTTATTACCCAGGTGCTAGGAGATTTGCTGTCTATTCATACGGATAAAAAAGGATGCCATCAAGTGTTTTCAACACTCCTATGGCATCCTTTGCTATACCTATATATTTTAAGTGAAACATCTGGTAGAGATTTTTCTCCGTCCCTCACAAGAGATAAGGTGAACTAACCCAGTCTGTATAGAGGCAATTCCTCTACAATTATCCTTCTGCTTTTTACTAAAGTTTTAGCATCAAACTGACTACCTATTTATGCAGGATAAAATTGGACAGCAGCCCAATTGATCTAATTATGAACAACTTCCTGGCTCTGAATTACGTACTTTTGAGCCGGTTTCCCCACGTAAAAGATCGCCACCAGTTGATACAACGATTTCATCCGTCACATTATTAGCAATTGAGTTTGCCACAAGTTGAAGCAAATCATTAACATCGCCTTGTGATTGTTTGAATTCCGCAACAATTGGCAATTCATCAATTTCTTTTTCAATTTTTTCAATTTTTTCTTCTATTAATTTTAATGCTTTTTCTTTGCCATAATATTGGAAATTTACCGCTTGTTTTTGTAAACTTTTTAGGCTTGCAATTTTTTCGCGAACAAATTGATTTTCGTTTATTTGTGCTTCTGCACGTTTAAAAAATTCCACTTCTTCCGTATTAGCAATCATGTGTGCAATTTCGTGTGCTTTTTCAATAATATCATCTTTTGTATATACTTTTTCTGTCATTATGCTTTCACCTCTATACCTGATACTATTTCGACAAATTCGCCTTGTAAAGACCATGTTTTAGCATCAGTAATTTTAATTTTTACTATTTTCCCAATCACATTTCTAGGTGCTTTAAAGTTCACTAGCTTATTTCTTCTTGTATATCCAGCTAATACATCCGGATTCTTTTTGCTTTCCCCTTCGACCAGTACTTCGACCACTTGTCCCTCATATTTTTTTAGGGCTTGAGTAGAAAGCTCATTTACTACATTATTTAAACGTTGTAAACGGTCTTTTTTTACCTCTAGAGGTACATTATCCTTCATCTTTGCTGCAGGCGTTCCCTCACGTGGTGAATAAATAAATGTATAAGCCGCTTCAAATCCGACTTCTTTATATAATGAAAGCGTTTCTTCGAATTGTTCTTCTGTTTCATTTGGGAAGCCTACGATAATATCTGTAGAAAGTGCTATATCCGGAATCGCTTGACGAATTTTGCGAACCAGTTCTAAGTAACTTTTACGTGTGTATTTCCGTGCCATTATTTTCAACATACCATCTGAACCAGACTGAACGGGTAAGTGTATATGTTCGACTAAATTTCCTTTTTTGGCAAGCACTTCGATTAAATGATCATCAAAATCTCTTGGATGGCTTGTTGTAAAGCGAATACGTGGAATATCGATCTTTCTTAACTCATCCATTAAATCGCCTAAACGATAATTTCGATCTACAAAATCTTTCCCATAAGCATTAACGTTTTGACCAAGTAAGGTGATTTCCTGATAGCCTTGTGCCGCTAAGCTGCGTACCTCTTGAATAATCTCTTCCGGCTGACGGCTGCGCTCTTTTCCTCGTGTATACGGCACAATACAATATGTACAGAATTTATCGCATCCGTACATAATATTCACCCAAGCCTTTATATTTCCCTTCCGCACTTTAGGAAGATTTTCAATAATATCTCCTTCCTTCGACCATACTTCAACAATCATTTCTTTAGAAAGATATGCTTCATGTAAGATCTCTGGTAAACGGTGGATATTATGTGTTCCAAAAATCATATCTACTTGATCATATGTTTTTAGAATTTTGCTGACAACTGCTTCTTCTTGTGACATACAACCACAAACACCAATAAGTAAATCTGGATTGCTTTGTTTTAATGGTTTTAAGTGACCTAGTTCACCAAATACACGATTTTCAGCATTTTCACGAATAGCACATGTATTTAACAAAATGACATTGGCTTCTTCGATATCTTCTGTCGGTTCATATCCAAGTTGGGTGAAAATACCTGCCATTACTTCTGTATCATGTTCATTCATCTGACAGCCATATGTGCGGATTAAAAATTTTCGTCCAACCCCCATATCCTCATACTTTCCATCAATTTTAAAATCTTTATGATATTGAATTTCTTCTTTTCCTCGTCTTTTTGCATTTTTTAAAGATGGTGCTATATAGATCGGGTTAAAGTATTTGCTATAATCTTTTTCCGTTTTTTGAGTAGTCAATGTAGTTGTTTTTGCTTGTTGACTTTCAAGTCGTTGTTTTTCGTTCATCGATAAACCCCTTTCATTTGAATACCCATTACTACATTATACTGAAAGAGAGGGCATTCTCACAAGATTAGAGTCTCAAATGTTCATAAATAGCCATATTCACATCGAATTATTTTTGATCAATCCATCGTTCTGTCATGATACACGTTATAAATTGTTGATTTCGCTACTTATTTTTTGGCTCATCATCGTAACTTGGGATTGATTTATACTCCTGCATCTTGATACGGAGAACTCACTCCCTATATGAAATGAAAAAATCACCCATCCTTGTTGAATGAGTGATTTTTAAAAGAATGAATTGGTATTACATAAACTCTTTCATCAATTCATTTAGTTCTTCTTCTTTTATCATAATATCCGCTTTGTTTAGCGGTTCTTCATGATAGCCAATAACCTTTTCTTGGTAGGATGGTTCATTTTCGTTTTGATAAATGATACCCGTAACAAGACCTTCGTACTCCATCACTGTCCTCATTGCTTCAGTACGGTTAGATGGATCATACCCTTCTACGCTTGAAAGCTTGGTAATATGTTCTTTAAACCAATCATAGGTGTTGACTTTATTATAAGTAACACAAGGGCTAAATACATTGATAAATGCAAAGCCTCTATGTTTCATACCCTCTTCAATAATGGCTGTAAGCTCTTTCAAATCTGTTGAAAAGCTTTGTGCAACAAAAGTAGCTCCGGAAGAAAGGGCCACTTCTAAAGGCTTTAATGATGGCTCGATAGCGCCACCAGGTGTTGATTTTGTTACAAAGCCAGCGGCAGATCGTGGCGATGTTTGACCCTTTGTCAATCCATAGATTTGGTTATCCATTACAACATAAGTAATATCGATATTGCGTCGGATGGAGTGGATCGTATGCCCCATACCAATGGCAAAGCCGTCTCCATCACCGCCTGTAGCGATAACATTTAAATCACGATTAGCCATTTTTAAACCTTGTGCAATTGGTAATGCACGACCATGAATACCATGTAAACCATATGAATTAATATAGCCTGATAAACGACCAGAACAACCAATACCTGAAACTACGGCTAGTTCATGCGGTTCAATGTCAAGATTGGCTGCAGCACGTTGGATTGCTGCCTGCACTGAAAAGTCACCACACCCTGGGCACCAGTTAGGCTTTACTGTGTTACGAAAATCCTTAAATGTCACCATCTGTTAGCAACTCCTTTACGCGGTCAAGCAATTCCAATGGTAAGAATGGTGTACCGTCATATTTTGTTAAATTTACAATCTTATCATGATGACCCATGTTTAATTTTAAAATATTCGCTAATTGACCCGTTGCATTATTTTCAACGACAATTACCTTTTTGGCATGATCGATCAATGGTTTCATTTCTTCAACTGGGAATGGATAGATCAATCGAATATGTGCATGATTTGTTTTTATGCCTTCAGCATCTAACATAGGACGAATTTCTTCAATCGCCCCTTTTGTAGAGCCAAAGCCTACTAGTAATACATCTGCTTCTTTATTCGGCGCATCTGTAAATACAGGTGTATCAAAATGAACATATTGTAATTTGCGGAAACGTTTGTCCATTTGTTTTTTACGGTTTCCAGCTGCTTCAGAAGGTTTCCCTTCTTCATTATGTTCAACACCTGTTACATGGTGAATACCATATTTTTGACCAGGAACGACACGTGTAGAAATGCCATCTTCCGTAAATTCATATCGTTTAAAATATTGTTTATCTTCTAATTCAGGAAGTTCGTCCATCTTTAATTTACCACGGTTGATGCTGATTTTAGAATAATCGAATGGTTCTACTGTTTGTTTTCCAAGTGATAATTGTAAGTCAGATAATACGATGACTGGTAATTGTAATTCATCCGCAATATTAAATGCTTGAATCATATCATAAAATGCTTCTTCACCAGTAGATGGTGCGATGACTACTTTTGGAATTTCACCGTGAGTACCATATAACATCGCCATAAGGTCAGATTGTTCTTGTTTTGTTGGAAGACCTGTCGATGGGCCACCACGTTGTGTATCAACGACAACCAGTGGTGTTTCGGTCATTCCTGCTAAACCAAGCGCTTCCATCATCAGTGATAGACCTGGACCAGCCGATGCTGTAAAGGCACGTGCACCACCGTAGCTTGCACCGATCGCCATTGTTGCAGCCGCGATTTCATCTTCTGTTTGAATGACAGTACCTCCGAATTTAGGCAACTTTTTAATGAGATACTCCATGATTTCTGATGCTGGAGTTATTGGGTATGCACTCATTAAACGGGAACCAGCGGCAAGTGCCCCTAACGCAAGTGCTTCGTTACCGATCATAAACAAGCGATGTTTGCCGTCACCTGGTTCAAGTTCAAATTTACCAACTTGATCTTTTAACAATTCATTCGTTATTTGATGGCCTTTAGCAATTGCCTCCATATTTTTTTGTACAACCGCTTCTCCCTTACGACCGAAGATTTCATTGACAACACTTTGGAAAACTTCATCCTCAAGGTTCATAAGTGCAGCTGTTGCACCGATTGCTACCATGTTTTTCATCAGTGAGGTACCAAGCTCTGTTGCAATCTCTGTAAATGGTACGATATAAAGTTCTGCTAGGCAATCTTCTGGTTTTACAGGTTTAAATTTAGCATCTGCTAAAATAACCCCTTCTTTTGTTAGTTCTTTATAGTTAATCTCAATTGTTTCTTGGTCAAATGCTACCAATATATTCAAGTCATCTGGAATCGTATGTACAGTTGATGTACGTACGTTAATTTTGTTATTCGTATGGCCACCCTTAATACGAGAAGAGAAATGACGATATCCATATAAATGGTAACCTAATCGATTCATTGCTGTAGAGAAAATTTCTCCAGTACTTTCAATCCCTTCCCCTTGTTGCCCACCGACTTTCCAAGAAAGCTGATGTAACATTGATCAACATCTCCTTAATATATAACGTATAAGCTTTTTATCCTTCATAAGTTTATCACGAACATGCGCATGAAACTATCGTTATGAAACGATTTCTCTTAAAATCAGACCTTTGACGGAAAAATTTGTTCATAAAATTGCAATGATTTACGCTCTTTATACATATATTTTTATCCAAAAACATAAAAAAATACCGGAATCAGTTATCCGGTATTTCATTTATTATAGTTACTCACGTTTTTAGTGAAGAATCAATGCACTTCGGCGGTCTAAATGATGATGTGATTGGGATTTTCCCCTTAGTCAACCGCCTCTGTTTATTGTTTATCCCGCTTTAACGGGCAGTAAGACCCCCATCTCAAGATTTAGAGAGAAACGAGAAAGATAGATGGGGGATGAACTGCCCGTAAAAGTCCGATTGGTTTGGGCCAACAAGATGTTGGTCCCTCAGGTGTTGCCACAGGACGTGGCGCTTTTAACCTGAGTTCTTCTAGTTCAGTGGGGGATGAAGAAAACCCCCACTGATGGAAGCTTCACTTTATCGTTCTTTTTTTTCAACGAGTAATTTTAAAGCTGTTCGATCCTCACCCGCTATTAAAATATCTGTAAATGCTGGTGAACACGTTAAATCAGTACCACTCGGCGCTACAAAACCTCTCGCAATTGCGATCGCTTTCACAGCCTGATTGAGGGCACCTGCCCCAACTGCTTGCATCTCTGCATATCCTTGCTCTCTTATCACTGCCACTAATGCACCTGCTACAGAATTTGGGTTGGAGCGAGACGATACTTTCAATGAATCCACAACTATTCCTCCCTTAGTTTGAAAAATCGGGGACATTTTGATTGTCCATGAAGCATTGTATGCTCACCATGCATAAAATAGACTAATTAAGGAACGAATGGATAATCGGCATTTATATAGACACGTTCAAAATTTTTAGCCTTACCTGATTTTTGATCAAGCTCAACGTAAAATCCGCTTAATACCTCTCTACCTTGCTTCGGTACTTCAAAACGTGTTGGCATATTGGTTCTAAAACGATAAATCACATCTTCCTTTTTCATGCCAAGCACTTCATCATATGGACCAGTCATACCAACATCCGAGATAAATGCAGTGCCTCCTGGGAAAATGCGAGCATCCGCGGTTTGTACATGCGTATGCGTACCTACTACAGCGGATGCCTTGCCATCTAAATACCAGCCTAACGCTATTTTTTCACTTGTTGTTTCTGCGTGAAAATCTACAAAAACAAGAGGAGATATTTTTTTCGCTTGGTTCACTAATTCTTCTGCTTTCGCAAATGGATCCCCATGGGGCGGTAAAAATGTACGACCATGTAAATTAATGACGGAGATCGTTTCGTTATTTTTAGTAACGGACACCATTCCTTTACCAGGCGCTTCATCTGAAAAGTTTGCCGGGCGAATTAAAAATTCTGCATCATCGATAAAATCAAATATTTCTTTTTGATCCCATGTATGATTTCCCATTGTGATAACATCTACACCCATCATCAACAAATCCTGATAAATGCGTTTGGTTATTCCTCGACCGGCAGCCGCGTTTTCACCATTAGCAATTACAACATCCACATTATATTTTCTTTTCAATCGAGGTAAATAAGTTTCAACTGCATCCAGACCAATATTTCCAACAATATCTCCTATAAATAACACTTTCATTTTATCCACTCATTTCCATTATAAAAGGCTTCTCGACCGAAGTGCTGAGAAGCCTTTTATCAATTAAATTCAAAAGTTTAAACCTGCAGTTCAACTGATATTCAATTAAGCTTCAGTGACACAACTTTTCATCTTAAAACAAGCCACTTCTGCCTTACAATTATTTTGCGTATTCAACGGCACGAGTTTCTCGGATGACAGTTACCTTAATATGTCCTGGATAGTCTAATTCATCCTCAATTTGTTTACGAATATCTCGAGCTAGACGATGTGATGCCAAATCATCAATTTGATCTGGTCGAACTATAATACGGATCTCACGTCCTGCTTGAATAGCATAGGACTTTTCTACACCATCATAAGATTCGGATATTTCTTCCAATTTTTCCAGTCGTCGAATATAATTTTCCAATGTTTCACTACGCGCCCCAGGTCTTGCGGCTGATAATGCATCGGCAGCAGCCACTAAAACTGCAATAACAGATGTTGGTTCTGTATCACCATGGTGAGATGCGATACTGTTAATAACAACAGGATGCTCATGGTATTTCGTAGCTAACTCAACGCCGATTTCAACGTGGCTACCTTCTACTTCATGGTCGATTGCCTTACCAATATCATGAAGTAAACCTGCACGTTTCGCTAGAGTAACATCTTCTCCTAACTCAGCAGCAAGTAAGCCAGCCAAGTGAGCAACTTCTATCGAGTGCTTTAAGACGTTCTGACCATAACTAGTACGATACTTCATTCGCCCAAGGATCTTTATTAAATCTGGATGTAGATTATGAATTCCTACTTCAAATGTTGTTTGTTCCCCAGTTTCTCGAATTTGTTCATCTATTTCTCGACGTGCTTTTTCCACCATTTCTTCTATACGCGCTGGGTGAATGCGTCCATCTTGAACAAGTTTTTCTAGTGCTAAGCGTGCCGTCTCACGACGAATTGGATCAAATCCTGATAAAATGACCGCTTCTGGCGTATCATCAATGATCAAATCAATACCAGTTAATGTTTCAAGCGTTCGGATATTGCGACCTTCACGTCCAATAATACGACCTTTCATCTCATCGTTTGGTAAGTTAACGACAGATACAGTCGTTTCTGCAACGTGGTCTGCTGCAAAGCGTTGAATGGCAAGTGATAGCACTTCCCTTGCTTTTTTATCAGCATCCTCTTTTGCACGTGTTTCAGCTTCTTTTGTCATAACGGCAATATCAGTTGATAACTCGCTTTCTACTTGTTTAAGTATAATTGCTTTTGCTTCTTCACGAGATAATGCTGAAATGCGCTCAATTTCGGATTGTTGTTTAGCAACAAGTTCTTCCACTTTGCTTTCCATCTGTACAATATGCTGTTGTCTTTCAGATAGAGCTTCTTCTTTACGCTCTAATCCTGATTCTCTCTTATTCAGAGCGTCATCCTTGCGGTCAAGATTTTCTTCTCTTTGCAATAACCGATTCTCTTGTTTTACAATTTCTGACCGGCGTTCACGGATGTCATTTTCTGCTTCAGTTCGAAGTTTGTGAGTTTCATCTTTTGCTTCAAGTAGTGCTTCCTTCTTAAGGGCTTCCGCTTCTCTTTTACCTTCTTCGATAATAAGTTCCGCAGAATTCTTTGCACCGTTCACTTTTGAATCGTTCACTTTTTTCATGATCAAATAGATAACAGCGGCACCGACGATAAATCCAAGCAAAGCGGAGATGATGATTTCCATCATTTGAATAACCTCCTCTTGCTGTTTCAAATTCTGTTTCAGTCGGCTTTACATTGATTATTCAATATAGTGCCAATTTCATTTCAATTTTAGAAATAATACAAGTTAATTGTATAGTTGATAAATAGACCTGTCAAGGATTCACAGTTTTTGAATGTATTATTATCCAGCTCTTACAGCTATTCCTTTGGTATTTTGTCATCTTCATAGTAAAAAGTTGTACTTTTTATTTTGATTGTTTTGTTTGCTACAGGAAGATGAAGATAATTAAAAATTTTTTCATTTTCACTATGTAAGGCTCGTCGCTTTCTGCTACACAATTATTAAATGTAGCGGTCATTAAACGTTCGTGTTCTTTATATGATTTTTGTGTTATGAAATGGACTCTATTATAAAATGGATTCTAATGTAAAAAAATAGAGCGCAGAAAACTGATCAATCAGCATTCTGTGCTCTTTGTTATAATGTTTTCTTTTTCGACTTTGCTATATACCCTGTTGACTTTCACTACAGGGGTATAGCCCAATCGACTTTTACTCTGGTCTAACACTATTTTTCATCAAATAATGTTGGAGTTCCTTCATCTTCGCCTTTTTCAGATACTTCATATCCATCATCACCAATACCTGAAGCTACACGGATTTTTTGAGCAATTTCATCACGGATTTCCGGATTTTCTTTTAAAAATTGTTTTGCGTTTTCACGGCCTTGCCCTAAACGTTCATCTTCATAGGCATACCAAGAACCGCTTTTTTGTACGATATCCTTTTCAACACCAATATCGATAATTTCTCCTTCTTTTGAAATCCCTTCGCCGTACATAATATCTACTTCAGCTGTTTTAAATGGTGGCGCTACTTTGTTTTTCACAACTTTGATCTTCGTGCGGTTACCAACCATATCATTACCTTGTTTGATTGTTTCTGCACGGCGTACTTCTAAGCGTACGGAAGCATAGAATTTTAGCGCACGTCCGCCTGGAGTAGTTTCAGGGTTACCAAACATCACGCCTATTTTTTCTCGGATTTGGTTGATAAAGATAGCGATCGTATTCGATTTATTGATAATACCAGATAATTTTCGTAATGCTTGTGACATTAAACGGGCTTGAAGACCAACATGGGAATCTCCCATTTCCCCTTCAATTTCTGCTTTTGGTACAAGTGCAGCAACAGAATCCACAACAATAATATCAATAGCACCACTTCGTACTAATGCTTCCGCAATTTCTAATGCTTGTTCACCAGTATCTGGTTGAGATAATAGCAATTCGTCGATATTAACACCAAGTTTAGAAGCATAAACAGGATCAAGAGCATGTTCAGCATCAATAAATGCTGCTTGACCTCCGTTTGCTTGTACTTCTGCGATAGCATGAAGGGCTACGGTTGTTTTACCTGAACTTTCTGGTCCATATATTTCAATGACACGACCACGTGGATAGCCGCCAACTCCAAGTGCTGTATCAAGTGCTAACGAACCACTTGAAGATGTGGCAACTTTACTGTCTGCCTTTTCTCCTAATTTCATAACAGATCCCTTACCAAATTGCTTTTCAATTTGTTTAAGAGCCATGTCTAATGCCGCTTTACGTTCGTCCAATCTAGTTCCTCCTTTGAAATGGGTTCTCTTATATTTCTGTTTCTACTATACTTCTTTTCTGAGAAAAAGACAAGAAAAAAGCGAACATTTATTCGTAAATTTTTATACACTATTGAAAAGTGATAGCTATAAATTATATGAAATCTATATTTTAATAGCTTATTTTAAGTTAAAAATTGATTTTTAATGAAAAATATTAGGTATGTTGATTATCCAATTTTATCCACAACATATAGGGTATTCGCTGATACGGCTTGCACGACTCATGTGGGCGCGGCTTGAGCCTTCTTAGCGAAGCTGTGGGGTCTCAACTGTTCTCTTTTCCCACGGAACATTAAATTTACTTCACTGCTTTTTCGCCTTCTCTAAAAATAGCTTACTTATTATCATCCCAAATACTTGTTTCATTTAAAGAAAGAGTATTCGAATCTATTGATCATTTTGAATATCCTTTTTTAACCAATAGCTGAATTAAATAATAAAATGCAAATTTAACTGCACGAAGACGGTTTGTATTACGCATGCCAGATAATTGCAATCGATAGGTAGCAGGCCGATCTTTGCCTATTGCAATTCCAATCCAAACTGTACCCGCTGGTTGATCGCCATGTGCTTCTGGACCAGCTGCCCCCGTTAACCCTACACCAATATCCGTATGGAACTTTTCCCTTACAAGATGCGCCATTGCTCCAGCACATTCGGCACTCACTACACCATATTTTTCAAGTATTTCTTTCGGCATTCCAAGCTGTTCTTTTTTTACTTGTTCCGTATATGTAACCATGCCACCTAGTAAAGATTGGCTGATCCCTGGATTGGCTGCAAGCTCTGATTGAAACAATCCGGCTGTTAAACTTTCTGCTGCTGAAATCGTTAGATGATTCGTTATCAATATCTCTGCTACTTTACTAGACAGCGAATCATCATCCACACCGTATAAATAATCTCCCACTCGTTCTAATATTTCTTTTTTTGTTTTATTGATCAATATCCAAGCTTTTTCGCTATTTTCGGCATTTGCTGTAATGCGCAATGTCACTTCTCCATCTGAAGCAAGTGGCGCGATCGTTGGATTAGACTGCTGATCTAGTAAATCTTGTATACGTACTTCTAACTCAGCTTCCCCTATTCCATAAAAGCGTAGTACATGTGATACAATTTGGGCACCTTCATGCAAACGTGTGGCAAGATTGGGCTTTGCTTCAAACTGAAACATAGGCTCCATTTCCTTAGGGGGTCCTGGTAGTAGAATATACGTACGTTTTTGATCGTCATAGATCATTCCTGGAGCCATACCATTCTTATTGACCAAAACATCGCATCCCTTTAATACCAGCGCCTGCTTACGGTTATTTTCAGTCATTGCTCGATTTTGTTTTTCAAAAAACGCTTCGATTGATTTCACCGCATCCACATCATACACAAGCTCTGTTTGCAAATGCTTTGCGATCGTTTCCTTCGTTAAATCATCTTTTGTTGGGCCTAAACCCCCAGAGAAAATAATAAGATCTGCACGCGATTCAGCAATTTTAATCGCTTCCTCTAGACGAGCGGCATTATCTCCAACGACTGTATGATAATAAACATTGATTCCGAGTTCCGATAGATGATTAGAGATAAAACGGGCATTTGTATTGGTTATCTGCCCTAATAATAATTCAGATCCTACAGCAATAATTTCTGCATCCATCCACTATTCCTCCTTCTACAAAGTGAAATTTCACACAGCGATGGTTTTCTTCAGCCCTTTGTATGGGTTGAACCAACCAATTTTTAACAAACAACTGAAAATCCATAACGAAAAAGGATTTATACCCGTGGTAATTTTTAAAAATCCTACTAAAAATGACTCATTCGCTTGAATTGAAGAAGCGCCACAAATAGTAGTGGTTGCTAGACGAAAATAGGATCTTTCGTTAAGCAAAATGAGCCGATAATATATTATTTTGATTCTAATAAAATTTTACGGTTTAACCAGAAGTAATCAATACCAGACCAAATGGTGAAAACCAGTGCAACATAAAGCATAAATGTTCCGAATGGAATACCCCACATGGCAAAAATAATGTTATTAAGTAATAATGATGCGATTGCGATGATTTGTGTCCAAGTCTTGATCTTACCTAGTTGGTTAGCAGCTACAACTTCACCTTGTTCTGCACAAATTAATCGTAAACCAGTAACCGCGAACTCACGGCTAATAATAACGATCACAACCCAAGCCGGTGCGTCTCCCATCCCTACTAATAATATAAATGCAGATGAGACAAGCAACTTATCTGCCAATGGGTCTAAAAATTTCCCTAAATTCGTAACTAAATGATATTTACGAGCATAGTGGCCATCAATCCAATCTGTCATTGATGCGACGATAAAAATTAAAGCACCTACAAATTGTTCAACTGGTAGTGTAGCACCTAAAATAGATATATTGCCCCAATCAAAATCTAACACCATCAATAATACAAATACAGGTATTAGACAAATTCGAGAGACTGTAATTCTATTAGGAATATTCATTTGTTTCACCTTTCTTAACAAAGGAAAAAGTCATCTTTTTCAGATGACTACTTTTCTTCCTCAAATTTAATAACGATATTTTGAGTATAACGTTCTGCAGGAGTCGCTGCAAACTTAATCTTTTCATCATTCACATATACAGTACCATTTGCAGATGCTCCAAGTCTAACACGAACACTTTTGTGTCCAGTAGCATCTATATCGAGTTCATCACCATCACTATACATTTGATCTGCCTTATAAGAATCTGATTCATTGGAGATCTCCGTACCATTTTCATCTTGAATCCCTACCCAAGTTGAACCAGTAACTTTTACTTTGATCTTGAAGTCTTTAGCTCCTGTTAATGTATACGTAGTCGTTACACTATCGTTTTCCAAAACACCTTCTGAAATCTTTTGTTGCGTTTCTTCCTCTTTTTGTGTAGTATCGTCTGCATTATTTTCTTGTGTATCTGTTTTGGTTTGATCTTCTTTATCCTTATTACTATTCGTTTTGACATCTGTTGATTCCACTTTGACGTCTTGTTGTTTTGGTTCATCCACAACGTCATTGCTAGAATTATGTTGTTTCAAGAACCAAATGGCAGCAATAATAATGATGATAAATAAGGCAACAATTAATTTAGGCATCCAATCGGAACTGCCTCTAGATGCTTTCCTTGCTAAACTACGTCGTTGTTGTGGTTGTTGGACATTTGTAGTTGCTGTCACAGTTTGTGCCGTTTTATTAGCTGGAACTTCATCTTTGAATGTTTCTAATAATTCATTGCTATCTAATCCTACTGCTTCTGCGTATTGCTTTATAAACGCACGTACATAAAATGTTCCCGGCATAATGCTATAATTGCCTTCTTCAATTGCAGAAAGATAACGTTTTTGGATTTTGGTGATTTCCTGCAAATCATCCAGACTATAACCTTTTGACACTCTCGCTTCCTTCAAACGAGCTCCTAATTCTGTCAATTGTAAACACCTTCCTGTTAAAAATTAAATCCTCCAAAACCACCGAAACCATCCGAATCTTGTAAAAAGCTACTATTACGCTCAAGTACTTCGTATGTAATTTCTTCATCTGGATGATGTCTTAATTCGATAATATAATCAAAGTCCTCGATTGTATATTCAGAATGTTGCACGAACATATCAGGGTGTTCAATCACAATGGTGGACGGTAGTTGCATAATTTCTCGTACTAATTGTTGATGACGCTCGTCCATAGATCGTCTAGTAACAATTCCATCTAATATAAATACATTGTTACTATTAAATTCATCTCCAAGTAGTCGATTCCGCACGGTTTGTTTAATCATAGTTGATGATAAAAATAACCATCGTTTGTTTGCACAAACACTCGCTGCAACAATTGACTCTGTTTTTCCAACTCGAGGCATTCCACGAATTCCTATTAACTTACGACCTTCTTTTTTAAAAATCTCAGCCATAAAATCGACAAGAATCCCCAGTTCATCACGGACAAAACGAAATGTTTTTTTCTCATCCGCCTCACGTTGAATATATCGACCATGCCGAATAGCTAAACGATCTCGAGTAGTAGGTTGTCGAAATTTCGTCACTTTTATCATTTCCATTGTCGAAACTATACTTCTAAATCGTTCAATTTGTTCCTCTTTTTCGGCACGTAGAAGCATTCCTCTTCGCACTTGGTCAACACCATTTATCGTTACTATATTAACCCGAAGCATCCCTAATAATGACGCAATATCACCTAATAATCCGGGGCGATTGATTTGTATTTCATACTCAAAATACCACTCTCTCACATACAACGATCCCTTCTATTATAAAACGCATAAAACATATCTAAGTTCCATAATAGCCGATTTTTCTATAGATGAAAAGAGAAAAAGAAAAGGGTTGTCTTAAAAGTATCAAAATATACTTTTAAAGCATCCCCGTACTTATTTATAACGACGATTAACCTCGATGTCTAAAATGATTGTTGCTAAAAAATTGCTCAAAACTGTTCTTCTTCCTATTGAAGATTTTTATTTTGTACTAATCTGATCACACAATTGGCAATAGCCTCTTTTTCATCCTCAGAAGCAACACCCCATAAATCAGAAAGTACGCGTTCTTGTTCATTCTTGGGATCAACGTTTTTCGCTAAATATTCACCAATTTTCACTGCTGCTTGTCGAATGACCTTACTGGATATACCAGCCTGTTCAGCTTGTGCCACATTTTGTCCTAAAAAAGATGTCCAATGTTGCCAATTCTCTAAAATAGGCATACAATCCCTCCTTTACACGATGAGTATGTGTAAAGCTCGACATTATATGTACCAACCACCATTAATTCGCAAAATCTGGCCTGTTATATAATTTGCTTTTCCAGAGTGTAAAAATGACACAAGATGGGCCACTTCTTCAGGTGTGCCAGCACGCTCTAGCGGAATTTCCGCCAATAGATCGGTCATTTCCGTTTCATTCAGATGGCTATTCATGCTGGTGTCGATAAGTCCTGGAGCGACTGCATTTACGCGGGTCCCATTAAAAGAAACTTCTTTGGCATAGGCTTTGACAAATGCGTGGATAGCACCTTTGACTGTAGAATAGAGTGTTTCACCAGCTCCTCCTGCTTCTCCCCATATGGAACCAATCATTGTAATATAACTGACAGGATGTTGACGAAGCTTAGGTGCAAGTAAAGCAATCATTTGAATGGGCGTTTGAACATGTACTTTCCAAAGTGCAGTCATTTCCTCCACCGTCGTATCTTCTACAAGTTTATACAGTGCTTGACCACTAGCAACAACAATCGCTTCTATTGAAAATACAGATTGTGCAATCGTAGTAGCCGCAGAATCTGCTGTTAAATCTGCATGAATGGTCATAAATTCTTGTTCTGGGTATGTTTGTGATAATTCTTTTATCAAATTTTGTATGACATCTGTATGATGATTGTAATGCATATAGAGAGACCAACCATTTTCCGCTAATCCACGACAAACGGCACTTCCGATTGCACCGGAAGCGCCTAATACTAAAGCAAACTTTTTCATTATGCTTTTGAGCCCTCTGACTCAGAATCCGTTTTAGTACTGTCTTTTAATGGCAAAATTTTAAAGACCGTTTGTTGTGATTCACCTTGCAATGATTGAAAGGCCTGTTTGACATCTGCCAATGTTAACTCTTCAATGGCTGCAACAGAATCAAACAAATTCATATCATTAAATTTATAGCGTGTAAATTGGTTGGCAATATATTCGATGGAATTGAGAGCTCTTAAGTGAAACCCTATTCTACGACGTTTCACACGCTCTAATTCTTCTTCTCCAAATGGCCAATTTTGTTCTGTTTTTTTCAGCTGATCTTTTATAGCTTGAACAAGTTTGTCTGGCTGATGTGTGTCGGAACCGATCATAGCAAATCCAAAACCTTGCTCTAAAGAAAAATCATAGGAATAAGATTCATCGATCAATCCTTCTTCATACACTTTTGTATAAAAATCCGAAGAACGTCCAAATAAAATATCCAATGTTAAACTAATGGCAAGTTCATGTTTCAACATTTCACGGCCTGATAAACTTGTTTCTTTTGCTTTAAGACCAACAGAAACTTTTGATTTTAAAACATCCATACGTAATGAACGCTCAGGGATAGCTGCCTCAGATGGTTCATTTACGCCAATGCGCTTAATAGGAGTTGGTTTTGCGAATTCTTTCTTCTTTTGGTTTTCGCGAATTACTTCTATCATTTTTTCCGGTTCTAATGCACCGATTGCAAATAGCAGCATGTTAGAAGGATGATAAAAAGTATAATAACAAGTATATAGATGTTCTGCTGTAATTTGATCAATCGACTCAACAGTACCTGCAATGTCAATTTTCACAGGGTGTTCTTTAAACATATTTTCTATCGTACCGAAGTATAAACGCCAGTCAGGTTGATCATCATACATTGTAATTTCTTGCCCAATGATCCCTTTTTCCTTATTGACTGTTTTCTCTGTAAAGTAAGGCTCTTGTACGAAATTTAACAGTGTTTCAGTACTTTCGTAAACATGATTTGTTGCAGAAAATAGATAAGCAGTCCTTGCAAATGAAGTAAAAGCATTTGCTGATGCACCATACTCACTAAACTTTTGGAATACATCTCCATCTTCTTTTTCAAACATTTTATGTTCTAAGAAGTGTGCAATACCATCAGGAACGGTTATCGCTTGTTGTTCACCAAGTGGAATAAATGAACGGTCCACTGAACCATATTTTGTGGTAAATGTTACGAATGTTTTAGAAAATCCCTTTTTAGGTAAAATATACACTTCTAACCCATTTTCAAGCTTTTCATAATACAGTGTTTCATCTAATTGATCAAAACGAATTGTTTCCATTATTTTTCGTCCTCCATTCCACTCAAGAAATAGACGGTTTCTTTATGCAGTTGTTTAGCCATTGCTACAACATCTTCTTTTGTGACAGCTTGCCATTTTGTTTGCCATGCTTCTACATTGAAATCTTCATCCAAATCTTTATATTGGTCATAAATTTCAATTTGACCACGAGCAGAATCTAAAGCCTCTTTCAACTGGTTTTGAAGCATCGCCTTCGTTTGTGTCATTTCCAAATCTGTTATTTCGCCTTGTTGCATAGCCAATAACTGTTCATCAATTAATTGTAGCGTCCTCTTTTCATTTTCTACATCAATCCCAGACATCACATAAACTAAACCATATTGTGCTGAGTATGAACTAGAACAATAATAAGCCATACTTTCCTTTTCTCGAACATTCATAAACAATTTAGAATGAGGATATCCCCCAAAAATGCCATTAAAGATCTGCATCTTCGGAAAGTCTACATCTTTAAAGAATACAGGTGTAGAAAAGCCGATATGCAGTTTTCCCTGTTTCATGTCTTGTTTTTCTTTGACATAAGTATCTGTTGGTTGAATTTTCGGTATTTCAGTGATTGTCAATGATGACTTTCGATCACCAAACGGTAATGCTTTTTTTAACTCTTCAACCATTTTTGTTTCATCAATATCTCCGACCACATAGATATCAACCACATCTTCTGCAAGCATGCGTTGATATGTATCTGTAAGGGATTGTAGTGTAATCGCCTCAACATCTGGAATTGTACCATTTGCAGAAATAGATGCTGGATGATTGGGAGCTAAAATTTTTGTTAAACGATTTTGTGCATAGCGTGATTTATCGTCAAAAATGGATTGGATACGTTCTTTGACCATTTCTTTTTCACGAGCAACGATATTTTCCTTAAAAGTCCCATTCTCGAAGTTTGGCTCAAATAGTACTGTATGCATAAGCTCTAATACTTTGCTCAATACATCACTATTTTTTAAGTATTGGTCATTGACCGTTTCAACATTTAATATGACAACATGTTCATTTCCTTTTTTGCTTGTATCTAAATATAAAACGGTTCCATATAAATCATCTAAATACATACGCATACTAGCAGTAGATGGGAATTGGGCATTACTATGTTGCAAAACATTGGTTAAAACGGTTCTTTCTGCTGCCTCCTCTACCTTCAATGGTCTTCTTAATTTCAAAGAAAAATTCACTGTTTTAAATTGATCAGTGACTCTTGTATGAATATGAACGTCTTTGGCTACTTCTAAAGTGTTAAACATTCAAATCCCTCCTATCTACTTAATATAACAAACCATTACTCCAACTATACATGGCAATTGAATAAAATTGCAACTAATGTAAAAGGAGGTTAATCATTCGTGTTTTTGTTGTTTTTAGATTAGTCGTTTTGAATGTATATAGAGACTCAAGTGATCCTCTCAGAAAAACGTCTCTATAAAATATGAGATCACATCAGCTCACTTTTCGGCCACTGAAAAATTATAGCATAAAGTGATACCTCACACCGAGGAGTTTTCTTCATCCTCCGTTGAGTGTTAATTGAACCAATCGGACCTTTACACAGGCAATGCCCCATTTATCCTTTACTTGAGGTCACGGAAAAATGATATTATTGCCCTTTTTATGGATAGAGCACATTCTTTCATTTTATGAAATAAAAATGCTGATTTTCACCACATTTTTAGAGGCGAACAAAATACTTTCAATGACTTTTCCTAGCTTTTTGGTAAAAGTTTGTTGTTGGGGATGTCTGTTCATAACACCATAACACGATAAAAAAGGCTGGGGGAGAGCCCAGCCTCTTACTAAAAGTTATTATCGCTTTCCTTTAATATATGGGGTACCAGATGCTCTAGGCGCTCTCGCTTTCCCGATAAATCCAGCTAAAGCTAAGATTGTTAAAACATAAGGTAAGATTAACAAAATAACTTCAGGTACATCTTTAATAACAGGAATGGAAGCTCCTACGATACTTAAAGATTGAGCAAAACCAAAGAATAGTGCTGCCCCCATAGCACCTAGAGGATGCCATTTACCGAAAATCATTGCGGCAATGGCGATAAAACCTTGCCCACTGATCGTACTTTGACTGAAATTACCTGCAATTGCCTGTGCATAAATGGCGCCACCGATCCCGCCAAGTGCGCCTGAAATCATAACTGCTATATAACGCATTTTCGTCACATTAACACCCATTGTATCAGCTGCCATAGGATGCTCTCCTACCGCACGCAAACGTAGACCAAATGGTGTTTTATAAATAATAAACCAAGCTACAAATGCAATCATGATGGCTAAAATAGATGTAGCATAAACATCTGTGAAGAACATTTCCCCTAAAATTGGAATACTCTTTAAACCTGGAATATCGAACCGTGAAAAACGTTCTGAAATGGAATCCGTTTGTCCTTTATCATATAACATTTTAACAGCAAAGACAGCTACTGCTAAACCCAACATATTAAGAGCGACACCAGCCACTGTTTGATCAGCTCGGAATGATACAGCCGCTACAGCCAAGAATAGGGAGAACACAATCCCTGTAAGCATTGCCACTAATAAAGCAATCCAAGGTGTCCATGCGCCAAGCGAATCCGCAAAAGTTAAATTGAAGACGATACTACTGAAGGCCCCCATAATCATGACACCTTCAAGACCGATGTTCACAACACCTGATCGTTCTGTGAATACGCCACCTATTGCAGTCATTATTAATGGCGCAGCATAGAAAATGGCAGAAGGAATAATGAAATATAACACTTCTAAAAAGCTCATATTATTTTTCCTCCTTTTTCTTCTTGCTTAAACGTTCAAGTGTTACGCGAATGATATAACCTGATGCGACAAAGAAAATAATCAATGCCGTGACGATTGATACAATTTCCATTGGGATACCAGCTTCGTTTGGCATATTTAAACCACCGTTTTTTAGTGATCCAAAAAGGATGGCTCCAAGTAACACACCAAAGGGTTGGTTGGCTCCAAGTAATGCGACGGCGATACCATCAAAACCGATACCTGTAAAGCCCGTCAATTTTGAAATATTCCCAAAAGTACCTAACGCCTCCATTGCACCGCCTAAACCAGCGAATATCCCTGAAATAACCATCGCTAAAATAATATTTTTTCCTACATTCATACCTGCATATTCAGATGCATCCTGGTTAAATCCAACAGCCTTCAATTCAAAACCGCGAGTTGTTTTTTCTAATAAGAACCACATGACAAATACGGCAATAATGGCAACGATGATCCCCCAGTGCAATCGTGAATAATCTGTAATAGATTCTAAGAATGGTGAACGTAATGATGCAGATTCGTGGATTTTTTCTGTCTTCTCAGCACCATCAGATAATGTAGCGATTGATGCATTGACAACATGCAATGCAATATAGTTCATCATAATTGTAACGATTACTTCATGTACTTGTAATTTTGCCTTTAACAAGCCCGGGACAAATGCCCATAATCCACCCGCTACAGCGGCTGCTAATAATGCTAGTGGGATATGAATAATTTTAGGTAGATCAAATGCATAACCGACATAAGCTGCTGCAAGCCACCCTACAATCAGCTGCCCCTCTACCCCAATATTAAATAAGCCTGTCCGAAATGCAAAAGCTACAGCTAAACCAGCAAAAATATAGGGCGTAATTTGGCGAATAGTTTCACCCAAGTTATAGCTATCCCCAAAGACTCCATTCCACAAGGCAATATAACCATCTATTGGACTAAAACCACTTAGGGACATGACGATTGCCCCTACAATGAGCCCTAACAAGATGGATATAAGGGGAACCAGAATATTTGTCATATGTTTAGACACTATTCGTCACCTACCTTTTTTTGATCATGATGCAATGATTGTCCAGCCATTAATAAACCCAATTCTTGTTCATTTGTTTCAGATGGTTTAACGATATCAATAATAGAGCCATCATGGATAACTGCTATACGATCAGATACATTCATAACCTCATCTAACTCAAAAGATATAAGTAAAACAGCTTTTCCTTTATCACGCTGTTCAATCAAACGTTTGTGGATAAACTCAATGGCTCCAACATCTAAACCGCGTGTTGGTAATGCAGCTATTAACAAGTCTGGATCACGATCAATTTCACGACCAATAATGGCTTTTTGTTGGTTCCCACCTGATAATGAACGTGCGAGAGTCATCTCGTTCGGTGTGCGCACATCAAATTCTGTGATAATTCTTTTGGCAATTTCATTTACCTTTTTATAATCAATAATCCCCGCCTTAGAGATCGGCTTTTGATAATAAGTTTGTAAAACGATATTGTGTCCAATAGGAAAGTCTAATACAAGTCCATGTTTATGGCGGTCTTGCGGAATATGTCCGATGCCTGATTCCATGATTTTACGAGGTTTCAACCCAGTAATATTTTTCCCCTTTAAAGTGACCGTGCCTTGTTTCACTTTGCGAAGACCCGTTATGGCTTCGACCAATTCAGATTGACCATTGCCATCAATTCCAGCAATCCCAACAATTTCTCCAGCTCGAACAGTAAGATTTAGTCTCTTCACTTTGTCGATGCCGCGGTTGTCTGCAACAGTTAAATTCTCGATATTTAAAACGATATCGGTTGGATGTGCCTGTTGTTTTTCTGTTTTAAATACAACTTGTCTGCCAACCATCATTTCAGCCAATTGATCTGGGTTTGTATCTGCTGTAACAACTGTGCCGATCCCTTTCCCTTTACGAATGATCGTGACACGATCTGAAACTTCCATGATTTCTTTTAATTTATGTGTTATCAAAATAATGGATTTGCCCTCATCAATAAGACGTTTCATAATCTGCATTAATTCTGTAATTTCTTGAGGTGTCAATGATGCTGTCGGTTCATCAAAAATTAAAATATCAGCCCCGCGGTATAATGTTTTTAGTATTTCAACACGTTGTTGCATACCGACCGAGATATCTTCGATTTTTGCATTTGCATCGACATTTAAACCATATTTTTCAGATAGTGCTTGTACTTTTTTCGCTGCATCTCGAATATTGACCAACCCCATTTTAGTTGGCTCATTACCCAAAATGATATTTTCCGTCACCGTAAAATTTTCAACTAGCATAAAATGCTGATGCACCATTCCAATACCAAAATCATTGGCTTTATTGGGATCGGAAATTTTAACTTCCTTGCCATGGACTTTGATAGTTCCTGCCTCTGGTTGGTATAGGCCAAATAGCACATTCATTAGTGTAGATTTTCCCGCACCATTTTCTCCTAATAATGCATGAATCTCACCTTTTTTTAGCTGAAGGGTAATGTTATCATTTGCTACAAAATCGCCAAATTGTTTGCGAATGCCAAGCATCTCTATCACATAATCCAATGTGTTCACTCCCTAGGACACTATAAATTTATGATTGTCATTAATAATTAACAAAAGTTTAAAAAATTAACACAAGAAAGGATTTAAAGAATAAAGATGTATAATTCAAACTATCAATTTACTATTCTATAAATAATGTGAAACTCTCCTTAGATTTTAAGACGCCGTAAAATCTACTTTCGATGTTTAAAAAAAAGAATCATCTTCAAATCTTCAAATACCTTCATCTATTAATTTTTTCATAGTTAAAAACAGCATAAAGACCAGAAAAACTGGCCTTTATGACAAACAATAGTATTATTATTTTTTGGTTGGTTGTTCGGGAACTTTAATATCACCATTGATAATTTTTTCTTTATATTCATCAATTTTCTTTTGTGTATCACTAGTGATTGCACCATGTGAGTCAGCTAAATCAACCCCATTATCCTTCAAACCAAAAGTAATGGTTTTACCACCAGGGAATTTACCATCTTTTGCTTGTTTGGAAATATCTTGTGCAGCAATATCGACACGTTTTAATACAGAAGTTAAAGTGACATTTGTTTTATCATCTACTTTACCTTCATCATATTGGTCACGGTCAACACCAATTACCCATACATCAGCCTTTGGATCTTTTTTCTTACGTTCTTTAGCTTCAGTAAATAACCCTTTACCTACTCCACCTGCTGCATGGAAAACAATATCAGCACCTGAGTCATACATACGTTTAGCAATTGCTTGACCTTTGGCTGCATCTGTAAACGATCCTGCATATTGAACATCAACTTTAACTTTTGGATTTGCTTCTTTAGCCCCTGCTACAAAACCTGCTTCGAATCCACCAATAATATCGCCTTCCATACCACCGATGAAACCAATTTTACCGGTTTTAGATTGTAAAGCTGCTGCAACTCCTGCTAAGTATGAAGCTTCATTTGCCTTGAACATAATAGAAGCAACATTGTCCTGTCCTTCAACAACTGAATCAATAATCGCAATTTTAGCATCTTTTTGTTGCTTAGCTACTTCAGCAACTGAATCGTGCAGATTATAACCAACTGCAAATACTAAATCAAAATTACGGCGAATTAAACTATTCAAATTGGTGTTATAATCGCTTTCAGATGAAGATTGTAAGTAATCATAACCGCCATTCCCCTTAGATAATCCATTATCTTTACCAAATTGTTCTAATCCTTCCCAAGTGGATTGGTTAAACGAACGGTCATCAATACCACCAGTATCAGTTACCATCCCTACTGAGAATGAGTCTTTGTTATTTTTCTTTGAATCACCAGCATTGTCATTCCCACATGCAGCTAGTAAAGTCCCAGAAGCTAAAAGTGCAGAAAGAGCTAAACCAATTTTACGCTTTTTCACTTGAAATCCCCCTAAAAAGTAAAGTTAATTGTACATTCGATAAGCAGGAATGAGTATGGTTTTATACACGTTTTCTCACTACATGGAAGCTGAACTTGTCGGCTCTAAAATAGTTTCGTGAATAAAGTACCACACGATCTTTATCATCATAATGGAGCTGTTTTAATACTAATAGGGCTGTTTCGCGCCCACATTGTAAGATTGGAGAAACTTGATTGTGATAACCAATTGGATCAATAAATGTAACAGCATATGCAACATGTATATCTCCTGATTCCTCTATAGCTGAGAAAATGGAAGGATCATGTCGAAACAAGAAATCTGCTGGTAGATACTTCGCAGGTACTTGATCCACACAATACACTACTGGTTCTCCGTCTGCTGTACGCACACGTTCAATCGTTATTAAAGGTTCATCTTCATCACATTGAAAGCGTTTTATATCTTCATCATTTGGAAGTTGCTCAGTTGAACTTAAATAGTTTGTACCAGGCTCCATTCCCGCTTCCTCAATCATTGAGGAGATACTTGAAAGCTGTTCAATCCCTGATGTAAATAGAGGTTTTGGATTTACAAAAGTTCCTACACCATGTCTTCGAACAATGATATTTTCTTCTTCCAACAATCTTAGTGCTTCACGAAGTGTTGCACGACTAACACCAAGTGACTTCGATAATTCAAATTCTGAAGGCAGTTTTTCATTTTCTTTGTAAACACCTTGCTCTATATCTGCCTTTATATGATCAATCACTTGAAGATAGAGATGACGATGATCAGATTTTATTGTCATATAAATCACCACCAGAAATCAGAGATCAGACATCAGACGTAAAACATTCCTACTAATCAGACATTACTATACCATTTTTTTTTAGGGAAATAAATATTTTTTACAAAAACTGTGCTAAAACAGATAAAATTTTATATCACTTACCATGTTTTAGATAACAAAAAGCAAATATTAAAGTTCAACCAACACCCAGTGGAGACTTCCTTAATCCCCACTGGGTGTTGGTTGAACCAGTCAGATTGCTATAGGCAGTTGTTCTCTCACCTTTCCTCCTGTTTTGCGGAAGGATTGCGATGTAAGAACATATTGCCTGTTCAAGCAGGGCAAATTATTTGCCGATCAAAACTTCTCTAGGCTTGCTCTTTTCAGCCGGCCCTACAATTCCTCTTTCTTCCATTTGATCCATGATACGAGCAGCCCTAGCGTAACCTATTTTTAGCTTTCTTTGAAGAAATGACACCGATGCGGTATCTTGAGCTGAAACCAATTGTACGGCTTCTTCATAAAGTTCATCTGTATCATCTAAATTTGGAATTTCTTCCTCATCAGTTGGGATCATTTCTTCTTGGTATTGCGCTTTTTGTTGTGCTATAACAAAATCGACAATCTTCTCCACCTCGTGATCTGAAACAAATGCTCCCTGTACACGTACGGGTTTTGATTCACCCGCAGGTAAAAAGAGCATATCGCCTCTTCCAAGCAAACGTTCAGCACCACTCATATCTAGTATTGTACGCGAATCAATAGCAGATGATACGGCAAAAGCGATTCTTGACGGGATGTTGGCTTTAATGATCCCTGTAATAACATCAACACTCGGTCTTTGTGTAGCAATGATCAAGTGTATACCTGCCGCACGGGCCATTTGTGCGAGACGAGTGATCGAATCTTCCACATCACTTGAAGCCACCATCATCAAATCTGCTAATTCATCTACAATAACTACGATAAATGGCATTTTAGGATGCTTTTCACCGTTTTCTTCATTAAATTTATCGATATGGTCGTTATATCCTTCTATGTTTCGAGTACCTGTATGGGAAAACAAATCATAGCGTCTTTCCATCTCAGCAACTACTTTTTTCAACGCTTGTGACGCTTTACGTGCATCCGTCACAACAGGTGCTAGCAAATGAGGGATACCATTATAAACATTCAATTCTACCATTTTCGGGTCAATCATCATCATCTTGACTTCATGTGGTTTTGCTCTCATCAATAGGCTAATAATAATGCCATTAATACAAACTGATTTACCACTACCCGTTGAACCAGCTACCAGTAAATGTGGCATCTTGTTCAATTTTGCAAGTTTTGCCTCTCCAGTAATATCTCTTCCTAAACCAATCAATAATTTTTCATCTGGTTTATTGTTTTGTTTCGATTCTAACACTTCACGTAAACTGACTATCGCAACTTCTTTATTTGGTACTTCAATTCCTACAGCAGATTTACCTGGAATTGGTGCTTCAATTCGAATATCTTTTGCTGCAAGTGCTAATGCCAAATCATCTTGTAAACCAACGATCTTACTAACCTTTACGCCTCGATCAGGCAATACCTCATATTCCGTCACAGCTGGGCCAAGATGTACTTGCGTTACGGCCGCTTTGACACCAAATGATTGAAAAGTTTGCTCCAGCTTGCGAGCATTCCCTTGGATTAGCTCAAACTCACCACTTTGGTCAGTATGCGGTGGTAATTTCAAATTATTCATAGACGGTAATTGATATGCCTCATTTTCTACTACATCAGACGTATCGATCGATGGATGATCTATTTCTTGTGGCAAACTTTCATCATGCATGACGGTCAATTCGGGTTCAGTTCGATCTTGCTGAACTCTTTGTGTAAAGGCAGAAATAATGGGTTCTTTTCTCTCTTCTACTACTGGCTCGATTGCAGTTGCTGCATGATGTTCCTCATCGTGAATAGGTAATTCTGAATCCGCTTTTTTTCTATTTTTACGAGTGTTTTCTTTTTTCTTTTTAGCTTCCTTTCGCCGACTAGAAGTACCTGAATGACCTTTTATTTGTAAAACGGTATTCTTGATAATCGGCCATTTACTGACTAAATATGGCAACAGTGCTTTCCCGGAAATTAACACGATCCCGATTAGTACCATTAACCACCCGGCTATATTTGCCCCTGCAGAGTCGAATAAGGCATAAAAACAGGCGAATAGTAACGCACCTATCATTCCTCCGCCTAATGCATGACTATGCTCTTTAATGCCTCCACTTGTCACTAAAATTCGCCAAGTTTCTTTTAAAACAGAATTACTCTGTACGGCATTTCCTTCATACAATTGTTCAAACAGTGCAATATGGCTAAATAAAGTTAGTCCACCAGTAATCAACAAACTACCTATGATTAAACGATGTCTTAAATTTGGCACAGTTCTTTTTAACATTAATAATAATGCGCTTACTACCAATAAAAATGGAACAATGACTGCCCAGTTTCCAAATAAAAATAGGGATAAGGCTTGTAGTAATCTTCCCACAATGCCATATTCAAAAAATATGATGATCGCAAATCCAATCAAAATTAAACCAACAATTTCATACATCAACTTTGGCGAATCTTTTTTTGTCTTTGATGTCGAAGTTTTTTTTGACTTAGCTGTCCCCTTTTTGGCTGTTGTCATGCCTCCACCTACTTTCTTTCATCCATTATGTATTAAAGGAAAAAGGATTTCCTACCATAAGAGAGGTTAGGAAATCCTTTTTGTTCGCTTACATATTAATATTCCATAATAATCGGGATAATCATTGGTCTGCGCTTTGTTTGTTGGAATAAATACGAATTAAGCGTGTCACGGATTTCTTGTTTTATATTTGTCCATTCATATGAGCCTTTATTCACATATTTTTCGACAACTTCTTTTACTAAATTAGAGGCTTCACTTAATAACTCTTCAGATTCTCTTACATATACAAATCCACGAGATAAAATTTCCGGACCTGAAGCAATTTTCTTCAATTGACGGTTAATGGTCACAACGACGATGAAAATGCCATCTTGACTAAGTAATTTACGATCACGTAAAACAATATTGCCGACATCTCCAACACCTATACCATCAATAAGGATATTTCCTGCGGTTACCCGTCCACTCATACGCATTTTGCCATCTTTATATTCGACGATGTCCCCTTTATCGGCAATAAAGATTTGAGACTTAGACAAACCTGTTTGTTGTGCCAATTTGGAGTGTGCGATAAGCATACGATATTCCCCTTGAATAGGGATAAAATATTTTGGTTTCATAAGATTCAACATCAATTTCAAATCTTCTTGAGCACCATGTCCTGATACATGAACCTTTGTATCTGCTGATAAAACTTTTGCCCCTAATTTAGCGAGACTATTCATCGCATCTGCAATTTGAAGTTCCATACCTGGTGACGGTGTAAATGTTATTAAAACAGTATCTGTAGACTTAATACGGATATCACGGTGGTGTTTGCGGATAATTTTTTCTAATCCTTCTAGTGGTTCACCTTGGTTACCAGTAATAATCGCTACAATTTCTTCATCTGGATAGTCATTTATTTTATTGCTAGGGATCACTTGCTCTGAATCTACAGAAAGATACCCTAAACGCATACCGATTTCAAATACATGCTCTAAACTGCGGCCGACAACCGCGATTTTTCGACCTGCAGCTGACGCTTGGTCAAATACTTGTTGAATCCGAATAAAGTTCGATGCATAAAGTGCAACCAAAATTCTTCCTTCAGCTTGATGGAATGTTTTGGCTAACCTTTCACGTACAACATTTTCAGGTATAGTATATCCTGGTCGTTCAGCTTCCGTAGAATCAGACATCAAGATAAATACGCCTTCTTCGCCTAAATTAGCCATTTTCGCAATGTCTGGCTTGTATTTTCCTTGAGCTGATTGGTCGAATTTAAACTCACCAGTGTGGACAATAGCACCTTCTGAAGTATGGAAAGCAATACCTAATGAATCTGGAATACTATGAGTCGTATGGAAAAACGTCACATAGGTCGATTGGAAATTCATACGACTCTTGCTTGTCACTTCAAAAAATTTAACAGGATATGGTGCAGGTAAATCTTTTAAATGCTCTTTTGCTAATGCAATGGTTAATTTAGAGCCATAAACTGGCGCGTTTACTTTTTGCAAAAGAAATGCTACTGAACCAATCGCATCTTCATGTCCATGTGTTAGAAAAATTCCTTTCACACGGGATTTGTTTTCCTCCAAGTATGTCATGTCAGGAATAACGTAATCTATTCCTAACATTTCATCCTCGGGAAACATAAGTCCACTATCAACGACAAATAGCTCCTCATCGATTTCAACGACATACATAGCTTTGCCGATTTCACTAACGCCACCTAGTGGAATGACGCGAATAACTTCATTTTTTGTTTTTACCACTTGTTTTCCTCCTAAAATAATCCCGAACACAAACCACTTACTCCCATTATATAGATAGTTGTGAGTTTTCACAAACAAAAAAAGAATGGGCAAACGTTACCCATTCAAAAAGTTTTCAAATTTGCTTTTTTTCGTATTCTTGCCATACATCATCGAATGCTGATTTTTCTTCATCTGTCAGCAATGTAATGGGGGATCTAACATATTCCGAGCCAATCCCCAATTTCGTTAATGCGTATTTGACAGTTGAAGGATTAGGTGTTGCAAATAACGCACGAATTAATGGTAATAATGCTTGATGAATGGAAGCGGCCTCCTCATGACGACCTTCTTTAAACGCTTTGACCATTTTTTGCATATCATTACCGACCACATGTGCAGCAACTGAAACAACACCTGCACCGCCGATCGAAAGCAGTGGTAACGTCAAGCCGTCATCCCCCGAATATACTGTAAAACCATCGGGAGCCCCAGCTAGTATTTCCGTCATTTGATCTAAGTTCCCACTTGCTTCTTTTACAATCCGGATATTCGGAATTTTACTAAGTTGTAAAACGGTTTGTGGTTGGATATTTACAATCGAACGCCCCGGAATATTATACAACATGATCGGCAATGTAGTTGACTGCGCAATTGCTGCAAAATGCTCATACATACCACGTTGGCTCGGTTTGTTGTAATAAGGTGCAACTAACATAATTCCGTCAGCACCAGCAACTTCTGCTTCATTTGTTAAATCAATGGATGCTTGTGTATTATTGCTGCCTGTTCCTGCAATCACTGTAACTCTATTATGAACTGTTTTAACAACAAAACGGATGAGAGCTACTTTTTCATCATGTGATAATGTAGGTGACTCACCTGTAGTACCACAGACTACTATTGAATCTGTTCCGTTTGCGATTAAATGTTCAACAACATCTGAAACCATCTCAAAATGAATGGATCCATCTTCACGGAACGGTGTAATCATCGCAGTAGCAATACTACCAATATTCACTTATTCTGCCTCCTTAGATTAATCCGTCTTCAATCATTCTTTCGGCAATTTGAATAGAGTTTAATGCTGCACCTTTTAATAAATTATCTGAAACAACCCATAGATGGAACGCATTATCTTTTGCTAAATCTTTGCGAATACGTCCTACAAATACTTCATCTTCGCCTTCAGTATAAATAGGCATTGGATATTCTTGAGCTGTTATATCATCTTGCACGATAACGCCAGGTGCTTGTTGTAAGACTTTTTTAATATCTTCAACTGTAACACCAGCTTGATCTATTTCGATATAAACAGATTCAGAATGCCCTGCCACTACTGGTACACGTACACAAGTTGCAGCAACAGGGAAATCTGGCGCATGCATGATTTTTTTCGTTTCATTGATCATTTTCATCTCTTCATATGTGAAACCATTTTCTGTGAACACATCAATTTGTGGAATGACATTACGAGCGATTGGATAATGTTTTTTATCCCCTTTTACAGGTAAAATATGTGCTTCTACATCTTTTGGATGATCAAATTGTAAGCTTTGTTCTTTTAATTCATTGATTGCACTTATCCCTGATCCTGACACGGCTTGATATGTAGAAACGATTAAGTTATTCAACCCAAATGCTTGGCGGATTGGTTCTAATGCTGCAACCATTTGAATAGTTGAACAGTTTGGATTTGCAATAATTCCTTTGTGTTTTGCTATATCTTGTGGATTTACTTCTGGAACAACTAAAGGAACCTCTGGATCCATACGGAATGCACTTGTATTATCAATCACAACTGCGCCACGTTCTGCTGCAGCTGGTGCTAACGCTTTAGAAACTGAACCTCCTGCGCTAAATAATGCAATATCTACTCCTTCAAAAGCCTCTGGAGTAGCCTCTTCTATCGTGTATGTTTGACCATTAAATGTAATGTCTTTGCCAGCGGAACGTTTTGAAGCGAGTAGCTTTAGTTTTCCAACCGGAAATTCACGCTTTGCAAGCTGCTCCATCATCTTTGTTCCTACTGCTCCTGTAGCGCCTACTACTGCTACTGTATATTCTTTAGTCATCATACATCTCTCCTCAACGATTCATTCGATAATGGCGCTATTGTACCATAATTCGCAAAAAATTCATATAATAATTTCATTATTTAGTATATTGAATCAATAAAGGCTGCAATTGTTTCTTTTCCAAAGCCGCTTCAATTGTAGCTGTTAGCTGCGGAAAATTAGAAATCAGAGAATTCGGCTTATTGATTGGATCATCTTGCCCAAATGGTATAAAAAAGATATTTTTTGTATTTAATAATTTCATGACATTTACTCCATTTAAGCCAAGCGCATCATTTGTAGAAATTCCTAAGACGACTGGACTGCCATTACGTAAAGTCGCTTTTGCCGCCATCAATACAGGTGAATCCGTCGAGGCATTTGCAAATTTACTAATGGAATTGCCTGTCATAGGGGCAATGACCATACAGTCTAATGGATTAGAAGGACCAAAAGGTTCCGCTTCTACTATACTTTTAATAATTTTATGACCAGCCAATGTTTCAATTTTTTCAGTCCACTCTTCACCCGTACCAAAGCGAGTAGCGGCCGTCAGCACCGAATTTGTTATAATCGGCACTACTGTTGCCCCTTGCTCAGTTAGAGAGGAAATTTTAGGTATAACATCTGCGTAAGTACAGTGTGAGGCAGTGATGCCAAATCCTATGCGTTTTCCCTTTAACATATCATTCCTCCCCTAGTTCATTATTTTTTCGTATAATAATTTGTGCCAGTAAATCAGCTGCATCCTGTGGAAAATACTTTCCAGGCAAGCCCGGGAGTAAATAATAGCTGAGTTGTTCGTTACTTTTCACATTTAAACAGCCCGGTGCTGATGCCACATCGAATATTTTGGTTTCTTGATCTAAGAGCTGATAAAATTCATCCGTAAGCCATTTATTGGGGATTGTATTGATCAAATAATAAGATTCTTTTATATTTTTAGGAATCAGTTGCGAGGCAACATACCCGTATGCAATGGCTTCTTGGATTTGACTATTTGAGCGCGCTAATATGTGCACATTTGCCCCTAATTTATGCAGCATATAGGCAAGCATTTTCGCCACTCTTCCAAATCCTGTAATATAAAAAGATTTTCCATAAACAGAAGCAGATTCAAGCTCATAAAATGCACATAGCATTCCCTCTGAAGTTAGTCTTGCATTGAGCCAGATATAAGATTCATCCTGTAAATAATAGATGACATGATCTTCTTTTAAAGATCGAAGTTCTTGCTGCAAACTTTGATTGCTTTTCCCAACGAATATGGCCGTATCCTCCGACAATGATTCAAAAGCAGATTTAGGCAAATCAACAGCGTGAATGGGCAAAACAATTCTTTGAGGTTTTTCAGTGACAATAATCTGTTGGACCTCTTCATTCCAGTTGTCCGTATACTTATAAATGACATTTTCAAAATCCAACGAAAGGCGCAATGCTAATTCTTTAAAGCGTAAGTCTTTTCCTAAAATTAGCCACGTTTCTTTACTCATTTTATATACCCCGATGTTAAAGGCTGCGTCTTTTTAAATAAAATACGATCTTCTCCAATCAGTGAAATTTCAGTCCATGGAATGAATGATTGCATCTTTGTATCTTTTGGTTTAAAAGGCAAACGAACACCTTTATGAACCAATTCAAAGCCATAAATTTGCCCAGTTTTAGCATCCAGTAAACATTCCGTTTCCGCCAGTAGCCCACAGCGTACCCCATCTTTTATCTGAATTAACTCTTTGCTAGCAAGCTCCGATAAGAGCATTCAATCCCTCCTTTTTTCCCGTATTAACAGTGTATGAAGCCTAAGCTTTTCCTGTGCATAAAAAAACAAAGAGATCGTCAAGCAAATCTCAAGCTCGATTTGCTTGCTAATCTCTCCTACTCGTTACTTCCATTTTAAAGAGGAGACTATGCTGTCCCCTATAGGATAAAAAATGAAAAAAGTGGCGCAAAAGTCGTCTATTTAACGACTTTCGATGCCACCTTTAGCAGGTTGAATAACAGATTTGGCATATGGTTTTGTTAGCAACATTTGAATGACTCGATTTACACTTTCTTCATCTACAGCATGTAATTCTTGTAATGTTTGTTCTACCGTTTTTTCTCTCCCATACAAGAGTTCATTTTTGGCATTGCGATTCATAAAATCGTTCGATGTTTCAAGCCCTAGCAATAGATTACTCTCCAATTGTTCTTTTGCATACTGTATTTCGATTGAGGATACACCATCATTCACCATTTGTTCAGTGATTTGAAGAATCGTTTCCTCAAGCATCGTAAGTTTTTCTGGTGATGTGCCTCCATATATCATAAAGGCTCCCGCATGTTCATAGGCAGTATAATAAGAAAAAATAGAATATGCTAATGCCTGCTCCTCTCGAACCTGCTGAAATAATCTGGAGGATGTCGTATCTCCTAAAATATTATTCACAACAAGCAAGCTCATTAAATCCGGATCTTTGATGGTTAATCCTTCATATCCAATAGCTAAATGTGCTTGTTCCGTATTACTTTCTTTTGTCGTTTGTCCCGGTAAAAACTTGGGTATTGTTTGAATGATTTTAGAATGATGATTCGTGTTGTTAAATTGATCGAATAATTCAATGATCTTATGAATCAATCGGTCTGTTATATTTCCAGCAACTGAAACGACAACTTGATCTGGTGTGTAGTGTTCATACATATATGTTTCAATTTTATCTTTTGTAAAAGTTTCTAAAGTTTCTTCCGTCCCAAGGATAGGTGCCCCCATTGGATGATGGGGATACATGGCACTCCATAGCCGCTCATCTACATCATCATCAGGCGTATCCTCTACCATAGACATTTCTTCAAAAATAACTTGGCGTTCTTTTTCAATGTCATCCTCGGCAAATGTCGAATGGAAGAACATATCCGTCAATAGAGTAATAGCTTCCTCTGCATGATGATCTAATGTTATAGCATAATAACAGGTGTTTTCTTTAGAGGTAAATGCATTTAATTGTCCTCCAATCCGATCGAAGGATTCTGCAATTTCTTTCGCGGTCCTACTATGCGTCCCCTTAAATAGCATATGTTCGATAAAATGTGTAAGCCCGTTTTCTTCGGGTCTTTCATTTCCTGAACCAACATTGACCCAAATGCCCATAGCAACTGAACGCACATAAGGCAATTTTTCTGTCAATATTCGTACACCATTTGGACATTTATACTTTGTAACCAAATAATTTCCCCCTTATGTAAAAAAAGGCTGCCTTTAGATTCACAGGCAACCTCGTGATTTCGAAAATTATCTTCATAATCCTCTACATTCAAAAAATAATCGTTTTAGCAAGCATGTTTCGCTTTTATTGCTGCACATGGCAGAGTCCCCCTCGAGGTCCCTTCAATCCCGCTATTTGAAAATTGAAAAGGCACTTTTGATTCGGGTCTTCTAGTGCTTGTCGAAACTTTAACACGCTTTGCTTTTATTTTTCTTGACGTTCTTTTTCTTCTTTCAATACCACTTTACGTGATAAGTTAATACGGCCTTGACGATCGATTTCAATAACTTTTACCAATAATTCATCGCCAATTTTCAAAACATCTTCAACAGCTTTTGTGCGTTCTTCTTGAATTTCAGAAATATGAAGTAAACCATCTTTTCCTGGGAAAATTTCAAGAAAAGCACCGAATTTTTCGATACGTTTGACTTTTCCCATATAATATTCGCCAACTTTTGCTTCGCGAACAATATTTTCGATAATTTCTTTTGCACGATCAATCATTTCTTCATCAGAAGAAGAGATGAAGATGGTTCCATCTTGTTCAGTATCTATTTTGACACCCGTTTCTTCGATGATTTTATTGATTTGTTTACCTCCAGATCCAATGACATCACGGATTTTTTCTGGATTTATATGAATGCTTTTGATCTTAGGTGCGTATTTTGAAAGATGATCTCTTGGTCCAGAAAGCGTAGCAAGCATAGAATCAAGAATAATCATACGGCCACGTTTTGCTTGAACTAAAGCTTCATGTAAAATTTCACGAGAAAGTCCATCAATTTTAATATCCATTTGAAGTGCTGTTACACCTTTAGCCGTACCAGCTACTTTAAAGTCCATATCACCAAGGTGATCTTCCATACCTTGTATATCTGTTAAGATTGAATAATAATCGCCTTTCTTCACAAGTCCCATTGCAATACCAGCTACTGGTGCTTTAATAGGAACACCTGCATCCATAAGTGCTAGACATGAGCCGCAAATACTTGCTTGTGAAGTTGAACCATTCGATTCCAATACTTCAGAAACACAACGAATTGTATATGGGAAGTCTTTTTCATCTGGTATGATTGCTGATAACGCACGTTCACCGAGAGCCCCATGACCGATTTCACGACGACCAGGTGCACGAATTGGACCTGTTTCACCAACAGAGAATTGTGGGAAATTGTAATGATGCATGAATCTTTTTGATTCTTCAACACCTAAACCGTCAATAATTTGAACGTCGCTCAATGCACCTAATGTACAAATAGATAGCGCTTGAGTTTGTCCACGTGTAAATAGACCTGAACCGTGAGCACGTGGCAATAAGCCGACTTCAGAAGACAAAGGACGGATTTCATCTAATTTACGACCATCTGGGCGAATCTTTTCTTCTGTTATTAAACGACGAACTTCTGCTTTGACCATCTTATCTAAAATTTGGCCTACTTGTTTTAAAGTATCTTCGTCTGCTTCTTGTTCTTCATATTTGGCGATAACTTCTGCTTTAACAGCCTCGATTGCTTCATCACGAGCATGTTTTTCATAAGTTTGGATGGCAGCATTCATTTTTTCTTCGTACTCAGAAGTGATCGTTTCCGTTAATGCTGCATCTAATTCATGAAGAACAACTTCGATTTTTTCTTTACCTGCTTCAGCAGTTACTTTCTCTTGAAAGGCAATTAATTTTTTAATTTCTTCATGACCAAACATGATGGCTTCTAACATTGTTTCTTCTGGTACTTCTAATGCACCAGCTTCAACCATATTAATCGCGTCTTTTGTACCTGCTACTGTTAAGTTGATGATTGAATCTTTCCATTGTTCTACTGTTGGATTAACGATAAATTGATCGTTAATCATCCCCACTTGAACGCCGGCAATCGGACCATCGAATGGAATATCAGACACCATAAGAGCTAGTGATGACCCTAGCATTGCAGCCATTTCTGAACTACAATCGGGATCTGCTGACATGACCATCGAAATAACTTGTACTTCGTTACGAAATCCATCTGGGAAAAGCGGACGAATCGGACGGTCGATTAAACGCGATGTTAAAATGGCTTTTTCAGAAGGACGTCCTTCACGTTTGATAAATCCTCCTGGAATCTTACCAGCAGCATATAATTTTTCTTCATAGTTTACTGTTAATGGGAAGAAATCAGCTTGTTTCGGTTGTTTAGACATTGTTGCATTACATAATACAGCTGTTTCTCCGTAGCGAACCATAACGGCTCCATTTGCTTGTTTTGCGAGCTGACCCACCTCAATTTGTAAAGGTCGTCCTGCCCATTCATAGGTAAAAACCTTTTTTTCGTTCATGTATTGAACTCCTCTCTTAAAAAGAAAACCTAATCACATATACTGTTTATGTTATGTAGTTACTTGTAGTTTATCAAAAATAATAATGCTTTGCGAAACATTTCTCTAAACTTCATTTTCAAATATGACCTAGGAGGTTATGTTGTATTTTATAGGGGCATAAAGAAAAAGCGGGACAAGCCCGCTTTCACAAAAGTGCATTTTATCGACGTAAGCCGAGTTTAGTAATGATTTCACGGTAACGTTGTACGTCATTTTCACGTAAATATTTTAATAAGTTACGACGACGTCCGACCATTTTGAATAAACCGCGACGTGAGTGATGATCTTTTTTGTGAACACGTAAATGTTCATTTAAGTTATTAATCTCTTCCGTAAGGACAGCGATTTGAACTTCTGGTGAACCAGTATCACTTTCGTGTGTACGGAACTCAGCAATGATTTCGTTTTTACGTTCTTTTGTTAGTGCCATCCTATTCACCTCCTAAAATGAAATATCCCCTATTACTGAGCAACTCGTTGGTGACTCGATGTGCCAAGTAATGGTTGAGTGACAACTTTAAGTATGCCGCCTTAGAAATAGTAACATAAAGACCATATGCATGCAACTATAATCGTTGAATTAACAATGGCTTAAATATTCCATAGCATGTTGTTTATCTAACTCAATTTGTGCCTTTAACGATTCAATGCCATCGAATTTTTGTTCACCGCGAAGATATTTATACCAATCTACTTTTACTTCTTCACCATAAATGTTTTTATCAAAGTTATTAATATATACTTCAATCGTTAAATTCTTTTCATCAGGGTTTTTAAAGGTTGGTTTATAGCCTACATTGCATACTCCATCATGCCACTCATTTTGTACTTGCAATCGTACTGCATAGACACCATTCGCAGGGATAAAAGTCCCTTCTGCCTCTTGTACGTTTGCGGTTGGAAAACCGATTTGTCGTCCACGCTTGTCCCCATGTACAACAATCCCAGGAATCTGATAAGGTCGACCAAGAAGCTCGCGTACCAGTTCCATATCTCCTTTTTCTAATGCATGTCGAATACGTGTCGAACTAATTTTATCAGAATCTTGTAGCTGTTTTTCAACTATAGATACTTCATAATCTCCATTGCTCATTTCATGTAAATCCTTCATTGTTCCACGTCCCATCGCTCCAAATGTAAAATCAAAACCTGCGGTAACATGTTGAATATTCAAGTTGCGGATAAATACATCGACAAATTGTTGTGGACTTAATTTAGCAAAATCTGATGTGAATCGGACGACAAATACAGTATCTACCTGAAGTTCTTCTAAAATTTCTAATTTTTGGCTCAAAGGCGTAATATAAAATACTTGTTCCTTATGTTGCCCTAAAACGATCGATGGATGTGGATTAAATGTCATTACCGCAAGTTTTAGGTTTTTATCCTTTGCTTGTTTTTTTGCTTCCTCGATAACAGCTTGGTGTCCACGATGCACTCCATCAAAAAAGCCAACTGCTAAAGAATATGGACCTTCCATTTTATCTGAACTGATCTGATAAGGATACATCAGTTGAATGACCTTCATGTAACTGCCTCCTAATAAAGTGAAACTTCGCTCAGTGGTTTTTTCACTGAGCGTTAGTTGAACCAATCGGACTTTTACAGGCAGTAGTTTCCCACTCCTACCTTCTGTTTATTACTTACACATCTTGATGGGATGGTTTACCTTTACTGCCTGTTAAAGCGGGATAAAGTAAAACTCATTCAGTGAAATTTTTTCACTGAATGTTAGCTGAACCAATCGGACTTTTACAGGCAGTAGCTCCCATTCTTATCTTCTGTTTTATTACTTACGCATCTTGATGGAATGGCTTACCTTACTGCCTGTTCATATGGAATCAACTTTAGGGAACATTTTTTCTGGTTTCATTAGCCCCTTTTTCTCCGGATGCTTTACATAGACAGCAACCGCTTTATGATCTTCCATATAAACTATTTTATCATGTTCTTTAAGAGCAGGGTGCATCGGTAAAACTTGACCATTTATTATTTTTTTATGATTATCCTCTGTTACGTCAAATTGTGGGTAATCTGTTAATGCATATTCTAATGGCTTGATACATTCCTTTAACTGCTCATTCTCTGCTTTTTCCTGTAATTGACTTAAAGTAATGCAATCTTCTTTTGAAAATGTACCTGATTTTATACGTACTAATGAGGCCATATGCGCTGGGTAACCAAGTAATTCACCTATTTGAACAGCCAAGGTACGGATATATGTTCCTTTACTGCATGCTATACGTACAGGGAAGGTAATCGTCCTTCCTTTATATTCTTCGCAATGATCAAGCAATTCTAATGAATAAATGGTTACTTGACGTGTAGGTCGGTCAATGATTTCACCGCGTCTCGCATATTCATACAATTTACGACCATTTACTTTAACAGCCGAAAACATTGGAGGAGTCTGAGATATTTCACCGGTTAATGAATTTAGCACAGATAAAACTTGCTCACGTGTAAGATATTTTTCTGTTGTATCTTCTTCTATAACTTCTCCCTCAGCATCTTCTGTCGTTGTAGCCGTTCCGATTTCAATAATTGCTTCATATACTTTTCCCGCATCCGTCAAATATTCAGCTAGTCTTGTTGCATTACCGATACAAATAGGTAATACCCCTTCAACACCAGGATCTAGTGTGCCAGTATGCCCTACTTTTTTAGTATGTAGGATTTTACGAACTTTGAATACACAATCATGAGATGTCATACCTTGTTCTTTCCATAATGGGAGAATGCCGTGCTGCATGCATATTCACACCTTTACTTAAAAATTATAATTTAACCAACAGGCATTAATTATCTAAGTTTATCCATTAAAATATGGATCATTAACGTTTCAACTTGAGGTCTTTAGTACTTGTCACGGCTATACGACGACCTCAACTCTTTTTATATTAGAAAAAGCCTGCAACATTTAATCTGCAGGCTTTTTTGATTATTGTTCTTGTGAATCGTTAAGTTGACGCAACAACGTATCAATTCGATTCCCATACTCAACAGATGAGTCAAACTCAAATGAGATTTCGGGTGTAACTCGTAAACGAATACGATGGCTAATTTCCGAACGAATAAAGCCCTTTGCTTTTTCAAGACCTTTCATAGTATCTTGACGTTCTTTTTCTGTACCTAGACAAGTAATATAAACTGTTGCTTGCTGAAGATCACCTGTTACATCTACATCTGTTACAGTCACAAATCCTACTCGTGGATCTTTTAACTTTCGGCTAATAATATCCGCAAGTTCTTTTTTCATCTGTTCTGCAACACGATTTGAGCGCATTGACATAGTTGTTTCACCTCAATTTCTATAAAAACTCTCGATGTATATGGAGACATTGCCATTCAGGATTTGATTCCAAAAATGCAATCGCGCGTCCTAGTTCTTTTTCAGCTGCTTGTTGCGCAGATGCAACCGAAACGAGTGCTAAAAGCGTTCTTTGCCAAACATCTTGATGATCGATTTCCGCTATTGAGACATTGTATTTTTGTTTTGTGCGAGTAAGCATCTGTTGTAATACGGCTCTTTTTTCTTTTAGCGAATGGGCAGAAGGGATAAAAAATTCACACTCTGCGTAAATGATCATTAACGTTTTATCTCTTCCATAATAAAGGCTTCAATTTCGTCTCCAACTTTAATATCGTTGTAATCTTTAATGGTAAAGCCACATTCATATCCTTTTGCGACTTCTTTTGCATCATCTTTGAAACGTTTTAAAGAATCTAGTTCACCTTCAAAAACGACAATGCCATCGCGAATAACACGAACGCCACTGTCTCGTGTTAACTTACCATCTGTTACATAACCGCCTGCAATTGTACCTACTTTGGAAACTTTAAATGTTTCACGAATTTCAGCAGCTCCAATTACCTTTTCCTTGAATTCAGGATCTAGCATCCCTTTCATCGCAGCTTCAATTTCTTCAATTACTTTATAAATTACTTTATGAAGACGGATATCTACGCCTTCTTCTTCTGCTGCACGTTTAGCATTAGCATCAGGTCTAACATTGAAACCAATAACGATTGCGTTAGATGCCGCTGCAAGTGAAATATCAGATTCAGTAATGGCACCAGCGCCTGTGTGAATGATTTTCACATTTACGCCTTCTACATCAATTTTCATCAATGAGGCTGCCATTGCTTCTACAGTACCTTGCACATCTGCTTTAACGATTAAGTTAAGTTCTTTCATATCGCCTTGCTTCATTTGTTCAAATAAATTATCTAATGTTACTCGTTGTTTTTCAGAACGTTGTGCTTGTATTGCAGTAGCTGCACGAGTTTCACCAACTTGACGAGCAGTTTTTTCATCTTCAAATACAACGAAACGATCACCTGCTTGTGGCACATCATTTAAGCCAGTAATTTCGACTGGAGTAGATGGACCAGCAGATTTTACGCGACGACCTACATCATTAACCATAGCACGGACACGACCGTATGTATGACCTACTACGATTGGATCACCAACATGTAATGTACCGTTTTGAACTAACAATGTCGCAACTGAACCGCGTCCTTTATCTAATTGAGCTTCAATAACTGAACCGATGGCACGACGTTTAGGGTTTGCTTTTAACTCTCCCACTTCAGATACAAGCAAGATCATTTCAAGTAATTGATCGATGCCATCACCTTTAAGTGCTGAAATTGGTACATAGATCGTATCACCGCCCCAATCTTCAGGAACTAATCCATGTTCAGTCAACTCTTGCATCACACGGTCAGGGTTTGCAGTAGGTTTATCCATTTTGTTTACAGCTACAATAATTGGTACTTCTGCGGCTTTTGCATGGTTAATGGCTTCAATCGTTTGAGGCATTACACCATCATCAGCAGCAACAACTAAAATGGTTAAATCGGTGATTTTCGCTCCACGTGCACGCATTGTCGTAAAGGCAGCGTGTCCTGGAGTATCTAAGAATGTAATTTTTTTACCTTTGACGACGACTTGGTAGGCACCGATATGTTGTGTGATTCCACCTGCTTCACCTTCAGTAACTTTCGTGTTTCGAATAGAGTCTAACAATGTCGTTTTACCATGGTCAACATGTCCCATTATCGTAACAACTGGAGGGCGCTCTTTAAGATCCACTTGATTTTCATTTTCATCGTTTTCAAAATAAGTATCTAAATCCGTAAGATCTACACGTACTTCTTCCTCTACTTCAACACCGTAATCGGCACAGATCAACTCAATAGCATCTTGATCTAATTCTTGGTTGATCGTAGCCATAACCCCAAGCATAAATAATTTTTTTATAATTTCAGATGGTTCGCGACCTAATTTTTTTGCTAATTCACCAACTGTTAAAGATTCAAAGAAAGTGATTTTTGCTGGTAGTTCTTTTTTAACTGCTGGTTGTTGCACTTGTTGTGGACGGTTTTTCCGACGTTGTCCACCATGAATGCCTGGCTTTCTTTTTTGATTGAAGTTACGGTTACCACCTTGATGATTGCCATTACGATTACGATTGTTATTATTATTGCTGTTATTGTTATTGCCGTTATTGCCGTTTGAATGGCCTTGGTTGTTATTTGAATTATGTTTTGGTTTTGAATGATCTCTTGAAGTTGAATTATTATTCATAGTACTTCCTTGGGTATTTATTTGTTTTGTTTGAGCAGGACTATCTTTTCTTGCTACAGGACGAGTTCCTTGCTGTCCATTAGATTGCTTGTGATGATGAGCTTGTTGTGCAGTGTTTTTCTTTGTATAGACACTATCTAATTTGCTGATCACATCTGTTTCTATCGTAGACATATGATTTTTTACTTCAATATGGAGTTTTGATAATTGTTCGATTACTTCTTTACTTGACTTATTTACTTGTTTCGCATATTCATGAACGCGTAATTTTGTCATGTATTCACCCCCGGTTAGATTTCGTTGAGTAGCTCAGACAGTTTCTTTGCAAAACCACTGTCCATAATAGCTACGGAAACTCTCGCCTCCCTACCAATAGCGTGTCCAAGAGAATCTCTTGTTGCAAATTCATGTAGCTCAACGTTATAAGAATTACATTTATCACGCAACTTTTTTTGCGTGTTTTTGGAAGCGTCCGTTGATAAAATAACAAGTTTTGCATTTTGACCACGGACTTCTTTAATCACTTGTTCTTCGCCAGTTACCACTTTTCGTGCTCGAGCGGCTAACCCCAGTAAATTATAGATTGCTTGTTCCTGATTCATGCTTTTAATTCCTTACGGACAATTGCCAATAAATCATCGTATATTTGATCAGGAACTTTCACTTCAAGTTGACGTTCAAAAACATTTCTTTCCTTAGCTGTCTGAATGGCAGCCTCAGATTTTGAAACATATGCACCACGACCTGATTTTTTACCAGTTAAGTCCACTTCTACTTCTCCCTCTTTTGTTCGTACGACACGAATCATTTCTTTTTTGGGAAGCATCTCGCCTGTAGCGATACATTTTCTTATAGGTACTTTACGATTGATCGGCATCAGAACTCACCTTTCTTCTATCGTTAAGAATTGAATGATAAGGAATCATATCATTCAATTATTTTACGCTTCTTATTCTTTTTTAGTCTTTATATAAGTCCACTTCTACTTCATCAGTGTTATCCGCTTCGTTGTCAGGTTCTTCATAAACACTAGTTTGTGCTTCTTCACGAGGATAAATTCCTAATTCAGTAGCATCTGTTTCACTTTTAATATCAATTTTCCAGCCAGTCAGTTTTGCAGCAAGTCTCGCATTTTGACCACGTTTACCTATAGCAAGTGATAATTGATAATCCGGTACGACAACTGTTGTAGATTTTTCTTCTTCATTCACTTGTACATCTAATACTTGTGAAGGGCTTAATGCATTTGCGACGAAAACAACTGGGTCTTCTGACCATTCGACGATATCGATTTTTTCATCATGTAATTCATTGACAATTGCTTGAACACGGGCACCTTTAGCACCTACACATGAGCCTACTGGATCTACTTCATCATTATGAGCGACTACAGAAATTTTAGAACGATCGCCAGCTTCACGAGCGATTGACTTGATTTCTACAGTACCTTCGAAAATTTCTGGCACTTCCAGTTCAAATAAGCGACGTAACAAGCCAGGATGCGTACGTGAAACAAATACTTGTGGTCCACGAGAAGTACGTTCGACCTTCGTAATATATACTTTAATACGATCATGTGGTTTATATACTTCACCAGGTATTTGTTCGTTTTGAGGAAGAACAGCTTCAATTTTACCGATGCCTACATAAATATTACGGGCATCTAACCGTTCTACAACACCAGTAATGATATCATCTGCACGGTCTACATACTCTTCGTAAACAATACCACGTTCTGCCTCACGGAAGCGTTGTGTCACAATTTGTTTAGCAGTAGTCGCTGCAATACGCCCAAAGTTACGAGGCGTTTCCTCTTCTTCAACGATATCCCCTAATTCATAATTAGGATTAATCTTTTGTGCTTCTGCTAAAGAGATTTGTAAACGTTCGTCTTCCACTTCTTCAACTACATCTTTACGAGAATATAGATGCATAGTACCTTGTTCTAAATTTAAGTCTACACGAACGTTCGCCGCTTGGTTATAATTTTTTTTATATGCATTAATAAGTGCTGCCTCAATGGCTTCAACGATGACCTCTTTTGAGATACCCTTCGCTTCAAGTGCACTTAGAGCACCGACTAATTCCTTACTCATTATCTATTTCACTCCTAAAGTTAACGTTCTTTTGAAAAATCAATTGCGAAACGTGCTTTTGCAATTTTGTCTTTCGGTATTAAAACTGTTATTTTTCTTGTCTTAACCTGTACTGCAAGCTCAGCGCCTTCATCTGTATACGACTTTAAATATCCTTCAAATTCTTTCATGCCATTAATGGCCTCATATGATTTTATATGCACAAATTGATCGATTGCTTTTTCAAAGTCTGCATCTTTTTTTAGTGGACGCTCTGCTCCCGGAGAGGAAACTTCCAGAAAATAATTTTGTTCAATTGGATCAACTTCATCCAGTTTTACACTTAATAATTCGCTTACTTGTGCACATTGTTCAATGTCAATGTTTCCTTCAGGAGTATCCACATAAACACGTAGAAACCAATCACGACCTTCTTTCACAAACTCCACTTCAACTAATTCAAGGTTTAGATTCTCTACTATCGGTGTTACTAGCTGTTCTACTTCCATTGTAACCTTGCTCATACAATCCTCCTGACCCACTAAGTTGTCATAACAACAGAAAAGAGCGGGGAATCCCACTCTTTTGCTGCCAATCTATCAACAAATAACTGAATGAATTGTAACACAATCAAGCAGCAAATGCAACTAACCTTAGAATAGAGAGAGTTGATTGGCATCTGGTAATCCTTCTAAGCAGCCTAATTTATCCATATACTCAATCAATGATTTCGATACACGACCACGTATTTGCAAATCTTCTTTCGAAAGAAACTCTCCTTCTTCTCTTGCTTTTACAATGGCATATGCTACGTTATTTCCTAAGCCCGGAATTGCGTTAAATGGGGGAATTAAGCTTTGACCATCTATGGCAAATTCAGTTGCCTTTGAGCGGTACAAATCAACCTTTTGGAAAGACATGCCACGTTCACACATTTCAAGCGCTAACTCTAAAACGGTTAGTAGGCTCTTCTCCTTTGTCGATGCATCTAAGCCTTTTGCTTCAATTTCTTCGATGTGAGCTCGAATCATTTGTGAACCATTTACCATAGCGATCAAGTCAAAATCATCTGCACGTACAGAAAAGTAAGCACAATAATACACGATTGGGAAGTGTACTTTAAAGTATGCGATACGAACCGCCATTAATACATAGGCAGCAGCATGTGCTTTTGGAAACATATATTTAATCTTTTTACATGATTCAATATACCACTCTGGAACACTTTCTTTCCTCATGGCTGCTTCCATATCTTCTGTTAGTCCTTTCCCTTTACGAACATGTTCCATTATTTTGAAAGCCAAAGATGGTTCAAGACCTTGATAGATCAAATAAACCATAATATCATCACGACAACCGATTACTTCTGACAACACGCAAGTTCCATTTTCGATTAATTCACTAGCATTGCCTAACCAAACATCTGTACCATGAGACAAACCAGAAATTTGAACTAATTCGGAAAATGTTGACGGTTTTGTTTCTTCTAACATTTGACGAACAAATCGTGTTCCAAATTCAGGAATCCCTAATGTCCCCGTCTTACAATTAATCTGTTCAGCAGTTACACCAAGAGACTCTGGGCCTGTGAAAATTTTCATCACTTCAGGGTCATCAGTGGGAATGGTTTTTGGATCAATTCCTGTTAAATCAAGAAGCATACGAATAACCGTCGGATCATCATGTCCAAGGATATCTAGCTTTAACACATTATCATGAATAGAGTGGAAATCAAAATGTGTTGTTCGCCATTCAGCATCTTGAGCATCAGCTGGATATTGGAAAGGTGAGAAATCGTAAATATCCATATAATCAGGTACGACTATAATACCACCAGGGTGCTGACCTGTTGTCCGTTTTACCCCTGTACAACCTTGTACAAGACGATCGATTTCTGCACCACGGAAATTGATATTATGATCAGTTGCATATCCTTTTACATAACCATAAGCCGTTTTTTCGGCAACTGTGCCGATTGTTCCTGCTCGATACGCATAATCTTCACCAAACAATACCTTTGTATAGTTATGAGCACGCGGTTGATAACTACCACTAAAGTTTAAATCGATATCTGGTACTTTATCACCCTTAAAGCCTAAGAAAGTTTCAAATGGAATATCATGTCCATCTTTTTTATATGGCGTACCACATTCTGGACAATCTTTGTTGGGTAAGTCGAACCCCGAACCCACAGAACCATCATTGAAAAATTCAACATGCTGACAATTTGGGCAAATATAATGTGGCGGTAATGCATTCACTTCTGTAATTTCCATCATTGTGGCAACAAGCGAAGAACCAACAGAACCACGAGACCCTACTAAATAGCCATCACTCAATGATTTTTTGACAAGTTTATGTGCAATAAGATAAATAACAGAGAACCCATGACCGATAATAGATCCTAATTCTTTTTCAAGCCTTGCTTCCACTATTTCTGGGAGATTTGGACCGTAAATTTCATGAGCCATATTATAACTCATCTCACGGACTGATTCTTCTGCCCCTTGAATACGTGGTGTATACAACTTGTCCTTTACCGGCACGACATCTTCAATCATATTCGCTATTTTTTGTGAATTCGTCACAACGATCTCTTTGGCTATATCCTCTCCTAAAAATGCAAAATCTTGCAGCATTTCGTCGGTTGTTCTTAAATGAACTTTTGGTAATTCATAACGATTTAAAGGATTAGCACCACCTTGCGAACGTAATAGAATTTTGCGGAATATCGCATCATTTTCACTTAAATAATGCACGTTCCCAGTTGCTACAACTGGCTTTGCTAGTTTTTTCCCAATTTTCACGATTTTACGGATGATATCTTCTAAATTCCATTCATCTCGAATCAGTTCTGACTCTATCAATGGCGCGTAGACATCTTTCGGATGTACTTCTAAGTAATCATAAAATTTGGCGACTTCCATTGCTTCATCCATTGATTTTTGCATAACTGCTGTGAAAAATTCACCTTTATCACAAGCGGTTCCAACTAAAAGTCCTTGACGAAGTTCTTGCAAAGATGAACGTTTAATTCTTGGTACTCTATAGAATGTTGAAACATGTGATTCACTGACAAGCTTAAATAGATTTTTCAATCCATTATTATCAATCGCTAAAATAGTACAGTGTGTGGGACGTGCTCTTTTATAGGCATCTCCTTCACCGATATGTTTGTTAAAATCATCATGATATTTAATATCTTTTGCATCTGCTTCTTTTAATAAATGTAATAATAAGTAGCCCGTTGCTTCCGTATCGTAAATGGCCCGGTGATGTTGTGTTAAATCGATGCCGAATTTTTTACATAATGTATTTAATCGATGGTTTTTCATTTCTGGGTGTAAGAAACGTGCAAGTTCAAGTGTATCAATAACAGGATGATGGAATTCATCGATTCCTGCTTTTTTATAGGCTTCATATAAAAAGCCCACATCGAATGTTGCATTATGCGCTACAACAATAGCATCTGCAATAAAATCATGGAATTTTGCAATCATGTCCACAACCTCAGGCGCATCTTTTACCATATCATCTGTAATGCTCGTTAACTCAATTGTTGTAGCTGATAATGGATGATGAGGATTAGCGAAGCTTTCGAACGTATCGATGACTTCCCCATTTTTAATCTTTACCGCTGCGAGTTCAATGATGGTATCATATGCTGCAGATAGCCCTGTTGTTTCCACATCAAATACAACGAATGTGTCTTCTTCAAGTAATCGATGCTGCTCATCATAAGCGATCGGCACACCGTCATTCACTAAATTTGCTTCAATACCAAAGATAATTTTAATCCCATACTTTTTACCAGCATTATAGGCATCTGGGAATGATTGTACAACGGCGTGATCCGTAATGGCTATGGCAGGATGTCCCCATTTAGCTGCTTGCCCTACAAGAGAGTCAACTGAAGATACCGCGTCCATTTGACTCATCGGAGTATGTAAATGCAATTCAACACGTTTTTCTCCTTCTGGTGCTTTATCTTCCTTCATCCTTGGTCTGATCTCTATCATATCTTGCGCCATAACGATTAAATCACGTACAAATGTATCATTTTGAACAGAGCCACGTACTCTTAGCCACATTCCCTTTTTCGCCATTTGCATAAGTGCAGCGTCATCTTTATCACGTGAGAACATTTTGACTAAAATAGAATCTGTATAGTCGGTTAACTTAATAGTTAATAATGAACGACCACTTCTCAATTCTTTTACTTCAGCATCAAAAACGTATCCTTCTATGACTACACGTCGTTCTTCATCTTGAATTTGATGAATTTCCATCATTGTTTCATCCGGTTTAATAGGTAGTCCTAATTGGAATGGTCTATCAATGGCTCCAGCAGCGTCTGGATGCTCTTGTTTTTCTTGTTCGCGTTTTTGCATATCCATTACAGCTTGCTGTGCAAAAGTGGCTTCTTCTTTACGGCGTTGTTCAAGGAATGCTTGTTGTTGGACAGCCAGATCCTCTGTAACTTCTTTTAATTGGAAGTCAACGACCATATGGGGGAAACCATATTGTTGATAAGCTTCCGAAATAACTTCGGCATATTTATTTTTGAATGTCATTAATTGAAATTCTTGCTGACAGTGTAACATGAGCTTTTGCCCGTTCCATTCAGGAATTTGTTTTGCCAACTCTTCTCTTAATGGCGGAGACATCTCATCTATTTCTTCTATTATCTTTAGCCAATAATCCGAAATTAGTTGTTGTGACATAGCATCATGCGCCGTTTCTATGTCCACAAGTACGTTTGCAATTTGGGAAAATGCTGAATTCAATCGCATTTGGAAATCTTGAAATACTCGAAAAGGTAATATATTTTGCAATTTCAATGAAAAGCGCCAAACACGGTTTTTTTTATGCACTGTCATACGTGTCATTTCAGCATCTTCAAAAAATGGCATAAAAACATCTTCTGTCATATTGATTTGTTGTAGTAACAGCTGAAATTTTAGTTTTGAATCTTGTTCGTTTGCCATCTTCCCACCTACTTTCTTACATTCTGTCATTCAATGCGCATATCCCTTTTTAAACTTATAAAGTGAAATTTCACGCAGTGTTTTTTCTTCACCCCCACTGACCAATCAGATTTTTACATACAGACAGTGCTCCCCATGTATCTACTGTTTGTTAGTTGTGCCATGAAAGGGAAAAGGTTTACTGGTCTGATTTACTTTTAAATAAAGAAAAGAAAGCACAAATGTACTTTCTCTCCTAAAATAACCGGTTTTTGACGATCATTATTCTACATGGAAGAAATTATTTAAACGATCTACAAGTTCTTCCTTTGCCCATTCAAATGTTTCACCGGTTTGTCGGAATTTCACTTCTACCATTCCTTCAGAAGCCTTTTTACCAACTGTTACACGAACCGGAAGACCGATTAAATCTGCATCTGCAAATTTGACCCCTGCACGTTCCTTACGATCATCATATAACACATCATAACGATAGGATTGTAACAATTTGTATAAATCTTCCGTTAAGCCTTTTTGTGCTTCATCTTTTTCATTTACTGAGATTAGATGAATATCATATGGAGCTACTTGTTTTGGCCATACAAATCCATAACTATCTTGGAACTGCTCCGCAACAGCCGCCATCACACGAGAAACACCAATACCATAGCATCCCATGATAAATGGTTGAGCACGACCATTTTCATCTAAGAATGTAGCTTTCATGGCATCACTATATTTAGTACCTAGTTTAAATACATGTCCAACTTCAATACCTTCTGCAAATTTAATCGTGCCTTTACCATCTGGTGTTGGATCTCCAACTTGTACAAATCGTAAATCTTCATAACGATCAATAGCAAAATCTCTTCCTGGATTTACATTAACATAATGATAGCCATCCTCATTCGCACCACTTACACCATTACGAATTGACTTAATCGCATTGTCTGCTATTACTTTCACATTCACTGGTAATTTAACAGGTCCAAGTGAACCTACATGGCTGTTTAATAGTTTAAAAATAGTATCTTCTTCTTCTAATTCAACAGATTCAGCATTTAGTGCATGTTTGAGTTTAATATCATTGATTTCATGATCTCCACGCGCAAGCACAACTACCGATTCACCATCAACATTAAATACTAAAGTTTTAATACATTGTTCAGGTTTAACATTTAGGAAAGCAACAACTTCATCAATTGTTTTTTGATCTGGTGTCGCTACTTTTTCAATGTTTTTCATTTCTTCACTGGAATGTGTATAATCAACTTTCACTTCAGCCATTTCAATATTAGCTGCATAATCTGTTTCATCAGAATAAGCGATTGTATCTTCACCAATTTCTGACAATACCATAAATTCATGTGTATCCGTACCACCAATGGAGCCGGAATCTGCAATTACTGCACGAAATTTCAATCCAAGACGAGTGAATATATTCGTATAAGCCTTTACCATAGCTTGATATGTTTCATCTAAACTTTCTGCATTTGCATGAAAAGAATAGGCATCCTTCATCACAAACTCACGACCACGTAATAGACCAAAGCGAGGACGTTTTTCATCTCTAAATTTAGTTTGAATTTGATATAAAGTCAAAGGTAATTTTTTATAAGATTTGATTTCATCGCGCACTAATGAAGTAATGACTTCTTCATGTGTTGGACCAAGAGCAAATTGACGATCATGGCGATCAGTTAGACGCATCAACTCTGGACCATAAGCATCCCAACGTCCTGATTCTTGCCATAATTCAGCTTGTTGTAGAGAAGGCATTAATAATTCGACTGCACCTGCTGCATCCATTTCTTCGCGAACAATTTGTTCAATTTTTTGTAGAACCTTTATACCCAATGGCAAATAGGTGTAAACGCCACTTGTATTTTGGCGGATAAAACCTGCGCGCAATAAAAGCTGGTGAGACTTAACATCCGCATCAGCAGGTACTTCACGCAAAGTAGGGATAAATGTTTTACTTTGTTTCATTAGGAAAACCTCACTTTGAGCTATAGTTAATTTTTTATATGAACGTAGTTGATACGCACCTTAGCAGGTAGCACGGCAAAGTAAAATCTCACACATTTGAGGTTATCTCATCCTCACTATTTGTGAGTTGAACCAGTCTAGCTTTTACAGGTAGTAGATCCACTTATTCTCCTGCTTTTTCACTTGATGCTTGAGCTGTTGCCCTTTAATAAGGGATGTACAAGCAGCATCATCATGCTAGTAGCCGTGCTGTCTCTGAAAAAATTTGCTTTTGATAGGGACTATTTTTACTAAAAGAAGAATCGTTGAATATCATTCCATGTTACTGCAATCATAAGAATCATCAAAAGAACAATTCCTACAAAATGAACCATTCCTTCTTTTTGGCGATCAACTGGTTTACCACGAACAGCTTCAAATCCGAAGAATAATAAACGTCCTCCATCTAGTGCCGGTAATGGTAGTAAGTTCATAATTCCTAAGTTGATACTTAATACAGCTGCCCAATTCATAATATTGATAGCACCGTATTTAGCCACTTCTTCGGTTGCTTTATAAATGCCAACAGGGCCTGACAAAGCATCAATCGTAAATCCTCCAGTTATTAAAGCTCCAAGAATCGTGAAAATTTTAATCGTCCAATGATAGGTTTCTGTAAAACCGAATGCAAGAGCTTTTAATGGACTTTTTTCAACAGGACTTTGATACTGTACACCAATTTGTCCTATCGTTTGTCCATCGATTTTCTTTTCACTTGGGGTTACTTTTACCTTTTCATGTCCATCATCACGTTTAATATCTAATGTCAGTTCTTTATTTGGATTATTTTGAATAGCAGTTGATAATTCTTGCCATGTTTCAATGGATTTACCGTCTATTGCGGTTACATAATCGCCTTTTTCCAATCCCGCTGCGGCAGCAGGACTATCTTTTACAACACCAGCAAGGACAGGTTCGTATGTTGGTACCCCTGCCATAAATGCAATAACAATAAAAACAATAATGGCAAGGATAAAATTAAACAATGGACCTGCAAAAATAGTCATTGCCCGTTTTCCTACAGATTTTGAATTGAATTGTCGATCATATGGAGCGATCATCAATTCACTGCCATTTTCCTCGATAACTGCATTACGTGCAATATTGTAACGTACAAGCTTTTCATCCTCATCATAGCCTTCAATCCATAATTTCTTTTGAAGATCAGCCTTTTCTACTTCCAAGAAAAGCATGTCCGGCAATTGCTTGTTTTGATTTAAAACGATTTTTGCTACTTCGTTTTGATCGTTCAACAACATTCCGATTCGGTATCCTGGTTGAAGTTCGACCACATCAGCATCGTCTCCAGCCATACGCACATACCCACCCATTGGTAACAAACGGATTGTGTATAATGTTTCACCTTTGTTAATACCTAATATTTTAGGACCAAAGCCAATGGCAAATTCGCGCACCAATATACCAGAACGTTTTGCAAAGATAAAGTGACCTAGTTCATGAAAAAACACGATAGAGCCGAACACTATGATGAATGCAATGATTGATTGCATGTAATCCCACCTTCTCAAGCTTTGTAAATTGCTATTACTATTTTAGCATGGTTTGAACTGTTTTTCTCGTTTCTTTGTCGATATGTAAAATAGTTTCTAAATCTGGATGTTGAATATTCACATGATCGTTCATCATTTTTTCGATAATGTCCTCAATTTCAAGAAATGTAATTTTCTCTTGTAAAAACGCACCGACAGCAGCTTCGTTTGCTGCATTCATCACTGTCAAAATCGTACCGCCCATTCGTCCTGCTTGATAAGCAAAATCTAAGCACCGGAAACGTTTTAAATCCACATGTTCAAAATGTAATTGACCTATTTTAGCTAAATCTAATCTTTCCGCTGTAGAACGAGGTAATCTCTCAGGATAACTTAATGCATATTGAATAGGTGTGCGCATATCTGGTGTACCTAGTTGAGCCATTATACTTGTATCATGATATTCAACCATCGAGTGAATAATGCTTTCTCTATGAATTAAAACGTCAATTTTGTCATAAGGCATATCATATAAGACAGATGCTTCAATCACTTCTAACCCTTTATTCATCAAAGTTGCTGAATCAATCGTAATTTTTGCTCCCATCGACCAATTCGGATGATTTAAAGCCTCCTTAATCGATACATTTTTTAGTTCTTCGCGTGTCCTATCTCGAAAACTACCGCCTGAAGCTGTAAGGATCAAACGTGAAATTGATTGACGATTTTCCCCTTGCATGGATTGCCAAAGTGCTGAATGTTCACTATCAACTGGCAAGATAGGCGCGCCAAATTTTTTTGCTTCACTCATGACTAAATGTCCGGCTGTCACCAGTGTTTCTTTATTAGCAATTGCGATAGCCTTTTTTTTACGGATTGCTGCTAATGTTGCTTCAAGACCGATACTTCCTAATACAGCATTTAATAATACATCTGCTTCTGCAAATGTAGCCACATCCACTAATCCTTTTGGTCCACAAGTAAAATCAATATGTGGAAACTCTTTAGAAAGCATGTGAGCATCTTCTTCTAATTGTACAGAGACTAATTTAGGACTAAATTCAACAATAATTTCCTTTGTTCTTTCGATATTTTTACCAGCTGCAAATGCTACAATTTTAAACTCATCTGCATGATCTCTAACAATATCTAATGTTTGTAAGCCAATAGAACCTGTTGCTCCTAATAAGCTGATTGATTTCATTTAAAATATCTCCCTTATCCAATAAAGTGTAAGAAATATAGCAATGGTAAAACGAATAATAGGCTGTCGAAACGATCTAATATTCCACCATGTCCAGGCAATATGTTCCCGGAATCCTTTACACCATAGTGACGCTTAATCGCTGATTCTACTAAATCTCCCAATTGTCCAAATATGGAAGCCACCACCGATACGATCATTAAAGTTATCCATGAAATATCTAATTTTGCGATGAATTGGAAAATCATAGCTGAAATGAATGCAACCACAATCCCTCCAACAAAACCTTCAATCGTCTTTTTGGGAGATATTTCTGGCCATAATTTATGCTTTCCTAATTTTCTACCAATAAAATATGCCCCAGAATCGGTTGTCCATACAATGACTAATGCGTATATAACAAATCGCAAGCCTGCGTCTCTAGTCGCTATAAAGAAATGAAAACCGATTCCCACATATAGGGCACTTGCCAGCAAGAATCCTACATCATCAAACGAGAATTTATTTTTTACGAGAACAGTATAAATAAGCAATAATATGGCACAGATGAATACGTATTCAGTGTTAGAATAGGAAGTTATCTCTTGGATTTGCTCTGACCATTCTTTAGGCATTAAAATGATAAATAATAAAATTAATGTAATGATTCCGGGTACAGAAAATAACGAAGTCCCTTTCATTCTTAATACTTCAAATAGTCCTACTGTCGCCATTGCATATACCAAAATGGCAAATGGGTATTGACCATAAATAACGAATGGTATAAACAATGCAGCAGCAATAATAGCCGTAATAATACGTTGTTTCACTCTTTCTTATTCTCCTTTCAATCCCCCAAATCGGCGATTGCGCTTTTGATAATCGATTACCGCTTCGTATAAGTGCTCTGCTCTGAATTCTGGCCAATGTATGTTTGTAAACCAAAACTCCGTATAAGCAAGCTGCCATAATAGGAAATTACTTAATCGAAATTCTCCACTTGTGCGGATAAGTAAATCTGGATCTCCAATCTTTGCAGTCATAAGTTGCTCACAAATGATTTCTTCCGTAATGGCGGTTGTTTCTAACTTTCCATCTTGAACCAGTTTAGCGATCCGTTGTACAGCTAACACTATTTCGCGGCGACTACCATAATTAAATGCAAAGTTAAGCACCATTCCTGTATTATTTTTTGTTTCTTCCATCGCATTTCGAACTGCTCGACTTGTATATTGAGGTAAACCGTCCATTTCACCAATCATTTCAACACGAATGTTCAATTCCATCAACTCTGGTAAAAAGTCTGCCAAAAACTCCTCTGGCAAATGCATCAAGAATTCTACTTCACTTGATGGACGTTTCCAATTCTCCGTCGAAAATGCATAAAGTGTTATCACCTTGATACCAATTGCATTAGCTGCTCTTGTTATACGGCGTACATTATGCATGCCTTCTCGATGTCCTACAAAGCGTGGAAGTGCACGTTGCTTTGCCCAGCGTCCATTGCCATCCATAATAATAGCTATATGATTGGGTACTCTCTGCTGACGCAATGTATCAATTTGCTTCTGCAATGATTGATCTTGTTTATCTGATTTTCTCCATCCGAGTTTATCTAACATTTAGAATCCTCCACTAACTAACAGATCGGAACGTATACTTCTACTATCATATCAAAAATACGGATTTTTTTCCTTAATCTTTATCAATTACACCCCAGCGTAATTGCATCCGGATTTTTTCAAGCCTGCAAGAGAAATCTCTTCAAAATCCGTGACATCTACCGGAAGCCCTGTGTCAACACGAGGTTGATCCCCCACCTAACTTTCTCATTTCTCTCTAAATCTTATGTTGGGGTCTTACTGCCCGTTAACGCGGGATAAAATCGCATTCATCTAGCCACCTATATAGGTGAGTGTCTTCCTGAATGAAGATAAAAAAGACGTCCCTGTAGTTATAGGACGTCTTATAAAACACAAGGTTCTAAAAAACCAATTACGTCTTCTTAGCGTAATAAAAAATGGAACTATACTGCACAATGCATATCCTGAACATCCACAGAACAAATAACGAATGTCTGGATAACTTCTAAAAATAGAAAATCTTATCCTGTATAAACAAGCAGTAAGCCCCTACCCCAAGATTTAAAAAAATCAAAAAGTGGGTTTCACTTTTATAAAAGCCTGATTGGTTCAATTGAGCACCCAATATAGACTCAAGAAAACCCTCACTGGATGAAGTTTCACTTTATATTCATCTCATTACCAAGAAAAATGAAGGCTCCTGCTAATATAGTTAGACAGACATAATTTCGTTTTCTTTTTCTTTTGCGATTTGGTCAACTTTAACAATATTCGTATCTGTTAGTTTTTGAATGTCATCTGAAAATCCGCGTAAATCGTCTTCTGTGATTTCTCCACTTTTTTCTAGCTTTTTAAATTCATCATTCGCATCACGACGAACATTTCGAACAGCCACTTTTGCTTCTTCAGCTTCTTTTTTCACCTGTTTCACTAGCTCTTTACGACGTTCTTCCGTTAATGCGGGAATTGCTAAACGAATGACGTTACCATCATTTGTTGGCGTAATACCAATATCTGATTTTAACAACGCTTTTTCGATATCTCCCAAAGCGGTTTTATCATATGGTTGAATAACTAATAGCCGTGCTTCTGGAATTGTAATCCCAGCCAATTGTTTAATAGGTGTTGGAGCACCATAATATTCAACGCTCACATGGTCTAGCAATGAGGCGTTGGCGCGTCCAGCACGAATTGTTGCTAATGCTCGAGTAAATACTTGAATTGCCTTCGTCATTTTTTCTTCAGCTTTTGTGATAACTTCTTTTGACATTATGAATTCCTCCTAACCACTGTTCCGATAGTTTCGCCCAATACAGCGCGTTTGATATTTCCATTTTCCATAATAGAAAATACGATTAATGGAATGTCGTTATCCATACATAATGTGGATGCTGTTGAATCCATAACCTGCAATCCTTGTTGGATTACTTCTAAGTATGTTAGACTATCATATTTTACCGCATCTGTATTTGTTTTAGGATCTGCAGAGTATACACCATCTACGTTATTTTTAGCCATTAAAATGACATCTGCATTAATTTCAGCCGCACGTAACGCTGCTGTTGTATCTGTGGAGAAGTAGGGGTTACCTGTACCTGCTGCAAAAATCACAACACGTTTTTTTTCAAGGTGACGTATTGCTTTTCTTCTAATATACGGTTCAGCAACTTGTGTCATAACGATTGATGATTGAACACGAGTTGGAACATCTAAATTTTCAAGGGAATCTTGAAGAGCTAGTGCATTCATAACAGTTGCTAACATACCCATATAGTCGGCGTTTGCACGTTCCATACCCATTTCAGCACCGATTTTACCTCTCCAAATATTACCACCACCGACTACTAATGCTACCTCTATTCCTAGATCAACAACCTCTTTCACTTGTTCTGCTACTGATTTCACAATTTTAGGTGATAAGCCAAAGCCTTTTTCTCCAGCAAGAGCTTCTCCACTCAGTTTAATGACTACTCTATTATACTGTGGCATACTCATTGGAACCTCCATCATCATGCTTTTTTCTCGAAAAAGAGGGAACACGATAAGCTGTGCTCCCTTCTCTTATACATTAATTATTCAACAAAATTAATATTAATTGCCTTTAACTTGGCTCATTACTTCTTCTGCAAAGTTATCTTCGCGTTTTTCAATACCTTCCCCTACTTCATAGCGTACGAATGAAGTAAGTGTAGCGCCAGCAGCTTTAACATAGTCACCAACTTTTTGATCTGGGTTTTTAACGAATGCTTGATCAAGAACACAAATTTCTTCGAAGTATTTACGTAAACGACCTTCGACCATTTTAGCAACAATATTTTCTGGTTTGCCTTCGTTTAATGCTTGTTCAGTTAATACTTTGCGTTCATGAGCAACTTCTTCTTCAGAAACTTGATCATGAGCGATGTATTTAGGATTTAATGCAGCGATATGCATAGCAACATCTTTTGCCACATCAGAATCAGTAGTTCCTTCAAGTACTGCTAATACCCCAATACGTCCACCCATGTGTAAGTAAGCGCCAAATGCGTCTGCATCAGTTTTTGAAGCGATCGTGAATCGACGAAGCGTAATTTTTTCTCCAATTGTAGCGATTGCTGAAGAAATATGTTCAGAAACTTTTGCGCCATTATCCATTTTAGATTCTAAAGCTTCTTCTAAGTTAGCTGGTTTAACTGCTAGTAAATGATCAGCTAATTCTTTCACTAAAGTTTGGAAACCTTCATTTTTTGCAACGAAGTCAGTTTCAGCATTTACTTCTAATAGTACTGCGTCATTACCTTTCACTTCGATATAAGTTGTACCTTCAGCAGCGATACGATCAGCTTTTTTACCAGCCGCCGCTAATCCTTTTTCACGTAGGAAATCTACTGCTGCATCCATATCTCCATCAGTTTTTACAAGTGCTTTTTTACAATCCATCATACCAGCACCAGTTTTTTCACGTAATTCTTTTACCATTTTAGCAGTTACTGCCATTGATAGTTCCTCCCTTAATATATGAAATTAATATCATTCTCAAAAAAAGGTGATAAGAGGGTTTAGCCGCTTATCACCTGTTTCCAAATCAGAAATTACTCAGCTGCAACCTCTTCAGCTGGAACTGCTGCTTCTTCTTCACCTTGTTTAGATTCGATCAAAGCATCTGCCATTTTAGAAGTGATTAACTTAACAGCACGAATAGCATCGTCATTTGATGGAATAACATAGTCGATTTCATCTGGATCACAGTTTGTATCAACCATTGCTACTAATGGGATGTTTAGTTTGCGAGCTTCTGCTACTGCGATACGTTCTTTGCGTGGATCTACAACGAACATTACGTCTGGTAGATTTTGCATATCACGAATACCACCTAAGAATTTAACAAGACGGTCATGTTGTTTTTTCAATTGGACAACTTCTTTTTTAGGTAGAACTTCAAAAGTTCCGTCTTCTTCCATTTTTTCGATTTCTTTCAAACGTGCAACACGTTTTTGAATTGTACCGAAGTTAGTAAGCGTACCACCTAACCAACGTTGGTTAATATAGTAGTTGCCTGAACGTTCTGCTTCTTCTTTGATGGCTTCTTGAGCTTGTTTTTTAGTACCAACAAAAAGAACTTTACCACCATCTTCGCCAACTTGACGCATAAAGTCGTAAGCTTCTTCTAATTTTTTAACTGTTTTTTGTAAATCGATAATATAGATACCGTTACGTTCAACAAAAATGTATTTTTTCATTTTTGGATTCCAACGGCGAGTTTGGTGACCAAAATGTACACCAGCTTCTAGTAATTGTTTCATTGAAATTACTGACATTTGTATTTCCTCCTGATATGGTTTTTTGTCCTCCGCATTCATCATCTGTAGGAGTAACTCGAAATGAGCACCTTCTCCTTGCATCCGAATGCGTGTGTAATGTAACACCATTTGATAATATATCATAATGACCTATTCTCTGCAACTACTTTAGTGCTGGAATTTCAATAATAATTCGATCTCAGTCTTGCCCTTTTGCAGCAACCTCGCTATTTCATCAATACTTTTCCCATTTCGATATAATTCTTGAATTTGTTCCTCAAACGTCAATTTCACTTCAGAATCAACTGAATCCTTTGTCGTTTCTGCTGCTGTTTGTATAGAAGTAGTTGTTGCCGATATCGATGCAGAACTATTTTGGTATGCCTTTGTTACAATTTTTCTTGGCATATTAAAAGTAGGTTTGATGACTTCTTCAGAGGAGGCTGAATGTTGTTCTCCATTTTCACTATTTCTAGGAGAATGCTCACGATCAGTTTTGTCTTCTAAACTTTTTTTATTCATCAATGCCAATTCTTTTATGAGACGGTCATTTTCATCACGCATTTCTGCTAAATAAGCTCCTATTGCATTATCCATTTCGTCTTTCAATCTGGCTTGACTCTTTTCAACATCTTTCAATCTGGAAATTTTCGTATAAAGTAAAATGATAAAGTAAAAACTTAGTATTTGCCCTATAAATAAAAACACCAACATTGTTGCAATCATGTGATAACTCCTATCCGCTAAAATCGATAAAATGTCCTTTAAAAGGATGTTGTACCTGCTCATCTGAAGAAGATTTCTGTTCTTTTTTTTGCTTGTGTTGTTGCTCATTTTCTTTTTTATTAGTTGGATCATCTTCGTTGATTTGAGCAGCTTTATCGGATTTCAAAACAGCTGTCCTATTTCGCTCTGTCTGTTTTTGCAATGCCACATTAGCTAATTCCTGACCGGCATTCACATGTTGCTGTTCCTGTTCTGCTACTTTTCCTGCCTCAAACGTTTTGGGTAAGGCTATTTGTAACTCTACACCTTTTAAGCTCATATCTTATACCTCCTATGGATCAGCTGTTTTACTGCTTTCGGAGAATGTTTTCACAACTACTAAATCGGCCCTATTTCATCATCCTTAACTATCTCTATATAAAGTGAAACTCTATCAGTGTGGTTTTACTAGAGGAACTCAGGTTAAAAGCGCCACGTCCTTTGACAACATCTGAGTGACCAACATCTTGTTGGCCCGAACCAATCGGACTTTTACGGGCAGTTGATCCCCCATCTATCTTTTTCGTTTCTCTCTGAACCTTGGGATGGGGTCTTACTGCCCGTTAAAGCGTAAAAGCTATACATTTTCCATCTCGTTTACTAGTAAACTTCGTAATTTAAAGAGAGCTTTTGAATGTATTTGAGAGATTCGAGATGTTGATAAATGCAGCATTTCTCCAATCTCAGTTAAAGTCAACTCTTCTGAATAAAACAAACTCAACACTTGTTGTTCTTTATCGTTTAACTTTTTGATATTCTCCACTAAATCATCGAATAATTCCGTTCGTATAATTTCTTGCTCAGGTGTTCGGACTTGTTCATCTCTTATCACAAAAGATTTTCCCTCTGAATCATCTGGCTCTGAAGAATGCTCATCCATTGATAATATATTAGACATAAAATGTTCTTGCACAGTTTGATATACATCTTCTACACTTACCCCTAATTCTCTCGCTACTTCTATTGGTGTAACATGACGTTGCAATTGTTGCTCCATCATTTCAATTTGCACTTCTAACTTTTTTGATTTTTCTCTCGCAGATCGAGGCAACCAATCTTCCTTTCGAAGTCCATCGATTATTGCGCCTCGAACCCTGAAAGAAGCATATGTATCAAACTTTAAATCTCTTGATATATCAAATTTGTTAAGTGCATCGAATAATCCCATCATGCCAAGGCTTGTCAATTCATCTCTCGATACATTTTTGGGTAAGCTTGTACTAATACGTTGTACGTGGTAAGAGACGAGCGGCGTATATCTTTTTATTAACAAATCTCCTGCACGAGGATCACGGTCAGCTGCCCATCTTTGCCAAAGCTTTTGTTCTTCTTTTGAAGTTGGTTGCATCATCGAATCCTCCTCGTTATGTTTTCTAAATTTCAAGTTAATTATATCAAATCGTTACTAATAAAGGGAGCCAAATTCAGCTCCCTTTCGAAATCATTCGTCATTTGACATCATTGTTTTTACAGTTTTCGCTAATTTCTGCGCCTGATCGTCACTAAATTCCTCAGAAGCCTTATCATTTTCTGATTGTTCTTCAACTTCACTTTCAGACCGTCCCTCTAATTCTTCCCCGTCTTGCGATGATTCCTCTGGAGGAGTATACAAGACAAATGCAATAATAAAGCGAACCAAATATGTTAAAAAAAACACAATGATAGCAGCAATAAATGCTTTAATAATGATGCTTGTTGGCGAATTGAATGATCGAAATGTCATCAAAAAATAGATTGTAAAAGCGATTACCGCTGCCCAACAATTATATAAAAATGAGCCAACCATTATATTTCTTTCACCCCTTGGTTTACTGTACGAATATGTAAAATGGAAGTGATCGTATCAAACTCGATCGTACGTCCACTACTTCCACCAGTATCCTCCGCAACAATTGGTATTGAAAGACTTTTCAATTGTTGTTTGACTGCTTCCACATTTCTAGGACCGATACGCATTGAATCTCGATTCGAAGTAAACTGGAACATTTGAGCTCCCCCTGCAATTTTTGCTTTTAATTTAAACAATTGAGCACCTTCCTGCTTCAATTGATCAACCATTGCAGGGATCCCCGTATCAGCAAATTTTGCTACATTTATGGTATCTCCACGACCTAATTTTGAATCTGGCAGCATCACATGAACTAACCCTGCCACTTTCTTCGATTCATCATAAAGGATGACTCCTACACATGAACCTAATCCTGATGTTCTTATTGAATTTGGTGATTTTGCAATATCCATTTGGGCAATTCCTACTTTTATAACAGTTGTGCTATTTAGAAACATATTAAGAAACCCCTAAAGCTTTAAAAATGGATTGAAAAGAATCTGGATCAGGAAGTAAGAAAAAATGCCCGCGAACTGTTTCTGAATCACCCATATGTTCTTCATAAATAGTTGTATCAATTACAATTACTTGATCACCGATTTTGGAAACTTCGACAAGGCCAAAGCTAATAATTGCCCCAAACATATCAACAGTTAAGCCAGGTGGAGTTGGATAAATCTTCAACCCAGTAAAATCGGATAATGCTGATAAATACGATCCCGAAAGTATATTGCCTAGTTCTTGCATGGCAGATAGGCCTAATTCCGAAACAGGAGGGTTTCTAAAATCGAATGAATCATCATGGATTAACTTTCTGATAAAATGATTTGCCTGTTCTACTGAGAGGATAAAAAACATTCCTCCTTTGGCATCACCTTCAATTCGAAGATAAATCCCTACGACAACACTTTCCGCTCCTCCAACAAAGTCCATCATTTCATTAAATGAAACCATCTCTACCTTTGGGACATGCATATCAATTTTCGTATTGAGTAATCCTGAAAGGGCTGTAGCAGCGTGAGCAGCCCCTATATTACCAATTTCCTTTAAAACATCTAAATGTAAAGACGTAATCCTATTATACATTGGACCTTTACCTTTCTTTATTTTAAGGTATTTAAAACTTTTTCTAAGTTTAATAATATAAGCAGTCTTTTTTCTACTTTTGCAACACCCGAAATAAACTCTTCTTCATATGAACCTACGACTTCAGGCTGAGGTTCAATCGAAGCTTTTGGAATATCCATCACATCATTCGCGGCATCTACAATAAATCCTACTTCCATTTCATCCACTGTAATAATAATAATACGTGTATTTTCATCTTCTACTGATGATTTCACATTAAAACGATCTCGAAGGTCTATAATTGGCGTAACAACACCTCGAAGATTGATCACACCTTTAACGTATTTTGGTGTTTTTGGTACACGTGTAATATGCATCGTTTTCTCAATTCCCTGCACCTGACTAACAGGGATTGCATATTCTTTATCCCCTAATTGAAATATAATTACTTTTACACTTTCTACATCTAGTGAATTTACCATTATGAACACCTCTTTCTATTTGGTACTTTATTTAATAAGTGAATTACAATCTATGATTAATGCAACTTCGCCGTTTCCAAGAATAGTAGCACCTGAAATGGCAAATACATTGGTTAAATAGTTTCCTAATGATTTTAAGACAATTTCTTGTTGACCGATAAATGAATCCACTACTAAGCCAGCCATTTTTTCACCTTTTCGAACAAGTACAACAGAATGGAATTCATCCTCCACAGGTTCTGTACGATTTACTTCAAAAATTTCTTCTAAGAATACAAGTGGAACAACTTTTCCACGGAAATCGATCACTTTTTGATTATGCGCATTCAAAATGTCTGAATTACGTATGATAGATGTTTCAATAATTGATGATAATGGAATCGCATAGATTTCTTTCTCGATTTCCACCAACATAACAGAAATAATAGATAATGTTAGTGGCAATTGAACAGAGAATAAGGAACCTTTTCCTTCAGTAGATTCGATTGTGATGTTACCACCTAATGATTCAATGGTAGATTTGACAACATCAAGCCCTACACCTCGTCCAGATATATCAGAAATAACATCCGCTGTAGAGAAACCTGAAGCCAAAATCAATTCATTTACTTGATTGTCAGTCATGGATTCGGCTGCTTCTGTTGTAACTATCCCTTTAGAAATCGCCTTTTCTAATACTTTCTCTCGATTAATGCCGGCACCATCATCTTCAATTTCGATGAACACATGGTTTCCGCTATGGTAAGCACGTAATACCACATTACCCTCTTCAGGTTTTCCAGCTGCTTTTCGTACTTCTGGACTTTCAACACCATGATCTAGCGCATTTCGAATAAGATGGACAAGTGGATCTCCTAACTCATCAATGACTGTTCGATCTAGTTCTGTTTCTGCACCGATGATTTCTAAATTTACTTTTTTGTGTAAGTCGCGTGTCAATTGACGGACCATTTTTGGGAAACGGTTGAAAACAGTTTCTACAGGAACCATACGCATCGTTAAAATGATATTTTGTAAATCACCTGAAACACGTGACATTCTTTCGACCGTTTCATTCAATTCACTATGATTCAATTCTGTTGCAATAGATTGCAAGCGTCCGCGATCAATCACAAGTTCTTCAAAGAGATTCATTAAAATATCTAATCGTTCTATGTTGACACGTATTGTCTTGCTGCTTGCATGAGCGACTTTCTTTGCAGGAGCTTTTTTAGCTGCTGATTTTTTAGCTGCTGGTTTTACATCTTTTTGCGCCGCTTTTTCCCCAGCAGATTGAACAGGTTTTGTTTCTTCTACAGTTACTGCTACTTCATGGCGTACAAGTGATTCATAATCAATTGGTTTAACAGTTACTTTTTCAACTTCAGAAACTTTTAAAAGTTTCTTTTGTACGTCATCTGCAGGATCTTTCGTTACTAATGCTACATAAAAGTCATTATCGAATTGTTCTTCTTCTAACTGTTCAACAGTTGGTGATGATTTGATGACATCTCCTAGTTTTTCTAAAATGTCAAATACCATATAAACTCGTGCAGCTTTTAATAAACAATCCTCACGAAGCTGTACAGCAATTTCATAGGTATTGAAACCTTGATCATGAGATTGTTCAATGACTGTTAACTCAAACTCATCATATTCTAAAGAATCAGCAGTTGCAGTAGATTCAGTTGTTGCAGTTTCTTGTGATGCTGTATCGCTTGCGCCATTAATGGGTTCACCATTTTCGATGCGTTTTAGTTTAGCAACCGTTGCTGAAACATCACGTTTACCATCTCCACCATTTGCAATATCATCGATCATAGCTTCCAAATGATCAGCAGATTCAAATACAACATCTAAAATATCTGAATTCACCGTGATTTTTTCATTACGAATGGCATCCAAAACATTTTCCATTTTATGTGTTAAATCGGCTAGATCTTCGAATCCCATAGTGGCTGACATACCTTTTAAAGTATGCGCATTCCGGAATATTTCATTGACAATTGCTAAATCATGCGGATTTTGTTCCAATACTAATAAGTTTTCATTACAAGATTGAAGATGTTCTCTACTTTCATCTAAAAAGACATCTAAATATTGATTTGTATCCATTAAAAGCCCCCCTTTAAGGCAAATATTTCATAATAATTTTTGAAATATCATCAACATCTGCAACTTCGTCCACTAATCCTGTTGCGTATGCTGATTTTGGCATCCCATAAACAACGCTTGTATTTGCCGATTCAGCAATAGCAATGACATTTCCTTTCTTTTTCAAAGCCTGTAATCCTTTTGTTCCATCTGATCCCATACCTGTCATAATGACAGCTATTTTATCAAAATCATTATATTGACTATTATCTTCAAACATAACATCTACTGAAGGTCTATGCCCTCCTCGTGGCGGCTCTGTCTTATCTAATTCAATATGATAGGACATTCCTACCTTGCGAATACGCATATGAAAATCTCCTGGAGCAATATAAGCAACACCTTCTTGCAATAGATCACCTTGCTCAGCTTCTTTTACAGTGATTTTTGACAAGTGATCTAATCGGCTTGCCAAAGATTTTGTAAAGCCTGCTGGCATATGCTGCACAATCAATATAGGTGCTGGAGTATTCTGCGGTAAACGCGTAATCACTTCTTGCAATGCTCTAGGTCCTCCAGTAGAAGTACCTATCAGAATCATTTTCTTAGAATGCAAGTTCCAATTTACTTTTGGATTTTCATGATCTTCTTTTAAAGGATGATCTTTATCGTGAACGCTATCTTTAGAAAGAGTCGATACTTTTTCTATTGGATTTTTTGGCGTAGTTGTCTTTTTCTTAACCACATGTTCTGCATATCGTAATTTCGATACATGTACGGTCGCCGCATTTTCGACAATTCGTATAACATCATTTTGAATCTTATCTAAATCTAACGAAATCGATCCACTTGGCTTTGCAATAAAATCGACTGCGCCACTTGCCATTGCTTCTAAAGTGATCTTCGCGCCAATTTTTGTTGTGCTTGATAGCATAACGACAGGAACTGGGCATTCCCTCATAATTACTTTTAATGCTTCGAGACCATTCATCTCTGGCATTTCCACATCCATTGTTACAACATCTGGTTTAAGCATGTGAATTTTCTTAATCGCATCTTTTCCATTCCGTGCTGTACCCACAACTTGAATAATTGGATGATCCGCGAAAAAATCAGAAATCATTTTCCTCATGAATGCTGAATCATCCACTATTAACAGTTTTTTTGGTTGATTTATAGACAACTAATCACTTCCTTTCGAAAAAATACTTCTTAACTTTGAAATAAACTTATTCGATGGATTTGGTGCAACCACTTCTTGAATATTCCCTTTCATATATCTATAAGTTATTTCTTTTAACGTCTTTGTAATGGGAGCATTCGGATATAATACAGAAAAAGGTACTTGCCTTTTTACCGCTTGACGAACTAACTTATCTTCAGGAAGAGAGCCTAAAATAGTCACATCTTTCGATAGAAAGCGCGACATCGTTTGTTTCAATCTATTCAATGTATCGGTGCCTTCTTCCCTTGTTAAAACCCTATTACAAAGTAAATAAAAATTTTTTTCTCTATCTTTGTAATGGATATATTTCATCATGGAATAAGCATCCGTTATGGATGTTGGCTCAGTTGTTGCAACAACGATAATATCATCAACAGCAACTAATAGATCGAGTGACCAATTGGTAGCACCTGCTCCCATATCGAATAAAATGTAATCGTATGTAGTTTGTAAGCTTTCAAATGCTGCGATCAAGCGATCAAACATTAATTCTGTCCATTCTAACAATCCTGCAAGTCCTGTACCACCTGAAATATAATGCAAACCATTAGATCCTTCAAAAATGACTTGTTCTAATGATGTTTCTCCTTGCAAATAATCTTTTAAACTATTCCGTGATCCTTTACCTAATAGAATGTGAATATTCCCCATTCCAATATCCATATCGACAATAATTACCTTTTTATCATAGGTAGCTAAAATATTCGAAAAATTTGTTGTAAAATTGCTTTTTCCGACCCCACCTTTTCCACTAACTACAGCGATTGATTTTCCAAGACTTTTTTGTTGCATTTTCATTCTTAATGATTCAGCTTGATCTCTCATTTGTTATCTCCCTGAAAAAGTAATTCTATAACATTCTTCATAGAAGCTTCCTCAATGTCCTCTGGTACTTCCTGACCATTCGTATAGTAAGCAAGTCCCTTCTTATATTTAACCATTAAATTGATCATTGAGCCAATAGTATTTGTTTCATCTACCTTCGTAAATATTAATTTTTCCACTGAAAGCGCTAAAAATTGTTCGATGATCGTTGCCATATCACGTTCTTTTGCTGTCACAGATAAAACCAAGTAATTTTCAACATTATTTTCAACGTCAATTAATTGTTGCAAATCTTTTATATATTTTATTTCTTTATAATTTCGTCCAGCTGTATCGATAAAAATTAAATCCAGTCGCTCAAATTTTAATAGAGCCCTTTCATAATCTTCTTTGCCGTATACAATTTCTACTGGTGCTTGTAACAGATTTGCATAAGTTTTGAGTTGTTCAATTGCAGCGATCCGATACGTATCTGTGGTGATAAAACCTATTTTCTTTTTCTTTTTCAAGACGGCATGCGCTGCCATTTTTGCAATGGTAGTCGTTTTACCAACGCCGGTTGGTCCTAATACATTAATATATTTCTTTTCATATGAAATACCGCCAAAAGGTAGTCCTTCCAGCAAATGAGCGAGTTGTTTTTGGGCTAACGCTTGTACTTCCTGCGGTGTTAGATTAGCCTTACTGTTTTTCACAATTGTAAAGAGCTCATCACTTATTTGTGTGATGAGCTGGGGATTGATCTCCTGATGCTCTAATTGCTTAATAACAGTTGATAGTTCATCTGGATATTGTATGCTAGCAGATTGACTTTGCATTGATTTCATCAATTTCTTTAAATCTGCTAGCTCTTGTTTGATCACTTTTGACGAATCTTCTGAAGCTTGTGACTCGAACATCACTGATTGCTGTACGGTCTTTGAAGAAAACGCCGGTTCTTTTATATCTGCCCGTTCAATTCCTGCTATTACCTCAAAGCTTTTCTTTTTGAACATGCCTAAAAAGCCTTTAGAATATACAACTTTTGAGCTTGTGATAATCGCATCATCACCTAAATCTGCTTGAACTTTTTTCATCGCAGCCGGCATGGATGATGCTGTGTATTTTTTCATCTTCATTCAACGTTCACCACCCCAACACTTTGAATCTCAATAGATGATTCTAATTCATTATACGAAAGAATCGGAATTTGTGGGAAGTATCTTTCTGTTAATTGTCTTAAATACATTCGAACAGCTGGTGAACATAAAATAACCGGTGACTGTTCAAATAATGCAATACGCTCTACCTCTTTTGCAATCGATTCTAAAATCATCTGAGAATCATTCGGATCCATCGCTAAATAATTACCGTGATCCGTTTGTTGAATACTATCAGCAATTATTTTTTCTACCTTTGCAGAGACAGTTAATACTTTCAACTCTGTTTGTCCACCGGCATATTGTGTCGTAATTTGACGTGCTAATGATTGACGAACATACTCAGTCAAAACATCAATATCAGAAGTTAGTTTCGAATAGTCCGCTAATGTTTCAAAAATAACCGTTAAGTTTCGAACGGAAACATTTTCTTTCAGCAATTTTGCCAATACTTTTTGAATTTCACCAATTGATAATGGGGTTGGTGTCAATTCTTCCACTAATATTGGTGCCGTTTCTTTTAAATGATCGATTAGCTGTTTTGTTTCTTGACGACCTAATAGTTCAGATGCATTTGCACGAATAATTTCTGTTAAATGAGTCGATACAACGCTTGGTGGGTCGACAACTGTATATCCAAGCATCTCTGCTTCTTCTTTTACTTGCTCAGTAATCCATTTTGCTGGTAAACCGAAAGATGGTTCTACAGTATCAATACCTTCTATTGAATCATCATCACCTGGGCTCATTGCTAAATAATGATCAAGTAATAATTCACCATGCGCTAACTCATTTCCCTTAATCTTAATACGATATTCATTTGGTTGTAATTGAATATTATCTCGAATCCGAACAACAGGTATCACAATCCCCAATTCGAGTGCCAGCTGACGGCGTATCATCACGACACGATCCAACAGGTCCCCACCTTGTGTTGCATCTACTAATGGAATTAACCCGTAACCAAATTCAAATTCGATTGGATCCACATTCAGTAAATTGACAACATTTTCTGGGCTTTTCAAATTATCAGTTGTTTCAACCTCTTCTATTTGTTCAAGTTCTTCTAAATCCTCTTTTGCTGCATGGCTCATACGATATGCCACAATTGCCAATATTGCGGCGATCGGAACTGTATATATAAACTTGATAGGTGTTACAACTCCAAGTATGAATACTGTTCCTGCCGCTATGTAAATTAACATTGGATTCGCAAATAGCTGACTCGTAATATCTGTACTTAAATTTCCATCAGATGCAGCTCGTGTTACAACAATACCTGTAGCAGTCGAAATAAGTAACGCCGGGATTTGCGATACAAGACCATCCCCAACCGTCAATGTAGTAAACAAATGAACTGCATCAGAAAAATCCATATCCATTTGCACGATACCAATGATTAAACCAACGATTAAGTTAATCACCACAATAATCATTGCGGCGATCGCATCACCTTTTACGAACTTCGTAGCACCATCCATTGAACCATAGAAATCGGCTTCGTTGCTCACCTTTTCACGGCGAAGTCTCGCGTCAGATTCGGAAATTAGGCCTGCGTTCAAATCAGCATCAATCGCCATTTGTTTTCCGGGCATTGCATCCAAAGTAAAACGTGCGGCTACTTCTGAAACCCGCTCTGCCCCTTTTGTAATGACAATAAATTGGATAATCACTAAAATAACGAATACGACTAGACCGACGAGTACATTACCCCCTACTACGAAGGTACCGAAAGTTTCTACAACATTCCCTGCATCTCCACCAGTTAAAATCGCTCGAGTAGTCGAGACATTCAAACCTAAACGGAATAATGTTAATATTAATAATAGGGACGGGAAAATTGAAAATTCTAGTGCTTCTTTCATATTCATCGCTGTTAACAATACAAGTAATGCTAGCGTAATATTGATGATGATTAAAAAGCTTAACAACCATGGTGGTAAAGGGATGATAAGCATTGCAACAATCATAATTACCGCAGCTAATACTCCTATGTCGCGAAATTTCATGTTTGTCCCTCCCGAATTAAATCTTTATATTTTTCTTTTAACACGATATACATATGCTAAAACCTCAGCTACAGCTTTAAAAAATTCATCTGGGATACGTTGTCCAATTTCGACTTGATCGTACATAGCACGAGCTAAAGGCCGATTTTCCACCATTACCACATCATTTTCTTTTGCAATCAGCTTAATCTTTTGAGCGATGAAATCTGTCCCTTTAGCGACTACTTTTGGGGCATCCATTGTTTCTTCATCATATTTTAAAGCAATAGCGTAGTGAGTTGGGTTTGTAATAACAACATCAGCTTGTGGGACTTCTTGCATCATACGACGCATCGCCATTTCACGTTGACGTTGTTTGATTTTAGACTTGATGAGAGGATCACCCTCGGTATTCTTATATTCATCTTTAATATCTTGTTTGGACATTTTTAAGTTCTTTTCATATTCGAATTTTTGGTAGAAATAATCGAGAACAGCGATGAATAAAAGAACGATAGATGCTGCAATCCCCATTAATACAGTAAGCTTTGAAACCGTTATGAGCGCTGCCCATGGTGACTTAAATGATAAACTTAAGACATTGCTAATGTTTATCCATAAAATCATTGTCGTTACTGTACCAATTAATGAAATTTTTAATACAGATTTTAGTAATTCTATCAAAGCTCTAGTAGAGAATAATCTCTTAATTCCTTTGACTGGATCAAGCTTTGTTAAATCAAATTTTAACGGTTCTGTTGTAAATAAAAGACCAAATTGCAGGAAGTTTCCTATAACCCCTGCAATAACTGCAATAGCCATGATCGGCAATATGATGACAGCCATTTCAGATAGAACTTCTTTGTAAACTTTTACGACTAACTCTATAGATAATGTATCAACTCTCATATATTTTGAGAAAGTTTGACTAAAAAAGGACATGATTCCATCACGCATAAAAGATGCTGCTATCAATAAAAAAAGAAATACCGATAATAATACAAGTGCGCTTGTTACATCTTGACTCTTTAATATTTGACCTTTTTTACGAGCATCTTGACGTTTCTTAGGTGTGGCTTTTTCTGTTTTCTCTCCTGCAAAAAATTGCAGGTCCAACTGAAGCAATTGCATCTTATCCACCACCTAAAAGAGCCATAAAATCTCGCATACTAATCATCATAAAATTGAATAGCTTTTCCATTACTGCAACCATCACACCTAACATAACGATCAGTACGATAAAACTTACACCGATTTTAACGGGAAAACCAACAACAAATATGTTTAATTGCGGTACTGTTCGTGCTGTAATACCTAAAGCAATATCAACTAAAAATAATGTTGCTACTATCGGAACTGACATTTGAAAAGCAATGCCAAAAAGTGTACCAAATGTTTTTAGCACAAATTGTGGTAAATCACCAGATCCGAATGCCGGCCACACATGATCCATTGGAATATACTGATAACTATAAAAAATTCCATCTAAGATTAAATGATGACCATCCGTTCCTAACAATACAAGAAGAGCTAAAATATTAAAAAATTGGCCTAACAATGGGCTTTGTGCGCCTGTTTGTGGATCAATTACATTGGCAATAGCAAATCCCATTTGGAAATCAACAAATCCTCCTGCAATTTGAATAGCCGCCATAATCATATAAGCAATAAGTCCTATTGAAAGACCAACAACGGCCTCCTTCATGATTAACAATATGTATTCTCCATTAACTTCAAATGGTTTTACATCCATCGTATAATACATCATCCAAGACAAGACTACCGCAAGCGTAATTCTTACTTTGGTTGGAATCGTTTTATAAGAAAAAAATGGAACCGTTATAAAAAAAGCAGAAATTCTTACGAGAATCAGAAGAAAGACGGTTGTTTTCGGAACTAATTCTTCCATTCTATCACCCTATAAAACGTCCTAAATTTTCAAATATATCCTTTGTGTAGGAAGTCATTTTGGTAAGCATCCAGGGACCGAAAAAGATAATAGCAACAAGTACTGCAATAATTTTGGGTACAAAAGCAAGTGTTTGCTCCTGAATTTGAGTAGTTGCTTGAAAAATACTGACTAAAAGACCAACAACTAATGCAACAAGTAATAACGGACCTGATACAAGCAATATTACTTTTATCGCTTCTTCTGCGATTTTGATGACCGTTTCTGCTGTCATGTTTTTTCATCCCCTAAAAACTTTCTAATAGTGACTTCACTACAAGATACCAACCATCCACCAAAATAAATAATAATATCTTGAATGGCAATGAAATCATTACTGGTGGTAGCATCATCATCCCCATCGACATAAGAACACTTGCTACAATCATATCGATTACTAAGAACGGTATAAATATCATAAAGCCCATTTGAAACGCCGTTTTCAACTCACTTATCGCAAATGCTGGAACCATTGTTGTAAGTGGAATATCTTTAATAGTTTTGGGACGTTCTTTTGCTCCAGAATATTTCAAAAATAAGTCTAAATCTTTTTGTCTTGTATGCTTGCTCATAAATTCTTTGAAAGGTTCACTTGCTTTTGAGTAAGCTTCATCCAATGTGATTTTTTCGTCGAATAATGGTTGCAACGCGTTCTTGTTTACATCTTGAAAAGTGGGTGCCATGATGAAAAATGTCAAAAATAATGCTAAACCAACGATTACTTGGTTTGGTGGCATTTGTTGTGTTGCCAATGCTGTCCGTACAAAAGATAAAACGATAACGATTCGTGTAAAACACGTCATTAAGATCAAAATGCTTGGTGCTAACGATAAAACGGTCAGCAACAGCATCAATTTAACAGATGCAGAAACATTTGCTGGATTGCTATTGGAGAAGTAATTAACAAAATCACTCATTCATTTTCCCGCTCCTTCTGCTTCCAGTCTTCTAATTCTTTCTGGCGATCCTGTTGGATTTCTGATAATCGCTTTTGAAGTTCTTGATTAAAGTCTTCATTTGATAAATCTGCATCCTTTTCAGCGTGTCTTCCCTTCCACTTCGAAATCATTTCGGCAACGTAAGGCACTTGTGCTGTCAACTCTTGTTTATCATTATATAAATCTAACAATCGCTCTTTTTCTTCCTTGTCGGTAATTTCTTTTAAAATATTGACATCATCACCTACACCAACTAAATACAACGATTCTCCTATTTTAAGAAGTTGCACTGATTTTTGCTGGCCAAGAGATATACCACCTAAATTTTGCATTAACTGACTTTGTTGATATTTGTTGTTGCGGCTATTAACGAATTTAAGAACACCATAAAGCAAGGCAATCACAAAAATCAGCGCTAATACCATTTTTACGTAATCCCATACAGAAAAGCCAACAGCTGTCGACCGATCTTTTTGATCGACAGCTGACGTTGAATCATTTTTGCATGCATCTGGATTTTTGTAGCAATCATTTACAGAATCATTAGAATCTGCATAGACGACCGTATCAGTTTGAAATGGTTGACTAGAAAAAATGATCAAAAAGGATGCACACAATATCAGTTTCAAAAATGTTCTGTAAAGCATTCTATTAACCTAACGCTTTTTGGATGGCTTCAATTACTCTATCAGCTTGGAATGGTTTTACAATAAAGTCTTTTGCACCAGCTTGAATAGCATCGATAACCATTGCTTGTTGTCCCATTGCTGAACACATGATAATAATGGCATTAGCATCTTGTTGTTTAATAGCTTTTAATGCTGCAATACCATCCATTTCTGGCATTGTGATATCCATTGTCACTAAATCTGGTTTCAACTCTCCATATTTCTCCACTGCTTGTGCTCCGTCACTAGCCTCTCCAACAACTTCAAAGCCATTTTTAGTTAAAATGTCTTTGATCATCATGCGCATAAAAGCTGCATCGTCTACAATTAAAATACGTTTTGCCATGCTTAACTCCTCCAATGAATAACTATTTAAGATTATTAAGTCGATCCGCTTTACTTAAGATATCTGTAATACGAACACCAAAGTTTTCATCGATTACAACAACCTCACCTTTAGCTACTAGCCTACTATTGACTAGAATATCTACTGGCTCACCAGCTAATTTATCTAATTCAATAATTGAACCACTCGCTAGCTCTAAAATTTCTTGAACGGAACGCTTCGTACGTCCTAATTCAACAGTAACTTGTAGTGGTATGTCAAGTAGCATATTTAAATTTCTAGCTTCTGCTTGTTTTAAATTAGTATTTTCAAAGCTTGCAAACTGCGCTTGTTGCACATTCACAGGTTGTTGCGGTGCTTGATGCTGCATTGTATATGGTTGTTCATACATTGGTTGCGCAGGTTGTTGTCTTGCCGCTATTGTTTCTTCCTGAATTGGCGCTTGTGCTGGCGCTGCAGAAGGCTGAGCTTGCTGTTGTACTGGTGGCTTCCCTTCTGGAACCGCAGTCGCTGTAACAGCCGCTTCCTCTTGTCCAGGATTCATTAATTGTTTCACTAAAGATTTACTAAATTCTAAAGGTAACAATTGCATGATGTTTGAATCGATTAAATCACCAATCTTCAACCGGAATGACACTTTTACAAGTAATTTATCTGAAGGGATATTGTCGGTTCCCTCATCTTTGGAAATATTCATCAAGTCGATTGTTGGTGGAGAGATATCCACTTTCTTATTAAAGATTGTTGACATAGATGTAGCGGCTGATCCCATCATTTGATTCATCGCTTCTTGAACAGCACTCAAGTGAATTTCACCTAAATCTTCTGAAGGTGTATGTCCATCTCCGCCTAACATTAAATCTGCGATAATCGCTGCATCAGATTGCTTGATAACAAGCAGATTCGTTCCCATTAATCCTGTAGTATATTCAACTTGAATAGCGACATAGGGATGTGGAAATTCTTCTTCCAAATTATCGCGGTTAATCATACTAATTGTAGGCGTTGTGATTTCAACTTTTTGCCCTAATAATGAAGACAATGCAGTGGCAGAACTTCCAAAGGAAATATTTCCAATCTCTCCAAGTGCATCTTGAGACATTGTATCCAAATAATCATTTACATTATATTTTTCCTGAGAAGACGGTTCGTTATCTGTTTTATTGATAGATTCGCCTTTTAATAGGGCTTCAATTTCTTCTTGTGAGAGCATATCATCACTCATCATCGTCTCCTCCTTTCAAAGACTCTATTACTTGCACAGCCATCCTAGTTTTTAGCTTACCTGGTTGGACTGTAAACTTAGGAATACCTCCTACATTTAACACCAGTGGTTGACTAATTTTTTGATCTAACTGAATGACATCACCAAATTGCAACATGAGAAAATCTTCAATGCTTATTTCAGTAGTTCCTAGTTCAGCAATAACCTCCAATTCAGATTGCTTCACACGTCTTTCGATAATAGCCGTTTGCTCTGGTGACAGTTCTTTTTTGTTTGATTGCATCCAGTAGCGAACAGACAAGTTCGGGACGATTGGCTCTAGTACAACATGAGGGATACAAATGTTAATCATACCGCTTGTCTCACCTATAATCGAGTTAAACGAAATAACAACGACTGTTTCATTCGGTGAAATCATTTGTAAAAACTGCGGATTTACTTCTAGTTCCGTCAATATTGGATCTATATCCGCAATATTGACCCAAGCCTCTCGTAAATTATCAAAAGAACGTTCAAATAGGTTTGTCATAATCTTTGTTTCAATTTCCGTTAGATTGTCAACGTTGCTATGACTGGCTCCCGTTCCTCCCATCAACCTGTCTAACATAGAATACGCAATATTAGGGTTGATTTCCATTAAGATATTACCATCTAAAGGAGGGACTTCAAATACATTGATCAAAGTCATATTCGGAATCGAACGAATAAACTCTTCAAATGGTATTTGATCGACTGATGCGACTGTAATTTGCACATATGTTCTTAGCTGGGCCGAGAAAAAAGTTGTGAGTAAACGTGCAAAGTTTTCGTGTATTCGGGTTAAACTGCGAATCTGATCTTTTGAGAAGCGAAGAGCACGTTTGAAGTCATAGACTTTGACCTTTTTTGCCTCCTCATCTTTCTTAATATCATCCGCCGTCATTTCCCCTGTTGATAATGCAGATAAAAGCGCATCAATCTCGGATTGTGATAACACATCTCCTGCCATTTTCCCACCTCCATTACGATTCTAATTATGTCTTACTGAATGATGTACGAAGTAAAATATACTTGTTGTACTTCACCATCTTGCATTAAATCATTGATTTTCGTCTTTAATGTATTTCTAAGCATCTCTTTCCCTGACTTGCTTTCTAAATCTTTTTTCGTCATCTCTGACAATTCCTCGATCAAGATACTTTTTACTTGGAAATCACGTTTTGTCAATTCCTCCGCTGCATCTTTACTTGTTGTCTGGATTTTAAGAGCTATTTTTATATAATTATCATCGGCGATATTCGTTGTAATTTCCTCCACATCAACTGAAGATTCAACGATATCATCAATGTTTTGCACTTCAGTTGCTGAACCCTTATTCAATTGGGTAACAACAACTACTGCTACAACACCTATAAGTGTAATAGAAACTAAAATGATCAACATAATGGTTAATAATTTGTTATTCTTCATCTTCTTCACCTCTCAAGTACGGGTTTGATAGGAGTTGTACACTACGATAAAATTCGATTATTTTTTTTTGAACTTCATCCTTCGTTTCTAACACAACATATTTTCGCCCGGTCGTTAACGTGATTGTCGTATCAGGAAACTCCTCGACCGATTCTATGTATAAAGCATTTAATGAGAACGGTTTTTTATTTAGTTTCGTCAGTGCAATCATAGGATGTAAGGGCCGGGTGTAAAAAGAGCCGGCCCAGCCCCCTTCCTTTATCAATAATTTAAAGACCCAATCATTATCGTTTTAGATTTACTAATTCTTGAAGAATTTCATCAGAAGTTGTAATAATACGTGAGTTAGCTTGGAAACCACGTTGTGCAATAATCATTTCAGTAAATTCTTCGGATAAATCAACATTGGACATTTCAAGAGTACTTGAGATGATTGCACCACGACCTTCTTCTGTTGGATTTCCCATTATGGGTTCTCCTGAGTTATTGGACGGTTGGAAATAGTTTCCTCCTACCTTTGTTAACCCACCAGGATTTGCAAAACGTGCAATTTGGATTTTTCCTGCTACTACATTCTCATTATCCTGTACATAGGAAACTGTACCATCTTGACCGATCGTTAACTCTGTTGCAGTAGTTGGTATTGTAAATTCTTGGTCTGTCACAACTTTTTTACCATCACCAGATACTAATGTACCATTATTATCTATATAAAAATTTCCAGCACGTGTATAATAATTATTTGTTCCATCTGATACAACAAAATAGCCATCACCTTCGATGGCGCAATCTAGTACGCGGTTTGTTGTTTGGAAAGAAGTTTGATCTGGTATGGTATCAATAGCTGCTAATTGTGAGCCAAGACCAATTTGTTTAGGGTTTACTCCACCTAGAGTACCATTAGGTGCTGTGGCCCCTTGTGTTGTTTGTGAGATTAAATCTTTAAAAATAACGCGACCTTTTTTGAAGCCATAAGTGTTAACGTTAGCAATATTATTCCCAATGACATCTAATTTTGTTTGGAAATTTCGAAGTCCGCTGACTCCTGAAAACATCGAACGTAGCATAATTATTTTCCCCTTTCGATTTAAACTGTATTACCTCTATCATTCAGTAATACATAGGCCCCCTTTAAAAGGTCCTGCCTATTCTAGCACGATTGTGCCATCAATATTGGTAAATAGTTGATCTTGTGCTTCTTGACGATTCATAGCGGTTATGACTGTTGCATTTTTGGCACTTACGATAAGCGCGGCATTGTTTGTTAAAACTAAAGAATCGTTGACACCTTTTGATTTTGCTTCAAACACTTTGTTTGTGATTTTTTCCCATTGCTTATCATCAATCGCTATATTACGTTCTTGCAAGCGATTTGAAGCATGTTTGCTCACTTTTAACTGTTTTGCTTCTTCAGATTCTAATATGTTTTGAAACGATTGCTTCACAGATTGTTTGTCATTAGAAACATTCGATGTCAATCGTGTTTGTATGTGATACGGCTGCTGAATATATTTTATATTCATCACTCATTCATCCCCTTTATATTGAGATAGAGGACAGTTGATCTACTTGAATTTCTTTGCCATTCGCTAGTACTAAAACGACACTGCCATCCGCAGCTTTTTTTACTGATTTTACAGAATCAGTCGTTTCTTCTGAAGCATCCTCTTCTTTATAAGATACATTTTTTCCGATAAGCATACTTGCTTCGACCAATGAATTAGATGTGTTCCCTTCAGAAGAACTATTTACTCCAGATATATTTGCAGGTTCTAATTCTTTACCATCTGCAAGCGTAATTTTAACATTATCGCCTGTGAATGCAATTTTACTGACAATTCCTGTACCTGAATTAATAATTGGATCTCCTTTTTCATCTTTCTTGTCCGTTATTTCATGCCATGTAACTTCTTTTCCGATAAAATCATTGTATTGCATGAGTTGGGATTGCTGAGCAATTTCTGATAATGAGTCAATCGATTTTGCCACATTTTGCATTTGCTCTAATGATGAAAATTGAGCCATTTGAGAAATGAATTCTTTATCATCCATTGGACTTGTTGGATCTTGATTTTGTAACTGTGCGACAAGTAACTTCAAAAAGGCATCTTTATCTAACGAACTATTCCCTGTTTCTTTTGTCGACTTGTTATTTTTCAAATAATAATCAGAAGGAATCTCATTTGTAACAGTTGTATCAGCCATTCTTTAAACCTCCAAATCCATTAAAATATCGTTAAAGCTTACTTTTTCATCATCATCATCTTTTTGTTCTTTGTGCTGTTCTTGGGATTGTTGCTTAAATGAATGCTGGAATGATTGTTGATGATCTCTTTCATTTCGGTTTGTTTCTGTTAATGCCTGTGAAACATCAATACGATCTAATTGGATATTCTGATTCACGAGACCCTGCTTTAATTGCTGTAATTGGCTTTCCAGCATTTGTTTACCAACGGCTGTAGAAGCTAAAAAGCGCGCTGTCATCACACCATCTTTTTGCATAAGTTCTACTCGAATAGAACCTAAATTTTCTGGATACAATTTAATAAGCAATTTTGTACCTGCAGCATTATTGGAGAATTGACTACGATTCATAATGGCTTGGAATTCCTTTACAAAGGCTTCTCCCTGTGCTGCCTTGTTTGCAGGCAATGTTAGCGTAACAGTTGTCGTTGAAGTCTTCACAGTGGATGATAGTGTGCTTACATTGTCATTGCCGTTTGAATCTACCAATTTAACAGTTAGTGTCTGAGAGTCATTTAACTTTGCAAAGGGTAAATCTGTTTTTGTATTTTGTGCTTGAATACTTTCTGCTTTTGTTGAAAGTGTCGATAATAATTCTTTTACTTGAAATGTTTGATACTCTTGTTTTAACAATAAATCTGTTTTAGGAGCAACCACTTCAATTACTTTTAACACTTGAAGTAATTGTGATGCTTGATCTTTCGAAATTTTTGAAGTTGTGTCACCTTTAATAGCTGCGAATAGATTTTGTACAAAAGCTACTGCATTTTGACCAATGTTTTCAAGCATTTTCCAAACATCATCAGTATTTGCTTTTTTACCGGTCAGCTGTTGTATCGTATTTTGCAAATCTTCTTTGTTAATACCCAGCTTTTCCAATAAATTATCCAATGATAACTTTCCTGAAAGATCATCCTCGTCTAACGCTAGTCCAGTTGCAGCATTTAAATTCTGCAACGTAGAAGCATTCATAATTGCCAGTAAATCCTCGATAGAAATGTCAGAATCCTTCTTTTGCGCATCTGCAAGTTTTGAAACTGTCCCTAACAATCCCTCTAAGCCACTTGTCAAATCAAATGTATATTGGCTAACTTTTTTGCTATCTGAAGCTTCTTCCTTAGTATCTTCCACTTTCTTCGATTTATCTTCTTGTACCGTTTTTGCGCTATCTGTAGAAGTTGTTTCTACTTTTTTTTGTGAAGAAACTTCATTTGAATCTTTTGGCACATTCTCCGACTTCACATTGTTCTGAGAATCAGAAGAATTTGCTGTAGTTAGTAAATCAGAAAATTTTTGTTTACTTGATGTTTTTTGAACTTTTGTTGGTTCAGCCTTCACAGTTTTTGAAAAATCTAATGATTCTACATTCATGTTTTCACCTCCTTTCAAAATCTGTAGTATTATTGATTTTTAGCCAATAGCTCTGTATAGTGTGCGGCTTTATCCGAAGGCATTTTTTCTAGAATTGCCGCTAGAGTAGCTGGTTTTAAACTTGCGAGAATTTTTACTGCTTCAGCATCCTTTAGATTTGTTATGGCCGGTGCAGCTGCTTTTGGCGCCATTTTTTCATAGGTTGTAACAAGATCATTAAACTTCGTCTTTACTGTGTTGTTGCCCTTTTCAAGTTTCTTGATTTGTATTTCTAAGCGATGTTTTTCAATTGCCATTTTTGACTTTTCACTTTTGGAATCTTCCACTTCTCCTTGCAACTTAGCAATTTCCGCTTCCTTTTCTTGAACTTGGGCTTTCAGATCAGCAATCTGTTTTTCGTTATTGGTGTTCAATTTTTTTGTATCTTTCGCTTTTTCATCTGTTGAAGAAGATCCAGTTATTTCTTTCACTTTTTCAAATACATTTGTACCTGTAACTTCTGCAGCTATTAGGAGAATAGCTGATACAAAGAGTAAAGGTATGATCACCCAGAAGAATAGTTTTTGAATGATTCCCGGCTTTTTTTTCTCTTCAACCTCTTCAACTGGTGATTTTTGTTTACTTACTTTTTTTCTAGGAGTCGTTGCCATATGATCACCTGATTTCCTTGTTGTAATATGCAATGGATGAAAGCTCGTCTAGCTCAATCATTTCAAGACGCTCTTGCTCTTTGTGATAAGTTTGATAATCTTTTTCTTTCATCTTTTCATATTTACGGCATTCTAATGATTTTTCTATTAATTTATCTTTATGCCACTCCATTTTGGAGCGTGCTTGGATAACTTTTTGCTGTGTTTCATCAATTGATTTTTCAACACTGTTTAAAAAACTTGAATAATGATGAATTTCATTAATCGTTGCACCTTTTGCTAACTTTTTTTCTTGAAAATTGATCAGATCTTCTTTCTTCTTAAGAAGGTTATATAATCTTGTAGCTATATCCTCAAATGACTTCGTGGCGTCTTTATAGGCAATTTCGGTTTGGTCCTTTTCTTGCTGTTTAACAATCATTACTTGATCAAAGCGATATTTGTAAGTCTGCATCTAATTCGCACCGCCATTCGATAATTTCACTAATTCTGCAACGCTATCTTCCATACTAATGTTCTCCCTATATCCTTGCTTTAAATAGGATGTAATCAATGGTTCATAATAAATAGCTTCATCAATTTCTTTTGAAGTACCCTTTTTATAGGCTCCGATATTAATCAGATCTTCTGACTTATCATAGGTATAGTAGAGTTCCCTCAAATGTTCTGCTGCTTTTACATGTTCAGGCGTTGCAATGTGATTCATCAACCGGCTAACACTCTTTAAAACATTTATCGCTGGATAATGACCTTTGTTTGCTAATGTTCTGTCTAAAACAATATGTCCATCCAAAATCCCTCGCACTGTATCAGCAATTGGTTCATTCATATCATCACCATCTACAAGAACTGTATAGAATGCTGTAATAGAGCCTTTTTCATTGGTCCCTGTTCGTTCTAAAAGCTTTGGTAATAGGCCAAAAACGGATGGCGTATATCCTTTTTGTGCGGGCGGTTCGCCTGTTGCTAATCCAATTTCGCGCTGAGCCATGGCGACCCTCGTAACCGAGTCCATCATCAACATGACATCTAGTCCACGATTACGAAAATACTCCGCTATAGCGGTTGCAGTAAAAGCACCTTTTATACGCATTAGTGCTGGCTGATCAGAAGTAGCAGCAACGACAATCGACCGTTTTAGTCCTTCTTCACCTAAGTCACGCTCGATAAATTCTCGTACTTCACGACCACGTTCACCAACTAGTGCAATGACGTTCAAATCAGCAGCAGTATTTCTGGCAATCATTCCAAGAAGTGTTGATTTCCCAACACCAGAACCAGCGAAAATACCTACACGCTGGCCTTTTCCAACGGTTAACATTCCATCGATTGCTTTTACACCAACTGCCAATGTTTCATTAATTGGCGGCCTCGTTAATGGGTTGGGTGGATCCTCTTCCGTTTGAACTGTTGTTAATCCTTTGGGTAAGCTACTACCATCAATTGGCAATCCCATTGAATCAAGTACTTTTCCAATAAGTTCAGGTCCTACTTTTACTTCTAATGGAATTCCTGTTCCTTCAACTAAACACCCTATTGAAATTTCCCGAAGAGATGTATAAGGCATTAATATAACAATTTCATCTTTAAACCCAACCACTTCGGCAAAAATTTCTTGATGACCATGTTTAACCGTATTGACATGAATCTTACAGACATCTCCAATCGAGCTATCGGGTCCTTGTGACTCAATCATTAAACCGACTACTTTCGTAACTCGTCCAAATTTTTTAAACGTTTGTATAGATGATATGTGCTCTAATAACTCTACAGCTTTCATTGTCCTCAATCCACGCTTTCCAAAATTTCTCCAAGTTTTAGTCTCAGCTCATTCAATTGTTGATCAATGCTAACAATGATTCTCCCGTGATTTGTTTCAATATAACAATCCGTATCCCCGAGATCTTCATTGACAAAAATCATGAATGGGACACCTACAGGAAACATTCCGCTTAGTTCTTCACGATGTTCAGTTACTAGTTGATGATATGTTGGCGAAACATATAATTTGATTTCTTTCATTTCCCTCGCTTCTTTTAAACCTCTTCGAACTACATCAATAAAGCGTTCATGATTTTCTTCTAAAGTCATCCCAAGAATTCTTTCAGCAGACCGAATAGCGATATCCAAAATAATGTTTTCTTGTTGTTGCAAATATTGCTCTGCATTTACTTTCGATTGAGCTATTGTATTATTGGCTATTCGAACGGACTCAGACATATTATCTTCCGCTTTTGAACGTCCATCTTCAAACCCTTGTTGAAAGCCTTCATCATATGCTTGTTTTTGCAGTTCCACTTTTTCTTGTTGCCATTTATTTTTGTCATCTGCCAGCGCTTGTTTTTCCAATAAACACTGTTGTTCAAATGCATCTTTTTGATTTTGAATTTCTTGCTGTGCTTCATTTAAAAGTTTATTTCGCTCTGCTAAAATATTCTCTGGAGTTATATCCTCTTCTACGTCATCTTGTGTAACAAATAATTCTTGTATTTCAATGGTGCGGAAATCTTTTGTAGAATGATTAGAATCATCGAATCGGAAAATCTTAGACAATGACGTCATCTCCTCCACCCCGAGCGATAATAATTTCACCTGCATCTTCTAATCGACGTGTAATGGCAACAATGCGAGATTGAGCTTCCTCTACATCTCTCAAGCGAACAGGTCCCATGATTTCCATTTCTTCTTTGAATGTCTCTGCCATACGTTGGGACATATTTTTGAAAATGATTTCTTTTACTTCTTCGCTAGAAACCTTCAGTGCAAGCAGTAAATCTTCGTTTTCGCAATCTCGAATAACACGTTGGATGGAACGATTGTCGAGTGTAGCAAGATCTTCGAAAACAAACATACGTTTTTTGATTTCTTCTGCAAGTTCTGGATCTTGAATTTCGAGTGCATCGAGAATGGTTTTCTCAGTTTGACGATCAACACCATTCAACACTTCAACAACAGCATCCACGCCACCAGTTTCTGTATAATCCTGAGTAACTGTTGATGATAATTTTCGTTCTAAAACTGATTCAATTTCGCTAATTACTTCTGGTGAAGTAGAATCCATCGTCGCAATTCGCTTAGCAATATCTGCCTGCACTTCCTGTGGTAAAGAAGATAAAATCACTCCTGCTTGTTGCGGCTCTAAGTAAGATAAGATTAAAGCGATCGTTTGTGGGTGCTCATTTTGGATAAAGTTAAATATTTGAGCAGGATCTGTGCGACGTGCAAAATCGAATGGTCTTACTTGTAAGGATGAAGTTAAACGATTGATAATGGCTTGTGCCTGATCATTGCCCAATGCTTTTTCTAGTACGGTTTTAGCATAGCCAATTCCGCCTTGTGAAATATAATCTTGAGCAAGCGCAATATTATGAAATTCCTCAATGATTTCTTCTTTAATTTCTGGTTCTACTTTTTTAACACTTGAAATCTCTAACGTAAGTTTTTCAATTTCTTCTTCATTTAGATGTTTATACACAGCAGCTGAAACTTCTGGTCCTAAAGAAATTAATAGGAGTGCTGCTTTTTGTTTTCCTGATAACTCTTTTTCTTTCTTAGCTACCACAGCTGATCCCTCCCATTAATCTTCTGAAATCCATGTTCTTAATAATTTAGCGAATTCTTCAGGTTTTTCTTTCGCCATTTTTTCAAGTTGTTTTCGCCGTAATGTTGCTTCTGTATCTTTTTCTTCAGAAATATCATCTACTGCTAGATCTTCTCCATCGTCTTCTTCATATTCCTCATCTTCATACTCTTGTCGTCTTTTCGAACGAATAATGAAGAATACTAATAAACCAATCACTACTAATAATATTCCGCCAATTACGTATACCCACCATGGGATGGCACTTTGTTGTGCTGTTGCCACTTGCGCTTTACCATTTAGTTTTTCAACAGCAACTGTCACTTTTTGGTTAACCTGTGCATTGGATAACTGTCCAGCCTCGTTTTTATCAATGGAAGTACGAACGATTGAAGCTAACATACTTTTAATATTATCTTGCGTTGCTTGTGGTAAAGAGGTAGGATCTCCTGGTTTTGGCGGTTCTACCAATACTTGAATTCCAATATCACGAACTCTGTATGGACTTTCTGTAATTTTACGTTTAATACGATTTACTTCGTAATTTACAGTATCTTCTGTTTTTTCATAATCGCCATTGCCATTACCTGAAGATTGGTAATCTGTGAAATTATCGGTGTTTTGATCAGCTTCTGGTGTACCACCTGCCGCCGCTCCATTACCTGTGTAGGTTTCATTAATCTTTTGTGCACTTATTTGAATACCAGCCATATTTTCTTTATCTACTGGTTCAACCAAATTTTCTTCACGTTTTTCTTGCGTAAAATCAATATCAGTCGTTACTGTGACAGCCGCTTTACCAGCCCCCATTAACTGTCCTAACATGGTTTGAACTTGGCGTTGAAGATCACGTTCAATTTGTCTTTTGATGGCCAATTGGTTGTTTGAATCTGTAGAAGAAACTCCACTGCCTGTTTCTGAGGCTGTTTGTGTATTTAAGTCGTAATATTCAAAGTATTGATTGGTAATAACAATATTTTCTGGTTTTAAATTGGGTACGCTTTTGGAAGCCAAATTATATAATGTTTTGATTTGTGATTCCGTAAACTGATAACCGGGTTCCGTATTCAACACGATTGATGCACTCGCTTCTTGCTGAGAATCGCTAACAAAGACGCCCTTTTCTGGCAGTGTAATCATGACTTTTGCGTCTTTGACACCTTTAACTTCTTTCATTAAATTTGCAAGTTCCGTTTGCATTGACGCTAATTTCAATACATTGAATTCGTTGTCTGTCATTCCAAACCCAGCATTTTGTGAGAAGAAGGAATAATCGATTTGGCCAGATTGAGGATATCCTTGAGAAGCTAAATCTACTTTTAAATTATCTACTTGGTCCTCCGGTACAGAAATAGCTGTTCCTCCGTTTGTTACTTGGTATTTAACTCCCTTTGAATCTAATTGTTCTTTAATTTGTCCAACTTCAGCAGCTGATAAGTCTGAATACAAAGGCGCATAAGTCACTCTCGTTGTAAAGTATGTAATAATTGAAGCAATAATTATTACGGCTATAATAGAACCGATGATTGTCCCTTTTTGCATTCTTGTTCGACTACCCCAAAACCCACTGAATTTGGTTTTGATATTCATTAGTCTTTCCTTCATTTTGAGCCTCCGGTTATAGTAAATGATTCATCGTGCCTGAAGTTACGATGTCATTCCTATTAAACTGTCATTCGCATTATTTCTTGGTAAGCCTCAATTACTTTATTACGAATTGATAATGCAGTATTTAATGTAATATTCGCTTTTTGAGCTGAAATCATTACATCATGAAGCTCAACATTATCCCCATTAACTAATTTATCAGTCATATTATCAGAAGCTACTTGACTATCATTAACAGTAGAAATAGCATTTTTTAAAATGGAGCCGAAACTTTCCTTATCATTTGACGGGATTGTTTGTGCCACAGTCTGTGTCATTGTAGGTTGAACTGGTTGTGGAATAGAAACTTGCGAAACTGCCAATTTCTTTCATCCTTCCTTCGTTAAAATTACTTACCGATTTCGAGTGCCTTTGATAGCATTGATTTATTGGCATTAAATACTGTCACATTTGCTTCATAAGATCTTGTTGCTGAGATTAAGTTCACCATTTCTTTTAGTGGATCAACATTTGAAGTTTGTACATATCCATCTTTATTGGCATCTGGGTTTGTAGGATCATATACAAGTTTGTATGGTGTTGTCGTATCCTCATTTACGCTAGTGACTTTGACGCCATTTCCTACACTTTCTTTTCCCGCTCCTCCCATCGCAACATTTAAATAATTAGAAAATGCATTTTCTCTTGGAGCAAGCGTTACAGTTTTTCTTGTATAGGGGACCCATTTACCATTAACCTTTTTAGCACGCGTTGTATCCACATTTGCCATATTAGATGATATGACATCCATACGTAGTCGCTGTGCAGTCAAGGCAGAACCAGTGGTATCCATACTATGGAAAATCGACATCGCTAATTACCTCCTTTTGCAACGGTTAAGAGTGTATTTAACTTACTATTCTCTCGATCAATTAGAGCATTGTAGTAGATTGTATTTTCTGCTAAACTTGCTTGTTCTTTATCCATGTCTACGCCATTTCCATTTTCTCTATAACGTAAGTTAGAATAACTATATACACCTGGCGTTTTGGAATCAGTTTGAAAATCAATATGCTTATCATTCGTACGATATGCTTTTATGTATGAGTCTTGGGCATCTGATAACATTTTGCTAAAACTTACATCTTTTGCTTTGTAGTTTGGTGTATCGACATTCGCTATATTCTGCGCTATTGTTTTTTGTTTTACACTTGCATAGGATAATCCGTGTTCAATATTGCTTATGGTACCTCCAAATAAACTCAAATCATTCACCTCAATTCGACTTTTTTTGTCAAATTCTCTTATATATCGCTACGTTATAATTGTAATAAATATGTTATAAAGTGTCTATTGTTAATAGCTTATTTTTAATAGGAAAAAAAAACTATTTTTGTATAAGAAATAGTTTAGAACACCATCTTTTCCAATTCATTAATGCTACTTTTTGATTAGATGCATTTTTCATAGATTTTCCAAAACAGCTTAAAATCGCCGATATAATGGGCTTTTTCGCAAATTGTCCACCTTTTCAATCCATAAAAGAAGCGTTCATTTCTCTTAAGTTTAAAGCAATGACGAAATAACCACAAAAAATAGGATCTTCCACTGACTACTTTACTACAACTAATACTCCAATTTAATCATAAAATTTAGTTATTGATGATGAAGATTTGCTTTTTTGAAATAAACTTCACTCAGCAGGTTGTTTTCTTCTCCTCTATGGAATACTAGTTGAAGCAATCTTTTTTGATTTTCTCGCTTATCTCCTGTTTTTTATGGATTAGGCACTTTGTTAAATAAGGTGGAATTTTATTCAGCAAAAATCCTTGTGTCCCCACTTCGAGGTTCATTCGTCTTTAAAACATTCCTTTTTTGCGGATACTTATTCTAAAACAATGCAAAAACCACTTATACAATCTATTCAAGCCTAAATTTACTTATCTAAATCTATCCATAACTCTTTTACTTCTATCCCATTGGCTAAATGATGCAAACCTGTTTATTGTTTCTATAGTTGAATCAATTTCATAAATCATTTTCTTTTTAAAAAATACGAACATTTAAGAATAACTAATTTTGATAGTTGTGGAGCGGAAGACGGCGACTCCTCGAAAATGCATGCATTTTCTTCGTGCGGTGTTAGTTCAGGAAGTTTATTCAAAGTCCTACGGGAAAAGCTTGAGCTGAAAGCCCCGCAGGAACGTTTTAAGGGACAAAGCCTAAGTTCGCCACGTCCTGTGGCAACGGCTTCGGGGTCAACATCGTGTCGACCCGAGGAGATTGAAGCCAAGCCCGTGGAAAGCGCCGTCTGGAGCGGAACAAAAACTTCTGAATATTAATGTTCATGTTGATTCGAAATGTTCGTGTTTTTCATCTAAATTTTGCATTATGAAATTGATTCAGTTAAACATTTAAGTTAGGATGAAAAAAATAATCCACTAAATAGCTTAGAACATAAAAAGACGCGAATGCCGTTCAATAACATTCGCGTCTTTTGAAACTTGTAGATTCTTATCTAAAAAAACGATCGGATCTTCCGTTTGATATTTAGAAAAGATGATTCATCTCTAATGGAGATTAGCGCATTTTAATTTCTGCTAAAGCATGTAAAAATTTGTTGTTCAATACTTTAATATAAGTACCTTTCATCCCTAATGAACGAGATTCGATCACACCGGCTGACTCTAATTTACGTAATGCATTGACAATAACTGAGCGAGTAATACCCACTCGATCTGCAATTTTAGATGCGACTAGTAAACCTTCAGAACCATCTAACTCTTCAAAAATATGTTCGATTGCTTCGAGTTCACTATATGATAATGAATTAATAGCCATTTGCACGACAGCTTTGCTGCGAGCTTCTTGTTCAATTTCTTCAGCTTTTTCACGTAAAATTTCCATACCTACAACTGTTGCGCCGTATTCAGCCAGGATTAGATCGTCATCTTCAAATTTACTTTCTAAACGTGCAAGTATTAATGTTCCTAGACGTTCTCCGCCCCCATTGATAGGTACAATCGTCGTTAAACCGGATTTGAAGATTTCTTGAGCTTCTACTGGAAAAGCACTATGTTCATCGAAAACGTCTAAATTAGAAGCCGTTTCAGAGAAATCATATAAGTTATGAGTGTATTCTACTGGAAATTGGCGTTCTTCTAACATTTTCTTAAAACGTTCGTTTTCAATTTGTTGATTCACTGCAATTCCTAATAGTTTCCCTTTACGACTTACAATATATACATTACTTTCGATTACTTCACCAAGTTTTTCAGCCATTTCTTTGAAGTTAACTTGTTTACCTGCTGATGCTTGGAGCATCGAATTAATTTTTCTTGTTTTAGCTAATAAATTCATCTTTATTTAGCCTCCTGTAAATTCCTTAAATTATGCAATATTCAAAAGGTTATGAATTTTGTGCAATACTTTAGATTATAAACTATAAAATAAACTGTGACAAATCTTTGTTCTTGACAATCTCGTTAAGCTTTTCATCCACATAGCTTTCAGTGATTTCAATACGGGCTGGCGAAATGTCAGCTGCTTCAAATGACAATTCTTCCAATAGGCGTTCTAGGATTGTATGCAAGCGTCTTGCACCAATATTGTCTGAATCTTGGTTCACATTCATTGCAATTTCTGCGATGCGTTCGATCGCTTCATCTGTAAATGCAATTTCAACACCTTCAGTGGCAAGTAATGCTTGATATTGAAGAATCAACGAATGATCAGGCTCTTTTAAAATACGTACAAAATCTTCTTTTGTCAATTTTTCTAATTCAACACGAATTGGGAATCTCCCCTGCAATTCAGGGATTAAATCAGATGGTTTTGACATATGGAAAGCACCTGCTGCTATAAACAGCATAAAATCAGTTCTTACAAGTCCGTATTTTGTATTAACCGTTGATCCTTCAACGATTGGCAAAATATCACGTTGAACACCTTCACGGGATACATTTGCATTGCCTCCGTTAGCGCTATTACTTCTAGTTGCTATTTTATCTATTTCATCGATAAAGATAATGCCCGTTTCTTCTGCCCGTCGAATTGCTTCTTCGGACACTTCATCATTATCTATCAATTTGTTGGCTTCTTCAATTGTTAGTATACGTCTAGCATCTTTTACCTGTAGACGACGTTTTTTCTTTTTCGGCGGCATGATGTTGGAAAGCATATCCCCCATATTTGTTCCACCCATATCCAAAGCACCAGGGAAAATGCCCATCATATTCGTTTGTTGTTCTGTTACTTCGATGGTTACCCATTCATTTTCCAGCTTACCATCTTGCAATTTTTCAGCAATTTGTGAACGTTTTAAACGAACTTGCGAATCTTCTTCTGAATTTTCCTCAGAAGTATCGCTCTTTTGACCAAATAGAGCCTCAAATGGGTTTTGCGTAGATTGCTTTTTTTTCATACTTGGTACTAATAATTTGACAATCTGATCATTTGCTAATCGTCCAGCCTGTTCTTTTACTTCTTCTTGTTTTTCTTCTTTTACCAGACGATTCGAAATTTCCACTAAGTCGCGTACCATTGATTCTACATCTCGCCCAACATAGCCAACTTCTGTAAACTTTGTAGCCTCAACTTTAAGAAATGGTGCCTTCACAAGGCGAGCAATACGTCTAGCAATTTCAGTCTTACCAACACCAGTTGGACCGATCATCAAAATATTCTTTGGTATTACTTCGTTTCTCATCTCTTCTGAGAGTAATTGTCTACGATAACGGTTGCGCAAGGCTACAGCAACTGCACGCTTTGCCTCATTTTGACCTACAATATAACGATTCAAATACTCTAACATTTCTCTAGGGGTCTTTTGTTGTGTCATTCGTCCAGATCCTCCACGATAATATTATGATTTGTAAATACACAAATATCTGCTGCTATTTCTAAGGATGCTTTTGCAATTTCTTTTGCAGTCAACATATTACCCGTATATTGCTTTAATGCTCTCCCAGCGGATAATGCATAATTCCCACCAGAACCGATAGCCAAAATTCCATCATCCGGTTCTATCACTTCTCCCGAACCAGATACCAATAACAATGTTTCACTGTTCATCACAAGCAAAAGTGCCTCTAATTTTTGAAGCATCTTATCCCCACGCCATTGTTTTGCAACTTCAACTGCAGCCCTTTGCAAGTTCCCATTATACTCCATCAGTCTACTTTCAAACATTTCAAACAATGTGAAAGCATCTGCCACAGAACCAGCAAATCCTGCTAATACTTTGCCATTATACAAACGACGAACTTTTTTAGCTGTGTGTTTCATCACTACAGAATTTCCAAGTGTAACTTGCCCATCGCCCGCCATAGCGCTTTGACCGTTATGCTGTATGGCAAATATAGTTGTTGCATGCAAATCCATCATCATAACCTCCTTCAAAATATTAAGCTCTTGGATGCGTGTTCATATATGTGTGTCGAAGATGTTCTTTCGTAACATGTGTATAAACTTGCGTTGACGACAAACTTGAATGTCCCAATAATTCCTGAACAGTCCTTAAATCCGCCCCGTTGTTCAATAAATGAGTTGCGAATGTGTGTCGTAACATATGCGGATATATAGTGGTTCTTAACTCTGTTTGTTTCATCATATCATTTAAAATATAACGAACACCTCTTGCAGTAAGAGGTCCTCCTCGCATATTAACAAATAGTTTTAGATGTTTTACATCTTTTACAAGTTTAGGACGTGACTCTGCTAGATAACGTTGCATTGCTTCTGCTGCAAAATGCCCAAATGGAACGTATCTCTCTTTTCTGCCTTTTCCCATTACTCTCAAGATGCTCAATGAAAAATCAATATCCTTTAGTTCAATTGAAGTAAGTTCACTTACTCGAATGCCAGTTGCATATAGGAGTTCTAAAAGAGCCATATTGCGCAATGACTTAGAATCTGTACCTTCATTGGAATCAAAGAGTTGAGTTAGTTCCTCTTCATAAAAAAAGTGGGGCAGCCTTAATTCTTTTTTGGGATGATAAAGAGCTTGAAATGCTGTGTCATCCAAATCGTATTCTTTATTTAGAAATCTAAAAAAAGAACGAATGGAAGATATTTTTCTTGAAATGGTCGTTCTTGCCTTTTTTTCTTCATACAATTTTGTTACAAAAAGTCTGGCATGTATGTATTCGACTTGTGCCAAATCTTCCACACCTTCTACTTGAAGAAATGTAAAAAATTCGAGTATATCTGTCCGATAGTCTCGAACTGTTAAAGGAGAAAAATTTCTTTCCAGTTGAATATAAGTAACAAACTGTTCAAGTGCCTGCTCAAACTGAATGTCCATATGAACACCTCATTTACTCACGTCCTCCTCCCTATTTTCTCACTGTCCATCAATTAAATAAAGTGAGAACGCTTTCTACAACTTAGAATATGGCAATTTTCAGTAGATTTATGACATTTTTGTGTACAATCCCATAAACATCCCACTAATAGTATACCTAATTATGGAATTTTTTATTCTAAATAATATAAAATGAAGCTTTAAATTAGTAGGGTTTTCTTCTTCCCCACTGAACTAGAGGAACTCAGGTTAAGAGCGCCACGTCCTGTGGCAACACCTGAGCGACCAACCTCTTGTGGGTACGAACCAATCAGGCGCATGCGGCAATTAATTCCCTCACCTATCCTTTCTCGTTTCTCTATCTAAACCTTAAGGTGGGTTAACGCAGGATAAACTTTGCTTTGGAAAATAATTGTCAAAAAAAAGCCCTTAAAAGTATAACAAACATTTAAGGACTTTCGCAAATTAAATTTTTGTAAAGGTTTTAAACTGATGCAGAGCATTTAATGCACGTTCTGCATATTTTTCCCCACGTTCTTGTTTTGATCTGATTTTTTCACCCAATGCAGGGAACAAACCAAAGTTTACATTCATCGGTTGGAAATGTTTTGAATCTGCTTCTGTAATATAACGCGCCATACTTCCTAAAGCAGTGTCAGCTGGGAAAATACATAAATCCTGTTGCAACGCTAAATGCGCCGCATTCACACCTGCAATTAAGCCACTCCCTGCCGATTCTACATATCCTTCAACACCTGTCATTTGACCGGCGAAAAATACAGTTGGATTGCTTTTCAGTTGATACGTTGGCGCTAAAACCTTTGGAGAATTAATAAACGTATTCCGATGCATCACACCATATCGTACAATTTCAACATTTTCTAAACCTGGGATCATACTAAATACTTCTTTTTGTGCTCCCCATTTTAAATGGGTTTGAAATCCTACGATATTGTAAAGTGTTCCAGCCGCATCATCTTGGCGAAGTTGAACAACGGCAAATGGACGTTTACCTGTTCTAGGGTCTTCTAAGCCTACTGGTTTCATAGGACCAAATAGCATCGTTTTGGGACCTCTTTCAGCCATTACTTCGATCGGCATACATCCTTCAAAGTATTTTTCCTTTTCAAACTCGTTTAACGGTGCTTTTTCTGCTTCAACAAGAGCTTTCCTGAAAGCATAAAATTCCTCTTCTGTCATAGGACAGTTTAAGTAAGCGGCCTCGCCTTTATCATAACGAGATTTTAAATATACTTTTTCCATGTCAATACTGTCTTTTTCAATAATAGGTGCAGCGGCATCGTAAAAGTATAAATAGTCTTCACCAGTTAACTGTTGGATTTTATCCGCTAAAGCTTTTGAAGTTAGGGGACCTGTCGCAACTACCGTGATTCCTTCCCCTGGAATTTCCGTTACTTCTTCATTAATGATTTCTACAAGAGGATGATTTTTCACTTTTTCAGTAATATAACCTGAAAACTCATGACGGTCCACAGCTAGTGCTCCGCCAGCCGGTACAGAACAATGATCTGCCGCTTCCATAATAATAGAGTCTAATTGACGCATTTCTTCTTTAATGACGCCTACTGCGTTCGTCAAATTGTTTGCACGCAATGAATTACTACAAACAAGTTCAGCAAATTGATCAGTGTGGTGTGCAGGTGTTTGTTTCACTGGGCGCATTTCATATAAACGAACTTGTACGCCTCTTTTAGCAATTTGCCAAGCAGCTTCACTACCTGCTAAACCAGCCCCGATTACATTTACAATTGGTGTTGTCATTCTTTTGTTACCTGCTTTCTAAAAATACATCATTGTGTAGGTTCTTCTTTATAGTCGCAACTTGTGCATTGAACTTGAATTCCCTTTTTAATTTTCTTTTCTACCAATAGTCCATTACATTTTGGACATGGGCGGTTGATCGGTTTATCCCATGATACGAAATCACATTCTGGATAACGATTGCATCCGTAAAAAATTCGTTTTGTCTTACTTTTTCTTTCGACAATTTCTCCTTCTTTACATTTTGGACATTTAACGCCGATTTGCTTCATAATTGCCTTTGTATTACGACATTCTGGGAAATTACTACAAGCCATAAATTTTCCGTAACGCCCCAATTTAAAGACCATAGGCGCCCCGCATACTTCACAATCTTCACCTGCAGGTTCATCTTTAATCTCTACTTTTTCCATTGCAATTTCTGCATGTTTCACGTCTTTCTCGAATTTCTGATAGAAATTATCAATAATTTGAACCCATTTAGTATTTCCATCTTCAATACTATCTAAGTCTTTCTCCATTTGAGCTGTAAATTCAATATCAATAATTCCTGGGAAAAATTCAAGCACTAGCGAATGGACAATTTCACCTAGTTCCGTTGGAATAAACCGTTTTGCTTCTAACGAAACATAGCCACGTTTCTGAATAGTATCTAACGTAGGTGCATAGGTGGATGGACGTCCAATTCCAAGTTCCTCCAGTGTTTTAACTAGGCGTGCTTCAGAGAAACGTGGAGGTGGTTGAGTGAAATGCTGTTTAGGTTCGATTTTTAAGCTTTTCACATGATCCCCTTTTTGCAATGGGGGTAAGATTTTATCTTTTTCCTCTTTTTGATCATCTGAACCTTCGATATACAGTTTCATAAAACCAGGAAATTTAACGTTTGAGCCTGAGGCACGAAATACAATCTCCCCATTTTGTAAATCAGCAGTCACCGTATCTAATATAGCTGGAGCCATTTGGCTTGCAACAAATCGATCCCAAATCAAACGATATAAACGTAATTGATCTCTTGATAATACCGTTTTCAATTGATCAGGGTGACGTAATGTACTGGTTGGGCGAATGGCTTCATGAGCATCTTGAGCATTTTCCGATTTTTTTGCTTGTTGTGTGATTAAAGTCGTGTACTCTTTACCATAGTTTTGTTCAATATAGTCATGAGCTTCTTTTTTAGCTGTTTCAGAAATACGTGTCGAATCTGTACGCATATAAGTGATTAAACCTACTGTACCTTCTTTACCAATATCAATACCTTCATACAACTGTTGTGCAAGCATCATTGTTTTTCGTGCACGGAAATTCAATTTTCTTGCTGCTTCTTGTTGTAAGGAAGAAGTGGTAAACGCTGGTGATGCATTTCTTTTGCGTTCTCTTTTGACAACCTTAATGACTTCAAAATCTTCACCTTTTATTTGATCAAGAATTTGTTTCACCTGTTGTTCATCTGACAATTTAAGTTTTTCTTTTGTATTCCCATAAAATAGTGCATCAAATGTTTGTTTTTCTTTTTGGAAGCTACCATCGATAGTCCAATATTCTTCCGGTTGGAAATTTTTAATCTCGTTTTCTCGATCAATGATCAAGCGCAGTGCAACCGATTGAACCCGGCCTGCTGATAAACCTTTTTTGACTTTCTTCCATAATAAAGGACTAATGTTATAGCCAACAAGACGGTCTAAAATTCTTCTAGCTTGTTGTGCATCTACTAAGTCCATATCAATTGGACGTGGATGCTTAAATGACTCTTTTATCGCATCCTTCGTAATCTCATTAAATACTACTCGGCAATCTGATTTACTATCGATATTTAGAGCAGTCGCTAAGTGCCAAGCTATTGCTTCCCCTTCGCGGTCTGGATCGGCTGCGAGATAGACTTTTTTTGCTCTCTTGGCTGCCGATTTTAAATCTTGTAATACAGGTCCTTTCCCACGAATCGTTATATATCTTGGTTCGTAATTATTTTCTGTATCAATTCCCATTTGACTTCTTGGCAAATCACGAACATGTCCAATAGAAGCCTTTACTTTATATTTTTTTCCTAAGTATCGCTCGATTGTTTTTGCTTTTGCGGGCGATTCCACTATAACTAAATAATCTGACATTAAAGTTCCCCCTATAGAGGTGATGTTTCAATTTCAAAAGAATTACCTGTTGCAAAATGTATACCACAAATCCAAAATTTGCAACCTTTTTTTCATTTAGAAAATAAAAATCCTTCTATTTCTTCTATTATTTGATAACCGTTCCATACTGGTGTTGCACCTTCTGCTAACAATTTGTGTGGTCCTTTAGAAAGTGTTTTTGTAATATCACCAGGCACAGCGAAAATAGGTTTACCATTTTCTAAGCCATGATCAATTGTACTGAATGTACCACTTTTTTCTGCTGCTTCTGTGACAAGTATGCCTTCTGAAATACCACTAATAATCCGATTGCGCATCGGAAAATACCATTTTTGCGGTTTTACATATGGTGGATACTCACTAATAAGCAAATGTTCTTTCGCTATTATTTCAGCCAGCTTTCGATTCTCCCGTGGATAAAGGTGAAAGAAACCATGACCTAACACTGCTATCGTCTGTCCAGCAAAGCGTAATGCTGCTTCATGAGCCATACGATCAGCGCCTTTTGCTAATCCACTTACAATGACATAATCTCTGTCTACTAATGGCGGCACAATATAATTTAATACAGCTTCAGAATAACTTGTAGCTTGCCTTGATCCAACTATAGCAATTCTACGCCAATTCTTCAAAATATCAACTAATCCTTTTGTATAAAGTACAACTGGTGGGTCATATAATGCAAGTAATTTGTTAGGATACATTGGGTGGTGAAAAGGGATGGGGAAGATATTATGTTCTTCATACGCCTGTTTTAAAGGGGATATGAGCGTATGGACATAATTTTCTTGTAAATATTTAGCTTTTTCGACGGATAAATTCAAATATTTTGCAATATCTTGAGGAGACATTCGTTCTAATTTTTGCAATTTCGGATCTACTTTAAGTAATGATTGTAGCCTGTTAAGGGGAACAGGAAATACATAATGTAGTGCAAGTAATCTTTCTGAAAAATTCACATCGAACATAGCTTCCCTCCATTTTTAATTTATAAAAAGCCCCATTAATTGTTGATTTTTTAACGTAACTACTAGAATAAATAGTGGCAAATTTTATGAGAAAATAAGCTGTCGAACCAAACTCCTCTGATGAAGTTTTTAGAATAGCCACCCAGGAATATGTTTTCTGCAATGAAACTTGCAAAGCGATGCAGGAAGCAAGCGCAGCGAACGACAAGACACATTGGCTCATTTGCAGAGGGCGCCTGCCTATAGCGCATATAAGTTCAAAAGCTTATACAAATACGCTAAAATAGGTATTTGGATTCATTACAAAAAAGCAGAGCTTCATCAAACTGTTAAAAAGCTCCATAAAAATCTTTTGGATATCCTATAGGGTAAAAATCCGCTATATTTTTCGTAGACAAGGAACAACCGCATCGCTTGCTTATCTCTTACTGGGTTTCACTTTCTTACTTTTTGAGTCACAGAAAAGTCCTTTTTCTTCTAAAAAACAATAAAATTATCTTTCCAATCATCCATTGATATCCAACGTTTTTAATAGTCTTTTGCTTTTTCCTAGTCCACGCGGATCTTTACCTGCCTATCAAAAAATTAGCATGATAGGATTTTACTCCTAACATACTATTTTTTCCTTTTAAGATAGCCCTTACATTTTAATGGGTTTTACATTTTTCGTATAAGCCTTTTTCTTTAATGACGCGAATAAATGTTTCTCCAATAACAGCTGGTGTTGGAGCTACTTCGATCCCACATTCATTTAACTTTTCGATCTTTTCTTTAGCCGTACCTTTACCACCAGAAATGATCGCTCCCGCATGCCCCATACGTTTTCCAGGAGGTGCAGTTTGACCGCCTATAAAGCCAACGACAGGTTTTGTCATATTTGCTTTAATCCATTCTGCTGCTTCTTCTTCGGCTGTTCCACCGATTTCTCCAATCATAATAACACCATATGTTTCTGAATCAGCTTCAAATTCTTTTAATACGTCTATGAAATTTGTACCATTCACAGGGTCTCCACCAATACCGACTGCTGTTGTTTGACCAAGACCTGCTACTGTTAATTGATAGACTGCTTCATAAGTTAACGTACCAGAACGTGAAACAACGCCTACATGTCCTTTCTTATGAATATATCCTGGCATAATGCCGATTTTACATTCATCTGCTGTCACAACACCTGGGCAGTTTGGGCCTATTAAACGTGTTTTCTTGCCTTCCATATAGCGTTTAACTTTGACCATATCCAATACTGGAATATGCTCAGTAATACAGACAACCAAATCTAATTCCGCATCAACTGCTTCAAGAATCGCATCTGCTGCAAATGGAGCAGGAACATAAATAACAGATACATTCGCTCCTGTCTGTTCGACTGCATCAATAACCGTGTTAAATACAGGTACGCCTTCTACAAAAGTACCACCTTTACCAGGTGTCACACCTGCTACTATTTTAGTACCATAATCTAACATCTGCTTTGTATGGAAAAACGCTGTCGAACCTGTAATGCCCTGTACTAATACTTTTGTATCTTTGTTGATATAAATACTCACCCTTTTTCCACCTTTCTTAACCTACAAGTTCTACAATTTTTTGAGCACCATCACCTAAAGAATCTGCAGCAACAATATTCAAGCCTGATTCTTTCAGTAATTTTTTACCTAGGTTCACATTCGTTCCTTCAAGGCGAACTACTAATGGTACACTTAATCCAACCTCTTTTGCAGCTACGATTACTCCTTCTGCAATTACGTCACATTTCATAATACCGCCAAAAATATTCACTAAAATTCCTTTAACATTAGAGTCAGATAAAATAATTTTAAATGCTTCTGTTACTTTTTCAGCAGTTGCGCTACCGCCAACGTCTAGGAAGTTTGCTGGATGTCCACCATAATATCCAATTATATCCATTGTAGACATTGCCAAGCCGGCACCATTCACCATACAGCCGATATTACCGTTTAAAGTAACATAATTTAAATCATATTTTGAAGCTTCGATTTCTTTTGGATCTTCTTCATCAAAATCTCGCAATTCAACGATATCTTTATGTCTATATAATGCATTACTATCAAAATTAAATTTTGCGTCTAATGCCTGCACTTCGTTTTCCCCTGTTATGGCTAGAGGATTAATTTCTAAGATGGAAGCATCTTTTTCTACAAATGCGTTATACACGCCTAACATTAGCTTCGCCGTTTTATTAATCAAATGATTTGGAATATTCATATTAAACGCAAGGCGTCTTGCTTGGAATTCAGTAAGACCAACAACTGGATCAACGATTTCTTTAAAAATTTTCTCTGGAGTTGTTGCCGCTACCTCTTCTATATCCATGCCGCCTTCTTCTGAGCCCATGACAGTCACTCTTGAAGTGGCCCTATCTACTAAAAAGCTTAAATAATATTCTTTTTTGATATCCGAGCCAGCCTCTATGTATAGACGCTTAACTTTTTTCCCTTCCGGACCTGTTTGATGTGTAACAAGTATTTTTCCTAATAATTCTTTAGCATAAGAACGAACTTCTTCTAAATTTTTAGCGATCTTCACTCCGCCCGCTTTACCACGTCCACCTGCATGGATTTGTGCCTTCACTACTGTAACCTTTGAATCTAATTCCTTGGCTACTTTTACTGCCTCTTCTGGTGAAAAAGCAACTCGGCCAGCAGGAACCGCTACCCCATATTGACGAAGTATTTCTTTGCCTTGATATTCGTGGATGTTCACACATTTTCCTCCCATCTTAAATTTCATAATATTATGAAATACATGTATATTGTATATAAATCATAGATTTATGTCCATAGTCTGCCTTATGACATTTTTTCATTAAAAAATAACATATTATACTTAAATTAAATAACTCAACTTTTCTAAAAATTTTAATTAGCTAGTTTTTTAACAAAATATGTAGTTGATGGTGAATTCCATTTCTCTATCAAAGACAAGCAATAGAACCGTTTTAGACAATACGTTGAACCCAAAAACATTGTCACAGAATTCGCCTAAAGAGGATATCTTGTATCTTTTATTTATATTTCTTTTTTAAGCATACTAGCAGAATTTTTTAACTTCAAAATTTTTAGACTTTTTATCATTTTGTACTCTCTTTTGCTATTGTAAATGTTAAAAATAGAATACTAGGGTGATTTTTTATAGATATGAGTTGTTACTTTATCCTTATATATGTAAGAACTCGCTACCAAATAACTTGGAATTTTACCTGGTTGTCTTTGTTCTACATGGATATACTTCATGCAAAGCTCTTTACATAGCTTTGCATGAAGTATGGAAGGATAAAAGTAACACCCATAGCTGACCTTGTTGATGTTTACCTTTGATGATCATTCCTTATAGAAGAAGCAGTCTTTTTAAGGATCATTCATTTTCTGGGAAGTCACTGAAAAACGAGAATATCGTCATTTTTGTTAATAAAAATCCATCTATTCTTTCATTTTATAAACCAAAAACCGATTTTATCACGTTGGGGGGGTGAATTCATTTTTCAGTGGCTCCCATTTCTGTTGCGTGAGGACGTCTGGCATTTGTATGGATCTTTAGCTGCTCTCTAATAAGTTTTTCGTAATTTAATTGAAGAAAGATAAAGGTCTTTTAGATTGTCCCTGCAAGCCTTTATAACCCTTAAATTTAAAAGTATGCAACATACTCAATAAGTATGTTTTTTATATGTTTAAAGTGAACTTTTTTTGTATAATTAACGCTATTACTTTATGTTTATTCATTCGAGTTGGGGAGCTCAATGTTTTGTATAAAATAATAGGTTATATTAAAAAGAATTGCTTATGATTATGAAAGTTCAATTAGTAAGTCATCTACTTCAATCGAATCACCGTTTTGTACGTAGATATCCTTAATCACACCATTAAATGGGGCTTGAATCGTTGTTTCCATTTTCATCGCTTCTGTAATGAGTAAATGATCACCCTGTTTAACTTTTGTACCAATATCAACAAGGACTTTCAAAACTGTACCTGGCATTGTTGCACCAATATGTTTTTCATTTTTAGCATCTGCTTTCAATGATTGCTTGATATTGGTTTGAATATTTTCGTCTTTTACACGAATAGTACGAGCTTGACCATTCAATTCAAAATAAACAACGCGTGTACCATCGTTAGCAGCTTCACCAATCGAAACTAACTTGATAAAGAGTGTCTTTCCTTTTTCAATTTCAATACTTATTTTTTCACCAATACGCATTCCAAATAAAAAGGTAGGCGTATCTAAGATGGAAATATCGCCAAAGTGCTTAAACGTTTCAACATATTGCAAAAAGACTTTTGGATAAAGTGCATATGCTGTCACATCATGGGCAGTTGGTTGTTCTTTCATTTCTTTTGCTAATTCTTGTTGCAAAGCATCAAAATCAACTGGTTTCAATAATTCACCTGGTCTTACGTTAATAGGCTCTTTGCCTTTCAAAATGATTTTTTGCAATTCCTTTGGAAAACCACCAGTAGGTTGTCCAAGGTATCCTGAAAAGAGTTCAATAACTGAATCTGGAAAATCAATTGTTTTTCCCTTTTCAAAAATATCATTTTCTGTTAAGTTATTTTGCACCATAAACAGTGCCATATCACCGACCACTTTAGAAGAAGGTGTAACTTTGACAATATCACCAAACAATAAGTTAACTCGGCGATACATGTTTTTTACTTCATTCCAACGCTCACCTAATCCAACAGCTTTTGCTTGTTGACGTAAATTACTAAATTGACCTCCTGGCATCTCGTGACGATATACTTCCGTATTGGATGCTTTCAAACCACTTTCAAAATCGCTATAGTAGGTTCTTACATCGCTCCAATATGCGGAAAGCTCTTCTAATGCATCGATGGATACGTCGGGCCGACGTTTATGATCTTCTAAAGCATAATATAACGTTTGGATATTCGGTTGTGATGTCAATCCTGATAATGCACCAATAGCTGTATCGACAATATCAACACCCGCATCAATGGCCTCTTTATAGGTCAAAATACCATTGCCGCTCGTATCATGCGTATGCAGATGAATTGGAAGATCAACAGTTTCTTTTAATTCGGAAATTAAACGCTGTGCAGCAGATGGTTTTAATAAACCTGCCATGTCTTTAATCCCTAGAATATGCGCACCTGCTTGTTCTAGGGATTTTGCCATTTTTTTATAATAATCAATATTATATTTGGCGCGCGCTGGATCATTCAGATCTCCTGTATAACAAATAGAAGCTTCTGCAATTTTGTTAGCATTGCGTACAGCATCAATTGCTACTTCCATACTTGTTACCCAATTCAAGCTATCGAAAATGCGGAATACATCGACTCCCGCTTCAGCGGATTGTTTTACAAATCGTTGAATTACATTATCTGGATAATTTTTATATCCAACAGCATTGGATGCTCGTAACAACATTTGTAAAAGAGTGTTCGGTGCTAACTTTCTAATTTCTTCTAATCTTTTCCATGGATCTTCTTTTAAAAAGCGATACGCCACATCAAAGGTAGCACCACCCCATACTTCCATCGAAAAAAGATTGGGTAATAATTCAGCAGTGGGCTTTGCAATCGTCCATAAATCTTTCGAGCGAACACGTGTTGCCAATAATGACTGATGTGCATCACGAAATGTAGTATCTGTTAATAATATACGTTGTTGTCCTTTAACCCAATCGGCAACTGCATTTGGTCCCTGTTCATCTAAAATATGCTTGGCACTTGGAGAAAGAGTAGCTAAAGCCTTTGATTTTGGAATGACAGGTACATCAAAATGCGGTTTTGGTCTCTTTTCGACCCCTGGGAATCCATTTACTGTGACATTCGCAATATAGGAAAGAATTTTTGTCCCACGATCTTTTCTTTTTGAAAAAGTAAAAAGTTCAGGTGTATCACCTATGAAGGATGTATCATAGGAACCACTTAAAAAATTAGGATGTTGTACGACATTTTCTAAAAAAGGTATATTCGTTTTTATACCTCGAATTCGAAATTCACGCAGATTTCGAAGCATTTTAGCAGCAGCTTGCTTAAAGGTAACAGCATGCGTTGATACTTTTACGAGCAATGAATCATAATACGGCGTGATGACAGCGCCCTGGAATGCGTCGCCCGCATCGATTCGTACACCAAAGCCTCCACCAGAACGATAGACTGCAATTCGTCCTGTATCTGGCATAAAATGATTAAGTGGATCTTCAGTTGTTATACGGCATTGAATGGCAAAACCATGTGTCTGAATATTTTTCTGCTCTGGAATATTGATCACATCACCATGCAATGTATGGCCTTCTGCAATTAAAATTTGCGTTTGCACAATATCAATATCTGTAATCATTTCCGTAATGGTATGTTCAACTTGTACTCTTGGGTTTACTTCGATAAAGAAGAATTCATCTCCTGATACCAAAAATTCAACCGTACCAGCATTAACATATTGAACATTTTGCGCTAATTGAACAGCAGCTTGACAAATGTCCTGACGTAAACGATGCGATAATGAGACAGAAGGTGCTACTTCCACTACTTTTTGATGTCGGCGCTGTACAGAGCAATCGCGCTCATACAAGTGAACAATATTGCCATGTTTATCTGCCAAAATTTGCACTTCGATATGCTTAGGATGATCGACATAGCGCTCCACGTATACTTCATCATTGCCAAATGCTGCTTTTGCCTCCGACTTCGCACGTGTATAAGCTTCTGCTACCTCGTCTGCATTATGCACAATACGCATACCACGTCCACCGCCACCAAGCGATGCTTTAATAATAATTGGATAACCATATTGTTCACTAAAAGCAAGTACTTCTTCTAAAGAAGACACAGGACCATCACTGCCGGGAATAACTGGAATGCCCGCTCGTTTAGCTTGTTCTTTGGCCTTCACTTTATCTCCGAACATATCTAAATGTTTTGTATCTGGACCGATAAAAATAATTTCTTCTTCTTCACAGCGCTTTGCAAACTGAATATTTTCAGATAAGAAGCCATATCCAGGATGAATCGCGTCCGCTCCACTTAACTTAGCAATCTGTAAAATATTTTCAATATCCAAATAAGCATCGATTGGTTTTTGATGTTCTCCTACTAAATAAGATTCATCAGCTTTGTAACGGTGGTAAGATCCGGTATCCTCTTTTGAATAAATTGCTACAGTTTTGATATTCAACTCATCACATGCACGGAAAATGCGAATGGCAATTTCCCCTCTGTTAGCTACTAATACTTTATGAATTTTTTTCATGTTACCACCTGTTCCTTTTTCAATAGGGGCTAGCTTTTATTTGAGCGAATCATTAAAAATGGTTTTCCAACGTAGTTGCTTCTGATGATTTGCTACTCTTTTTTATTTTAAGTACTAGCCTTTGAGCAATCATGCCTTGGTTTCATATGAGGAGAACACCAAATGATTATTGTCCCTTTGATAAAATGGTTTTCGAAATATTCTTATCTAAAGCTTCAAAATCATCATATGAAATAGTTTCATATAACTCACTGCGCGGTTGCATATCTTTCAATGCTTCTTTTTGTGTACCTTCTTCTTTAATTAATTGGAATACACGCTCATAAGCCTTTGCTGCCACCCGCATAGATGTTACAGGGTAAATGACCATTTGATAGCCCATTTTTTCAAATTCTTCTACGGTATAGTACGGTGTTTTTCCAAATTCAGTCATATTTGCTAACAATGGTATATCTATTTCTTGAGAAAATTGTTTGAATTCTTCTTCACCCTGAAGAGCCTCTGGGAAAATAGCATCCGCGCCCGCTTCAATATAAGCTTTTGTACGTGTGATTGCTTGATCTAAACCTTCTACAGCACGTGCATCTGTTCGCGCAACGATGACAATCGATGGTGCTACTTGTTTAATCATTTGGATTTTTTGTACCATTTCATCTTGAGTCACTAATTTTTTCCCGTTGAGATGGCCGCATTTTTTCGGTAAATCTTGGTCTTCTATTTGAACGGCAGCAACACCCGCTTCTTCCATTTCACGAGCTGTCCGTGCAACATTTAGCACACCGCCAAATCCTGTATCAATATCTACAAGAAGTGGTAAATTTGTCGCGCGAATAATTTCACGCGCGCGATCTGCTACTTCATCTGAATTAACGATTCCTAAATCAGGTAAACCACGACTTGCCGTATAAGCTGCTCCTGATAAATAGAGCGCTTCAAATCCTGCTTTTTTAGCCATTAACCCAGCCATCGCATCATGTGCGCCAGGAATTTGTAAAATGCTAGATTGTGCTATTAATTCACGAAATTTCGTTGCAAGTTCCTTTTGAGAAACAGGTTGGTTTACAATCCATGCCATAAAAATCCCTCCTTAAATTGTAAATAAATCAACAAACTCATTCACATTCATCGATTCAATTTTTTCTTTGTCTAAACATACATCTTGGATTTGTTTCAATTGTTTTGAAGCAAATTTCGTTGCCATATTGGCATTGAACTTTTCAATAATTTTAGGGAATGCTTCTTGGCGACGGAAACGATGTCCTAATGGATATTCGCATACTACTAATTCGGATGATGTGCCATCTTTGTAGAATATTTGAACAGCATTTGCGATGGAACGTTTTTCTGGATCTAAATAATCGATCGTATATTGTTCTTTTTCCACTGTATACATTTTGTCACGTAATGCGTCAATTCGTGGATCTGCAGCTGCTTCATCTTCATAATGATCCGCTGTAACATCGCCATATAATAAACCTACAGCCGTAATATATTGAATACAGTGGTCACGATCAGCTGGGTTGTTTAAAGGTCCTTCTTTATCGATGATACGAATAGCAGACTCATGAGTTGTAATTTGAATTTTATCAATATCGTCTAAACGATCTTTTACTTCATCATGTAGAGCAACAGCACATTCTGCAGCAGTTTGTGCATGGAATTCAGCTGGGTAGGATACTTTAAATAGAACATTTTCCATTACATAAGATCCAAATGGACGTGCCAATTTTAATTCTTTTTTATGAAACAACACATCTTGGAAGCCCCAATCTGGTGCAGACAATGCAGTTGGATAGCCCATTTCGCCTTTGACAGCCATCATTGCTAAATGTACAGCACGACTCGTTGCATCTCCTGCTGCCCATGATTTACGAGAACCTGTATTTGGTGCATGACGATACGTACGTAAGCTAGAATTATCAATCCATGCATTAGAAAGGGCATTGATGATTTCTTGACGAGTTCCACCTAAAGCTTTTGTCACAACAGCTGTCGTTGCCACTTTTACATATAGAACATGGTCAAGTCCTACACGGTTTAAGCTATTTTCAAGTGCTAGTACACCTTGAATTTCATGTGCTTTAATCATCATTTCCAAAACGTCTTTTACTTTTAATGGTTCTTTACCTTCTGCTACATGAACACGACTAATATAATCTGCTACAGCTAAAATCCCACCTAAATTATCAGATGGATGGCCCCATTCTGCTGCAAGCCATGTGTCATTATAATCGAGCCAGCGAATCATACAACCAATATTAAACGCACCTTTTACAGGATCTAAGACATAAGGTGTTCCTGGAACATGTGTACCATTGGGAACAATCGTGCCAGGTACAACAGGACCTAATAGTTTCGTACATTCAGGGTATTGTAATGCTAAAATCCCACAACCTAATGTATCGATTAAAACATAACGTGCCGTTTCAAACGCTTCCGTGCTTTTGATCTCAGTATCTAATACATAGTCGGCAATATCTTCTAAAATCTGATCTGTCTTTTTAATGTCATTTGTTTTAATCATAGACTATCTTCCTTTTTTAATAATTTTTTTGTATAATACATTGTGTGCGTTCTGGCCAACGCACACAATGGGCGAGTTTAATAACTTTAAATTTTGATTTGACTAAGCTTGTTTGACGTTATGACGCTCGCCTGTATAAATAACACGAGGTCTAAATAAGCGGTTGTTTTCATGTTGTTCGATGACATGAGCACATAAACCAGCTGTTCTTGAACTGAAGAAAATCGGTGTATATAGCTCGATCGGTAAGCCTAACATATAATAAACAGGCGCTGCATAGTAATCAAGGTTTGGATATAATCCTTTTTCTTCTTTCATTATAGCCTCTCCAGCTTCACCCATGCGGTATAAAAGATCGTCACCTTTTGCATCACATAATTTACGTAATGCCTGTTTCATAATTAAAGCTCTTGGGTCCATTTTTTTCATATATACACGATGACCGAATCCCATGATTTTTTCTTTCTTTGCTAACTTACTCTTTAAAAGCTTTTCAAAACCTTCAACGGTTTTAGCTTCCAATAGCATATGCATAACCGCTTCGTTCGCTCCACCATGAAGATTACCTTTCAGAGAAGCAACCGCACCTGTTAATGCACCATATAAATCCGATTGTGTAGAGGCGATAACGCGTGCTGTAAAAGTCGAATTAGGCATTTCGTGCTCGCTATAAAGAATAAGCGATTGGTCGAAAATTTCTTCTTCTGTTTTCGTTGGTTTTTTACCTGTAATCATATAGTAAAAGTTCGCACTGTAAGATAATGATGCATCTGGTTCAACTACTTCTTGGTTATTTAATACACGATAACTATTGGCTACAATGTTTGGCATGCTACCAAGTAACTTATATGCGCGTTCTAAATTTGTATGGAAGGAGCGATCATCGATTTTAGGATCGAATCCTGCTAATGAAGAGATACCTGTACGTAATCCGTCCATTGGATGTGTATCATTTGGTAGCAATTTAAAAATATCAATAATTTCATATGGAATAGCATAGTTCGCTTTTAATTTATTTTCTAATGCCACTTTTTCATCTTTTGATGGCAGTTGACCAAGCAACAATAAGTTAACGATATCTAAATAAGTATATTTCTTCGACAAATCGATTAGATCATAGCCTCTTATGACAATTTGGCTCTCTACGGTATCTAATACAGAAATTTTTGTTTCTGCCGCAATAACTCCATCCAAACCCGGTGAGTAATTTTTTTCCACAGTTTTCAACCCCTTGTTTTAATAAAATCAATAGTAAGCGTTTACATTTATCGTGTTCTGATAAATAAAAACTTAAAATAAAGCACAAAAAAACAACTCCTATTCCGTACATTTTAGAAGTTGTTACAAACGATAGCACAACAAATAAACATGTAAAACATGTGTATCATTGGCCTCGACATAACACCTCCCCATCCGCGTGGTTAATTGATGCTTTATTTCTTGGCAGGTCTCCTGGCTTATGATCATCATTTGCAGACACCTTCCCATTTGACAAAGTCAAACAGTGGTCAACATCTACAAACTCCCAAATACAGTTGCGGGACAGCGTTGGATTTTCACCAACTTCCCTTTTAAGCAAATGATAAATCTTCATTTCTCATCTGCACCAAAAAATGTGGCGTATTCAATTCTATAACTAACATTATCAGAATATTTTTTGCTTTTCAATAAAAGATTTTAACTATTTCTAAACTTAACAATAAAAAAGTCGATTAATATAGTTAATTTAATTTATAAGCTAGAATAATAATGCTTATTTTATTTTTCAGAAAATTGTTGTCGTTGTGGTTCAAGCGCTTTATGAAAATAGTTTGGAATAAAGTGATGCTTACACAAGGAAGGATTTTCTTCATTCTCTACTTTATATGAACTGCACCAATCAATCCTTTTACAAGCAGTTGTTCCACATTTCTCCTGCTTGATTTCATCTTGATATATAAGCCTTATTACCTGTTCATATAGAATTAAAATATACTAACCTAAAGTAAACAGGATATTTTTTCTATTCAATTGAATTAATTCTCATAAGTCTCTTCTTTCTTGAAAACATGAACATTCAGATTTATATGTTACGATTAGGATGTTGTTTTCCATGACTTTGCTTCAATTTCCTCGTTTCAACACGCTGTTGGGTCCATTGTTTCTTCCGCATTGAAAGCTAAAACTAAAACTAAACAAAAAAATTATTTTCGAATAGAATAATTGTACTTTTCTTTTAAGCTTTACACTGTAAAATTAAATTATTTACAATATTTATATTTTATCGGGATGTTGATTAAAAAAACAGAACAAACATGTAGGCATAAATCCGAGAACTTCCCTATTACTAACTATCCTTTATCTTGATTCGGCAAATGTTTTATGCGGCAAAAGCGTAGTAGCAGGAACAAATCCTTTTTTCCCGAAAGCGCAGCGGCAGGTACAGAAGACCCCCACCTCTAAAGGTGGTGAGATAAGTGTTTTTCATGTAATTGATCTAGGCGATAGATGAAAGCAAATACTTCTGCAACTGCTTGATAAAGTTCTTCTGGAATAGTTTCATTTAAATCTAATTGTCCTAATAATTGAACAAGATTTGGATCTTCCTGAATAGGTATATTATGTGTTTTTGCTTGCTCCAATATATTTTCAGCAATCTTTCCCTTCCCTTTTGCAATAACTTTTGGTATATCGCTATTTATAGGGTTATAGGACAGTGCAACTGCTTCTTTTCTCGTTTGTTGTTTTTCATTCATATACGTATATCGACTCCTTGGGTATGTTCTTCTGATGTCGATGATTTTGGTGTCGTTCCTTGTGAATGCTCTGCTGAATATTTTTTGATAAAAACACCTGAAAGTTGATAATTATGTTGCGAAAGCCCCATTTTGAGAGTTGTTTTTAAAGAATCCGCTAAAGCTTTCAAATGATCATTTTCATTATATACTGTCACTGTGACAATACGACTTTGCACTTGCATATCGATCATAGTTTCTTGAATGGAACTAAGCTGTAAATAAAAAAGTATACGAGCATAATCTGCGTCGATCTTCCCATCTTTTTTCATACGACCATTCCATTGTAATGTTGCCTCTGTCTTTTTTCCAAAGAATTCTAGTGGTACTTGCATAATTAGTTGATGTTGGGGTCCATTTTCCCCTGATAAATACTGCATACCATTCATCCTAGCCACTACCTGATCCGCCATACTTTTTGTCGTACTGGATACAGAATCATCTTGTAATAGACCTAATAATTGCGGTTTTAATTGGTTGGCAATTTGTTGAATATCGGTCGATTTGTCTATTAATTTTGCTTCATAACTTAACCCTAAATTTTGCAAGGTTTGTTTGATAGCTGATTCAAAAGCCTTACTGTCGAGCTGCTGCGCCAATTGTTGCTCCGTTTGACTAAACATTTGTTGAAGGACTTCTGATTTTGAATTCATTGTTTGTTGCATTAATTTCGTCAATAGCTGTTCGCTAGGTTCGTTGGCATTTAGAATTTGCACCAATTGCTGTTTTGCTGTCATGCCGGATACATCTGTTTGAAATGGTTGCAGTTGGGCTGACTCACTAAAAGCCTTTAACAATTGGCTTTGAAAATCCTTCGCCAAAGCTTGAATGGACTGTGGTGTACTCTTCTCAACATCAAACTTTTCTAGTACTTGCAGTAATCCCTCTTTTTGTGTTGCTGATAACAAAGATTGCTTTTGAATAACCGTTTTGAGCTGTGATAGTAATCCATTTATACCCTTGGGGGATGCTGAATTCAGTGAATTTAACAACTGCACGGGTGATTTCACCGTTTGCTGAAGCACTGTTTGAACCTCTTTTACAGTTGCTTGTAAATTCTGTATGGTTGGTTGTGCAAGCGCCTTGGCAATAGCCTGTTGTATCGTTAGCTTTTGAGCATCTGATAGTAATGCATTTTGTTGCACAGATTCTTTCACCTGTGGCAATAATGCTACCACTTCCTTCGCATGACCAGCTTGAGCCTGAGAAAAAAGTTGTTGCCATAACCAATCGCTAGTTGATGGTTGTAATAGCGTTGTACCCCAATTAAACAAATTTGCATTTTTTGGCATAATCCCTGCTTCTTTTAAGATCTGCAAAATGGCTGCCTTTTCTGTTGAAGAAGATGATGGGGTTGATAAAAGATCGATCATTTTGGCTAATAATACGCCACCCGTTTCTACGGCAAGGGGTTTACTGACCATTTGCAATTGATTTAAAAGCTGTTCACGTATTGCTTGAGGAATGGATTCATCTTGTAATAATAACTGCTGTAGATTTCCTAAAGCCTCTGTAAAGCCCTGTTTCATACTTCCTTGTAAAATAGCTTGGAATGTATCCTGCTGTATCGGTAATTTTAACTCTACTAATTTTTGCAAAACATTTAATGCTTCTTTAGAAGTGACTGTTTCAGGCAATGTTTTGATGATTTGCTCTGCTTGTTGCATCTGATCCCTAGTAATGGGCAAATTATTTTTCAAAAAATAAGAAGCTAATTGTTTCATCTCAGTTGTTTGTGGCAATTGCAAAGAGTCGAGCAACTGATGGACTTGTTGTGCTAGAGATGCTGATGGGGACATCGGTCCTGACACCACTTTGAGTTGTAGATCTGGTTCGACTCCTGATACTTGGAAATAATGTGAATTTCCAGCTTGTAGAGGCACTTCTAGTTTTGCCATTACACGTTGTCCACCAATTTGAACCTCTGCCATTTGGTCTGAATATAGTTGTTTAATCGTTCCATGAATAACTTGTCCCTGTTTTAGAGCTAATGGATGATCGTTCATTGTTCCATTTGTTTGTTGCAGCTGAACTGATGATAGCGAAGGATAATTCAATTTTTTTCATCCTTTCTGTAGAATCATAGATTTAATCGGTTCAAAGGTTTTACGATGGATTTCAGTAGGTCCATATTGTCGCAATGCCTCTAAATGTTGTTTTGTCCCATATCCTACATGCTTTTCAAAACCATATTCTGGATATTTTTCAGCCATTTTCTCCATATAATGATCTCTTGCTGTTTTCGCAAGAATGGAAGCTGCAGCAATTGCTAGACTTTTAGCGTCTCCTTTTATAATCGACCTTTGTGGAACATCCATCGATAATGTCATAGCATCTGCTAATATAAAATCTGGTTTTCTACAAAGAGTTTCAATGGAAGCTTTCATCGATTGTTTTGTGGCTTCATATATATTTATCTCATCAATCACACTTGCAGGTTGAAAATGAATAGATGTAGCAATCGCACATTCTTTGATTTTTTCGATAAAACTTTCTCTTGCTTCTTTTGATAATTGTTTTGAATCATTCAATCCTAAGAGTGTTGGACAATCCTCAGGTAAAATGACAGCTGCTGTAACAACAGGGCCTGCTAATGGGCCACGACCTGCTTCATCTGTACCTGCAATAAGTGCATGTGGAAAAGGTCTATACGAGTTATCAAAATCAAGTTTCTTCTTATGCTCTGATAATAAATGATCATATTTCTCTTTACGATGCTGCCATTGTTCCAATGCTTTTTTAACGCCTTGTCTTGTATCCTTTTCTAACGCAGTCATCCAAGGTTTCCATTCAGACTCTTTTAATAATGCTTCTTTCACTTCTTTTATGGTAGTCACTGAAAAATCTCCTTTATCCCGCTTTAACGGGCAGTAAGACCCCCTTTTCAAGATTTAGAGAGAAATGAAAAAGATAGTTGGGGGGGCCAACTGCCCGTATAAGTCCGATTGGTTCGGACCAACAAGATGTTGGTCCCTCAGGTGTTGCCACAGGACGTGGCGCTTTTAACCTGAGTTCCTCTAGTTCAGTGGGGGATGAAGAAACCCCCCACTTGATGGAGTTTCACTTTATCCCGCTTTAACGGGCAGTAAGATCCCTATCTCAAGATTTAGAGAAAAACAAGAAAGATAATTGGAAAATCAACTGCCTGTAAAAGTCCGATTGGTTTAACTAACCATCAGTGGGGGAGAAGAACCCCCAACTGATGGAGTTTCACTTTATTGATATTCTTTTTATCGGCAATCTTTTTTTAAAATGCAGAAAAAAACCTTCTTTACCCTATGGTAAAAAAGGCTGATTTTTATCCCGCGGTAATAGATTGTAAAGCTCCCATTGTGTGGAGTTTTACTCTATTGGGCAAAATTTTCTACAAAATCAAAGGTTAGCTTACCGAGCTGTTGACCACGTATATCACGTACAATAAGTTCAGCTACTTGATCATAATCGATTTCGCCACCAGATATGTAAACGCGACGTAATTTTCCAATATGGTCAAAAGTCTCGACAATGTCATCACTCAAGCTAGAAATTTGATAGCGCTCTTCCATTCTTCCTGGATAGTGCTTGCTCAAAAATTTCAGACCATAAATAGCAAGATCGTCCATATTGGTAATGGTGTCTTTTATAGCACCTGTCAAAGCCAATTTATAACCAACCTCTTGATCTTCAAATTTAGGCCATAAAATTCCTGGTGTATCAAGTAATTCAAGTTCCTTACCGACCTTTATCCATTGCTGCGATTTCGTAACACCAGGTGTATTACCTGTTTTGGCAATATTTTTTTTAGCTAGGCGATTAATCAGTGTTGATTTCCCCACATTGGGAATGCCAACAATCATGGCACGAATGGCTCGTGTCTTTAAGCCCTTCGCTTTCATACGTGCCCATTTATCAGCTAATAACTCTTGAGCAGCTTTTGTCACTTGTTTCAAACCTTTTCCATCTAATGAATTTATGGCAATTGCCTTATGACCTTGTTGCTCAAAATAAACAAGCCATTTTTTGGTTTGTGCTTCATCTGCCATATCAGCCTTGTTTAATATTAATAATTTTGTTTTTTGATGAATGATCTCATCAAGCATCGGATTTCTGGATGACATTGGAAGACGTGCATCTATTAACTCAAAAATAATGTCGACAAGTTTTAAATTTTCCGTAACTTGTCTACGTGCCTTAGCCATATGTCCAGGAAACCATTGTATCGTCAACTTATTCACTCCTATTTGTTAATTCACTTTACCCATTTGATCAAATGGCCAAAAAACAATACTTGTTTTACCAATAATTTTATCAACGGAAACGATCCCAATATGGCGGCTATCTTTACTATAACGGCGATTATCTCCCATAACAAAAACATAGCCTTTTGGAATGGTATCCCCATGTACATTTGGAATATCTTTCAGTGAAAAGTCTTCTGTTAAAGTGCCACCATCCGTAATTTCGTTTTTAAATTTTTGCAAGTAGGGTTCATCAATCGCTTTGCCATTTATATAAAGCTGATCGTTTTTATAAACTAACTTATCACCAGGTAAACCAATGACTCGTTTAATATAATCCTTTTTCTCTGGCGCATGAAATACAACAATATCAAATCGATGGATATCTCCAATGCGATAACCGAATTTATTGACAATCATACGATCACCATTTTCAAGAGTAGGCATCATCGACTCACCATCAACCACAATTGGTGTAAATAGTAGGTATCGAATTCCGGCTGCAAGTGCAAATGCAATGATCAGTGCTTTTGTCCATTCCCACAACTCATTCTTTTCTTTTTTTTGCTTCTCCATCATCGACGTCCCCCTTGACTTTTCTCCTTATATTGTACAAGGATTTATCATTTCAGGCAAAAAGAAAGAGAGCTTGAAATGCAAGCTCTCCATCTTTAAAAGTAAGCTTATCGAATTTCTTTAATACGAGCAGCTTTACCACGTAAGTTACGTAGGTAGTATAATTTAGCACGACGTACTTTACCACGACGAGTTACTTCTAGTTTAGCGATTTTTGGAGTGTGTAATGGGAATGTACGTTCAACTCCAACACCGTAAGAAATTTTACGAACTGTGAAAGTTTCACTAATACCGCCACCACGACGTTTAATGACTACACCTTCATATACTTGGATACGTTCGCGAGTACCTTCGACTACTTTAACGTCGATTTTTACTGTATCACCAGCACGGAATGCAGGGATATCAGTACGAAGTTGTTCTTTCGTAATTTCTGAAATAATGTTTGACATTGTTTTCTCTCCTTAGACAGATGCTCTTGCAGGTCACTGTGGTTGCTACAGCGGAACACCGTAATACGACATCTCCGCAGAAATGCAACTTAAATATTAGCATACATTTAATCCTCTTGCAAGTGTTTATACTTTACAGTTTTTAAGCCTTGCTAAATATTTTTGCTGTTCAGGCGTTAGCTCTATATGTTCATGTTCCAATAAATCAGGTCTCCGCTCAAATGTACGCTTTAATGATTGTTCCATTCTCCATTGTTCAATTTTCGCATGATTGCCAGATAATAATACATCCGGTACTTTCATTCCTCGAAAGTTTGCAGGACGTGTATAATGCGGATGTTCAAGTAATCCCGTAGAGAAAGAATCGAGTACCGGTGAATCATCATTACCGAGAACACCAGGGAGTAATCGTACAACACTATCGATGATGGTCATAGCCGCTAATTCGCCACCAGTTAAGACAAAATCACCAATGGATAGCTCGTCTGTCACTAAAAATTGGCGAATCCGTTCATCGTATCCTTCATAATGGCCGCAAACAAAAATCAACTCTTCCTCTTTCGCCAATTCCTCAGCTTTCGCCTGTGTATAGCGTTCTCCTTGTGGGCACATTAGAATGACACGCGGTTTCTTTTCTCCCGCTACAAGCGCTTCTACAGCGTTAAATAACGGTTCTGGTTTTAATACCATCCCCGCTCCTCCACCATAGGGATAATCATCTACTTGAGCATGTTTGTTATTAGAGAACTGTCTAAAATCAGTTACTGATAATTGCACAGCTTCTTTTTCTTGTGCTTTTTTTAAAATAGAAGACCCGAATACCCCAGTAAACATCTCAGGGAATAAAGACAATACGTGAATTCTCATCATGACAATAACCCTTCTATTACTTCTATCACAATTTTCTTTTCATCAATATCAATTTCCTTGATAAACTCATCCACAACTGGAATATAGTGATCTTTGCCATCCAATCCTTTAACAGTCCATACATCGTTTGCAGCTGTTTCGAAGATTTCCTTCACTTTTCCAATTTCATTTCCCTGTTGATCATATACCGTACATCCAACTATTTCATGATAATAGAATTCATTATCTTGTAGCTTATCTTCCTCAAGTTGTTGTTCATTTACTTTTAATAGACCATCCCGAAAGGATTCTACATCGTTGATAGTAGGATAGCCTTCAAATGATAGAAGAATAAAATTTTTGTGCTGGCGAGAAGAAGCAATTGTAAGTAACAAGGGCTTTTCTTCACCTTTTTTAAAAAGACCTAACTGTTGACCAACCGCATATCTTTCTTCTGGAAAATCAGTTTGGGAAATAACACGGACTTCTCCACGAATACCGTGAGTATTGACAATTTTTCCTACGTTATACCATTCCATAATGTTCACCTCTTCAATATGTAGATCCATGCAAACGAGTGCTCTTCTACTAAGCGTTCCTGTTCATATCAAATGTTTGCAACAAATGGAAACTTTCATCTTTACCTGCAAATTGCCGTTTTTCTTATGCTATTCACGCTAAAATCTTAGACTTTTTCACTTAACCTTAAAAGTCAGCTGATATAAACAAGCAAAGAATACTAGCAACTATATAAAAAAGGAAGGAACGTTTGCTCCTCCCTCGTTTGTTTTAATCTAGAATATCGATATAAGTCTTTTTCTTATGATGGCTGCCTGCGGCTGAGTAAACAATTGTTCGAATTGCTTTAGCAACTCGCCCTTGCTTGCCAATGACCTTTCCGATATCACTAGGATGTACAGAAAGTTTATAAACGATACAATGGTCGTTCTCGTCAGTTATAATTTTCACATCATCTGGATGGTCGACTAAAGGTTTTACGATTGTTTCAATCAGCTGCTGCATAAGGCCACCTCCGATTATTTACCGAATTTAGAGTTATGGAATTTTTCCATGATTCCTTGTTCTGAGAACAAGTTACGTACAGTATCAGATGGTTTCGCGCCATTTGTTAACCAAGCTAATGCTTTTGCTTCGTCAATGTTGACTTCTGCTGGAGAAGTTAATGGATTGAAAGTACCGATTGTTTCGATTGAGCGACCATCACGTGGTGAACGTGAGTCAGCTACTACGATACGATAGAAAGGAGATTTTTTTGCTCCCATACGTTTTAAACGAATTTTAACTGCCATTTTTTAATTGCACCTCCGAATAGTTTCACACAAGATAGTATAATAGCAAGTTTTGAATTGTTTGTAAAGTGTTTTTTCTTAACACACTGTATTTTAGCGTAAATTTTTTATTTAAACAAGGAATCTAATCCGGGAAGCTTCATTTTTTTCTTTCCTTTTTGTGTCATTCCCGTCATCTGTTTCATCATTTTTTTCATATCTTCAAATTGTTTTATAAGACGGTTTACCTCTTGGACAGATGAGCCAGATCCTTTCGCAATACGCTTTCTTCGACTTGCATTAATAATTTCAGGATTTGTTTTTTCAGCTGGAGTCATCGATAAGATAATCGCTTCAATATGACCAATTTGTTTATCATCGATCTTGGCATTTTCAAGTCCTTTAATTTTATTTGCTCCTGGTAGCATTTTTAAAATTTCATCCAGGGGTCCAAGCTTTTTCACTTGACTCATTTGTTCAAGGAAATCATCTAATGTAAAGGTTTGCGTTTTGAATTTTTCTTCTAACTCTTTGGCTTTTTCTTCATCGACTGTTGCTTGGGCCTTTTCAATAAGCGTCATCACATCGCCCATCCCAAGAATTCGAGATGCCATTCTTTCAGGATGAAATGATTCGAGTGCATCCATTTTTTCGCCCATCCCAACAAATTTAATCGGTTTTTGGGTAACAGAACGAATAGATAATGCAGCACCACCACGAGTGTCACCATCAAGCTTTGTTAATACAACACCAGTGATGCCCACCGCTTCATCAAAACTTTCAGCGACATTTACTGCATCTTGCCCTGTCATGGCATCGACTACTAAGAATACTTCATCTGGCTCTTTTAACGCACGAATATCTTTTAATTCTTGCATCAGCTTTTCATCGATATGTAATCGACCAGCAGTATCGATCAATACAACATCATAGTGTTCTTCTTTTGCTTGTTCTAAAGCTTGTCGTACAATTTCAACAGGTGAAATATCCGTACCCAAAGCAAATACTGGTAAGGATAATTGCTTCCCTAGTGTTTGTAACTGTTGTACTGCTGCTGGACGATAGATGTCAGCGGCTACAAGTAATGGCTTACGGTTATATTTTTTACGCAATACATTGGCTAGTTTGCCGGTAGTCGTTGTTTTACCAGCCCCCTGCAAACCGACCATCATAATAACAGTAGGTGGTTTGGTCGCGAATTTAATCGGACTTTGTTCCCCACCCATTAATTCTGTTAGCTCATCTTTTACAATTTTAATGACTTGTTGTCCTGGTGTTAAACTTTTCATAACATCCTGACCTACAGCACGTTCGCTAACTTTCTTCACAAAGCTTTTTACGACTTTCAAGTTAACATCGGCTTCAATTAATGCAAACCGAACTTCACGCATCATTTCTTTTACATCTTGTTCGGTTACTTTACCTTTGCCTTTAATCTTGTTAATCGTCCCTTGGAGTCGCTCCGCTAAACCTTCAAATGCCATGATGCCGCCTCCTAATCATATTGCTTTAACTGCTCAATCAACGATAACTGTTCTTCCCTGTCTGTTTGAACATCTGTTATACTTTTTGTAAGTTTGGCAAGTATTTGCTGTCTGTTTTGGAATTTTTCGAAAAGTTGAAGTTTTTCCTCATATTCTTCAAGCATTGCCTCTGTTCTACGAATGTTATCGTAAACTGCTTGACGCGAAATATTGTAAGTTTCTGCAATCTCTCCAAGTGAAAGATCATCTAGATAATAAAGTTGCATATAACTACGTTGTTTTTCCGTCAATAACGCTTGATAAAAGTCAAAGAGAAAGTTCATGCGTGTTGTTTTTTCAAGTAGCATATCGAAACCTCTCCTTTTTTACATACTCTCTTGTATCATAAAGACAAATATTATTTCCGTCAAGTAAAAATACTTGTCTATTTTGAAAAAGAGCTATGCAAAAATAAAAATAGTATGGTAGGAATATAAAATGTTTCCTTAGTGAAAGACATTTTAATCATCCTATCATGCTATTTTTAATCTACCAGTAGGAATTTCAGAGCTTTGCGCAAGAAGTAAGAAAACCACTAAAAAACTATATTATTAAATCCACTTCATTCATCTTCTGTTTTAGCTAATTGCTCATCTATTGCATCGGCAAATAAGCCATATACGTAGCGTTCTGAGTCGAATGGTTGTAGATCATCCATTTGTTCTCCAAGGCCAACGAATTTTACTGGAATATGCAATTTGTTACGAATGGCAAGTACAATACCACCTTTTGCAGTACCATCTAATTTGGTCAACACAATCCCTGTGACATTTGTCGCTTCTTTAAAAATTTGTGCTTGTTGTAGCGCATTTTGTCCTGTAGTGGCATCAAGCGCCAGCAAAACTTCGTGTGGAGCCGACGGGATTTCCCGGGAAATGACACGATGAATTTTTTCTAGTTCTTTCATCAGATTAACTTTATTTTGCAAACGTCCCGCCGTATCACAAATTAAAATATCTGCTTTTCTTTTTTTAGCTGCACGAATAGCATCATAGATGACTGCCGCTGGATCTGATCCTTCCGACTGTTTAATCACTTCAACACCGACACGATCTCCCCACACTTGTAGTTGGTCGATGGCACCAGCACGAAAAGTGTCCCCTGCCGCAAGCAAGACATCTTTTCCTTGTTGTTTGAAACGATGAGCTAGTTTGCCGATTGTCGTTGTTTTCCCTACGCCATTAACACCGACAAATAAGATCACCGTTAAATCTCCTTCTTGGATATTTAACTCTGTTATATCCTTTTCTCCCTGTTCATAGATTTCTACTAGTTTTTCAGAGATTAGCGCTTGTATACCAGCTGTGTCTTTAATGTTTTTACGTTGTACTTCAAATCGTAGCTTATCGGTTAATTCCATAACCGTTTCTATACCAACGTCTGCTTGAAGCAATAAATCTTCAAGCTCTTCAAAAAATTCTTCATCTACGTGACGATAGCGTGCTACTAAATCATTCACCTTTGAAGTAAATGATTGACGCGTTTTGGTTAAACCGGATTTGAATTTTTCTGTAATAGAGAAAGCTGAGAATCCGCGTTTACTTTTTTCTTTTTTTTCAGATTCCACAACTTCCTGTTGAACTTCTACTTCCAATTCTTCATCAGTTAAATTGTCTTCAGTCGTATCTTCTACTAATTTTTCAGTAGGGTGCTGCTCATCAGTTATCTCTTCTTCTACCACTTCATCTAAAAGCTCTTCTTGCTCCAGTTTCGTTCCACCCATTAACTTTTCTTTCATACGCTTTAAAAAGCTCATATCATTCCGCTCCTTTACCCTAACGATAGAACAGGTTCTTCCTCTTCTAATTTAACAGATACTAATTTAGAAACACCAGACTCCTGCATAGTAATCCCATATAAAACATCTGCACCTTCCATCGTCCCTTTACGGTGAGTAATAACGATGAATTGTGTTTCGGCACTGAACTTTTTCAAATATTGACTATAACGAGCCACATTGGATTCGTCAAGAGCTGCCTCTACTTCATCAAGGATACAGAATGGAACGGGGCGTGTTTTTAAAATGGCAAACAATAGTGCAATTGCTGTTAACGCTCGTTCCCCACCTGATAATAGACTAAGCCGTTGGAGTTTTTTACCTGGTGGTTGTGCAACAATTTCAATACCCGTTTCAAGCATATTATCTGGATCAAGTAATTCTAAATCCGCATGGCCACCACCAAATAATTCTCGGAATACATTTTGAAAATGTTTTCGAATGTCATAAAATGTCTCACTAAAGCGATTTGTCATTTCTTCATCCATTTCGCGAATCGCTTCATGCAATGTTTCCTGCGCTTCTAGCAAATCATTTCGCTGATTAGATAAAAATGTATGACGTTCAGAAACTGTCGCATATTCTTCAATCGCACTAATATTGACAGTTCCTAATTCTGTAATGGATTGCTTTAACAATTTAACTTTTCTTCTTGCCGCATCGACATCCATATCAAGCGATGGCTCAAGTAATGCCTCTTCAAATGTCAATTCATAGTCATTTTCAAGTTGTTTTGCTAAGTTCTCTTGTTCAACATCTAGTCGATTCAGTTTCACTTCATAATTACGTAGTCCATCAAGAAGTCCTTGATGGACACGCTGTAATTCTTTTAATTCAATGTCTATTGCGTCAACCTGTTGCTGAATTTCTGTACGTTGTTGTTTTGTTTGTTCAACTGTTTGAATAAGTTCTTCTCTTCTTTTTTGCAACGCAATGATTTTCTCAGCAATTTCCTTTTCTGATGGACCATCTAGATCTCCACCATTCATCAACCATTCTATTTCGCTCGAGATATTTGTAACTTCCTCTGTTGCTTGTTCCAATTGAGAGTTCGCATCCATCACTGTTGATTTTAGTTGGGACACCTGTTCATTTAAAACAGCCAGTTCAGAGCGTTTTAATGCATAATTTTCTTGTAAAACATCCCGTTCTAATTCACTTTGTTGTTTTAAAACATTTAATTCCTCAACGGTTTGATTGATCTCCTCTAGCTCTTTCGCCAATTCTTCTTTGCGGCGATTAAAATCTGCTAGTTGAGCTTCTAATGTTGTTTGACGACCTGATGCATCTTGTTGCTCATCACTGAACATGGATATTCTTAATGATAAACGTTTTGTAGTAGTTTCTAATTCATGATGACGAGTACTCAACTTGATCTCTTCAGCACGAATTTCTTCACCTTCTAAACGTAACTGCTCAAGAAGTTCTGATTTTTCTGCTACTTGTTTTTTCCATCCTGCAACTACCGTTTCCGCCTTTTCTATAGAGAGCTGCATTTGAGCAAGTTGCGAAGTAAGACTTTCAAGTTCTGCTTTACGGCTAAACAAAGATGCTTGCTGTTTGACAGACCCACCTGTCAATGAGCCGCCTGTATTGACAACATCACCTTCTAAAGTAACGACCCGATAGCGATAACCACATGCTTTTGCTATTTGTGAAGCGCCCTGCAAGTCTTTTGACACTAGAACATGACCAAGTAAATTTTCTGCTATGGTCCGAAAAGCAGGATCGAAAGTCGCTAGTTCATCAGCTGTATTGATAAAGGATGGATGATTAGCCACCGTTTGTAAAACATTTGCAGGGATTTTACGAGATTTCATCACATTTTTAGGTAAAAATGTTGCACGTCCGGCATGTTGTTGTTTCAACCATGTAATCGCATGACGCGCATCCGCATCTGTTTCAGTCACTACATGTTGCATCGCTGCACCTAGGGCAGTTTCAACAGCTCGAGTATATTCACCATCGACATGGATCAATTCTGCGACTGCTCCATGAATACCATGCAATTGCTGCTTTTCACGTGCAATCAGGACAGCTTTAACCCCTTGATAGAATCCAGAAAAGTCAGCTTCAAGTTCTGCAAGTGTTTCTTGACGAGATTTCATTTGTTGTAAGTGCTGATAACCTTTAAACAGCATTGCCTGTTGATCATCATATTGTTTTTTAGCATGCTGTACATCTTGTTGGCATTTTTTATATTCTTCAAGCTTTTGTGCAACCTTTTCTTCAATCGTTTGTAGCTTATCAGCAACAATTTGTTGCTCATGCTGTAATTCGTTTAGTTCAGTAGCCATTTCTGTTGACTGACTTGAGATTTTCACTGAGTTTTCGGCTTGCTCAGATAATTGTCTTGTAATATTTTTGACTTCGTTTTTTACCGTTGCTTCTTCATTTAGACGGTCAATGTAAGTATCTTTCCATTTATTAATCTCTGCTTCGATTTCAGAAGTTGAGCGATTCAAGTTATCTTCTAATTGTTTCACGGTTTTCTTTAAATTTTGAAGCTCTTGTTGGCGTTCTACTAATTGCTTCTCTCTATCTATTTTAGCTTGTTTCCAACTATCACTGGAACTTTTAGCCTTTTCCAGAGATTGTTTAAGTTTTGTCAATTGTGTCGTAGCATTCATGCGTTTTTCAGCCATTAACACTTTACGGCCTTCAAATCGTTCAACTTCTGCACTGACATCGACAAGTTGATGTTGTGATTCATCCAGTAAATGATCTAGTTCACTTAAATGCTTACGATACTTTGTAATATTGGATTCTTTATCAGCGATTTGAGCAGCTTGAACCTGTTCTTTTGTGAATAGATCTTGCTTATCCTTAACGACTTTCTCCATCGAACGATTTATTTGTTCCATATCATACACTAAAACCGCAATATCAATGTCCTTTAATTCATTTGACATTCTCAAATAATCTTCAGCTGCTGACGCTTGAATATGTAATGGTTCGATACGTTTATCGAGCTCATGTAATATATCCAAAACTCGATTCAGGTTATCATCTGTTTCAAATAATTTATGTTCTGCTTTTTGGCGACGTTGTTTATATTTCAATACCCCGGCAGCTTCTTCAAAAATTGTACGCCGATCATCTGGACGGCTATTCAGTATTTCATCAACTCGTCCTTGAGAAATGATCGAGAAAGCTTCCTTTCCCAATCCCGAATCTAAAAACAAATCCGTAATGTCTTTTAACCGACATTGTTGTTTATTGAGCAGATACTCACTATCCCCAGAACGATAGACACGACGAGTAACGCTTACCTCATTATATGGGATTGGTAAGCGTTCCTCTTCATTGTCTAAAATTAAGGATACTTCTGCAAAGTTAAGCGGTTTGCGCGAATCACTTCCGGCAAAAATGATATCTTCCATTTTTGAACCACGAAGTGACTTAGCTGATTGTTCTCCGAGTACCCACCGAATCGCATCTATCACGTTACTTTTACCACTACCATTTGGACCTACAACAGCTGTAACGCCTGGTACAAAGTCTATACCTATTCGATCGGCAAAAGATTTAAAACCAATCACTTCAAGCCGTTTAAGAAACAAAATTAACCCTCCTGATCATTTGCTAATTGTGCTTTTAAAGCACGCATAGCGCATTGTGCTGCTTTTTGTTCTGCTTCTTTTTTCGATTTACCGTTCCCTACTCCAAGTTCTTGATTATTCAACAATACTTGAGAGACAAATGTCCGGTTATGCGCTGGACCATTTTCTTTAATGATCTCGTAATGCAATGTACCAGAATTATTTTGTTGCACCATTTCTTGTAATTGACTCTTAAAGTCCATCACATGTGAAAATGCGCCGAGCTCAACTTTTGGAAAAACAACTTGTTCCAAAAAGCCAACAACTGTTTCTAAACCTTGGTCTAAATATAAAGCACCTATAAATGCTTCGAAACAATCCGCAAGTAATGCTGGACGTTCACGACCACCTGTAATCTCTTCCCCTTTACCTAATAATACATATCTGCCAAAGTTTAATTCATTAGCAAAAATCACTAGGGATGGCTCACAAACCATTGCTGCACGCAATTTTGTTAGTTCACCTTCAGTCATTTTGGGAAATTTAAGGAATAAAAATTTAGAAACAGTTAGCTCAAGCACAGCGTCTCCTAAAAATTCAAGACGTTCATTATCTTCAAAAAGTTTTCTACGATGCTCATTCACAAAAGACGAATGTGTAAAAGCATTGTATAACAAATTCGGATTATCAAAGTGCAACTTCAATTGATCCTGTAATTCAACAAATTTTAGACGTGCCTGCTCTGAAATTGTGCCATTTTTTGGTGAGAGTCCTTGTATTCTCATTTTTATCAACCTTCTTATTTTCCATTTGATACATTCTTTAGTTTACCTTTTTCTTTTACATTGTGCAAAAATAAAAAGATAACTTCCCCCACCGGCTAGTAGGGGAAGTCTAAGTATTGTATGTTATACGTGAATTAGCCGATTTTGCTTTCGATAAAGCTTACTGCATCACCTACAGTAGCAATTTTTTCTGCATCCTCGTCATCAATTTGCATATCAAATTCTTCTTCGAATTCCATTACTAATTCTACTACATCTAATGAGTCCGCACCTAAATCATCACGGAAAGAAGCTTCTAGTTTCACTTCACTTTCGTCAACACCTAAACGGTCAACGACAACTTTTGTTACACGTTCTAATACTGTTGCCAAATTGTTCACCTCCCCTCAATGATTATATCGAAATCTAGTATATAAGAATAGTTAAAATTCACATAACCATTCCGCCATCAACATGCAGTGTTTGCCCCGTCATATAGCTTGCATCATCAGAAGCTAAAAATGCGACAACTTTTGCAACATCTTCTGGTTTACCTAACTTTGCTAATGGAATTTGGGAAAGCATTTGCGCTTTAATCTCTTCCGGTAGCTCTTCCGTCATTTCAGTGTCGATAAAACCTGGAGCAACTGCATTAACATAAATATTACGAGCAGCTAATTCTTTTGCAGCGGTTTTAGTAAGACCAATAACACCTGCTTTTGCAGCAACATAGTTTGCTTGACCTGCATTTCCTGCGACTCCCACGATGGAAGCAATGTTGATAATACGGCCAGCACGCTGTTTCATCATTTGACGTGCAACAGCTTTTGTACAAAGAAAAACACCTTTTAGATTGATGTTCATCACAGCATCCCAATCTTCTTCTTTCATACGCATTAATAAGTTATCACGCGTAATACCAGCATTGTTCACTAAAATATCAAGTGAACCATAGGTTTCGATAGCCTGCTTCATAAGTTTAGCGACATCATCTGGATCAGCCACATTTGCTTGAACAGCAATGGCAGCGCCACCGTTTGCTTCTATTTCAGATACAACTTCTTGTGCTTTTGCCTGATTGCCACTATAGTTTACAACAACTTTAGCGCCAAGTTCGGCTAAATGCAATGCGATTGCACGCCCAATTCCTCTTGAAGCACCTGTAACAACGGCTACTTTATTCGATAAGTTTGCCAATTAAGCCCACTCCTTCGCTGCTTCCAGCACTTGATTAAATGTTGCCTCGTCATATACACAATATGTTTTTACTTTACGATCCACTTTTTTCACAAGTCCACTTAGAACTTTACCAGGACCACATTCAATAAAAACGTCCACTCCCTCAGCAAGTAAAGTACGAACAGAATCTTCCCAAAGAACAGGTGAATACAATTGTTCAACCAGTAGATTTGAAATAACTGAACATGCTGTAACAGGTTGTGCATTAACATTTGCAATAACCGGAATCACAGCGTCTTGCATTTGAATCTCCGATAGCATTTGTTGAAGTTTACTAGCAGCTGGACGCATCAATTCTGAATGGAAGGGACCACTAACAACTAAAGAAATCACTCGTCTTGCACCTGCTTCTTTGGCTTTTTCAGAAGCCATTTCAACACCTTTAGCAGTACCAGAAATCACAATTTGTCCTGGACAGTTAAGATTAGCCAGTTGTACGACTTCACCATTTTGTGATACTTCATCTGTCACTTGTTTCAGTACATCACGTTCTAATCCAAGGACAGCAGCCATTGCGCCTTCGCCAGCAGGTACTGCTTCATTCATGAAAATTCCTCGTTTATGTACTGCTTGAACACCATCAGCAAATGTCATCACACTTGAAGCTACAAGTGCAGCATATTCACCCAAGCTATGTCCTGCCGTAAAATCAGGTTCGATTCCAGCTCTTTTTAACTTGTCGGCAATCATTACACCTGTAGTCAATAAGGCTGGTTGCGCATGATAAGTTAAGGTTAACTCTTCCTGAGGACCCTCTAGCATCAATTTTGATAATTCAATTGCTAAAAGTTGATCAGCTTGATCATAAAATTCCTTACATGCAGGCTCATTTAGTACGAATTCTTGCCCCATTCCTACCACTTGTGAACCTTGCCCTGGAAAAATAAAAGCAATTTTAGTCATTTTCATTCCCCTTTATATCACAACATAAAATATGTCTAGATTATTGTTCACTGTCATTCTGCTTAGCATTCGTAATCGTTTGATCAATTGTTGGAATAACATTGTGCTCAACCATTTTACGAGCTTGACGAATAGCACTTGCAAAAGCTCTCCCATTAGAAGAACCATGTGCTTTAATGACTGGCGCTTTTAAACCAAATAGTGCTGCACCGCCATATTCTGTATAATCCATCTTATTTTTTAGTGCTTTTAAATTGTTTTTCATTAATAATGCTGCCACTTTCGATTTCGTAGAAGCCATAAATGCTTCCTTCATCATTTTGAAGACAGCACCTGCTGTACCTTCAATCGTTTTTAACACCATATTTCCCGTAAAACCGTCTGTTACAACTACATCTGCAGCATGATTTAACAATTCACGTGCTTCAACATTGCCAATAAAGTTTACTGGTGCATCTTTTAACAATGTAAAAGCGTGTTTGGAAAGATCATTTCCTTTTTTATCTTCTGTACCGATATTTAATAAACCGACTGTTGGTTTTTGAATACCGCGGACTTGCTTCGCATAAATACTTCCCATGATCGCGTATTGCACTAAATTTTCTGGTTTTGCATCAGCATTTGATCCTAAATCCAACATATCAAAACCACTACCATCTAGCGTTGGTAATGTCGTTGATAAAGCCGGACGATCAATCCCTTCAATACGATGTACAATAAATAACCCAGCTGCCATTAATGCACCTGTATTTCCCGCTGAAATACAAGCATCAGCCTCACCGTTTGCAACAGCTTCTGCCATTTTCACCATTGAAGCATCCTTCTTGCGTCGAACAGCACGAACCGGTTCATCAGTCCCCTCAATGACTTCTTGGCAATCGATGATCGTAATGCGATTCAAATCGTTTAAAAATGGTTGCATTTTTTCTTTCGAACCATATAGTAGAATTTCCAAATCAGGTGATACTTCTAATGCTTTATAGACACCTTCAATTATGGCCTGTGGCGCATTGTCCCCACCCATACCATCTACTGCTAATTTCATCTATTTTTCACCCTTACCTTTCGTGCGATACATTTCGAATTGCCCCGTAAAAACTGTGTTTCCATCGACCGTAGAGGTAACGGTGACAAACGTACGATTTCTATCATTATCTTTGCCCGTAACAACCGCTTTAGATATGACACGTTGACCAGCCTTTACTGGTTTCAAAAAATAAATATCAGAATGTACTGTTAAAGCTAAATCATCATTAATAACAGCAACTGCTAAGGAATTGGCTTGAGCAAATAAATGGTGACCTCTCGCAATGCCGTTTCTTTGAAAGACATGTTCTTCTCCGACATCAAAGATTGACAGAGCACGTTCATCCAATTCAATATCGATAATTTCGCCAATTACTTCATCTATCGGTAATGTTTTGACCTCATTTTCAAAATTATTGGCGGCAACATCCTTAATCCGTTCCCGTAATTCTGGAATGGATAATTCCATACGATCCAATCTAATCGTCTGAACACTAACTTTAAACTTTGTAGCAAGCTGTTCATCTGTGACGAATGGGTTTTCTTGAATGGTTTGCTGCAATAATAGTTGTCGTTCTTTTTTTGAGTACTTCATATTATTTTCGTCACCCCTTAATATTAGCACTTGGTACTAACATCAGTATATAAATATAAAAAAGAGAATGCAAGTGTTGTTTTTTAGCCTCCCTGCATTCTCTAATATTAATCGATTCTTTCCCCATCAAGAGCTCCCGAAGACGCCAAGTTTTGTCGTAATACTTTATAGTCTTCAGCCTGCCAAAATTCAGCAGATTCAATTAGTTTCACTGCATCCTGTCTTGCTACTTCTAATGCTCTATAATCGTGGACTAAATCAGCCATTTTAAATTCAGGTAGTCCGCTTTGCTTTTTTCCAAAGAAATCACCTGGGCCACGGAGTTCTAAATCTTTTTCTGCTAATCGGAACCCATCATTCGTTTCTGTCATGGAAATCATTCTTTCTTTTCCTTCTTCACTTTTAGGATCCGCAATCAGTATACAATAGGATTGATATTCTCCTCGTCCCACACGACCACGTAATTGATGGAGTTGTGCTAATCCAAAACGTTCTGCATCATAAACGACCATGAAAGTAGCATTAGGAACATTCACTCCAACTTCTACAACTGTAGTAGAAACGAGGACATCCAGTTTCCCTTCACTAAAGGCACGCATCACTTCATCCTTTTCATGGGCAAGTAAACGACCATGCATAAGACCTATTTTAAATTGTCCTTTAAACACAGTCGAAAGCTGTTGATAGACATCAACTGCATTTTGTACATCCAGCTTTTCGGATTCTTCAATAAGTGGGCAGATCACATATGCTTGTCGCCCATTTGCAAGTTCTTTTCCCATTCGAGAAAGCACTTGCTTAAATTGCTCGTTTTTGACCCAATGTGTTTCGATTTTTTTTCTGCCGGCTGGCATTTCATCAATCATCGAAACATCCATTTCGCCAAATGCGGTGATGGACAATGTACGCGGGATTGGTGTTGCAGTCATAAATAGAACATCTGGATTTTCACCTTTTTCTCGCAATATTCGACGTTGTTCGACGCCAAAACGATGCTGTTCATCTGTAATCACAAACCCCAACTTTTTGAACGATACATCTGGCTGTATCAAGGCATGTGTACCAATGATAATATTAATTTCTCCATTGGTTAGTCTTTGTAATAATTCTTTTCTCGCTTTGGCTTTAATCGAACCAGACAATAACGCAATTTTTACGTCAAAAGGTCGGAGCCATTCCTCCAATGAAGCTGCATGTTGTTCAGCTAAAATTTCAGTTGGAGCCATTAATGCACCCTGAAAACCAGCAGTTACCGCCGCATATAAAGCAATCGCTGCAACGACTGTTTTTCCAGAACCTACATCCCCCTGCAGTAATCGATTCATGCGCTGTGGTAATAATAAATCCCGGCAAATTTCATTGACAACTCGTTTTTGTGCATTCGTTAATTCATATGGCAATGAATCAATGAATGTACGAATCTTTTGCAAATCATAATGAATGGCGATGCCGTGTTCCTGTTCTCTGCGATTTTTTCTTAATGCTTGAATCTTCAATTGGAATTGTAATAATTCCTCATAAACAAATCGACGTCTAGCTTGTTTAGCATGATTGGCGTCTTTTGGAAAATGCACACCTTCTAAAGCTTCTGAAATAGGTAGTAACTTATAATCAGCCCTAAGCTGTTCAGGCAAAGATTCTGGAAGCTCATCTTTTGCAATATCTAGTGCTTGTCGCATAAATTGACGGAATTTTTTTTGAGTGAGTTTCCCCTTTAAACTATAGACAGGCTCAAAATCAGCCTGATTCGTTTTAGGTCCAAATGTTACATTACTGCCATTAATGACTTGACGTCCTCGATCCCATTTCCCAGTCACGGTCACTGTAGCACCAGGTGTTAACTTATTTCGTAAGTAACCTTGATTGAAAAATACCAGTTTAATAAGATGACGCCCTGCTAACATACGTACTTGTAAACGTGATTTATTTTTACCTAGATAAAGGACAGTCGGTTCACTTTCAATACGCCCTTCTACTGTTACTCTTTCATTATGCGGTGTTTCTGCCAAATCTTTTAGTCGGAAATCTTCGTGACGATATGGAAAAGTCAAGATTAAATCCTTTACCGTTTCAATTCCCATCAAGTTCAATGCATCAGCAGATGTTTTCCCAACGCCTTTTAAGTCAGTTACTGCCGTCAGTATATTAGTCACGATGCAACACGGCTCCACCAAAAATTTTAGCCTCTAAAGCTCTGCCGGTCGGTGTTGCCGCTAATCCACCTTGTGCAGTTTCTTTTAATGCAACAGGCATTGTTTGACCAATGCGGAACATCGCTCCAATCACTTCATCTGTCGGAATACGACTTGTAATACCTGCTAATGCCATATCTGCCGCTACCATCGCATTTGCTGCACCCATCGCATTTCTTTTAACACAAGGAACCTCAACCAATCCTGCCACTGGATCACATACAAGACCTAGCATATTTTTTAATGAGATTGCAAAGGCATGGGAACATTGGGATGGTGTACCACCAGCCATTTCGACGATTGATGCAGCGGCCATCGCAGCGGCAGAACCGACTTCAGCTTGACATCCCCCTGCTGCACCAGAGATGGATGCATTATTTGCTACGACAAATCCAAATGCACCAGCAGTAAATAAATAGCGAATCATTTGTTCTTTTGTTGGTTTTAATTTATTTTTCACAGCAAATAGGGTACCAGGAACAACTCCAGCAGACCCCGCAGTGGGTGTTGCACAAATCGTCCCCATCGCTGCATTGACTTCATTTGTAGCAACGGCCTTACTTACAGCGTCTAACAAAAGATCACCTGATAGGCTTTTACCTGATTGAATATATTTTTGTAATAAAGGGGCATCACCACCCGTTAGACCGGTAACTGAACGAACTCCTTTTAATCCTTTTTCAACAGCTTCCTCCATGACGGTAAGATTACGAGACATTTGCTGCATTATTTCATCCCGACTTCTCTCTGACATTAATATTTCTTGTTCAATCATGATTTCTGAAATCTGTTTGTTTTCTTTTTCCGCACGTTCTACCAATTCTCTAACATTCCGAAACAATACGTCCATCTTCTATCCCCCTCCTAGCTTTTAATACGAGTGACTTTCGTAATATTAGGAAGAAGTTCAATTTCTCCTAAAATGGAGTAGTCAATATTTTGGTCGACCTCAATAACCATTAATGCCACATTTCCGCGTTCCTTACGTGAAACTTCCATATGACCAATATTAATATTATGCTTTGCAAGACAATTCGCTACATTTGCAATACAACCTGCCCTGTCATCATGAACAACTAAGATAGCTGGCATGCCACCTGATAATCGTAGCGGAAATCCATTTAGCTCTGTGATCTCAATAGCGCCCCCACCGATTGAAATACCAACCATTGACATCTCCATTTGATCATCGCCAATGACGATCCTTGCTGTATTTGGATGATCTGTATGGTCTGTTTCCGTTATGAATTCAAAAGTTAGCCCTGCATCGGCAGCTTCTTTAAAGGCTGTCTTGATCCGCTCATCATAGGTATCATAATCTAGTAATCCACCGATGATGGCTACATCTGTTCCATGTCCCTTATAAGTCTCTGCAAAAGAACCATATAAATATATTTTAGCCCATTTAGGTTGGCGTCCGAATAGATCTCTGGCAACGCGACCAATTCGTGCCGCTCCAGCAGTATGGGATGAAGAAGGCCCAATCATTACTGGACCGATAATATCAAAAACAGATGTAAATTTCATCATTTATCCCCACACATTCAAGTTAATATCAAAATTTATAATACACGAATATTTTTAGATAACCAAATTTTTCGTTTTTATCCCGCGTTAACGGGCAGTATGATCACCCCTCAAGGTTTTGGGAAAAACGAGAGAAGATAGGTGGAGGATCAACTGCCCGTAAAAGCCCGATTGGTTCGGGTCAACAAGATGTTGACCACTCAGGTGTTGCCACAGGACGTGGCGCTTTTAACCTGAGTTCCTCTAGTTCAGTGGGGATAAAGAAAATCCCCACTGATGGAAGTTTCACTTTATGATTCTATGTCAATGTTAAGAGATGCGTTTGCGATTTAAAGATGATCTCGCATCAATCCCACACCTTTACTTTATTATATGTGTTCGTGCTGTGGACTTACCAGTTGTTTCCTTCCCATAGTGAGTAGAAAACCTAAAAATAAGGAGTTAAGAATGTAGATTTTACGACATTCTTAACTCCTTTATCTTAATCTATGCAGCTAAAATCTTTTCTTGAAACATTCCCTGATCCCTAAACATTCTTTACTCCCTATTGTCATCAAATCATCATTCTACGGAGATAATGTAAGGGTACAATGGTTGTTTGCCATCGTGAACTTCTACTTCTACATCTGGATATTTTTCTTCGATGAATTCAACGTATTCATCTACAGTTGCTTTTTCTACATCTTGACCATAAAGTACTGTGACAATTTCTGAATCCTCATTAATCATATCGCTCACTAATAATTCAGATGCTACCTTTAAGGATGGTGTAGCTTGAATAATATTGCCATCTTCAATAGCCATGAAATCATTTTTATGAATTGCTACTCCATCGATGGAAGTATCACGTACTGCAAAAGTAATTTGACCAGATTTCACATGAGCATATGCAGCTGTCATATGTTTTTTATTTTCCTCAACTGATACATCTGGATTGAAGGCAAGAATAGCAGCCATACCTTGTGGAATTGTTTTTGTTGGTACAACAGCTGCCTCGATATCCACTAATTCAATAGCCTGTTCAGCAGCCATCACGATATTTTTATTGTTTGGTAAGATTAATACTTTCTCTGCTTCTATTTCCTTGATCGCATTAACGATATCCTCAGTAGAAGGGTTCATGGTTTGACCGCCCTCTATCACATATGAAGCGCCAATACTTTCTAGTAATTCTGCAACACCTTCCCCCATCGCTACTGTAACGATCGCATATGAATGCTTTTTCACTTCTTTTTTTGCTGGCTTTTTAAAATCTTCTTTATGATGATTTTCTCCAACAATGGCTGTATGTTGAAGGCGCATATTATCAACTTTTACTTTTACTAGGCTACCATATTGCTGACCATAAGATATAACTGCTCCTGGCGTTTCCGTATGCACATGAATTTTCACTACTTCATCATCAGAAATCACTAGTAGTGAATCGCCAAATTGACTCATATCTTTGCGGAATTCTGCTTCATTGAATGGTTTTTTATCATGTTCAAAACGAACCATAAATTCTGTACAGTATCCGTAAACGATTTCAGAAGTATCCATAAAATCTTGTGCTTTATGATGCTCTGCATTCACTAAATCATCGATTGAATCGATGATTGTTGCTGATGGGATTTCTTCTCCTTTTAATGAGGCAGCAAATCCTTCATAGACAAATACTAAGCCTTGACCGCCACTGTCAACTACACCTACTTCTTTAAGAACAGGTAATAATTCTGGTGTTTTTGCAAGTGCAGCTTTAGCAGCTGTTAAAATTGCTTCCATGATGACAACAATATCTTGTTCTGTTTCTGCAACTTCTACTGCTTTTTCGGCAGCTTCACGAGCAACTGTAAGAATTGTTCCTTCAACAGGCTTCATAACCGCTTTATATGCTGTTTCTACACCACTTTTGAATGCTTGTGCAAATTTTACTGCATCTAATTCATCTTCTTTTTCGATAGCTTTACCGAATCCTCGGAATAATTGAGATAGGATTACACCTGAGTTACCACGAGCTCCCATCAATAAACCTTTTGATAATGCTTGAGCTGTTTTACCGATATTCGCTACCTTATGAGCAGCAGTTTCTTTTGCACCTGATGTCATCGATAAATTCATATTTGTACCTGTATCACCATCTGGTACAGGGAATACATTTAACGAATCAACATATTTCGCATTTTGAGCTAAATGGCTTGAGCCAGCTTGTACCATTTCCGCGAATTTAATCCCGTCTAACGACTTCATTTGAATAAGTTCCTCCTCTTACACATTCGCTACGCGAACACCTTGCACATAGATATTAACAGAATTTACTGCCATTCCTAATGTTTTGTCTAGTGTATATTTTACTTTTGATTGAACTTGATAAGCTACTTCTGAAATTTTCGTACCGTAACTAATGATGACATACATGTCGATATGTAAATCTTCACCTTCTTGGCGAACGATTACTCCCTTTGCAAAATTTTCTTTGCGAAGAATATCTGTTAAGCCATCACGAATTTGGTGTTTGCTTGCCATACCAACGATGCCATAGCATTCAATGGCTGCTCCACCTGCTATTTGTGCAACAACATCATTAGAAATATCAATACGACCGAATTCGTTTTTCAATTCTACTGACATAAAAATGCCTCCTGATTTCTTTTTGACTATCCTCTATTGTACTATACAAATTTTGATTATAAAAGAAAACCTATCAATTCATCTATAAATAGACTGTAAAGGTTTTTTTCTTGAAAGTCCATCAAAATCAGTTGCAATAGGGAAAAGTGTGTGTTAAATTATTAAAGTATGTGAAATATCGAAGTGAAATCATGAATCTTTCAACTTCTTTATGAGGAGGGAATTAATATGCCAAAAAAATGTGTCATTACTGGACGTAAAACTGTATATGGTAACAACCGTTCTCACGCAATGAACGCTAACAAACGTACTTGGGGAGCAAATCTTCAAAAAGTTCGTATTTTAGTAAATGGCAAACCAAAACGTGTATGGGTTTCTGCTCGTGCATTAAAATCAGGTAAAGTTGAACGTGTTTAATCTGTTCATCTAAATAAAACGCCAAGTTGAATTGTTCAACTCGGCGTTTTTTCTTTTCCTTTCTTCTTCGCAACAGCTGTTTTCTTAGGAGCTGCCGGATCATTTGAAACCAATTGTAAACAAAAACGAGCAAAGTTACTAACTACTTTTGGTAATTGAAATGTGTATACTTTCAATTGGTCACTCCTTATCATCAATACTTCTTATCATTAAACATATGCCATTAGAAAATGAAATAGACGCGCAATCACCTATTATTTCATTGCTTGTAAAACGAGTAGTGCCCATATCAATTATTTCATCAGTCGTTTCATAAAGAACATTTCGTAATGTTACATTTTTTATTACATCACCAAATGCAAAGAACGAGAGATACTTGAAATAATGATCTGATATTATCTTATGTTGTCCCGGCCATAAAAATTGCACACAATTATAATGATTAATCATTTTTATTTCGACAGAAGGGTGCATTTTTTGAACACGATACAGAATATGTAAATTTGCTTCATAATGATCGAGTCTACCACCTGTAACGCCTGTTAAAATAATTTCAGTTGGCTTATATATTAAAGCTTTTAAGACAGCTAATTCTGTATCTGTTTCATTTTTTTCAGGAATATGCCGTTCAATATTTGGTATGCGCTCATGTACCATTTGCCATTCCTCATCAGTAAGTGAATCGAAATCACCTACAGCCAAATCTGGAATAATCCCTCTATTTAGCAAATAGACTGTTCCACGATCAGCTCCGATAAATTTAGCATCATGGAACGAGAGGAGGAAATCGCTCGATACGACTTCCTCCTCTGGACCTCCAGCACAAATCACAACGACAGTCATCGAATCGCTTGTTCTCCTGCTGCTAGAATACTTTGTAGTGCTTCTTTACGGTTTTCCTTCCCGTAAATGGCAGAACCCGCTACAAAAATGGTAGCACCTGCTTGAGCGCACGGTATGATCGTTTCTGAGTTGATACCACCATCGATTTCTATTTCTACATCCAAATTCTTTTCTTTAATCAAGGCAGAAAGTTCTGCGATCTTTGGCACAACAGATTGAATAAATCTTTGACCGCCAAAACCAGGATTTACAGTCATTAATAATACTAAGTCGACATCCTCTAAAATATGTTTAATCCATTCGATGGGTGTATGTGGATTTAATACTACCCCAGGTTTTACCCCGTAAGAACGAATTAGTTGAATGGTACGATGTAAATGACGGCAAGCTTCAACATGTACTGTAATATAGTCGGCGCCAGCCTTCGCAAATGATTCGATATATTGATCAGGATTTTCGATCATTAGATGAACATCTAATGGAAGATCAGTTACTGGCCGTAAAGCTTTTACAACGATTGGTCCCATTGTAATATTGGGTACAAAGTGACCATCCATGACATCAATATGAATGAACTTTGCGCCCGCCTCTTCTACTTCTTTTACTTCATCCGCTAATTTTGAAAAATTAGCAGCTAAAATAGATGGTGCAATTTGAATCATGATTAGTACCTCGGCTTTCTCTCTATAATTTCTTGTAAGAATTGTAAATAATGGTCATAACGATACTGCTCCACTCTACGATCTTCTACAGCTTGTTTTACTGCACATTTTGGCTCTTTAAGATGAAGACATCCTCGAAATTTACAACCTTCCGATAAGGCTAAAAACTCTGGAAAACATTGAGCCAACTCTTCTTTTTCTATTTTTTCAAAGTCAAATGAGCTAAATCCAGGAGTATCAGCAATTAATCCTCCAGCTAACTCCATTAGTTCCACATGACGCGTCGTATGCTTTCCTCGACCAAGTGCTTCTGAGATCATACCTGTTTTCAATCCAAGTGCGGGCATGATCGTATTCAATAATGTAGATTTACCAACACCAGATTGTCCTGCTAAAACAGTTGTTTTGCCTTGTATAAGGGGCGTCACTTTTTCTAATAATTGGGTATCTCCCTTGAATGTTTCGATGATTTTATAACCAATCGCTTCATACTTTGACTTGTATTCCACTATCGCTTGTCTTTCCTTATCCGTCAGTAAATCTGTTTTCGTTAAACAGATGATCGGACGCACTTGGAAAGATTCCAAGACGACTAAAAAACGGTCGAGTAATGCCGTATTAAATGCTGGCTCTTTCGTTGAAAATACAAGAATCGCCTGATCAATGTTGGCAACAGGTGGACGCACCAGCTCATTTTTACGTTCTAAAATAGCCGTTATCGTACCATTGTTATTGCCTTCTACTTCATATTCTACATAATCTCCGACTAGAGGTGTTATCCCCTTATTACGAAAAACACCACGCCCTCGACATGAAATTAGCTGCTCAGCGTCTTGGACATAATAAAAGCCACTTAAAGCTTTTCGAATTTGGCCTTTTGGCATGCCCTTCCTCCTTAATTTAGATCTTCATATGCTATCGTCTCATCAATGATAACTTTATCATCACGTACTACTCTATAAATAGCTTTTTGCCCTTTTTCAATTTCGAATTGTAGTTTTTTCACTTGTGTTGAATACAATTGGAATTCTTGTTCAACATCTTTAATGGAATGTGTTCGGTCTTGGATATAAATACGTACTTGTTGAGGTTCATCGGCTTTTTCTGGCTCGTACGGAATTTCGACCGATTTGACAAGCGTTTTAACAGGCTGCTGCTGAGCACCCTTTGATAAAACAACCTCAATTGTACTACCGATATCTGCTTTTTCTCCAGCTTTTGGTGATTGTGAAATAACTTGTCCTTTTGGAACTGTGTCTGAGTATTTTTCACTACCAATATGAATATGGAATCCTGAAGTTTTGGCATATGAGTTTAATCCATTTTCATCGTATCCAAGTAAATTTGCAACAATCTCCTGTTCAACACCTTTACTAACAGTTAGCGTAATGGTTGTATCTTTTGCAACAACTTTTTCTCCTTCTTCAAGAGATTGTTTAATGATCGTTCCTTCTGCGCTATCAGAATAGGTTTCATCTACCTTGACATTAAACCCTTGTTTCTCTAGAAGTTCTTTTACTTGTACAATATCTTTCCCAACATAATCAGCAATCTCCGTTTTTTTCGGACCATCACTAACAATCAGGTCGATCTCTGTTCCCTTAGTCCGTTCTTTACCTGCTTCAGGTGTTGTTGAAATCACTTTATTTTCATCAACATCATCTGAATTTTGCTTTGTTTGATCTCCAATGACAAACCCTGCATCTTGTAAAGTACTAATTGCCTTATCAACATCTTGATTGGTTACATCAGGAACAGCAAATTTCTTTTCATCAAATAAATCCGAAAATAAAAATAATCCAATAATAAAAATCAGTAGCAAACTTACTAATACGCCCACAGATATCAGCGCCTTATTTTTTCTTTTGCCCTTCTTTTTGTCGATTTTCTCATTATTATTTGATTTTGTTTCTTTTGTAGACATCGCTTTTGTTTTCTCTAAATCTTGAGCTTCCCCCATTTTATCCTCTTTAATGGCCGGAATAAGTTTTGTGACAGCGTCATCAATTGGCGGACTAAATTTAGCTTCATGACTGCGCGCATCAGATAACACAGTTTCTAAATCTTCCTTCATCTCTTCCACTGAGGAATAGCGATGGACAGGGTCTTTAGCTGTTGCTTTTAAAACAACATTTTCTAGACTTTGAGGAATAGAAGGTACGATTGCTTTTACAGAAGGTGTTTCTGATTGCAAATGTTTGAGTGCAATCGCTACTGCTGATTCTCCCGAGAATGGTAACTCTCCTGTCAATAACTCGTAAAGTACAATCCCTAATGAATAAATATCTGACTTTTTTGTAGCAGTACCTCCTCGAGCCTGTTCAGGTGACAAGTAATGTACGGTTCCTAATACTGAATTCGTTCGAGTAAAGGAAGTATCTTCTAAAGCCATGGCGATCCCAAAATCAGTGATCTTCACATTACCAGATTCATCCATTAAAATATTTTGTGGCTTAATATCTCTATGAATAATTTGATTTTGATGTGCATGTGCGATGGCTGAAGTTAATTGTTTCATAATATCCACACATTTTGTAGGAGCAAGCGGGGCATATTTTTGTATGTATTGTTTTAAAGTTTGCCCTTTTACATATTCCATGACCAAATAGTGCATATCTCCATCTTCACCAACATCGTATATGCTGACGATATTCGGATGTGTAAGACTAGTGGCAGATAAAGCTTCTCGCTGAAAACGACGATGCATCTCTTGTTCGTTTGAAAAATTATAATGTAAAATTTTTATCGCAACATCGCGATCTAAAATCATATCATGAGCTAAGTAGACATTAGACATTCCTCCGCCACCAATGACATCGAGAATTTTATAACGTCCGCCGATTCTCTTTCCAACGAGCATTCTTACACCTCCTTAAGGTCTTTCGATAATAGGATGAGTGTAATATTATCCTCTCCACCATTATCATTCGCTAATTGGACAAGTTGACTACCTTTTTCTTGAATAGTAGCTGAACTCATAATAATATTGTGCATGTCATTATTTGATATTTTATTGCTTAATCCATCGGAACAAATAAGCATATATGAATCATCTACTAATTCAACTTTGTAGCTATCAGGTTCAATAGTAGATTCCGTCCCTAATGATTTAATGATATAATTTTTTTTCGGATGACTTTCAGCTTCTTCCTCGCTGATTTCACCATTATCTACAAGAATATTGACATATGAGTGATCTCTAGTAACTAGGCGAATCTCCTCTTGCGTCACAAAATACACACGACTATCTCCTACATGGCAAATGGCCGTTTGATCCCCATCAATTAGAACCGCAATAAGTGTTGTCCCCATGCCTTGGCAATCTTCATGTGTTAAAGAGTATTGATACAATGTTGTGTTGAGTTCCTTTACGGTTGAAACCAACCATTGTTCAATCGATTCATTTGATGCAAAATGGCCTGCATCTGCCTTTAAAAATAACTCTTCAAAATGTGTCACAGCCATATGACTGGCAACATCACCCGCATTATGACCGCCCATACCATCTGCAACAATAGCCAGTTGATAGGAATCATCACGCGAGATAAAAGTTGCCGAGTCTTCATTGACTGCCCTTTTCTTTCCAATATCACTTACAATGGTATATCTCACAATGTATCACCTCATTAGTGGGTCGTCTCTTCTTTTCTCTCCTTCGCACGCAATTGACCACAAGCTGCATCAATATCTGAGCCATGCTCACGACGAATTGTAACATTGACACCATGTTTTTTTAATGTTTTTTCAAAATCAAAAATCTTATTTCTAGGTGTTCGAACATAATCGCGTTCTGGCACATAGTTAACCGGAATCAAATTGACGTGGCATTTAATCCCTTTCACAAGTTGCGCTAGCTCTTCTGCATGTGCAACTGAATCATTGACACCCCCAAACAAACCGTATTCAAAACTAATCCGACGTCCTGTTTTTTCAGTGTAATATTTGACTGCCTCCATTAAATCTGGTAGCTTATACGCTCTCGCAATCGGCATCAATTGTTGTCGTAATTCTTGAGAAGGTGCATGTAAGGATAATGCAAAGTTAATCTGTAATTGCTCATCAGCAAATCGATAAATCTTTGGAATAATGCCACTTGTTGAAACCGTAATATGACGTGCACCAATATTTAAACCCTTTTCATGGTTGATGACCTTTAAAAATTGCATCATAGAATCATAATTATCAAATGGTTCGCCGATTCCCATAATAACAACTGAGCTTACTCGTTGATCCTTTTCATCTAAAGCCTGTTGAACTTTGACCACTTGTTCAACGATTTCTCCTGGTAGTAAATGCCGCTTTAAACCACCTAATGTAGACGCACAGAACGTACATCCAATACGACATCCAACTTGAGTGGTTACACATACAGAATTACCATAATCATGTGCCATTAATACAGTTTCGATGGAATATCCATCTTGCAATTGAAATAAAAATTTAATAGTCCCATCTTTTGATTCTTGTTTTACGAGAGTTTTCAATGTGCTGAATGCGAATTCTTGTTGCAATTTATCGCGTAATGCTTTTGAAAGATTGGACATTTCTTCAAAACTTGTGACGCGTTTTATATATAACCAATCAAAAATTTGAGCAGCTCTAAATGGTTTTTCACCCTGTTCGATAAGCCATTCTTGTAATTGATCAGGTAATAACGAATAAATGGATTCGCGAAGCTCCGGTTTTTCTTTTTTTACTCTGGCTGTTTTTTTTATTTCTTGATCCATTACTTTGTGGATCCTCCTTTTTTTATAAAAGCAGCAACAAAAAAGCCGTCACTACCAAAATCTTGTGGAAAGACTTGCATCATGCCTTCCGTTTTCAGTGCGTGTAATGCTTCGGGTACATTTTTCACGGGGGATAATTCCATATCAGGATGAGTTCGCAAAAATATTTCAACAGTACCGTTGTTCTCCATTTTATCAATTGTACATGTACTGTAAACCATTTTGCCTTCATTTTTTAATAAAGTATATGCAGTATTTAATAGTTGAAGCTGGATTTTTTGTAAAGATTCAAAATCTGCTTCTTTTTTCGTATATTTGATGTCGGGTTTACGTCGTATAACACCAAGGCCACTGCAAGGTGCATCCACTAAAATTCGATCAAATGATTCCTTATCAAATATTGAAAGGGCCTCTCTTCCATCTAATACGCGAGGCTGGATGATCGATAAATCTAGACGATCGGCATTTTGCTGAATCAGCTTTATTTTATGCGGATGTAAATCAGTTGCAACTAGTTCACCTTGGTTATTCATCTTTTCAGCTATATGAGTGGTTTTTCCGCCTGGAGCTGCACACATATCTAAAACGCGCATTCCTGGTTTTACTTCTAAAGCATATGCAGGCAACATGGAACTCTCATCTTGAATGGTAATAAGTCCTTCTTTAAATGCAGTCGAACGAGCAGCCTGTCCCTCGATAATGTGTAAGCATTCTGGCACTACTGCGCTACGTTTTACAGCGAATTGATCATCCCATAGACTACGCAATGCTTCGTCAACAGTTGCTTTTGTCGTATTGACACGTACAGTTTGTATAGGTGGTAGATTATTTTCAAATAAAATATCTGATGTTTTTTCTAAACCAAAGCCATCGATATAACGACGAACAAGCCATTGAGGGTGACTTGTCTCAATCGCTAGACGTTCTGTATCATTATCAATCGTTGTTGTATCACGTAGACCATCACGTAAAATAGAACGCAGAATTCCATTAACAGTTGCGCTAATACCACGATGACGAGCACGATGCTTCGCAATTTCAACGGCTTCATTGACAGCCGCATGATCAGGGATTTTTGTTAAAAAAGCGATTTGATATAAAGATAAACGCAATAACCAGCGCACCCAATCATCGAGTTTACCACGTACATATGGCTCCAAATAATAATCGAGTGTCATTTTATATTGCAATGTGCCATACGTGATTTCTGTTAATAAGCCACGATCTTTTGCGTCAATTTTATACCTTTCAATTGTTTGATGTAGCAGCAAATTGCTATAAGCTTGTTGTCGATCAACAGCCAGTAGGATTGTCAATGCTGCATCACGGACATTGCCATCCCAAATAGGTGCTACATTTTTGTTTTTACTCATTCAAAATGATCTCCTATCTGTAATTTAGATCCTACACCATTTAGGTAATTCACCGCTTCCATTCTTTTTTTACCAGCAGGTTGCAAATCCACAATATCAATCGCTTGCCCATCTCCCGTCGCAACAGTAAAGAATTTTTTCGAAATTCCAATCACTGTACCAGGTTTTTCATGATGTGTAACCGTCGATTTTTTTGCCCACCAAACTTTCACGTTTTGCCCATCAAGTGTTGTATAAGCAATCGGCCATGGATGCAAACCACGTATTTGATTGTAAATATCTATATTACTCTTTGCCCAATCGATGCGTTCTTGTTCACGTGAAATATTATGAGCAAAAGATACCTTTGACTCATCTTGCGGAATTCGATGATTAGTACCATTAATAATCGAAGGAAGAGTGACCTTCAATAAGTCTCGACCAATAATACTTAATTTATCAAATAATAGACCTGTATAATCTTCTTCCTCAATGGCTATCGCCTGTTGTGCGATAATATCTCCCGCATCTAATTTTTCAGCCATATACATAATGGTTACACCTGTTTCTTTTTGACCATCGATTACTGCTTGATGGATAGGTGCACCTCCACGATATGCAGGAAGTAATGACGCGTGAACATTTATACAACCAAGTCTAGGTGTATCTAATAATTCTTTCGGTAAAATTTGTCCAAAGGCAGCCGTCACGATTAAATCAGGATTTAATGCGATGATTTGTTGTAATTCTTGTGAACCCTTTAAACGCTCTGGTTGTATAACTGGTAGTCCAAGTTCTACCGCTGCAGCCTTGACAGGTGTTGGTGTTAAAACGTGTTTACGACCAACTGGGCGATCTGGCTGAGTAACTACCGTTTGAATCTCATACCCTTCTTCATACAACATTTTCAAGATAGGTACAGAGAAATCGGGTGTGCCCATGAAAACGACTGAAGTCATTGCTCTTCATCCTCCTCCGCATACATTTCTTCTATTTCTTTTAATGTATAAGTTTTGATTATTTTTTTATCAAATAATATGCCATGTAGATGATCTACTTCGTGTTGAATCACACGCGCATCAAAATCATAAGCTTCTAATTCATATAACTCACCATTTCGATCTTGCGCTTGAACTTTGATATATAATGGGCGTTCGACATCACCATATAAATCTGGAAAACTTAAACAACCTTCGATATCAACGCCAGTATCTTCAGAAACTTCTACTATCACTGGATTAATCAGTTCTAATAGATCTCGTTCTTCCCCAAGCTCTACAACAGCCGCTTGGATACTTTTATCGACTTGTGGGGCAGCGATCCCTACACCATCATTTTCAAGCATTGTTTCATACATATCGTCTAGCAATTTTGCTAACTCATCATCAAATTGAACGATTGCAGACGCTTTTGTTTCCAGTACCTTTGCAGGGTTTTTTATAATTTCTAATAATGCCATTTGAAACCTCTTTTCTTCTCTTATAAAGTGAAACTTCATTCAGGGGGTCTTAAGTGTATTAAATAGACGATGGATCTAAATCAACAGTTAGTTGAACTCCCTTTTTGACCCATTCCGTACGGTACAACCGGATCAATTGTTGCAATGTTTCAATTAGATTCGGCTCTTTTTTATATTTTATCAAACATTGATAACGATATCGATTTTGAACTCGGCTAATGGAAGCAGCAGTAGGCCCGATCAGTACAACTTGTTTGGAGAGTTTTAGTTTTAACCAATCCATAGCCTTCCCCGCATATTCCGCTGCCATCATAACATCTTCATGTGTTATTTGTATAAGTACAACGAAAAAATAGGGTGGATAAGCAAACTTATGTCGCATGGCCATTTCTTGCTCATAGAATGGTTCATAGTGCTGCTCTTTTGACAATTGGATGGCATAATGCTCAGGCGTATATGTTTGAATAATCACTTCACCTGGTAAATCATGACGACCTGCACGACCACTTACTTGTGTTAATAATTGAAAAGTACGTTCAGCTGCACGGAAATCGGGAAGGTTTAAGGATGTATCTGCACTTAATACCCCGACTAATGTGATTTTTGGAAAATCTAGCCCCTTGGCAATCATCTGAGTTCCCAATAAAATATCTGCCTTGCCAGCACCAAAATCATCTAATATACGTTCATGTGCCCCTTTTTGTCTTGTTGTATCAACATCCATTCGCAACACTCTGGCTTCAGGAAAAACTTTATGAATCTCAGCCTCGATTTTTTGAGTACCTGTTCCAAAAAAACGAATATGCTCACTATGGCACTCTGGGCACTCTGTTGGAACACGCTCTTCATATCCACAATAATGGCATTTTAACGTTTCTGTTGAACGATGATAAGTCATAGAAATATCGCAGTTTTTACATTGCACGACCGTTCCGCAATCACGACATAAAACAAAGGATGAATATCCCCGACGATTCAAAAATAAGACCATCTGCTCTTTTTTCTCCAGTCTTACTTTCATAGCATCTGCTAAAGATTGCGAAAACATTGAACGATTTCCTTTATGAAGCTCTTCACGCATATCTACTACTTGAACAGTAGGTAAAGCTTGTTTCTTTGCTCTTTGAGATAATGTCAGTAAAGTATAAATATTTTTCTTTGCTCTAGCAAAAGACTCAAGTGAGGGGGTAGCACTTCCTAGGATAACGGGACATTGATGGAATTGACTTCGCCAAATCGCAACATCTCTTGCATGATATCGTGGTGTATCTTCTTGCTTATAGGTGGATTCATGTTCTTCATCTAAAATAATCAGTCCTAGATTAGTAAATGGGGCAAAAATCGCAGATCTAGCCCCAACAGCGACCTTTACTTCCCCACGTCCGATTTTCCTCCATTCATCATACTTCTCGCCCTTTGATAATCCGCTATGCATCACTGCTACTAAATCACCAAAACGTGCACGAAATCGCTCTGTCATTTGAGGAGTCAACGAAATTTCAGGTACTAGCACAATAGCCTCTTGTCCGTGATTGATCGCTTCTTGAATGGCTTGTAGATACACTTCTGTTTTCCCACTGCCTGTTACACCATGTAATAAGAAAGTTGTAGCCATCTTTGATTTCATCGATTGTAAAATTTGATATAGTGCAACATCTTGCTCATCTGTCAATTGAAGCGCTACAGATTTATGTACATCTTTTGAAAAAGGGTTACGATAGATCTCTTCTTGGAAATAGCTAGCTGCACCTTTTTCAATGACTGCATTCAATACGGCAGGTGTAATATTCAATGTTTCACAGAGTCTTTGTGGGATAAACTCTTCTCCTGCATGTTCTACCATCCATTCAGCCACTTGCAATTGTTTCTTTGCACGTTTAGGGATCGTTGTCGTAATTTCTCGTAATTGTGGCACATCACCTAGCACTTTTACTTTGCGAACTGCTTTCACTTGCCCTTGTTGCTTCACAATTGTTCTTTGCTCAACAAGACCTTGCTTCATACAATATTTAAGCGGCTTTAATAGATCAGCCGCTTCCACTTTTTTATACGGAATTACCTCTTTTTGACCAAACAAAGCCTGTAATTCCGCAGGTAAATTGGACAGTTCAGTCGTTCGTTTGATAGACTTCTCATATTTTGCACGTAAAGCGGATGGTAGCATAACTTGTAATGCATCTATCTCATAGCATAAAGTATGCACAGTCATCCACTTTGCAAGTTTAAGCATCTCTTCCGTTAACACTGGTTCTAAATCTAAAAGCTGTGCGATTGCTTTAAGTTTATCTACTGGTACATCTGTTTCATCTTTTAACGCTGTGATAAACCCAAGAACATTTCTTGGACCGAATGGCACTTTAACACGACACCCCACCTCTACCAATTCCTCTAGCTCCAGAGGAACCAAATAATCAAATGGTCTGTCCACAGGATAAGCAGAAACATCGACAATAATTTGTGCAATCATTGCCACATACCCTCTCTTTTTAAGATTGTTGTGAATAATTCAATTGCTAGTTTCTCTTTCGGCATAGATTCATAACTTTGTTGAAATCCTTCTTTACCGACTAACGTGACTGTGTTTGAATCAGCTCCAAAACCACGATCTGATTTTGAAACATCATTTGCGATAATATAATCCGCATTTTTTTTGATTAATTTACCTTTTGCATATTCTAATACATCATTCGTTTCTGCGGCGAAACCTATTAATAATTGATGTTGTTTAAGCTCTCCTAAAGTAAGTAATATATCAGTTGTTCTCACAAGCTCTATAGCTGTATGATCAAATTGTTTTTTCATTTTTTGGGACAAACTGATTTCAGGACGATAATCCGCTACTGCTGCCGCTTTTACGACGATATTTGCATGATCGTATTCTTTTAAAATAGCTTTCAGCATGTCTTCAGCACTCTCTACAGAAATCAGCTTTACACCTGCTGGAGGAGTTATTTCTACTGGTCCTGAAACAAGTATTGTATCTGCACCGAGCTTTTGTGCCGCAGCTGCCATCGCATAACCCATTTTTCCAGAGGAAAAGTTCGTTAAATAACGAACGGGATCTATTCTTTCTCTAGTTGGTCCTGCAGACACGACCACTTTCTTTCCTTTCAATGGTAAATTTTCTGGTTTGAAAAACTGTTCCACTAAAGAAACTATTTTTCCTGGCTCTTCTAAACGCCCTTTTCCAACATAGCCACACGCTAAAATACCTTCCGAAGGCTCTATAAATTCATAGCCATCTTTTGCTAAGCGTTCGATATTTCTTTTTACTGCTGGATGATTATACATATGAACATTCATAGCTGGGGCTACCCAAACTTTTGCAGTGGTAGCAAGTAACGTTGTTGTCACCATATCATCAGCAATCCCATTGGCAAGCTTACCGAGCATATTAGCTGTAGCTGGGGCAACAATCACAAGATCGGCCCAATCCGCTAACTCAATATGAGCTATAGCTCCAGAGTCTTTTTCATCAAAAGTATCAATGTATACATCGTTTTTGGACATGACTTGAAAACTCAAAGGAGTAACAAAACGGGTTGCAGATTCTGTCATCATTACTTTCACATGCGCACCTGCTTGCGTAAGCTTACTCACCAGTGCAACTGCCTTATAAACTGCGATTCCACCTGATACACAAAGTAAAATGTTCTTATTTGCAATCATGTTTTTCTTCCTCTCGAAACAACATAAGCCCCCAAAGAAAAACTTCTCTAGGAGCTACAGCGTTTTAGTTAATCAATGCACCTCGGCAAAACACAGCAAGATTTTGTCAAGTCAATTTGATTAATTCCCATCAAAAATCTGTGTAAACTGCCGGAAGCTTTAACCTCAATTAGTGAATGCTTATACACCCATTGAATAAGGGTTAAACTTCATCTTCATAAACTTTTGTTTCATCTTGATCTTCTATTGTAAGAACGCCAGCGGCAACTTCCTCAAGTGCTTTCCCTACGCTTTTATAAGAAACATATGAAGATAAACGTTCTGGACTGCCTTCTTGCATGGCACGAGCTCTTTTAGCAGCAAGACTTACAAGTGAATACTTTGAATCGATTTTAGTTTTTAAAACATCAACAGATGGATATAGCATCTATTATTCTCCTCTCAACATAGCTAAATATCTTTTTTCTACACGTTCACGTTTACAATGTTCAGCAAGAACAATCGCATTAATACGTTCACATGCTAATTGTACTTCGTCGTTTTCCACGACATAATCGTACAAATTCATCATTTCCAATTCTTTGTTTGCAGCAGCTATACGTGATGCAATAACGTCTTCTGATTCGGTCCCACGTCCTACCAAGCGTTGTTGTAATTCAGAAAGACTTGGTGGTGCAAGGAAAATAAATAGACCATCTGGTACTTTTTCACGAATTTGTGTCGCACCCTGAACTTCAATTTCAAGGAATACATCACGACCTGCATCCAATGTTGCATTTACATAGTCAATAGGTGTTCCATAATAATTGCCTACATACTCGGCATATTCAAGTAATTTGCTTTGTTCAATAAGCTTTTCAAAGTCTTCTCTACTTTTAAAAAAGTAGTCTACACCATCAACTTCCCCCTCACGTGGCTCGCGTGTGGTCATGGAAATAGAATATTCATAATTGGTATCTGGTTGTGAAAATAATGCTTTCCGCACTGTACCTTTTCCAACACCGGAAGGACCAGATAAAACAATTAATAATCCACGTTCTCTTCTCATTAACTCTCCCTCATCGTTCCAAAAAATTAATCATACAATAAGTATTGCTATTATTCAATATTTTGAACTTGTTCTCGCATTTTTTCTAATATTGCTTTTGCTTGAACAACGGCGGTAGCTGCTTCAACTGACTGATTTTTAGAACCAATCGTATTAATCTCACGATGCATTTCTTGCATCAAAAAGTCTAATTTTCGACCAATTGATATATCCTCTTGCAATGTTTCATCTAATTGTTTTAAATGACTTGCTAAGCGATCCAATTCTTCTGATATATCTGCTTTTTCTGCAAAAATAGCTACTTCAGTTAAAAGGCGTTCTTCTAAATGATCTGTGTGACTAATTTCGTTTATGCGTTCTACTAATTTTTCACGATATTTCTCTACAGCTTTTTGAGAAACGTTTTTGATAACAGCGATTTGCTCTTCTAAGGCCTCTTTAAAGCCTAGAACTGTTTCGAATAATACTTGGCCTTCTTTTTCTCGCATTTGAATAAGAGCGATTGTTGCTTCTTCAACAGCCTTATTCACTGCACTTAAAATCTCTTCTTTGGGAAGTTCTTTTATTTCCAAAGTGAGTGCTTGGTCAAGTTGTAAAATTTCCGTCATGGACCATTTATCATCCAGCGGAATCTGTTGTCTTAACTCATCTCTTGCTTCTTTATATGCATTGACTAGAGGCCAATTGATCTTTACAACCTGTCCAAATGGCACTAATTCTTTCACGTAGACGGATACATCAAGCTTTCCTCTTGCTACTTTTGTAGAAAGTATTTTTTTTGCAAGTACTTCCGCTTCAGTCCATTCTTTAGGAAATCGTGTGGAAATTTCTAAAAAACGATGATTTACTGAACGGATTTCTACGGTTAACTGCAGTTGATCCGTTGTTGTGACACCCCTGCCAAATCCTGTCATACTACGTACCAAGGTCAGTCACATCCTTCTTCGCATACTATCTATAAGTATAACATAAGAAAAAAATTATTGCGTATATCCATGGACTGCTTATCTTTTAATTGTACGCTAAAATTATATTTTCTGCTTATTTTTTTGTTGTTTAAAGAAAATATTTGATTTTTATCCATGAAAATATAGAACATTCGCTGATTTCCGCTCCCTCTTGATGTGAGTGCTTACTGCCTGTTAATGCAAGATAAAAAATGATAAGATAGAACAAAACGTTTTGAAAGAGGAATTTACATATGGCATATGATGGCTTATTCACACTAGCAATGACAAAAGAATTGCAGCAATTGGTCACAGGGCGTATCGCTAAAGTACACCAACCAAATGCACAAGAAATTATTTTAACTATCCGAGCAAGTGGCAACAATCATAAATTATTGTTATCCATCCATCCATCTTACGCTCGTGTACATCTGACAGATCAAGCAGTCGATAATCCTGCTGAACCGCCTATGTTTTGTATGCTGTTACGAAAGCATATCGAAGGAGGCTTTATCGAATCGATCAAACAAATCGATGGCGATCGCATCATCGTATTCACGATAACAAGTAAAAACGAAATTGGAGATCCCATCATAAGAGAATTATATGCGGAAATAATGGGACGACATAGTAATCTCATTCTAGTAGAAAAAGAATCGCAAAAAATCGTAGATAGTTTGAAACATTTACCTCCTGCAATGAACAGCTATCGAACTGTGTTGCCCGGTCAGCTTTATGTAGCGCCTCCTAAACAAAACAAAGTAAATCCAACAGTTGTATCTGACGAAGATTTACAAACATTTTTTGCGACTGAAAAATCGGCACAAGAAATTGTTCAACATTTCACTGGATTTTCATCCCTCCATGCCAATGAATTTTTATATCGCATTGATGAGTCTGGAAAAGCTGCGGCAGCTCTATTCCCCTCTTTTATTGCTGAATTTAAGAATGGGGGCAGCCAGCCTACTTATATAGAAGTAAATGGGAAAACACAATTTTCTCCTATCGCACTTACGCATTTACAAGGCAAACCAGCGATCTATCCATCTTTAAGCACATTACTTGACCGTGTCTTCTTCGCAAGAGCTGAACGTGACCGAGTGAAACAACAAGCGGGAGATCTTGAACGCTGGTTACAAAATGAAATCAGTAAATTGAAGCTTAAACTGAAAAAGCTTCAAAAAGATTTAAATCACGCGCAAAAGTTGGATCAATATCAATTATTTGGTGAATTACTAATGGCCAATCTCTATAATTTTGAAAAGGGACAAAAAGAAATCACCGTTGTCAATTATTACGACGATCATGAAGCAAAAGTGAAGATTCCTTTAAGTGAACGCAAAACACCGATTGAGAATGCCCAAAGTTATTACACCAAGTATAATAAGGCCAAAAATGCACTCATCATGGTACAACAACAAATCGATAAAACCAATGAGGATTTAACCTATTTCGAGATGCTTTCACAACAAGTACAGCAAGCAGCACCACATGATATTGAAGAGATACGAGAAGAGTTGGCGGAACAGGGTTTTATGAAAATGCGTACTGCCAAACGGCGTAAAAAACCAACAAAACCATCACCTGAGGAATTCGTTTCTTCAACAGGTGTCCATATTTCAGTAGGGAAAAATAATAAACAAAATGATTATTTAACATTTAAATTAGCAAGAAAATCAGATATTTGGATGCATACAAAGGATATTCCCGGCTCACACGTGGTCATTCATGATGCGAACCCTGATGAACAAACATTGCGAGAGGCTGCCACACTATCTGCGTACTTTAGCAAAGCCCGTGATTCCTCATCCGTTCCAGTTGACTATACAGAAATTCGACAAGTCAAGAAACCAAGTGGTGCAAAGCCAGGATTTGTCATCTACTTTGAACAAAAAACACTATATGTTACACCTGATGAAGAACTAGTCATTCAGTTGAAAAAAGAACGATAAAGTGAAGCTTCCATCAATAGGGGTTTTCTTCATCTCCCATTGAGCTAGAAGAACTCAGGTTAAAAGCGCCACGTCCTGTGGCAACACCTGAGAGACCAACATCTTGTTGGCCCAAACCAATCGGGCGCATGCGGCAGGTCCCCCCACCTATCTTTCTCGTTTTTTTCTAAACCTTGAGGTGGGGGTCTTACTGCCCGTTAACGCGGGATAAAATTTTGAGTCAAAAACATTTACACCTTCCCATTGTTTTAAAATCTAAAGGAGTGATTAACCGCAGTTAATCACTCCTTTTTTCAAGTATTCTCAGAAAACTTCGAGACCTCTGATTTTAAAAAATATTTTCTACTTTTACTATCTCTTCATTAACAAATTTTTTCTATATGCTCATTTCCTATTAGGTCGAATAACTATCTAAAAGTGGATTAAACAGCTTTTACAGTAACTTCAATATTATTTCGTGTAGCCTTTGAATACGGACAGACCGTATGCGTAATTTCTAAAAGTGTTTGTGTTTCCTCTGGTGATACGCCCTCAATATGGCCTTCTATTTCTACTCCTAAACTATAATCCTGTTTGCCATTATTATAGAGTGATACAATCGCGCTAATTGTGGATTGACCTTTAATGCCTTTTTGCATTTTGACTAAATCAAGCGCGCTATTAAAGCATGAACTAAATCCTGCCGCAAATAATTGTTCGGGGTTTGTTGCGCCTTCAGTATTTTTACCTGGTGGTACAATATTCAAAGAGAATGATTTGTCTGGAGAATGCACTTCTCCACTACGACCGCCTACATTTGTCATTTTAGTTGAATACATTTTTTTCATTTTAACCAACCCTTTCTTAATCATTTTTATTTTGTACAATTAAATTGTATACAATTTAATTGTGATTGACAAGTCAAAAGAATAAATTATTATAAAAATAATGATATTATTGTTTGGGAGGGAAATAATCTATGCAGACAGAGCAAAATTATTTGGATAATCAGTTGTGCTTCTTGTTATACGTATCTTCTAAAGAAATCATTAAGAAATATACATTCTATCTCAAAGAATATGATCTAACGTATACTGGATATATCGTTTTATTGGCGATTAATTGTGATGAGCAAGTCAATATAAAAGAATTAGGAAATCGCGTCTTTCTAGATTCTGGGACTTTGACACCATTATTAAAGAAACTAGAGCTTAAAGGGTATATTTCAAGAGAACGTTCAAAAAAAGATGAACGTAATTTAATGGTTCAACTAACAGAACAAGGGAAAAAAGTACAAAAAGAGTTACCTTGTATTTCAGAGAAGGTTTTCGAAAAAACAAATATGACCAAAGAGGAATTTTTTCAAACAAAAACCACTTTGGAGAAAATTATTCACTCCTTTAGATCATAAAAAACATGCCGATCAGCTTTTTACAGCCATGAAGTTGATCAGTTGACCGCTTGTTTGTTTTCAAAAATTGCTAGCTTAAAGTAACCATTCAGATCAGGCGTGTTGATTATCCAATTTAATCCATAAAAATAGGATAATTCGTTGATTACAGCAAAGACTTGCTCGCTTTCCTGCGGGCGAATGCTGGGGCTTGGGGACAACAGGATGTTGGTCACGGAGTCGTTGCCACAGGACATGGTGTCCTTAGACTCCGTTCCTTCAATCGCTACGCTGTGGGGTCTCATCTATTCGCTTTTCCCGCGGGACATTGAATTGACTTCCTGTATCCACACCGCACGAAGGAAATGCACATGCATTTTCGAGGATTCGAGCAAGCCTCCGCTTCAATCTATATAAACGATCCTAAAAATACAGGGTTTTTCAAAAATTACACCAAACAGACACTCCTAATTTTTGTGTAAAATCAACATGCATGCATTCAAATATTATTATCGTTCGTAAAAATTATCTGAATGACAAAGGGACAATATTATCTGCTGTAATGACTTGATAATAGCTTTGAAGTGTATTTCAAGGAAGACAACATGCAAAGAACAATAAAGAGGCTGGGACAGAACAAAATTAGCCCTACCCAAAGCCGAATAATTGAACTTAATAAAATCAATTTCATAAAGCGTCTTTCTTTGAGAAAATACGATTATTCGATGATGAACATCATTTAGAATGGTGTGAAGTGGAGGACGGCGACTCCTCGAAAATGCATGCGCATTTCCTTCGTGCGGTGTTAGTTCAAAGAGGCTTATTCAAAGTCCTGCGGGAAAAGCTTGAGCTGAAAGCCCCGCAGGAACGTTTTAAAGAACAAAGCCTAAGTTCGCCACGTCCTGTGGCAACGGCTTCGGGATCAACGTCGTGTCGACCCGAGGAGATTGAAGCCAAGCCCGCGGAAAGCGCCGTCTGGAACGGAACACAAAACTGAATGTTACGAAAAAATATATATTAAATGTTCATGCTTTTTGTACAAATTCCTCATTATAAAATAGATTCAATATCCGAACAAATCTGAAATTTTAAATAGAATTTTACATTATTGTTCGGATTTTTTATTAGCTAAAATACTTTTATCCCAACCTCTTTATTGATATCGTAACCTTTTTACTGATGATTTGTTGAAAACACAAGACTATTTCCATCTGGATCAATGATGGCAAAATAATGATCTAAATCTTGCATTTGGGTTAATTGTTTTACATGGTTTTTCAATTTATGGTAGGCCTCTTTAGATGGCAGATTGAAATGTATCTCTTGTAATCCACTATGTATATCTAGTGGATGTGCAGCGTTTCTTCCAGACCAAGCATTTCCTGCGATATGGTGATGATATCCACCTGCTGATAAAAAGAACCTATCATTTGATACAAGCTGCGATTCAAATCCTAATACTTGATGATAAAATGACAATGTTTTTTCTAAATCATTAACACGCAGATGTACATGTCCAATTTTTGTACCTATTGGCAATTTACCATCTGTCTCAAATTTTGCAATCTTTGCAAGTTCTTTAAAATTTAATGGATTGCTACCTTTAGGATATTTATGCCATTCCTCTCGAGGTCGATCTACGTATATTTCAATACCATTGCCCTCTATATCAGATAAATAAAATGCTTCACTATAACCATGATCACTTGCACTATCCAATTTAGCAATAGGAATAATCCGTTCAAAATGAGGGAACCGAGTTGCTTGCTCTAAAGGACTATCTACCGTATTTTTATTTCGTAATATTTCAAAGAATTTTGTAGCAAAGGCCTCTCTATTTGGCATAAGAAAAGCGATATGAAATAACCCCGTACTTTTTGCTGGTTGCAATTTTTTAGCTGTTTTTCGTAACTCTAAGAGCACTCTTTCATCCTCTTTTACACCAAGATAAGCATAATTTTGTGTTCTACTAAGTACTGTTAAGCCAACAACATGTTTATAAAAAGCGATTTGCCTTGTTAAATCAATAACTTTTAGCACAACACGTTCTACATTCGTCGCCGCATCAATTGTATATTGTGGTAAAAATTCTTCTAATTTTTCGGTCATTCAGAAAACCCCTTTTTAAATTCATAGTTATTAAATAGGTTTAGTTAATTTTAATACAAAATAAAAGGAATGACAAATAAAAAGAACATATATTATACATCTTTTATGATGATAAAGTGAAACTTCATTCAGTCGGGTTTTCTTCTCCCCCCACTAGATTTTAGCTGATCCAATCAGGTTTTTATAAGACTATCGAGATCCCCCTTTGTCACTTAAAGCGGGCATGGTTTATGCGCAAATTTTCTTTTTTACGTATGCATTTTTAATCGTTATTGGTGATCAGCTCATTATTTGTATAATTTATATTTTGCTACTGCTTCTCATACATTTAACTTAAACCTCTATGACAGGAGGCTGCCCGAAAAACAATAAAAAAATACAATTCAGTATCAATGTATCGATCTGAATTGTATTTTATTAATTCATTTTCGTTCTAAATAGGTGCTTTCTTTACTCCTAAGAATGATCATCCATTTTAAAACAGATTCACTTATAGTTTTCCAGCCTTCAAATCTGCATGCCATTGAAGTAATCCTGGAATATCGTCTTCTTTAATCATCCCTGTTTCTTTGGCCACTTCTACAAGCGCTTCAAAGTTGGATAGGCTTTTATATGGTACACCTACTCGATCAAAGTTTTCTTGTGCACGAGGCAACATGTAAGAATACACGGATACGACTCCTAACACTTCTGCTCCTTCACGACGAAGCGCTTCAACAGCTGTAATACTTGAACCGCCTGTAGAAATGATATCTTCAACAACGACTACTTTTTGACCTTGTTGAAGCTTTCCTTCTGTTTGATTGCCTCGACCATGATCTTTTGGTTTTGAACGTACATACACCATTGGTAAATCCAAAATGTCGCTTACCCAAGCAGCGTGTGGAATACCTGCTGTGGCAGTTCCGGCAACTACTTCTGTTTTTGGAAAGTTTTCTTTGATCAATTCAGCAAGACCATTCGCAATAATTTTGCGAACTTTCGGATAAGAGATCGTTAGTCGAGTATCACAATAGATAGGTGATTGAATACCAGACGCCCATGTAAAAAGTTCATTTGGGTTTAACTCTACTGCACCTACTTCTAACATACCTTTTGCTACTTCTTTTTGAATGGTCATCTATTATTGTCCTCCCCATAATGCTTGTACTGTATGATAGGCTTTTACAACATCATCAGCTTGTGTGATTGCGCGTCCTACTACTATATGTGTAGATCCATTTTCTTTTGCAAATGTAGGTGTTGCAACACGTTTTTGATCATGCAGTGCGCCACCTGATAAACGAATCCCAGGCGTCACCTTTAAAAATTCTTTGCCACATACTTTTTCGATTGCTTTCGCTTCTAACACAGAACAAACGACTCCATCAAGTCCTGAAACTTTTGCTAGCTTGGCATAATTTAGAACAGATTCTTCTAGTGTCGTTGAAATTTTTTGTTCTTGTTGCATTTGTTCTTCACTAGTAGAAGTTAATTGCGTTACAGCAATCAATGCTGGACGTTTTTTGCCGGCTGGTGTACCTTCTTGCAAACCTTCAAGTGCTGCTTTCATCATTGTACTTCCTCCTGCAGCATGAACATTGACAATATCGACTCCCAGTTTCGCTAAGCCCCTCATAGCGGATTTAACAGTGTTTGGTATATCATGAAGTTTTAGATCAAGAAAAACTTCATGACCTTGTTCTTTTATCTTTTTAATAATGGAAGGGCCCTCTTGCAAATAAAGTTCTAAGCCTACTTTTACAAATAAAGATTCTTGAAAATGGGAAAGAAATTGAAAGACTTTCTCTTCTGATGGAAAATCTAAAGCAATGATCGGCTTATTTGACATTTATCGATGGCTCCTTCCAATAAGATCCGTTATTTTCTCACATGCTAGTTCATCTAATTTTTGTGGTAGCTCATCGATGATATTCGGACATACAAAAGGATCGACAAAGTTTGCAGTACCGACTGCGACAGCACTAGCACCTACCGATAGGAAATCGATGACATCCTCAGCATTTGTTATACCGCCCATACCAATAATCGGAATCTTCACCTGTTGACGAACATCGTAAATCATTCGGATAGCAATCGGCTTAACAGCAGGACCAGATAAACCACCTGTTCCATTAGCAATGATTGGCTTTCCTGTTTTTGGATGAAGCCTCATGCCGATTAATGTATTAATCATCGTAATACCATCAGCACCACCGGCTTCAACTGCCTTTGCAATTTCGACGATATTTGTAACATTTGGAGATAATTTAACATAGACAGGAACTTTTGATACTTCTTTGACAGCAGCTGTTAGACCACTTGCGGTATTAGCATCTGTACCAAATTGAATACCCCCACTTTTTACATTTGGGCAGGAGATATTCAATTCTAAAGCTTTCACATTTGGAGCTGTTGAAATTTTTTCAGCTACAGCTACATAATCAGCCGTCTCCGTACCAGCAACATTTGCAATAATGGGCACATCATATTGCTCTAACCATGGCAATTCATATTCCATCACATGTGCTAAACCCGGATTTTGTAAGCCAATTGCATTTAACATACCAGCAGCTGTTTCTGCCACCCGAGGAGTAGGATTTCCTCTCCGTGTTTCCAAAGTAGTCGCCTTGATCATAATGGCACCTAGTTTCGATAAATCATATAGCTTTGCAAATTCTTGTCCAAAGCCAAAACAACCAGATGCAGGAATAATAGGGTTTTTCAATGTTAACCCTGGTAACTCTACTTGTAATCGATTCATAGTGCAACCACTCCTCTTGGGAAGACTGGGCCATCCGAACAGATTTTTAAATAATCTTGCGCAACGATATCAGTTGTTTGGCATACACATGCATAACAAGCACCAATGCCGCAGCCCATTCTTTCTTCAAAAGATAAGAATCCCTTTTTATCCGGATATGTTTGCTCTAATGCTTTTAACATCGGTAAAGGACCACAACTATAAAAAACATCAAATGTTGGATTTAATTGTGCTAATAAATCTGTTACAAAGCCTTTTGAACCATAGCTACCATCGGCTGTCACAATGTAGGTTTCGCCAAGTTCGCTAAATTGTTTCTCATAGAAAACGTTATGAATCGATTGAAAGCCTAATACATGAATGGTATGAACACCTTTCGCATTGAGTTGCTTGGACAGTTCATACAATGGTGGCACACCAATGCCCCCACCAACTAATAAAGCTGTTTCTCCACTCTCTGTTTCTTCTACAGGAAAACCATTTCCTAAAGGGCCTAATATATCCACTTCATCGCCTGGTTGTTTTTGTGAAAGGATTTTTGTTCCACGTCCTCCTGCACGATAAAGCATTTTAAATTCCATATGTTCTGAATCTATCGAGCAAATGCTAATAGGTCTTCTAAGTAATGGTTCCAAACTATCTGATACACGAATGTGAACAAATTGACCAGGTTGCTTCATTTGAAGGGTGAGCTGACCAATTAAAGTCAGCTCAAAAATACCATCGGCTATTTGTTTTTGACGAACAACTTTCATCTTTTCTTGTTGAATCATGCATGTACCTCCAACTTTGCTTTCGGCATCGCAGTTGCTGTAAAGGTCATGGATTCGATGACACGTAAGATGGCTTCTGCTGTATCGAGTGAAGTAAGACAAGGTACACCATTTTCCACAGATTCACGACGAATTCTAAAACCATCTCGTGCTGGTTGTTTGCCTTTTGTCAATGTATTAATCACTAATTGTGCATTTCCATTTTGGATAACATCCAGTAATGTAGGACCGTTTGAACCGATTTTACCTACAGTTGTTGATTTAATACCTGCTTGTTTTAATGATTCTGCAGTACCTGGTGTTGCTAGAATAGAGTAACCAATTTCGACAAATCGTTTAGCAAGTGCGATGGCTTCTTCTTTGTCTTTATCTGCTACTGTCATTAATACGGCACCATGATCTTTAATCTTCATGCCTGCTGCAACAAAGCCTTTATACAATGCTTTTTCAAGTGTGCTATCTTTCCCCATTACTTCACCTGTAGACTTCATTTCAGGTCCTAATGTTGTATCAACACGGCGAAGTTTTGCAAAGCTGAATACTGGTACTTTGACAAATACGCCATCTTTCACGGGAGCAAGTCCTGTTGGATAGCCTTGCTGTGGAATGGATTGGCCAAGAATAGCCTTCGTTGCAACATTTGCCATTGGAATATTGGTAATCTTACTTAAGAATGGCACTGTACGTGATGCACGTGGATTTACCTCGATTACATAGACGACATCTCGAGAAATAACATATTGGATATTCATCAGACCTATGATGCCTAATCCTTTTGCTAGTCGCGTTGTGTAATCCACTAATGTATCAATATGTTGTTGTGACAAGTTTTGTGTAGGATAAACAGCAATCGAATCACCAGAATGTACCCCCGCACGTTCGATATGTTCCATAATACCTGGAATTAGAACATTTTCACCATCACAAATCGCATCTACTTCAATTTCCTTACCTGTTAAGTAACGGTCGATCAGTACAGGGTGTTCTGGAGATGCTTCCACTGCATTTTCCATATAATGGTTCAATTCAGCTGTAGTGTAGACGATTTCCATTGCACGTCCACCCAATACATATGAAGGGCGAACTAGCACTGGATATCCGATTTCTTCGGCAATGGCGATTGCTTCAGGTGTATTTGTTGCTGTTTTTCCCAATGGTTGTGGAATATTTAACTCATGTAGTGCTTCTTCAAAACGATCACGTGACTCTGCACGGTCGATAGAATCAAGTGATGTACCTAAAATTTTCACACCGCGAGCTTCTAATTTATCAGCAAGATTGATCGCTGTTTGACCACCAAATTGGACAACCACACCTTTTGGTTGTTCTAAGTCGATAATATGCATAACATCTTCTATCGTAAGTGGTTCAAAGTATAATTTATCCGAAATTGAAAAGTCCGTTGACACTGTTTCAGGGTTTGAGTTGATAATGATCGCTTCGTATCCAGCCTCTTGAATGGCCCAAACTGAATGTACGGTTGCATAGTCAAATTCAACACCTTGTCCTATACGGATTGGACCAGATCCTAAAACAATGACAGACTCACGATTGGAGCGAATTGATTCATTTTCCTCTTCGTATGTGCCATAGAAGTATGGTGTTTCTGATTCAAATTCCGCTGCACATGTATCAACCATTTTGTAAACTGGGATGATACCTTGTTCCTTACGAAAATCATATATTTTGTCAGCTGTTGTATGCCAAAGTTTGGCGATTGTTTCATCTGCAAAACCTAATTTCTTGGCTTTACGACAGGTTTCTGGATCATTCGGATGTTCCTTTAATACGGTTTCATAGTCAACGATATTTTTAAATTTATCTAGGAAGAATAAATCGATTTGACTCCATTCATGGATGGTTTCTACTGTTACACCACGGCGCAATGCTTCTGCAAGGAAGAATAGACGTTCATCGCCCGCTTTTCTAACACGTTTTTTAATCCATTCATCTGTTAAATCTTCTGCATGTTTCATCTCGATATGTTTATGACCTGTTTCCAGAGAACGTACAGCTTTTAAGATGGCCTCTTCAAAGTTGCGACCAATTGCCATTACTTCACCTGTAGCTTTCATTTGCGTTCCTAAGTTACGTTTAGCTGTTTCAAATTTATCAAAAGGCCAACGTGGAATTTTCGCTACAATATAGTCTAGTGCTGGTTCAAAGCAAGCGTAAGTCTTCCCTGTTACAGGATTGATCATTTCGTCTAATGTCAAACCGATAGCGATTTTAGCTGCTAGTTTGGCGATTGGATAACCTGTTGCTTTTGAAGCAAGTGCTGATGAACGTGATACACGTGGATTTACTTCGATAATATAGTAATTGAAGCTGTTGGGATCAAGTGCTAGCTGTACGTTACATCCACCCTCGATGCCTAAAGCACGGATAATTTTTAGGGAAACATTTCGCAACATATGATATTCGCGGTCTGATAATGTTTGAGAAGGAGCAACTACGATCGAGTCACCTGTATGAATACCGACTGGGTCAACATTTTCCATATTACATACGACAATGGCATTATCTTTTGAATCACGCATAACTTCGTATTCAATTTCTTTATAGCCAGCGATTGATTTTTCCAGTAAGCATTGCGTTACAGGAGAATATTTTAAACCGGAAGTTACAATCTCATGGAGGTCTTGTTCGTTATAGCAAATACCTCCACCTGTACCCCCAAGAGTAAAGGCAGGACGCACAATCACCGGATAACCAATTTTCTCAACAAAAGCTTCCGCTTCCTCTAAGTTGTGAACAATATCTGACTCCGGAGTTGGTACACCTAATTCATACATGAGATTACGGAATAGATCGCGATCTTCTGCTTGATTGATCGCATCTAATTTTGTCCCTAGAATTTCAATGCCCAATTCATCTAAAATACCTGAATTATGAAGCTCGATTGCCATGTTCAAACCAGTTTGACCACCTAGTGTAGGCAAAATAGCATCAGGGCGTTCCTTTCTTAAAATTCGTGATACGAATTCAAGTGAGATCGGCTCAATATAAACCGCATCCGCAATTTGAGTGTCTGTCATGATCGTTGCAGGATTGGAGTTGATCAAAATAACTCGGTATCCTTCCTCTTTAAGAGATAAACAGGCTTGCGTACCTGCATAGTCAAATTCTGCAGCTTGACCAATAACAATTGGACCGGAACCAATTACTAAAATAGATTGAATATCTTGACGTTTAGGCATGTTGTTTTTGCTCCTCTCTACCATTGTTATTCATTAACTCCATAAATTCATCGAATAAGTGGTTTGGATCTTCAGGCCCTGGTGAAGCTTCTGGATGATATTGTACTGTAAATATCGGATACTTTTTATGACGCAATCCTTCACAAGTTCCATCATTTAAGGCTACATGTGTTACTTCTAAATCTGTTCCCTCTAAAGAATCACTATCAATCGCATAGCCGTGGTTTTGCGAAGTTAATTCTGTACGACCTGTGCGTAGATCTTTTACGGGATGGTTTGCACCACGATGACCAAATTTTAGTTTGAAAGTTTTTGCCCCACATGCTAATCCAAAAAGTTGTTGGCCTAAACAAATACCGAAGATTGGCACTTTACCAACTAGTTCTTTTATGGTTTCAATCGCTTCAGGCACATCCCGTGGGTTGCCTGGTCCATTTGATAACATAATGCCATCTGGATGATAGGCAAGAATCTCTTTTGCTGTTGTATTGTAAGGTACAACAATGACATCACAGTCACGTTTATTTAACTCTCGCAGAATGCCATGTTTCATCCCAAAGTCTATCAACACAACACGATTTCCACGTCCTGGAGATGGATAAGCGCTTTTAGTTGAAACTTGAGCGACTTGGTTTGTTGGGAATGTTGTGTGACGAAGACGACTTACTACTTCCTCTACATTCACTTCTTCGCCTGCTGCTGAAAGATATCCTTTTACAGCACCCTCGTTGCGAATGAGACGAGTTAGTTTTCTTGTATCTACTCCCTCAATCCCTGGAATATCCTTCTCTTTAAAATAATCATCTAATGTACCTTCACTACGGAAATTGGATGGTGCTTTTGCTAATTCATGAATGACGAAACCTTTAATCGCAGGTGAGATCGTTTCAAAGTCGTCACGGTTAACGCCGTAATTTCCAATTAAAGGATAAGTCATAGTAACAATTTGCCCGCAGAATGATGGGTCAGAAAGTGTTTCTTGATATCCTGTCATACCTGTAGTAAATACAACTTCACCTTCTGATCCTTTATCGCTACCAAAAGCCTGTCCTTCGAATACTTCACCTGTTTCTAAGATAAGTTTTCTAATTGTCATTGTGCATCCTCCCAAACAATATTGCCTTCAAAAATAGTTAATATCGGCCATCCCTTAGCTTTCCAACCATTAAACGGTGTATTCCTACCCTTGGAAGCAAATTTTTCTGCATCTACGATCTTTTCTTTTTCCAAATCCAATAAAATCAAATCTGCTGAAGCACCTACTTCTATTTTGCCATATGGTAAATTGAATAGTTTTGCTGGTTTTACAGTCATCCAATCAATCAGTTGTTTTAAAGTCCATTTTCCCGTTTCAACAAATTGTGTATATAAAAGTGGAAAAGCAGTTTCAAATCCAACAATTCCAAACGGAGCTCCTACCATTCCGCAACATTTTTCTTCTTTTGTATGTGGCGCATGATCTGTAGCGATACAATCGATTGTGCCATCTAGTAAGCCTTCATGTAATGCTTGCCAATCTTCATTTGCCCGTAGCGGGGGATTCATCTTCCAATTTGCGTCATCTGATGGAATATCCATTTCTTCTAATAACAAATGGTGTGGACAAACTTCGGCAGTGACATGGATGCCCGCTGCTTTTGCATCACGTACAACTCGCACAGATTCTTTCGTTGAAACATGACAGACATGGTAATGTGCGCCTGCCGCTTCTGCCAATAGGACATCACGTGCAATTTGAACAGATTCACAAATAGAAGGAATCCCTGGCAGTCCTAGTTCTTTATTGCGCTTTCCTTCATGCATAACCCCACCATATATTAAGGAATTATCTTCACAATGCGCAACTACTGCCATATCGATTGCCGCTGCATCTTTCATTTGTTCGTACATGGTTGCGGCTTCTTGCACACCGACACCATCATCTGAAAAAGCAACTGCGCCATGTTCTTTTAATGCTTTTAGATTTGTTCGTTCATCACCTGATTGCGCAACGGTAAGAGAGCCATATGGCAATACCCGTACAACTGCACTTTTCTTGATCAAACCGTTAATCATATCTAAATGTTCTATTGAATCTGGTACTGGCTTTGTATTTGGCATCGCACAAATCGTTGTGAACCCACCCTTTGCAGCAGATTGAGAACCCGTAGCGATGGTTTCTTTATGTTCAAATCCTGGTTCACGTAAATGGACGTGTACATCAACAAATCCAGGTGCTACAACATGACCTTTTCCATCGATTACTTCATCTACAGTATTTTCAATGTGCTCACCGATTGCTGCAATTTTACCATTCTCAATTAAAATTTCTGTTGCTGTTAAAATCCCTGAGTCATTTATCATCTGTACGTTTTTGATCAGTTTTGTCATGTCTTAGCTTCTTCCCTTCAAGATATTTTCAACAATTGCCATTCTTACAAAAACACCGTTTTGTACTTGCTTGAATATACGAGAACGATCACATTCAACAAGTGATGAGTCTATCTCTACGCCACGATTGACAGGTGCTGGGTGCATGATGATCGCTCCATCTTTCATACGTTTTTCTCTTTCTTTCGTCAAGCCGTATCTTTCATGATAGCTTTCATTGGAATATCCTTCAAATGCAGCATCCCGCTCGTGCTGTACACGTAGAAGCATAATGACATCACTTGTTTCAATTAGATCATCCCAATCATAGTGAGCATCATATTCACCTTGCCACTGTGGTGGACAGACAATATTCACATTGGCTCCTAATCGTTGAAGTGCTATGATATCTGATTTTGCTACTCGGCTATGGGATACATCCCCAGCGATTGTAACATTTAATCCTTCAAATTTCCCGAACTCTTTGAAAATTGTATATAAATCCAGCATAGATTGAGAAGGATGCTGTCCAGCTCCATCTCCTGCGTTGATCACTGATACATTGATACCCTCTAATAATTCTTCATAATAAGCATCCTTTTTATGACGAATAACTACTGCGTCCAAACCGATCGATTCTAACGTTTTCACTGTATCGTACAATGTTTCACCTTTAAGCGTACTTGAAAATCCTGCTTCAAAAGGAATCACTGTTGCCCCTACTCGGCGCTCAGCTGTTTCAAAGCTCGTTTTGGTTCTTGTACTTGGCTCGAAGAATAAATTTGCCACCAAGTATTCTCGGTCTAGTTGTGGTTTTGCTCCTGCTTCAAACTCCGCAGCGCGTTTTAAAATTTCTTCGATTTCTTCGTTAGATACATTTTCCATTGACAGTAAATTTTTCATCATGTGCCTCCTAATTTGTTTACTTTACTCAGCTTGATTGAGCCTGATGGAGCTTTCAAATAAATAGCCTCCTTGAGGATCAAGGAGGCGGAGGAAGGATATGACATGATAAGCTTATATGACTATACATAATCATCCGCTTACCGTATCGAATCACCCTTCTGTGCCTCTCTGGGCAGCTATTAAAAGGTAAATCTTATTTAATTTTTCTTTTGCTTTTGTTGTTCGTCCTGTTCATCTGCAAGCAATTCTAAGTCTGGTTGAGCTGTACCAGGTAAAACGATATTCAATATAACCCCTACGATTGCTGCAAGAGCCATACCTTCCACTGAGAAGGTATCTGAGAATACTAGCTTACCGCCGCCAATTCCCAAGATTAAAATAACAGACGCGATGACTAAGTTACGATTGTGATCAAAGTCAATTTTGTTTTCTACTAACATACGTAGACCACTTGAAGCAATAATACCAAACAACAGGATAGATACGCCACCAAGTACTGGTGATGGAATCGAAGCAACAAGTGCCATAAGTTTACCTGAAAAGGCTAAAAGAATCGCACATACTGCTGCTCCAGCGATTACCCATACACTAAAAACGCGTGTGAGTACAAGTACCCCAATATTTTCACCATAAGTAGTTTTAGGTGGGCCACCAATTAAGGATGACACTAATGTTCCAAGACCATCACCTAAGAGTGAACGATTGAGTCCTGGCGATTTGATGAAGTTGCGGTGTACAACTTTACCAAGTACTAATTGGTGACCGATATGTTCAGAAATTGTGACAATGACAATGGGTACCATTGCAAAAAAGATTTTCGATGTCATATTCACTTTATAATCAATCCCTGGTATCAAGAAATCAGGTAATTGGAACCAACTGGCATCTTTCACTGTTTGCAGATTGATAAAACTAGTGCCGAACATTGCATCCGAGATCAAGGAAATAATATATCCGCCAATCATTCCTATTAAAATTGGCATCGTGCTAACTACACCTTTAAAGAAGTTATTGCAGATGATAGCAATAGCTAATGTTAATAACGCCACGATAAAATATGATGCATGGTAAATTTGTTCACCATTTTTCGTTGTTTCATACATTGCCATATTCACTGCTGTAACCGCTAGTCCTAAACCAATAACCATGATAACTGGCGCTACCACAATTGGTGGTAAGATTCGCATAATCCATTTATATCCTGTCTTCCAAATAACTAAGGACACAATGCCATATACTAAACCCACTAGCATTGCGCCAAGCATTGCACCTCCAGGACCTGATGCTTCAGAAGCAACCAAGATCGGTGCGATGAAGGCAAATGAGGAACCCAAGTAAGCTGGTACTTCAAAGCGTGTTATGAGTATAAAAATGAGTGTGGCAATACCACTCGTTAATAATGCGATTGCAGGTGATAGATTTGTCAATGTTGGTACAAGAATGGTTGAACCAAACATGGCAAACATATGTTGCAAACTTAATGTAATCAATTGCCCCGTTTTAGGCTTGTCGTTGATATCTAAAACAACGTTTGACATATCTTTATTTCCTCCGTATATAAAACTGTTATCTGTTATTTATTCGAATCAATTTCATAATGCAAAATTTAGATGAAAAACACGAACATTTCGAATCAACATGAACATTAATATTCAGAAGTTTTTATTCCGCTCCAGACGGCGCTTTCCACGGGCTTGGCTTCAATCTCCTCGTCACTACGTTCCTGCGGGGCTTTCAGCTCAAGCTTTTCCCGTAGGAGTCGCCGTCTTCCGCTCCACAACTATCAAAATTAGTTATTCTTAAATGTTCGTATTTTTTAAAAAGAAAATGATTTATGAAATTGATTTATTCATATATTGTTACTAAATCTTGCCCATCAACTTCTACCATACTTACCACAATTCGCTCCTGCCGAGCAGTTGGAATATTCTTTCCTACAAAGTCTGCTCGTATGGGTAATTCGCGATGACCACGATCTACTAATACAGCAAGCTGAATTTGAGAAGGTCTACCGATATCCATCACAGCATCCATTGCTGCGCGTACTGTTCTACCCGTATAAAGTACATCATCAACTAAAATCACTTTTTGATTTGTCACATCGTACGTAATGTCGACTTGTTGTACAAGCGCTTCTCCATTGGAAGTTTTAACTGATAAATCATCTCGGTAAAGAGAAATATCCAGTTCTCCTGATCGGATTTCTTTCTTTTCAATTGTGTTAATCTTTTGCGCTAAGCGTTTTGCAAGAAATGCTCCCCTTGTTTTAATCCCCACAAGGATACATTCATCGATCCCTTCGTTGCGTTCGATAATCTCATGTGCGATTCTTGTTAACGCTCTATCCATGGCTGCTTGTTCTAGAAGTTCGGCCTTTTTAGTCACTAATGATTCCTCCTTTCTCGGCTAAAAAAAAACTCTTGAGCTAAGGGCCCAAGAGGATATAGGTATACTTGTAAATATGTCAAATGAACTGTAATTTATACAGTAATCTCACAATATTTAGCATCCCTTTCCAGCCTCTCTGGACTGTCTTTAAAAGGTGAATATTATTTTCACTGGGATAAGTATATTCTTATATGACTTAAACTGTCAATAGCTTTTTCTCAATTCATCTAACAACTGCTGATAGTCTTTAGGAAGTGGCGCTTCAAACTCTAAATACTCATTTGTTGTTGGATGCACAAAGCCTAAAATCCCTGCATGTAAAACTTGTCCACCAAAGTCGATGGTTTTCTTCAAACCATATTTGGGATCGCCCACTAAAGGATAACCAATATAATTCATATGTACACGAATTTGATGTGTACGTCCCGTTTCAAGACGACATTCAATCAATGTATAATCTACGCCAAAACGATCGATTACTTGGAAATGGGTCACAGCATGTTTTCCATTATCTACTACCGCCATTTTTTGACGATCTTTAGAATCGCGACCAATGGGTGCATCAATTGTACCTTTATCATGAGGGATATGTCCGTGAACAAGTGCTGTATAACGTCGTGTTACCGTTTTATCCACTAATTGTTGTACAAGTGATTCATGTGCTCGATCATTTTTTGCTACCATCAGCAAACCTGAAGTATCTTTATCAATGCGATGAACAATCCCAGGGCGCATGATGCCATTAATACCTGATAAATCTTTGCAATGATACATGAGTCCATTTACTAAAGTACCCGTTGTATGCCCAGGTGCAGGATGTACAACCAGGCCTTTTGGTTTGTTCACAACAAGAACATCTGCATCTTCATAGACAATATCAAGATCCAAATCCTCCGCTATAATCTCAAGTGGTTCTGGCTCAGGAGGCGTTACAATAATGACATCTCCCTCTTGCACTTTATATTTTGGTTTTATGACTTGATCGTTTACAACTACAAGACCTTCTTGAAGAAATCCTTGAATTTGCGTCCGTGACCAGTCTTTTTGCATAGAGGCAAGTGCTTTATCAATACGTTCACCTTGCACCTCTTTTGTTGCCGTAAATGTGACTGACATTACTTCACCTTTTTCCGTTCTAATTGATCTTCAAATAACAAGTAAATGATTAACAATATAACCCCAATAGTTAGCGATGCATCCGCAATATTAAATATAGGAAAATCATAATCGATTACTGGAATAATGACATGTACAAAATCTACTACTTCCCCACGGAATAATCGATCGATAAAGTTCCCAATAGCTCCACCTAATAATAACATCAGACTAACTTGGAACATTGGTTTTCCCTTACCTTCTTTATGATAGTAATAAATAATTCCCACAATTACTATAATAGTGACTAATGCGAATAACCAAAATTGACCTTGCAGCATCCCCCATGCCGCTCCACGATTCCGATGGGATAATAAGCCAAAATATGGATCAATAATCGAAATACTCTCCCCGTAGTGCATATTTTTAACGATACTCCATTTTGATAGTTGATCAAGTATGATCACAAAAATAGCTATTCCATAATATTTATACACAACAAATCCTCCATTTACTCCCGAATCTAACCTATTTTATCATATAATAGCCTGAAGCGAAAAAAGACTTGTATTCGCTGATTGTTGAATGTTCCAATATCATGTATGATTCACTTTATCCCGCAAACAATCTTGTGCTTTCCATAGAATAGAACTTTCTAAGAACTCGTATTTTCCTTCAAACAAAAAAGTGGCTCAAAATTTTATGATGAGCCACTCCCTTTGGACGATTGATCGAACTTATTCTACATTCGCATAATACTTTTCAACAGTATCCGCACAATGTTCACATAATGTTGGGTGTTTATGATTATGACCTACTGTTTTAGAAATCGTCCAGCAACGTTCACATTTTTCACCTTCTGCTTTTTCAACGACAACCGCAACTTTTTCTGTTTTAATCGCATGGTCTGGGGCATCTTCCAACGCACCACCCACAGCAAAATCAGAAACGATATTTAGTTGAGCAAAGTTGATATTAGCATCATTTAAAAGTGTCACTACTTCATCAGTACCATAAACTGTTGCTTTACCTTCTAATGATTTACCAATTGTTTTGGCATTACGTGCTTCTTCTAATGCTTTTAAAACAACATCACGGATCTTCATAATTTTCGTCCATTTATCAGTTAAAGCTACAAAATTTTCCTTTTGAACAGCATCAGGCATATCTGTCAATTGTACACTTTCTGCATCTTTATATTGTAAATATGACCACAATTCATCTGTCGTATGAGGAATGATTGGTGTCATTAGTTTTAATAACGCATGTAATGTATCATACATCACAGATTGCATTGCGCGACGAGCAGGATGATCCACACCTTCAATATAGACAACGTCTTTTGCAATATCCAAATAGAATGAACTTAACTCAGAGGCAATGAAGTTGTTGACTGCTTTATAAACCGTTGCAAATTCATATTGATCATAGGCCTCACGTGAAGTTCGGATGAGGTTTTGCAATTCCATATACATATATTGATCCACTTCACGTAAATCTTCATAAGCTACATAATCAGTGTTTGGATTAAAGTCATGTAGGTTACCATGTAAGAATTTTAGTGTATTACGAATTTTTCGATACACTTCAGATACTTGTTTCAACATATCCATTGAAATACGAACATCGGCTGTATAGTCAACAGAGGCAACCCATAGACGTAAAATATCTGCACCATATTGGTTCATCACTTTGCTTGGTGCAATAATATTGCCAAGTGATTTACTCATTTTACGTCCGTCCCCATCCAATACAAAACCATGAGAAAGCAAGCCCTTATATGGTGCGTAACCATTCATCGCTACAGAAGTGATTAATGATGAGTTAAACCAACCACGATATTGGTCAGAACCTTCTAAGTATAGATCTGCTGGATAACGAAGTTCTGGGCGTTCTTCTAGTACACCTTGGTGAGATGAACCTGAGTCGAACCAAACGTCCATAATGTCATTTTCTTTTGTAAATTCGCCGTTTGGAGAACCTGGGTGTGTAAAACCTTCAGGAAGTAATTCTTTCGCTTTTTTTTGGAACCAAATATTCGAACCGTGTTCACGGAATAATTCTTGTACATGAGCAATTGTTTCTTCTGTAATGATTTCTTCGCCGTTTTCAGCATAAAATACTGGGATTGGAACACCCCATGCACGTTGACGAGAAATACACCAATCACCACGATCACGGATCATATTATAAAGGCGAGTTTCGCCCCAAACTGGCGTGAATTTGGTGTCACGAATTGCTTGCAGTAATTCAGGACGGAATTTATCAATAGATGCAAACCATTGTGGTGTTGCACGGAAAATAACAGGTTTTTTTGTACGCCAATCATGTGGATATGAATGCGTAAAGAATGATAGATTTAATAATGCGCCAACTTCTTCAAGTTTTTCGCAAATTGGTTTATTGGCCTTGTCATAGAACATACCTGCAAATTCACCAGCATCTTCTGTCAAGCATCCTTTGTGATCGACTACTGAAAGAATATCTAAACCATAACGTTTTCCTACTACATAGTCATCTTCCCCGTGACCAGGAGCTGTATGGACACAACCAGTACCTGCATCGAGTGTGACATGATCACCAAGCATTACGAGGGAATCGCGACCAAATAATGGATGTTTTGCAACCACATTTTCAAGGTCTGCACCGCTGATTTCACGGTCAATTTCTGGGTTTTCCCACCCAAGTTTTTCAGCTACCTTTTCAAGTAAACCTTTTGCAATAATATATTTTGCCCCATTTGCTTTTACAACAATATAGGTATATTCAGGATTTACTGAAATCCCTAAGTTCGCTGGCATTGTCCAAGGAGTAGTAGTCCAAATGATGAATTTTTCATCGTTATTGACTACACCTTTACCATCTTTTACATCAAATGCAACGTAAATAGAAGGTGATTTAATATCTTTATATTCGATTTCAGCTTCAGCAAGGGCTGATTCACTTGAAGGAGACCAGTAAACAGGTTTTAACCCTTTGTAGATATAACCTTTTTTGGCCATTGCTCCAAATACACCGATTTGTCGAGCTTCAAACTCCGGTTTTAATGTAATATACGGATTTTTCCAGTCACCACGAACACCAATACGTTTAAATTGTTCGCGTTGACGATTCACTTGTTCATAGGCATAATCCTTACATAATTCGCGGAACTCAGCGATGGACATTTTTTTACGGTCATGTCCTTTGTTTGTAAGTGCTTGCTCGATTGGTAGACCATGAGTATCCCATCCGGGAACGTATGGTACATAGAAACCTGTCATTGAACGATGACGATTGATCATATCTTTTAAAACTTTGTTTAATGCATGCCCCATATGAAGATCACCATTTGCGTATGGAGGTCCATCATGAAGGATGAAAGCGGGACGATCTTTCGTACGTTCAAGTACTTTTGCATTGATGCCCATTTCTTCCCATTTTGTTTGCATTTTAGGCTCATTGTTTGGCAAATTTCCTCGCATAGGGAAATCCGTTTTTGGCATTAATAAGGTATTTTTATATTCCATATTGGAAAATCCTCCTTTTATGATAAGTACGTATCACATTTCAATTACCAATCATGTATCCACATGGTTTTAGTGGTGTAGTTCGGTCACATCTCATTTGAAAGTTGAAATCAGCTTTCCATTCAAACCAAGAATGACTTCCCGTTTGGATGAATTATTTAGCACTGCAATAAAAAACTCCTCATCCCAAAAAGGGACGAGGAGGAATTATCTCGCGGTACCACCCTAGTTGCGTCAATGATTATTGACGCCTCTTTAGACACCGTAACGTGGCTTATACGAGATTGCTTACTTCTAATCGTTCAGCAATCTAGTTCAGGAGTGATTTTCTTTTAAAAGCGTTTCGTTTGAGCTTCCACTATCCTCAAATCGCTGAGCAGCACTTAAAAAATACTCTCTCCATCATTACTTTGTTATACATATATGTTGACATTATAGAAAAACATAAGCATTCAGTCAAGTGTCTTCACTAATCTTGTGGTAAATCTAAACGTTCCAATTCTGTCGTATCCACTTCATATTCCATCAAATGATCCCAGTCATCTGATTCGATTAGATCCAGTTGCGCTTCCACAATCATTTTGAAGCGGTTTCGGAATACTTTCGATTGCTTTTTCAATTCCTCGATTTCTAAGGCAATACGGCGAGCTTTAGAAAGGGCTTCATTGACGATACGATCGGCATTTTTTTCTGCTTCTTTGACAATCAGCTTCGCCTCTTTTTGTGAGTTGCGGCGAACTTCTTCTGCAGCTTCTTGAGCGATAACGATCGATTTTTGTAATGTTTCTTCAATCGAATTATAATGACCAATTTGCTCATTACTGGATAGAAGCTTATCTTCTAATTCTTTTTTCTCTTTTAAAATCAGCTCATAGTCTTTGATTACTTGTTCTAGAAATTCATTTACTTCGTCCTCATTGTAACCTCTAAAACCACGACTAAAATCTTTGTTATGTATGTCAAGTGGTGATAATGGCATATTTTGCACCTCTCCTTAACAGCATTTATTCATTATTATACCTTTGTCTATAGGTAACTTCACTAGAAAAACAAAATTTTTAATAAAAATTACGATTTCCGTTCTATTCGCCTAATTTTTATGCGGATTTTCTCCTTTTTTGTCCTTCCTTCAATCGATTTTATGACTAATCGACCATATCCCCTAATGGACAATAAATCCGATTCATGTAATTCGAATGCCACTTGTTCACGAACAGCAAAATTTACTTTTACCTTTCCTGCCTGAATAAGCATAGCTGCTTTTTGACGAGAAATCGGATAAACAGAAGCTAATACGGTATCTAAACGCATGGAACTCGTTGTAAGCAATTGTTCAATCCACATTGACTCAGCAGGTAATAAGGGGACATTCTGCTGCAATTCATTCACTTGGACCTTTGCTTTCCCAATACTATCAAGATTAATACGTACATACTCCAGTATTTCTTCTGCCACAGCAAATTGAACAGATGAATGATCTAATCGGATATCGCCAAATTTTGAACGCTCTAACCCAAGTGATAGCAGAGCCCCTAATACGTCAGGATGCTTAAGTTGTATAAACTTAGAAGGATACGCCAATTCACAAATAGCTATTCTAAAGTCTTCATCCGTTGGTTGGAAATAGTCTGGATAAATCATCATACGTTTTCTCTCTGCTTCATAAAAGCGCCCATTTTCAGCTACTAAAACGTCACTATTTTTCCCGATGATTGATTGCGTGATCAGCTGTTGGCGTGGATCTAAAAAATCTGTTAGCTTAGGTGCATATCGATCCTCCACTTCTTGTTTCCATCCTATTATCTGTTCGATAAAGGACTTTTCTTCCGGTCTAAAATGTTGGAAAATCTCTTCCATCTCATATCCTCTTTCTTACAGCAATCTTTTTCTTATGCGAATTCATCTGTATATCAAAAATAGCATGCTAGGTCGATTCCTAACATACTATTTTTACTTTTGGGACAACTCCTTTTAAAGGATATATCCTAAAACATTGTATACTCCTGCTTGGATCAGATTCAAAACAATAAGCGCTATAATTGGTGAAATATCAATCATTCCAATAGGCGGGATAAATCGTCTAAAGAAATCTAAATATGGATCACAAATCTTAGCTAATATTCTACCGAACTTAGAATCATATGCTGACGGTATCCAAGACATCAGTATATAGATGATTAAAGCTATAGAATAAAATTGAAATAAATAGTTTACGATTGTAAATATCAGCATGGACATTAAACTCCTCTATTGTAAATCTTCATAGAAATAATCTGAGATATTACCATCTACTTCTACATTATCTGGTGTACATAAAAATATATTCGTACCTATTCGTTTGATGTCCCCACCTAAAGCAAAAATAGTTCCACTTAAAAAATCTATAATGCGAATGCCTTGTTCTCGATCAATTCTTTGTAAATTGACGACAACAGTGCGTTTGTTTTTTAAATTATCGGCAATATCTTGAGCTTCTGCATAAACGCGTGGCTCCGACAAAATAACTTTTGACATTTTTTGTGTAATGCTCACAAGATTGGGCATGTTAGAATGTTCCATATGTTTTGGATGTTCTTTCACCATTGGTTTTTTCACCACTGCTGGTTTACTACTTACCGCTGGTCTCGTTTGCTGCCTCTGTACTGGTGATGCTGCTGGCTGATGGGTAGATTCTTGTTGTTTAACATTTTCTTCTACATAGTCCTCTTCTTCTAGATAGAAATAATTCTTTAGTTTATCCTTTATTTTCATAAAGATCCCTTCCTTCATTGCCAACTAGAGCAGTGCCAATACGGACGAATGTTGCACCTTCTTCAACAGCGATTTCATAGTCGTTAGACATTCCCATTGAAAGTTCGGTACATGGAGCGTGTTCATAACCTTTACTAGCAATCTCTAACTGCAGTTTTTTTAATCCTTTAAACACGTTTCGTATCAACTCTTTATCTTCTGTGTTAGGTGCCATTGTCATTAATCCTACAATACGGATATGTGGAAAATCACTCAATTGCTCAATAAATGTAGGAACTTCCTCTGGAATAAGACCATGTTTTGACTCTTCACCTGATACATTAACTTGTACAAAACAATTGACGATATGATCAGCCCGTTTATCGATTTCTTGAGCTAGGCTAAGACGATCGAGAGAATGTAAATAATCAATTTGGTTGATCACTTTACGCACTTTTCTTGTTTGTAAAGAGCCAATATAATGCCATGTTGCTCTATCTACGATCGTTTCATGCTTTTCTAATAATCCTTCAGGTCTGTTTTCGCCTAAATGAGTTAATCCTGCATCTAATGCTTCAATTGCTCGCTCCGTTGAAACTTGTTTAGTAACAGCAATAATAGCAACGTCTGAAAGTTTTCTATCAGCTTTTTGGCAAGCTGATTCAATATTTTTTTGAATATCTCGTAAATTATCAATCACTAATGTCATAATAGCCTCATCTTTTCAAAGATACTTGTTATTTTATTGTATCAAGCCTATTGTAATTTATCAATGAATAGCCATATTTTTCAATCTAATCCCTTCACTAAAATGACATCTTTCCCCACCACTATTATATCTTCTATCGGTATTTTTAAAGTTTCTTTGTTATTTCCTGAAAATGGGTTGATTTTTTTAGGTTCCGCTACTACAAATGCCTCTACGTATCCTGTTTCTTTATGAACCACTGCATCTTCAACGTATCCTAAAAAACGTCCGCTATTCGCAGCGATGATTTCTTTACGCTGAATGTCTGAAAAGCGCATCCTTATCCCTCCTAAAGTATTTTATGTATATATATGAACAAGAAGCATCAATCTTGATTATGATCAATGCTTCTTGTTTGTTGTGTCCTATTATTTTTCACTAGCTTGCTCTTGAATCATCTTTAAAGCACTTTTTTCTAATCTTGAAATTTGTGCTTGAGAAATTCCTAAATCTTTCGCAATTTCTGTTTGAGTATGGCCATAATAATAACGTTGCGAAAGAATATTTTGTTGCCTTCTGTCCAATTTTTGTATTTGTTCTTTAATAGCGACATAAGTTAACCAGCGATCTTCTGAAACTGTCTGATCTTTTAATTGATCCATCATATATACAGGATCGCCACCCTCAGCATATATCGGCTCATGTAATGACATCGGTTCTTGGATTGCATCTAATGCAAATAATATATCCTCTTGTGGTAAACCCGTCATCCTAGCTAAGTCTGTTAGCGTTGGTTCACGTAATTCTTCCGTTAAAAATTGCTCTTTGGCTTGCATCGCTTTATAAGCAATATCACGTAATGATCTTGAAACGCGTAGTGGATGGTGATCTCTTAAATGCCTTCTAATTTCACCAATGATCATGGGTACTGCATAGGTTGAAAATCGAACATTATGCGATAAGTCAAAATGGTCAATTGATTTTAATAACCCAATACAACCTACTTGGAATAAATCATCAGCCTGTTCACCTCTATAAGCAAAACGGCCGACAATACTTAATACTAACCGTAAATTTCCCATCACAAGTTGTTCTCTTACTTCTTCTTGTCCATTTTGTAATGCAACAAATAATTGTCGCATTTCTTCATGTTTCAAAACAGGTAATGTGGATGTATCAACACCACAAATTTCAACTTTTGTTCGCATATTTTACCCTCCGGATGCTTCATCACTGTTAGTAAATTCAGTGTGTCCGAAACGAATAATAATATGCGCTTTATTTCCTTCCAAATTCAACCGTTATGATGTCAATTGATTTAAATGATTTCGTAACTCTTGAATAATTTTCTTTTCTAAACGGGAAATATAAGACTGTGAAATCCCTAAATGATCTGCTACTTCTTTTTGTGTCATTTCTTCTTTACCTGCAAGTCCAAAGCGACATTCCATAATATACCGTTCTCTTTCATCTAATTTTTGAATGGCATGAAACATGTGCTGACGTTCCATCTTTTTCTCTACATCATCTGTGATGAGATGTTCATCTGTTCCTAAAATATCGGATAATAATAGCTCATTGCCATCACCATCTGAGTTTAAAGGTTCATCTAATGAAACTTCGCCTTTCATACGACTTGTCTTTCGCAAATGCATTAAGATCTCATTTTCAATACATCTCGAAGCGTAAGTCGCTAATTTTATTTTCTTATCAGCATTGAATGTTTCTATCGCCTTGATTAAACCAATAGAGCCGATACTAATCAAATCTTCGATAGGTGTCTTTGCATTATCGAATCGTCTTGCAATATAGACAACCAGTCTCAAGTTATGCTCAATCAAAATATCTCTGGCGTGCATATCACCGTTTTTGAAAGCAGCAATCATTTCTTGTTCCTCTTCTTTTTTCAAGGGTATTGGTAAAGATTCATGGCTACCAATGTAAAATGTGCCTGTTCTCCTAAGTCTTGCAATAGCCTCTGTTAACCAACGCCAAAATCGACGAATCATTCGTTAAAAACCTCCATTCATTAAATGTGATATAAAGCAGTAAAATGTAATATGGCATCTGCTTCCTGTGGAAACGGGGTGTTTTGGATAGAAATAATAAAAAAACCGGGTGATATCGGGCGATTTTCTTCGTCTTTTATCAACCATTTATCATAGCGAAAAGCTAAACTATATGTTTTTTTTTCTTGAACAGTTGTTATCGGGATAACAACCACTTTCTTTTGAAAATATTCTGGAAACATCTTTAAATCATATGGATCACTCACATCCCATTGAAACAACGCCATTTTCAAATTGTCAGGTAAGGAATGTTCTATTGCTTTATAACGTACAAAATGAACAGGTTTTCCTGATAACGGCTCAACTGTCGTATTTCCTGTATCTATAAAACATTTTAAGGAAACGGTTATTTCTCCTAATTGTAAATCACATAATTGCACTAAACGTTGCTGTAAATTATCTTCTCTAGCTACAAGTAGTCGATTTTTCAACAATAATAATCCTGCCGTTGCAATAATCCCACTTATGATCAATAGAGTAAATACTGAAGTGTTAATCCATAGCGGTTCGAATGCAGTAAATAGCCCGCCTGCAAACAAAGCCGCTACAAAGCACATGAGAGCGCCTTTCCACCAATTGCGAATTTGCCAACCAAAAGCAACCGTAATCATTAAAATAAACGCAATAACCATCATGAGAAAATGGTGTCCAAAAATAACAATCCAAATACCTGCAAGAAAAGCACTGATAAGTAATCTTCTTTTTGATTGTTGCAAATAACATATTGAATTTGTAAAAGAAAGAATCACATAGTTAAAAAGGGTATTCATCAATATCAGCACTTCGCCATACAATTCACCACCTCCCACATAGAAAAGATAACATAACAAGTCTTCAAAAAATGTCAAAGGGTGAATGTAGAAAGAAGAAACTTTCCGACATAATCATTCATTTTTCTAAGTAACTTTTAAAAGTTATACTATGATTCAAAATGTAAAAAGAGTTCAATCCAGTATCAAAATCTGAATTGAACTCTTTTTTTATTTAATTCCGTTCTAGGAGGAAAATTTTTTATCAACTTTTTATAATCGTCGTTAAACTGTGTTTCTCGCTTTGTGATTCAATTAACGACGTTTATTGCGATTACGTAAGAAAGTTGGAATATCTAATGTATCCTCTTGGGTATTGGCCTGATATTGCGTTTGACGCGGAGCTTCTTGAACTGGTTGGATCACTTCTTCTGAACGACCTTCGCGTCCTACCGCATGCTGTTGCATAGGAGCAGATTGTTGACGAGTAGAACCAATTCCACTACGATTTGTTGTGCTACGTCCATCATATTGATTTTCATCTTCTGTAAATTCCGTTGCGATAACAGTGACCACAATTTCATCTTTCAAATTATCGTTGATAACCGCACCGAAAATAATATTTACATCTTCATCTGATGCTGATGAAACGATATCAGCAGCCTCTTGCACTTCGTATAAGCTTAAGTTTGAACCACCAGTCATATTCATCAAAACACCTTTTGCTCCATGAATAGATGTTTCAAGCAGAGGACTTGAAATAGCCTTTTTAGCGGCTTCTACAGCACGTGTTTCACCTGAAGCAATACCGATTCCCATCAAGGCAGATCCTTTGTTGGACATGATTGTTTTTACATCAGCAAAGTCTAAATTGATAAGACCTGGTACTGCGATTAAATCTGAAATACCTTGAACACCTTGGCGAAGGACATTATCTGCTTCACGGAATGCTTCAAGCATTGGTGTATTTTTATCAACAATTTCTAATAAACGGTCATTTGGAATGACAATTAGTGTATCGACTGCATCTTTCATAGCAGCCGTACCAGAAAGTGCTTGTTTTTGGCGTTTTTTTCCTTCAAATGTGAATGGACGAGTAACAACACCTACTGTTAACGCACCAAGCTCTTTCGCTATTTGAGCAATTACAGGTGCTGCACCAGTACCTGTACCGCCGCCCATACCAGCAGTCACAAATACCATATCTGCACCACTTAATGCTTCTTCGATTTGTTCTTTACTTTCTTCGGCAGCTTTTTTTCCTACTTCTGGGTTAGCACCTGCCCCTAAGCCACGAGTAGATTTTGCTCCAATTTGTAATTTTACTTCAGCATTTGATAATTTTAATGCCTGCGAATCAGTATTAACGGCGATAAATTCTACACCTTGCACCCCATGTTCAATCATTCGGTTTACCGCATTATTACCGCCACCGCCAACACCGATAACTTTTATAACAGCAAGTTGATCGTCACTTGTTTCAAATTCTAACATCTCTATTCCTCCTAATTCAGCTCATAATGTGTAGAGTAAATCGCCATGATTATTCTAAGAATCTATTAAAGAAACCTTTAACTTTTGTAAGTACACCGTCTCTATGTTCATGTGTTTCAAATACTGAAGGGCCTTTTTGTTGATCGATGTGCTGTTCTTCATGCATCGTAGGTCCGAGTGGAACATTATCACTAACATCTCGATTGAATTGAGATTCTTTGTATGCATATCGTATTAGGTTAACGGCTGATGTATATTCAGGTTCCCTTACGCCAATGTAATTAGGTGAATAAATTTTAACACTTGTTTGCAAAACATGACGCGCTAATTGAGGTAGCCCTTCAAGTTTTGCTACACCACCAGTCAAAACTACACCCCCTGGCAAATCTTGAATGCCCATTCGATACAATTCATCAATAATCAAATCGAAAAGTTCTTCAAGTCTAACACCAATGATCTCGGATATGTATCTTTGACTGAATTGTTCTTTTGTATCTGCACCTATTACAGGAACTTCAAACAATTCATCTTCTGAAGCATCATCGTAATAAGCATGTCCAAATTCTAATTTAATCTTCTCTGCTTGTTCTGTTGGTGTTTTTAAAACAATTGATAAATCTTTTGTTATATGTTCACCACCGACTGGTATCATCGCTGTGTGTATAAAATGCCCGTCTTTGAATACTGCAATTGTCGTAGAGCCGCCACCGATATCAATGAACGCTGTACCACGATTACGATCATCTTCAGTTAACGCAAATTGCCCTGCTGCTAAAGGTTGCAAATAAATTTGTTGAATTTCTAAGCCCGCTTTTTCAACACATCTTAAAACATTGTGTAAAACCGTTTTCGATGTTGTGATCATCGTTCCATCCATTTCTAAACGGATACCGATCATTCCTCTTGGATCATTAATTCCATCTAAACCATCTACTATATATTGAATAGGCACAATATTCACCAATTCACGATCAGGTGGAATAGACATTAGCTGTGCAGATTCTATCACACGATCTAAATCAACATCCGTAATTTCACGATTTTCACTATTTACTGCAACAACACCTTTGACAGCGTGTAATTGAACTTGATTAGCTGGGATTCCTAAAATTACTTTATTAACAGACAAGCCTACCATTCTTTCAGCTTGTTCTACAGCTTTCTTGATCGATTGTACAGTAGCATCAATATCTACAATACTCCCTCTACGAACGCCTGCTGACTTGACATTTCCAACTCCAATAACATGCACAGTCTCATCATCTACTTCTCCGATGAGAACTTTAATAGAAGAAGATCCTATATCTAGTGAAACGTATAATTCTGAATGACTCAAACTGTGGTACCTCCTTCAACAACTCTTAATAAACATTCTATTGTAAAAATATGAACTTGTCTAAGTAAATTCCAGAAAGTTACCGAAAATTCCTTCATTTATCCTGTTTTTTTAACTTTTGATGTATTTTTTATGATTCACATGGTACAAATCGCTAAAAATTCAATATAAAATGCTAGACTTTTGTCAGGCTACAATCTATATAACTATTCATACAACAATAGAATATAGCAATTTAGTAGTATCTACATTTTAATTCTTTTAAACTAAAATCATTTTATTTATAGTTTATTATAATCTATTGAGAATGTTTTAATAGAAAAATACAATACTTTTTAGAATAATTTCATATTTTATGTAAAATCAAGTGCTACTCTTCTTTATACTTCCCATACTCAGTTTTATAAGAACGATAAAAAGTACCCACTTCTAAATCAATAACTCCTTTTTCACCTTTTTTTACTTGTGAAACAATAGATGGATAGTATTTTAATTTTGAAGCAAGTGTAGGAATAGAAGCTCGTACTTCAAAACCATCATTCATGAACATTTGAATGGCGTATGGGTTTGAATCATCAGGTGTAGCGTTTACTTGAGAGATCAAATTAATTAGTTGATTATCCAACTTGCTTAATTGTTGAATCATTTTCATCCTTGTTTCTTCGTCCTCAAATCCTACTAAAATCGGCATATCAAAACTTGATGGTATTTCGGACGTATTTAGTATTGTTCCGTTATCCAATACCAAATGATATTGTTCATTTTCCTTTAATAAAGCTACTCGTTTGTATTCTTTTACTGAAATCGTAACATGATTGAACCATTGTCTTTTTACTGTTACTTGCTTGACAATTTTTTGTTCTTTTAATAAATTTTCGACTGCATGACGATTAAATTCCCACAGTGAGTCGCCTTTGCGAAGTCCACTATGCTTTTTATAATATTCCCCACTCTTCAAATCATTTCCTACCACTGTAATTTGATTTATATGACTTAAAGGCGACTGAAAGTATAGAAGTGTCAGTAAGGTAAGAACGAAAATAACAATGAGCATGGTAAAACGACGATTCGTTCTTTTTTTACGTCGTTCTTTTAAAGTGGGGATTCGTTCTTCAATATCAATGATTTTCTCCAAACTGAACACTCCCTTCTTAAAATTATCTTTCTTTTGAAAAATTCCAAACTATTCCAATTGCGATCCATGTCACAACAAGCGATGTACCTCCATAACTGATAAAAGGTAATGTTACACCTGTTACGGGGAGCAATCCTGAAACGACACCAATATTCAAAAATGCTTGAAATCCAATCATACCAATTAATGTAGCGATACTATATAAAGAAACCTTATGACTAGATTTATAGGCTAATTTAAACCCAGCGTAAATCAGTACACCAAACGCAAAAATAATGATCGCGGCTCCGATAAAACCCATTTCCTCAGCAATAATCGAAAAAATAAAATCATTCTGCGGCTCCGGTAGATACAAATACTTTTGCCGACTGTTCCCAAACCCAAATCCATATAATCCAGCTGGTCCAATCGCAAGTAAGGATTGGATTGCCTGAAATCCACTACCAAGAGGATCTGACCATGGATCCAAAAATGCCTGTATTCTTTTTAAACGATAAGGTGCAGAAAGGATTAATCCAACTAGCCCCACCACTCCAGCGATGATCAGAAAAACATAAAAACGAATGGGATAACCTGAGATAAAGAACAGCAGGAATACAGATACGATCAATATAAACGCTGAGCCAAAATCAGGCTGCAACATAATGAGAATAATAGGTAAAAATAGATACCCAAAATGCCGCCAATGAATCTTAGAACCTGTAGATTTCTGGTTGCTCAAAATAAAACTGAGCTTCACAATCGTAGCTATTTTAGTAAGCTCTGATGGTTGCAAACTAAGTGGTCCAAGCGCAATCCAGCTTTGAGAGCCATTTCGGACAACACCGATTCCTGGAACTAAGACAGCTGCCAACAACAGTATAGATAGCCAATATAGGAGTGTCCAAGTCTTTTCCGACTGAAGACCTTTGTAACGACCACAAAAAGAAAAAGATAATAAAGCCACTCCTAGATAAATTAACTGTTTCACTAAAAAAGGTGCTGTTTGACCGTAGTGGATTTTTCCCCAGTACGAACCAGCAGAATATACAAAAACAATACCAATGACAGTCAAAAATAGGGTTGCAATCATTAATAAAAGTCGATCACGTTGTATCAGGCAAGGCATCCTTCCTATACTTAGTAGTAGAAATTATTATAATTTCATAGCTGCTTCGATAAATAAATCCCCTCGTGTTTCAAAACTAGGATACTGATCCCAACTTGCACATGCTGGTGAAAGTAGAATGATATCTCCTGGATCTGATAGTTCAGCTGCTTTCGGTACCGCATCTTGAATATTCTCTGCATGAACAATTGTCTTAACGCCGCATGAGGAAGCAAATTCAGCGAAACGATCCGCAGTTTGTCCTGATACGACAACTGCATGGACATTTGACATAAATGGTCGTAGTTCTTCAAATGAATGACTACGATCTAAACCACCTGCAAGTAAAACGATTGGTTGTTTAAACGCTGCAAGTGCACTGCGAGTAGCCAATGTATTTGTTGCTTTTGAATCATTATAAATTTTGCGCTTATTCCATTCACGAATAAATTGTGTACGGTGTTTAACGCCTGTAAACGATTTTAGAACATGTTCTATTTTATCTTTAGGACAATTCAATATAATCGCTGCTGCTATTGTAGCAAGAACATTTTCTAAATTATGCTTACCCGGTAATGCAATGACTTTGCGTTTCATAAATGGTTTTCCTAACCAGTAAATCATTTCATCATCTGCACTAATTCCGTCCTCAATTAAACGGGTAGACGAAAATGGTATTAAATGTGCTTTTGAATTTTTGGCATAAGAAGCAACCATTTCTTGATCTGCATTATAGATCAAATAATCAGATGCATCTTGATTGCGTGTAATATTGAACTTTGCATCCCCATATGACTCTATCGAACCATGATAGTCGATGTGTGCTTCAAACAAATTCGTCCAAATTGCAATTTTTGGCTTAAATGTTTCAGTGCCCATTAATTGGAAAGAAGATAATTCGGTCACAATAATATTATCGGCCGTAGCTTTTTCTGTTACAGTACAAGCGACTGTTCCAATATTACCTGCAATCAATGGATTCAGACCACCTTGTTTTAAAATATGATACAACAAAGTGGTCGTTGTTGTCTTACCATTTGATCCAGTAATGCCAATCATTGGTGCTTCACTGATTAAGTAGGCTAGTTCTACTTCTGTCCATACAGGAATACCACGTTTTACAGCATCTGCAACGATAATATTTGTATAAGGTATACCAGGATTTTTGATCACTAATTCAAACCCTTCATCCAATAAATCTTCTGGGTGACGACCACAAATAACCGTAATTCCTTGTTGTAAAAGTTTTTGTGCATCCTTATTTTCTTCAAAAGGTTTGGCATCGTTTACGGTAACAAATGCTCCCATCTTATGAAGCAATTCTGCGGCTGCTACACCACTTTTTGCTAAACCTAATACTAATACTTTTTTGTGTTCCATCATGGTTAAGTTTTTCATCATAATACCTCCGGAACCACTGCAATCAAAGCTGCCACTAATGCTGTTAACCAGAACGTTAGGACAATACGCCATTCAGACCAACCTGAAAGCTCAAAATGGTGATGTAGTGGACTCATTTTAAAGATTCTTTTACCTGTTAATTTAAAGCTTGCTACTTGCATAATAACAGATAAAGTTTCAACGACAAAAATTATTCCGATTAGTAATAATAATAGTTCTTGGCCAACTAGGATCGATAACATGGCTAAAGCTCCACCTAATGCAAGTGAACCCGTATCTCCCATAAATACTTTTGCCGGGTTTGCATTAAAGATTAAGAACCCTAGTAAAGCACCTACAACTGCAAATGCAAAAATAGCAACATCCATTTGGTCATTTAAAAGTGCCAGCACACCATATGCAGCAAAAGCAATGGAAGCAGTCCCTGAAACTAGACCATCCAGTCCATCCGTTAAATTGACGGCATTTGAGAAACCAACTAGCCAAAATACCAAAAACAGTACATAGGCTAATCCTAGATGTATTGCAAAATCTGTAAACGGTATTTGAACTGTATTATGAAACGTGCCTAATTTCAATAAGAAATAGGCCGCAATCGAAATAACAATTTGTGCGATTAGTTTTTGTAAAGATGTTAATCCCAAATTACGTTTGAAGATGATTTTAAGTCCATCATCCAAAAAACCAACTACTCCGAAACCGATAAGTACAAGTACTAAAATAATGGTTTGAGATGTAAAGGCTCCCTTTACTAAACTCATCATAACGGTTGTTGCAATAATTGAAAGTAAGAAAATGACACCCCCCATCGTTGGGGTACCTGCCTTTTTCATATGTGATTTTGGCCCTTCTTCACGAATACTTTGACCAAATTTAAAGCGTCTTAATAATGGAATAACAATCGGACCTAGTATGACCGAAATAATAAATGAAATTGCTAAAATAATTAGCATTGTTGCGATTGACATGAAAAGATTCTCCTTCTATCCTTCTTTAGTACATGTACTATCATAGTAGTTTCGAATTCATTTTTAAAGACTAATATTACTGTTTTTCTAAATAAACGTGAATAGTCCCATCTTTAACAATTTGTGCATCTGCTTTTGGAAGTTGAGAAGCAATTTTTTCGCCTTCTCCATGCCACTCGATTCGGAAAGGATACAATAATTCTGTAATTTCTTCTTTCGTTTTGCCTACTAAGTTAGGGACTCGAACTTTTTCAACATCCCCCCAGCGATATTCTTTCTCCATCTGCTCTTTACGATCTGTAATCCCCACAGTCGTATGAATATCTTCAATAATCTGCCCAACAATTGGAGCTGCAATTACACCCCCGAATTGCGAGCCATGCTTAGGATTATCCACTGCTACATATACAACAACTTTTGGATCATCTGCTGGCGCAAAGCCGATAAAAGAAACAATATACTCGCCACTTTTGTAACGTCCATTTTCCGCCTTTTGGGCGGTTCCCGTTTTTCCACCAATTCTTAGGTGATCTTGATAAGCACCTCTCCCTGAACCATTTGCCACAACAGATTCTAATGCATTGCGAACTTTTGCGGATGTTTCTGGACGTATAACTTGACGCTTTAGAGTAGGCTCATATGTTTTTAAAGTTTTTCCATTTTCACTATTAATCACTTTCTTTACAATATAGGGGGTCATCAATTTTCCACCATTCACTGCTGCAGAAACAGCCTGTACTTGTTGAATAGGGGTTACAGATATTCCCTGACCAAATGAGGTCGTTGCATGCTCCACAGGGCCATAATTTTTAGGAGAAAATAGAATTCCTGTTGATTCTCCTGCCATATTAGAGCCTGTCACCTGTCCAAATCCGAAATCACGGATATACTGTTGAAGCTTCGTTGGACCAACACGTCGCCCTAACTCGATAAAACCAGGATTACATGAGTTCTCAACGACCTCAAGGAAGGTTTCTTGACCATGTCCTTCTCGTTTCCAGCATCGAAGTGTAGCTCCTTCTACATTGGCGTACCCCGGGTCAAAAAATTGATCTTTTTCCAAATCGACTACATTTTCTTCTAATGCCGCACTTAACGTGATGATCTTAAACGTTGAGCCTGGTTCGTATGTCATCCAAACTGGTAAATTCCGATTATAGATCTTAGAATCTACTTTTTGATACTCTGTTGGATTATATGTAGGAAATGAAGCTAATCCAAGTATCTCACCAGTTTTGGGATTCATAGCGATTCCTATTGCCTGATCCGCTTCATACTTCTCCATCGCCTGTGCTAACTCTCTTTCAATTACCTTTTGAACATCTACATCTATTGTAAGTTCTAACGTTGCCCCATCTTGCCCTTCTCTCCATCCATCTTCAACATGAGGTAAATTAGCCCCTTTCGCATCTGTAAATAAGCGAATGGCAGATTGCTTCCCTAATAACAAATCGTTATATTGATATTCTAACCCTGCTAAGCCCTGCATGTCACTTCCGGTAAATCCTAATAATCTCGATAATAAAACACCATATGGATAATCCCTGACGTAGTCTAACCCAGTGTAAAGCCCAGCAATTTGTAATTTCTGTATTTTTTCAGCTAACTCATAGGAAATATTTTTTCCTTCTGGTGCAATTTTTATAATGGTCACTTTTTTCTTCAATTGTTCTTCTAATTTTTTTTCGTCCATTTGTAACATAGGTGCTAACTGTGCCGCCACTTTTTCTGGTTCTCTATTTTGAGCAGGCATAAAATAAAGCGTAGGGGCTAATCGATTGCCCACTAAAAGCTTACCGCTTCGATCCACGATATTCCCACGTAAGCTTTTCATAGGTACTTCACGATCCCAATTTTCTTCCGCCTTCTTTGTTAAAAAATCATGTTGAAAAAATTGAACAGTAATCAATTTCCCAATAAGCAAACATCCTAAACAGATAAATATCATCATGACAAATTTTAATCTAACACTTACTTGTTTAGTTACCCACATTGTTCGACAATTCACACCTTTTTACATTCAAAATATGATTGTAAAAAGGTGGCTATGCTTGATCCTGGATATTCTTTTCTAACTATTTATATTGTTCTTGTGGTTTGACCATTTTTAAGATTAGCCTTTGATTTCCCTCATAGATCGTACCAGCCTTGATGTTTTGCTTTTCTACATAACCATCGCCTTGTACATCTATCTTAATCCCTGAAAGAGATTGATAGGTCAAAATATCCCGTAATGACCATCCACTGAAATCGGGTATTTTAATATTTCCTGATGTTTTGATAAAAGCATGGCTAGTAGCCAACACTGTTTGATCTTTTTTCGGATATTGATCTGTAATTTTACCGTCTGAACCGATTAAGACTGTTTGGATCTTTTTAGAAGTTAAATTGGCGATAGCGTCATTCGAATCACTTCCTACCAAATCATCCATTACAATTGTCTTCTCAGTCGTTGTTTTGGAAGGTGTAATATTTAAGTACTTTAAACTACTTTCCATTACGGTATTAAATACTTTGGATGTAGGTTCTGAACCAACTTCTGTGACACCTAAATGTGGTTTCTTAATCGCAATATACATAATTAGTTTTGGGTTTTTGGCAGGAGCCATTCCTAAAAAGGAATAAAGGAAATTATTTTTCCCCCAATAATATCCCCCTGTAGATTTTGGGATTTGGGCAGTACCTGTTTTACCAGCCACCTCATAGTCCTTACTTGCAAAGTTTTGTGCAGTTCCTTTTTCAGAGGTAACAGTTGTTGCTAAAATTTCTCTTACTTGTTTAGCTGTATCTGCCGAAATAGGACTGCCTTTTACAACAGGTTTATGTTCTTTCACTATTTTACCTGTGTTGGGATCTACAATCTTGTCAATGACATATGGTTGCATCATTTTCCCGTCATTTGCAACTGCAGTCAATGCCTGTATTAATTGAATTGGCGTCACAGTAGATCCTTGTCCATACGTTGTTGTCACACGATTGATCGGATAATCATCTAAAATTTTCCCTGTTGCTTCGTTTGGCAAATCGATTCCTGTTTTTTGTCCGAATCCAAATTTTTTCATATACTGGATGAACGTCTTATCGCCAATTTTTTTCAATAGATTCGCCATCCCAACATTGGAGGAACGTTGGATTCCTTCTAAATATGTGATCCTCCCCCAACCCACTTGATTGGCATCACGAATCGTCCGATCATATACTTTGTATTGACCCGATTGATAGGTATCATTGGGATTCCATTTACCTTCTTGAATGGCTGTAGAAAGTGTAAATGTTTTCATTGTCGATCCTGGTTCTAATGTTGTTTCTGTCATTTCGTTCATCCAGCTAGTATCTAATCCCTCACCAGTTTGCGGATTAAAAGTAGGACGTTGTGATGCTCCCAATATTTCTCCAGTTTTAGGATTAGCAACAATAGCAACCATCGATTCTGGATTATATTGTTTGTACACTTTACTCATTGAATCTTCTAAGAAATTCTGAATCGTCTTATCAAGAGTCAAGTAGACATTATCACCATTTTTAGCTGGTTGAACCATCTCTTTGCTATTGGGTAATAGATAACCAAATAAGTCACTTTTATATTGAATATGACCGTTTACACCCGAAAGCTCTTTATTATAAGTTGCTTCTAAACCCATTTTACCTACAGTCGGAGCTTGGGCCTCATCCTCATCTTCTTCTCGAGCAATGCCGATTAAATTAGATGCAAAAGTGCCATTTGGATAAAATCTTTTTTTATCTTCCATAAAATTAATCCCTGGTAATTTCTCGGCCTTTATCTTTTTCATAGTAGCATGACTGATATTACGACCTGCAGTCCCAAATTCAACTTGATATATATCCTTTTTTTCAGGTATGAGTCTCTTATAGATTTCTTCTTCATCCATGTTAATGTATTTAGCTAAAATAACGGCTGTTTTTTTAGGATTCACAACATGCATTTTCTTTTTGGTTCCATCAGATGCACTTGGATCAACAACAGCTATTAAGCGATAGCTAATGGCGTCTTTAGCAATGACTTGTCCTTGCTTATCAAAAATATACCCTCTATTTGCTGTAATTGTTTTTGTTTTTTCATATCTTGCTGCTGCTTTTGCAGCTAATTTTTGTCCTTCCGCTTGCCCAGTTACTTGAATATAAAAAATTCTAAAAAACATTAAAAAAAATAGGAGCCCATAGATGATTAGCATCATAGAGGCCCCCCATTGAAATTTACTCTTTTTCATTGTCCTGACACTACTTTCACGTTTTTTTCGTTCAGTTTTAAGCCCATCGCTTTAGCTTTTTTCCAAATACGATCATATGTTGAAAGTTCGCTTACTTCCATTGACAATTCAGAGTTTTGCTTTTTGATCTCATCTATATTGTTTTCAGTCTTTTGCATTTCAACTGAAGCACTATTAATAGATGATTGAACGTTTAAATTCATGACAGCAATCCCGGTAATTACTGTAACCATGCCAATCATCAGTATTTTTTCGATTTTTGTGACTCTATTTTTAAATGGTTTTTGGGTAGCCCTTTTTTCAATTTTTTCAGGCGCAATTGGTTGCTGTTGTATATATACATGCTGTTCACTTCGATCTTGTAATGCCATACTTATCAACTCCTTTTAGTCTTTAATTCTCTCTATAATGCGAAGTTTTGCAGATCGCGCACGATTATTTGTTGCTAACTCTTCATCTGTTGGTAATATTGGTTTTCTCGTAACCAATTTAATAGCTGGCATTAATTCTTTGGGAATTACAGGTAAACCCGGTGGTAGTTCCGGCAAGGAAGAAGCTTCTTTAAAAATAGTCTTGCACAAACGGTCCTCAAGGGAATGAAATGTAATCACACTAACTCGTCCACCAACACGAATGACTTCTATCGCTTGTTGCAAGGATTCTTCTGTTGCTCCTAGCTCATCATTTACAGCGATTCGAATGGCTTGAAAGACACGTTTTGCAGGATGCCCACCTTTTCTTCTTGCAGCTGCTGGAATCCCCTCTTTAATAAGTTCTACCAACTCCCCAGTTGTTTGGATCGGCTTCTTTTTTCTAGCCTCTTCAATTTTCCGAGCAATCTGTTTAGAAAATTTTTCTTCACCATAACGGTAAAAAATTCTTACTAAATCGTTGTACTCCCATTCATTAACAACGTGAAAGGCAGTTAGTTCTGCTGTTGTATCCATCCTCATATCAAGAGGTGCATCTTGGTGATAGCTAAAACCTCTTTCAGCGTTATCTAATTGTGGGGATGAAACCCCTAAATCATATAAAACCCCGTCCACTTTAGATATTCCTAGATTTTCTAGTTGTTCTTTTAAATAACGGAAATTCGAATGGACAAACGTTACACGATCTATGTAAGGGGCTAATCGAACTTTTGCATTGTCAATAGCAGATAAATCTTGATCAAAGCAGATGAGGCGTCCTTCATCAGACAATTGACTGACGAGGTACTCACTATGTCCTGCACCACCCAATGTACAGTCCACATATATACCGTCAGGACGAATGTTCAATCCATTAACGGTTTCTTTCAGTAATACGGTCGTATGATTGAACAACTGAAATCCTCCTCTTTGTTGTTATATATCAAAGTCAATCATATTCTCAGCAATCTCATTAAACGAATCTTCAGATGTTGTAAAATACGCTTGCCAAGATTGCTGTGCCCAAATTTCAATTCTATTGGAAACACCGAGAATGACGCATTCTTTATCTAGCTGGGCATATGAGAGCAGACTCATGGGAATATTAATACGACCTTGCTTATCAAACTCTACTTCAGTTGCACCTGAAAAGAAAAATCGTGTAAATGCACGAGCATCTTTTTTAGTAACAGGCAACTTTTTCAACTTTTCCTCAAGTTTTCTCCATTCTTCCATAGGATATCCAAATAAACATTGATCTAACCCACGTGTAATGACAAAACCTTCTTGGAAGTGTTCGCGAAATTTTGCTGGTATGATTAAGCGGCCCTTGGCATCGATGTTATGTTGATATTCCCCCATGAACATGGCTCTCACCCCACTATATGAAAATAGATTACCACATTCCCCCACATTCCTCCACTAATTCATGAACATTTCAAAGCCAAATTAAAAAAATACGCAAATTGTCCTTATAATCTTGTTCTAATCTACATTTTTAAATGAGATTATCTAATTTACGCAACTCTATCATTTCTACAGAGCTTATTTTTTTAAAACGCAAGAAAACTTCTATTACTTTTTTCACACAAAAAGGATATCTCAATGAGATATCCTTTTTGTTTTTAGTATTTTTTTGTGTTGAACATTCTGATTCATATAAAGTAAAGCTTCCATCAGTGGAGGTTTTCTTCATCCCTCACTGAACTAGAGGAACGGAAGTGAAAAGCACCACGTCCTGTGGCAACACCTGAGTGACCAACATCTTGTTGACCCGAACCAATCGGGCGCATGCGGTGTTGTTCCCGACTCTTTATCCTCTGCTTGTACTCGGGACTTAATGTAGAAACTTACTGCCTTTTTATGCGGGAAAAAGTGAATTGATTTTGATCAAGCAATACTACAAATAGATGACATTATGTTGACCATTTATTTTGAATGGTAATGTTATCATATCCTTTATTAGCTCTTCTCCGTATTCATTCATAAATTGAAATGGATTGAAGACTCTTTCTTGCAGCCCTCCGCCTGGCAAAATCCGATCTTCAATCGTACGGTATTTCCTTAGTTCTACATCATGTTTTAACAAAACTTCCTGTTCAATCTTACGCATTAGGAAATCTAGTTGTGTTTCATGGATCGATAAGTTTTTATCTACTAATTTTTCTAAATGAATATTTAATTTATACAAATGTCCTTGTATAACATCATATTGCGATTGTAGTAATTGCCTTGTTTGTTCCACCATTTCTTTTGATTTTTCATCATATACTTTTTCTTCAAAAGAAGTTTTATACGTGGTAGTTTTCCCTACAATAGCGTCTGTGACAGAAATCTGTATTTCTTTAAGTAAAGTCTGAACTTGTCGATCGATAATGGTCATATTCATACGTGGTACAAATACTGGTATTTTCATACCTAACGTTTCAAAGGCACCCTTTAATGTAGACCAATACGCTAATTCACCAGGGCCTCCAACAAATGCAAGAACAGGGAATACCATATCCTGCATCAATGGTCGAGTAATCACATTATTGCTTAAACAAGTAGGTTTTTTCCTAGCTAGTTCTAACATGTCGCTTTTCGTAAATTGAACATTTGCCATACGATTGATAAATTTACCGTCATGACGTTCCAATAAGAAACGTTCACCATCTCTTATGTAGAAAAGATTAGCTGCTTCCTTCGTTGCACCAACAGGCATACCATATCCTAATTCAGCTAAATCCGCTTCACGAATAGTTACAATATCCGCAATTTTTTCTGCATTTTGAACCAATTGCTCAAAATAGGGTGATTCATATTCACGTAAACTTGAATACGCCGCATCAATAAATAACAGACCTTCCTCTTTAAACAACCAGTTCATAAGTCGCACAAAAAAATCTGTATATGTTTTGCTCTTTAACAATATAGTATCAATTTTCGCCAATAATTTTTCTGTATGAGCTGTTTCTCCATATTGTTTAAATATCTCATAGATAAATTGTCTTGTAGCGTCAACATCAAGTGGTGTCGTAGAAGCCATCGTTTTCTTTTTTGAACGCTTGCCATAAATATGTTTTTCCAAACGACCATTAACTGCTGTAAATGTATGATTAATCTCATCAATATCATGGTCTTCTCCAGCGATCCAAAAAATAGGCACAACGGGAACCTGTAAACTCTCACGTTGTTGTTTTGCTAACAAAATAACAGAAATCGCTTTATGTACTGAATATAAAGGACCTGTTAGCAACCCTGATTGTTGTCCACCAATCACAACAACCGCGTTATTTTCTAATTCTCGAAGATGTTCTTCTGCCTTTTCAGAGATTTCTAAAGGCTCCATAAACTTACGAATAACCATTACTAATTGTTCACGACGTATAGGATGATTTTGTAAATCTTCTAATCTTCTTGTAAATGATTCTTCCCTATTCGGATAATGAAAAAATGATAAAATTGACGATTTTTCATTTCTGTAATCTTCCAGTAAAGGATTCGTTATAGGAATCTCGATTTGTTCCAATTTCATAATATTGTAAACTCCTCTATGATAGTTAACTATATTGAAGTATAACATTTACCCTACGTTTATTTGAAAAAATACGCTCATTTAACGATAAGTTCGATTATTTTCAAAATCAATGCTGTAAACCATATGGCTATGTATGTAAATGATAGAACTAAAAATAGAAAGCGCCATATTTTACGAAATAACGGCTTTAACTCGATTTCCTTCGTTGTTCTCCATTCAATAGTAGTAAAGATGATCGCTGTTACACTAGCGATGATTAAAACGATGAACCCTATATCAAAAGACCATATAAATTTTAACGATGCTGGTATCGAAAAAAACAATAGGATGGTCGTTATATCTGCCGCTTTACTAAATATGTCTTTTTTCTTTTTAGAAAACTTTTTTAAAAATAGATAGATGATACCTAACAATAAAAAAGGACATAAGATGAAAATTTTTGTAATAATTGATAGAATCCCCATCAATTACTTCCACCACCTTCTTGCATTGCTTGTAATAATGAATAACAAGTTGATAGCATGGGTACAGTATAGCCTCTTTGTTGAGCTAATTCTATGATGCCACCTATAATTGTATCAATCTCCATCACTCTTCCATTCATATAGTCTGCAAGCATTGAAGAAGTATTTTGTGCCGTATTTTTACATACATTTTCCACATCTTCAAAGGTTAATTGAGACTTTTGCTCAGGAAAGGCGGTCATGACTTCTTGATATAATTGTCGCAAAATTTTTACACAATATGGATGACGAATGAGTTCTCCATTTTTTACTCTTAGTATAGTAGTTAACGTATTCACAAAGCAATTTAATAGTGCTTTTCGTACTAACATTTTACTGTAATCATCCATTATGGCAACAGGAAAATATTCAGTTGCTATGTTCGTAAGCTTTTCAATAGCAGATGGATGTCCTTTAAAACGAGCTATTTTTAAAGGTCCAATTCCACGATGAATGACCGTATTAAGATTCTTTTTTTCAGCACCAAATTCTACAGAACCCAAAAAAATAGTACGTTGTTTGAGGGCAGTCGCAAATTTTATATGTTGAATGCCATTTTGGATAAATAACAGCTCTGTATCTTCTGGTAGTTTTTCAAATACTGATTGCAATCCATTTAAATGATGATATTTTACAGCAATGATCCAAATGGCTTTATGTTCCAAATCTTCTGCACTTGTACTTACTTTAAAAGGGACAACACTTTTTTGCCCAAGATGATTGATAAAATTTACGCCGCTAGTTTGGATTTTCCTTTTTTGTTGTTCAGAATGGACAAGGAGTTCAACTAAGTGACCTTGTCGAGCTAGGCAATTAGCCATTACTAGTCCAACAGCTCCTCCTCCAATGATTACGAAATGCATTTCTACACCTTCTTTGTATTCTACACTTAAAGTCCCTACCATAATGGACAGATTACGCATCATCATTATTATACTGAATATATTGGTCATTTTCGATATAGAACATAAGTCTAGATGTTAGGAGGAGGTTTCTGCTCGTTCATGCTGGATAAAAAATGGTGTAGTTGTTTAAGGACCTTTGTCATAGAAAACCTAGCCATACAAAGAGCACAGAATGTTATTAAAACGGTATTCTGTGCTCTAATTTTTCACAGGATGAAGCTGAATCTCTATTTTTCGGATACTTTCTTTAAGAATCCCAAAAACATTTATTCAGATATATCCTTTTTTAAAAATTGCGTTCCTGTTTCAATCCAATGGATCAGTTCCAAATAATTTTGTTGGAGTTGATCATATTCATCTTTTAACTCATAATAGGCTTCTGATAATTGGTCAAAACTTGTTAACGCTTGCTTCAGATGCGTTCTCATCATTTGTTTAGGCTGAGATTTTGCATTTTCTAAATCTTTTTCATATATTTTGCGTAATGTTTTATTCCATCTAAATCCGCATGCTTGTTTAGTCCTACCTAAAGCTTCTGCCGCCTCTTGAAAGCCTGCTAATTGCGAGCGTCCCTCACTGACTGCTTGCAGCACAATTTGCGCAAGACGGTCATCATCTTGTTGTAACCATTGATCTTTACGTTTTTTTACTTCCATACATATCACCTCGCATTTTTTACTAATATATGCGAGTTTTTTAAGTTTAGAAGTTATTTTGTTTTTGATAGAAACTGTTTAACAGCTTGCTGGTGTTCTTCACTTTCCCATAATTTTGCACAGGTTTTGACTTCATCCATTACACGATCAAATAGATGTCGTTCACGCCATTTGCGTAATTCCATTTCCTTATATGCCTTATGGACATTTGGATGGATTTTTTTCATATCTTCTATAAATTCAGCTAATGCTTGTTCTTTATCATTTTCAAAGATGCGCATAGCAAAGCCAATCTCGTATAGTAAATCTGCAGGATACGCCTTTGCATCTATCAACATTTTCAAGGCTCTATCGTGACGTAATCCTCGTTCAAATAGGTAAGTTCCGCCGCCCCATCCAGAAGTAATCCCTAGAGTTCCTTGTATAAAGCCGCATTTTGCTCCTTTTTTAACTAATCGGAAGTCACAAGCGGTCGCTATCTCGCATCCCCCACCAACTGCTGTTCCATTTACTAATGCAATTGTAGGTACTGGTAAAGTTGCAAGCTCATATAAAATTTTGGCCATTTTACTCAGCATACCAAAAGCTTGCTCCTCCGTATGAAGATTATGAAATTCAGCTAAATCTCCCCCCGAGCAAAAAGCCTTCTCCCCTTCACCAGTAACGACTAGAAAGCGTACAGAAGCATGATTATGTACGTACGTAATAACTTCTTTAAATCCTTCCATAACGGCGTCATTGATAGCATTACGCTTTTCTGGACGGTTAATAGTAAATGTTAATACCCCATCAGTTTCTGAAAAATAATATGACATATCATAGTCCCCTTTGTGTAATAGTTGAAATTATCAATTATTTTATCATAAACGTAAACATTACGCCCTAAAAAAAGGACTACTAGAGAGCCATGGTCTCTCTAGTAGTCTCTTTTAGAACAAATACTGAATTATTTGTTCACAACTTCTTTACCTTTGTATTGTCCACATGCTTTACATACATGGTGAGCCAATTTTAGTTCACCACAGTTAGGGCAAGTAACCATACCTGGTACAGCTAATTTAAAATGTGTGCGACGTTGACGTTTCGCAGTTTTAGAAGTTCTTCTAAATGGTACAGCCATTGATGGCACCTCCTTACAGATCGGTTATTCGTCTGTTTGATCAAAATACTTAGCTAAAGCAGCCAGTCTTGGATCCGTCTTTTGTATGTCTTTTTCTTTTTGACTTAAAAACTCATCTTCCGTTAGATAAGACCAATCGGCATTATTTGGGGGAGCTGGCTTTTCGACACCTTCTTTGAACACTTGCATAGGAATTTCTAATAGGATGAGTTCCTCTAATACAGGATCAACATCGATAACCTCACCTTTTACAGGATGAACATTATCGTATTCATCTGCATTGATAGTATCTGACCAGCTGAATACTTCATCTGATTCAATATCATAAGGAAACTCAACATCTTCCCAAGTTCGCGAACAAGGAAGTACAATCGTGCCTGTCAAATGAAAATGACAGTTCATTCGTTCTGCACCAAACGTGCAGAATCCTTCTACATGAACGGGTGTACTACGGCGAATATCCGTATTACGACGCATAAGTCCATCCAATTGAACAATTTCGTCAATTGGCATCCCGTTTTGGCGATATTTAGATAATTGTGGGATTGCCCATTTCATACATTTATCACCTCAAGACAACAAAGTTGATTATATAATGCGAATTTACAGATGTCAAGATATTTTCTTGTCACCAGGCGAAAGTACTCGTATAATCATATTACTAAGTATAAAGTGAAGCTTCCATCAGTGAAGGGGTTTTCTTCATCCCCCACTGATGGTTAGCTGAACCAATCGGACTTTTACGGGCAGTTCATCCCCCACCTACTTTTTTTCGTTTCTCTCTCAATCTTGAGGTGGGGGTCTTACTGCCCGTTAAAGCGGGATAAACGGGGTGAAGATTTGATTGCAACAGGTGTAGTCGTTGAGTACAATCCATTTCATAATGGACATCTCTATCATATCAAACAATCAAAGAAACATACAGATGCAGATGTAATGATTGCAGTTATGAGTGGTCATTTCTTACAGCGCGGCGAACCAGCATTTATCGATAAATGGACAAGAACGAAAATTGCGTTAGCAAATGGTGCCGATCTAGTCATTGAATTACCCTATAGTTATGCAACAGCTCAAGCAAGCGATTTTGCAAAGGGTGGCGTTCTGTTATTAGAAGCCTTACAATGTGACTTTTTATCTTTCGGTAGTGAACAAGGGGAAATTACACCCTTTTTGGATACCTACAAACTATTGGAAGACCATAACAACGAATTACAACAGAATGTGAAGCAATTGGTTCAAAGGGGTTTAAGCTACCCTCAAGCATTAAATACAGCTTATCAACGGCTTATTCCTAATAACCAGCTTACATACGCGGATTTAACAAAGCCCAACAATATTCTTGGCTATCACTACGTAGAAGCTGTTCAAAAATATCACACAAATGTGAAACCAATTACCATTCAACGAGTTCAAGCTGGTTACCATGATGCGATTCAAAATGGTACAACAATTGCCAGTGCCACAGGAATACGTCAAGCGATTCAAGAGCACCATTCCCTACAAAATGTTTCTTCTTTTTTACCTAAGGCAACTTTCCATGCATTGACAGAGTGGTATGATGAACACCATCATTTTGCTAGTTGGGAACTTTTTTGGCCATTTTTACGATTCTCTATACTTCGTCTATCGCCAAAAGAAATTGCATCATATGCTGAAGTTACGGAAGGAATTGAATTTTTGATTATACAGGCGGCAAAGGAATGTCCTGATTTTAATGATTTTATGCAAAAAGTAAAATCGAAACGATATACATGGACAAGAATACAACGGATGTTAACGCATATTTTCACCAATTTTACATGGCAGCAACTAAAATCATCGGATCTTCCTAACTATATTCGCTTACTTGGTATGACCCAAAACGGACAACAATATTTATCTGAACGAAAAAAATTATTTACGCTTCCTGTGATTAGCAGAGCCGCAAGCTCGAATGATCCGATGTTATTACAAGATATTCATGCCACAGATTTATATATGCTAGCACTTGGGAAAAATAAAATAGGGATGGACTATAAAATCCCGCCCATCCGCATCTAATTATTTCTTTTCTGGAAGCTTTTCTAAGTAATTCAAAGCATCATCTATATTTTTTACAGGTACGATCTTCATCTTCGTACCTATTTTTTTGGCTTCTTGTACAGCTTCTTGATAATTTGTTTGAATACCAGGATTCTTTTTCTTTACAGCTTCGGGTAATGTATCGTTGGGTGCAAAAAAGATTTCCACTCCTGCATCATTTGCAGCAATGACTTTTTTATCAATTCCTCCAATCCTACCAACATCTCCTGTTTCAAGCATTTCGCCTGTTCCAGCAATATTGTAGCCTTTTGTTAAATCACCTTTTGTCAATTGATCAATAATCTCTAAAGTAAACATCAAACCAGCCGAGGGTCCACCAATATCTTCAGCATCAATCTTCACTTTAGGCTCTGTAGTAATAGATGTACTGTCAGCAAATGTGATACCAAGACCAATTTTCCCGCCTGTTCCAGGTATTTTTTTTAATTTTATCTTTTTCACCATCGTTTGATGATCACGCTTAATTTTTACTTTAACTTGATCACCCTTTTTCTTATTAGCTAAGTAATCAACAAGTTCTTTATGTTTATGAACTTCTTTCCCATCTATTCCAATCACTTCGTCACCTGTATTTAAAATATGATCGGCTGCACCGTTTGCTACGACGTAGTAAACGTAGACTCCATTGTAATGGATCTTATAGTTAAGGTTTGCTTTTTTAAAAGCAACATATTTTGCATTAAATTGTGAGTCCGTCATCAGTTTGAGCTGACGGTTATTATAATCCTTATCACTTTCGTTTGGATTACGTACTTGATTATCTTTTAAAATTTCCTTTTCATCGCTGAAATGGGCTAGAGCATAAGTAAATGGTGTAGCAACAGACATAGAAACTGTCATCATATTTAGTTTTCCTTTACTAGGTTGATCCGCATTTTCAACTTTTACATAATCACCTAAATCATATGCACCGCCTGGTTGCATAATATAATAATGCATTGGATAAACAAAACCTAATATGATAAGCACTATTAACATAGTTAATGTAAAAAATTTTTTTAATTTCACCGTGACACCTCCAAAATAACAACCATCTATTGACATATGATATGACGCAATTACAGTAAAATTGTTCTCCAACAATTGTTCAATTAGTTTATCACTAGTTTCTTTTTTCATAAAGTGTGAAACTTCCCCTAGTGGAGTTCTTTTTCCCACTAGGGGTTAGTTGAACCAATCGGGCTTTTACAGACAGTCTTTCCCGCACTTAAACTCTGCTTGTTGGTGAGTTTACTGCCTGTTTAAGCGGGATAAAGTGAAACTTCTCCTAGTGGAGTTCTTCATCCCACTAGTAGTTAGTTGAACCAATCGGGCTTTTACAGGCAGTCTTTCCCGCACTTAAACTCTGCTTGTTGGTGAGTTTACTGCCTGTTTAAGCGGGACAAAATAATAAGAATGGATGATGTGCATCGTATTACATTACAGCAATATATTGTTATGCTGGCTTTTTATACTACTATTATTGTTGCAACCCGGACTAGCCCATGAAGGTGCCGATACGGGAATAAAAATTTTCATTGATCATTTATTTCCATATTTACTTCCATATCTCATATTAACTCAATGGTTATTACGATTAACAAACGTATCTAGTATACCACAGCATACAAAATGGAAATTTTACTTACAAGTTTATTTTCTAAGTGCATTGGGTGGATTTCCGACAGGTGCTGCCACAATTAACTTTTTACTAAAATCCCAACAAATCACTAAAAGAGAAGCACCACTATTATTAGCAATCTGTCATGCGCCAAGCCCACTCTTCGTGGTTGGTTTTGTAGGAGTTGAAATATTAAAGAATCCAACGAGTGGATGGTATATGCTTTCTTTGATCCATTTTGTTAATATAGTCATGCTCTTTATATTTATGCTTAAATTTCGAAAAACAAATACAAAACCAATCGTCACTCATCAATCAGAGGTACTTTCGACATCTCCACTAATAGAAAGTATCAAAAATAGTTTGCCTACTGTTCTTCTCGTAGCTGCTACAGTTATTTTCTTTACGACAATTAGTTTTGTGATGACAGAAACTATATTACGTTTTGTTCATCAGTTACCAGATATCGTTATGCTAGCACTTTATAGTGTTCTTGAAATGACTTCAGGCTTAGCTGTTTCCCAAAACTTATTTACACATTCAAAATGGTTAGAGCTCATTGTGATAACCATTTTAACGCTACAGGGCCTAAGTATACATTTACAAGTTGCGGTATTAGCAAAAGAGGCAAAAATTTCGATGGTTCCATATGCATATACAAGAATTTTCCAAACATTTCTAATTCCACTCTTGTATTGGTTAATCTTTCTCCCCCACCGCTAACGTTTATACTAGAACTGCCAACTATAAAGTAAAACTTTCATCAGTGGAGTTTTTCTTCATCCCCACTGATGGTTAGCAAAACCAATCGGGCGCATATGGACAGTTGTTCCCCCACCTATCTTTCTCGTTTCTCTCTAAAACTTGAGGTGGGGATCTTACTGCCCGTTCATGCGGGATAAAATTAAAAGAGTACAATTCAGCTCAACGCTAAATCGTACTCTTCTTATTTGCTATGCTATTTTCCTATCATTTTCTATCTAATTTTTGTTTATATTTCTCTTTTAAAGCATCTTCGACAAGATCGGGTACTAACCCATGGATATTTCCACCATATTGCGAAACTTCTTTTACAATACTAGAACTTAAAAAAGAATGTTTATTTTGTGTCATAATAAAAAATGTCTCAATATGCTCATCTAAGAATCGATTCATCGCAGTGATTTGCATCTCATATTCAAAGTCTGATACTGCTCGCAACCCTCGAATAATCGCATTTGCATTTTTAGACTTTGCATAGTTGATGAGTAACCCTGATGAAGATTCTACTTTTACATTTGATAAGGAATTCGTCACTTCTTTAATCAAATCCATTCGTTCTTGTACATCAAATAGCGGACGTTTGCTTGAATTATTCATAACAGCCACATAAACAATATCAAAAATATCCGCAGCACGTCTAATAATATCTAAATGGCCATTCGTAATCGGATCAAAACTCCCTGGTACTACAGCAACTTTATTCAACACAATCTCCTTCTTCCTCAACTAGACGATAGAATGTAATAATGGTGCCACCATATTTTTCTTCCCGAACTTTATGAAAATTAATAAATGCATCCGGTAATACAGTTTCTGTGTCATGTTCGCAAACAATCGTACCATCTTTTGAAATTATCCCATTTGCGACAATGTCTTTCACCATCTCATAATATTGATGCTTTTTATAAGGAGGATCTAGAAAAATCAAATCTGCTTGTGTTTCTTTTTTCATCAATATTTTTAAAGCACGTGATGCATCGTTGCGATACGCTTCCGTACATTCTTCGTAACGACATTTTGCGATATTTTCTTTTAAGTTTTGGAATGCACGTCCATCTTTTTCAATGAAAATAGCCTTGTCCATTCCTCTACTCAAAGCTTCAATACCTAGGCCACCACTTCCTGCAAATAAATCCAGCACAATTCCTCCATCAAAATAGGGACCTAAAATATTAAATAGAGATTCCTTTACTTTATCTGTTGTCGGACGTGTTGTCATACCACTTACAGCCCTTAACGGCATACCTTTACGTTCACCTGAAATGACTCTCATTAATATATCAAACCTTTATATATCTTAATATTGGCGTACCTTATGATTCGTTTTTAGTTGTTTTTATATCGATGCGCTTATCTGATTTTTCAACATTTACAAGGAATAATCGAACTAACCATGCCTCTTCAATGTAGTATTGGTTTCCATATTTCTCAATTGGCTGAGAAACAATATCGTATCGATGCTCGTTGTAAACATAAAACGGTTCATCCATTGGAAATCTAAATGAACGAGTCTCACTTGTAATGTAGAAGCCATGTGGTCCTACTTTTGAAGTATACCCAAGTTTCTTCAAGATTGGCTTAATAGAATATAAAATACGCCCATCTTTAAATATAACTTGCACGTTATTTTGTTGCAATCCATTTATATAGATTGGACGATTATCTTCAAATAACAAAGGTGCTATATTCTTTCCGTTATTGGCATTCATATCAAAGAATGATGTTTTTAAGCTTAGGGAATCTGATAAAAGATTATCCAGTTTTGTTGTCGTCACTTCTTTACCCTGCATATCTTCTAAACCTTTTTTCCATTCTGCCAATTGATCTTGATTCATGTAATTCTTTAATATACCTATCATTTTCTGTGCCTTGGCAGTACCTAAAGTACGCTCTGTTAGGAATGATGCCACAACCTCTGGTACCCATGATGGAGTCGTATTAAATTTATACTTTTGGTGAATTTGAGATAGGATCACTTTTTGCTCTAATGTTTTTTCATTGATTTCGGAGGTAAACAAAATACGTCCCGCAGAATGTCTCTTTTGATTTGTTTCTATAATCGCTACATGTTCAAAATCTTCTAATTCTAATCCTTTTAATGATTTACTTAAATCACCAGATATATTATTTTTACCATAGAGTGTCATTTGATCATTTGTGAATACTTTTTTCATTTTATTTTTTTGCCAATATAAAGAAGTTACAGGACCATTTCCACTAAACATCGTATATTGGACTAAAACCATTTTCTTACTATCTATTTCTGGTAAACCTGTTATCCATTGTCCCCCTGTATGTGTTTCATCCGTAATATGTACTGTCGTATGCACAGGTGTCCCTTTTGGCAATGTTAAGAAAATATTCCGCAAAATTTGTCCGGATTTTAAACCCTTTTTTGAGACAGGAATAACATAGGATAATGTCTGTTCTTCCGTTTTTCCTTTTTGTAAACCAGTTAGTGTTTTATTTAATCGATTACAATTATTTTTGTCATCCGAAGAACAAGCTTTTTTGATACTTTTAGCAGGCCATATAAGCTTTATACTTTCTTCAGGTAAAGAACTAAGATGATGATGAACGATCAGCTTTCCTTTTTGATAAACAACATCTATGTCCTGATTATAATGAAGGGACTCATCTTCTGATAACTGATCCGAATAAACATGGTACTGAAAAGCCAACATAACACCATTTATTACTAACAATATGGAAAATAAACTGGCTGCAAATTTCATGTGCTAATCCCCCAAATCATGATACTATGTGTAAAGAAAGGACGTGTATGATAATGATTCAACAATTTATAGAGCTTGGAGAAGGCTATGGTGACGTTTACGAACTTTGCGAACTTATGAAAACAAATAAGCATCGTATTCATCGTACTTTTGTATTTACCGCAACTGGTAACGAGCAAAAAGTCGCATCTATTGCAGTAGTATTGAAGCCAGTTGGAGACAGTAAGTTTACACCCATTTATATTTGTCGAGAAGGAATTCCTTACTCAACTGAAAAGCCTTCAAAACGATTAGAACTATTTGAGGAAACCGCAAAAGAGCTAAATCAATTACTGATTACATTAGATGTAAAACATTCCTCAATTTATGCTGAAAAAGAGCTATATTATCAATATTTGATTGGAATATTACGCCTTTATCACTATATCCCGTCATTGCACTAATTACTTATTTTCGCAACAAAATTATATTGTTACTAGATATAAATTACTATCTTTTTTTATATCGACAGGGATCATCAATACTTTACTTAGAGACCTGTTTTATAATCATACTCTTTTGCTTTATCTGGTTTGGCATTTTCAAACACAGTTGAAACAAATGGGCGATAAGATGGTAAGACTTCTCGCACATAAGGGAGACGGGTCAATTTTGCAATAGTATTTTCAATATCTTCTTGATTGCAATATAAAACGACATATTTAAGTTTTCTTGAAATATAATGTACATGACCATATCGTCGCAAAGATTTTGCCTGTTTTAAGTGATGTACATATACGATTAAGCCTTGTCGGTCTTTCATATAGATTCCCTCTTTTCTTATCTTAAAGATAACATAGCAATGAATTTACACGCAACCAAGTTTAGCTGACAGGCTGGAGGGTAATCCGTTATAATAAAGTGAAACTCCATCAGTGAGGGTTTTCTTCATCCCCACTGGACTAGAGGAACTCAGTTTAGTAGCGCCACATCCTGTGGCAACACCTGAGGGACCAACATCTTGTTGGCCCGAACCAATCGAACTTTTATGGGCAGTTAATCCCACATCTATCTTTATCGTTTCTCTCTAAATCTTAAGATGGGGGGCTTACTGCTCATTAAAGCGGGATAAAAGAACAAGTCTGCATTTAGAGGAGGACTACTATGGGAAAGAAAACGAAAGTGGCAATCGCAATTGCTGCTGCAAGTGCTGCAGCTTGGGCAGGTTCTAAAGCCCTTTCTAAGCCACAAAAGCGCGACAGTAAAGATGCTTTAAGCTATGAGCATCCTGTAGTGTTAGCGCATCGTGGTGGATCACAATTAGCGCCGGAGCATACTATGGCCGCATTTCGCAAGGCCGCAGAATTAGGTGTAGACGGTTTTGAAATTGATATTCGCTTGACAAAAGATGAAGAAATTGTTGTGTTTCATGATGATTATATCGATCGTACTAGTGATGGCACAGGTCGTGTAGCTGATTTAACTTTAGAAGAATTACAAAAATTTAATTTTGGCTATCAGTTTGTTGATCTAGATGGCTATCTCTCTTATCGTGATGATTTTGAATCGATCGTCACATTACGCGAGTTGTTAACTGAATTTCCGAATATGTTTGTAAATATGGATATGAAAGATGCGCCCGATACATACGAAGGTGGTCTTATGCCTTCTAAACTATGGCGTTTAATCGAAGAATTGAATGCTGCTAATCGTATTGTCGTAACAAGTTTTTATGATGAACAAATTGATCGTTTCAATCTTTATGCACAAAATAAGGTAGCTTTAGGCGCTGGACAAGCTGAAGTACGAAGGGCTTATACATCATTTACAAGTCAATTTGGGCATTTGTATCATCCAAAGGTTGATGTGTTCCAAATTCCAGAAAAACACGGTGTTTTTACTTTAAATAGCCAAGGCTTTATACACTTTTTAAGTGACTTAAATATTCCAGTCCACTATTGGACAATTAATGACGTATTGTCGATGAAAAAATTAATCGATATAGGTGCACGAGGGATTGTCACAGACCGACCAGATCTGGCAGTTCAAGTGATCAATAACAATAAGTAAGCGAGGTTTCATACAGTGAGATCTTCTGAATGTTAATGAGAGCTTATAGCCAACTTGATTATTAGAAGAGAAGATCAAACTCTTTTGTTCATTCAAATATCTATTTCAGCCAAAAATAGATTTCGATCGCTAGCAATAGAGATGGCGATTTCTCTTAAAAGAATTTTAAAGTATAAATTCATCCTATGAAAAAGAGAGCACAGAATGCTGTTCCATCAGCATCTGTGCTCTTTGTATTAGCATAACCCTAACTATTTGATATAAATTCTAACATCATGCTGAACATGAACAACTACCACCCGATCCACATCCACCACTACTACAAGATGATTCAGAATGGAAAAATGGATTACTTACTGGCACTTTGACGGATTCAGAAACAGTCTTTCCGATTAAAAGGCCAATTTTGTCCAATAAATCTTGATAATCATTTTCTGCCAATCTAAGAGCAGAAACTTTATCGTCAATGTCTAGTTCACGTTTTTTGGCGCGAATTGATTGCATGATTGTTTGATAATCTGGGTGGTATTTTCCAAATCGTTGAACATCTTCATACTGATCCTTCATCCGTTGAAAATCATGAATTTTACGAACAAGGCTGGCATCTGTATAAACCGCCGTATGCGCCTTTTGTAGATTCGTAAATTGCTCGGAGGAACGGATCATCGCATTCAATACTTCCACTTCTTCAAGAATCAAAGCCCAGTCAGAAGTCATCATCATCGGTAATTCCCCCAATCTACTCTTATCATAACAGATTTATCTCCATTTTGTATGATTGGAGGATTAAAAGAATTACTTATTTTCATTTTTCATATCGGATAATATTTCTTTTATAACTTTTTCATCTGAAAAAGGAAGTATCTTGCCTGCTACAATTTGCCCTTCTTCATGACCCTTTCCAGCAATCACTAAAATATCTCCTGATTTGCAACTATTGATCGCATTCTGAATGGCTTTTTTTCGATTGGGTTCTATTTTATACGGCTTCATATGAATGCCTTTTACAATAGAATTTAAAATAGCTCTTGATGATTCACCTCTAGGATTATCATCCGTAATCCAAATTTTATCGGCATAAGTATCTGCTATGATTCCCATTTCAACTCTTTTCCCTTGATCTCGATCACCACCACATCCAAACACAACGACCAAATCTTCTTTAGCCTGCAACCGTAATGCATTTAATAATGCTTCTAATGCACTTGGGGTATGTGCATAATCAATAAAAATTCGAAAGCCAAGAGAATTCGGAATTTCTTGCATTCTTCCTGCTGGCAATGTCAATGTATCCGTATGTTTAGCTATTTCTTGCAAGGAAAAACCTAATTCTGTAATAGCTGTAACAGCCGCAAGGACATTATATTGTAAATATTCACCTTGAAAAGGAATAAGGACATCAGTTGGTATGTCATCATTTTGTATTAATAGCTGCGTGCCGTTGTCGATGTTCTGTTCGTGAATAATACTACAATCTGCTAATAGACTTTTGCCAAAACTTTTTACGCTAGGATATTCTAATCGTAATTGCTTACAAAATGGATCATCAATATTAACAATAATTTGTTCAGATAAGAGACACAATCTCTTTTTAGCTGCTAAATAATACTTTTCACCACCATGTTCTTCATAATGATCTCTACTAACATTTAAATAAACGCCAATATTTATATTACAATCGTCAAGACGATGTTCAGATAATGCAAGTGATGATGCTTCCATCACAATATGAGTAACCCCCTTGCTGATACAATAAGCAAAAATCTGATATAATTCTGTCGCCAAAGGAGTTGTTAATGGCTCTAGTCTTATGTTTTGTTTTTCTCCATTTATAAATAATCCAACGGTTCCAATAACCGCCACATTCGTATTTAATGATTGCAGTAATTGACCGATAAAATGAGTCACTGTCGTTTTTCCATTCGTCCCCGTTACTGCAACAATTGTCAATTTTTCATCGTAAGCACCATATATCTTTTTACTAGCATATGATAGAAAAGTTGAACAATTTGGAACCCAGATAACTGGAATCTGTAGATTGACTTTGGCTTCGTATCTATTATGTACGATAGCTACAGCCCCATTTTGTATAGCAAGATCCTTATAATCCCATCCATCAAATTTTTTTCCTTTACGGGCTACATATAGGTCACCCGGTTTTACATCGCTCGCTCTATCTGTTATTCCTTTAATCTCAGTACGAATCGAACCGTATTCTAATTCACATGGCCATTCTTTTAACAGTTCTGCCAAGATCAACTATGTTCCTCCTGCACCTTTTAGTTAATTATGAATACATTACTATAACCCCTTCACCACTTGTATCGTATGAAAAACATGCGGAATATGTCACGAGGAGATAGGAGTCACAAAATGATTATTCAAAAATTTGGTGGAATTGCTATGCAATCAAAAGCTTCGCGTAAGCATTGCCTTCTCCATATTAAAAGGGCTCTGAAAAAACACGGTAAAACTGTAGTTGTTGTTTCTGCAATGGGAAGAGTTGGTGATGCTTACGCTACTGATACTTTATTGGATATAACAGATGCATTAGGCACTTCAGCAAAAGCAAAAGATTTAGTTGCTGCATGCGGAGAACTAATTGCTGCTGCGGTTCTATCATCAGAGCTAAAGCAATCCGGAATAGATAATCTGTTGCTTTACGGAGCTCCACTTGGAATAATAACAGACGATAACTTTGGAGATGCTGAAATTATCGATATTCGCAAGGAAACACTCTTATCCGCTCTAGAATGTCATGACTGTCTAGTTATTCCTGGATTTCAAGGAATAACGGAGGATGGAGAAATAGCCACTCTTGGTAGAGGTGGGAGTGATTTAACTGCCGCTATTTTGGGTGCGACCTTACCCACTGTAGCAATAGAGTATTACAAGGATGTCCCTGGTGTTATGACTGGCGACCCTCATCTCGAAAATGATGTAGAACTTATTAGGGCCATTCCTTATTCTAAGTTTCTAGCAATGTTAAATAATGTACGTCCTTTAATTCAAAAAAAAGCAGCTGAAATGGCACAACAGCACCATCTCAAGCTGCATATTCGAAACGTTTTTTCTCTCGAATCAGGAACTTTTGTATTTCCTGATGAAGATCAATAATTCTCGGTTTCATTACGTTGGATAAAAACTTGTGTGAAATGTTTACCAAAAGCACCCGTACCAATTTGATTGAATTGCTCATTCAATAAAGTGTTGCGATGCTTTTCAGAATTCAAAAGTCCATTAATTGCTTCTGGCGCATCCAAATAATCCTCTGTAACATTTTCTCCTGCAGAATCAAATTGAATCTCCGCATTTTTTAGTCGATCTTTAAATGCATCACTTTCCTGTTCTTCTTTTGAGATTTTATTGACTGCAAGCTTTTCACTATGCGCCATTGCCAGCTTATTTAAATCTTCCGCAGATAGTAATGCCGGTAAACCCTTTTGAACTCGATATACATTCGTTAGTTCAAGCAATTGTTTTTGATTTTCCAAATCGATTTCTTCCTGCTTATATGAAGATGGAACAGATGGAGTAATCAAATCCCCCACATATGTCATGTCGTATGGATGCTGTTTAACAAGTGTTGGGCCATCAATATACCGTACTGCTTCTAATGTCTTGTCAATTGCATCAAAATACAATTGTGCATACAGCCCATCATACATGACCAAAATACGCGTCTGTAAATCGTCTTCATTTAAGATAAAGGTATAAATATTATGTTGGATCTTCACCGTTACTTCCGTATCTGTAATTGTGTTACGATACAATTCATCAATCCCTTGTCCGATTTTAAAAGGAGATGCATCGGCTTCAGAACCTGCCATATAAACTTGCTTGATCTTATGATTTTTCACCCCAACCAGCAAATAATTACTTGGTGATTTCTGATAGACCCACCAATCAAAATCATATGCTGATGGACTTTTTCGGTCAGGGTTTCCTAATTTTTTTGTCAATTTTCTAGTCGACTGACCAACTAAAGTTGATAATCCTTTAGTTGGTCTTTCAACGGCTGAATCATTTACATCAGGTGCCACTTTTTGAGGAATGACCCTTCCTTCTGAATTAGGCGCTTTAAGGGGTTCATTTTCTTTCACAGGCTGATTCAGATAGAAGAAAACAACTAATAACACTGCTAAAATAATTAAAACTCTATATAAGACTTTCACATTAATCTCTCTCCATTTTTTTATTAGTTTTATTATACCAACTACATAAAAGGATTCACAATGTTGTCATTGCAACCGGTGCCATTTTGCTCTATTATAAAATGGAACGTATTTGTACGAAAGTGTCGAAGGAGGATTATTAGAATGTATTTCGAAAATACTGGACTTGAAAACAAAATTGCTCATATTACTTTACTTGATGACCTTATGGGCAAACATGGCTTAATCCGTGCCACTGGATGGGATTATGAACGTATCACATGGGATAGAAGATTCGATGTTAACGAAGGTACTTATTATCTACGAGTTTTTGGCTATACAAAAGATGGAGATAATGGAACAAATGATGCTAACATCACACTTCTAAAACCTGTTCTTGGAAAACATTATTTTCCACATGGCGTTGAATATGGTGAAGACGAAATCTATCCAGCTCAATTAGTAAAAAATTGCCAAAATATTTTAGACTCCATTTCAAAAGAACTAGATCAATTTCATCAATAAGATTCATGCACTAATACTTGGAAGTCATACAAAGGTTAAATAAACTTTTTGTATGGCTTTTTTGTTAGCCCTCTTCCAATCACGTCGTTAGCCTTTAAACACTAAAAGCTAATCTGTGACTCACCATTGAAAACCCACCTCCACTAAAGCATATAAATATCTTTATAGTCATTCATGAAGAATAAATGAAACTTCATCCTTACTGTGTATAAGTTAGACCAAAAAGGCCTTTACAGATCAGATAACTGTTCTTCACACTTTTTTACCGGAATCCTGATGTGGAGGATTTGATGTTTGCTTATGCGGGATAAAGTAAAACTTCTCACAATGGTTGTTTTCTTTTTCCCCCGCTACGTTCATCGAACCAAGCGAGGAATAAATATAGAAAAAATTTTTTATCTAGCATGATTTTCAAAAAACTCCTCATACTATCACTGTCAAATATATATGGGTGATTAGGATGACTTTACATCGAATTTTTTCAAAATTTTTACCTTGGTTTATTTTTGCTTTATGTTTACTATTTTCAGTGTTCTATGCAAAGCCAATACTTTTAGCGTTTCTTACCGCTCTTTGCTTTAATCCTCTTATTATTAAATATGAAAAACAATGGAGTAAATCGCGTCGCTTTATCGTCCTTGTTTTTTTCTCTACTTTTAGTATTATTGTACTCCTAAGCTGCTATTTGTTATACATGTTACTATTATTAAAATTCAGTGATTTTTCTCAGTGGGTTCCCCATCTTATCGATACCATGAATGAAAGATGGATTTATTTTCAATCGAAGTTAACCAATATTACACATGATTTACCACGCTCCATTATCCTTTCCATACAACAATGGATTGAAGATATGTTAACTGGTTTACAAAAAGTTGGAACTACATATTTTCAAGCTGACTATCTTCTCAATCTATTTCAAAAAATACCTTCAGCAATTTTTAAACTATTCATTTATTTTTTAGCTCTCTATTATGCGATGCTAGAAATTCCGAGTATATTGAAATCACTTAGTAAATGGCTACACTTCGAAAATAATTCTACAGTTAAAGTGTTTCTTCAACATTTAAAAAAAGGGACCCTTGATTTTTTAAAAGCGCAATTGATCGTTAGTATCTTTATTTTTTGTATTACATTATTTACTCTACTATGGATTACACCGCGTTATGCGTTTCCAATGGCTTTGTTAGTTTGGTTTGTCGATTTACTTCCTGTGTTAGGAGGAATGATGGTTTTAATTCCTTGGGCAATTGTCAGTTGGATTAGCGGGCAAAATTTCGAAGGAACGATATTATTTATTTTAGCCATTGTGGTCATTCTTGCACGTCAGATTTTAGAAACAAGAGTAACTAGTAATCATCTTGGACTTCCGCCACTTACAACGCTCATTTGTATGTATGCCGGATTTGAAATGTTTGGATTTGTTGGATTTCTTATAGGCCCACTTGTTGCCATTTTAATCGTCGTCATTGGACAATTTAGAAAAAGCTGGGTTGAGATCAATAAAAAAAGCTAATTCCTACCTGAGAGGAATTAGCCTTTTTATTAATGATTATTTAATATCGCTTTTATAACAGAAGTTGTAGGACCACCACTGTAAAATACATAAAGTAATAAATAGACAGCAACACCTGTAATCGCAACAAAGAACCAAATAATACTAGTAATTGGTGCTATTTTACGATGTCGTTCTAATTTATTTGTAAAACCTGCAATCAAAGTAACAATTCCAAATACGGCTCCAACAGTTGCTAAAATAATATGGAATACAAGGAAAATTGTATAATATACCTTTAAGTCGTCAGGACCACCGAAAGCTGTATTTCCAATAAACACTGTTCTTGAAATATAAATAAGGAAGAAAAGCAATGCCGAGATAGCTGCAGCAATCATCGTTTTTTTATGTGCTGCAATTTTCTTTTGTTTTATAAGCCCCCAACCAATCGCTATTAGTATTGCACTAAGAACGATGAAGGATGTACTAATTGTAGGTAAGATAGGTACATTCATACTTTTTACTCCTAACACTCTAATCTAGTTTCGTTAACGATATTGGTTTTGCGACAAACGTTGTCTTTCCTTTAGTGCTTCTTCTGTCATTCTATCTGCGTTTTTTTGATCATTTCTATACCACATGATAAATACGCGACCCAAAATGACTGCGAAAATAATTTCTTGTATGATTTTCATGATGACACCACCAAGCTGCTGATCTTCAAGTGGTGTCATATCTGTAAATAATTCTGGACCTGATAATGTTAATCCTTGTAAAGTAGAACTAGGAACGCAAAGTGCCATCGCTTTCATCCATGTTTCTCCATCTGTATATGTTGCATATAATGGATGAGAAGAAAACATGATTAACGCGCAAGAAGGCGTAATAAGTATTGCATTGGCAATAATATAAAAGAACTTTTGCAAATCTTTCATGCGCGGCTCGCCTTCAACTGTATTCAGCAAAGGCCAGTACATAAATAAAGCTGACATAAACAAAACAAACGTATAAATACCATGTGCAGTCTCATCTAGTTTAATATAATCTAATACAACGGGTATATGATAAACCGAAAACATAAATACAAAAAAGAAAATGGCAAATATCGGCCTTGTCATAAAATGAAAGAAAGGTTTCACATAGGGCAAGTTAATGGTCGTTTTCCATAACCAATTTGGAATACCTATGATCAAGAAAATGGGAATAAACAATAGTAAGAAAGCCATTTGAACCATGTGCATTGTAAACATGATATGAGACATCAAGTCAATGGGTGATCCAATAATGACATATATCATAATCATCGCAAAGACAAATGATATTGCCTCTCCCTTTTTTAAAGGTTCACTATATTTAAAGTCTTTTCTCCATGTTGTTGTGATTAAAAAATATAAAACAGTAAAGAACGCCAGAACTCCCATTAATCCGGGGCTCCACATAGCTCGAAATCCGAAAATACTTAAAGGCATTGAAATTCGCTCCTAACTTACATCAATACCAACATTATAAATGGATTCTCGCAAAACTACAATGAACGAATCTTGACATTTAAGTTATGTCATTTTCAATGGATATAAAAGTCCTGTTGATTTGAAAAAATAGGAGCTGATCATAAGCCTTGACCACCCATATGAGATAAAGTGAAACTCCATCAGTGGGGGTTTTCTTCATCCTCCACTGAACTAGAGGAACTCAGGTTAAAAGCGCCACGTCCTGTGGCAACACCTGAGGAACCAACATCTTGCCCGCCCGAACCAATCGGACTTTTACGGACAGTTTAATCCCCCACCTATCTTTCTTGTTTCTTTCTAAACCTTGAGGTGGTGTGGGTTTTACTGCCCGTTAATAATAAGGAATTAAAAAACCGAGCCTATTTTAAATAGACTCGGTTTTTTCCTTTTTGGTACTAAATCCAAACGATTGTAACAAATCCAAGCACCATTGTAAACGCAACAAGTGCACCTGAATAAATAAAGAATTGCATAATTCCTGTACCTTTTTCGCTTAGATGCATGAAATAATACAATTGAAGCCCTACTTGAACACCAGCGAACAATAAAACCAATGGTACAACAAGGTAAGCTGAAAATCCAGCTTGAACCGCTGCAAATGCGATAAATGTCAAGAAAATCATGACCGCAAAAACAGTCACTTGATTGCGCATTGCCTGACCAGCTTTGCGGCGAGAATGTTGATATTCTGCCTCATTTCTAGCTTCTACGTGTACGTCATGTGACATTATTTTATCACTCCCATCAAGTAAACTACAGTGAAGATAAATACCCATACAACGTCGATAAAGTGCCAATATAAAGACGCGATGAAGAATTTAGGTGCATTATAAAGGTTTAAACCACGCTTAGCATTACGTAACATTAATAGGATGATCCATCCAAGACCAATGACTACGTGCAAACCATGTGTTCCTACTAATGTGTAGAAAGAAGAACCAAATGCACTTTGTGTAAAAGTAAATCCTTCATGAATATAGTGTGTAAATTCATAGATTTCAAACCCTAAGAATCCAAGACCTAAAAGAACGGTAATGAATAACCATCCTTGCATTGCTTTAAAGTTATAGTTTTTCATGTGGTACATTGCATACACACTTGTTAAAGAAGAAGTTAACAATAACATTGTCATTATGAATGCAAGTGGTAATTCAAATAGATTTTGCGTAGAGAATTCCATACCACTTGGCCCTTTATTTTTAAGAGCTAAGAATGTTGCAAACAAAGATGCGAATAAAACTGTTTCACCGCCAAGGAAAATCCAGAAACCAAGAACTTTATTTTTGCCTTCTACAGTTGCTGCCTCTGGATGTTCTGGCCATGATTGTGGGGTAAATTTAGTTTTTAAATCCATTATTCGTTACCCCCTTTTTCATTCATTAATTCTTCTTTAGAAATATGATAACCTAAATCATCTTTAAGTGAACGTACAATCATAGATCCAAAAGTGATTGCTAAGCCAATAATCAATACAGCTAGCGCCCATGGTTTATCTGCATCTGGATTATATAATGCACCAAAACCAGCTACGAATAAACCAAATACCATGACAAATGGAATAATAGAATTATTTGGCATATGGATATCTGAAATAGGTTCAGCATATGACATTCCTTCTTTATTCCCTTCCATCTTTTCAATCCAATAAGTATCTAGACCACGAACAAGTGGTGTTTGTTTAAAGTTATAATATGGTACTGGTTGTGGAATTGCCCATTCAAGAGTACGTCCATCTCCCCATGGATCGCGTCCACATGGTTTGTTTTGAATAGTTGTAATAATAACATTGACAACTAACAGCACAACACCGATTGCCATTAAGAAAGCACCGATTGTTGAAATAAGGTTATACGTATCCAAACCTTGGTTTGGTAAGTAAGTGAATACACGGCGAGGCATACCCATTAGTCCTAAGAAATGTTGTACAAAGAATGTCATGTGGAAACCAATAAAGAAGACTACAAATGTAATTTTTCCTAATGTTTCATTTAACATTCTATTAAACATAATTGGCCAATAGAAGTGTGCACCAGCAAATAATGCTAATACGATACCACCAACAATAACGTAGTGGAAGTGAGCAACGATGAAATATGAATCATGTAATTGGTAGTCAAGTGGAGCTGATGCTTGCATAACCCCAGTAACACCACCGGCTACAAATGATGGGATGAAACCAAGTGCATAAAGCATTGGTGTCGTTACTTTAATCGAACCGCCCCACATTGTACATAACCAGTTAAATACTTTCATACCTGTTGGAACAGCGATTGCCATTGTTGCAACGGCAAAGATAGCATTGGCAGTTGCACCTAGACCTACAGTGAACATATGGTGAGCCCATACCATGAAGCCAAGGAAACCAATTAAGATTGTTGCAAATACCATTGAAGAGTAACCAAATAAACGTTTACGAGCAAATGTCGGAATGATTTCCGAATAAAGACCAAATGCAGGAAGTACTAAAATATATACTTCTGGGTGTCCAAAAATCCAGAATAAATGTTCCCAAATAATTGTATTACCACCCATAGTATGATCAAAGAAGTTTGATCCAAACATACGGTCGAAAATCATAAAGAATAATCCCACTGTTAATGGAGGGAATGCAAATAAGATTAATGAACTTGATACAAATGTAGTCCATGTAAATAATGGCATACGCATAAATGTCATACCAGGAGCGCGCATATTAATAATCGTAACGATAAAGTTAATACCTGAAATTAACGTACCAGCACCTGAGATTTGTAAGCCAATTGCATAAAAGTCAATACCATGACCAGGTGATGCTAAAGATAGTGATGCATAAGAAGTCCAACCAGCATCAGGAGCTCCACCTAAAAGCCATGAAAGATTGAGGAAAATTCCTCCCCAGAAGAATAACCAAAAGCCAAGTGAATTTAAAAATGGAAATGCAACGTCACGTGCACCAATTTGTAATGGTACAACGGCATTCATAAAAGCGAATAGCAATGGCATAGCAGCAAGGAAAATCATCGTTGTACCATGCATTGTTATTATTTCATTAAAGAGTCCCGCACTTACAAAATCATTGTTTGGTTTTGCAAGTTGGATACGAATGAGCATTGCTTCAATACCACCGATAACAAAGAACAATGTACCGGCAATAAGGTATAAAATGGCGATTTTTTTATGGTCTACTGTTGTTAAATAGTCCCAAATAGTTGCGCCAAAACCTTTTTTCTTTGCAGTTGAGCTCAAAACCTTAACCTCCTTCAAAATGTTTCAAATCAAATTTACTTTATTTTTCTACAGATAGACCCATTAAGTAAGCTGCTAATGCATCAAGCTCTTGATCTGTGAATTTTTTACCTTTATTAATTTTTTCAGGTTGAGGCATTGTATTACCTGGTTTAACGGATTGTGGATCATTTATCCATTTTTTGATATTTTCAGTATTGTGATCTAGCACGCCAGCAACGCGATTACGATCGCCAAATGTAGCAAGGTTAGGCGCTAATCCTGATCCTTTACCTACACCAGATGTAGCATGGCATGAAATACAGCTAGTTTTAAAAAGTTGTTCCCCTTGTTTTTCAAGGTCACCTGTAGCAACTTGTTTATCAGAAGCTTTCATTTCTTTAACCCAATTGTCAAAGTCTGATCTACTTAACGTTTTAACTTTAAAGTCCATCAATGCGTGTGAAGGACCACACAATTCAGCACATTTACCATAGAATACGCCGTCTTTAAGATCTTTTGATTCTTTGTCGAAAGTTAAGTAAAATTTATTAACATTGTCGACATTTGTGTCCATTTTACCGCCAATAGCAGGAATCCAGAATGAGTGTTTTACATCCCCAGCAGTTAAATTGAAGTATACTTTTTCACCTGTTGGCACTACCAATTCTTGAGATGTAACAATTCCTTCATTTTTGTATTCAAATTGCCACCAATATAATTTAGCAGTTACATTAACTGTAACAGGTTTTTCCTGTCCTTCAGCAACTTTTGCGTCCATCGCCTTTGTATCAGCGAATTTATAAGTAAGAGCAACTGTTGGTACAGCTAAAATTAGAAGTAGGACAATTGGAATAACCGTCCATAAAACTTCTAGTGCAGTACTACCTTCTACTTGTTTAGGGATCACGTCTTCCCCAACTTTTTTGCGTCGGAATTTGACAATTGCAAGTACATAGATAATTACTACTACCAAAATAACTAGCGTCATAATAGCAACCGCTAATAACATTAGGTTATGCTGTTCTTTACCAACTTCACCCGCTGGAGTTAAGGTTGATAAATAATTTTTACCACAACCAGAAAGGAAAACGATAAGTGCTGTTAGCAATGCAAATAGACGCCACTTTTTAAGCCCTTTCATCATAGCTTAATTAAACCCCTCTTTCTTTGTTGTATTTCATGTGTAACCAGGACTGTGGTTGTTCTATATGAATTCTTTAAAAGAAAGAATCCCCAAATTAGCTTAAGACGGAGAAAATAATCATTGAAACAAATAAAATAGTCATATAATTCAATGAATATATGAACATTCTGTTTGCCCATTTTAGATCGTCTTTCGCTTTAAAACCTTTCAATGCAAGCATGAGCCAACCAAGGTTCAATACAGTTGCAAGAATAATAAATCCTAATCCCAACTTCGTTAATAAAAATGGAAGTGGGCACAACAGCACTACCCAAAATAGCATAGACTTTTTCGTTCTGTCAAAACCTTTTACAACAGGTAACATCGGGATACCTGCTTTACGGTATTCTTTTGTTCGCTTCATCGCAAGCGCATAAAAATGCGGAGGTTGCCAAGCAAACATAATACAAAATAATGCTAAAGGTTCAACACCTAGAGAAGGATCGACAGCAGCCCAACCAATAAGTGGAGGAATTGCACCGGAGATACTCCCTACAATTGTGTTACTTACATATTTTCTCTTTGACCACATTGAATACAAGACTACATAGCTTATAATTCCCGCAAGTCCCCAAACACCGGCAGCAAATGATGCCATAAATAACAAAATTTCACCCACAAATAAAAGGAGGAGGGCAACTGTCATGACAAACCGAGGCGAAAATCTACCAGTAACTGTTGGTCTTGACTTTGTACGCAACATGACAGGATCAATATCTTGATCAATATAATTATTCATCGCTCCTGATCCAGCAATAATAAACATTGCACCTACAAGGGCATAGAACATTGTATCTAAATCCTGTAAAAAATGCCTACCTGTAAATTGATATGCTAACCAAAGTCCCGTAAAAGTAGTCACTAAATTTGAATTAACAATTCCAATTTTAATAAGTGCTAAGAAATCTTTTACGAAAGAAGTTGCTTGTGGTCCATTATCTCTACTGGCAGATAATACCCGACTATTAGACATTATACCCCTCCTTTCAATTTGATAAGCATAATCTGTTACCCTTACTATAACTAAAAACTATGATTATTTCTAGACGAAATATGAAATAAATATGAAATTTTGGGTTCACAACTATAGGGAACTTCTAACCTCTAATACAACATATATATAGTAAATCATTTTTTCTGTCGAATTGTGAAGGTTATAATACGAAATTATGAACAATTTGTGAAATGGTTTTCACGCACGAACATCCATACTTATTACAAGTTGTTTTTTCGCTCTATTTTCGATATCATCAAAACTGCAGGTATCACAAAAAGTGATTACTATATTCAAAGTAGGTGCAATTATTTATGCAACAAAGTAAATACATGAAATGGTTTGCTGTTGCTGCAACAATTGGAATGGTGCTCATTTTATTGGGTGGGGCACTCGTCACAAAAACTGATAGCGGTATGGGCTGTGGTAGAAATTGGCCTGATTGTAACGGTTCTTTAATACCAAAACATATTACTCCTGAAGTATTTATAGAGTTTTCTCATCGTGTGGTGACTGGCTCTGTATCTATTTTAATCTTAATCTTGTCAGTTTGGTCTTGGAGAAAACTTGGGGCTGTCCGTGAAGTGAAATTTCTTTCCTTTATGGCATTATTCTTCTTAGTAGCTCAAGCACTAATAGGTGCTGCACAAGTTTTATGGGGACAAGGCGACTTCATCTTAGCACTGCATTTTGGTATTTCTCTAATTTCTTTTGCAGCAGTATTTTTACTAACTTTAATTATTTTTGAGGTTGACCAGAAATTTAATGCAAACAATGTACATATTGGTCGTACATTAAAATGGCATACAATTGGTGTTACGATATACTCCTATCTCGTAGTATATACAGGAGCACTTGTACGTCATACAAATTCAAGCTTAATTTGTCGAGATTGGCCGTTTTGTAGAAATGATGATATAGGACTGCCGGAGAATTTTTATGAATGGGTGCAAATGGGTCATAGATTTGCTGCTGGTATCATCTTCATTTGGATATTGATCATCACAATCCATGTAATCAAACATTACAAATCCCAAAAAGTCCTTTATTGGGGATGGATTATAGCACTAATAATTGTTTCGCTACAAGTAATAGCAGGTATGGGCATCGTTTTGTTACGCTTAAATATTGTTGTTGCCTTGCTGCACACTTTCTTTATATCATTACTATTTGGTCTGCTATGTTATATGATTATGCTCATTTCTAGAAGCGATCAGAATCAAAAAAAATAGGAAGTGAACCAAATAACTTAAAGACAATCCCAACAAAAGTAAAAATAGTATGCGTGGAAATGATCCAAGCATACTATTTTTTATATACCAGATAAAGTGAAGCTCCATCAATGGGGGTTTTCTTCATCCCCCACTGATGGTTAGCTAAACCAATCGGACTTTTACGGGCAGTTCATCCCCCATCTTTCTCTCTATATCTTGAGATGGGGGTCTTACTGCCCGTTAAAGCGGGATAAAAACTCATGTGAATTTCTATAGAAAAAAGCAAGAAATCGTCCCAGTTTTTCATTTATTCCATTTCAATCAATAAATCCCCTGTTGAAATAGCATCTCCTGATTCAACAAATATTTTTTTAATGACGCCATCTTTTGGAGCCTGCACAGTTGTTTCCATTTTCATCGCTTCCGTGATTAATAGATGTTCCCCTCGTTTGACTGGGCTTCCCGGTGAAATAACTACTTTCAATACAGTACCCGGCATTGTTGCACCAATCTGATTGGCATTCGATGGATCCGCTTTTGGTTTACGTTCCCCAGCCACTTCAACTGTCATGTCTTGGATCACAATTTCACGAGGTTGTCCATTTAATTCAAAATAAAGGACGCGTGTACCATCATGCTGTGGTTCCCCAATCGATACTAATTTAATGATCAGCGTTTTTCCTTTTTCAATTTCAACTTCGATTTCTTCACCAAGTCTTAACCCATATAAGAAAGTAAGCGTATCCAAAACTGACACATTATCGAATTTTTTGATGGTTTCCATATACTCTTCAAAAACTTTTGGATATAAAGCGTATGCCAAAATTTCATGGCTCGTAATCGGCCTATTATATTTGTTAAACAATTGATCTCGAATCGCTTTTATATCTATCGGCTCTAATAATTCGCCAGGTCTTACTGTAATCGGCTTACGACCTTTTAACACGACTTTTTGCAATTCTTTAGGAAAACCACCATATGGTTGTCCCAAGTAGCCCTGGAAGAATTCAATCACAGAGTCTGGAAAGTCAATCGTTTTTCCACGTTCTAATACAGATTCTTCATCCAAATCATTTTGGACCATAAACAATGCCATGTCCCCTACAACTTTTGATGATGGTGTTACTTTGACGATATCACCAAACAATAGATTCACTCGTGAATACATCTTTTTGACTTCTTCCCAACGGTCTCCTAGCCCAACGCCTTTTGCCTGTTGTTGCAAATTGCTGTATTGACCACCCGGCATCTCATGAACATAAATTTCTGAATGTGGACTTATCATGCCGCTTTCGAAATCTTTATAATATTTTCGAACATCCTCCCAATAATAGGACAACTTTTCTAACCCTTCAATATTCGCTCGAACCTGACGCTTGTTCCCTTTCATAGCATAGTACAAACTATTTGAACTTGGTTGAGAGGTTAAGCCAGCCATTGAGCCTAATGCTGTATCAACAATATCTACTCCCGCTTCTGCTGCCTTTGCATATAAGTAAATACCATTGCCACTCGTATCATGTGAATGTAAATGAATCGGTAAATCTACAGATTCTTTTAATTCGGATATCAATCGATAGGCTGCTTCTGGTTTTAGTAAGCCGGCCATATCTTTTATGGCAAGAATATGGGCTCCAGCTGCTTCTAATTCCTTCGCCATATCTTTATAGTACTTTACAGTATACTTTGCTCTACTATCATCTAGAATATCTCCTGTATAGCAAATAGCCGCTTCTGCTATCTTTCCAGCGTTTCTTGTAGCATCGATGGCTACCTCCATCCCTTTGATCCAGTTTAAACTATCGAAAATTCGGAAGACATCGATCCCTGCATCTGCAGATTTTTGAATAAACTCTCTAATCAGATTATCTGGGTAGTTTTTATAACCTACTGCATTTGCTCCTCGTAATAACATCTGGAACAATACATTTGGAATTTGTTCACGCAGTTTAAGTAATCGTTCCCATGGATTTTCTTTTAAAAAGCGATAGGCAACATCAAACGTTGCACCTCCCCACATTTCAAGAGAAAAGTAATTACTCATAATACGAGCTGTATCATCAGCGATGTCATGCATATCATATGAACGGACACGTGTAGCAAGTAATGATTGATGTGCATCGCGCATGGTTGTATCCGTTAACAATAGATCATCTTGTGCTCGAATCCATTTCACTAAACCTTCAGGACCTTCTTTATCCAAAATCTGTTTTGTCCCAAAAGGAATGGCTTGAGAACGATCGATTTGCGGTTTATGTGACTTCGGATAGATCGGTTTTTGTTTCTTTTCAATCCCCGGAAAACCATTTATCGTCACATTACCGATATAACTAAGTAATTTTGTCCCTCGGTCACGCACTGGTTTAAATAAAAACAACTCCGGTGTAGAATCTATAAAACTCGTATCAAATTGACCATCTAAAAACTTTGGATGCTTTACCACATTCTCTAAGAACGGGATGTTTGTTTTGATGCCACGAATGCGGAATTCTTGTAGATTTCGATCCATTTTGGCTGCTGCTTCTTTAAATGTGTTTCCCCAAGTCGAAACTTTCACCAACAATGAATCATAATGTGGGGAAATAACTGCACCTTGGAAACCGTTCCCTGCATCCAAACGAACACCGAACCCTCCACTTGAACGATATACCGTTAGTTTTCCTGTGTCGGGCATGAAATGATTTTGTGGATCTTCCGTTGTCACACGTGATTGAATAGCAAATCCAAATAACGGTATTTTGGATTGCTCAGGAATATTAATGGTATCATCATGTAATGTATGACCATTGGCAATATTGATTTGTGCATGGACAATATCAATTCCTGTCACCATTTCCGTAATCGTATGTTCTACCTGAACACGAGGATTGACTTCGATAAAATAAAAATGATCATCAGATACTAGAAATTCAACAGTACCTGCATTGATGTATCCAACATTCTTCATCAATTGAACGGCCGCATTACAAATTCTTTTCCGTAAATCTCGGGAGATCGAATTAGATGGAGCGATTTCTACGACCTTTTGATGTCTCCGTTGAATAGAGCAATCACGTTCGTATAGATGAACGAGATTCCCTTCTTTATCTCCAAGTATTTGAACTTCTATATGTTTTGGGTAAAGAATGCATTTTTCAACATAAACTTCATCTGATCCAAAAGCCGCCTTTGCCTCTGATTTTGCACGTTCATATGCTTCCTGCGCTTCTTCTGCATTATGTATAACGCGCATTCCTCGACCACCACCGCCAAGAGCAGCTTTAATCATCAATGGATATTGATGTTTGTCACCAAATGCTAAAACCTCTTGCAGAGACTCTACAGGGCCATCTGTACCTGGAATAACTGGTATTCCAGCTAAAACCGCTTGTTCTCTTGCTTTTACTTTATCCCCAAACATATCTAAATGTTTGGAAGTTGGACCGATGAAAATAATCCCTTCCTCTTCACATCGTTTTGCAAACTCTAAATTTTCCGCTAAAAAACCATAGCCTGGGTGTATAGCATCTACACCTGACTTTTTGGCGATTTCTAAAATCCCTTCAATGTCAAGATAAGCATCAATCGGCTTCTTGCCATCCCCGACAAGATAAGCCTCATCTGCTTTATAACGATGAAACGAACCGCTATCCTCTCTTGAATAGATTGCCACTGTGTGAATGTTCATTTCTGTACAAGCACGAAAAACACGAATCGCTATTTCGCCACGATTGGCAACTAGAATTTTATGAATCGGCATATAAAATCCCCCTTATTGATGATTATCTTTTTTTACAATCATGGAGATATTTGATAATATCCCCATAGCTAAAGATAACAAAATTATCGAGGTTCCGCCATAACTAATAAACGGAAGTGGTACACCAGTTAATGGTATAAGTCCGCTAAGTCCTCCTACATTAACAAAAGTTTGAATACCAATCCAGCTACCAATACCTGCAGCGATCATGCGAGCCAAAGGATCTTTCGCCTTTATCGCAATACGCATTGCTTTATAAACAATAAATCCTAATCCAAATAACACTATAGCAATCCCAAAAGTTCCTAATTCTTCAGAAATGATTGCTAATATAAAGTCTGTTTGAGGTTCTGGTAAATAGCCCATCTTCTGTATTGATTGTCCCAATCCTAGACCTTTCACACCGCCTGATCCGATAGCATAATAACTATTGACCATTTGATAGCCGAATTGATCTGCATCTTTAAATGGATCAAGGTACGCTTTTAATCTTCCTACTCGTCGTTCTGTAAAAAACGAATCTTTGAAAATAAAGAGCACTAAAAGCCCCATAACCCCCAAGCCTATTAAACAACCCATGATTTTACTAAATGTGGAGAATTTCATGCCACTGGCCGCCATCACTGATAAAACAATAATTGTTATTAAACCAATAGCCCCTAAATCTGGTTCTAAAGCAATCAAAAACAAAGCAATCATTAAAATAAATAAAGGAGGAACAATCGATTCATTGATCAAATCCAGCTTTCCTGTTTCTCTCTTTTTCGCAAAAAAGGCTGCGAAATATAAAATCATTCCTAGTTTTGTCAATTCTGAAGGCTGCAAATTAGCAAAACCAAAATTGAGCCAACTTTTAGCACCTGAATTTCCCGGACTATATCCAAATAAAAAAACAGAGATTAGCAAACCAAGCATCATTGCAATAATGAATACCATCATACCTCGGTCACGATATCGTTTATAAGGAATAATCGCGCCCACTAAAAATGCAACTGCGGCAAGTATTAAATTCATCAGTTGTTTTTTATAAAAAAAGTCAGGTGGGTAATGTAATGTATTTACAGCCCAAAACATACTCGCACTATAAATCATCACCAAACCAAACAAACACAGTAATACGTATGTAAAAAATAACGGATAGTCAAAATATTTCGCATATTGTTTTAAATATGTTTTCATGTTTCTCCCTCATTCATTCTTTAGCAAAAAAACCCAAACAACTTTGTGTTTGAGTTTTTTGCTTACTTCTTTGTGTATGCATCATGCAACGCAGACAACTCTTTTTCCAGTGAATCAAGGATTTTTCTTCCCTTTTCACGTTCAAGCAAACCTAGTTTAACCGCAAAATCAATTTCGCGTGATAAACCAAACATTTGCGTATCTAATACTTCTTCATACAATGGGCATTGCGGCATTGTAAGATGATCCATTTGTACCCTTATTAATTTTGCTATTTTATCCGCATCGGCAATTAGGAGTTCCAATGCTTTCTCCTGATACGAACTTTGTGATTTTGTATCCATGAGGACGCCCCCATTACCTGATATTTCTTCAATTCTATCTTATCTATCTTAATAAAGTTTAGCTTTTGCAAAAGAAAATTGCAAGTATCTATATTTCAAATTAAGAATCATCGTATTAATTCTTTCTATCTGCCTGCAAAAAGCGTTATACTTAGATGAAGTGCAAATCGGAGGAGGAAGAACTTATGGAATCCATCATTCAAATTAAAGGTGCAGTAAACTTTCCAATAACATTGGATTCTTCTGTTTGGATTTTTGATGATCGTAAACTAGACTTAGAAACTTATTTTGTCGAAAAACCAAAAGAAATAGATCCAGATGAAGAATATATCGAAAAGGCAGGAAAGTTCTGGTCCCGCGAAATTATGGAAGGTGCAACTTTCCCGCCAACCTTAAAAACCGAACGTAAATTTGATCGCAAAAAAATGATGAATGGTACCTTTGGCATCAAAATTGCCCCCTTTATCGTCAATGCAGAACCAGCAGCCGATGCTACGACTGTCGTATTTGAAACAGCTGATGGATCGCAACATCGTTTTAAAATAGACGAAGCCCAAAAACTTATTTTCCAATTCAGTAAAGAAGGGAAAATGCTGACAGAAGATGGTCCTGTCTATTTATTACTAGAAGACGGTTCCAACTTTGAAAATCCTATAAAAGGAATCGTTGGCATACAAGTAGAATAAGGGGGAAATTACTATGCGAGTAAAGTGTGTTATCTGTGATAGTCTGAATGAAATTCCAGACTTTTCACCAATGGCTAAAAAGCTGCGTAATCGTCCTATTCACACTTATATGTGCCCTGCCTGTCACGATCGTATTACTGAAAAGACAATTGCAAGACTGGCAACTGGTAAATTTCGTTTTATTCGAAATGCTGTTCAAGAAGAGGAAGAATTCTAAAATTTAGAAACTATCTCGTAAAAGAAACAGAGCCCGTTGCCACATCCTGTGGTAACAGCTCTGTGACCTAACCTGCTGTCCTCGAGGAGACACAAGCCATGCCCGTGGAAAATGCGGCTGAAATGGAAATCAACTAACCCTATTTCCTAAACAATTCAATTTATTTTAATTAAAAAAACTGTAGACAAACTCGAAATTTCAAGTTTATCTACAGGCTGAAAGTCCGGATGCTGTTCTAACATCCGGACTTTTTATATGACAGGCTACTTGATAGAAATGATTTTCTTATGAAGTAGTCCCTTTTTTCTTATCTCTACGCAAACGTACTTTGTAGACGATTAGCACTAAGGCTGCAACTATCAATCCCTCTACCATTGGCAAGAAGAATGCTAGAAAGGTTAATATTATACATCCTAAAAACAAGAACACATAAATAACAGCTGTTTGCCATGGTTTAAGTGAGGATCTTGCAAATCCAAGATGGTACACAATTGCAGTCAATACAAAGATAACCGCTAATAGAATATAACCTGCCGTCTTATAATTCGGTGAATTCTCATAAATATAGCGAGCAACACCGGACATACGATTAAATACTTGAGCGTGACCATCTGTAGAAGTAGATGTAGCGACTTGCATAAAATTCAGTTTTAATAGGAAACCGGATTTAAACAAGATTAACCTCCTCCCCGTCTAGTGAAAATATATTATTCAGCACTACGTTTCTTTTTAGCAGTTTTTTCACGTTCGTTTTTGTTAAGAATTTGTTTACGAAGACGAATAGATTCTGGTGTAACTTCTAGATATTCATCATCATCTAAAAATTCTAGTGCTTCTTCTAATGTTAAGATTTTTGGTGTTTTAATAACGTTTGTTTGGTCTTTTGTTGCTGAACGGACATTTGTTTTTTGTTTCATTTTTGTAATATTAACTGTAATATCATTGTCTCGAGAATTTTGACCAACGATCATTCCCTCATAGATTTCTGTACCTGGTTCAACAAATAATACACCACGGTCTTCTACTTGCATCATACCATAAGTTGTTGATTTACCTGTTTCCATAGAAACAAGTGCACCATTTCGACGACCACCTACACGACCTGATGCAATAGGTTGATAAGAATCAAATGTATGATTAATAATACCAAACCCTTTGGTTAATGACATAAATTCAGTTGTATATCCGATCAAGCCACGAGCTGGTACCATGAAGATTAAACGAACTTGTCCGTTCCCTTCATTGATCATATCTTGCATTTCACCTTTACGATCTCCCAACGACTCAATGATAGAACCAACCGAGTCTTCTGGCACATCAATTTGGACGCGTTCAACCGGTTCACATTTTACACCATCAATTTCCTTAATAATAACTTTCGGTTTGGATACTTGTAATTCATAGCCTTCACGACGCATATTTTCAACAAGGATTGATAAGTGCAATTCACCACGCCCTGATACTGTCCATGCATCAGGAGAATCGGTTGGTTCGACACGTAAAGATACATCAGTTTGTAATTGCTCATTTAAACGTTCTTCGATTTTACGAGCAGTTACCCATTTTCCTTCACGACCAGCAAATGGCGAGTTATTTACTAAAAATGTCATTTGTAATGTTGGTTCATCGATATGCATTGGAGGTAGTGGTTCCAAATGATCTTGTGGACAAACAGTTTCTCCAACGTTGATTTCTTCCATACCAGAAACTGCGATTAAATCACCTGCATATGCTTCTTGGATTTCCTCACGTTTTAAACCAAAGAAACCAAAGATTTTCGTTACACGGAAGTTTTTCACTGAGCCATCTAATTTTGCTAAAGATACAGATTGCCCTACATGGATGGTTCCACGGAATACACGACCAATACCGATACGTCCTACGAAATCGTTATAATCAAGTAAAGCCACTTGGAATTGTAGTGGTTCCTCTCTAGTATCCACTGGTGCTGGGATATGACGAATAATTTCTTCAAATAAGCATTTCATTGAAGGTTCTTGTTTTGTTGGATCTGGATCTAAAGAAGCTGTTCCATTGACACCTGAAGCATAAACAACAGGGAATTCTAGTTGGTCTTCATCCGCACCTAATTCGATTAATAAGTCTAGCACTTCATCGACAACTTCTTCTGGACGTGCTGAATCTTTATCGACTTTATTGACAACTACAATTGGTGTTAGTTTTTGTTCTAATGCTTTTTTCAGTACGAAACGAGTTTGAGGCATACAACCTTCATAAGCATCTACTACAAGTAATACGCCATCAACCATTTTTAAGATACGTTCTACTTCACCACCGAAATCGGCATGTCCTGGTGTATCTAAAATGTTGATTTTCGTATCGCCATAGTGAACTGCTGTATTTTTCGCTAAAATTGTAATACCACGTTCACGTTCAATATCATTAGAGTCCATTGCACGTTCTTCCACATGTTCGTTTGAACGGAATGTACCTGATTGTTTTAATAATTGATCGACCAAAGTTGTTTTACCATGGTCGACGTGGGCAATAATTGCTATATTTCTGAGATCTTCTCTTAGTTTTGTCATTGTTCCACTCCACATTCTTTTTTCAAGTCCATAACTTTGTTATTATAGCATAAAAAGAAAAAATTGTCTTACTTCACTTTATTTTTTCAAAATTTTTATCGATTCCATATGAAATCCTTGCTAAACTGATGATTTCGTTCAACAATAGAATCATAATATATTTTTTGGAGGCTTATAATGAATAATAAAGCAAAAATCGTCATGGCTATCTTTGCTCTAGCAGGTATTTTAGCTATGTGTTCCATCGGTTGGGCTATAGCTGTGGGTAGCGTTTCTGGAATTATCGGAGGAATCGTTGCAGTATTTGTCGTTTTTGGCTTAGCATTTAAAACCAAACGCCAATTTCGTGACAAAGGGTTATTATAAAGTGAAGCTTCCATTGGTGGGGATTTTCTTCGTCCCCACACTGTATATAAGTTGAAATAATTAGGATTTTACAGACAGGCGCAGACCTCCACTAATCTCTTGCTTTTACAGGGATTTACAGTGGGGGTCTTCCTGCTTACTAAGGTGAAATAGAATTTTCTATTTTAACTTTATATAATTCTCAATGATTTCCTGATGAATCCCAGGATTCGCAACGATAAAGGTATCCTGATTTGATAGATTAATTGATTCGTTTTTGAGGCTGCTAGTAATCGCGCCTACTTCTTTCGCAATGATGGCCCCACCCGCAATATCCCATGGAGATAATCTTAATGATATATATGCATCCATTCTTCCACACGCAACAGATGCTATTTCTAAAGAGGCGGACCCATAAGATCTTGTCCCCCGAATCCTTCGTATAAGATCTGTCATAGGCTCATGCTCAATCTTCTTATTAGGAGTTACCCAAATAGCATTCATTCCTATGATCGATTTTTCTAAAGAAATAGGTTTGAGCGGCTTTAATGGTACTTCATTCATAAAAGCACCCTGTCCATCTATCCCATAATATAACTGGTTTCTCATCACGTCATACACATAGCCAAGCTTTCCGATTCCGTCGACATAAACACCGATTGAAATAGCAAAGTTCCTGTGCTGGCGTATAAAATTCATGGTTCCATCTATCGGATCAACTATCCATACGACACCATCTAACGAATCAATTTTTTCCCCCATGCCCTCTTCCCCCAAAATTTTAAAGGAGGCATCAAATTCTTTAATCTTTTTTATGAAAAATAGTTCTGTTTCTCGATCTATATTGGTGACCAAATCATTGGCATCAGCCTTTGTTTCAATTTTCCACTTTTCAGAAAATGAATGACGGATACGTTCCCCTGCTTCCATAATGATCGATTTTGCAAATGGATGAACTTCAGCGATCCCCATTTTTTTCACACCTTTCCACCCAAAAAAGTCATCTTTGTTTTTTTCATTATAACAAAAAAAACACCTGCTTCTCATAATGATAAGCAAGTGTCACTGCAAATTTTTTGCACTTTTTCTAGGCGAACGCATGGAATGCCTCCAGTTCCGTATGAATTTCAGCCAACCTCGCCTTACTTTGAGCAATTTGTTCCGTATCATTCAATTGCATCGCGTCATATAGTGTGGCTAATTCATAATCCACTTCTAATTGAAGACCCTTGATGTATTGTTTTTCAAAATCCACTTTACGAATAATATGAACGACTTGTTTCATGTTGATCAGCTCCTTTAATTTGAGGTTATTACGGTTGAAAAATAAATTTTTTCTAACCATTTTCTACATTATATTCATTTTGCAATAAATAGTAAGTCCTTCTACAAGATTTTTTTCCACTTTTCAAATAAAATAAACATAAAGTTAAAAAAGGAGAGAAAAAAGTGACTGTAAAATGGACTAAAAAAGACTTTGATGTCTTTACAATACCAGGACTTGAACAACGTATGTCATCACTTATCGAGAACGTACGTCCTAAATTTGAAGAGTTAGGAACAACTTTTAGTACATACTTTTCAACTAAAATAGGCGATGAATTTTTCCCACATGTCGCCAAACACGCTAGACGAAAAGTAAATCCCCCTATTGATAGTTGGGTAGCGTTTGCCCCCAGTAAAAGAGGCTACAAAGCACTCCCTCACTTCGAAATTGGTCTTTTTCAATCGCATATTTTTATCATTCTATGCGCTATTTACGAAGCACCTTCCAAACAAAAAATAGCGGTAAATTTACTGGAAAATCTAGATCTCTTCAATGAACTTCCAGAAAACTTCTATATTTCTGGAGACCATTTTGATCCAACTGGCATATCTCTAGGTGAAGCAATTCATAATGGTTCACTTGAAAAACTTTTGACTCGCTTACGTGATGTTAAAAAAGGCGAGTTCTTAATTGGCTTGCAAATTCCTAAAGAAAAGGCAGTGAAATTATCCTCTGAAGAATTTGCCAAACAAGTAGAAGATACATTTAATGCATTGTTACCTATTTACAATACTATGGTAAATAAATAGTGGAAAAGCAATCGGCTGTTTCTCGTATTCTGAGTAAACCGATTGCTTTTTAATTATCTTCTACGTTTGCCTGTTGTTCCTTTAATAATTGTACCATTTTGACTCAATTTTGTCTGCTTAACGATTTCATAGCTACCATAACCACTTTCATCTTCAAATTCTCGGAAAATAGTTTTTTCTTCTGCCATAGATGGAACAATCTCTTTAAAACGGCGATATTTTGATAATACTTCTTCTCGCTTTATGCCTTGTTCATATGCCTTTTCAATTGTCTGAAAAAATGCAATAACATCCACGATTTCTTCTGTAGACCAATCGATCGAAAATGGATATGAGTATTCCATACGCTGTCCCACCTTTAGCTCGATATTAAGTAAAGAGATGTACAGTATTATTGTAAACTGTATCGGGAATATACTGCAACTTTTCTTTCCTGAGAATAGTATATTCCCTGGGAAATGACTTTATTCTAAAAAAATATTATGACTGCTATAGGTATTAAAATTGCCCCTAATAGTGCTGTTAATGTCATGGAAACAGATCCCATGGATACTGTTTTCTCCCCATATTCTGTAAGTTTTCCTACACCGATGCCATGAGCACTGCTCCCCATTGCGACTCCCTTAGCAATAGGTGTATCGATTTTGCAAATCTTATAGAGAAGCGGTCCAACTATTGCACCGATGATTCCCGTAATGATCACAAATACTGCAGCCAATGTTGGATTACCATCTATCACTTTACTAATCTGCATAGCAACAGGTGACGTGATTGACTTTGGAATAAGTGTTCTCAAATACTCATTTTTAAAATGAAACAAGCCTGCAAGTGCCACTGCACTACCAGTCCCAACTATTAAAGCTACTACAATCCCTGTTAAAATCGCTTTATAGTTTTTGATGATCAGCTTTCTTTGTCTATATAAAGGCAAGGCTAGACTAACTACTGCTGGACCAAGCAAACGGTTAATCCACTGTCCACCAACCATATAAGTTTCGTATGGAATATGAAATAATAATAATACACCAATGATAATAATGGCACTTGTAAATACAGGAAAAAATATGGGATGATAAAAGCGTGCATACATTTTCTTCATAAGAAAAAATACAATGACCGTTGCAACACAAATAGTTATTGCTAACATTTTATGCCTCCCCTTTTTGCTGTATTCTTTCTAAACCTGTTTCGACAATTGGCTCCAACTGATTTTCAGATGGTTTCTCTAAATATTTTTCTACAGCTTGTGTTGCTTTCCCTGAAATTACAATGGACAAAATCGTAGTTACGAAAATAACACCAAAAATCAGCAATCCTTGCCAAGATATTAACTCAGGGTAATCTACAATACCAACTGTTACGGGGATAAAAAACAATGTCATGTTCGTAAGTAATGTATCCGCCCCATTCGCAATCCAATTTTCGGGAATAATCTTCGTTATAAGTAAGATCAACAAAATGATCAATCCAACGATACTTCCAGGAAATTTAATATGTAATAACGTCATGATCCAATTTCCGCATTCAGATAGCAAATATAAGATTGCAACCTGCCCCAAGACTTTCAAACACAGCAGTCCTTTCTGTTGCATAACAAAACCCACCCTTTCCATCTAATATAGTACAATTTATCAAAATTTTCTAAATTTGTCTAGACTCCTTTTTACAAGAAAAAGATTTTATCTAGAAAAACATCAGCTTTTAATAGCAAAAATCAACTAATTCTACACTGTATCATATCAATTATGTACTTTGCTATTGTCAATAGTTTGTTGCACTATATATGATATTTTATCCTGCATGAATAAGTCGCAAACTTCCAAGCAAGCCAACAGGATATCAATAAAGTGAAACTCCATCAGGAGGGTTTTCTTCATCCCCCACTGAAATAGAAGAACTCAGGCTAAAAGCGCCACGTCCTGTGGCAACACCTGAGGGACCAACATCTTGTTGGACCGAACCAATCGGACTTTTACGGGCAGTTTGATCCCCCATCTATCTTTCTCATTTCTCTCTAAATCTTGAGATGAGGATCTTTACTGCCCGTTAAAGTGGGATAAATATTCATGAGTGATTGCTCTCATTTATGCATAAAAACATATAAAAAAAGCCAGCTCTTGTAGATTATTCTACAAAAGCTGACTTTGTGAATGGTGATCATTTAATCTTCTTTATTTTCATGAGCACGATCTTTTTTCAAGATCCTTGAAATTAATTCATATACCAAAGGTACAATGACCAGTGTTAAAATCGTTGAACTGATCAATCCACCAATAACAGTTACACCAACACCTTTAGAAATAAGACCGCCACCTTCTGCACCTACTGCTAACGGAATTAATGCACCAATTGTTGCAATAGCAGTCATCAAAATTGGACGTAAGCGAGTTGCTCCTGCCTCTAAGATTGCCTCACGCATCGGCATACCAGCGTGTTCCATATGAATAATTCGATCTACTAATACAATCGCGTTGGTTACGACGATACCGATTAACATCAACAAACCAATCATAGATGATACACCAATCGTTTCTCCTGAAATATATAAGGCAACTAATGCACCGATTACTGTAAATGGTAGTGAGAATAGGATGGCGAATGGTGCTAGACCTTCACCAAATGTAACCACTAATGTGAAGTAAACAATCGCGATTGCAGCAACAATCGCTAAGCCTAATTTTGTGAAGGCTTCTTTCATATCTTCTGTAACGCCGCCCGTATCAACTTCTACACTATTAGGTAAATCTAGTTTATCAATATTTTTTTGGACAGCTGACGATGCTTTTGTAATATCTTTAGAAGTTACAGTAGCTGTTACACTAGCATAGATTTTACCTTTACTACGATTAACTTCAGCTAAAGTTGTTCCTTCTTTTACATCCACTACGTCAGAAACTTTTACTTTTTTGCCCACAGGCGTATCAATTTCTTCATCTAAAACTTCTTGGAATTTATCTGGAGAAGCTGCTTCCTTATGCACATTTACATCTAGTTCTTTACCATTCTCTGTAACAGTAGTTAAAACTTCTGTTTGTGTGTTTGGATTAATCGCCATGGCAATTTGTCCAGTTGTTAAGCCTAGAACTTTTGCCTTATCTTGATCAATCACCAATGTTTTTTCATCATAGTTTTCGGCTAATGAAGATTTAACATCTTTTAGATTGTCTTGTTTCTTCATGATTTTTTCTATATCTTTGACAACCGGTTTGATATCTTCAATTGTATTACCGTAAACAGAATATGAAACTTCATTGCTTGAACCTGTTGATGTGAAATCTTGACTCTTCCATGTACCTTTTTGACCGCTATCTTGAACTTCTTTGACAAGTTTTTCTTTTACATTTTCAAAATTGTCTGTATCTGAATCATAGATAACATAGACTAATGCTCCGTTAGATGCACCTGGCATCATTGGATTAGAGCCACCGATAGAAGATTGAACGGTTTTAACATTCTTCTTTTCCATAACCATTTTTTCGATTACTTCAACATCATCAATCACTTTATCACGCGTTTCACCTGGCTCAGGAGTATAGGTTAAGTACACCATTTTCTGTTCATCATCTGGTAAAAAGCTAAAACCAACAAGTGGAGCCAAGAATAAGCTTGCTACTAAAATAACGATAGAGCCAATAGATGTGATCCATTTATGATTTAATACCCATGATAAAATACGTTTATATCCTTTTGCCAGTTTGCCATGTTCTTCTTTTTTCGTTTTTCTCTTACCATATAATTCTTTTTTGAACAGTGTATGTGCTAAAACCGGAACAATTGTGATTGCAACGATTAAGGATGCAATTAAAGCAAATGCCATTGTTAAACCAAATGGCAAGAATAGCTCACCAACCATTCCTCCTACTAAACCAAGAGGTAAGAATACAGCAATTGTTACAACGGTTGAAGCTAAAATTGGTTTGAACATTTCGATCGTTGCCTCACGGATTAATGCACGTCCATGCAGCTTTTCGCCTTCAAGATAAATCCTTCGATAGATATTTTCAATGACAACAATCGAGTCATCGATTACCCGCCCAATCGCAACGGTCATCGCACCTAATGTCATCATATTCAATGAAATATCCATTTGTTTTAATGCAACAACTGCGATTAATAATGACATTGGAATAGAAACAACAGAAATAATGGTTGAACGAATATTACGTAAGAACAACATGATGATGATTACTGCAAAAATCGCACCAAATAGAGCTTTATCAAGCATCGTTTGAACAGATTCCTCAATTGGTTGTCCTTGATCGAGTGTTACCTCGATATCCATTCCTTTGTTTTCTTTTTCAAACTTCTTCGCAGCATCTTTTACATCATTAACAACATCAACTGTATTGGCGTCCTGTGCTTTGACTACTTGAACAGCGATCGCTGATTGTCCATTTGTACGTGAAACGGATTCCACTTCCCCAATCTTTTTGATAGAAGCGATTTCTCCTAATTTTACAAATGGTTTTGCTTGTGGAACTTGCTGTGCAACCTGGGTTCCACCTTGTGCTTGTGAAGCTTGCCCTTGAGCTCCTGAAGCAGCACTTTGTGTTGCTACTGGAATCTCTAAATCTTTCAAATCCTTTATCGTTGTCATTTTTCCATCAACAATAACTGATTGTTCTTCATTTTTAAATTGGAAGATACCTAATGGAACTTTTGTATCCATTGCTTGGATATATTGTTTGATGGAATCTTCGGTTAAGCCATATTTAGCTAATTGTTTTTGATCATAAGTAAGTTCTACTTTTTCAACTTGTTGGCCTGATACTGTTACAGATGCAACATCATCAACACCTTCTAGTTTAGGTACAAAATAGTCTTCAGTCGTCTTTGTTAACTCTGCAATCGACTGATCCTTATTGGCAACACTTAATGCAACAACTGGGAAAGCATTAATATTAATACGGTCAACAGTTGGTTTCTCAGCAGTATCTGGAAGCTCTACTTTTTCAAGTACTTCTTTAATATTACTTACTGCTTCTTTCATATCAGTCCCATACTCAAACTCTATTTGTAGACTAGAAGCATTTTGATATGAATTAGAATAAACAGTTGCAACACCTTTTAAATGGTTAACTGCTTTTTCATACGGAATCGAAATATCATCGGCTACTTGTTGAGGTGTTGCCCCTGGATAAACAGTTGTTACTGTTGCGACAGGAACTGAAATATCAGGGATCGTTTCTAATTTCATTTTTGATCCTGCATATACCCCAGCAGCTGCAATAATAATCGTTAACAACCATACTGCAAGCTTATTCTTTAATACAAATTTAATTAGCGAATTCATTCATACACCGTCCTTTTTATACTCATTTATCACGATTTTTGACTTACTGGTCACAATTCAATATAATAATGACTAAAGAGTCAAAAGTCAAACCATAGTATAGCTATCATTATAGAAAGAGTGAAAATATGTCAAAACGGGATCTTATTATTGAAAAGTCTATAGAGATTTTATTTGAACGTTCGATTGCCTCAACTTCTATTCAAGACATTACAAATGCATGTGGCATATCAAAAGGCGCTTTTTATCTTTCTTTTAAATCAAAAGAAGAACTGCTCATCGCGATTTTTGAGTACCTTATTCAAGATATGATATCAAAATATCAAGAGCTTATAAATTTGCAAACGGAGCCTAAGGAGAAACTAAGACAATATTTCGTGTTATCTTTTAAGTTATTTGAAAAAAATTATCCCTTTATCTCAACACATGCACGTGAGCTTATCAATATTGTTGATAAAGAAGTGATCAATAACATTCAAACACAATGTAAAATTGCCGATCAAATCACTTTACTGCTTTTAAAAGACATATATGGTTCAAAAATAGAAGAAAGTAAATATGATCTATCGATATGTATCCGTGGTATGATGAAAGGTTATGCTGAGTTTATTGTACTACAAAAACAGTCCGTAGATTATTATGAATTGAGTAAATTTTTGGTAAATAGGATTGATGTATTGGTTCATGCGGATTTGACACCATTGATCACAAAGGAAATGTATGAACAAGATCCTAAAAATCATGTTCTTATCAAAAAAGAAGATATCCTAGATGAAATAACAAAATGTAAAGAGCAGTATATAGATGATTCCTTTATAACGGATACTTTCGAGTTAATCATGGAAGAATTGCAAAAAGAACATCCTCGCAAGGCTATACTATTAGGCATGTCATCCAATCTTGTTACAAATAACTTAAATTGGCTTGCCATATTACTAAAACAATATATCAATAATATGTGAAAAGAAAGCAACTCAACACATGCTGAGTTGCTTTTTCTTTGTCGATTTACATGTATCCCCAAACCATTGCTAACAATGTACCAAATACAGTGATTAAACCAACTAATACGGAGTAAATAATTGTGATATATAAAGATTTCTTATCTTCTGTTTCACCAATATGCATGAACAAAACTAATTGAACAAGTGCTTGAGCAGCAGCTGTTACAATCAGAATAGTCAGAGCAACACCGTTCGACATTCCTTTAAACATCACTACGGTTAAGGCTGCGAGTGTTAAAACAAGAGAACCGATAAAGCCCATTACATGTTCTTTTGGAAATAGTTCTTTCATTTTTACAACACTCCTTTCAAGTAAACAAAACTGAAGATGAAAATCCATACAACGTCAAGGAAGTGCCAATATAATGAGAAGATAAACGCTTTATTGGCTGTTTTAGCATTCAAACCTCGTTTTTTAATTTGCAGTAAGATACCTGATCCCCATAGAAGACCAAATGTTACGTGGGCACCGTGAGTACCAAGGAGTGTCATTAACGACGACATGAAAGCACTTGTTTGGATCGTAGCACCATCATGGATATACGTTAAAAATTCATTGATTTCTACACCAAGGAATACAGCACCTAAAACTAATGTTAAGATATAGAATACGATCATTGCCTTTGTACGTCCGATACGCATGGCATGAACACCTAAACCAATTAAAAAACTACTAGTGAGCAAAACAAATGTTTCTACCAATACAGGCGGTAATTCAAATAATTCCTTGCCTATAGGACCTGAACCTGTACGATCCACTAACGCAAAGTACACACTAAATAATGTCGCAAAGAGAAGGATTTCGGCCCCAAGGAAAACCCAGAAACCAAAGATTTTTAATTCATTTTCTTCTGTACTGTACTCTAATGGAACTGATTTGTTTTCTTTTGACATTATAGTTCACCTCTCAATCGGCGTTCAGTTGCTTCGATTTCTGCCACTTCAATATGGTGACCTTCATCTTTTTCAAATGAACGATAAGCCATAAATCCTAATGTCGCAATTCCAAATACAATCACTAGAGACCAAACACTGAATACAAAGAAGAATGAGAATAGGAATAGTACACCAGCCATCCACATGGGGGCACCACTATTATTTGGCATATGAATCCGTTCATATTGACCAGCTGTAATATCTCTACCTTCTTTTTTCGCATACCAGAATTCATCTAATTGATTGATATGTGGGACGATCGCAAAATTATATTCTGGAACTGGACTTTGTGTTGCCCATTCAAGAGAACGTGCATCCCATGGATCACCAGTCAATTCACGTGGACTATGACGGAAGCTATAGTAAATGTTATAGCAAAGTAGAGCAAAACCTACAGCTAATACAAGAGCTCCTATGAATGATACCATGCTCAATGGTCCATAACCTGTATCTGCAGAATAAGTGTACATACGACGTGCATAACCATCTAAACCTAATATGAATAGAGGGAAGAATGCAACGTTAAAACCTACCACAATACACCAGAAGGCTGATTTACCGAGTTTTTCATTTAATCGGAAACCAAAGATTTTTGGCCACCAGAAATGATAACCTGCTAGAACGCCAAACACTGTACCTGGTATTAACACATAGTGGAAGTGAGCTACTAAGAACAAGGTGTTGTGATATTGATAGTCGGCACTCGCCATGGCAAGCATAACCCCAGTTACCCCACCAATTGTGAAGATTGGAATAAATGCTAATGCGTAAAGCATAGGTGTTGTGAATGTAATTTTCCCATGTCTCATGGTTAACAGCCAGTTGAATATCTTAACACCTGTTGGAACAGCGATCAGCATGGTTGTTATTGAGAAAATACCATTGACCATGACACCATGCCCCATTGTATAGAAGTGGTGAACCCATACCATAAATGATAATAATGAAATGGCAATCATACTAAATACCATTGACGTATAGCCAAATAAGTTTTTACGTGAAAATGTTGAAATTACCTCACTGAAAATACCGAATGCAGGTAAAATAACGATATATACTTCAGGATGTCCCCAGACCCAGAACAAGTTAGCCCAAAGCATATCCATTCCACCATCTTGCATCGCGAAGAATTTCGTGCCAAATTGACGATCTAAAGTCATCAATGCAAGTGCAACTGTTAGCACTGGAAAGGCAAATGTAATGATGATATTAGTGATTAATGCTGACCAAGTAAACATTGGCATTTTCATCAATGTCATACCAGGTGCACGCATTTTAACGATCGTTGTAATGAAGTTAATACCTGTCATCAAAGTACCCAAACCAGAGATTTGTAAAGACCAAGCATAATAGTTGTTTCCCACATTAGGGCTAAATTCTATGCCTGCTAATGGAAAATAAGATGACCATCCAGCATTAGGTGAACCACCAATTATGAATGATATATTTAATAATCCTGCACCAGCTGCAAATAACCAGAAGCTTAGTGCATTTAATCTTGGAAATGCCACATCACGGGCACCAATTTGTAGAGGAATGACGATATTCATCAAACCAATAATAAATGGCATTGCCATGAAGATAATCATGATCAAACCATGTGTTGTGAAAATTTCATTATAGTGTTCGGCATTTAATAAACCATTTTCTGGAATAGCAGTTTGTGCACGCATTAACAGCGCATCAATGCCGCCTCTAAATAGCATAATCAATGCAACAAAGATATACATAACACCGATTTTTTTATGGTCAACAGTAGTAAGCCAGTTTTTATAGAGCCAGCCCCACTTTTTGAAGTAAGTCAAGCCAACAACAATAGCAATAGCACCAACTAAGATACTGATACCAGCGCCAAAAATCATCGGCTCTTTCATCGGCGCGAATAATTCTTTCATGCTCATGAATGTAACTCCTTTCTTGTCTCAATACTTAAAAACTACTTTGCTACTAAGTTAGTGAGACATATGCATTCCTTTCATATCGTGAGAATCATGTGAATCATCTTTTTTTGATTTACTATCACTATGTTCGCTCATATCCATTGGAGCTGGGCTAAATGATAAATGTGTAGAAGAGAAACTTTCTCGTCCCACAAAAGATGTTTTTAGTAATTTATTAAATTTAGCTTCTGTCAATTTTGGTTCATGTGCTTTTACGTCTTTAGCCCATTGATCAAAATCATCTTGTGACATCGCTTGAGTTTCAAATTCCATTTTCGCAAAGCCTTTACCATTGAAGTTTGAATTACGCCCCATATATGAGCCCTCTTCATCAGCAGCTAAGTGGATTTTCGTGACCATATCACTCATAGCGTATTTTTGACCGGCTAATTGTGGAATCCAAAAACTTGTAATGGGTCCAAAAGAATATAATCTAAATTCAATTGGTCGATCAGTTGGAATATTAAGATAGTTAACGGTTTCTATTCCTTGTTCTGGATAACTAAAATGCCATTTCCAATCAGATGATGAAGCATAAATGACGAGCGGCTTTTTATCACCATAGCCTGTTTGTTGGTTTTCAACCTTTGACGTTGTAAACACTGTGACAATAGCTAAAACGGTTACAATAATAATCGGAATAGCTGTCCACGTAATTTCTAAAGCTTTACTACCTTCTTCATGAGGTGGTTCATAATCTGCTGGTTGTTTTGATGCGCGATATTTTGCCAACATATTAATCAGTAATACATATACGACTAATAAAATAACAGCCATCACTATTATGGAAAAGATGATTGTGTTCGACAAAGTCTTAGCATTTGGCCCCTTTGCATCGAATACCATCAAAGGTTGGCATCCGGACAATATGAATGTCAAGAAGGCCATAACCGCCGGCATAATAAGAACTTTTTTCTTCATAATGTACTCCCTTCTCAAAAAACAATTAAAATCCAATCATTTAAAATGTTTTATTGAAGTATTCGTTCTTCTAATATTTAAAACTATCTTTGAATTCATTGAGATTGAAAATTGCTGCAATATAAATTGTGAGTATATAACATTCACTCAATAATTTAATAACCACAAACATGTACGAATGCAATATACTATTCTCACAATTTATATAGTGAAAAATAGAAGTCCTAATTTTTGTAATTTTTTCTTCCAAGCTTTTCGATCTCCGATTAAATTCACATGAATTATACCTCCATATTTTTAATAAAAAAATAAAAAATACTCCAATTACAAAATAAATTTGTCTTTTTTTGAACGTTTTGTGGACATAATTTGTATAAAATGTGTACGTTGTTTCAATATAGATCTAAAGAAATATAAATATGGAAACTATTATGAAATATTGATATATTTCAAAACTAAATGACTTGAATTATCTGAAAGAATCCGCTTTCATTACATAAAAAAAGAAAATCGCCTCTACCTAATTTTGTAAAAGGTGATTTTCAAAAAACGATAATACAATGACGGAACCTTATCGATGATGAAAATGATTCTATATTGTTTTCTTTTTTTATAAAGCAGGCGCAGAACCACCATCAATATTGATAGAAGTACCACTTACATAAGATGCTGCATCAGAAACCAAAAATGTGATTACATTTGCAGCTTCTTCTGTTTCTCCAATGCGGCCAAGTGGAATAGATTTTCCTACTTTTCGAGAATACTCTTCCCAAGTCAATTCTGGAAACTTTGTTTGCCACATACGTTCAATTTGAGCACTACGGATAAACCCAATGCAAACAGTATTAACACGAATATTCATCGAACCAAGATCTTTGCTCATCGCATTTGTCAAAGCCATACCAGCAGCCCTACTTACGGTTGTCGGTAAAGAAGAAGCTGGCGGTGTTTTACCTAACACAGCTGTGACATTTACAATAGCCCCTCCTCCTGCTCTCTCCATGTGAGGGATTGCTGCTTTTGCCGTATAAATAGCGCCAAATAATTTTAAATCTAAATCGTTCTTCCAATAATCTGTGTCTACCTCTAAAAAAGAATGAGCCGCTGATGTGCCAGCATTATTGATGAGAATATGTAATTGTCCAAAGTGTTTAACTGTGGTGTCAATAACATGCTGGCAGTCCTCTTCTTTCGTAACATCTGCAACAATCGTTACGACTTCTTTACCTGTTTCGTTTAATATATCTTTTACAGCTTCTTCCAGAGCTGAAGCTGTTCTTGCACAAATAACAACCTCTGCTCCTTCTGTCGCTAATCGTTTGGCTGTTGCAAAACCAATTCCTTTGCTAGCTCCCGTGATGACTGCTACTTTCCCATTTAAGCCTAGCTCCATTTTCAAACCTCCAATCATTTGTTATGTCCTTGTATCAGTCAATGTTTACCTTATTTTAAACATGCTTTGTGTAACTGATTGAAAAAACAACGACATCTAGTTGAAACTCAAGCTCATGGAAGGAAGTTTTCTTCCCCCTCCCATCAGATATTAACTGAGCGAATTAGACTTTTACAAGCATTTGTTCCTTTATCCCGCCTACTTTTACTAGAAGTCGATGTTGAGGACTTACTGCCTGTTAAAACGGGTTAAAGAGAAACTTCACCCCATGGAAGTTTTTCTATTCTTCCATGGGGTGTTAGTTGAACCAATCGGACTTTTACAGGCAGTTTGTTCCCCTCTTTATCTCTCTAACTTTACTAGAGGCTTGATGCTGAGAGCTCATTGCCTGTTTTGTCAGAATAAAAAAACCTCTTAGTCCACATTGATAGCAGTATCCTAAGAGGTTTATAAATGTATAAATTATTTTTTAGCAATGATGTGAATTGGATTACCTAATGCAACTTCAGCAGTTTCCATTGTAATTTCACCTAAAGTTGGGTGAGCATGGATTGTCATTGCTATGTCTTCAAGTGTGACACCAGATTCGATGGCTAAACCTAATTCAGCAATCATATCTGATGCACCAGTACCTACGATTTGAGCGCCTAATAATAAACCATCTTCTTTACGCGCAACAAGTTTGACAAAGCCTTCTGTTTGGTTCAATGCAAGTGCACGACCATTTGCTGCAAATGGGAATTTCCCTGTAGTAACTTCATAACCTTCCCCTTTTGCTTGATCTTCTGATAGACCTACAGTAGCCATTTCAGGATCTGTGAAGCATACAGCTGGAATTGCTAAATAATCAACAACTGATTTTTGTCCAGCAATTGCTTCGGCAGCAATTTTCCCTTCGTAAGATGCTTTATGGGCAAGTTGTGGACCAGGAACAATATCACCAATTGCATAAATATTTGGTACACTTGTGCGACCTTGTTTATCCACTTTTAACAGTCCACGTTCGCCAAATTCAATGCCAATTTGTTCTAAGCCTAGTTCATCTGTATTTGGTCGGCGACCTACAGTCACTAATACGTAATCTGCCGCAATTTCTTTTGCTTCGCCTTTTACTTCATATTTTACTGTAACACCTGATTCAGTTTCTTCAACACCTTGTGCTAAAGCTTCTGTTTCAATTGTCACACCTTTTTTCTTAAGGCCCTTTTTAACAATTGTTGTCATTTGTTTTTCAAAGCCAGCTAAGATATCTTTGCCACCTTCAAGAATGGTTACTTGAGAACCTAAGTTAGCATAGGCAGAACCAAGTTCAGTACCAATGTAACCTCCACCAATGACAACAAGTTTTTCAGGTACTTCTTGCAATGAAAGTGCACCTGTTGAATTTAACACACGGTTTGAGAATTTAAATGTTGGAATTTCAACTGGGCGAGAACCTGTTGCTATAATAGCGTTTTTAAATGTGTAAGTTTGAGCTGAATCTTCAGTGATTACTCGTAATGAGTTGGCATCATGGAAATAAGCTTCACCTTTTACCACTTCAATATTGTTTCCTTTAAGTAAACCAGAAACACCGCCAGTTAATTTTTTTACAACAGAATCTTTGAATGCTTGAGCTTTTTTGAAGTCTAATTTAACTTCTGGAGCAATAATTCCCATATCATCTGATTCTTTTGCTTGTACATATCGATGACCCACAGAAATTAACGCTTTAGATGGGATACAGCCTACGTTTAAACATACGCCGCCTACAAATTCACGTTCTATTACTGTTACTTTTTGACCTGTTTGTGCTGCACGGATTGCTGCTACATACCCACCAGGGCCAGCACCGATGACAATTGTATCTCTTTCGATTGGAAAATCTCCTACTACCATTTTATTACGCCTCCATTAATAATAGTTCGGGCTCACTTAACAAGCGTTTTATATTGTTCAACGCATGCTGAGCAGTAGCGCCGTCGATCATTCGATGATCAAAGCTCAATGATAATGCTAACACAGGTGCCGCTACAATTTCACCATTTTTTATCACAGGTTTTTCAGAAATCCTACCTATTCCCAAAATTGCTACTTCAGGATGGTTAATTACTGGAGTAAACCATTGACCACCTGCTGAACCAATATTTGTGATGGAACAAGATGCTCCTTTCATTTCGTTAGGAGCTAATTTTCCTTCACGAGCTTTTGTTGCCAATTGGCTGATTTCATCAGAAAGTGCAAAAACAGATTTACGATCTGCATGTTTGATAACGGGAACAAGTAAACCTTTTTCTGTGTCAGCTGCAATACCTATGTTGTAATAATGTTTTTGGATAATCTCTTGAGTGGCATCATCCAATGAACGGTTAAATTCTGGAAACTCGCGTAAAGTACTGACCAATGCTTTGACTACATAGGGAAGATAAGTTAGCTTAATACCTTTTTCAGCAGCAATAGCTTTGAACTTTTTACGGTGAGCAACTAATTCAGTTACATCTACTTCATCCATTAACGTTACGTGCGGAGCTGTTTGTTTAGAGTGAACCATTGCCTTAGCGATTGCACGACGAATACCTGACATTTTTTCACGTGTTTCTGGGAATTCACCTTCAAATTCAATTGGAGTTGTTTTTGCAACTTCTTGAGCTGATGTTTCTTCAACTGCAATTGTTTTTTCTGAAGTATCTTGTTTTGCTCCGCCATTTTTAAACGCTTCAATATCTTCTTTTAAAACTCGCCCATTTTTACCGGTGCCAACAACTTCTTGAATATTGACCCCGTTTTCACGAGCAAATTTGCGTACAGACGGCATAGCAATTACACGCTTCTTTGAACGGTCTTGTTCTTCTGCGCTTCCAGTAGTTCCTTGTTCATTAGAAACTACTTTCTCTACTTCTTTCCCATCTTCTGCTGTTGCTTGTACCTGTGCTTCTGTTTTAGCTTTCTCTTCTTCATCGTCTATATGACCATGAAGCTCGAGTTCTTCGTATCCTGGTGCATCAATTTCTAAAAGAACGGTGCCAACAGTTGTTACAGCTCCCTCTTCCACAAGTACTTTTTCAATAGTTCCTTCAACTGGGGATGGAATTTCAACAACTGCTTTGTCGTTTTGAACTTCTGCTAATACCGTATCTTCTTCAATTTTATCACCTGGTTTAACAAACCACTTGACGATTTCTCCCTCATGGATACCTTCACCAATATCAGGTAAACGGAATTTATAAGCCATATAATTCACCCTTTCCTTATATTACATAATAAATTAGAATTCTAAAACTTTTTTAGCCGTTGCAATAATATCTTTTGAATTTGGTAGCCATACTGCCTCTGCTTGTGGGAATGGATAAACAGTATCTGGTGCTGTTACACGAAGAACGGGTGCTTCAAGACTCAAAATAGCTCGTTCTGTTATTTCACTTACGACATTTGCTGCAATACCTGCTTGTTTTTGGGCTTCTTGAACAACGATTGCACGACCTGTTTTTTCAACAGAAGCAATAATTGTTTCGATGTCTAATGGTTGAATTGTCCGTAAGTCAACAACTTCAACTGAATAATTTTCTTTTTCCAATGCTTCTGCAGCTTTTAATGACTCATGAACCATCGCGCCATAAGCGAAAATGGAAATATCTTTACCTTCACGTTTAACATCTGCTTTGCCAAGCGGAATCGTGTAGGATTCTTCTGGTACTTCTTCACGGAATGAGCGATAAAGTTTTAAGTGTTCTAAAAATACAACCGGATCATTATCACGAATAGATGAAATCAAAAGTCCTTTCGCATCGTAAGGAGTTGATGGAACAACTACTTTAAGACCGGGTTGAGATGCCACTAAACCTTCTAAACTATCTGAGTGCATTTCAGGTGTATGCACACCACCGCCAAATGGGGAGCGAATCGTAACAGGTGCTCCTAGACTGCCACCTGAACGATATCTCATACGAGCTAATTGTCCACAAATCGAGTCCATGACTTCGTAAACAAAGCCGAAGAATTGAATTTCTGGTACTGGGCGGAATCCTTGAAGTGCAAGACCGATGGCAAGACCACCGATTCCAGATTCAGCAAGAGGTGTATCGAATACACGATCCTTACCAAACTCTTTTTGAAGACCTTCGGTAGCACGGAAAACCCCTCCGTTCACACCAACGTCTTCACCGAATACCAACACATTTTCGTCATCTTTTAACTCACAGTGAAGTGCATCTGTAATTGCTTGAATCATTGTCATTTGTGCCATCGGTTACTTCGACTCCTTCTCAGCGTAGATTTCAAATTGTTCTTGTAAGTTATAAGGAAGATCCCCGTCATTCATGTTACGAATAAGATCAGTTACTTTTTGTTTTGGCGTTTCGTCCGCTTTTTTAATAGCTACTTTAATTTCTTCTTTTGCTTTTGCGATTACTTCCGTTTCTTTTTCTTCATTCCATAAACCTTTTGCGACAAGGAATTTACGGAAACGAACAATTGGGTCTTTCTTTTCCCATTTAGAATCTGTTTCTGAAGTACGATAACGTGTTGGATCGTCACCAGCCATTGTATGAGGACCATAACGATAACAAACGGTTTCAATTAATGATGGACCATCCCCCGTGATCGCACGTCGACGAGCATCACGTGTAGCTACATAAACTGCTAATGGATCCATACCATCTACTTGAATACTTGGTATACCAGCAGCGATGCCCTTTTGAGCGATCGTTGAAGCAGCTGTTTGCAATTCACGAGGTGTAGAAATTGCATACTGATTATTTTGTACAATAAAAATCGCTGGTGATCTGAAAGCCCCTGCAAAATTGATACCTTCATAGAAATCACCTTGTGATGAACCACCATCACCTGTATATGCTACGGCAACTGCCTTTTTACCACGTTTTTGAATACCTAGTGCGACTCCTGCAGTTTGAACATATTGAGCACCAATAATAATTTGTGGTGATAATACATTCACATCTTCTGGAATTTGACCACCTACAAAATGTCCACGTGACCAAAGGAATACTTTCCACAATGGGAGTCCGTGCCATACGATTTGTGGTACATCGCGATAACCAGGTAAAATATAGTCTTCTTTTTCAAGTGCATAATGAGAAGCAATTTGAGAGGCTTCTTGACCAGCAGTTGGTGCATAGAAACCTAGACGACCTTGACGATTTAATGAGATTGAACGTTGATCTAAAATACGTGTAAAGACCATGCGGCTCATCAATTCGACTAATTGGTCATCAGATAGCTGAAGGTCAACCTCCTGATTAACAATTTCCCCTTCTTCGTTTAAAATTTGAAACATTTCAAATTTTTCTTCGATTTCCTGTAAATTAGCCACAGGATCGAATTGTTGAATTTTTTTAGAAACCATTTTACCACATCTCCTTTATTTCTGTATTATATCATTATAAAAATTTTAATAATACAGCAACCTTTTATAATAGTATATCGAATAGTAATTCAGCGGTCAATCATAGTTATCTACTATCTTTATTTTTAATTTTCATCCTTCACCAATACTGTATTACCAACGGATTTATTCTGTTATATATAACAGTGCTATTTTTAGATTCTTTACTAACACAGTTTTTAACATTTCAGTTATTGCCTTTTCTTTCGTAACTAAAACAAACTTTTATAAACCGAAGTTTCTTTTCGTTGAATGCAATGGTTTGTACGTTATAATAAAGTGAAACTCCATCAGTGGGGGTTTTCTTCATCCCCCACTGATGGTTAGTTGAACCAATCGGACTTTTACGGGCAGTTGTTCCCCCATCTCTCTTTCTCGTTTCTCTCTATATCTTGAGATAGGAGTCTTACTGCCCGTTAAAGCGGGATAAATTAGGAACTATTTTCGAAGGGGAGAACGCAATGATTTTAATGCACGACATTATCCGAGAAGGTCATCCAACTTTACGAGAAGTTGCAAAAGAAATGACCTTTCCTCTAACAGCAGAAGAAAAAAAACTTGGCGAAGATTTACTCCAATTTTTGATTAACAGTCAAGATCCTGAAATAGCCAATAAACACGGCTTACGTTCTGGGATTGGAATCGCAGCGCCTCAAGTAAACGTTTCAAAAAGAATGTTTGCACTATATTTGCCCGATAGTAAAGGAAATCAAATTAGTTTGGTTGTCATCAATCCTAAAATTGTCAGCCATTCTGTAGAAGGTAGTTATGTAGCGACTGGTGAGGGCTGTCTTTCAGTCGATCGTGATGTGCCAGGCTATGTTCCCCGTCATGCACGTATTACAGTGAAATTCTTCACTCCTAATGGAGAAGAAAAGAAAATGCGTCTAAAGGGTTTACCTGCTATTGCATTTCAACATGAATTGGATCATTTAAATGGCATTATGTTTTACGATCATATCAATAAGGATAATCCTTTCGCTGAAATACCAAATGCTAGTCCATTAGAAGAATAAGATTCAACTAACAACTAGTGTTCTACTGGCTGTTAGTTGAACCAATCGGGCTTATATAGGCAGTTTGTTCCTCATCCAGCCTTACGCTTATACCGGAAGCTTGCTGCTAAGGATTTACTATCTATTAAAACGGGTAAAATACAAAATGCTGCTAAAAAACAAAAAATACAATTCAACATCCGTTTGAATTGTATTTTTTGTTTTTTAATATTAAATTTTCTTACTAGGCAGATATTTTTCTAGCATAAGCCTAGTTTTTTCATAGCTTTCGATAATCCATCACGATCTACATGATCCGTTACAAAAGTTGCTGCTTCTTTTGCCTTTTTATGCCCGTTGCCCATTGCCACACTAGTTCCTACAGTTTGCAGCATTTCGACATCATTCAGTCCATCTCCAAATGCAATAGCATCTTCAAAATCAAAATCTGTTTGTTCTAAAAATTGCCGAATCCCATAAGCCTTGGAAACATCGTGATTGATAACATCAACAGAAAATTCATGCCATCTGATAAATTTCAATTCTGGATAAAGTGATGCATATCTTTTTTCTTCTTTTTCATCAACATACAATAAAATTTGATACGTATTTGAATACTTATAATATTCTCCATCCACTTCTGGCATTGGATAAAATAAAGAATCCATACTTATTTGTACCTTTTGATCGTCTTTTATGGCCGAAGTCATTTTAATATTGTCTAAATATACTATTGGATTATTTTCGATTGCTGCTTGAGTCACTAATCTTTCAATCGTATTCATTGGAATAGGACGTTTGGATATTACATTGCCTTTGTGTACAACATATTGTCCATTAAAGCTAACATAGGAATTCAAGCCAAGCTCATCTAAGACCGGCTTCAAAAAGAAAGGAGATCGACCAGTTGCAATCGCTACTTCATGTCCATTTTCTTTAGCTTTCTGAATAGCATCATAGGTTGCTTTTGGCAACCTTTTTTCTGAATTATATAGCGTTCCATCAATATCAAAAAATAAAATTTTATTTTTCATATAATCACAACGACCTTCTTTCAATATTTTAACTGTTAAGTAAAACATCTTTACATTTATTACCTAACCTGATACAATAGATGTAAGGAGTGATATGCCATGCTTAAACGTCTAAAAAAACGACTGTTAAAAAGGCTTCGTGGCTTACTCGGAAAAAAAACAATCGCTTAATGTTACTTTGCCCTTCAAATTATGAAGGGCTTTTCTTTATTTTAATTTACCTACATGATAATATAAAGGAAATGCAATTATTTTGAACGTGTTAAAGGAGAGCAAAAAATGATTTACAAAGTTTATTACCAAGAAAATGTGCTTGAAGTACCAGTTCGCGAAAATACTAAAAGCTTATACCTTGAAGCAGAGGACGTACGTGATGCCCGTGAAAAGCTTCAAAACTCTGGCCACAATATTGAGTATATTCAGTTGCTTGAAGGAAATTACTTAGAATACGAACAAGCAAGTGAACATTACAAATTGGAGAATCTCTAATTAATGAAATTTGTCAAAAATGACCAAACTGCAATTTTCGCACTCGGCGGACTGGGCGAAATCGGTAAAAATACGTATGCAGTTCAATTCCAAGATGAAATCATCTTAATAGATGCGGGTATTAAGTTTCCTGAAGATGATCTTCTTGGTATCGATTATGTAATCCCTGATTACACTTATCTTGTAAGAAATGTAGACAAGATCAAAGGGCTTTTTGTAACGCATGGTCACGAAGACCATATTGGCGGTATACCATATTTACTTCGTCAAATTAACATTCCTGTTTATGGCGGTAAATTAGCTCTCGGTTTGTTGCGTAACAAATTAGATGAGCATGGTTTGCTTCGTCAAACAAAACTGATTGAGATTAAAGAAGACGATATTATTAAATTCCGTAAAACATCGGTAAGTTTCTTTAGAACCACACACAGTATTCCAGATGCATACGGCATTGTTGTCAAAACACCACCTGGAAACATCGTGCATACAGGTGATTTCAAATTTGACTTTACTCCTGTTGGAGAGCCAGCAAATATAACGAAGATGGCTGAAATCGGGAAAGATGGAGTACTTTGCTTACTATCTGACAGTACAAATGCTGAACGTCCAGAATTTACAATGTCAGAACGTAAAGTCGGCGAAAGTATCGATGAAATTTTACGTAATGTAGAATCTCGCATTATTTTCGCAACATTTGCGTCCAATATTCACAGATTAAAACAGGTCACTGATGCCGCAGCTAAACACGGTCGTAAAGTTGCTGTCTTTGGTAGAAGTATGGATAATGCGATTACGCTTGGACGAGAATTAGGGTATATTACAGCACCGAAAGAAACATTTGTCGACGCGCAAGCATTAAATCGACTGCCAGCGAACGAAGTGATGATCCTTTGTACCGGTAGTCAAGGTGAACCGATGGCAGCATTATCCCGTATTGCAAACGGTACACACCGACAAATTCAAATTCAACCAGGTGATACAGTCGTATTCTCATCTTCACCAATTCCTGGTAACACAATTAGTGTAAATAAGACGATCAATTTATTGTACCGTGCTGGAGCTGAAGTAATTCATGGCTCATTCAATAATATTCATACTTCTGGTCACGGTTCTCAACAAGAACAAAAGTTAATGTTACGTCTGATTAAACCAAAATTCTTCATGCCTATTCATGGAGAATATCGTATGCTGCGTATGCATGCAAGCTTGGCAGAAGATTGTGATGTTGATCCTAACAATATTTTCATCATGGAAAATGGTGAGGTTCTTGCTTTAAGTTCTGATGAAGCACATGTCGCTGGTCGCATCCCTTCCGGTTCTGTCTATATTGATGGTAACGGTATAGGTGATATCGGTAACATTGTGTTGAGAGACCGACGAATCCTTTCAGAGGAAGGTCTTGTTATTGTTGTCGTAAGTGTGGACATGGAACAACAAAAAATGGTTGCTGGTCCAGATATCATCTCACGTGGATTCGTTTATATGAGAGAATCAGGCATGATGATCAACGAAGCACAACAAATCCTAAATAAACATCTGCAACAAACATTGCAAGAAAAATCACCTCAGTGGTCTGAGTTGAAAAATGAAATTACAGATGTATTAGGACCTTACTTATTTGAAAAAACCAAACGTCGTCCAATGATTTTACCAATCATCATGGAAGTCTAATAAAGTTAAACTTCATAGTGGGTGTTTACCCATTCATGCAAGATAAAAACAGAGCACAGAATGCTGTTATACTAGCATCTATGCTCTGTTTTTTTAGTATGTTTTTGAGTGAAAAAGTTGATTGAATGCAATGCTTGTCTTTGTCTACGCTCTTCAAGCCTTATCAAACATTATTCTGTTCAGTATCAATTTAGCATTTTTTTCTCAAAGCGATTAATATCCGCATCTGCACCGATAACAATCAGCACATCACCTTCATGAATCACTTCATCAGCTTGAGGCGAAACGATAATGTCCATCTCACGTTTTATAGCCACGATAGTAATACCATAACGTGCTCGAATATCTAAGCCAATAATCGTATGTCCTTCAAGTTGATCGTTTGCCTTTATCTCCATAATCGAGTGCTCATCTGAAAGCTCCAAATAATCAAGTACATTATTCGACATCATATTGTTGGCTATTCGAATGCCCATATCGCGTTCTGGATGTACCACATGATCGGCCCCTATTTTTCGGAGTACTTTTTCATGATAATCATTCTGAGCTTTTACTGTAATTTTTTGTACGCCAATTTCTTTTAACATGAGTGTGGTTAAAATGCTTGATTGGATATCATCACCGATAGCCACAATAACATGTTCAAAATTTCGAATCCCTAAAGATTTTAGAACAGACTCGTCTGTTGTATCCGCAACAACCGCTTGAGTAGCAATCGTAGCGAATTCATCAACTCGTTCTGGATGCTTATCGATTGCCATTACTTCCGCACCTTGATGTATAAGTTCATTGACAATACTGCCTCCAAATCGACCTAAACCGATGACAACAAATTCCTTTTTCATGCGAAATACCTCCAATTCCGTAGCACACCACAAAGCCATATCCCCATCTATTTTAGCAGACAAACTCATTTTTTGCTTTCAATATACAGAAAAAAGGGATGGCTAAAATTCATGCAATCATTAAAATCTACTCCATATGTTCTTACTTTTTAAGCAGAAGGTCCTTCGTTTCTACTCTATCCATCAAAAATAGCATGATAGGATACTCCTAACCATGCTATCTCCTCTTTTAGGAAAATGAAATTAAAAACGCACTTCATCTAGTACTCGTTTAACACGCAATTCCAGCATTTTCATACCACTACTGCCTGCTTGAAAGTGGCGAAGTTTACCGTTTTTATCGAACACATAATAGGAAGGGACATATTGGTTTTCAAAAATATCAGTAAGTTTCCTCTTGCTATCAACAAAAATTGGTTGCGTGATACCATGTTCTGCTGCAACCTTTTTGATCTCTCCAAGATCCAAGTCTTTTTCAGAACGTGGCATATGAACTGCAACTACGTTTAGTTTATCTTTATATCGATCACGGAATTTATTCACTTCTGGCATAGCTTCTTTACATGAATGACAGCTAATGGACCAGAAGTGAATTAAAGTTGGTTTTTTCCCGACTAAATCAGCTTTTGAAACTTCACCATTTACCCAAGCGGCTTCGCCTTCTAGTTCTGGTATTTCTGAACGTAATCTCATCGTATGTTCACCCCATAAATTTTAGTTCCTACGATGTTACTATATGCATTTTTTAAAAAAAGGACCTAATCTAGGTTAGGAATCCCTTGGTTTTTATACGCCAGGCATATCACAAGGATGGATAAATGTTCTTTAGCTATTGTAGCTGCCTCTTTATTTTCATTGCTTCAATCATTTGCCGGATAAAGATAAAAACAATGAACCGCTTCTTTAAAAAGAAGTAATCCATTGTTAAATTTAGAGAGATTGTGCATATTAAGTTGCCCCTTTGATTGATCTCCTATTTCATAAATCCCCCTTTAAAACTCATGCAATAGTAGAAGGGATAAAGGCAACTATCTTATTCGATTGGTTCAACGAAAACACCCAGTGGGAAGATGAAGAAATTCCTACTGGGTGAAGTTTCACTTTATTCTTCTTTACTACCTAGGCAGCGTTCACATTCATATAATGTGGATTCGACCTGTTCTACAATTTCGCACCCACATTCTACACAAACTTTTGGATATTTTTCATTTTGCTCGTTTTGCATACTATCTCCTCCTATTATAAGTGAATGTTTGGCTATCATAATCTCATATTAAGAAATATGTTGATAACTTGGTATTGTCAAAAATTCCTCGAAATCATCTTGCAGTGTTAAATCCGTAAATATGTCTGCAGCCTCTTGATAACGTCCATTGATAAAGTTTTCTTTTCCTATTTGTTTTTCAATTTTATGTAGCTCTTGTTTCAAGATTTCTTTGAATAAAGCTACATCAATTTTTTGACCATTTTCTAATTTTCCCTCAGGATGTCTAATCCACTGCCATACTTGTGTACGAGATATTTCAGCAGTTGCTGCATCTTCCATCATATTATTGATCGGAGCGGCGCCATTTCCTCGTAACCAAGAAGCAATATATTGAACCCCTACACTGCAATTAAGGCGCAAACCATCTTCAGTAATCGTCCCTTTTGGAACTTCCAATAAATCTTTAGCTGTCACTTGAACATCATCCCGCTTACGCTGAATTTGATTAGGTGTTTTCATATACTGATCAAATTCTTTCATGGCTACAGGTACTAATCCCGGATGTGCTACCCATGTTCCATCATGTCCGTCAGTTACTTCACGTTTTTTATCTTCGCGAACTTTTTCAAAAGCAATCTCATTTGCTTCAGGATCACCTTTTATCGGAATTTGTGCAGCCATCCCGCCTATCGCAGGTGCATTACGTTTATGACAAGTTTGAATACATAATTGTGTATACGCTCTCATAAATGGTGAAGTCATCGTTACTTGACCTCTATCTGGTAAAATAACATTTGAATGGTTACGTAGTCGTTTGATGTAGCTGAAGATATAATCCCAGCGTCCACAATTTAAACCAGCTGAATGATCCTTTAACTCATATAAGATCTCATCCATTTCAAATGCTGCTGTGATCGTTTCGATTAATACGGTCGCTTTAATCGTTCCCTGTGGAATCCCTAAATAATCTTGCGAGTAGACGAAGATATCATTCCAAAGTTTTGCTTCCAAATGGCTCTCTAGCTTTGGTAAATAGAAGTATGGTGCTGTACCGCGCTCAATCAGTTCCTGTACATTGTGGAAAAAATACAACCCAAAATCGAAAAAGCTACCAGAGATCGGAACACCATTTATTTCTATGTTTCTTTCGGTTAAATGCAAACCACGTGGGCGAACTAATAAAGTGGCTGTTTTGTCATTTAAACGATACTCTTTTCCTGTTGATGCTTGTATGAAAGAAATCGTTTTACGAATGGCATCATATAAATTGATTTGACCTTCAATCATATTTTCCCAAGTTGGCGATGTTGCATCTTCAAAATCCGCCATGAAAATTTTTGCACCGGAATTTAAGGCATTGATAATCATTTTCCGGTCAACAGGACCTGTAATCTCTACACGGCGATCTTGCAAATCTTGGGGTAACGGAGCAATTGTCCAGTTACCTTCACGAATGGACTTGGTTTCATCCAAAAAGTTCAAAGTAGCACCATCATCTAGCTTTTTTTGACGTTCTTCTCTTTGTTTTAATAATTTTTTTCTTCTGTCGTTAAATTGTAGCTGTAATGATGCGACAAATTGCAATGCATCAAGTGTTAAAACTCTCTCTGTGGATGCGTTTTGTTTTCCTTTTATTTCAATAACAGGTGTGGCTGCTTGCTGAATCCCCAAATTAATCATCCTTTCAAATTAGCTACATAGAAAAAAATGAAAGGTCGTTTGCTATTATTTTTCTAATGATGAACAATTTAAACTAGAATCATTGTAAGCGATTTAAATATAGATCATTTTAAACTAGAAAATTTTACAAACAACCTCATTTGATCAATCGTTTGATTAGACAAATTGTGCAGTTTCAGTAGAACCTCCCATAGCTGTTGTTGAAGATGTACCACCTGAAATAACTTGTGATACTTCATCAAAATAGCCAGTACCTACTTCACGTTGATGTTTTGTTGCTGTATAGCCATTAGCTTCACTTGCAAATTCTTCTTGTTGTAATCTTGAATAAGCTGCCATACCATGATCTTTGTATTCGTGAGCTAGTTTGAACATGCTATGGTTCAGTGCATGGAAACCTGCTAATGTAACAAATTGGAATTTATATCCTAATTTACTTAGTTCGATTTGGTACTTAGCAATTGTTTCCTCATCCAAGTTTGCCTTCCAGTTGAAAGATGGTGAACAATTATACGCTAGAGGTTTTCCTGGGAATTTTGCATGAATCGCTTCAGCAAATTTTTTCGCTTCTTCTAAATCTGGTTTAGAAGTTTCACACCAAATTAGATCTGCATATGGAGCGTAAGCTAAACCACGAGCAATCGCTTGGTCAATCCCTGCTTTTGTACGGAAGAAACCTTCTGGTGTTCTTTCACCTGTGATGAACTCAGCATCTCTAGGATCAATATCACTCGTTACCATGTCTGCTGCGTCTGCATCGGTACGTGCGATCAAGATCGTAGGAACACCTAAAACATCTGTTGCAAGACGTCCTGCAATTAAGTTACGAATAGCATTTTGTGTTGGTAACAATACTTTCCCGCCTAAATGACCACATTTTTTCTCGGATGCTAATTGGTCCTCAAGGTGAACACCTGCAGCACCAGCTTCGATCATCGATTTGACCAATTCAAAAACATTTAAAGGACCTCCAAATCCTGCCTCTGCATCTGCAACGATTGGAGCAAACCAGTCGAAATCGTCTTTACGGCCTTCCGCATGATCGATTTGATCTGCACGTTGAAGAGCTTGATTGATACGTTTTACGACTTGTGGTACAGAGTTCGCAGGATATAATGATTGGTCCGGATACATTTGACCTGCAAGATTCGCGTCAGCTGCTACTTGCCAACCACTTAAATAAATCGCTTTCAATCCTGCTTTTACTTGTTGTACTGCTTGATTACCTGTTAGGGCTCCCAATGCATTGATGAAATCTTCTTCGTGTAACGACTTCCAAAGGCGTTGTGCACCTTTTTCCGCTAAAGTATGTTGAATTTGTACAGAACCTTGAAGTTTTACTACTTCTTCTGCTGTATAAGGACGTTCAATCCCTTTCCAACGATCTTCAGTCGCCCAGCTTTTTTTCAATTGTTCGATTTTTTGTTGTCTTGTTGACATATTCATCTTCATCTCCCATTTTTCTTTGTTGAACGCTAGCTTACTATATAAAATACACCCCTATATTTTGTTGCATAACAGCTAACGTTGTTGTAAACTAATATACAACAGACTTTGTATTTTGTTATTATTTTTGGATGAAATCCCCTTTTTTTTAGATGAATAAACGAATTTTAAAGATGAGTAGGGAGGAAGAAAAATGGCACAGGAAACAGATATTTCTGCGAAGGAGTTAGCAAATCAGTATTATAATTTATTGGCAGACTGGATACCTCAAGATGCTTCACTTGCCATAGCCGTTGGGGAAACTTACGTTTACTATATGGCGGGGGCATATGATATTCTTTTAGAAAATGGAAAAAAGATAAAAACAGGAAGTATTGCAGATCAAGTGATTCAAAAAAGAAAAAAAGTTGAAGCTGTTATAGATCAGGAACTTTTAGGTATCCCATATTACGGTATTGGGTATCCCATCGATTTCTTAGGGCAACCTGCCGCTTTAATCATTATTTTGTCTCCTGATCATCCTGTCATTAAAAAAAACCCTTTTCGCTTCATAACAGGGAAACAGCAGGATGAATGGGTTCCGATTTCAATCGATAAAATTTCACATTTTGAAAGTTTAAATAAGAAGAATTGGTTTTATGCTGATGGAGAACAATACAAAGTCAATTTAACATTAAAAGAACTTTTTAAAAGATTACCTGACTATTTTTTAAGGATTCATCGTTCCTATATTATTAACATCCATGCGATCAATCGCATTACACGCGATTATTCTTCAAATCTACTTATTATGATGAAAGACGGATCAGAGTTGCCCGTCAGCAGTTCTTATCTAAATGAAGTAAAACAAATTCTTGAACTATAGCTATGAGGTGAAACTTCGCTCAGTGAGGATTTTCTCTATCCCTCACTGGGTGTTTGTTGAAGCAATCAGGCTTTTACAGACAGTTAATTCCACACTGATCCTCTGTTTTTTTCGTTCAAACCAATTTTTCATGTATGGTCAAGAGCAATCACACAAAGAAAATGAGCAGACATTTTCGAGGACTCGAGCAAGCCTTCACTCCAGTCCATATAGATGGAGTTAACAATAGAAAGTTTTTCAAGTTTATGATCACATATTCATCCTTACTTTTTCCTACTCAACGCCTGATTCTATAAATGACTATTTTTCATTACATAATGAATCCATTTTATAATGAAAATCTAGATAAAAGGTACGAACATTCATCATAAAGTGAAACTTCTTTTCGAAGTGGTTTTCTTCCCCACTCCGAATCCATTTCATAATGTAAAATTCAGATAAAAAACATGAACATTAATATTCAGAAATTTTTATTCCGCTCCAGATGTTCATTGAAACTCCCACTACTTTTTTTGCGAATGATAGATTTCCACACTGTTCCTCTTACTTTTTTACTAAAATCTTTTTATGAGAACCTTACTACCCGTTAATCCCGAAATAAAATGGAAAAAATAAATTTATTTTTACGAAAAAAAGGTTGAAAAAAGCGCCTAATTTTGTATAATAAATAGCGTTTTAGTAAACTCAAAGTTTTGTTAAAGTAAACTTTTATCACTTTAAGTTGGGTAAAAGTAAACTACCATTATGTTTACATATCGGAAATATCGGAGGAGGAGTTCCTATAGATGCAAATCGGGAAAAAAATAAAACGACTTCGTCTAAAAAAAGGACTTACCCAAGAAGAACTGGGTGAAAGAACGGACTTGAGCAAAGGATACATCTCTCAATTAGAAAGAGATCTAAACTCTCCTTCTATCGAAACTCTTTTCGCCTTATTAGAGGTTCTCGGTTCAACACCAAAGGAGTTTTTTGATGATGAAGTTGAGGAACAAAAAGTTGTATATACCGCAGAAGACCATACCATTTACACGGACGAAGAGAAAAAATATTGTATTGAGTGGCTTATTCCCACCTCCAATGAAAAAGAAATGGAACCAGTCATGATTACTTTCGAGGAACATGGAGAATTCAAGCAATTTGAACCATCCTTATCTGAAACTTTTATATATGTTTTAGAAGGGCGTGTAAGACTCGTTTTAGGTAAACAAGAATTTGTGGCATCAAAAGGAAATACGATTTACTTTGATGCTTCTGATCATCATCAATTATTCAATGATGTTGCTGGCAAATCGGAAATTTTACTTGTCGCAACAGAATCATATTTATAGCTTAGGAGGTCAGTAAATGTCAGAAAACACAATTATTCGCTTTGATCATGTTTCCAAATCTTATAATGACGGAACTGTTGTATTGAAGGATATAAGCTTTGAAATGGAACGGGGGAAATTCTATACTTTACTTGGTCCATCAGGCTGCGGCAAAACAACGATCTTACGTCTTATCGCAGGTTTCATGGAACCAACCAATGGCGATATTTATTTTAACGGTAAAAAGATTAATAACGTTCCTGCGAATGAACGCCAAGTTAACACCGTATTCCAAGACTATGCACTTTTTCCGCACTTAAATGTCTTTGAGAATGTTGCATTTGGTTTACGTATTAAAAAAATAAATGAAGCAGAAATTATCAAAAGAGTAGAAGAAGCCTTAAAATTTGTCAACTTAACTGGTTACAACGAAAGAGAGATCTCTGAAATGTCTGGAGGGCAACGTCAACGTGTTGCGATTGCAAGAGCTATTGTGAACGATCCTGAAATCATCCTATTAGATGAACCACTCTCTGCGCTAGATTTAAAGCTTCGTACAGAAATGCAATATGAACTTCGGGAATTACAACAACGTTTAGGCAAAACATTTGTATTTGTTACACATGATCAAGAGGAAGCGTTAGCAATGTCAGATGAAATCTTTGTCTTGAATGAAGGACATATTCAACAAAGCGGCTCTCCAGTTGATATTTACGATGAACCGATCAATCGTTTTGTAGCTGATTTCATCGGTGAATCGAATATTGTACCGGGAATCATGGTAAAAGACTTTGAGGTCACTTTTACTGATAAAACCTTTGAATGTGTGGACAAGGGGCTTAATCCAAATGAAAAAGTGGATATTGTGATTCGTCCAGAAGATTTAGAAATCACTAGTGTTGAGCATGGGAAACTTGTTGTTACAGTAGATACCCAGCTTTTCCGTGGCGTCCATTATGAACTTTCAACCTATGATCAGGATGGTAACGAATGGCTTGTACATTCATTGAAAAAAGCAGATGTTGGTGCAGAAATCGGCTTAGACTTTGATCCCGAAGCTATTCACGTTATGCGATTAAACGAATCGGAAGAAGATTTTGATAGACGATTAGAATCTTATGGAGAAGAAAATCATGCGTAGAAAAGGGAATTTATTTTCACTTATCCCCTACTATATTTGGATTCTCTTATTTGTTATTGCACCAATTCTTTTAGTCGTCTATTATTCATTGCTAGATTTAAACGGTCACTTTACTTTAAATAATTATACGAACTTTTTTACAAGTGTTTATCTGAAAATGACGTTAAGTTCATTTTGGTATGCGTTTCTAATCACATTATTTTCATTATTCGTATCTTATCCAGCGGCTTATCTCATTACAAAATTAAAGCATAAGCAGCTTTGGTTGATCTTAATCATTATTCCTTCGTGGATCAATCTATTATTAAAAACATATGCATTTATCGGTATTTTCGGCAATAAAGGACCGATTAATGCTTTTGTCCAAGCAATAGGTTTACCCAATCAGCAAATTTTGTTTACAGATTTCGCCTTTGTTTTTGTAGCTGTATATATCTTTATTCCCTTTATGATCTTACCGATTTTCAATGCGCTTGATAAACTAAACCCTGCATTGATCGATGCAGCACGTGATTTGGGGGCTTCTAAATTTACAACATTACGTAGAATCATTATCCCTTTGACAATGAATGGGATCAAATCTGGCGTTCAAGCCGTATTCATACCTTCCCTTTCTCTTTTTATGATTACTCGCTTGATCGCTGGTAACCGTGTCATTACACTCGGTACTGCAATTGAAGAGCAATTCTTAGTAACACAAAATTGGGGAATGGGTTCGACAATCGCTGTATTCTTGATCATCTTTATGTTTATCATCATGCTCTTTACGGGTGAAAAACGGAAGGGGGCATCACGTCATGGAAAAACTCAGTAAAAAAGCAAAGCTCTATTTATCTTTTGTCTTTGTTGTTCTTTATGCACCGATTCTATTCTTAGTGTTTTATTCTTTCAATAGTGGCGACTCTATGACAAATTTTAAATCCTTTACATTCAGTCACTATTCCGATGTTTTTAACGATTCAAGATTGATGGTGATTTTGATCAATACAATTGTGGTCGCACTATTATCTGCTTTAATCTCAACCATCATTGGCACGCTTGGTTCGATTGGGATCGTTGCCATACGTAATCGTAAACTTCGAAATATGGTGTTATCATTAAATAATATTCTCATTGTCAGCCCAGATGTTATTATTGGCGCTTCATTTTTAATATTATTTACAATGGTTGGCATTAAATTAGGCTTTGCTTCTGTTTTACTTTCTCATGCAGCATTTAGTATTCCCATCGTTGTCCTAATGGTTTTGCCCAAGTTGCAAGAAATGAGTTCATCATTGATTGATGCAGCATTGGATTTAGGTGCTAGCCGCCGAGATGTATTGACACGAGTTATTTTACCATTTATCAAGCCTGGGATTTTCGCAGGTTTCTTTATGGCTCTCACTTACTCATTGGATGATTTTGCTGTAACCTTCTTTGTCACTGGTAATGGATTTAGTACTTTATCTGTTGAAATATACTCAATGGCTAGAGCTGGAGTTTCTTTAACAGTGAATGCAATCTCCGGTTTGGTGCTATTTGTCACATTAATCCTTGTATTAGGCTATTACTTTATCATCAATCATCAAACAAGAACGGGGGCTCATAAATGAAATCACTAGTGCGAGCAACCATTGGTATTCTACTTGTATGTGGTATTCTTATGTACACTGCACATGCTATGGATACAACTACAGGTAAATCCGGGAAAAACATATTAACCGTCTATAACTGGGGAGAATACATTGATCCAGCTTTACTGAAAAAGTTTGAAAAAGAAACAGGCATTCATGTCATATATGAAACATTTGATTCGAATGAAGCAATGATGACAAAAATCGAGCAAGGTGGGACAAACTACGATATTGCCGTACCGTCAGAATATGCCATCGAGCAAATGAAAGAACGTCATCTATTGAAAAAAATTGATCATTCTAAAATCCCAAATTTCAAAAATATGGATGCTGATTTTTTAAATCTTGATTTTGATAAAAAGAACGAATACTCTATCCCTTATTTTTGGGGCACGGTTGGAATTGTTTATAATACAAAACTGTTAAAGGGATATGACTTTAACAGTTGGAATGATCTGTGGGACCCCTCTTTAAAGGGGAAAATCATCTTAGTTGATAGTGCACGCGAAGTAATGGGTGTAGGTTTAAATAGTATGGGAAAATCCCTTAACTCAACAGATAGTGATGAGCTAAATGCCGCTACTCAAAAACTGATCAAAATGGCGCCCAATGTGAAGGCCGTTATAGGAGATGAAGTCACACAGCTGATGATCAACGGCGATGCTGAAGCAGCATTAACCTGGTCAGGTCAAGCCGCTGATATGATGTATGAAAACGAAGATTTAACATACAGCGTTCCTGAAGAAGGCTCAAATTTATGGTTTGATAATATGGTTATTCCCAAAACAGCCAAGAACATAGATGGTGCTCATCAGTTTATCAACTTCATGTTGGATCCTAAAGTAGCTGCTCAAAATGCCGATTATGTAGGTTACTCCACACCTAACAAAGCAGCGTTAAAATTACTCGATCCGGAAGTTGTTCATGATGAACGGTATTACCCTTCCAAAGAAATTCGCAGTAAACTTCATGTATATAAAAATTTAGGGAAAGAAAAAATTGGTGAATACAACGAATTATTCTTGAAATTTAAAATGTCTATTCGTTAAGAACAAGCGGCATTTGCCAAAACAAATAGAATACACTGGCTTTAGTAGTACAAAACCTACCAACGTAGTTTGTACTACTATTTTTTTAGCAAATATGAAGGAGGGCACCCACTTTAAGAATCGAGCCAGACTTCTTTTGCTTTTTACTGGATTTTTAAGTATAAAGTTTACTGCACGTAATACGTGATAAACGATATGAGCAGTCCCATCTTTAACACTTCTAGCCTAGATGTAATGCGTCATAGGTTGATTTAATTGAATAGCGAACATACAAACGATATAATTTGAGCTATACGAAATAAACAAGGAGAAACATAGACTATATGAAGAAAAACAATAAATTAGCACTCTTCCTATTAATCTTCAACATGTTTATCACTATGAGTGCTATTGGCTTAATTATTCCAATTATGCCAAACTTTTTGAAAGAATTTGGAGCAACAGCGAAAGTACTAGGTTATTTAATATCTATTATTGCTTTTGCCCAATTTATCTTCTCTCCGATTGCCGGTGGCTTGTCAGATCGAATCGGAAGAAAAAAATTGATTATTTTTGGCTTGATCCTCAACGGTACTAGCCAAATTTTATTTGGATTAGCTACAGATTTGTGGGAATTGTTTATTTTACGTTTTTTAACTGGTGTAGGATCTGCTTTTATCGTTCCTCCGATTATGGCATATGCTGCTGATATTTCAACAATTGACAAACGTGGTAAAACGATGGGCATAATCGGTGCAGCCATTTCCTTTGGCTTTATGATAGGACCAGGAATTGGAGGAGCACTCTCCAATGTCAACTTACACTTTCCGTTCTTTGTAGCGGGTATTGCTGCTATTATTGCAGGGATTTTGTCATTGCTCTTTTTGCCAAAAACAGTACCAACTTCCAAGGAAGCGCCAACTGATAAGAATATTATTAAACAAATGATTCGTTCAGTTCGGACACCCTATTTTGTATTATTAATTGCTGTCTTCGTATTCTCATTTGGAATTGCAAATTTCCAAGCGACATTATCCATGTTTTTAACGAATAAGTTCGACTATACACCAAATGATATTGCTATCGTGATGACAGTTGGCGGCTTTATCGGAGTCATTGTGCAAGGTTTACTACTCAACCGCTTGTTTGAACGTTTTGGTGAGATGAATATTATTCTATACAGCCTGATTGCTGCTGCCTTCTCGATGCTAGGAATGATCTTCGTCAATCGTTTCTTTTTAATCCTACTTGTGGCAACTCTATTCCAAACGGCTACAACCTTAATCCGTCCAGCTGTAAATACACTTATTTCAAAAGTGGCAGGTCAGGAGCAGGGATACGCTGCAGGGATGAACAATGCTTATATGAGCCTTGGAAATATGATCGGACCAGCAATTGCTGGAACATTATTGGACTGGCATATAAATATTCCATTTATCCTTGGTACAGTCATCTTAATCGTTTGTTATTTCATCACCTTTATCTGGAACAAAAAATCATTCTCAGCTCACTAATGATAGAAAATAATAAGCGGCATTCTCAAAGAAAGAGAAATGCCGCTTATTAAGTTAATTAGGAAAAAAAGCCGAGATCAATAGGAAGCGAAAAACTCCATGTCTCCACTTTATGGATTGTCGACCACGCCTAGCCCCTATTTTCTCTTATTCTTTAATAACACATCGACATCTAATTGATGGCTGTCGTCCTTTTTCCTTCCATTGTTATGTTTGCTTTTGCTCAGCAATCCTCGAATTTTCTGCCATCCAAATCTTCTCAATGTAATATCTATAAACAATAGGATCATCGCTATGAAAATTAACCAAATCATCATTCCTTGTTGATCGAAGCTATTATTGGGAAGCTTTCGAAAAGCCTCACTCGAATTTTTCAAAACTTTTCCGCCAGTAGCGTTAGCAATGTTCTGAAGTAACGCTGTATTTGGCTGTTGTAGCTGGTATTCCTTACTGTAAGGAATCGTTACACCTGCTTTGTACATACCATTTTCAGCATTGGTAATACTGAAATAAACAAGCCCTGGTTGACGGTCGATATAAACTTTGCTTTTCCCAGGGGCTACCGTTTCTTCTGTTGTTTCTACTTTTTTTCCTTCATCATCTACTACTGAAATATCCATAAATGCTGATTTATGCGCTGCATCTGTCACTAAATAGGAACCATCCGATTGCTGGGTAATCGAATAGGGCACCTCGTCATATGAAGGAAGAAGTTCAGAAACCGCTGTATGCCAAAATGTTGACCATTCACTCCAGCGAGCCCAATCACCCGCCCATTTTCCAGATGTATCAGATGTATAGGCAATTGATTTTCCAAGTCCATAGTTCCATTCTGCAAGTACCGGATCATCTTTTTTGCTTTTTGCAATCACCTTTGCTGTTTGTTTTGCTGTAGTCGCAATGTAAGCATTCATTTGTGGTACCCCTTCAGCAAATAACGAATCCCACGGAGCACCAGATGTAATTACTGGATAAAATGGATGGTCCTCAATATAGGTTCTTGTCATCATTGATGTTTCACGTGATAAAATAGAAGGGATCGTTTCTTCATCTGAAACATCATAAAAACGCCCCGTTCCAAAATGTGCAAGGTCTTTCAATAAAAGACGATCTGCATCATGACCAATTGCAACCGTCGATAATGTAATATTGGATTGTTTTCCTTCTTCAATAAGCTGTTCATATGAACGATTCGTTGCAGATTGACCATCTGTCAATAAAATAATATGCTTTCTTTGAAGCTTTAATGGCTTTAATTGGTTGTAAGCCATTTGAAGTGATTGAAAGATCTCTGTTCCACCATCAGGACTAATAGATAAAATATCTTTTATCGCTTGCTTTTTATTTTTCAAGGGAGCTGTATCGATAATATTCCATGGACTACTATCAAAAGCGATAAAGCCAAATGTATCATCTTTTTGAAGTAACTCTACTGAACGCACTGCCGCTTCCTTTGCCAATTCTATTTTGTTGCCTGCCATACTACCTGAACGATCCATTACGATCACTAGCCCTAAAGAGGGGAGCTGCTCTTTACTCTTTACCTCCATCTCAACAGGCAAAACCTGTTCAATAGGTGTTTGAAAATATCCTCCTAAACCATAGCTGTTATCTCCGCCCGTCATCATAAAGCCAACACCAAAGTTCTTAACCGCCTGTTCAATCATCCTCATTTTTGCTTCCCCAACTTCATGACCGGGGACATTATCAAAAATAATCGCATCATACTGCAAGTACGATGTTTGGGAAGATGGCAATTCAGAAGCTGCGACTGTTTTCACTGTAAGCTCTTTTTTTCCGATTAGTTTAGATAAAGAGGTTGATCGATCATTTGCATGAACAAGTAAAACACGAGGTGTCCCTTCTACAGTTGTAACACTCGTCCATTTATTATTTTCTAAAAATGCATCATCGGCTACCTTGAGTGTAGCTTCATATTTTAATAATCCTTCTTTTTTGCTGATATGTTTGAAAGTGATTGTATTTTTTCCTGCATCTAAAGAAACATTTTTCTCCGCAATTGTTTGATCATTTAAAGCGATGAATAGTTTTCCCTTTGTTTCCTCAGAAGCCTCAATCTGCACTTGTAATTGTTGTTCTTCACCCTTATAAGCAATATTCGGTGTTTGAAAATCTGCAATGGCTGCATCCTTCAATTGATCATTGGTCAGTTGAACAGTGTCGATTTGGATCCCATTATTCTTAAAATAATTTAGTTGATTCTCTATATTGCCTGAGGTTTCTATACCATCAGAAAGCAGCACAACACGCGTTGCCTTATTTTTTTGTAGCATATTCGTCGTCAATTGCAATGCACTTGCTATATTAGTTTCATTAGGGTTCGATACATCCTGCCATTTAGGGATTTGTATGATTTCGTTTGTTACTCCTACATCTGTTTGTATCCCCTTCGCAAAACTATAAACGCCGATGCTTTGAGAATCTTTTTTTGCCTTTAAACCTTCTTCAATCCAAGATGCCACTTCTGACTCTGTTCCTTCCAATGAGGCGGAGCGGTCCACTAGGAAAACAATTTGTTGTTCTTGAATAGGTAGCGAAATATAAGGTCTTGTAATGGCCAATAGTAAACAAAAAATCGCTAATAATCGTAAGGAAAAGATTACCCAATGCTCACGTTTTTGTAAGGTTTTCTTTTTTAAAAACCAAATCATATACACAGCAATAGGAATGGCTAATAATAGCCAAAGAGGTTGATCAATTCGTAAATCCATATCGACGCTGCACCTCCCATTCTGCTATAAGTAAACCAAGTATCATGATGATGAGAATTGTACTAAAAACCGAATCATCTTTCGCTATTGTATCTTTTTTTGAAACTTCTCCATATTGGAAGGTAGTTCCTTCAGACAATGTTTTTTCTTGCTGCTCAAGCGCTACGATGAAATAGAATGCATCATCACCATCAGATTTAGCATAATATAGCCCTGGCTTTGCTGGAGCTACAAAACTTCCGTTATCCGTTAGCGTAGTGATATATTCGTTGTCTGCTGAGTAAATATCATAGTTTTTTGGGCTATTTGGTAATGAAATAACTCTTTTTTCTCCAGGTTTAAATGTACCAAGCTGACTTTCCGTTGCTGTTAGCTTCTCCTTGACGTTCCATAAAAAAAGTGGAAATGAGGGATGTAGGGCCCAGTCCGTCATTTGCAAATCTGTTAAAACGACGATATGCCCATTTTTTGTTTGCTGGATCAATGGTTTGTCATCTATTGTTGCTAACGTTTTAGCATTTTGTACTTCAGGATAAAGTTTTTCTACATAGATATCATCAATGGGTGCATATGAAAAAAGGTTTTGATCAATTGCTTTTATATTTCCTTGAACTGGAAAAGCTTTTTGATCATCCCTCCCAATAAGTAATACTGGATTTTGCGTTTGCTTTAAAAACTGTGTTTGATTTGTTACCAGTAAATTACGTCCTTGAATCGTTTTCAATTGTTTAGAAGTAATCGTGCTTGTCGCTGGATCGATGGATTGAAATGCTTTGAAAACTAGCTGATGCAGTGATTGATCCACATAGATCCGTGACTGGTCAGTTGCAAGTAGTGCACTCATTGACTGGTCTGCTGTATATTCATCATTGACAGTCAACTTTGCTGTTAATGCCGTGGTCATCTCTAAATCATTTAGTACCGTTTTTGTTACTTGACCTGCTTTCAGACTGACATTCTTTTCTGCCATCAACTTATTGTTTGCATCATATACTTTGAGTGTAGCTTGCTGATTCTTTTTCGTTTGATTGTCAATTTGAGCGATCGCTTGGACGCCTTTTTCTGACTGAATGGCTCCAAATCGTTGAAGTGAAATATTTTGATACTTGTGGTCTGTCCCTCGTACAATCCACTTCACATTTTTAGTACGCGTCGGTAATTGTTTACGATCCATGGCATCTGTAAAAATATAGACAGCTGTTGATTTTTTTTCAATAATACTTTGTAGAAAATCCATTGTATTCGACCAATTTTCATGACCATATGTAACCTGTAATTCATCAATAGCTTTCTGGATAGTTGCTATTTTTTGCTCATCACGTAATAAAATTTTAGGCTCTGCATCGACTGTAATGATGGTTACAGATTTGCCACCGAGTTGTTTGGACAACGTATGCATTTCTTGCTTGTACTTTTCAAAGACGGATTGTTTCCCATCATCCACAAGCATCGATGCAGATGTATCTACTACCCAAATAATTTGTTCACCAGCTATAGCTTTCGATTTTATATAAGGTTGAAGTAATGTCAATATCATGAAAAGGAATAACAGCATTTGTAGATAAAATAATGTATTACGTTGTAAATGTTGTAAATATGGAGATACTTTCGTTTCTTTCATCACTTCTCTCCAAAAAAGGGTTGAAGAAACTTCCTGCACACTATATTTTTTACGAAAAAAATAATAGATGATGACAATCAGTGGAAAAACGATCGTCCATAGAAATGCCAAGTTCGAAATACCCATTTACATCACCTCACCGTATCCAATAGGCTTTCGTCAACTGCTGAAATAAAATATGTTGTATCCCATCATTCACTTTTATCGATAAAAAAGCAATGCCATATTGATGGCACAATGCCTCTAATTGCTTTTGATGTGCCATGCGCATTTGTTGATAGGAAGTAAGAACAGCTTGTGACATCGAAACGTTTAATGGCTCTTTCGTTTCCATATCTACTAATTGCACATCTCCTGTATAAGATGGAGCCATTTCTTCAGCGGTTTGTAGCTGTAAAAAGCGTACATCTCCCGCTAATTTGGGTAGTTGTTTAAAAAATATTTGCCATTCTTCTAGATGCTCCAAGCCATCAGAGATAATGATCAGAACGGTCAAATCCTTTGGTATGACTGTCAATGCGTTACGAGCAAAATTCCCCTTTGTATCCGGTTTTTCAAGCTTTGCTACTGCCTGTTCAAAGGCTTTTTGAAACCTTGCTCCTTTTTTTCTAAATGGCGGTAAAGTTGTATTGTTAACATAGCTAAAAGATAAATGATCGTCTTTGTTCAGCACCATACTTCCCAAAGCCACAGTTAATTGTTTGGCTACTTTCCATTTTTCTCTTTGTGCCATTGATTTTGTCGTATCCAATAAAATATGAACACGCATTTCCTGCTCATCTAAAAATCGTTTGATAAAATATTTTTCAGTTCTTGCTAATACATTCCAGTCCAACTGACGCACATCATCTCCGGGATGATATTCTCTGAAATCGGAAAATTCTAAGGATGAGCCCAAATATTTTGAACGATGTGACCCTTTATGTTGACCACGAATTCTAGATTTGCTCTGTAAGCTGTAACGACGAATTCTGCTGCTCCATTCTGGTGATAATGCAGTTTTCGCCTTATTCATATCAGTTTTCCTTGCTGTATGGATTCGATTAGTTGGTCGATGACTTCATCAGTTTGGAGTCCTGTAGCCTCGCCTTCATAATTTAGCAATATGCGATGGCGTAGGGCAGGTTTTGCCACCGTTTTAATATCCGCAATTGAAACATGGAAACGTCCATGCACTAAGGCTCTTGATTTAGCTAGCTTTATCATACTTTGTAATCCCCGCGGACCACTTCCATATTCCACATATTGGCGAATCATCTCGGGTGCAGTTGATTGATCTGGATGCGTCGCAACGACTAAGTCAACTGCATATTCCAGCATATCCTCCGCAATAATAACTTCCTTCACCATTTGTTGTATATCGACCAATTGTTCAGCTGATAATTTCTTTTCCAGTTCAACATGATTTGCACCAGTCGTCCTTTTCATAATTTCCATTAATTCATTTTTCGTTGGACTTGGAACGTGAATTTTACATAAGAAACGGTCCATTTGAGCTTCTGGAAGTGGATATGTTCCTTCCATTTCAATAGGATTTTGAGTGGCTAAAACAAAAAACGGTTTTGCCATTTGCTTCGTATCGCCTAGAACCGTCACCGTTTTTTCCCCCATCGCTTCAAGCAATGCACTTTGCGTTTTAGGCGTTGCACGGTTGATCTCATCGGCTAATACCATTTGGCTAAAAATGGGGCCTTCTTGAAATTTAAAATGCAATGTTCCATCAGGCATTCTTTCTATTACGCTTGTACCTGTAATATCTGTCGGCATTAAATCTGGTGTGAATTGTATCCGCGTAAAGGATAAATCTAAAACCTTTGAAATGGTGCGAATAAGCATGGTTTTCCCTAGTCCAGGAAGGCCTTCTAATAGCGCATGACCATCCGCCAATATTGCATATAGTACGAAATCAATCGTCTCCTCTTGCCCAACAATATAACGACCGATTTCTTGTCTTACCTGCTCCAGTTGTTCACTTATTTGTTCGTATTGCTCAGCAGTGTGTGCCATCGTCATTCCTCCTACTATTTCTCCACCGATGAAAAATATTTTTGTACGATTTGATGTAGCTCTCCCGGAAGTTGCAATCGCTCTGTTGTTTGCATATAAGAATCCTTATAATTGCCGATCACTTCTTTGTATGAACGAACGGATCCCTTGGCAACTTTTCCATTGTCGCTTTGTTGAATAGATTGGGGATCACCATCACTTAACTTGCCCCTATCAGTCGTTGTTTTTCCTTTTTCACCAATACGATTAGGAATCGCTACTAAATCTCGATTGCCATTCCCCAAACCTGCACCAGACCCAAGACTTTTTTTAGTACCATTTCCTAAGTCACTAGAATTTCCTGAGCCATTGCTGCCCCCATTGCCATCACTATTTCCATTACTATTACTATTTCCATTACCGTTTTGATTGCCACTACCATTGCCATTATTTTGATTGTTGCCTTGTTTTTGACCATTAGCTGAACTTTGATTATTTGATTGTGAAGATGAGGATGAATGATTTTGGGTAGCGTTTTGATTATTGTTTGCTGTACTATTTGTATTCGTTTGTGAAGTTTGATTGCTATTTTCCGTTGCTGTTGGATCAGATTGCATCGACTGATTAAGAGCAAGCTGTAAATTCGGACTGATCGATGTTCCAGATTGATTCAATGCTTTTTGGGTTTGTACAGCTTCTTTTGAAAGCGATGCTACTGTTTTGGTTAAATCTTGTAACTGCTGCTGCTCCTCTTTTGATAAACCTTTTTCAGTTGATGCTTCCTTATCCTCCAGTTTTTGTTTTTGAATCGCTAATTCTTTTTGCTTTTTGACAAGTGCTTGTAATGCTTCTTCCGTTGTTTTTGATTTTTTCAATTCCTTTCGAAGCTCTTCCATCGATTTTTTCGTTTCTTTTGTTTCCGCTCTCTTCTCCATATCCTTGACTGTCTTTTTCATGTCTGCTGTTATACGTTTTTCTTCTTTTACAGTATTAGCATATTGCTGCGAAGAAGAGGGAAATAATGACAGTAACGATATTCCTAAAATCAGGGCTATGCTCGCTGTAATCGACTTTGTACGCCATAAATTCTTTTTACGTTTGTTATATTCAACGACTGCATCTGCCGCTATTTTCTCCGTTTGGATGATGAGCTGCTGCGCTAGAGGTGAATTCAAATCCTCCATCGAATAAACGGTACGCAGTAAATTATCAGGGAAATAATCATCCAAAACATTTAAAGTCTGTTTTTTGGTTGGACGTTTCCACCATAAATAGAAAGCTGCCATACAAAATGTTATAGCAGCTATTCCGATCGTCATTTCTTGATAAAAAGGAAGAACAAAAAAACGAGAAACAAACATGATGATGAAAGCCAATAACAATATGTAAGCAATCATACGTTGACTATTCTTCAAAAAATATTCAACCATCATACTGTATCGAGCTTTTTGGACTGCTCTTGCTATTTGACTACGTTTACTCATTTGTTGCCCTCCTTTATTTTTTCTTTCTCATATTGACACGTAGCTTTTTCACGGAAATCAATAAACAAATGATCGTGATCGCCATATAAAAAATGAGATATCCAGCCCAAACCGGAAAATGTATTTTTGTTATTTCAAACAGTGAGTCTGACATTTCTGGTGTGATCAATGTTAACATCAAAGCGATTGGATTAATCATTGCCCAAAAATGTGAAAAAGGCGCAGGATCATGATTTGGCAATGAAGAATTTCCCATCGTGCTAATACCAATGACAAAGAAAAATGCCGTAATCCCTGTTAAAAATAACATGGCTCCATACGTCGAAATCATCGAAAGGATTGTTTTTCGAATTAACGTTGAAAACATCACACCAATACTTGCAATGGCTAGCATTGTTACGATCAAAAAGGCAAATATAATGAGTAGCTGTCCAGGTGAAATGCCACCAAATAGGAAAACGAGACTATAAAGTGGTAACCCTGCAATAAGTAATAACAGTAAAAAAATGATGGAAGAACTCATTTTCCCAAAAATGATTTGAAACGAACTTTGAGAAGAAGTAAGCAAAATATTCAAAGTCTGTTTTTCACGTTCCGTACTAATGGCGCCTGCAGTCAACCCTGGTGTGATAAATAAAATCAATGCCAATTGTACATAGGTCAACATGCCAAACAAAAGCACACTTTGTTCCGGATTAATAAAACCGTTCCCTGTAAAATTCGTGGAAATAAAGATAAACCCAAAAACAAACACACTCAATACAAGTAAATAAAATAGGATCCCTGCAAAGCTTTTAAATGAACGGAAACGAAGCTTCAATTCCTTTATTAAAACGGGATTTTTAAATGTTGATTTCATATTTTCTCTACCTCCTCCGTTATTGCCATGAAGACATCTTCTAAATCCTTCTCATCTTCTGCAAAGGAAAGTATCGGTAGATCCATTTCGACCATTTTCCTCAATAGTTTCATTTGTTCCTCATCTGAACCATTGAATCTGAATTTTATTTTTTGATCGATTACTTCAATAGAGGAGACAAATGGATTTTCCTCAAAAAATTGTTTTGCTAAATTCATATCATAACCCGCTTGATATTTGACCGAGATAAACTTCTCGCCCATTATCTGTGCTTGGATTTCAGCTACTGAGCCATGTGCTATTAGCTTTCCACTATCAATAACACCTATTTCGTCACACATTTCTGCAAGCTCTGGAAGAATATGCGATGAAATCAAAATAGTTTTGCCCATCTCTTTTAACTGTTTCAAAATGTCACGCATTTCTACTCGGGCTCTTGGATCAAGACCTGATGCAGGTTCATCTAATATTAACACCTTCGGATCATGGATCAATGTTCGAGCAAGGCAAAGCCGTTGCTTCATCCCTCTAGACAATACATCGACATATTCATAGCGTTTATGTGACAAGTTCACCAGTTCTAATAATTGAGGAATCAATTTCTCCCTTTGTTCTGCAGGTATCCCATAGCTAGATCCAAAGAAATCTAAATACTCCTCAGCCTTCAATTGATCATAAACTCCAAAAAAGTCAGGCATATATCCAATCAGCTTACGAACTTCTTCAGGATTTTGTGTTACGCTGATACCATTTATATACGCTTCTCCATCTGTTGGCTGCAATAATGTTGAAAGGATTGAAAACGTCGTTGATTTACCAGCACCATTCGCACCAACAAAGCCAAAAACGATCCCCTCTTTTATGGTAAGATCCAGACCGTGTAATGCATAAAAGGAGCCATACTTTTTTGTTAACCCTTTGATTTCGATCATGGTTTAACCTCCCCTTTTAATTGTAAGGAAGGAATTGTCGTACTTGGATCATCAGACATTTTCCTTTCTAGTTTAAATTTCACTTGACCATCATTCGAAATATAATCTTTAATATTTTTCGTTAATGTAAATCGTCCATCATTGATCTCCTCATAACTTGATGTTTTTACATTAAAAATTTGAAGCAAAAGATTTTTTGTATCCGTGTTAGCTAATTGTAATTCTGTCCAAGCGATTTTTTTGTTTTGCAACATGTCTGGTATCGTCCATACAAAATCATATGTCCCCTCTTCGATATGCCAGATTGAACTGTTTTCCAAATCCCTCTCTGCATAGCCTGAATTCGAAGTAGAATAAATATCGGCACTCATCGAATTCGCAGGTAATACGAACTCGCCCGATAAATTGGTTTTGGGACTAAAGCTTTGAACAACCAAGTTGATAGAGGACATATCAGCTTTACTATTTTTCAAAGAAATGGGTGTAATAGATTCATCTACCCAACCAACAAGTGCAGGCTGCTCCTTATTTGCGATTAAATCATAAGCAGAATACTTTAGCATTTGCTGACGACTTTTTATAATATCGTCCTTATTCTTCACTTGACTTGAATAATTTGTTGTAACTGGCATAGCAGGTAGTAATAGGGCACCATTTATTGTTTGAGTTACTTTTAGTGTTTGTTCAGGCTTTATCGTACCTAGTTTTAGCCATTGACTACCATACCAAATGGATACATCCTTTACTGTATAAGGTAAATTATTTGTGATATTCCCTTTTAATACGCTGTCCTCTACCTCTAAATCTATATTAAAGCTACCTATATTCTGCATTTGCAACTGCCCAGCTATAGTGGAGACAGACCAATATCGATTATTACGTATAGTAACCCTTTTTTCGTTTTGGAATTGTTCTAATATTCCTTGTTTATGAATAACTCCTCCTGTATCGAAATTACGTAACAAAGTCGCCGTACTATTCGGTGAGAGGGCAAATGTAAAATCTCCACTTCGATTGGTTAATAATGAATTTATAAAATAGCCATTCAGACTATCATCTTCATCTATTTCATATACAGCAGATTGTTGAATTTGCGGCTTTGATAGGCGATCCTTTGCGCCATAAGCAAATACTAAAATAGATATAAAAAGTGAAAGTGCTGGAATAATCCACCAAGCATACTCCCTCTTGTCTTTCTTTTTTAAAATAAAATACAAAAGTGGTCCTACAATGACAATATAAATAATAATGATGATGATTAATAATATTGTTGATACTTGGAACGTAGGAAACAATTCATTCGCATATGTATCACCTTCGATAAAATTCGTATACTGAGGATCTGTCTTCATATTACTAATGGCATTAATAGGAATAACCTTTTGTAATAATGGCTCATAGTCCTTTTCCATTGAAAGTGGTTCATCGCCTAAAGAAAAGGTTGTTTGAATAATTTGTCCATTCCCCAGAGTACGTTTTGCAGCTAAAATTTGCTGGTCAACTTCTAACACTGTTTTTGCTTCTTTATCCGCTTTTTGAGCCGCATAAGTCATAACATCATTAGAAAGTTTGACACCTTTTATTGATTTTTGGATATCCTTGGATGAAATCATCCTTGTTTGATCATTTAACGATAACGGTAAATCATTTTTAAATATTCCAATTTCCCCATCTAAATTATCAGAAGCTCCAATAACGATTGTTCCACCTAACTTCACCCATTCGAGTAAAGATTGTTGTTCTTCTTCCTTTAAAGATGCAATCGAATACTCGTCCACAACTACAATATCAGCGACCGACCAAGCACTCGCAGTTGTAGGGATCAAGTCTTGTTTTATTTGACCAAGATGAATGATTTCCGTAGAATTGTTTGTTGCCAATTTAGAAAGGACAGATAAACGATCGATGCTATTCGTAAACGTCAACACGAATGTACTTTCTCTTTCATACATTTGTGGTTTAATCACATCATCGCCGGTAAAACTAATTTCCTTGCCTGTTTTCCAATTTTCATCGTAAATATGAATCATTTTGTTTGAAGATATACCATTCGAATACTGAGTTGAAAAATAATCTAGCATGATTTTAATCGTTTTTGTTTCATTAGCTCCTATTTCTAATGGTGTAACGATTCCCATGCCGCCAGAATATCCTTGTTGACTGTCAATAACAATATCACCTGAAAACGCATCTCCTTTATTTGTAACAGTCAACAAAACCGGTAGTCCTTTTGTATCTTTTCCCTTATTATCAAAACCTGCGCTTACCCTAACATCTAAATTTGATTTTGCAGACACATTTAATGAGAAGGCTGGGAATATAGCTAAAAATAAAATTATACATGTAAAAAATACTGCTATCCTCTTTTTCAATTAAATACCTCCTTTTCTTCTCTATAATACAATTACGAATTTCGAACGAGGAAGGTTCCATATTTATAAAAAACACTAAAATATTACATGATTCTACAAAATGAGGGGGACTATTTTTAAAAGTAAACTATCACGAACGATTGCTCACTTATACATAAAAAAGGTTTTTGTACAGAAAACCTATGCCTCGGTCGATACATGCACCATCATCGTCTATGAAAAAAGAGTACAATTCAGTTTGATGATACTGAATTATACTCTTTTGCTTTTCAATGATGGATTTCATTCAAGGCAGATGCTTTTAAATCCTGATATAGGCTATGGGTGCTACTTGTGCCTTGATGTGGAGACTTACTGCCCGTTAACATGGGGGATAGTGATACTTCACTCAGAGGGGGTTCCTTATCTCCACTGAGTGTTAGTTAAACCAATCGGACTTTTACAGGCAGTTGTTCCCACATATTTTCCCTGTTTTCTTCTTAAGTCTCAATGTGGGAACTCTACTGCCTGTTAAAGCGGGGCAAACCATAGTGACGTAAAAATTGTTCAACAAATCGAACATTTACCTCAATTAGATCTTCATCTGGTTGAATAGAGGCATGGTGTAAACCAAACTCTGTATTGGCGCCTCCCCAGAACATCGCACCCGGAATATCTTTTAAGAAGAATCCGAAGTCTTCACCGGTCATTGCAGGAGGGCATTCATAAGCAACTACTCCTGCAGTTTCTTCAGCACATGCTAATAATGCTTTCGCACATTGCTCTTGATTATACACTTGATAATAGGATGAACCATAGTCGATTTCCACTTTACATTCAAAAGCAATCTCCGTTGCTTTACACAATGCTTCGATACGTTTTTTAATGAGCGACATAGATTCTGCGGACATTGTACGGATCGTACCCTCTAAACGCGCATTTTCTGCAATAACATTTTGGACATAGCCTGAGGTCATCTTTCCTATTGTAATCACACCACTATCTAACGGATTCAAATTACGACTAATAATCGTTTGCAGCTGAATCATTAAATTGGCAGCTGCTACTGACATATCCTTTGTAAGATGCGGATATGCAGCATGTCCACCTACTCCATGAAGATCGATAAACAATTCAGATGTATTGGCAAATAACATACCCGGTCTTGTAGCTACCGTTCCAACCGGATACTCTGGTGCAATGTGCATCGCAAAAATATAGTTAGGTACTAAATCTGGACGTTCTTTTTGCATCCATTCAAGCATAGGTTTTGCACCACCAGGACCTTCTTCAGCAGGTTGAAAATAAACGATAATCGTATTTTCAGGCTGTTGTTGAGAAAAAGCTGCCACTAGCCCAAGCGCAATAGTCATATGGAAATCATGTCCGCATGCATGCATAAATCCTGGGTGTTCTGATGCATATGGCAAACCCGTATTTTCCGTAATCGGTAATGCATCAATATCTGTACGCCAGCCAACCTTCAATTGGGGATTTTTCCCTGCGATTGTAACAATGATACCTGTTTTCCACGTATCAATTTTAAAATAAGGCTTCCATAATTGTTCAATGATAGTAAGCAAATATTGATGTGTCTTTTTTTCCTGAAAACCTATTTCAGGAATTTTATGTAAATCCCTTCTAATTTCCAATAAGGACTTCATCGTTTCAACACCTCTTATAATTGACGAAGATCTTGCATAATTTCTGTTTTGGATTTTGTTTTTTCATCGATTTCTTTAATGACTTTTGCTGGTGCACCGACTACGACAGTATATGGAGGTACATCTTTTGTAACAATGGCACCCGCTGCCACAACAGCACCTTCACCAATTCGGCAGCCCTCTAAAACGACCGCATTTGCCCCAATCATCACATTATCTTCAATAACGACTGGATCTGCGCTTGGTGGCTCAATAACACCTGCAAGAACAGCACCTGCACCAATGTGACAATCTTTCCCCACTGTTGCACGGCCACCCAATACAGCATTCATATCGATCATTGAGCGATCCCCAATCTCAGCACCAATATTAATAACGCTTCCCATCATAATAACCGCATTATTTCCAATTGTTACTTGGTCACGAATAATGGCACCTGGTTCGATACGTGCGTTCACTTCTTTTAAATCTAAAGTTGGAACTGCTGAATTACGGCGATCATTCTCAACCACATAATCCTTGACAACATCTTTATGTGCTTCTAATGTTTGTTGAATTTCTGCCCATTCACCAAATACAACAACAGAATTGCCTTCTCCAAAAACTTGGCTGTTTTCTCCAAATGCTAATGATGAGACATTTTCACCTTTCACATATACTTTTACTGGTGTTGCTTTCTTAGCATTTGCTAGATATGAAATGATTTCTTGTGCGTTTAATTTTTGCATTCAACAATTCCCCCTATAATCTTGAAAATATGCCCTTATTGTACACGAAAAACAGGAATATTTCATTTGTTTTTTGAATAATCATACAAACACTCTGCATGTTTTTTCACTAGTTTCACAAAAGCAGCCACTTGTCTAAGCTCAAATGATGACTCATAGCCGATCAACCATGTATCACGAGTCAGTTCAAATTTTTCTTCGTTATTCGTCAGTTGAATTTTATTCACTTCTTCTTGACCACTTAACGTAATCGATGGCAAAATGGCATAGCCAATTCCATTCAATGCCATTTGTTTACAAGTTTCAATTTGATCAACCGTAATTTGATGGCGAGGATTAGATGGAAAATGCCGTTGCCACCATTGTTGAATCTCTTGATAATAATTTGAATCACTTTTGAATTGGATAAAAGGTCTATCCGTTTTATAAACATCGTCTAAACAAGTGATTTCTGTATCTACTAAGTATAATGTATCCCTAAAAAGATGTTGCTTTGATCCTTTCCAATCCGTGTGACCACGTACAATCCCAACATGCGCTTCACCCTCATAAAGTGATTTAACGATTTCTGAGCTCCACCCTGTAATCAGTGATATTTTAGCATCTGGATATTGTGTCACAAAATCTTTTAACACTTTTGGCAACCAAGTGTGTCCAACAATAGATGCACAAGCAATTTTCAATGTACCATGCACCTTGGAATTTAAGGATTGAATAGTCTCATATATTTCTTCTTTTTTGACGATCATTTCTTTAGCAAATTGAATGACAAGTTCACCCGCAGGGGTAGGTGCCAATCCCTTTTGTGAGCGTATAAAAAGCTGAGCACTCCAATCCTTTTCAATTGATTGTAAACGCTGGGATAGTGCAGGCTGAGACAAAAATAATCGTTCCGCCGCCTTGCGCATATTTCCTTCTTCAGAAAGCACTTTGATGATTTGAGCCTCTGTTGTTGTCATCCAAAGGACCTCCCCTTATAAAATTCAGTCATATACTTATCTTTATACAGAATAGAGGAATTATCAATTCTAACGTTCTCATTAAGGAAAATACAATAGCCAAATATCCTTAAATCATATTTTATATCCTTGAATAAACATTTTAGAAAAAAATAGGAACGCACTTTCAAAGAAGCGTCGTTTCTATTTTTTCAAACATTTACCAAATCAAAAAATCTGCTCAATTCTATACATAAGAGTGAGCAGATTTTCACCAAATAGTGGAATCATTTTTGGAACTATAGAGGCTTTTTCAACAGACCCTCTCAATCTCCAATATTAATAACTAACTTGATAGATATATTTTTTTAATTGTTTTAAAATAACACGTCTCGTCATAATCCCTACAAATTTTTCTTCATTATCTAAAACACATAAGAAAGCATGGTTAATGACTAAGTCTAACGCTTTTTGAAATTTGTCATGAATATTAAGTGTTGCTACTTTCTTGTCCATAATATCATCTACTTTTATATCGTTTAATTTCTCGAATTCAATATGATCTAATCCTAATATAGATTCTGTAATCATACGCATACTAAGTAAACCGTGAAGACAATATTGTGTATCCAACACTGGTATAGAAGAATAGCCCGTTTTCGTAAGTACAAGTAAAGCATGTTCTGCATTATTTCCTAATTGCACATGTGCAACTTTTTCAGAAGATATAATCAAATCAGCTATGGGTAACTCAAGGAAATCTTTGCTAGTCATAGAAATCATAATATTCTACTCCTTCACTTGCTCAAAATTGAACAAAAAACTTCAATTTCATCTTACCATATATTATTCAAAGATTTCCATTGGAGCACTTAAAGCGTTTACAATCTTTTCATATTCCATCAAAAGTTACATGTCTATTGAATTGGCTTATCATCGTAACTTGAGGTTGACCTGTGCTCTGCCAGCGTACTTTCCAAGGAGCATTTGATAAGTCATTAATCTCCCCCCTAGAAGTCAACTGGCTCTGCCTCAGTCCATCTACACTACATGATAAAATCAACTCTTGCTTTTTACGAAGAGCCATTAAATTTTATTTGTATAATACGATATAGTAAATGATGACAATCCCCATAAAAATGCCTGAAATAATGTAACACCATATAATTGGATTTAACATCGTTGGATTATTCTCAACTGTTTTTGAGTAAGATTCATCATAAGAGCCATTTTGCGCTTCTTGTTTTTTCGCAATACGTAAAGTCCAAATAAATGAAACAGCACTAATCAGTATAACAACAAAGATTAAAGGCCAAGTCCATATACCCATTAGAAAAACCTCTTTCTTTTTTCTTTAGTATGGCTTTATTTGTTTTACTTTATTCATGGTTCTTATATGACACTAGATGGGTTTATGATCTGATTTCTGACTACGGATTGCTCACTTTCCTGTGAGACAGTAAATGGACTTCTCCGAATCGACTAACGAAGGAAAGACGTATGTATTTTTGAAATCTCAAGCAATCTTCCATTCCAATCCATAAAATAGAAAGGCTTACTCGCTAAACAAAAATCGGCTCAATCATACTTTAAAAAGTAAAATTAAACCGATTCTTACTAATTAGTTGCAGTATTATTTTGTAGAAAAAGATTTTTTAGAAGTTTCCCCATATCTCAGTAAAAAATCTATAAACATTCTTTTAAATGAATCAATTTCATAAATCATTTTCTTCTTAAAAATACGAACATTTAATAATAACTAATTTTGATAATTGTGGAGCGGAAGACGGCGACTCCTTGAAAATGCATGCATTTTCTTCGTGCGGTGTTAGTTCAGGAAGTTTATTCAAAGTCCTACGGGAAAAGCTTGAGCTGAAAGCCCCGCAGGAACGATTGAAGGGACAAAGCCTAAGTTCGCCACGTCCTGTGGCAACGGCTTCGGGGTCAACATCGTGTCGACCCGAGGAGATTGAAGCCAAGCCCGTGGAAAGCGCCGTCTGGAGCGAAACAAAAATTTCTGAATATTAATGTTCATGTTGATTTAAAATGTTCGTGTTTTTTTATCTGAATTTTGCATTATGAAATTGATTCAAATAAAAAGATTTAAAAAATTTTTAGGTTAATGATACTACTTTCATAAGTTGTTCTACCGATACTGGTTTGCTAAATAAGAACCCTTGAGCTTTTTTGCACTGATACTCCTTCAAAAATCTAACATGTTCTTCTTTCTCTACACCTTCTGCGATAACATCTAGCCCAAGACTGTGAGCTAGGTGAACAATCGTCTTAGCAATCGCTCGATCTTTTTCATCATTATCCATATCTCGAATAAATGATTGATCAATTTTAATGATATCAATCGGGTATCTTTTGATATAGCTCAAAGAAGAATAGCCTGTACCAAAATCATCGATTGAAATAATAAGCCCCATGCTTTTAAGCTGTTTCAATATGGTCATTGTATCTTCTTCATCAGTCATTGAGCTTTCTGTAATTTCGATTTCCAGCATTTTAGGATCTATGTCATACTCTTTCAAATACTGAAAAATTTTAGATGCTAACGTATCTTCTTTAAATTGTTTAGGCGAAATATTCACAGCAATTCTTATATTCGAAATGCCTAGTTTTTTCCATTCTCTTAACTGTTTGCATGCTTGCTCTATTACCCAGTTCCCAATTTCAATAATCAGACCTGAATCCTCCGCTATCGGAATAAATTGTCCAGGTGACACAAATCCAAATTTAGGATTTTGCCATCGAAGTAATGCTTCGCAACTTGTAATTTTTCCTGTTTCCAAATCAATTTGTGGCTGATAATATAATATTAGTTCTTTTTTTTCTATCGCTCTACGCAAATGCGCTTCCATCAGTGCTGTATTTTGAAATTGATCTTCCATATTATTTTGATAGAAATGGTATCCTGACCTTCCTCGTTCTTTCACATAGAGTTGGGCCTGACTTGATTTTCTAAGAAGTTCATCAATATTTCCGCCATCATTTGGAAAGGTTGAAATACCAATGGATGTTGAAATAGATATTTCTAACTCTTCTACAATAAATGGTTCTTTAATAATATCCATTATTTGTGTAGCAAAAAACTGTATACGTTCATTTGTAGCATTTTGTAAAACAAATATAAAATTATCACCATTTTGTCTATACAAATGTCCACAATCGTTTGTTATTTTAGAGATGCGATTGACTACTTCACATAAAATGTGATCTCCTATAGAAGATCCATACGTTTCATTAATTTTTTTAAAACGATCTAAATCTATCGCCATTACGGCTATTTTTTTGTTTTTTTGCTTGGCAATTTTAATATCATTCAGAAAATGTTCAGAAAGCGCTTTATTATTCCAAGCTCCCGTTAATTGATCATGATAGGATACATATGAGGTTTCTTCGCTATAAGATGTGACATCACGCAATAACAATAATATTTTGCTAATCGTTTGATGTTCTATAATCGGTATACTTCTAACAACAATCATTAAAGTTCTTCCTGCAATTGTCTTAATACCACAATTAGTTAATTCAATAGGCTTATGTAAAGCAACAGTGTCTTCAATTAATTTTTGAATCGCATTCTTCGAAAAAAATGGGATAAAATCATATAAGGAATTACCAGTCACATTGGCATTTTTGTAACCAAATTTTGCCTTTGCTGCATTATTTGTATTTAAAATAGTACTATCTGGTGTAATCATTACAATTGGATCTAAATTATGTTCAAACAAGGCATTGAATAACGGACCTTGTTCTTCCTTATGTATGGTGCAATAATAATAAAAATTTTGTTCCTCTTGCTCAACTAGTACGGTTACTTTATGATCATTATCTATATCCTTAGTCATGATATTACTATTCATACTTAATAGTAATGTTTTTAGTGTTGACCAAACTTCATTTGGCAAGTAGTTCTCTGCCAATTGCCTATCTTCTAGGAGATTTCCAAATTGCTTTTGACAACGATCACTGGCAAAAGTAATATAAAATTTATCTTTCAATCTATGAATCAACAAAGTTAAAGCATTAGAATCTATTCGACTATTATAATCAGCTAATTTTCGTAAAGCTATCAGGTCTAAAGTTGTTTTTTTCATGTAATGCCTCCCAATGAAAACATAAACTATATTCCTATCATAATAGATTTCAAGTAAAATTTATATAAAAAATAGTGAAATCATTAAATTATTTCATGCAAATGTTACTAATATGATTAAAATGCCTCAATTAGATTGTTCAAAAAATAGGAATTTAGCTTCACACTAAATATTTTTGAATAAAAAATCTTTAAAAGGTTCACGTCATGTCAGAAACAGTATAAAAGGTAAAGTGAAACTTCTTATATGGAGGACTTTCTTCATTCTCTACTGCAGGCACTTTGAACTAATTGAATTTTTTACAGCCCCACTACTCTTATCTCCTACTTTTAAGAATGCTCTGTGACATGCTACGTAGATTCTAAAAAAAGCACAGAACATTAACATTTTGTACAATGCTGATGCTCTGCGCTTTTCTTTTTATAGTTTTTTTGAACAACTCTCGCCCATTTTGTAGAATAGGTTCAAATTGCCTTCAGTTGATACTTTTATCGCCAATTTTCTAAAGGATTTGGATATCTGGATAAATGCTGTTTCTTTTACTCCTCATCGATCAGTCCATGGAAAGCTTCTTTTAAGAAGATTTCTTGGCTATTAATCAACCGTTCAGAATCCTTCTTTTCTTTATAGCGATAAACACCATCTGGACCCTGAACGCGTGCCTTTACATTATCGTTTAATTGAGTTTTTAAGATTTTTATGATTCTTTTTTTGATTCCTGTATCAAAAATCGGGAATAGAATTTCAACCCGCTTAACCATATTTCGCGTCATCATATCTGCAGAAGATAGATATAATCGATTTTCTCCATTATGACTGAACCAGTAAATGCGTGAATGTTCCAAAAATCTTCCAACAATGCTTGTAACCGTAATATTCTCACTAATACCTGGTACACCTGGTTTTAAACAACAAATTCCACGAATGACTAAGTCGACTTTAACTCCCACAATAGAAGCTTCGTACAATTTCATGATCAACTCTTTATCTGTTAAAGAATTCATTTTTGCACGGATATGTCCTTTGCCATATTTCTTGTGGCATGCAATTTCTTCATCGATCAATCTGATAAATTCGTTTCGAATATCAAATGGTGAAACAACAAGATGATGGAAGTTTGGCTTTTCAGTATATCCACTTAAATAGTTAAAGAAATTCGTTGCATCGATCCCGATTTTTTTATTTGTCGTAATAATCCCCATATCTGTATAAATTTTCGCAGTGGCATCATTATAATTTCCCGTTCCTAAATGGACGAAACGCTCAATCCTTCCTCTGCGTTTACGAACGACTAACGTAATTTTAGAATGCGTTTTTAGATTATGCATGCCATAAATCACCAAACAGCCTGCTTGTTCTAGCTCTTTTGCCCAATGCACATTGTTCTCTTCATCAAATCGTGCTTTTAACTCTACTAAAACCGTAACTTGCTTGCCGTTTTCTGCTGCCTGTTTCAACGCTTGAATGACAGGGGAATTACCGCTTACCCGGTATAATGTTTGTTTGATCGCAAGAACGCTTGGATCAACAGAAGCCTCTGTAACAAAATCAACAATTGGCGCAAATGATTCATATGGATGATGGAAAAATAGATCTTGCGTTAATGCTTTTTCAAATAAATCTTCATCTGATTGTAAATCTAAAGGCGCTTGCGGTATAAAACTTTCATATTCTAGATATTCTCTTCCCTCACCAATCACTTTGCAGAAAGAGAATAAGAAAGTTAAATCTAATGGGCAATCTATGTTGTATACATCTGCTTCCCAGTCTTCTAAAACTTTCAGTAAGTATTGTAAAACATCTTCATCCATCTCGCCTGCTCGAACCTCAATACGGCTGACAGCGCCCCATTTTCTCTTTTTCAATTCTTTTTCGATTTCAACAAGAAGATCTCTTGCACCCTCTTCATGAATTGTTAAATCTGCATTTCTCGTCAAGCGGAAAGATTGGACTGATTTTACTTTATAGCCAAAAAACAATTGATCGATGTTTGCAGTAATCACATCTTCCAATAAAACGCCCCGAATTTCATCTTGAGCAGAAGGAATTTGGATAAAACGCTCTAACACGGAAGGCACTTGAACAACTGCTATTTTTTCTCGGAATTCAGGTTCTGCATCCTCATGCTCAAGCAGTACAATAAGATTCATCGTTTTACTAAGCAATGTTGGGAAAGGACGATATGCATCAACTGCTACAGGTGTCAGTACTGGGAAAATGATTTCTTCAAAATATTTATTTAAGAACTCTTTTTGTTCTTTGCTAAGACTACTTGATTGCTCTAAATAAACTTTTTCTTTCGGTAGTTGTTTTAAAACCAAGTCTTTATACACTTCGTTTTGTCGTGCGACAAGTGCTGCTGTCCGCTCAAAAATACGTGATAACTGTTCCTTCGGTGTAAGTCCTGACTTATTTTCTGGTTTATGAAAACCTGCTCTCACTTGATCTTGAAGACCTGCAACTCTCACCATAAAAAACTCATCTAAATTGGAGCTGAAAATGGCTAAAAACTTTAATCTTTCTAATAATGGATTATTCGTATCTTCTGCCTCTTGCAACACCCGTTCATTGAATGCTAGCCAGCTTAGCTCACGATTATTGTAATATTGTGGTTTGGCAATTTCCTCAAAATCTATTTTTGTAGCTTCCATCATTTATCCTTCCCTTTCAATGAAATGTAAATTGACGTTTTCCAGAAATAATCTATCGATATGTTTTTTCTGCCGATTTACTCTGTATATTTCTGCTAAAGCACTGCCTCTTGTATGGATAAATATATCTATTCCTTGATCTTTTCGTTCAATTTCAATATCTTGTACAATCTTTCGTTTGGACGCATCTAAAGCATACGCAAATTTAAGTAGTGCCCCCATTCCTTGAATCTGCTTCAACTCTGCTTCGGTAAACCATGTCATAAACGGTGTCACATATCTTTTGAATTCATCCCTGTTTTTGTAGGATGCTAATAGGGCCAAACGTACTCGATCTTTATGATTTAAACCATCTATCGAACGATTAGATAATAAATAAAATGTATGCTGACTTGCTGAATCTGTATCAATGTATTCTCCTAAATAAAATAACTTTGCAGCTTGTATTAACGTCGCAAGATCTTCATCAGAATAGTGTAACGCATCATGTTGGCAAAATTCTCGATATACCTTTTCACAGAGCGATGTAAAATACTCATTATGTTCTTTTGATTTTCCAAACTCTTGCGCTAAAAAGTCTACATTTGATTCAAAAACATGGTATTTATCAAAAGCATTGGGGTCTTTTTTTAATATTTTTTCAATCACTAGACCTTCCCTTAGCCCTTTTCGACTGAATTGAAAGATCGGACTTTGGGTAACGTCCATCAATGCTTGAAAAACTTCTAATACAGGCGCAATAATATCTGCCCTATCACTGGATAAACCATCGAGTTGTTTTAACTCCTCAAAACTTAACTCCGCAATTTCTAAGCGAATCGCATCAAAATCCTCTTTTGTCATTTTATATTGGTGAATACCTGAAATCGGATAGTCTTTTTTACGCTGATCCATTTTAGCCATATTACGTGCACTACCGCCGATGCCAATCACAGGCAACCCTAGTCCTACCAGCCAACTTAAGGATAAAAATTGTTCTTTCGCAAACTGATAGATTCTTTGGCGCTCTTTGCTCGTTAACGTATCACCCTTCATAAATTGTTGTTTTAACGAAACTGAGCCAAAAGGAAAACTGTGTGAATACACCAGTTCTTTGTCTTTAAAATATGTAACCTCAGTACTTCCTCCGCCCATATCGATCGTAACTGCTGAAGGTGTTGATAATGTATGCACAACCGCAAAATATCCATAAAATGCTTCTTGTTTTTCGGACAACAACCTGATATCAATGCCGATCTCTTTTTTCATTTTCTCTAAAATTTCCACACCATTTGTTGCTTGACGAATAGCAGCGGTTGCAGTTGCTAACACATCTTCTATACCATAGTCATGTAACATTTCTTTAAAGGTTTCTAAAATAGTTTGTAACTCTGCGATACCTTGATCTGATAATCGACCATCTGGTAATATAAAATTTCTCAAACGAGCAACTACTTTAATATTTTCAATTTCTTTCATTCCTCGTTTTACATCATACTTGTACAACACTAATCTAATCGTGTTCGAACCTATATCAATAACAGCTATCTGATCAATTTTCACTTCATCACATCCTTTTGCTTCAGCACTGACTATATACAATGAATAATAATATTGTTATCATAGTATATTATAAATTGAATGATCAGAAATTCCCCTCGCATTCAATATTATTGACTTTCTATGAAAGGTAGGTTTTTTCATGAACAATCAGTATAAAAACGAAGAAATAGCTACAGCTATTTATACGATTAACAAACATGCAAAAACAGCCCCCGATAATCAACCACTGTACACCTTAAAACGCCTAGCTCTCGAGAAATTGATTCATTTAGGTCGTGCTAAAAAGTTAGGTCTACATTTTGTCAAAAACCCACGTTATAGTCAACAACAATCCACTGTGGTCATTAAATGTGCCGATTATTATTTTCACACATTACCGAAAAAGGAAGACTTTAAACGATTACCCCACTTAGGACATCTTGATGAAACATATCGCAATCCTCGTAGAAAAATGAGTCTTAATATTGCCAAGAGTATACTGAAGAATTTCTTAGATTTAGAATATTCTCAACAATCGCCTAAAACAAGCAGATTATCACCAAAGAAAATTTATGATGAAAAAAAGAAACATGATTATTATAAAAAAACGAGTTATTTTTATGGCCATTGATGCTAGTTTATAACATAAAAACCGGAATCTAGAAGAAACAGATATCCGGTTTTTTCAACTTTTACAGAATATATTCATCTACTTTTAAAATTAGTTCCGCAATCTCTGGCTTACTGATTTGATCTTCAGCCCCTACTTCTTCACCTTTATGTCGTAAATCATCCGTAATTAAGCTTGAAAAGATGATGACCGGTAATTTTTTCAAGACTGGGTTTGATTTCACCTGTTTGGTTAGATGATGGCCATCCATTTGAGGCATTTCAATATCTGTTACCATTAATTGAACGTATTGACTAATATCATCTGTTTTTTCGGCAATGCTTAATAGATAGTCTAATGCATCTTTCCCATTTTCAAAAAACTCAACATTTTCATATCCTGCCTCGAGCATCGTATCATGCAATAGTTTTCGTAATAACGGCGAATCCTCCGCAATGACAATTCTCTTTTCTGAACGTTCTCGTTTACCTAATTTCTTCACAGATGCTACATTAATACCTGAATCAGGATTAATATCAACCATGATTTTTTCAAAATCTAATAATAACAACATGCTATCTTCTCGCTTGATAACACCAATTACTTGTGAATTACCGCCTTGATACATGTCTGATGGTTTTTCAATTTGATCCCATGAGAATCGATGAATTTGTGTAACATTATCCACGTGAAAAACAACCCGCTGTTTATTAAATTCTGCAACAATGTACTTTTGTTGTTCACTGTAGGATGAATTCACTAATCCCAAAACTTTTTTCATATCTACTACTGGTAATACTTCACCACGTAATTGGATAATCCCTTCAACATGTGGATGTGCATGTGGAAGAAAAGTCACTGGTATTGGTTGAATGATTTCTTTCACTTTAATAACATTGATACCAAATTTATTTGAGCCGACTTCAAATTCGACAATTTCAAGTTCATTTGTGCCGCTTTCTAGTAATATCCCTTTATTTTCATTCATTCAGTCAACCTCCCAAAATATTACTACTTTATCACTTCAATTGTATCATAATTGTAAGATTAGTCACATAACAATTCGTGACATTCGTACGAACTATTGCTTAAAGTGAAATTTCGCATAGTAAGTTTTTTCTTCATTTCATCCCTCACTGTGTATAAGTTAAACTGATCGGATTTTTACCAGGCAGCGAATCCCTCTATTACCTTCTGCTTACTGCATATGTCTTGAAGTGAACGACTTTACTGTCTGTTAATAAATGATGAAAAAACAGGCGTGTTGATTATCCAATTTAATCCATAAAAATAGGGGGATTTGTTGATTTCCTCTCCGGCTTGCTCGCTTTCCTGCGGGCGAATGCTGAGCCTCCTCGCTACGCTGCGGGGTCTCATCTATTCGCTTTTCCCGCGGGAGTCGAGCAAGCCTCCGCTCCAATCTATATAAATGGTCTTAAAAATACAGAGTTTTTCAAAGATTACACCGAATATGTATTCCTAATTTTTGTAAAATAAACACGTGTGATGAAAAAACATACTAATGATTACTGAAAAATACGATATTCTGCTTACAATCCCAAATAGTTCTTTCGTAATAGTTTCATAGATATATCGTAAACATGGATGATTTCACTCTACTTATAGCAAATGAGGTGAAGTCTATCTATCATCTATCAACCATATTCAAAAAACTCCTCTTCAATTATTCGTAATAATTAATCAACGCTTGTGTTCCGTTATTATCATATCCTTTAGCAGATAGCTCATCATACATTTGTTTTGCTAGTGCGAGACCCGGTAATTCAAGTTGCATAAGCTCTGCTTCTTGCAAAGCGATCCGCATATCTTTGATAAAATGTTTAATATAAAAGCCAGGCTCTAAATCTCCCTTTACCATACGAGGTGCTAGATTACTTAATGACCAAGATCCGGCTGCCCCTGCTGATATAGATGCTAAAACCTTGTCAATATCTAATCCGGCCTTCTTACCATAAGCAATTGCTTCACAAACACCGATCATATTCGTTGCAATAGCAATTTGGTTACACATTTTTGTGTGCTGTCCTGCTCCTGCTTGTCCTTGGTAGACGATGTTCTTTCCAAACGTTTGGAGAAGAGGTAAGACTTTTTCAAATACATTTTTTTCTCCTCCAACCATTATGGATAATGTACCGTTTTGGGCACCTATATCGCCTCCAGATACAGGGGCATCTAAAGCGTCCAATTGCAAAGCTTTAGCATGGTCTGCAATTTTCTTCGCCAATGTTGGTTGTGAAGTTGTCATATCGATAACAATTGATCGAGGCTTAGCCATCGCAAATATGCCCTTATTGCCAAAATATACATCCTCTACATCTTTTGGATAGCCAACCATTGTAAAGATGATATCTGAGTTCTTAGCCACTTCTCCAGCAGTACTGTACCATTCGGCGCCCAATTCGATCAATGGCTCTGCTTTCGCCTTTGTACGAGAATAAATATGTACACTATATCCTGCCTTCAATAAATGCTTAACAATGCTTGCTCCCATTACTCCTGTACCAATAAATCCTATTGACCAATTGCTTATCATCGAAAAACCTCCTATCAATTACACCTCCAGCTATCCAGCATCCGGATTTTTCCGAGCAGACTCAGAAAAATCCTTTTCAAAAATTCGTGACATCCTCTGGAGGCTTTATCTTGATTCAGCAGGCGTTTGTACACTCGCTGAATTACGAAAAACAAGCATTCATCTCACCACCCATAGAGGGGGAATCTTCCATACCTGTCGCTACTCTTTCGATACATAAAACATTCGCTGAATCAAGATAAAATGTTATCCACATTGTACCAGAATTTTTAGGTTCTATGTTAAATGTAGAGCCTAAAAATATTTATAGTGCCGATTCTCTTCCCAACGACCGCAGCCCAGTTTTATAGGCTTTTAACGGATCTATGTACTTGTTGAAATAAACATATGTATAACTTTAAAAAATTTATCCGTTTACAACAAATTTGGGAGCCTTCTGTACCTGCCGCTCCCGCTTTTGATACAAAATCCTGCCACTATGTTCTCGTCGCATAAAACATTTGCTGAATCAAGATAAACATACCTAGCTTTTTTATCAAGGACAGATTTTAATGTTGCCCTTTTTTATTTTTATCCTCAAAAAAAGCAGATACAAATGTATCTGCTAAAGAAAGGGGGAAATGAGAATGTTGCTATACTCTTTATTACTATTTCACCCTTTTAAATATTTATACTTAATTTTTTTAATTAGACTATCCATTTTAAATTATTTTAGAACGGCTCATTTTCATTGTTTGATCAACTCGATATTTCTAGAATACTCCTTCTTTGTATCATGGTTATTTTGCATTTGGTAAGCATTTAATAATTGATCGAGCTTTTTACTTAAGCGGATGGTTTCAACATTTGAAAAACCGTTCTCAATACCAGAGCGAATCATTTTCTCTCTTGTCTTCTCCAACTTTTTTAAGATGGATTCAGTCATACACCATCCTCCTTTCAGCAAAATTCATGTACATTATTATACTATTATTCCCACATTTTTGGAGATGAAAGTTCCGACATTATTCGACATATCAACTTCTAGCCTTTTCTAAGTAAACGTACACGATATTGCCTCCTTGATGAGCAATCCCTCGAAAATGCTTGAAATCTTCTCTTTCAACTAAAGCTTCTCTTAAAGCATAAAAATCATGCTTATCAACTTCTAATTCTTTGATCGTACCATTCTTTAGATCTTCAAGTTTTTTTTCGTACTCATTCATATTGAATAACTTCCTTTTCCTATATTGTCAAAAATAAAAATAAAATTCTCCACATATAATACTTTACGAACGAACAATTTTAAGGCAAACTGTAAAGTATTAGTGGACGAAGGGGCTGAACTATATGAAAATAGCTGAAGTTGGAAATATTATTGAATTTGGTGATGGTCTTCAAGGTATTGTTGAAAAAGTGAATGAGAACTCCGTTATCGTTAATCTCACCTACATGGAAAACTTCAACCAATTAGATATGGAAGAAAAAACTGTAGTAAATCATAAGCGCTATCGGATTTTAGCAAATACCGCCGAAAAATAGCAAATAAATTTCCTATTATACATATCACTGCGCATTTACGAGTGCTGTTTAATTCGAAATATTGCTAAAATTTAAGTCTGCTACCCATTCAACATCAACAAGGGTAGCTTTTCTTATGAAGTACATAATATTTTCTCATAGCTGACCTTGTATATAATATCACTGCTATTCCTATTATTACCACTTAAATGGTTTTTAAACCAAAACTTTTTATTTAGGATTTTCACGTTTATACTCACATATTTGCCTCAATTTTTCCTAGTGGACATGCTGACTATTCTCACCAGTCAAGTATTCCTATAGAAAAAAGCGAGTGATGTCTTTTCAATTCATCACTCGTTTTTCACGCATACACTAATACGATAAATCCTTAATCGATAATCCTAATTTTTTTAGTAATTTTATCGCTTGATCTTTTTCTTCAGAAGATAAGGCATTTGTTAACTCGTGCAGTTGCTGTTCATGTTTTGGAAAAAGCTCGTCCATAAATTTTGCACCCTCATCTGTTATCTCCGCATATGTAATACGACGATCCGATGGACAAGAAACCCGAACTAAATAACCACGTTTCTCTAATTTATCAATCACATACGTAATAGAACCACTTGCCAACAATATTTTGCTACCAATTTTTTGAAGCGGTTGACGGCCTTTATGGTAAAGTAATTCCAGCACTGCAAATTCAGTCGGATTTAAGCCATTATCTTGGAAAAATTGATTTGTGCATTCATTAATAGCTTTATTTGCCCTTGAAAGTACTATAAATAATTTTAACGATTGTTTCACTTCTTCTGATGCCATAATATTCATCCTCTATATTGATTATCTTAATTTAAAATCATTATAGCGATACTTCAGAAGCTTTGTCAAAAATGCTTTTTCCTATACTGGATAATAAAGATTACGTTGAACCTGTAATTCAGGAATATTAATTTTATGATCCTCTGCAACTTGGCTCTTTTTATTTTTTATAACAAGAGGAAATACAAGTTCAAACGTAGTTCCTTCCCCTTCTTTACTTGTCGCAAATATTTCGCCGTTATGTTCCTCTACTGTTTTTATCACAAAAGGCAGACCTAATCCAGTTCCCTTTGGCTTTGTTGTATAAAATGGTAAAAAGATATTTTGTAATTGTTGCTCAGACATCCCTGTCCCTTCATCTTTAATAGATATTGTTACTTGGTTTTGATAATCTATATATCGATGAATCGTAATATTACCTCCAGTAGACATCACTTCAATCGCGTTCTTTAACAAATTAATGAATACTTGTTTCATTTTATTTTTGTTTCCTAAAATAGAATCATTACCAAATATATTTTCTTCATACAAAATATGAACATCCTGCATCAATGCTTGAGGTCTCATTAACTCTAACGTTTGTTCAATCAGTTCACCAATAGAAAAAATGTGCATTTCATACTCTCCAGGTTTTGATAGATTTAAGAATTCATTGACAATATTTTCGATTCTCTGAATTTCACTATCGATAACAGATAAATAGCGTTTATTCTCATCGGTTGCTGTCATTTTCATCAAATCTGTAAATCCTTTCAGAGAAGTCATAGGATTCTTAATCTCATGCGCTATACTTGCTGCCATTTCACCTATCATTTGAAGGGTTTGCTGATGCTCGATTTGTTTAATCATCATTATTTTTTCTGTTTCATCTCGTATAATGGTTAAATGGATATCAGCTAAACTGTCATAATTACTCATTAATTGTACATAGCGAATACCATTTTTGGTAGGAACCTGAACCGTTACTTCCGCATTCCCACCATTCAACAACTTATGAAAGAATCGATGAATTTTATTTCTATCTTTCGGGAATAGTGTTAATAATATGCTTGAATATTGACCTATCAATCCTTTACTTGTAATATTAAGAAGTTTTTCGGCCACTTCATTAATTTCGATAACTTTACCTTCTACATCTGTTAATACGAGTCCATTTTCAGTTTGATCAAATACACGTTGATATTTTGTTTCAATGTCATAGTGTTTTTCAATTTTAATAGGTGCTTCTGAATAATGAAAACATAGTAAAATCCAATCGTATACATCTGAATAGTGACTAGTTACTTTCATATCCTCAATTCTATAGTTTATCGTATCGATCGTCATTTTCTCAGCTATATACGAATGACTTTTAGACTTTTCAATTATTCTTTTCCAAGTTTTATAAGATTCTTTATTAAACCAACTACTAATATTGATATCTTCCTCTATTTGTAATAGATTTTGAGCTAATTCATTTGCATGCAAAACATGGTACCTATGATCCACGATTACTATTGGTTCTTCACAATCTTCAAACGAAAAATCAAAAGCTTGAAAAAATTTCCTAGTCATGAGATACTCACCAAGCCCTTCTTGTTTTATCAACATTATATGAATCTTGTCCAAAAACTATGACAATTCTTTTTTACTTCATTATAATAACATTATCTCTGCTATTATTTGTTCTAATATTCAGATTATTCCACAATTTACTTTTATTTAGAATAGGTATTTTTGCTTAATGTGTAATGTAACTATAAGTTAAATACTATTCTAATAGTTCCATGTAAATTATTCAATAAATTTCCATGAAAAATTTTTAAAAGGAGCTTTTTCGATGAATATCATTCTTACAACATTAAACGCCAAATATATCCATACAAATCTTGCTATCCGCTATTTAAAGGCCTATGCAAAGCCTGAATACAATATTATTTTAGCTGAATATACGATTAAGGATCCTTCCTTTCATATTGTATCTGACCTTTATCAAAAGAAACCGGATATCGTCGGATTCAGCTGCTATATTTGGAATATTGAAGAGACAATTCGAGTGATTCGTATGCTTAAAAAAGTAAGTCCACATACAAAAATTGTACTAGGAGGTCCAGAAGTTTCTTATGATGTACACGATTGGCTTCATCGTATAAAAGAGGTCGATTGCATTGTTATGGGCGAGGGAGAATTGTCATTTAAACAATTACTTTATTATTTTCATGGCCTTCTTCCACTAGAAAAAGTGCCGGGCATTGCCTATCTAAAAAATAATAAAGTCATCGTTCACCCTGCTGCTCCTAAAATCGATCTTCGCGACATGCCAAGTCCTTTCCGTTTTGAAGAAGATATACCACATATTCCAAAACGTATTGCTTATATCGAAACAAGTCGAGGTTGCCCATTTAACTGTCAATTTTGTCTATCTTCAATTGAAGTAGGAGTACGTTATTTTAACCGAGAGAAAATTAAAGAAGATATCCGCTATTTGATGAATCATGGAGTCCGAACAGTAAAATTTGTCGACCGAACATTTAATATCAGTAGAAGCTATGCAATGGAAATGTTCCAATTCCTAATAGATGAACATAAGCCAGGAGTCGTCTTTCAATTTGAGATTACCGCGGATATTATGAGACCTGAAGTCATTCAATTTTTAAATGACAATGCACCAAAAGGATTATTCCGCTTTGAAATCGGTGTCCAATCGACAAATGACGCCACAAATGATCTAGTGAAACGGAGACAAAATTTTGCAAAATTATCTCGAACTGTCCATATGGTGAAAGAAGGAGGTAAAATCGACCAACATCTTGATCTGATAGCGGGATTGCCAGAAGAAGATTATACAAGATTCCGCAAAACTTTTAATGATGTATTTGCGATGAGACCCGAAGAACTTCAATTAGGCTTTCTAAAGTTATTACGAGGTACAGGACTCCGTTTACAAGCAAAACAATTTGGATATCAATATGTCGATATAGCACCATATGAGATTTTTGCTAATCATGTATTATCTTTTGATGATATCCTGCATATCAAACAAACAGAAGATATATTGGAGAAATACTGGAACGATCATCGCATGGATGGCACGATCGAGTTTTTAGTAACCGAAGTATTTGAAACGCCTTTCGACTTTTTCCAAGAGTTTGGAACATACTGGGATGAGCAAGGTTGGTCTCGCATTGGTCATCAACTTGAAGATCTGTTCACTCGCTTATTAAGCTTCCTGGAACAACGTGGCAATGCGCCAATCGATATTGTCATGAGTTTAATGCAGCTTGATTATTTAAAGGCACAGCAATTCCAGCCTCGCAAAATTTGGTGGCAAAATCGAGCCCCTAAAAATGCAGTAAAAGTAATTTTCAAAACATTACAGGAAAACCCTGAAATTGCCGGGAAGCCCTTCGCCGATATGAATCTTTCTGAAAAAGATCTATATAAGCATACATTACTAACCCCATTCAATATTGATTTTAGTGCTTATCAAAATGGAGAAATAAAAAGACAAAAGGGTTATTTACTTACTTTCTTCCGTAAAAACGGTTCACCTTACTTTGCTACAATTGCTACTGAAGCGATATTGGCTTAATCATTTATGGAGTATGATAAAGGCAGTGGACAAGCCCTTTTGGTACACCATTCATTGAATGTCTTCACCTCATAAAGTCTGTCGCGTTAGTTGATCCATATATGAATAAAAAGAGGAAAAAGGGATTTGTAGAAAATTTCCCTTTTTCCCCTTTTTAAATTTTCATTCAACTATCCAATAATCACTCGTTCTTTTGGATAATGGAAATTTGTCTTTTCAGGTTTACCCCCAATGGAATACAAGAACGAAATGATCCCTACACGACCTACAAACATTAAAATCATTATGGTTATTTTTCCAATGACTGATAAATGTTCTGTTAAACCAAGTGACATCCCACAAGTACCAAATGCTGATGTAATTTCAAATAAGATCTGCATGGATGTCGCGTGGGGCTCTGATAAAGACAAAATCATTGTCGCTAGAACCACCAAGAAAGAGGATAGAATAATCACTACATATGATCGATATACATCAATTACATGAATTTCACGATGGAAAATTTGAATATCTTGTTTGTTTCTAGCAAAGTTAATCAAGAACAGAACTGCAATTGCAAAAGTAGTTGTCCGAATACCTCCACCTACAGAGCTAGGCGATGCACCGATAAACATAAGAATACTCAAAAAAATATTTGTTGCATCATTAAAACTTGTCACATCGACTGTCGTAAGCCCCGCCGAACGTGCAGAAACCGAATGGAACATCGCTGTAAACAATGCCTCATGCCAGCTCATTCCTTTAAAAGCATGGAAAGATTCCAATAGTAAAATGACTAAAAAACCAACTACAAATAACAATGCATAAGTGGATGTTGTTATTTTAGTAAACAAAGAAAATTTAAAATATTGATTTTTGTTTGATAGAAAATTTTTCACTTCGATTAACACAGGAAAACCAATTGAACCTAGCGCAATCATAATCATATTGATCAGTTGAACAAAATAATCATGGTGAAATGATTTTAAAGAATTCCCTGTAATATCAAAACCACCATTTGTAGTAGCTGAAATCGCTGCAAATACACCATTGTAGAATGCTTCTTGGAATGTATCAAAATACTGTGTAAAATACAACGTTAAAATGGTTGCGCCAATAATCTCGATGGTCAATAAAATTTTGATAATCTCTTTGATTAAATGGACGACACCTGAAAGATTATATTGGTTATGATCTACCATGATTAGTTGTCTTTCACGCAGTCCAATTTTTTTCCCTAATAAGAGCCATGTAAAGGTTCCCAATGACATAATTCCAATGGCCCCGAATTGCATAATGACTGACAGCATGACAATGCCAAATACAGAATATGTTTCAGAAACATTAACCACTGTTAATCCCGTTACACTTACCGCGCTAACAGCTGTAAACAAACTATCTAATAATGAAACATGTACACCTTCTTTATGTACACCTGGTAATATTAGAAGAATAAATGATAGAGCTATAGCGACGAAATAGTAAGAAACGATCGCTTGAAATGGCGTTGAACGCTTATTTAAATCTTTAGCTGTACCCATAATATCGATCCTTTCACCTTGAACCCAGCATACCAACTATTGTATTGAAAAATGAGCAAAAAAGAAAGAGCATTAGACTATTTGTCATATTTCATCATCTTCACCATATTCTATAATTTTTCCCCAGATTCAATAAAAAAATCCTCTCCGAAAAAATTAATGGATTGGATTCTCTCAATATTTATTCTTTTAGCCCTCTTTTATCCCTCGTTAACAGGCAGTATGTCCCCTGCGCCAAAACTCTGGTAACAAGCAGATAATAAAGTGAAACTCCAATGTGCGAAGTTTCACTTTATTTTTTTACTGGTCTTACGTCCTCTATCTTAGACTTTTTCTTGCTGCGTATACTTGTGAAATAACCACCAAGCGCTAATAATACTAAAACGCTCCAGAATATACTTTTCCAAAGTACTGAGTGTGGGAAATGTTCATCTAAAAAGCCGACTTTAGGATGCGCTAAGGTCATCACAGTCAGTTTCACACCTACCCAGCCGACGATTAAGAATGCAGCTGTTTCAAGGGATGGATATGATTGTAATAGGCGTACAAACCATTGCGCAGCAAATCGCATAATGATTAAACCAATAATACCTCCTAAGAACATTACTAAAAACTGTCCGCCATTGATGCCACCGATATGGAAGTTACCTAGTTGTGGCAAAGTCACCGCAAGTGCAACTGCCGCCAACATCGAATCAATAGCAAAGGCCAAATCTGCTAATTCTACTTTTACAACTGTAGCCCAGAAACCAGATGCTTTTTTCTCCTTCTCTGGTTCTTGCTCACCGTCTTTATGTTTTCGCACCTCATAAATATGCTTGCAGCAGATAAACAATAGGTAAGCGGCCCCAATCGCCTGTACCCACCACCAGTTAACCAAAAATGTGATCAAGAACAGCGCTCCGAAGCGCAATACAAACGCACCTAATAAACCATAAAACAACGCCTTTTTCTGTTCTGTTCGTGGTAAATGTTTTACCATAACTGCCATAACTACAGCATTATCAGCGGCTAATAATCCTTCCAAAACAATAAGTACTAATAATACCCAACCATATTCCAATAATATCGTTTCCATCCATTTTCCTCCTTTTTATTCAAAAAATAAAAGACCTCTGCCTATAAAGGCAAAGGTCTCGCTTAGCAATTGTTAAAAGTAATCTTGCTCTCATAACCGATGACAGTTAAGCCATGTAATGACGATTATGAGGTAGGTTTCCCTATAGCTACTCCCCTTTGACAACCATGTCAAAAGTATTTATCTGTAAACCTAGTATATCGGATAATAACCTAAAAGTAAACTAAAATATCAGGCACTTTGATTAGAAAAAAATCAGGATGACCATAATAATTTCCTATTGTTCATTTATATGGCCGGAAGCAAAGGGTGCTCGAATCCTCTAAAATATATACCCATTGTGTAAAATTTTACTTTATTTCGATTTGATGATTCTTGTCATTTTTATATTCCTTATAATACTTGACAATAGTCGGAATGATGCTGATAAAATCTGGACACTTAATGCCTGAACCTTTTAACAAAGTAGTTGCAACTGTTGTGTCGAAGCTAGCATTCCATGTTAGATAGTCTAACGCCTCATGTTCCACACCCAGTCTTTTACGGATCGTATATATACTTAGCGATGCTTGCGCAAGATTTAAGGGAATACGTCCTTTCGGTGTTCTACCTGTAATTTCTTTCACAAATGCACGATACACTTCTTGTACTGGATGAGGATTTGGATCTGTTAGATGTAAGGTTGCCCCTCTCGCTTCCTCTAACTCACTTAAATATAGGGATGCACGATATATATAATCCACAGGAACTATGTTGATTCGGGCATCTGATTGGCCTATATAAGGTAATATAGGTAGCTTTTTCAGTCTATCGATCATATTAAGTAGAAAATAAGGTCCATCAAATTTAATCGTTTCCCCCGTTTGTGAATCTCCACAAACGATACCTGGTCGAATAATCGTTACTGGTAGATGATCTTTCAGCTTATCAACCAATAATTCTGCTTCGAACTTTGTTTCCTCATAGAAGTTTTTAAAATTGTCTGGAGCAGTAAGTTCTGTTTCCAACAAATTTCCTTTACGAGTTCCCGCAACATATGCAGTACTAAAATAAATATACCGTTTTAAATGTGGTAAATCTTCAACAAAAAGATTCATCATCTCCGTACCATGGACATTGACTTTCCAGGCAATTGGCCGTGGTACCGCTAAATCATAAATAGCCGCTAAATGCCACACAACCTCCACCTGATCTTGTAACATAATAACCGTCTCATCATTTAAATCTAATTGTGGTAAAGTAATATCCCCCTCTATTATTACAATCTCTTTATCCGGAAATTGCGATAGAATTTCTTCCTTTTCCTGTTCCGCTTTTTCCAATTGAGTGGCTAAAACAATCGTATAAACTCGCTCATAATGATCATTTGTAAACCCCTCGCTGATAATTCTGCTTGCAATAAACCCCGGAAACCCTGTCAAAAAAGCTGTTGTCATTCATTTACCTTCTTTCTATCTATTTGAAATCAGAATGGCGACATATTTACATCCGTTTATCATAATTTTATCAATATATATGCGTTGTTATATGGTTTTAACTTAATCTTTACAAATCTTCAATAAAGCTTAATGAAAAAAGAGCACAAAATACTGCAATAGTTTAACAGCATTCTGTGCTCCTCACATAGGGATGGTATTTCTTTGAGATTTTCAACAGAGTTTATTCCATAAGTCACTTTTTCTTAAGAAACAACAAATATTTTTATGGTTTATATTTTGTTGAAGAGCCTAAGAAAAGGATAGTTACCCTTTATAGTTTCTCTTCAAACGCTTAGATGATTAAAGTAAACTATACAATTTAATATCTGGATTTTTATCATGGAACCAGCGCATTGCAAATTCATTTTCAAATAGGAATACAAGATTATCAAATCGGTCATGCACTAGTACGCTTCGTTGACTTGACATGGATTCCTTGACATCTTCCTCATTTTCGACCCAACGAGCTATCTTATTGCCGATTGGCTCCATGCGTACTTCAACATTGTATTCGTTTTTCATACGATTTTCGAACACTTCAAATTGTAATTGACCAACAGCACCAAGAATAATATCTTCGGTGTGCAATGTTTTGTAATATTGAATTGCCCCTTCTTGTACAAGCTGCTCGATTCCTTTATGAAAGTGTTTTGATTTCATTACATTTTTCGCTGTTACTCGAACAAATAATTCAGGTGTAAACTGTGGCAACTTTTCAAATTGGAATGTTTTCTTACCACCCACAATAGTGTCCCCGATTTGATAGTTACCAGTATCATATAACCCAATAATATCGCCTGCAACAGCTTCATCCACTGTTTCACGATCATCCGCTAAAAATCTTGTCGATTGCGTAACTTTAAAGGACTTGTTGGTACGTGTTAAAGTCACATTCATACCCCGCTCAAATTTACCTGAAACAATACGTACAAAAGCGATACGATCACGGTGTGCTGGATTCATATTGGCTTGGATTTTAAACACGAACCCTGAAAATTCATCTTCTAAAGGGTCTACCGTATTCCCATCTTCTGTTAAACGTGGTTGCGGTGTTGGCGCAAATTGTAAATACGTTTCTAAAAATGTTTGAACACCAAAGTTTGTTAAAGCAGAACCAAAGAAGACAGGTGTAAGTTTTCCTTCAATAATCTGTTCCCTTGAAAAGTCATTTCCAGCTTCATTTAAAAGTGCAATATCATCCATTGCTTGTGAATAATAAGATGTTTTTTTCATATCATGCTCAACAGCAAGTTCCCCATTTTCATCTAACGGCAAGAAACGATTTTCCTCTTCTGTACGGAATTGTTCGATACGATGATTGTATCGATCATAAATGCCAAGGAACTCTTTTCCCATACCGATTGGCCAATTCATCGCATAGGCTTGAATCCCCAAAACTTCTTCTAATTCTTCAATTAGCTCTAACGGTTCTTTCCCTTGGCGGTCTAATTTGTTGATAAAAGTGAAAATAGGTATGCCACGCATACTACAAACTTTAAATAGTTTTAGTGTTTGTGCTTCAATCCCCTTTGCAGCATCGATAATCATGACTGCACTATCTACAGCCATCAAGGTACGATACGTATCTTCGGAGAAATCTTGGTGTCCAGGTGTATCTAAAATATTGACGCGACAGCCATTATAGTCAAATTGCATAACAGATGACGTTACAGAAATCCCACGTTGCTTTTCGATTTCCATCCAGTCAGATGTTGCAAATTTCCCGGTTTTTTTGGCTTTTACAGTACCCGCATCACGAATGGCACCACCAAAGTATAATAATTTTTCAGTCATTGTCGTTTTACCAGCATCCGGGTGAGAAATGATGGCAAACGTACGACGTGTTAATATATCTTGTTCTAGCTTCGAGCTCATGTTTTTTCTAACTCCTCTATAAAATTCTGATTTTATATAAGTAAAACTTCATACAATGGTAAATCATCTTCCTCTCCCACTGTATGTTCGTTAAACCATTTGGCATCTACAGGCAGTCGATCTCGCTGTTTGATTCTCTTTCTTACTAAAAGCTCTTAAAAGGATCTTATTGTCTGTTCATGCGATATAAAATATCTAACTGGTAGCTTTTTCTACACTGGCTATCACATTCCTCACTATTTTAAATGTCGATTTATCTATTTTGAACAATTATTTTCAACTTCAAAACTTAACCTTTCAATTATAACAAAAAAAGTGGGGATCGTAATACCCCCACTTTCTAAGAATACTATTTTTTTACGATAAGTTTTTGCCCGACATAAATCAAATCGGATTTTAAGTTATTCCATGTTTTTAGATTGGCTACTGATACACCATATACTTTGCCAATAACTGATAAAGAATCACCACTTTTAACAGTATAATTCTTTGCCCCTGTCGATTTTGTTGTAACCGTTGAAGCAGTTACAACCTTTTTCTTGTTTTCGATTTTTATTTTTTGCCCAATGTAAATCGTGTCTGTTTTTAAATGATTCCATGTTTTTAAATCAGCAATCGAGACATTGTATACTTTTGCGATAACATACAATGAATCACCCTGTTGAACTTTATAAGTAATGGTTGAGCTAGTTGAACTAGATGACACAGGCGTACTGGTTTTACTTTTCGTTGTTGTCTTTGTAGTGGATGCAGTTTTACTTACATATAATTTTTGGCCTACATAGATCAGATCGGATTTTAAGTTATTCCATTTTTTTAAATTGGATACAGTCGTTTTGTACTTTTGAGCTATCCCAGATAGTGTATCACCTTTTACCACTTTGTATGTTTTGCTATTTGTTGTAGTGGATACGCTTGCTGTTTTTACAGGCGTTTTTGTATTATTGGTTGTTGTCGTTGTTTTACTTACATATAATTTTTGGCCTACATAGATCAAGTCGGATTTTAAGTTATTCCACTTCTTTAAATTAGCCACGGTCGTTTTGTATTTTTGGGCTATCCCAGATAGTGTATCACCTTTTACCACTTTATATGTTTTGCTACTTGTTGTAGTGGATGAACCAGATGTTTTTACAGGCGTTTTTGTATTATTAGTTGTTGTCGTTGTTTTAGTTACGTATAATTTTTGGCCTACATAGATCAAGTCGGATTTTAAGTTATTCCACTTCTTTAAATTAGCCACGGTCGTTTTGTATTTTTGGGCTATCCCAGATAGTGTATCACCTTTTACCACTTTATATGTTTTGCTACTTGTTGTAGTGGATGAACCAGATGTTTTTACAGGCGTTTTTGTATTATTAGTTGTTGTCGTTGTTTTAGTTACGTATAATTTTTGGCCTACATAGATCAGATCGGATTTTAAGTTATTCCACTTCTTTAAATTAGCCACGGTCGTTTTATATTTTTGGGCTATCTCAGATAATGTATCACCTTTTACCACTTTGTATGTTTTGCTACTTGTTGTATTGGTTGTAATAGGTGTATTGTTGGATGTCGGCACTACCACTTGAGAGGATTTGCTGACTATTATCTTTTGTCCTACATAGATCAAATCAGATGTTAAACCATTCCATGCCTTCAAATTTGACACAGTCGTATTGAACTTTTGAGCGATTTTGGATAATGTATCTCCAGAAACAATTATGTAAGTATTTTTGGATGTATCATTCGAACTAGTTGATGGTTTAGTTGAACCTGTAGGAGTTTCATCACCAGATGTATCAGTTTCAGGATTACCAGTATCGTACTTCGTTAAATTATAGGTTTCGATTAAATTGTTCAACTTTGTCGCATAAAGCGTATCAGTAGCATATGTACCTGTTAATGCAGCTGTGGCATCTCGATAAGATCTTGTATTAACGACCCAAACGTTTTTATAAAAAGCATGATTCCAAGAAAGGCCATTCTTTATGAGATTCACATAATCCTGTAATGATTGTTGATAGGATGGATACTTTCTAAATTTAGCATTTATTTGAGAATAATGCCCTGTACCATCGTCCTCTAAAGTAGGCATCAGAACATAATTTCCGTTATATGTACCTTTCATACCAAACAAATTATAATTAGGTGCTGATGCTAAACTACTTGTCCCATAAGCGCTCTCTAAAGTTGCCTGTGCAATCATTACTGATGCATATAAGCCATTTTGAGAGGCTAAAGTACGAGCAATCGGCGCTATCCCGTTAATAAAAGAATTGACAGAAAAAGTCCCCACACTCGTTACTTTTGCTAAAACTTTAACACTTTGCTGTGGTGCAGAAACTTCTTTTTCTTCTACATTTTGCTTATAAATAGATGTAGGTTGAAGATTGGGTTGTTGGATTGTTGGATCTGAATCTGCTTGTTTTTCTGTGCTATTAGAAGCATTATTCGGATCAACTATACTTTCTTCTTTTGGATCATCTTTAGCAGTTGGTGTTGGTGTTTTCTGTTCCTCAACTGCATTTTCATCTTTGGGAACTGGTGTTCCAGCTTCTGATTCCATCTCTGAACTAGTATCTGATTGCTTCTGCTCTACATTCGTTATTTCCTGTTTATGAATAGTATCATTTTCAGCAGCTAAGGAAATAGTAGGAATGGTAGTAGTCGTAATTACCGCTGACATACCTGCGATTAATAGTTTATTGGTTTTATTTTTCTTTTCCATATTAAAGTTACTATAAACTAATAGTTTCATTTTTCTCCCTTCTTTTTCTATGATACTTGTATCATATCACTTTCCTATTAACTATTAATCTATATCCTCTAAAAAACATAAAAAAATACTAAAAATGTAAAACAGCCGTAATGTTTGTAGCATTTGAAATAATTATTTATTAGGAATATTGAACTTTTTCTTTGCTGCTTCTAGTGCAATTTCAGCATCACTATGTGGGTATTTAGTATTCTCTATAATTTGATAATCTTCATGTCCCTTACCAGCGAAAATAATCATATCCCCCTGCTCAGCTACTTTGACTGCATAACGTACTGCCTCTGCACGGTCACCAATACATTTATATTGATCATGTTGCATTCCCTTTTCAAGGTCATTCATAATACTCTCGTAATCTTCGTAGCGTGGATCATCTGTTGTTAGAACGACATAATCTGCACGCGAAGCTTCTTTTGCCATATCTGGGCGTTTTGATTTGTCACGGTTACCCCCTGTACCAATTAGGAAAATCAATTTATTTTTTTTATAAGGCATGGCTGCTGTAATAGCTTTTTCAATAGCATCTGGTGTATGGGCATAATCGATAAAAATACTAATTGGAAAATCTTTTGGTGAAACCTGTTGCATACGTCCTTTTACCGGTTCCATCGCTTCTAATTGCTCAATAATATCCTTAATACCATAGCCTTTACAATATAGTGCCGCCGTTGCAGCTAAGGCATTATATACATTAAATTCTCCCAATAAATGCAGTTGTACTGGAAATGTCCCTTCTGGCGTTACCATATCAAAATAGGTCATATGATCATGATATTGACAATTTACTCCTCTGAACATTGCTTCTTCACTGTTAATACCATACGTCCAAATTGGGAAGGGAGTTAATCCAGCATATTTTTTAGACCAAGGATCATCCGCATTTAATACAGCATGCTTATCTTTTTCTAAATCTTGTCCAAGCTGAGAGAATAAAAGACCTTTTGCATTTCCGTAGTTCTCCATAGTACCATGGAAATCTAAATGATCATGTGTTAAGTTCGTAAAGATAGCTACATCAAAATCAACGCCTGCTACTCTTCCTAGTACAAGCCCATGTGAGGAAACTTCCATAACCATTCCTCGGCAACCTTCTGCTCTTGCCCGGAAAATCATTTGTTGTGTCGATAATGCGTCACTTGTCGTATTACCTGAGGCATACATAATACCATTAAGATTAAAGCCAATCGTACCTTTCAAAGCCGAGCGGATCCCGAAGCCTAGCAAAATCCTTTCAATCATTGTTGCCACACTCGTTTTACCATTTGTACCGGTTACTCCGAACATCGTCATATCCTTTGACGGATAATCAAAAAATTTAGCCGCCAATAATCCAAGTGCTCTATTTGTATCTCTAACAATGACTTGGGTAACTTCACCTTGTAAATCTAGTGGTCGTTCTGTAACCACAACAATCGCACCATTATCCACGGCTTTTTGCGCAAAGTCATGACCGTCTACTGTATAACCTTTTATACAGACAAAGATACTTTTTGGTTGAACACTGCGAGAATCGATCGCAATATCTTTAATATTGTCAGGTAAATTACCAATAACTTTTTTCATTGGTAAACATTGTAGTAATTGTGTTGCTTGCATAGTAATTGTTCCTCCTATTATTCATCAATCATAGATGATGTGACGTACGCAAGCAGTAATGCAGCTGTGTTGCGTAGCGAATCTACATGAGTTCTTTCATAGGCATGAGATGACTCAATACCAGCACCAAACAAAGCATGGCGTACATCATAACCAGCTCGAATAGCAGCAGACGCGTCCGAGCCATAATACGGATAGATATCAAGTTTATAATCTATTCCATTTGCTTTTGCGAGTGAAACTAATTGATGTGTCAATGCATAATGATATGGACCGCTCGAGTCTTTTGCGCAAATTGAAACCGTATACTCATCAGAGGCTTGTCCATCGCCAATTGCCCCCATGTCAACCGCAATATATTCTACAACCTGATCAGGAATACTTGCATTGCCACCATAACCTATTTCCTCGTTATTTGAGATATAGAAATGAGTCGTATACGGTAATTCTATTTTTTCTTTTTTTAAGGTCTTTAACAATTGAAGTAATAAAGCGGTACTTGCTTTGTCATCAAGATGACGAGATTTGACAAATCCTGTTTCTGTTACTTCAAATCTTGGATCAAATGATACAAAATCGCCTACTTCAATGCCAATGTTTCTCGTATCATTAGCATTTAAAACTTTTTCATCTACTCTTACCTCTATATGTTCATCATTTCGAGGTAGTTCTCCTGCCTTTTTGTAGACATGTACAGAAGTTTCGTGCATCAAGATAGTGCCCCGAACTTTTTTTCCGGATGCAGTATGAATGGTACAATATTCCCCCTCAACCGCATTCCAATTAAATCCACCAACCATCGATAATTTTAGTCGTCCACTTGGTTTAATATCTTTGACTATTGCACCAAGCGTATCCACATGTGCCGTTAGCAATCGATGACGCTCATCGTTTTTACCTGGAATCGTCACGATTAGTGCCCCTTTGTTGGTTTGTTTAAATTGTACACCCAATTCTTTTAAGAAACCTGATATAAATTTCATAATATCCATTGTGTAACCTGATGGACTCGCGATATTCGCTAATTTTCCCAATAATTTGACTGTTTCTTCTTCATTAGAAATGCTTGTCATTCTATAAGCCCCCCAACTATTCTTTTCATAATATCAAACTATGACAATTTACGACAACAGTAATTCATATATGATGGTATTAGTATACTATCCGAGGTGTCTTTGTGGAGCATTCTTACTTAAGAAAAAGTCAATTTTGCTATCGATCCTAACAGCTATTGTTTCAATCAACACAATCAATCATTTATTAAGATCAATAGCCAGTAACATATCTTAAATGGCGCTATTATCTGCATACTTATCAACATACTTTATTGGTTAATAAAGATGATTGATTCCTTTAGCTGTAGGATTAAACGGTATTGATTTATGATTACTTTACAATCCGATGATACACACCGTTTAATATTCTTTATTTTACTACTTTTTTATCAGCTTTATATTAGTCATTTTGTTTTGGTTAAATTTTATCATGCTGATTGTAACAGTGGGAGGATTTTTCTTACTTTTAAAGTATGATGACGAAACCTGCGAAGAAATGAAGATGCCCTTTACAGAATGGATTCATGATTACAATCACCAAAGAATTAAAAAATCGGTAGCAAGAATCCTATTCCATACAGGATTCTCACCACCGAGAAAAATGATTGGTTCAACTAACACCTAATAAAGGATAAAGTTCCCATTAGGTGAAAGTCTGCTTCAACGTAGAATTGTCTTGACCAGCTTTACTTTTTGCTTATATGGTGGAAATAAAAGATTGTTCGAAAGCTTTGTTGATTTTTTTAGAATCGATTTAGGATGTGTAAAACATTCAAAGCTTGCTTTGCCATGATAATTATGGACACCAGATTGTCCTACACCACCAAATGGTAGATGGACACTTGCAACATGAGTAATGGTATCATTAATACATCCACCTCCGAATGGTAATTCATCTAAGAAAAATTGAATCGCCTTATCCGTTTCTGAAAAGAAATAAGCTGCAAGTGGTTTCGGTTTTTGCCGAATTTGATGGATGACCTGACGTAAATCTTCATAAACTAATATTGGCATGATCGGACCGAAAATTTCATCTTCCATAATGGGACTATCCCAAAAAATATCTTGTAAAACTGTCGGCTCGATATATAAATCCTCACGATCTGTATAGCCTCCGAATAATATATGATCATATTCCTTTTCTAACAAGCTCGCTAAACGATCAAATTGTTTGGTGTTTATAATCCGCCCAAAATCTGGACTCTCCTGAGGGTTCTTTCCATAAAATTTTTGCAAGGCCTTTTTTAAATGACGGATAAACGGAACTTTTACGGACTCATGGACAAGTACATAATCTGGTGCAACACAAGTTTGACCTGCATTCGTAAATTTCCCCCAAACAATTCGTTTCACAGCTACTTCAATATTCGCTGTTTGGTCAACAATTGCTGGACTTTTTCCACCAAGTTCTAATGTATAGGGTGTTAAACGTTCAGCACAAGCACTTGCGACAATTTTCCCTACAGCTACACTTCCTGTAAAGAAAATATAGTCGAATGATGCATGAATAAGCGCTGTCGTTTCTTCTACTTCTCCCTCTACCAATCGGACATATTTCTCTTCAAATGTTTCTTGAATAATTTTCTTTACAATGGCAGCCGTATGCGGAGCTGATTCAGAAGGTTTTACAATCGCCGTATTTCCTCCAATAATAGCACCCACTAGTGGCTCCATAACAAGTTGAAATGGATAATTATAAGGTCCAATTATTAACGTAACGCCATAAGGTTCCCTAACAACAAAGCTTTTTGCGGGTTGAAAATGGAGAGGTGTAGCTACTGCTACTGGATGCATCCATTCTTCCAAATACTTTTGCATATAACTAATGCTTTCTAATACTAATCCTACTTCTGTAGAGTAAGCTTCAAACTCGCTTTTACGCAGATCATCATGAAGAGCCTGCATAATCTCTTTTTCATAACGGCTAATCGCCGCCTTTAATTTTCTTAACTGTTCTTTACGAAAATCGATCTTTTTTGTAGCGCTTGAAAAAAAATAATTTCGTTGTTCAGCTATCATCAGCTCTACATCTTGCCCTGAAAAATTCGACATATTGATCCCCCTTCAACGTATAAAAAAGATATAGTCATCCATACTATTTTCAGCTACATAGCATGTTGATTTGCCAGCACGTACTGTCTTTTTCAAATTGTACCATTTGTGAATTTTGAATTCTACTCGCGAAGGGAGAACAGATCATGTTAAAAACAGAAACTTGGTGGGAATCACTCTTTACTGGAGATTTGTCAATTGGTATTGCTTTAGATCGTCAACAGGAATTAGAGGATGAGGAATTTTTGTATTTACGTCATTTTAATGAAATGGATAATAATGATGAAGGCTTATCACAGTAATAAAATCTTTATAGTGGTTCAAATATAGGATTGGCAAACAATCCTTTATCTATTCTTATATGGCAAAAATCAACTATCCCCTTTATGGGCAAGGAGTACAAGTTGCATCGCTCACACAAACTTTTTACTGGCTTGTATTCTTGCTCTTTGAAAACGCAACAAATTGGTCGAATGCTAATTTATCAGTATTTTTTAACAAAATTAACATATGTGAATCAATTTCATAATGCAGAATGCAGATGAAATTGATTCATGTATCTAAAAAAATAATAGAACAGAACACCTTTTAGCATACTATTTCCCCTTTCAAAACGGTCCATACTTTTATCCATATCGAAAGGTGGTGTACTTATGAAAAATGGCTGGAGAATTTACTTAGAAGATTTAAAAAATATCGGTACAAACTGGGTATCCGCCATTATAATATTAGGTCTTATTATTTTACCATCTCTATATGCATGGCTAAATATTGCTGCCTCCTGGGATCCTTATAGCCAGACAAACCAAATTCCAGTAGGGATTGTCAACGAAGATAGTGGTGCAACAGTACAAGGCCATACTTTTAATGCTGGAGATGAATTAGTTCATGAACTAAAAAATAACCATGATATGAACTGGCAATTTACCGATCAAAAAAAAGCGCTCAGTCACCTAGAAAACGGTGATTATTTTTCTGTTATCATTATTCCTCCCAATTTTTCTCAGGATTTAGCAACCGTTGTAACAGATTACCCTCAAAAAGCTCAACTTAAATATTATGTCAACGAAAAGATTAATTCGATTGCTCCTAAGATTACGAGCAAGGGCGCTAGTGTTCTAGTCGATTCCATGAGTAGTCAGTTTATCGGTATTGTCAATGGAACTATTTTTGATATTTTTAATCGCATCGGCATTACGATGCAACAAGATTTACCTGATATTGAAAAATTCGAGGATTTCGTTTTTACCCTTGAAAAAGATTTGCCAACCATTTATAACAAATTAAAGACTGCATATCACGATGTGGATGAAGCTAGTCAAATTATTCAATACGCCAAACAAAGTGTACCCCAAGCAAAGGCATTGACCTCAGAGGGATTAACTACGGTTAACAATACCCTTACTTTTATCAATCAAGCGGAAAGTACACTAAACACCATTAGCCCTCAGGTGAAAAAAGACATACAAACTGTCAAACAGATTGCTTCAGATACGAATGATCTACTAACACAGCTCCAACAATCACCCATTAGTTTTACAGATATAGAATTGGTAAAAAATCAATTGAATCAGAATGTAACGAATGCCACCAATAAAATTTCAAACATTCAACAACTTTTGCTATCATTGAAACAATTCAATGCAGAGAATAATATGACTACAGATATTCAAATTTTAGACAGGGCTATCAGCCAAACAGACGCCATTCAAAATATATTAAATCAAGCACAAGCAAATGGACGTGATTTTGATCAATCTCTTAACAATAAAGAAGGCAAAATAACCAATTTTCTTCAACAACTACAACAGCTGTCATCTAACATATCTGTTGGGTTAGATCGTTTTACAAATGAATATCAAGAAACCATTGAACCAACCATTTATTCACAAATCAACAAAGTACAACAAACATTGACAGAAGCCAAAAGTATTCTTACTACGGTTCAAGGAACAATCCCTAAGGTAGAGAACATTCTAAATAATGCAAGCAGCTTCATAAATGATACGAAAAAAGGAATGGAAATTATTATCGGGGAATACCCACAAATAAATGATCGCGTGCATCGATTAGCAGATCAAATTCGTAGTTTTGAAAAAGAGACAGATTTAAAAAGTATTATCCAGCTCCTTATGAATAATCCTACTGCTGAAAAATCATTTTTTGAGGAACCTATTCAAATGAATGAGCATCGAGTTTTCCCAATTGAAAATTATGGTACAGGGATGACTCCGTTTTACTCAGTATTAGCCATATGGGTCGGCTGTCTTTTACTTATTTCTTTGTTAGCAGTCGATACAAAAGAAGATGAGCATTATGAAATTCGAGAAGTTTACTTTGGAAAGCTTCTTACTTTCTGTACAATCGGACTCTTTCAAACGGCTATCATTGTGTTAGGAGATCTTTTTATTTTGAATGTATCAGCAAAATCCCCTATTTGGTTCATCCTATTCTGTTTGTTTATAAGCCTTGTTTTTATGACCATTGTTTATACACTTGTATCCGTTTTTGGGGACGTAGGAAAAGCGCTATCAATTGTTCTACTTGTTTTACAGATTGCCGGTTCAGGCGGAACATATCCAATCGAATTACTACCAAAGTTTTTCCAATACATTAACCCCTATCTTCCTTTTACCTATGCTATTTCATTGATACGAGAAACACTTGGAGGAATTATTTGGTATAAAGTAATCATTGATATTCTTTTCTTGTCTCTTGTTTTACTATTCGTTTTACTATTCGGCGGTATTTTTAAAAAGCAGCTTCGTGATTTAACTCAAAAAATGTTACAAAAATCTAGGAAATCTGGGCTTTTTCATTAAAGCTCTGTTCCATTGCTTCATCATGTTTGTTGCTGCGCATAAGTGAGCGTCTTTACGTTGATCATAAATACCACTGAAACAGTCAATCCATCTCCTTAAAAACATGGAAAAAGCGACTACACTAAAGGATGTAGTCGCTTTCATTTTTAAAATAATTTCAAGGATATATTGACATTTGTAAAATAGAAAATTATGATTAACTAGGATTCTTACATAAGTAAGACTCAATAATCTCAGACAAAAGCCTTGCACAAATTTCTATTGTGCAAGGCTTTTGTTTTTTTTAATATTCTGTATCGCCCAAAATACTAAAAACTGTTGTGTTCAGAATCATCATAGCAACGATTGAAATAATTTCTATTGCCATCTAATTTCACTTCCTTGTTATCTGCAATACTCTATTTTATAAAACCTTTAAAATATGTTTCCTAATAATATGTTTATAACCGTATAAAGTGAAGCTCCATCCGTGGGGGTTTTCTTCATCCCCCACTGAACTAGAGGAACTCAGGTTAAGAACGCCACGTCCTGTGGCAACACCTGAGTGACCAACATCCTGCCCGCCCCAACCAATCGGACTTTTACGGGCAGTTGTTCCCCCACCTATCTTTCTCGTTTCTCTCCAAATCTTGAGACGGGGGTCTTACTGCCCGTTAAAGCGGGATAAATAATAATAACGATTCATAGATTCTGATAAAAAGCATATTGTTCATATCTATTCTCCCGCAAGTCAACACTTTTCGTAAACAAATTGCTTGCTCCTCATTCCCCATCTTTCCTACTGCTTGTGACTGGAGTCTTATAGTGGAGGATTCCTGCTGTTCCAGAGTAATTTTTATATAATTTGGAGCATATTTTTTAAGAAAAGGCTCTTTCAAAATCTATTAAATTATTATAATCAAAATCATACTTTTCTGCAAAGATTTTTTACTATGTTGCACTCCATGATCATTTTTTTATTTCAAAAAGACTTGCCTTTTTTATAATTCCCTGTATAATAATATTTTAGGTGCCAAACCTATGTGATTATTTACTTGTAAATAATCACGAAAAGAACGCCATAAACGGCACGGATTGCCGGGCGTTCTTTTTTATGAGCAGGCAAGATGAGCGCCTGCTTTTTTATTTTGTCTTAATTCCTCTTACCCTTCTTTTTTCCAAAAACATTCCTAAAGTGGCTTCCATTTTGATTTTGACATATTCCTGACATATTCCTTATTTAACATAAGGTTGAGGCATTTGATACATAATACCTAATCATTATTTATGGAGGGATTTTTATGTCTATTAATATCAATTCATTATTATCGTCTTCAGCTATTGATTGGCTGAATAACACTTCTAGTACTTCAACAACATCTACTTCCAGTAATTCAGATGACTATAGTTCCTTATTATCGAGTTTAGAAAGTACTGACTCTACTTCTATTAGTGATTTAGCAAGCCTATTGTCAGATTCATCATCATCTACAAGCACTTTGGAATCATTATTGAACAAAAGAACAGAGATACTCCAACAAAAGTATGAACTTGTGAATAGTGATTCTCAGACAGAAGATACGACTTCTCAGTTAAAATCATTACAAGAACAATTAGATGACATCAATGAACAATTGTCGTCTGCTCTTCTAGAACAAGAAAGTTCTTCAAATATAAGTTCCTATTTAACAAGTGATAGTGTAACAAATTCTAATTCTTATGATGATCTATCAAGTCTATTCGAACAAACTTCAGCATTAACACAATTAAAAATGTTAACAACGGCTAAAACCAATTTAGAAAATCAATCTAAGCTATTGCAAAGCGAAGTGGATGAGGAGGGGGACTCAAGTTTAGCCTATAGTCGTTTACAAAAGGTAAACGCAAATCTAGAGTTATTAACTAACCAAATTATGAGTTCATTGAGCTCTAGCAATACAAATAGTAGTCTATGGTCATCGCTTAACGCCTCAGCAGCTCTAACACAATATCAAATAGCCAATAACACAACGACTGATTCGGAAAACACCTCAGAAGATACAACATCAAAAGAAGAAAATACTACTGAATCATTATAGATTGAAACTTCACCTAATAGAGGGTTTCCCCCTCTACAGGGTGTTAGCTGAAACACTTGGCGGCTCTCTACTAGCATACATAGGCACCAATCAACACTTCATTAAAACCATAGGTCGAAAATATAGATGTTTTAATTCATGAATCACCAATTTGAATTTCAATATAATCATCCTGGTTCTATCATATGTATTCATATGTGACTAATTAAAGGAACTTAGATGATCTAAATCCCTTTAAATTCAATCATTCAATAATAATCTCTTGTCACCTATTTTCTCCTATTCAACACTCCTGTAATGCCATAAAAATATTTATGTAGAAACAAATTTTTTAGGCTTACAAATAGCTTTTGATCAGAAACCATGATTATCCTTTATAAAGCCGCTCTATTTAAATCAAATAAAAAACTGTCAAAAGCTATAAGCTAATCGACAGTTTTAAAATGAATATTAGAATATCAAATCTAACATAAAGTAACATATTGCTGCTAAAATCGCAGCTATCGGCATTGTAATGATCCAAGTGATGACGATTTTACGTGCTACGCCCCATTTAACACCTTTTATGCGCTGAGCAGATCCTACCCCCATAATCGCTGAAGAGATGACATGTGTGGTACTAACAGGCAAGTGAATTAATGTTGCACCGAAAATAACAGATGCTGACGCTAAATCGGATGCCGCACCATTTATAGGACGTAGCTTCATAATCTTGCCACCTACTGTTTTGATGATTTTATAACCACCAATTGAAGTTCCTAACCCCATAGCAGTAGCTGCTGCTATACGTACCCATAATGGAATATCTCCACCAGCTTGCCAGCCAGCAGCAATTAATGCCATCGTAATGATCCCCATAGCCTTTTGCGCATCATTCGTACCATGCGTAAAGGATTGAAGTGCTGCCGTACAAATTTGTAAAAGCCTTATACCCTTATTTGTCTTATAAAGACTCGCCTTTTTGAATATCACTTTAAATAGTGACATCACTAAAAAGCCAGCTAAAATAGCGATAAATGGAGATAATAGTAAAGCTTCTAAAATTTTGATAAAGCCACTATAATTCAAGATATCAAATCCTGCCGCTGCAATAGCTGCACCTGCTATAGAACCGATAATTGCATGTGAAGAACTAGATGGGATGCCGTAATACCAAGTCAGCAGATTCCAAATAATCGCAGCTATTAATGCCGCTAAAATGACAAGCGAACCGTTCGATAAAGCGAAAGGATCTACAATATCTTTTGTAATGGCTTTTGCTACACCAGTAAAAGTAATAGCCCCTATAAAGTTCATAACCGCTGCCATTATCACCGCTATTTTAGGTGGTAAAGCTCTTGTTGAAACGGACGTTGCAATAGCATTAGCTGTATCATGAAAACCATTAATAAAATCAAAAACAAGTGCGAAAATGACGACTAACACGGTTAATATAACTATTGAATCCATTCGTTATTTTTCGCTCCTTAAACATTACGCATAATAATTGTTTCCATCGTGTTCGCCACGTTTTGACAATCATCTGCGATTTCTTCTAGTTGTTCATAAATATCTCTTAATTGAATAATACGGATTGGATCTTTTTCATGTAAGAATAATTGCTTGATGGAAGTACGTAAGACTTCATCACATTTACTTTCGTAATCTTTTATTAAAATAGCATTTTCGCGCATGCTAGGTAAATTTTTATTTGCTAATTTCTCCATTGCTTTTACAACTTCATCTGCACTTTTGACAATATAACCAACAAATGTAGTCACAGACTGATTCGTCTCAGTTAATGCAAACATATCAAAATGTGCGACACATTCTTCCATACCGTCAAGAACATCATCCATACTATTTGCTAAAGCAAGGATATCTTCTCTTTCAATAGGCGTCATAAACGACTTATTAAGCATGACAATTAATTCATGAATGAGTGAATCACCATCTGTTTCATATCTCTTCATCCGCGTACTAATTTTGTGTAAATCCTCTAAATTGTGAATTTGAAAGTCATTGACATAATGTACTGCCTCTTGAACGTTGACTGAAATTTTTTGTAATATTTCGAAGAATGGATCTTCTTTTTTTCGACTAAACATAAATTCCTCCCGAAAAAAGTTAGTGTCTAAATTTGTCGTTCTAAACGCAAAAAATATCTTAACAATAAATTCACAAAAATTCTCGAAAATTTACACTAATTAACGCAAGATTTACATTCCTGTAATATTAGCGTTCACAAAATTGAAAAAAACATGCACTTTTTTAGAAAAAATTCTTGTATTTATAGTCTGAAATTAATGTAAAAAGAATATTTTGATGGAATTTTGCTTGATTTTCTAGTACTAAAGCTCTTTCAGACATACATGCACATGTCAAGTTCAACTTTCCTTCTTCAAACTATTTATGAGAGAGTTCAATTTACAAAAGAAAAGGGTTTAAAAAGCAAAAAGGTACCATTCAGATTGACTGAATGATACTCTTTTGCTTTTCATGATTGATTGACGAAATCTTTTAGAATAACTAAATGATTTCATCCGAATGATTGTTCAAATGGTGAATTTCATTATACTTATCTAACCACCATTTTCCGTCAGCGTTGTAAATAGTACTGACACCGCCATTTGACAGACGAACGCTTGGAGGAAAAATCGAAGCATTTTCTACCATCGTAAAAAGTGTATGTATAACAGCGCCATGCGTCACTAAGATCACGTTTCCATCAGAATATCGATTATCGATTATTTGTAATCCACTGACTATCCTTTTTTTCAATTCTTCTATGGTTTCTTGATTTGGATATTCTTTATGGGGATATGCCTTTCTTCTTTCTTCATAAGTCATCCCTTCGGCTTCACCATATGTGCGCTCAGCAAATTCCTTTAAAGCATGAAATGGCAACTGTAATGTTTCATTCATAATAGTTGCTGTATGGGATGCCCTATTCAAGGTACTTGTAACTATTGCATCACATTTTATTTTTTCAAAATAACTTCTACATGCAATCGCTTGTTTTTCTCCTCTTTTGTTTAATGCTGTATTTCTTCCACCTTGAAGTCTGCCTTCACGATTCCAATCCGTTTCGCCATGACGTACAATATATATTTTTGTCATATATACACCCCCTTATTAACTATGTGTACCATCGTACCATAATAATTGAAATACATTCTATATCTTCATGGAAGATTTTTAATATTATCCAGCCGCTTTTATAAAACCTGCTTTTTGTGCTGCTTCTTCTGTGCAGAAAACCTTTTCCGCTTTGACCGCATCATAATTATTCATACCAGGTAGATGATATATTTTTTTACCCTTATAATTGATATTTCCTTTGATATTGCATGCCGCCCCTGGCTGAGTATTTGTATGATCCTTTTGAGATTGTTTTGTAGTAGAAGTTGTATTTGTTGAAATCCCCTTTGTTGAGTCTTCACCAGGATGCCAATTTTTGACAACCGCTTTCACAAAACCTCTATCTGTGACGTAGCCATCATATTGCCAGATACCTTTTTTCTCGCTTTCGGCTTTTTCTTGGATCTCCTTATACTCATTTACGTGTTTGGTATTAGGCTCATAAATGTACCCAACACGAACAAGGCCTTCCCGAATCAATTGCTCTTGCACACTTTTGCCATCTGCATAAACATAGGCCAGTAAACGACCATACTTGTCTTCTTTATCTCCAACATCAAATTCCAATGTAACATTTTTTGCATGATTTAATATCTCCCGATTTCGAGCTTGCGCTTCACGTCCAAAAGGTTGTTCTCCTAATGTTTTATGATACATTTCAGGTGCATCTACTAATAAATAGCGTACTTTTTTTATTTCACCTTTATCTTTTACTTTTATCGTATCACCATCCATTACGCTAATAACTTCCACTTTCTCTTGATTTGAATCCTTTGTGTTTTGGGATGTATCCTCTAAAGTACAACCTGCTAGGATCACTATAGCAATGCTGCATAGTACCTTCATCCATATTTTCAATTCTGTCACCATCATTCTTTACTTATTTATTTCTTTTGTTATCCCATTCAACATACCAGACCCTTCTCCCATTTTGTAGCTCAACCAAGCGAAAGTTACCAAAACACTTTCGATCTGACTTCACAATGGGATTCGGATCTGGATAGGTGAGACTTGGTTATTGCTAGATTGTTTCTTTATCCGTAATTATTTCACCCGCTTCTTCTAGATCACGGATACGATGAGCCAATCGAGAAGCCGCTGATGCTGCAATACTGCCCACCAAATCATCTAAAAATGTATGCACATTTTGTCCGCTCTTTGCATCAAGTCGTTGGATGATACCTGTTTTCTTTTTGTCTAAATGACCATATGTTGTGACAGCAATACTGCCATACGTAAGAACAGATCCTATTGCTAACGTTTCATCAACCCCGAATAGACTTTCATCAGATTCGATCAACTGTTGCAATGGTTGGGACAACATCCCTTTCTCTGCTAACTCATCTAATTCAACTCCAACAAGAAGTGCATGTTGGACTTCTCTTTTATTTAAAACACGTTCAACAGATCCTATACAATGTTTTATCGTTAAACCATTATTATAAGGATATTGCATTTCATAGACAATTTCTGCAATATCATTGATTGTTACACCTCGACGTTTTAGTGCACCTTTTGCCGCTTTCGCTACAATATCTGAAGACACTGATTTCATTTTTTCATTGTACATGGATAAACCTCATTTCTGCTAAATAATTCAGTCTATCTACCATTATACCTTTCCAAATTCATATGTTACAATTTCCCTACATACACATAAATCGATTTCATCATTCAAAACATTGATAAAACACGAACATGCAATAGAGATCATTGTTAACTATCAGAACGATTAAAACATCATCTATATGAAGTGAAAGATGGCAATTCCTCAAAATGCATACGCATTCCCTTCGCGCTGTGTCTAGTCAGTGAAGCTTATTCAAATTTCTGTGAAAAAACGAGACAGAAGAGAACTCACAGTAAGATCCAACATGAGTTTCCGAGGAGACTAAACACTTGCCCGCAGAAAGCGCTATCTAAAGTAGCATACTAAGCAAATGCTAGGATATTATCCGAATGATTGAATGGTTAAATGAAAATAAAAGGATTATAGAATGAAGTCATATTAAAGGAGTGTTCGATGTGGAACAAGGTACGATTAGGGATTTAGAATTTTATAGTGAAGCATTGCAAGAACCATTGGAGTTACTGATTTATCTCCCAGCAAACTATTCTCCGCTTTATAAATATTCATTATTAATCGCCTCAGATGGCAAAGACTATTTTCAACTAGGCCGGATAAGCCGTGTTGCCGATGAATATTTAGCAAATGGAGAAATTGAAAATCTAATCATTGTTGGTGTACCTTATAAAAGTATTGAAGATCGCAGACGAAAATACTTGCCAAACGGAGATTTACATGAAGCCTATTTACGCTTTTTGGCGCATGAACTTGTGCCATATATAGACAAACATTATTCAACTTATCAAATGGGTATGGGGCGTGCGCTTATCGGAGATTCACAAGCAGCAACTGTTTCTTTGCTTGCAGCAATCGCTTATCCCAACATTTTCGGTAAAGTTCTTTTACAGTCACCTTATGTTGACGATGCTGTATTAAACAAAGTTCGTGAAGTGAAAAATCCACATGCATTTTCTATCTATCATGTTGTAGGACTCGGTGAAACCCAAGTAGTGACAACAAGTAAGACGATCAAAGATTTTCTGACACCCAATCGTAAACTTCATGAATTATTTTTGGAAAAAGGGATCACTACTTTTTATGAAGAGTTTGATGGTCAGCATTCCTGGAAATATTGGCAATCCGATTTAAAAAGAGCCATTAAGCAAAAATTTGGCCTATAAAATGGCAATATCATCCCACGAATAAATTTTTCTGCTATACTGAAAATTGAGAACAATTAACTCCAAGGAGGTCATCCATAATGAAATATGGTATTGTTGCTTTCCCTTCTAAGCAACTTCAAGACTTTGCAAATTCTTATCGTAAAAGATACGACTCTCATTATACTAAAATTACACCACATATCACATTAAAAGGTGTAACTGAAGTAAAGGATTCACAAATTGACAGTATTTCAGGAGCTGTTAAAGAGATTTGCAATCATTTTAGTCCTCTTAAGATTCATGTATCAAAAATCAATTCATTTGCACCTGTAAATAACGCCATTTATTTAAAAATTGATCCCACAGAGGAACTTTTAGATTTACATGACGCATTGCATACAGATCCATTAGGCGGAAAAGCCGAATACAAATTTGTTCCTCATATTACCATTGCCCAAGATATGAGCTCCGGTGAACATGACGATATTTTCGGACAATTACGTATGACAAACATTGACTTTAGTGAAAACATCAATCGTATTCATTTATTATATCAACTTGAGGATGGCTCTTGGACAGTTTATGAAACATATCGACTAACGGGAGAAATATAGTCATTGGTATTCGCAAAAATTGTTGAAACTGAAAAAGAATTACAAGATGCCTTCTTCGTTCGAGAAGAAGTTTTCGTCAAAGAGTTAGGCATTCCTCTTCCTTTAGAAAAAGATGAATATGATGAAATCGCTACACATTTTGTTGCTTACTTTGAGAAACAACCAATCGCTGCGGGGCGAGTTCGCTTCCTAGAGGACCATACAGCCACTGTTGACCGAGTTTGTGTACTGCCTCCTTTTCGCAGAAAGCAAATCGGTGTTTTAATGATGCAGAATCTTGAACAATATATTCAAGGGTCCCGCATTAAAAAGGTCAAACTAAATGCGCAAACTCACGCTATTCCATTTTACGAAAAGCAAAACTATTACATCACTTCTCCGGAATTTTTAGATGCTGGAATTCCTTACCGTGCGATGGAAAAAACTTTTGATGTTTAAAAAAGCTACGATGTATTATGAAGAAAATCATAATACATCGTAGCTCTTTACATGGAAGTAAATTCTACTACAAGCTAGTTCGTCCATTGCTATCCATAATTGATCGCATGCAAGATCAAGCTCACAATATAACTGTCTCATCTATACATAAAAGTCAAAGTACAATCCTTTACCCGTAATATTCGCAACCTTCAAATCATCGGAAGAATTATGAGGGGATTTATTTAAATAGTGTTTCTTTACGTTCAATTGCTTCCGAAATTGTATCTCAGCATTTTTATTTCTTCGTCTCCATTCTCCACCAAAATGACTTTGCTTTTTGACATGTTGAATTTGGTGAATATATGAAAAATGTTCTTCCTTTTGCAATGAACGCATCATATATTGATATGATTGTAAATTAGGAAACGGTAAAATATAACCCACTTGAATCACCCCCTGTAATATACTTTTACTTATATGCATAAACAGCATTCGTTATTACAGGGAAATGATTTGAATTATATCATTTTTTGAATTTTATTTAGGTCTAAGGATTCTCCATTTTTAAGAATAGACGCCACAATCTGTTCTTCTAGCTCTTTTGTTACTGGCTTATTTGCGAGTTTAGCAACTTTGCGAACAATTTTACGAACTTGTCGTGCATCTTGAAAATTGGCATTTTGAATAGCATTAGCTAGCGCAAAGACTTCTTCCATTGGAACTCCTGTTTTCTCTTCGATTCTTCGAAAAAAAGATGGATTCATCTAAACGCCTCCTTAGTAAATAAAGCTAGTGCCAACAATAATTAACAAGATGAATAATACAACGATCAAAATGAATGTTGAACCGCCGTAGCCACCGCCACCATAGCCGCCGCCGTAGCCGCCGCCAGATGGATATCCACAACCGTATCCTCCCCATCCTGACATTGCAATCCCTCCTCTCTTTTCTCCCCTATCTTATGCGAAGGTGAAAAGAAGAATCGGGCTTTTAACTAAGGGTGCTGTCCTTTTGAATGAAAAATTAATGCACCGATCATACCAAACAAAATGGCCGCACTAATACCTGAACTTGTCACTTCAAACATACCTGTTAAAACACCAATCCAGCCATGTTTTTCTGCCTCAGCTATTGCTCCATGTGTTAATGAATTACCAAAGGATGTAATGGGAATTGTTGCCCCTGCTCCTGCAAAATCAATAAGTGGTTCATAGAGATTAAAGCCATCTAATATAGCACCCGCCACAACCAAAATCGTTAAAGTATGTGCAGGAGTCAGTTTACCGATATCCATTAGTAATTGTCCGATTACACAGATCAAACCACCGACAATAAAAGCCATTATTAAAGAAGAAAGCATTTTTATTCCTCATTTCATTGAGATTTCAACTGCATGTGCAGTACATGGAATTGATTCGTTCTGTTGTACAGTTAATGGAGAAAGCAATGCACCTGTTGCAATGGCAAGTACACGCTCCATTTTCTTTTCATTTAATTGCTTCAAAATGTAGCTAAAAAAAACAGACGCAGAGCAACCAGCACCGCTAGCACCCGCTAGAAAGGACTCATCATCGCCATAATATTCTGCACCAGCATCCCTTATTTTTTGCACATCTTGCTTCGCCATACCTTCTTTTATCAGCATTTCTTTTAAAATAGGAAGCCCTATTTTACCGAGATCTCCGGTCATGATCAAATCATAATCCGATAATTTTTGTCCTCTTCCCTTTAGATGACGAGTAATCGTATCACATGCTGCTGGAGCCATCGCTGCCCCCATATGAAATGGATCTGTTTGTTGCAAATCAATTACCTTACCGACTGTAGCTGCCTCTACAACAGGACTATTCATCTGTCCTTTTGCGATTAACACATAGCCAGCAGCTGTCACCGTCCATTGTGCAGTACCTGGTTTTTGGCCTCCATATTCAACCGGATAGCGAAACTGTCGTTCAACTGAATTATGTTGACTACCCGCTCCAGCTAACGCATAACGGCTCCCACCTAATTCTGTTAATAAAGACGCAATAATAACACTTGATACGGCAGTCGCACAAGCAGAAAACAGTCCAATATAGGGTATTTGCAAAGTTGCTGCTGCAAAATTAGAAGGTGTCATCTGATTGACTAGATCTCCACTCATTAAAAAATCTACATCGTTTTGTTTTATCTTTGCCTTTTGTAGGGCAATTTGACATGCTTGTTCGGCCATTGTTTGATGGCCTTTTTCATTGCTATCCTCTTCTGCTCTTTCATCGTCATAAAACTTATCGAAATCTTTTGCAAATACACTCTTTTTTTCCACTGGTCCAGCTACAACACCTGATGCAATAATTGCTGGTTTTGAAGGAAAATATATAACACCTTGATCCATTACCAATTCGCTACCCCCATTGTCACTAAAATGAGCTTTACAAGCGCTACTACAAAAGCAGCTGTAACACCAAATACAATAACCGAACCAGCTAATTTAAAAATATTCCCTCCGACTCCTAAAACAAAGCCTTCTGTTTTATGTTCAATGGCCGCAGAAATAACGGAATTACCAAATCCGGTTACAGGTACAGCTGAACCCGCTCCAGCAAATTGTCCAATTTTTTTGTAAACGCCAAATCCCGTCAATAGCATAGTTAAGAAAATAATAGTAGCAACTGTTGGATTCCCTGCTGTTTTCTCCGTGAAATTAAAATAAGTAATATAAAAGAATGTAATAAGCTGACCAATTGTGCAAATGATACCTCCAACTAGAAAAGCTTTTAGACAATTCTTCAAGATCGATGGTTTCGGTGAAAGTGATTGTTGTAAATGATCGTATTGTTTTGCATCCATTAGGTTTCCTCCTCAGATAGCTCTTTAAGCTCTTTGATTTTCTTATCTAGCTCTTTCTCACCCATTTGTTTTTTGGCTAACTTATCCGTTTCGATCATAATTTTCAAATCTGTACTCACTAAAACATCTTTTTGGGGTAAAGCCTTTTCAATTTCTTTCTGCCATTCCTTTTCGTATTGTCGCTTTTTCCATTTCGAGAATGGTTTTACTTCTATCCCCACAATGGCAGCATTATCTGTCAACAGAGCAGTGACTCTTTTTATATGTTGATCATCCTTGACGATTTGCTCTATTTCTTGGCGCTGATCCTTATGTGAACTGTCTTTATTGGTTGTAAAAAAAGACGTTTGTCCATTATTACAGCCTACCAGTATCAGGGTCACTAGCAATAGAAGCCCTTTTTTCATGTACATCTCATCCTTTTTGGAATTAGTATGTTGCTTTTTAGATAAAAATATTCAAGCTAGTGACAACAGCCCGACTCTATAATTATTAAACTCATATGGTATAGAGAGTTAAAAAGAGGAGGTGAAATTGATGGGCTGTTGTGGAAAAGAAGAAAGTTCAGGAGTAAGTCCAATCAATTCTAAAAACTGTGTATGTGATGTTGTACGTGCTATTTTAGACATCCAAACACAAGGGGCTACTGACGATTGTGATTGTCCTACTAATTGTTTTTTAGAACCACTTGGGGGCTTAGTAAATCCAACTAGAACAAACGCAGATACTCGCGTATTCATGCTTCTAACAAAAGACGGAACACCATTTAAAGCTTTCTTTAGAGATCTTATTGGTAACACAGGAACAGATTGTAGATGTTTTTCTGTATACTTCCGAGTGGAAGATGTATTTGATGGCTGCTGTGCTACTCTACGTGTACTAGAGCCATTAGACAGAAACAGAGCTGAAGTTGACATTCTAAATGAAAAAGGAACAGATGTGGATTTGCACAAACTTTGTAAAGTAAGAAACTTTAATCGTACAAATAGTTGTATTACAGTAGATTTAAATTGCTTCTGCGCCGTGCAATGTATTGCTGACGTAGATTTAAATGTTTGCTAAGATGATCTTAAGGTGAGGCAGCGTCGGAATGTAGAAGTGATTGGTTGATATTCATTTCAGCCAATCTCTTCTTCTTAGATTAACCCATTTATCTAAATTTCACTCCCATTTTATAGATAATGTTGAAAGATAACATCAGTGCTCGTTGTTCTGTATGCTTTTAGCGTGCTGGCACAGTGGATACAGGCTCAACTATCTTTTAGCCATATAGCAAAAAAACGAGTTCAGAATAAGAACATCTGAAACTCGCTTTTTTCCTATAATATAGGGCACTATCCAATTTATTGATCCATCATGACATAACCTATTCGTATATGAAATAGGTATTCATCAACAAAGCTGGTGTAACAACATTTGCATTTTACGTGCTAGCACCCTTTGGAAAACCATCCATATACCTGAGCTTCCCTATTTAAAAAATGATCTTCCACGCCAAAGCAAATCTTTTATTTTAGCGATAGCAATGGGATGAACGACATTATTAGCTGTCCTAATCATCACTTCCTGCGTTTCAACATTGACTTTATAAACCTCTCCTGAAATTTCTTGCCCATCGTTTATAACAAATACAAGCGGTTGATAAGCTTTCTGCTGAAATGGATTCGATAAGAACAACAGCTTTTCTTTTCGTTTTCGTAACTCAACATCTTCTTCTAATACAGGCTTACTTTCTGATACATCCTCCAATGATTCAATATTTTCTTCAATTTCTTTAAAATAAGCTGGTGGACTTTTAACGAAAAGAAGTGGGCGATTTCCCACATTTACACATCCTTTTTTATTTTCATACTATGCGAAATTGGCGAAATTGGTTCACATTAGATGATTAATAAAGGCTGTAGCAATGCCAAGGTAGATCAATATACTTGTGATATCGTTTAAAGTCGTGATAAACGGACCTGATGCAACGGCAGGATCAATATTTAAACGATGCATCAATAATGGAATAAAAGAACCTGCCAGAGTAGCCACTACAATAGAACAGCAAATGGCCACGCCAACTAATAAACCTAATAAGAATGTATGTTGCCAAAAGTAAACAATCCCAAGCGCAATGGCACCACAAACGAGTCCCATAATAAGACCTGTGATCAGTTCTCTAAACATCATTTGCAACTTGCTTTGCTCTTCAACATCCCCTGTGGCAATGCCTCGAACAGCTACTGCTAATGCCTGTGTTCCACTATTACCTGACGTACCACCTATTAACGGGATAAACGCTGCAAGTAATGCCACTTTTTCAAGTGTACCCGTAAACAAATCTACTAAATTAGCTGTTAACATTCCTAAAAATAAAAGAACGACTAGCCAGGGCAATCTTTTCTTTGCCGCTGCAAATGGATTCGTATCAAGACTGTCCATATCAGAAACCCCTGCTAATTTAGAATAGTCTTCAGATGCTTCTTCATCGATGACATCAATAATATCGTCGACGGTAATAATCCCCAACATTTCATTTTTCGAATTAATGACTGGAACTGCCAAGAAATTATAATCTTTCATAATTTGAGCAACATCTTCTTGGTCATCCGTTACATTTACACTCACAACACGTTCATTCATAATATCTCGGATCAGCGTGTCTTCTTCAGCAATAATGAGATCTCGTAATGAGATAACACCTGTTAAATGGTTTGTGTTATCCACCACAAAAATATAGTAAATCGTTTCTGCATCAGGAGCTGCATTGCGTAATATGGTCATAGCAGAACGTACCGTTGAATTTTCAGGGATAGCGACATACTCTGTCGTCATAATAGATCCCGCAGTATATTCTTCATAATGCAGCAAATCTCTAATTTCCTGTGCAGATTCATTGTCCATTATTTGAAGGAAATGACTAATTTGATCTTTATCTAATTCATTTAAGACATCGACCGCATCATCCGTATACATCTCTGCGATCATTTTAGCAGCATATGCCGGCGCCATTTCTTCTAAGAAACCTTTATATTCGTTATCATCCAGTTCAAGAGCTTCAAAAATCTCTGCCATCTCTTTTGGGGACAAATACTGATAGATAACCTGTCGTATGTCAGGTCCCACCTTCTCATAAAACTGTGCCTGATCGTACGGATGAAGCGCCAAATATTCATCTCTAAAAGTTGTTGGAGCTTCGTTTTGTAATAACCATCGTAAATGCTCCTCGTTAAATTGAACTTCATCTTTTTCCATTGTTTCGTCTTTCATGCATTGTCCCCTCCTCTCGACTGTTTTTCTTTACATAACACCTTATTATAATAATTCGAACATTCAATAAGGACAATTATTTTTTGCAAATTTCGCGGAACAAATTTAATAGTAACACGAGATGTTCTATATACTCAAATTGGATTTCCTTAATTTTCTAATATAAGAACACCACATCCTGTGGCAACAACTCCGTGACCAACATCCTGTTATCCTCAGCGTTCGCCCGCATGAGTCATGCGAGCCGGAGCGGAAATCAACGAATCTCCCTATTTTTGTGGATTAAACTGGATAATCAACATACCTGATCTTTCCTAGACAATGAGAAAAAAAGACATTGTCCAAAACTTCTTTTAGACAACGTCCTTATGGAATTTCATTCATTGAAAATAATCATACTAAATCCAATATTTAGCTTTTTAATTCATCAAACAAAAGATAAGGGATTTTTATCAATTGCATTGAAAAACTGCATTAATCACTAAAATGCCTTCTATAATTTGGACTCCCTTACATCATAATATGTCGCATATCCTCAGGAAGTTCACTGTTCCATACCATAGCCTTGTGAGTCAGAGGATGTTGGAGTTCAAGTTTTACACAATGTAAAGCCTGTCTGTCTATCAATTTCCTGCTTCCTCCATATAAATCATCTCCCAATAAAGGATGCCCTATGAAAGACATATGGACGCGGATCTGATGCGTACGACCCGTATGTAGTGTTAATTTTACGTGACTTATTTTTTCACCATGGATACAATATCGATCCAGCACTTGCACATCCGTATGAGCAAACTGTCCGTCTTGGCGTACCTCTCTCTCAATGATACTGCCATCCTTCCGTCCAATGGGGGCGACGATTTGCTGAAAATCTTCTAATACATGCCCATGAACCAGCGCTTCATAAGTTCTGTGAATCGTACGTCTTTTTTGTGCTTCGCTCATAAGATGATGAACATGGCGATGTTTGGCTATACACATTAATCCAGATGTATTACGATCCAATCTAGTGACTACATGAACGGTAGAAGCTACTTTTTGTGCCTGTAAATAAGCGACTACCACATTGGCGATACTGCCGGTAGGATGGTCATGCGAGGGAATGGTACTTTGATATGGTGGTTTGTCCACAATCAGCAATGCATCATCTTCATACTTTATCAGTAATTCTCCTCTTTCAGGTAATAATCCACCGCTTATTTCTTCTATAGGAAAAATGACTGTGACCTCATCGCCTATCTCTAAAGAATGACGTACATTTTGTTCTTTTCCATTCACCAATAATGCCCCACCTTGAAATTTAATCGCTGTTAGTGCTCGTTTGGAAATCCCTATTTCTCTCAAAGCCTCACGTAATAGCTGCTGATCCTTTTGGGCAGTAAAGGTTAAATGATATCGTAAATCCTCCATCATTCTTTCAAATCACTATCAATAAAAGATTCATGAACACGTTGCCAGAATGGGAAAGCTTTAAAACGAGCAAAGCGGATCTTCTCTTTTGCCACACGATATTGAATGGACTTTACATTTTTATGCAACAATTGAACGTGATCCACTGTAACTGTAAAATCCTCTGCTTTGACAGGTTTTAAAATGCATTTATGATGAGCAGGTAGAACAAGCGACGATCCGACTGTTCGAAAAACGCGGTTATTGATCGAAGCCATTTCCGTTAGTTGGAATGCCTGCAAGGAAGGATGTAAAATCGCACCACCTAGTGCTTTATTATAGGCTGTACTTCCAGATGGTGTGGATATACAAAGTCCATCACCACGGAATCGTTCGAATGGTCGGCCATTTAACTCTACGTCCATCACTAAAGTCACTTCAGGCGATTTAACAGTAGACTCATTTAAAGCCAGATAAGTATAGCACTCCTCGCTATTTTGATAATTAATCGTCACCTCTAAAAGCGGATATTCAATAACTTTAAATTCATCCTTTGCTATCGAAATAACCAGTTTTTCGATTTCACTCGGTTTCCAATCAGCATAGAAGCCTAAATGCCCCGTATGGATGCCGACAAACGCAACCTCAGACAGCATATGTGTATAACGATGGAACGCGTGTAATAATGTTCCGTCACCACCAATAGACAAGACAATTTCCGGTCTTTCCTCATCTACTACTAATCCAAAATTAGTTAAATAATTAATCGCACGCTCCATTAGTTCATTTGACTGTGGATCATTGCGAGATTGGATAGCGAATCTCATATGCTCTCTTGACCTCCTTTTTGATGCTCATGGCGTACTTTCGGTTTTGATGCTTCCTTAAACTCTGTGAAATATTGCTGTGCCTCCCTGATTTCTTCACGGATTTCGGACATTTCTTCATCAAGTTTAAATGCCGCTTCTGCTGCACTTTGCAGACGATTTTTGATCTCCTCTGGAAAAACGCCTTTGTATTTATAATTTAAAGAATGTTCGATTGATGCCCAGAAATTCATCGCAAGGGTCCGAATTTGAATCTCTGCTAATATTGTTTTCTCTCCTTGAATAGTACCAACAGGATACTCAATAATCATATGATAAGAACGATACCCACTCTTCTTGACATTTGTGATGTAATCTTTTTCTTCAATAATATGTAAATCATTTCTTTGCCTTAATAATTCAATAACAGTTGGGATGTCATCTACAAACTGACACATGATACGAACACCAGCGATATCTTGTAGTTCATGTGCAAGTGTATCTGATGGTTCAAAAACTAGTCCCTTTTCTAATGTCTTATCATAAATACTCGCAAGGGGCTTTACACGTCCAGTCACAAATTCAATCGGTGATGTCGTGTTTGATTTTTCAAATTGCGTACGTATCCCTTTTAACTTTATTTTTAGTTCATCTACTGCTTGCTTATAGGGTTGTAAAAAGCGATCCCATTGTCCCATCATAAGTCCCCCCTAACAAATTTAGGTTTCACTCAATAGCTTTGCAAAGGTTTCTTCAACAGCGGTTGTAAAAACCTTTCCATAATTATAGTTACCCTCAATATTATAGATAAGCGATTGTAATTCATCCTGAAAGTTGGACAATTCAATCTTCCCAGTTTCCCATTTTAACACAGGAGCGACTTTTGATTGTAACGTTTCGGCTAATAATGGCCAAACTGATTGTGGAAATTTCACATAACTATATCCATCTTCTTCATCCATTAAATAAACAAAGGCCATTTCATCTGAATCCGTGATCATTTGACCTGTCGCATGCCATTTTAAATCATTTACTGGATTTTGTAACTCAAAGCAGATATGTGAATCTTCTAATATACCTTTTTCGACTATATAAGTTTTACGCAAAGTCAATCTTCCCTTCTGTGAATCTGCTATCTATTTTATCATAGGCTTGACCCAATCCCCCCATTTTTCTGGATCATTGTCAGGCTTTTCATTCATTATTTTACATTGCAATCTGTTATAAAATTCCTTTATAATTCATAAGTAGAAAGGGTGTCTTGAAATGACCCAACAATTAGAAATTGAATTTAAAAATATGTTAACACAAGCGGAATTTACACATCTTTGCACTTGTTTTAAAATAACAGATCAAAATTTTCATGCGCAAACGAACCATTACTTTGATACGCAAAATTTTGATCTTAAAAAATTACAATCTGGTTTACGGATCCGAGAAGTACAAAATCGTTTTGAATGCACTCTAAAAGAGCCAGCAACTGGGATTGGTTTGATCGAAACGACTGATATACTTTCAAAAAGCCACGTTCAATCTATTTTAGACGGTCATTCTGTTTTTCATGCAAATGAAGTATCCAAAAGACTTCAGTCACTGAAAATAGATCCCAACGATTTACGAATTTTGGGTACACTATTGACAGAACGTGCCGAAATAGAATATGAAGGTGGTCTATTAGTATTTGATCATTCACACTATGCGGACACGGATGATTACGAGTTAGAATACGAGGTTTCGAATGAAGAAGAGGGCAAGGCGATCTTTGAAAGTTTTCTAACACAATATTCTATACCACGCAGACCAGCTGATAAAAAAATTGCTCGTTTTATGAGCACAGTCAATAAGAAATGAGGACAATAGATGAACATTCAATCGTTACAAACATTAGCTCAACTTCAATCACTGCAAGGCACGGATTCAAATGGTACTAGTTCTCTAAGCAATTCTACATCTTCAACATCTGACCTATTCGCTCAAATGTTATCACAGTTGACTTCATCATCTAGTACATCTGATGCCTCTCAAATGCTTGGACTTACGAATTCTCTATCAAGTGATAATACGTCTTATTTATTGCAGCTTTTAGGAAATAGTTCATATAGCAACGTGCTCAACAATGATTCTTCAAGCAACTATAGTCAATCTCTTGGATATGAAAATGCGACATCCACTGATTATAGTCAGCTTTTAAATGGTTTAAGCAATGCTTCAAGTAGCACCAATAACTCTCTTTATTACAATGGAACTTTACCCGTTTATATACCTACTTCTATTATGAATGGGTTAGATAATCGTTACAGCCAAACAGTAAGCAATCTTCAAAACCCACAAGCTGGCTCTACAAATGTGTCATCTAATACGAATTATGATGCGATTATAAAAAAAGCATCAGAAACATATGGCATTCCAGAAAAAATGATTAAATCTGTTATTAAGCAAGAATCTGGTTTTAATAATTACGCAACGAGCTCAGCTGGTGCTGGCGGCTTGATGCAATTAATGCCTGGAACAGCACAATATTTAGGTGTTTCTAACGTGTATGATGCTGAGCAGAATATTATGGGTGGCACTAAATATTTAAAACAACTGTATGATAAATTTAGTGGAAACTATAATTTGATGCTAGCTGCCTATAATGCTGGTCCTGGTAACGTCACAAAATATGGCGGTATTCCACCATTTAAAGAAACCGAAAATTACGTCACGAATATTATGAATACATACAAAGCATAATTTAAAATATCATTTGACAAAATGCCAATAATTTCGCTACTATTCAACCATCCCTTATTTGATGAATGGCTTTAGAATGCGACAATTATTGGCTTTTTTCATCAAAAAATATGAAATTTGAAGTAGAGAGCGAGTCATTTGTTTGAGAAAATGCAGCGAGATTGATAAAATAGAATTACAGCTAAAGCAAAGGAGAATCATCTATGACGCAAAAACCTATCATTCCTTACGAGGAAATTGGTAAAGAAAAACTCTATAAAATGATTGACATTTTCTATTCCAAAGTTGCTAAAAATCCAAAGCTAAAGCCTATATTCCCAGATGATCTATCTGAAACAGCTCGTAAACAAAAACAATTTCAGACACAGTATTTAGGTGGTCCGAATATTTATACAGAAGAACATGGGCATCCTATGCTAAAGGCTCGTCATATGCCTTTTAAAGTTACTCCTGAACGTGCACAAGCTTGGTTAGAATGTATGGCGGAAGCAATGGATGAGGTAGGTTTCGAAGGCAAACTTCGTGACATATATTATCAACGCCTTGTCCTTACAGCGCATCATATGATTAACTCTCCAGATGAGGAGGAGGTTTTAGAGTGAACAATATTTACTATTTAGCCGAAAAGCCTGCTGTATCATCGACAACTGCCTTAAGCAAACCGATTGAGCTATACGTTTTTATGGATTTGTTGTCACCGAGTAGTTGGGAGCTTCAATCACTGATTCGCCAATTGCAGGTAAATTATGGTCAATATTTTTCACTACGAATTATTTTGAGCACTGAATTGAATTCACTAAATACTGCTTGTCAACGAATTCACAGTTGTGAATCGAGTGAGGAACTTGTTGATGTTTCTCACCCTGTACTTCCTTCCATTGCTGTCAAAGCGGCCGAACTACAAGGAAAAAAAGCAGGATATCGTTATTTAATGAAACTACAGGAATACGCTTTATTAAAGACGAAAAATGTTTGTCAATGCAATATATTACAAGAAATTGCACAAGAAATCGATTTAGACATAGAAGAATTCCAATCTGATTTTTTATCAATGGAAGCAACTCGTGCCTTTCAAAGCGATTTATGTATTACTCGTGAAATGGAAATAGATGAAGTCCCATGCTTTGTATTCTTCAATGAAAATATAGAAGATGAAGGTTTAAAAGTTTGTGGTTCTTATTCCTATGAAGTTTATGAAAAAATACTAGAAGAATTACTTGATGAAAAACTAGTTTGTCAGCAACCGCCTTCAGTAGAGGAGTTATTCCATCGCTATCATATATTAACGACAAAAGAAGTTGCAGCTATTTATCATATTTCTCTGAATGCAGCCGAGCGCGAACTCAAGAAAAAAATGCTCCAACAAAAACTAGATCGAGTCATTTGTGATGAATTATCACTTTGGCGTTTAAAATAAAGCAGCGAAACTAAATGATTTAGTTCAAATGACAAATATCATACATGATACAATCCCCTCAGATCAACCAATTAAAAATAGGATCTGAGGGGAGATTTTTTTATGGCTAAAAGAAAACATATTAAAGTTAGGTTTTAAGTTATTCAATTAACCAATATTAACAATAATGTTATGACGAATACAGGCAGTCCTACAATGAAAGAGAGGACAGCAATAGCTGATTTGGTTTTTTCTTCTGTCTGAAATATCTTTTTGCATAATAGATAGATGAATATGCCTATAAGTCCTCCTAACACATTTAAAATAATATCATCAATATCCGTTGCACCTAATGCAAAAGTATATTGTATCACTTCGATTAGTAAGCTTCCCAACAAAATCAAAAGAAGGTTCTTCACTAGCGATTTATTCTTATTATGAAGAATAGTATATATTCCCGCTGGCACAAACATTAAAATATTTGCCCAAATGTTCATATCGACAAGTCGATAGTGTCCAAATCCATTATCGACCATTACATATTCCTTTATGGAGTCGAATGGAATGAGATTGACACTTCTTAAGTGATCTCGTGAGATAAACACTGTATCGATTAGTAAAACTATATAAAATATTAAAATAAACCAATAAAAAATTTTCAACCATTTTTTCATCTAAAAACCTCCTCTGAAGATGTTTTAATCATATAATTCAATTCTTAAAAATTGAGCACTGCATTTCTTAAAAAAATATGAAGCCTTTATAAAACTCTCAAGTGAAACATCACTGAGAAGGGTTTTCTTCATGCCACACCGGGTCTTAGTTGGGCTATTAGCAATTGTCTCCACTTATCTGCTGCTTGTTATTTGAATCTTGAATTCGAGGACGTGCTTGCCTGTGTTATTGTAGGATAAATTTTTGTGCTATCCTAAAATGTTTAACCTTATTAAGTGGTAAGAAGTTTCATACCGATGGCAGTTTCACTTTATAATGATACCGTTTTGCACACTTTTCCTTTATATTTCAGAACAACTTTTCGACTTATATCGACATATAATGTCAGTTGTATTCGCTGTTTTTTGACAAAAATAAAAGAAGTACCTCTATAAGAGATACTTCTTTTCACAAAGGGGATGGGAGAAATGTTCACGTTCAAACAAAGGGGTGTATGTTTGTTTGTGATTTATTTCACACCTAAACTTTAGCACGAAAAAGTTTACATATCAATGTTTCAGCTTCATATTCACAAAGTTGTCATATAGTAAGCGTTTACAATTCAATTTCTATTTTTTTATGTATACGATGACATGAAAATGTCGATGATAATAAATTACAGGATGAAATTCCCATGAAAAAATAGAACTATTTTTTAGAATTATGTCGATTTTTGCTATCAAATATTCTGATCGACGACATATAAAGCATACCTTTTAAGAAGTATGACAAATTGAAACTTCACACGGTGAGGTCTTTTTTTCATCCTCTACTGGATATTAGTTGAAAGCGATCGGTCTTATATAGGCAGTTGATCCCCTTTCTTTCCTTATTCTCCTGCTTGTTACTTACGTCTTGATGTAGGTGTGGCTTACTTTGCCTGTTCGTGTAGAAAAAAGACACTGGACTGAACTTGATCCGTTTCTCTACAATAAGCCAGGCAAATCTAAATCTTCCTCGAATTATTTATATTCTGCGGGGGATGGTCTGCTTCCATTTATCACATTATGAGCCATGGCTTTTCACTATATTGACTAGCTGAAAAAGTATCACTAAAAAGATGCTATACAAAAAGCACAGAATGTTGTTGATCACACTCTGTGCTCATTTTGTTTTACATACTATAGAGTTAAATCTCTACTTTTCAGACAAATCCCTTGAATTTCACTTCACTATATTAGATTATTTCACTAACAATTTTTCAAGTTCACCTAAATTACGTTCAAACACTTTGCATGCTTCCTCAATTGGAGATGCTGATTCCATATCAACACCAGCTGCTTTTAAAACGTTGATAGGATAGTCAGAGCAGCCTGCTTTTAGGAATTTATTGATATATCGTTCAACCGCTGTATCGCCTTCAGAAAGGATTTGAGAGCTTAAAGCAATAGCGGCACTTTTACCTGTTGCATATTGGTAAACATAGTAATTGTAGTAGAAGTGAGGAATACGTGCCCACTCTAACCCAATCTCTTCGTCGATGACCATATCTTCTCCGAAGTATTGCTTATTTAGATCATAGTATACTTTCGTCATACTTTCCGCCGTAAGTGCTTCACCTTTTTGATCCAATTCATGAACAATGTGTTCAAACTCAGCAAACATGGTTTGACGAATAATCGTACCACGGAAACCTTCCAACCAATGATTTAAAATATATATCCTTGTTTTCGGATCATCAATTGTCTTCAATAGATAGTTGTTTAATAATTCTTCATTACAAGTAGAAGCTACTTCAGCAACGAAAATAGAATAATCACCATAGACAAATGGTTGGTTATTACGTGTATAGTAGCTGTGAACGCTATGTCCAAATTCATGTACAAGTGTAAATAGATTATCTAAATTGTTTTGCCAATTCAACAAAATATATGGATTTGTACCATATGAACCTGATGAGTAAGCACCACTGCGTTTACCTTTGCTTTCTACTACATCCACCCAGCGGTCTTTTAAGGCCTTTTGGAGGATTCCAACGTATTCATCGCCCATTACGCTTAAAGCCTTTAGCATATGTGTTTTGGCTTCCTCGTAAGTCATATTGATTTTAGATTCTGGTACAAGCGGCGTGTAAATATCCCACATATGCAATTCGTCAATACCAAGAATTTTCTTACGCAATGAAATATAACGATGCATTAATGGCAAATATTTATGGATCGTATCGATTAATTGATCATATACTTTTTCAGGAATGCTATTGGCAGACATTGCTGCTTGACGTGCAGAATCATAGTGGCGAATACGTGCACTCACATTATGAGCTTTCACATTTCCTGATAATGTAGCAGCGAATGTGTTTTTGAAATTTCCATATGTGCTGTACATGGCATGGAACGCTGTTTCCCTTACTGAGCGATCTTTACTTTCTAGGAAGTGAACATAATTGCCATGTGTTAATGGAACTTCATTGCCGTCTTCATCTTTGATCGTCGGGAACTCTAAATCAGCATTGTTTAACATACTAAATGTATTTGCTGAAGAACCTGTCACTTCTGACAGCTGAGAAAGGATGGCTTCTTGTTCTGCTGGCAAAATATGAGGACGTTCTTTATTGATTTCTTCGATTTCTTGTTTATATAATTGAAGATCTTCGTTTTCTTTCAAGTACCCTTCAATAACCGCTTCATCTAAAGATAGAATTTCAGGTGTTAGGAAAGAGAGACTTGTTGAGATTTGGGCATATAATGTTTTAGCACGACTATCGGTTGCTTGATAAGTGGCATTCGTTGTATCTTGATCATTACGCATGTGAGCATATGCATAGAGCTTGCCCAACTTATAATACACATCATCTCGGAAACGTAAAACCTTTAACAATGCTTCAGCACCATCTTTAATGGTACCTTGATAGCTTGCAGCTTGTTTCCCGAGTTCACTAATTTCTTTAAATGCTTCTTCCCATGCAGCATCTGTCGCAAAAATATCCTCTAGTTTCCAAGTTAGCTCGGTCGGTACCTCTTCTCTTGTCAGTACTTTTGTTTGTTGATTTTCAGCCATGATATGACCCCCTAATTTAATTTGTTCCTGAAAAACGAAGTACTATCATATTTTCTCAATTTTCTCAACGCTTTGCAAGAAATTGGGCATATATAGATTGCCATAGCATTTTTTCATCAAATTGACTATTGATGCACGTTATCCCTAATCTTCTCAATATGAAATGATAATTTTCTAATGATACGACTGCTTGTTGATCTAGGCATATTGCAGGATACCTTTTACAAAATTCATTGATGCTTCTTGACGAAGGATGAGTAAAATTTTCACCCTGTTCGATTAGAAACATAAGCCAGAGCATTTGCCATTCCACTTCAAACACAGAAAAGTGCATGTGCTTTGTAACAGGAATGCCTATAAATAAAGGCAGCTTCTCTACCGGATAGTTCATAAAATAACAAGCACGTAAAAATGAGTCTTGTACACCTTTTCTACTCATCAATACTCTTCTTCTTAAAAAAAGGAATCGTTCTTTTTTCCAGAGCTGCCAATAGATTTGAAAATCAGATTCGGAGGGTACTAGCACATTTAAAAAAGGAAAGTGCTGCGCCTCTAATGGTAAATGCTGTACCTTTCCAATAAAACGATACCCTCCTCCTATTGGGAGTAAATAAGAAAAATAAACAAAGGTCGCAGATTCAGGATCAAAAGTGATTAGATGAAGATGATTTTGGATGTATGTGATAAATTGCTGTTTAAATGGGGATAGTTTAATTTGTTGAATACCATCTGGATAGGGGTGCCTGTCCTTTGGAGTTTTTAAAATCCAAATTGGCTGTATATTGGCTCGCAGATAGCCCTCTGTACGAGTTTCCATTTGGGGGATTGGAATCGTACTACATTGAAATTCAATGGCAAACCGTTGATAATTGCTCTCAACTAGCAGATCAGGTCGCTGAGATATTTCCTTGAAATAAGGCTCGATTTGAACATTTAGCTGCAGTTTCTGAAACATTTCATATAACTGATGCTTTCCCAATAAATGGGCAGCTGTTTCTCCTTCTGAAAACAAGCCTTGACACTGACTCTTTTTTAGATGAGCAAAGTGTGGAATCATCACTTGTCCGATTTTCATCAGTAAAGGTTCCTGACATTGTGGACAATAAAACTGCTCTTTTTTTCGCAATTTCTCTAGATGGTCTCTTTTCAAATTTCTTGTTAGCGTGATCAACTCATTCTGCTCATTGAACGCTGTTAAAATAATATCACCTCCTATTAAATTTTATGAATATTCTGTCCCATTTGCAAATAAAATGAAATGTTACACATCGTGAGCTTGTTGCCTGTTCTGGCGGGGTAAAGTGAAACTTCTCTCAGAGGTGATTTTCCTCCTCTGGGAGTTAGTTGAACCAATCGGGTTTTTCAGGCAGTTGCGCACCTTTTACCTACTTTTTTACTCGCACCCTAATGCGGAGGACTTCCTACCTGTTCTGGTGGGATAAAGTGAAACTTCTCTTAAGGAAGTTTTCTTCATCCTCTTGCGAAGATTCACTAAAAAATGGAGATATCTTCAAATGATTTCATCACTCTTAGATATCCCCATTGTTATACATTTTGTCGAAAAATCTGCAAGATATGTCTGGATGATCAGTCAATAAAGTATGATAATCTTGCAAATCATTCTTTAAGTGAGCTGTGCTTTTCGTACTAAAAATATTTTCGAACTGTTTCAAAACAGTTGTCTTTCATGATCACTTTTCCGTATTCTTCTAATAAATGAATGGTTGTATCTGCTTCCTCAGCACATTCAGAAATGACACTCAAGTAATTCTCTAGGTCGCCCATCGTACTGTCTTCATCAAATTTGACATGTAAGTAATACTTACCTTCCATTTCAAATAATGAATTTTCAAAATTGGCTTCTTCTGGCATTCTATAAGCAATGTCGATAATATCATCGAATTCTTTTAGAACAAATGTATAGCCATCCAAAAATTCATCCGAATCATTGAAAAATTCCTCAAATTCATGAGGCTTGATATCCATGCCATTAAAGGCACTTTCAAAAAACTTTCTTTTCTCTTCCAAACTTGAAGGTAGGTCTAATAATCCATCCGAGTTGAATTTGGCAGTAGTGACAGTTAACTCAAGCCCATTTTCTTTTGCTACAACTTGAATCCATAATGGACCATCCATTTCAAAATCTATATCGTCATTAAGCTCTTCCATCATTACCCAAAAGAGTTCTTCGCCTTTTTCTCGGTTATACCATATTTCATCTTTCGTGAAACCGCGTTCTTCAATGTCAAGATAAGAAATGAAGAGTTTTAGTGTATTCTCATTAATGCGTTCCATATCCATATTACACAACTCCCTCCGGTCACTACTTCTAAAAAAGATTTGACTGTTAGCCAGATTCTTGAAGGTGTAGCACATAAACAGCGTCTCTTACTATTGTATGACGAGATGGCGAAAAATGAAAAGAATAAATCTCAAGAAATAACAATAGTATATGAAATATAATAGAGTATGTTAACAATTGCAATAATAATTCGCAAATTGTAACTACCTTTATTATAATACTATATTCCTGCATAAAGTGAAACTTCACTCAAATGTAGGTTTTTCTTCGGTTTTCCACTGTGTCATCGCTAAATCGATTACGTTCTTTATAGGCAATTACTCTTGGTTGCACACTGATTTTATGCCATATATTTTTCGTCTCGATATGGAGAACTTACTGCCTATTTATCCCGCGTCAACGGGCAGTAAGACCCCCACCTCAAGTTTTAGAGGAAAGCGAGAAAGATAGGTGGGGGATCAACTGCCGCATGCGCCCGATTGGTTCGGGCGGGCAGGATGTTGGTCACTCAGGTGTTGCCGCTTTTAACCTGAGTTCTTCTATTTCAGTGGGGGATGAAGAACCCCCCACTGATGGAAGCTTCACTTTATGTGGGATCAAGAAGCTTTTCATCCTATTATGTTCCAAGATTCAAATCAAATCCAAATAAAAAAGCTAAAACTCCAATTTTTCGGGGAGCTCTAGCTTAGCTTGTACATATGTTCTCCAACTATGCGATTAATTCACCATTTTTTGTGCTTCCTGTAATTGGAATGCACGTACTTTACGTGGTAAGAAACGTCGAATTTCATCTTCATTATATCCGACTTGAAGACGTTTCTCATCTAAAATAATTGGACGACGCAAAAGCCCTGGGTTTTCTTGGATCAATTCATATAATCTTTGTAAAGGTAAAGATTCTAAATCCACTTTTAATTTTTGGAAGATCTTAGAACGTGTTGAGATAATTTCATCTGTTCCATCTTCAGTCATTCGTAAAATTTCTTTAATTTCACTAATGCTAAGTGGTTCTGCAAAAATATTGCGTTCTTTGTACGGAATTTCATGTTCTTCCAACCATGCTTTTGCTTTTCTACATGAAGTACAACTTGGTGATGTAAATAAAGTGACCATCATATCAAACACACCCTTTCAAAATGTATATTATATAAACATCTAGCTATTTTTAAATTAGAATTACTCTAATAAAGAAGTCTAACATCATTATACAACATATTTTCTCATTTGGATATACACAAAAAAGAAATAATTTTAATTGATTTATGTTTAATTATTCTATTATTTTAAGCATTTTAGATTATACATTTCGAGCAATTCTCACTTATGTTATTACTATAGCCAAAAATAAAAATCTTTAAACAGAAAAAAACAATAAAAATATTCTCATTTAGAAATGGAAATTGAAAATGATAACCTCCTAGTATTACTACGAATTCATCTTTCAAAAGGTTTCACTTTTTATATTTTTTTACAAAAAATTTTTATTTTTTTCCTAATCAACTCGCAGGATATTATATTCTAAAGATTGAAAGAAAAGAAGGTGACCCAAAGCTAAGAATCTTGGGCACCTTCTTTACATATTCTCTTAAAATCGATTTCCACTCGAATAGATATAACTAAGTATCGTGCGGCTCTTTTCGTTTTAAGTTTAGACTCGCGATTTTTTGCTACTCCCTAAGAATTTTTTCTCCTAGAAAAGAAAATCAACTGAGCTAAAAATGAGAAAGCAACAAAACTTCCGCTATCATTAAAATCCTATATCAACATAATTCAAAAAGTTATCAATTCAATGAACTTTAAGATGATTCTCTTTTTTCGTGTGATCCAGCTATAGATGTTCTGCTTTTAAGGCTTCCAATTCTTTTTCAGAGCAATAGACGAAATGATTTGGTCGTACTTCATGCATTTTCACTTCTTCGTCTGGTTGATAATTATGAACTTTGGGATCATATATTTTACGAACGCGCGTACGTTCATAATTTGGATCTGGAAATGGGATTGCTGATAGCAAAGATTGTGTATAAGGATGCATAGCATGCGTATACAAATCTTCAGCTGGAGCTAATTCTACTAATTTTCCAAAATACATAACACCAATACGATCTGAAATATATTTAACCATTGACAAATCATGCGCGATGAATAAGTATGTCAAACCTTTTTCTTCCTGTAATTCTTTTAACAAGTTAACGACTTGCGCTTGGATCGAAACATCTAATGCTGAAATCGGTTCGTCTGCAATAATAAATTCTGGTTCAACCGCCAATGCTCTTGCAATCCCAATACGTTGTCGTTGACCGCCTGAGAATTCATGCGGGTAGCGGTTGGCATGCTCCTTGTTTAAACCAACCGTTTCAAGCAAGTCATATACGCGCTTTTTTCGTTCCTTATCGTTCTTTGCCAGGCCATGTATATCTATGCCTTCCGCAATGATATCCATTACTTTCATACGTGGATTTAAGGAGGCATATGGATCTTGGAAAATCATTTGCATTTTACGGTTCAAATCTTTTAATTCTTTTTTAGATTTTTTACTATGAACACTGATACCATCGTATAATACCTCTCCATCAGTTGCATCATACAAACGAATAATTGTCCGGCCAGTAGTGGATTTACCACAACCTGATTCACCAACAAGTCCTAGTGTTTCCCCTTTGTAAATATCAAATGAAACATCATCAACAGCTCTTACTTCATTGGCCTTGCCTTCATTAAAGTATTGTTTTAAGTGTTTAATCTGTAATAATTTTTCAGTTGGTTTCATTGATGGTTCCCCCCATTCTCAGCTTCATAATAGCGGCTCCCTGGGAAACGTTTCATTCGTTCAATGATAATGGCTGGCGGCTCTACTGTTGGAGCATCAGGATGCAACAACCAAGTAGCTGCATAATGCGTATCACTTACTTTAAAGAATGGTGGGGCCTCCTCAAGATCAATTTGCATAGCATATTCGCTACGTAAAGCAAATGCATCTCCTTTTGGAGGAGACAATAAATCTGGTGGTGTACCAGGAATTGCATACAGTTTTTCATCTTTTGCATCTAAGGATGGCATCGAACTTAATAATCCCCATGTATACGGATGTTGTGGATTGTAAAAAATTTCGTCTACATTTCCAATTTCAACAATTTTCCCACCATACATAACAGCTACACGATCAGCCACATTGGCGACAACGCCAAGATCGTGCGTGATGAAGATGATAGATGTATTGATTTTCTTTTGTAATGATTTCATCAATTCTAGAATTTGTGCCTGAATGGTTACATCTAGCGCCGTTGTTGGTTCATCTGCAATAAGAATATGCGGATTACATGCAAGTGCAATCGCAATTACAATCCGTTGACGTTGACCACCTGAAAATTGATGCGGATACTGCTTAATGCGTAATTCTGGTTTGGGCATTCCAACTAATTGTAATAATTCAATTGCCTTTTTCTTTGCTTCAGCTTTAGAGACATTTTGGTGTTTTAAAATAGGCTCCATGATTTGTTTGCCAACTGTCATGGTAGGATTTAAAGATGTCATTGGATCTTGGAAGATCATTGAAATATCTTTACCACGGATTTTCTGCATTTCTTTTTCGGATAGTTTTAATATGTCCTTACCATCAAAAAGAATTTGCCCATTTTTATATTCTGTATTATTTTCAGGTAGTAGACGCATGATTGCTTTAGTAGTAACGGATTTACCTGAACCAGATTCACCTACTATCGCTAAGGTTTCACCCTTTTTTAAATCAAAGTCAACACCACGAATTGCTTTCACTTCACCAGCGAATGTGTGGAAGGAAAGCTCAAGATCTTTTACTTCAAGAATTTTTTCCATTATGCTTTCCCTCCCATTAATCTTTCATTTTCGGGTCAAATGCATCACGTAACCCATCACCAAGTAGATTGAATGCAATCATCAGGATACTTAAAACAACTGCAGGAGCAGCTAAAATGTATGGTTGGAACTGAATATTTTTGTAACCATCATTAATCAGTGTACCAAGCGACGCATTTGGTGCTTGTAAACCTAAACCAATAAAACTTAAGAAAGCTTCAAAGAAAATAGCCGTAGGAACAGTGAACATTGTATTAATCACAATAATTGCCAAAATATTCGGCAATAAATGTTTGAAAATAATACGTATATTACTAGCTCCTAATGTACGCGCCGCTAAGATAAACTCTTGATTTTTAAATTTCAATACTTGTCCACGAACGATACGAGACATTCCGATCCAGCCAGTTAAGGCAATCGCAATAATAATCGCTGTAATCCCCGGTTCCATGACCATAATCATCAAAATCACAATGACTAAATTAGGGATACCATATAATATTTCAACTATTCGTTGCATGATATCATCTACCCTACCACCATAGTAGGCTGAAATACCACCATACGCAACACCAATGACCACATCAATCAAGGCAGCGACTACTGCAATCAAAAGAGAAATTTGAGTCCCTTTCCATACTCGAGTAAACATATCTCGACCAAGTCCATCAGTACCGAACCAATAATTTTCTTTTACATTTTTTTGAGCATAAAGGTCGACATCCTTCCCCCCAACCTTCGCATGCCCGTCTGCAATACCTATTGGTGCAAGCCATGAAATCTTCGGTGGTAGATTTGCTCTTGATAACTCTTGTTCATCGACACCATGTGAAGTAAGATGAGTCCCTACAAACGCCATTATTACAAGTAAAAATAATACAAATATACTAACAACGGCTGCTTTGTTTTTTCTTAATCGCAGCCATGCATCTTGCCAGAAGTTGAGAGATGGTTTAGCAATTTGCTCCGCTTCCTTATTATTGACTTTTACAGGTTTAAAAGCATCAGGCGATAACTTATCATATTGTTGAGTCATTATTTATTACCCCCTGTCAGACGAATACGTGGATCGATAATACCATATAAAATATCGACAATTAGAATGATTGTAATTAATAAAATAGAGTAGAACATAGTCGTTCCCATTATTACAGGGAAATCGTTCATATTAATGGATTTAACGAATTGCTCCCCAATTCCTGGAATAGAAAATATTCTTTCCACTACTAGAGAACCTGTTACGAGTGCTGCTGCTAAAGGTCCTAAAACCGTAATTAATGGGATTAAAGCATTTCGAAAAGCATGTTTAAAAGCAATCTCAAAGCGACTCGCACCTTTAGCTTTTGCTAACATGATATAATCTGAGCCTAATACTTCGATCATTTCTGTACGGACGAAACGTGCTGCTGTAGCAAGTGGCCCAATCGCTAAGGCAATGGTTGGCATTATGCTTGAGGCAAAACCATCTTTCCAAAGTGCTACAGGTAGAAGTTCCCATTTCACACCAACCCAATATTGTAAAACAGCTGCAAATACAAAGGATGGTATGGAAAGACCGAAAATAGCAATTAAAGTACTGCCATAATCCCAGACAGTGTTTTGTTTCAATGCAGCGACCATTCCTAAAATAATCCCTAAAATTGTACCAAGTACTAAAGCTTGCATACCTAATTGGAAGGATGGACCTGCGCGGTCAATAATTAACTGCGTAACATCAGCACCTTTGAATTGGAACGATACACCAAAATCTAGTTTCAACATATTACCTAAATACTGTACATACTGCTCTGGTAATGGTTTATCCAATCCGTATTTTGCTTCAACCACAGCTAATTGTTCAGGAGAAAGTTTAGGTGCAGAAGAGATAGGAGAACCTGGAAGCATCTTCATTAAGAAGAATGTAAATGATGCGATCAGGAATAACGTGATGATCATATAAATAATTCGTTTTGTAATATATTTAGCCATACTTGCACCTCCGATTATAATGCCTCTAACGAAGCATCTGAATGTAAAATGAGAATTTTTTGTTAATTTCGTTAATTTTAAAAAGAGAGTATATGGAAGTAACTCTTCCATACACTCCCTAATGATAAACTTAACTTACTTTCCTTGGTATAAAATTATTATTCTTTACCAGAAATATAAGCCCATTTGTAAGAGAAATCAGGTCCAAAGTTATGTTGTACAAGATCTTTAACATAAGGTTGTTGTAATGATACTCTAGCACGTTGATAAACTGGTGCGATGGCAGCATCTTTTTCTACAACAAGTTTTTCAGCATCAGCAAGTGCTTGCCAACGTTTTTCAGGATCAGTTGCATAAGTGGTGCTTGCTTCTTTTACTAATTTATCGTATTCATCAGAAGCATAGCCCATTTTGTTTTGAGCACTATCAGATGTCCATAAACTGATGAATGTCAATGGATCTTGATAGTCAGGACCCCATCCTGCAAATTGGATATCATAATCTTGGTTAGTGTCTAGATCAATACGGTTTTGGAATGGAACTTCTTTTAGTTTGATCGTTAAACCAGGTAGATTTTTTTCTAATTGGTTTTTCATATATTCATCCATTTTCTTGGCTAAATCTGTATCATCACCTAAGAATTCCAATGTAAGTTTTTTCACACCAAGTTCTTTTAAGCCTTTTTCCCATGCATCTTTGGCAGCAGTAGCATCGAATTTCGTCAAGTCACCATTGATATCACGGAAGTCTTTTTTATTTTCATCGAAAGTGAAGTTTTTAGGTACTAAATAGTTTGCGGGTTCAGAACCATTAGCAAGTACTGTTTTCGTTAATTCTTCTTTGTTGAAAGCTTGAGAAAGCGCTTCACGGATATTAAGATTTGCTAACGGCGTATTTGTTTTGCCATTACGTTTTTGGTTAAATTTCAAGTAGAATACTGTTGCTTCCTCAAATTTTACAAGGTTTTTATCATTTGCATATTGTGCAGCGAAATCACCATCAAGACCTGCGCGATCTTTTTCACCAGAGTTGTAAAGGTTAACAGCTGTAGAAGTTTCCTTTACAACGTCGACATTGATTGTATCAAGTTTGACATTGTCTTTATCCCAATAGCTTTCGTTCTTTTTGTATGTCCATTTTAAGCCTGTGCCATCCCAGTCGTTAAGTGTAAATGGACCATTGTATAATAAATTATCAGAACTTTTAGCATATTGTTTGCCTTTTTCTTTTACAAATTCTTCTTTTGCAGGTAAAAAAGTAGGGAATGCCATCAATGATAAGAAGTACGGAATTGGTTTTTCCAAAGTAACTTCTAACGTTTTGTCATCAACAGCTTTAACACCTAGAGTATCGGGTTTTGCCTTGCCTGTAGAAATTTTTTCAGCATTTTTAAGTACACCATTCATCATATACGGACCATATTCAGAACCTGTTTTAGGATCAATCGCACGTTTCCAAGCGAATTCAAAATCATTAGCAGTTACTTGAGAACCGTCAGACCATTTTGCATCACGTAGCTTAAATGTGTAAACAGTACCATCTTCGCTAACTTTTGGTTCTTCAGCAGCAATAGCTGGTTCAGCCACATTATCTTTATTTAAGCGATATAATCCTTCGCTTATATTGTTTAATACTGTGAAACCAACTGTATCTGTAGCTAATGCAGAGTCTGCTGTCGGAATTTCAGCACTTTCATTAAGATTTAATTCTTGTTTTGCATCAAGTTTACTTGATGAATCTTCTGAGCTGTTGTTATTGTCTTTATCTTTGTCGTCTCCGCCACCACATGCGGCTAAGAAAACGCTCAGCACTAATACAAGACTTAACAGCCATACTAGTTTACTTTTCTTCATAAGTAAATAACCCCCTTTAATGTTTTGAAAAAATTTTTACAATTTTGATTATACCTAAACTTGTGAAGATGTACATACCTTTTTTTGAAAATTCCCTTCATTCCGTTTTATCAAAATTATGAAAACCCTGTAATATCAATGATTCACAAGAATTATTTCAGAAATAAAAATTTTTGGTTTCCAAAGATTTTTTTGATTTTTTAATAGATTCGAATTAATATATTAATAAATTGGAGGGAATTTTATTGAAAAAACAGACTTTTTCCTTTTTAATATTACAACTTATGATTTTCATAACCATGTGGTGTTACTATAAAGAGTGGTCTCTTCTTGGCTATATTAATGTATCATTTATATTTGGAGCCATTCTCTTATTCACCGGATTGACCAGTTATATACTGGCTTCAGGTTTTTTTGATTTATTTTATGTTACTTCCAGGAAAATTATATCTTCAAAAAGAAAATTATCTGAAATAACTCATATGAGGAAACCCTCTGAAATTATTCATTATAATTTTAAGTTTGTTCTGCTATTAGGATTGGAAATACTCTTGTGCATGGGAATCGCACTGATTGCATATTAGAGAAACTTGTATTTTGCATATAACTATATTATAATTTTCAGCATAACATTTAGAACGATGACGAAGATTAGTACTTAAAGTCAGTATGTCCAAGAGAGTCTGTGGCAGGTGCGAACAGATCATACACTTTAAGGAATGGGCTTCCGAGTTAGCTTTATGAACCTTTGCGCAGTAGTGAAGCTCGGGTTTCTCACGTTACGAGAGAGAGTGGTCGATTTTCGACAAGCTTGGGTGGTACCGCGGATTCAAAACATCATTCGTCCCTATTTGGGATGCATGATGTTTTTTTATTTTGGACTGTTGATTTTGATTTACCGCGAAAACTGTCTATTTGTAGCGAAATCAAGTGAATATCAACGACATTATTAACAGAGAGAGCCTATTTCTAAGGAGGAGTTTCAACATGAAAAGAATTTTTTCTGGTGTTCAACCAACAGGTGTTATTACATTAGGCAACTATATTGGTGCCTTCCGTCAATTTGTCACTATGCAAAATGACTATGACTGCATTTTTAGTATTGTAGACGAGCATGCCATCACTGTACCACAAGATAGTGATGAGCTAAGCAAAAACATCCGCACCTTAGCAGCAACTTATCTAGCAACTGGTATTGACCCCGATAAGGCAATATTATTTATCCAATCTGAAGTTCCTGCACATGCACAAGCTGGATGGATGCTAACTTGTACATCTTACATCGGAGAATTAGAACGTATGACCCAATTCAAAGATAAAGCGAAAGGAAGAGATGCTGTATCAGCTGGTTTACTAACTTACCCACCTTTAATGGCAGCAGATATTTTGCTCTATAATACGGATATCGTGCCAGTCGGAGAAGATCAAAAACAACATCTCGAAATTACTCGCGACTTAGCAGAACGCTTTAATAACCGTTATGGAGAAACATTCAAAATCCCAGAAATTCAATTACCTAAAAACGGTGCACGTATTAAATCATTACAAGATCCATTGAAAAAAATGAGCAAATCAGATGACAACAAAAAAGCAACTATCCGCATACTTGATTCTGCAAAAGACATTGAGAAAAAAGTAAAATCTGCTGTGACAGATTCTGAAGGAATTGTAAGATTCGATCTAGAAAATAAGCCAGGTGTTTCTAACCTCCTAACGATCGAAGCTTCTTTAACAGATATTTCTATTGATAACCTCGTTGCCAAATATGAAGGTCTAGGCTATGGTGCATTCAAAGCAGGTGTTGCTGAAAGTATTATCAAGCATTTAACACCTATTCAAGAACGATTCGCTGAACTAATCAATTCATCTGAACTAGATCACATCCTCGATGATGGTGCAGAAAAAGCCAATGCTATTGCTAGCGAAACGGTTTCGAAGATGGAGATTGCGATGGGGCTGGGTAGAAAAAGACGATAAGCATTCCTATCCAAGAACCAACGAATATTTTAAAATCCATTGTGTTCAAGATAAATGTAAAAACTGACATCCACGTGTATCCTAATGCGTGATAGTTTAAATAAAGAATCATATGGGTGGATGTTAACACAATCAACCCATAACAAATTAGAAAAATGAGTATTCTCATATGCATGAATCCTTTACTATTTTTTATATTCTATGAACAAAAGTCCTTCTCTATTCATGAGAAGGACTTTTAATATGATTAAAAATAATAGAGTTTCTTCCTATTATATATAGCATTATTAAAGTTTAGTATGCTACTATGTTAAAGTTTATATTCTTTAAAATTTTGAATAGTTATAATTATAAGTTTTAAATAAAAAATATACGAAAAAGCACAGGGAGTCCATCCCTGTGCTGAACGTTTTTGAATATTAGATTTTCTTAAATAATAAGGAAGCATTATGGCCTCCAAAACCTAATGAATTACTTAAGACATAAGAAACTTCTTGCTCACGTAAAGTGTTCGGTACATAATCTAAATCACACTCTTCATCAGGTGTTTCAAGATTCATTGTTGGTGGTAATATACCTTCTTTTATAGCTAAAACGGAGAAGATTGCTTCAACACCACCCGCCGCTCCAAGTAAGTGGCCAGTCATTGATTTTGTTGAACTGATTGCTAGCTTATAAGCATGTTCTCCAAAAACTGTTTTTACTGCTTTTGTTTCATATAAATCATTATAGTAAGTACTTGTTCCATGTGCATTAATATAATCAACCACTTCTGGTGATACTTCTGCATCATCGATTGCTTGTTGCATAGAACGAGCGGCACCTTCCCCATCTGGTGCTGGCGCTGTAATATGGAATGCATCGCCAGTTGAGCCATAGCCCACTACTTCTGCATAGATTTTTGCATCACGCGCAACCGCATGTTCATATTCTTCTAAAATGACAATCCCTGCACCTTCCCCGATAACAAAGCCATCGCGATTTTTATCAAATGGTCGAGATGCAGTTTGTGGATCAGGATTTAATGATAATGCAGTATTAGAACAGAATCCTGCTACTGCCATGTTCGTGATCGGTGCTTCAGCCCCGCCAGCAATCATCACATCAGCATCGCCACGTTCAATTACTTTAAAAGCATCGCCAATAGAATTTGTACCTGAAGCACATGCAGTTACTGTACAAGAGTTAATAGCCTTCGCTCCAAAATGAATAGAAACTTGACCCGCAGCCATATCGGGAATCATCATTGGCACAAAGAAAGGACTTACACGTCGTTGTCCTTTTTCAAGGAAATTCCTGAATTGTTGCTCATATGTTTCCATTCCGCCGATACCTGATCCAATCCAAACACCCGTGCGTAGACCTAACTCAGGCGTAATTTCGAGTTTTGCATCTTCCACTGCCATGATAGAAGCAGCTAATCCAAATTGAGTGAAACGATCCATTTTACGTGCATCTTTTCTAGAAACATATTTCTCCATATCAAAGTCTTTTACTTCTGCAGCAACATGGACTGGAAATTTTTCTTGATCCAATCTAGTCAAAGGACCAATTCCAACTTTCCCTGCCTTAATATTTTCCCAAGTTGTTGAAATATCGTTTCCTAGTGGTGTTACTGCTCCAATACCAGTCACTACTACTCGACGTTTTGTCATGATTTTATTCCTCTCTTTCTTTTATATTATCTTCCCCATTTTATGGCTACTGCGCCCCAAGTAAGACCTCCTCCGAATCCTACTAGAACGATCAGATCATCATCATGAATTTTACCATTTTCTAGTTCCTCTACTAAAGCATTACCGATTGAAGCTGCTGAGGTATTGCCATATTTTTTAATAACAGCTGCCATTTTTTCAGATGGCAAATCTAAACGTTGTCTTGCTGATTCCATTATACGAATATTGGCTTGGTGCGGGATTAAATAATCCACATCATTTTTCGTGTAACCTGCTTTTTCAATGACATTGATAGCTGATTGCCCCATTTGACGGACCGCAAATTTAAATACTTCGCGACCATTCATGGTAATATAATTTTTTTCATTTTGGTAAAGATATTTGCCGCCAGTTCCATCAGCGCCCAATTCGTAAGTAAGAATCCCACGTCCTTCTGAAACTTTTCCCACGATTGCAGCAGCTGCACCATCGCCAAATAACACAGCTGTATTTCTATCTTCCCAATCAGTAATTTTTGAAAGTTTTTCTACACCAACTACTAATATATAATCATAAGCATTGTTCTCAATAAATTGTTTTGCTGTTACAAGTCCATATATATATCCTGAACATGCTGCTGAGATATCCATCGCCGCAGCATTTACTGCACCTAATTGTTCTTGGATCATACAAGAAACACTTGGAAATGGCTGATCTGGTGTAACTGTTGCCACTAAAATCAGGCCAAGTTGTTCAGCGGTGATCCCTGCGTTTTTTAATGCATTTTTTGCTGCGTTAAACGCCATATCTGATGTATCTTCGTCATCCGCTGCAATATGACGTTCTTCTATCCCCGTTCTTGTGCGTATCCATTCATCAGAAGTATCCATTACTTTTTCAAGGTCCAAATTTGTGACAACCTTTTCAGGAACATATCTTCCTACTCCAACAATTCCAGCATTCATGAGGTAGCCCCTCTCTTCTTATTATCAATTATTAGTATCTGGTCTTAATTATAACGAATAATTTTTTACTTTTCAACATTCCGTCATCATTTTGCCATTTTATCTTGTATGAATAGGCAAAAAATCCATACTTCAGGATTAAAAAAGGATTAATGGCTTAAAATAAGTCCGATCATTCAATGAATATACAAAAAAAGATTACTCCACTGCGTAAAGTTTCACTTTATCCCGCTTTAACAGGCAGTAAGACCCCCATCTCAAGATTTAAAGAGAAACGAAAAGATAGATGGTGGATCAACTGCCCGTAAAAGTCCGATTGGTTCGGGCGGGCAGGATGTTGGTCACTCAGGTGTTGCCACAGGACGTGGCGTTTTTCACTTCCGTTCCTCTAGTTCAGTGGGGGATGCAGAAAACCCCCACTGATAGAGTTTCACTTTATTGCATAAACTATTTGAAAAGTTTCTTTTAAATAAATGGGCACATATGATATGATAGGATAAGTAGATAAGTTAGTTTAGAGGTGAAATAGAGATGAGATATATTATTTTAGTCATTTGGTCTGCCCTACTAGTTACAGTATTAAACTATGTAGTCAGCTCGATCAATAATGTCGCATTCGATGGTCCAGCATTTACAAAAGGCTTATGGATCTCACTTGTATTTGCTGCGTTACTTCTTGTCATCGATGCAGTGATTCCAAAAGATTCACCAAAAGAAATCGGTCATCAAGAATAATAAAAAAATCCTGCCGTTTGGCAGGATTTTTATTTTGCAGAAATACCACATGTTGCAAAGCCACTAATTAAGTTATCTCATTAATAACTAAGATCGAATCGCTTCAACATTTCGCTTAGTTTTCTTTATGAATAACTACCTTACCATCTTCCATAGACACTACTAATTTTGTTCCTGCAGTTGCTTCCCCTTTTAACAATTCTTGAGCAACTAATGTTTCGATATGACGTTGAACAAAGCGGCGTAAAGGTCTAGCACCAAAAGCAGGATCTACTCCTTCTTTCGCAACCCATTGTAAAACATCCTCGTTCACTTGTAATTCAATTTCTTGTTCAGCCACTCGTTTTTGCAATAATTGAATATATTTCTTAGCAATTTCAAAGTATTGCTCATTCGTTAATGAGTGGAACATAATGATGTCATCTAAACGGTTTAGTAATTCAGGTTTGAAGTGTTGTTTTAAAGCCGCCATGACTAAATCTTCCACTGCATGTTCATTTTCTTGGTCTTTCAAATCCATTAAATAATTAGAACCAATATTTGAAGTTAAGATAACGACAGTATTTGTAAAGTTCACTGTACGCCCTTGACTATCGGTAATACGGCCATCATCTAAGATTTGAAGTAAAATATTTGCTACATCTGGATGAGCTTTTTCGATTTCATCTAATAGTACAACTGAGTATGGATTACGACGAACAGCTTCTGTTAATTGACCGCCTTCTTCGTAACCAATATATCCTGGAGGTGCTCCGACTAAACGAGAAACACTGTGTTTTTCCATATATTCGGACATATCAATTCGGATAAAATGATCCTCAGAATCGAATAACTGAGCAGCTAAAGCTTTCGCCAATTCCGTTTTCCCAACACCAGTTGGTCCTAAAAATAGGAATGATCCGATTGGCTTGTTTGGATCTTGAATGCCAGCTCTTGCTCTCCAAACAGCTTCTGTTACTAGGCGTACTGCATCATCTTGACCAACTACACGTTCATGTAATGTGTCTTTCAAATGCAATAATTTTTCGCGTTCGCCTTCTACTAACTTTGTTACTGGAATACCTGTCCATCTAGAAACAATGGATGCAATTTCATCTGCTGTAACATCTTCACGTAATAATCGAGTTTCGTTTCCATCTTGTAAAGATTTTTCTAATTGTTTCAATTCTTTTTCAAGTTCTGGAATTTTACCGTGACGGAGTACGGCAGCTTTGTTTAAATCATATTGATTTTCTGCTTCTTCTAATTCACGGCGATAACGATTTAAAATTTCACGTTTTTCTTGAATTTTATGCAATGATGCTTTTTCTGATTCCCATTGTTCCTTCATAGCTTTAGAAGATTCTTTTAGTTTTTCTAATTCTTCGCGTAATGCAACTAAACGTTTTTGACTTGCATCGTCTTTTTCCTTCATCAATGCTTGTTCTTCAATTTCAAGTTGCATTTGTCGACGTGTTACTTCATCTAATTCTTGTGGCATAGAGTCAATTTCTGTACGAATCATCGCACAAGCTTCATCGATCAAATCGATCGCTTTATCTGGTAAGAATCGTTCTGTTAGATAACGATTGGAAAGTTCTGCAGCAGCTACAATTGCGCGGTCATGAATTTTAACTGCATGATGCAATTCAAATCTTTCTTTTAGACCACGTAAAATGGAAATAGTATCTTCTACAGATGGTTCACGTACTAATACTTGTTGGAAACGACGTTCAAGTGCAGGATCTTTTTCGATATACATACGGTATTCATCTAAAGTTGTTGCACCGATACAATGTAATTCACCACGTGCTAACATTGGTTTCAACATATTACCTGCATCCATCGCACCATCTGTTTTACCAGCTCCCACGATCGTGTGGATTTCGTCGATGAATAAAATGATACGTCCTTCACTTTCTTTTACTTCTTTTAATACCCCTTTTAAACGTTCTTCAAATTGGCCACGGTAACTTGCACCTGCAATCAATGCACTCATATCTAATTCATAAATAAGATGATCTTTTAATCCTTCAGGCACATCTTTTTTGACAATACGTTGTGCCAATCCTTCCACAATAGCTGTCTTACCAACACCAGGTTCACCGATTAATACAGGGTTATTTTTGGTTTTACGAGATAAGATTCGGATGACATTTCGAATTTCTTGGTCACGCCCAATAACGGGGTCCATTTTACCTTTCTTTACTTCTTCTACTAAATTTCGTCCAAATTGTTCCAATGGACTTTTTTGTTCTTCATTGTTCATTTGCATTTGCATAAAGATCCAGCTCCTTTGTTTGACCTTTTTTGACCTTTTGATTAATTACATTATAATTCCATTATTACGAATTGTAAAGATAAATGTTTGACCTTTTTTGACCTTTATAATCCTTTTTTATACATTGTTGATTTTCTGCCATATTCTTCGTTTTGTTATATGGCATTATTGATTTTCCATACCAAATGTATTGATTATTTAATTTTATCCATTATATCAGATGTGTTGATGATCCAATTTTTCTAAAAATATAGTGTATTTGCTGATTTAATATTTAGTTGCTCTATCAGAGGCTTTCTACTCTTTCCGAGGGCTTTATTCGCTCTCTTTGATAATTTATTTGCTCTTTCGGAGACTTTATTCGCTCTCTCCTTTGATTTATTTGCTCTTTCGAAGGCTTTATTCGCTCTCTCCTTTGATTTATTCGCTCTTTCGAAGGCTTTATTCGCTCTCTCATGATTTATTCGCTCTTTCGAAGGCTTTATTCGCTCTCTCCTTTGATTTATTCGCTCTTTCGGAGACTTTATTCGCTCTCTCCTTTGATTTATTTGCTCTTTCGAAGGCTTTATTCGCTCTCTCCTTTGATTTATTCGCTCTTTCGAAGGCTTTATTCGCTCTCTCCTTTGATTTATTTGCTCTTTCAAAGGTTTTATTCGCTCTCCTATTTCTTTTGTAAAAACATCTTTTCCTTGTAGCATAATTGATGAATATCAACAGTATTGTTAAACAAAGCCTAATTTTAAAAGAAATGTGACAGTTTAAAAGTATCTAAATAATCCTAAATTCCTATGTTATAATGAAGAAAAATGAATGAAGGTTGTAGATGATATGGTAAATTCTTATAAGATAGATCCACTTCCTACTAATATTTCTAAAATATTCAAAGAAAATGGTTCCCTACTTAAGATTTCAAAAGGTAGTCATCTATGCTTAGAAGGTGAACCGGTCAAAGATATTTTTTATGTCGTATCGGGAAAAGTCATTTTGTCTAAAGAAACTGTTAGTGGAAAAGAATTGACACTTCGAATTTGTGGTAGCAATGACTGTATTGGTGAGGGTATTATTTTTAGTAAAACAGGGTTTTATCCTTTAAGTGCTAAAGTTATGGAATCAGCTACGATCATTACTCTTGATAAAAATCTTTTTGAAATGTGTTTAAGTCAAGAACCTGCTTTGTTAATCGAGTGTATAAGCTGGCTGCAATTACAAAATTTGAAAGCGCAAACTAAAATGCGTGATTTACTTTTATATGGTAAAAAAGGTGCTCTATACTCAACCATCATCCGACTAACCAATACTTATGGTATGTTGAAAGAGAATGGCGATATTGTCATCGATTATCCATTAACCAATTCAGATCTTGCCAATTTATGTGCTACTAGCCGTGAAGTCATTAATCGAATGTTAAATGAACTAAAAAAATTAGAAGTAATATCTTTCGATAAAAGTATTATTACCGTCCATAAATTAGATTTTCTAAAACGAGAATGTGAATGTGAAAACTGTCCTTTAAACATTTGCCGTATTGACTAATATTCATCTATTATTATAGGGCTTTCTGCAATAATATATCAAAAAAGCTTGGTACGTTTTATAGCGACCAAGCTTTTTTCTTATAAAGTAAAACTTAGGCAATGGGTTTTCTCAATTCCCACTGTGACTGCGTATTTGCTGAAACAATCAAGCTTTTCATCTCCTGCTTTTCCCTGATTCTTGAAGTGCAGGTCTTGATACTATTCGTGAAAAGCTTGGACTCTTCATCTAATTTTGAAATTGCAGTTCATTGAATTTTTTATGCTTCAACTCGAGTACAATATCACATTCTTTTGCGATTTCTCTTTCATGAGTAATGACGATAACACATTTCCCTTGATCATGCGCTAATTCTTTAAACAATCGAACAATCTCTAAAGAATTTTTTTCATCTAAATTACCAGTTGGTTCATCGGCCACAACAAGTCGAGCTTCACAGCACATCGCCCGTACAATTGCTACACGTTGTTGTTGACCACCTGATAGATGCTGCACATTTTTTTGCGCCAGTTCCTTTGTTATTCCCACTTTTTCCAACATGGAGAACGCATAATCTTTTCGATTTGCCTGATGACTATGAGTAATTTCCATTGCTGATACAATATTATCTACCGCAGACATATATGGCAGCAAATTATAGGATTGAAAGACAATCGATACATATTGATTACGGTAATTCGTCAACCCAATCTTTTTCAATGATTTTCCTTCATATAATATCTCGCCAGTTTTAGGAACATCTAGTCCTGCGATCAAGGAAAGAAATGTTGTCTTTCCTGAACCGCTTGAACCTAAAATGCTATATAATTTTCCCTTTTCGAATGTCAAATTGACATTTTCATAAAGCGCATCAGCTTTATTGTTATACCAATAATTTACGTCTTTTACTTCTAACATCATTTCACCCTCTTATGAGATTAAGATTTTTTTAGGTTGCATACGCATAACACCAATAGATGCGATAATTACTGCTAAAAAGCTAATGGCTAGTCCAAATCCACCTAATTCCACTAGTTCTTTCAGTGATAATGTAATATTCAAATCTTCAATTTGTTTTGCGTTTTTTGCACTGGAAGCACCGAAGTTTGAGAAGGATGATCCTCTGCCAAAATTCCCTGAACGTCCTTGACCTAGATTTTGCCCACCGGCTTGTCCTGGGCCTCCTTGACCAGGTCCGCCTTGATTATTTGAGGTTGAGGCAGTCGTCGTAGCTTGTTGCTCTAATAGTTGTTCGCCAACTATATTGCCAACAAATTTGCCACTCACGCCAGCGATGACAAGGGCAACTATTAAGACGGCAAGTAATTCTGCGAAGAACTGGCCAATAATCTTGAAGCGTTTTTCACCAAGTGATAGTAGTACACCGATCTCATATTTTCGTTCGCGAATCATTAATATAACGATCAGCGCTAAGATAACTGTACCCGCTGCAGATACAAGAATGACGATTTTTTTGGCGAAGCTTTCTACATTTTCTAGCGGTTGAATCATTTGTTGATATACTTGATCATTCGTTCGTAAACTATACGTATCTGTATCAAGACCCGCTTTTTTCGCATCTTTCTCAAATGTATCCATTTTTTCTGGATCAGATAATGTATAAATCACTGAATCTGCACTATCTTTATAGTCATCGCCTTTTACTTTATTGGCAAATGTGTAAGATGTGTAAATGGCATTGTATGGATTTAAAGCGGTCATTCTCATACTTCTTGCATCCGCTGTTTCAGAAGTCTTGTAAATACCTACGACTTTCAATTTATAAACAATGTCTTCATCCTCAGAGTCCGTCACTTTGATCGTATCGCCCACTGAGATATCATTTGCTTTTGCTAAATTGGTCTCAATAACCGCATGATTGCTGTCGACATCATCTTCTGTAATCCCAACACCTTCCGTTATTTTGGCTGTTCCACTTGTAAAATCACTTGCTGTTGCTGTATCATTTGTTCCTTCAATGGTAATATCCCCTGACGACATTCTCATCATTTGCATACCACTATTAGGGCCGCCTTGCTGATTATTTCCTCCATTACTAGAATTGCTAGAAGAAGATTCATCTTCTTCCTCATCTTCAGAAGAAATAGCATCAAAGGATTTGGCATTCACAGAGGTAGATGAGGAAATGCTATAAGACGCTACATTATCCAACTTTGCTAATGTATTGACGGTATCCAGATCAACAGGAGTGATGGAAAAACTTCCTGGATCAGGTCGATCACTTTTATCAGAAGAATCATCACTATCTGACGAACTTGATTTCTTCATCGCATTCTCCATATTTGTAGACAGCGTAACCGTTGCCCCCATGCTTTTCTTGGCATTTTCTGTTGCTTTTAATGAAGCACTTTGTATCGTTAATCCTGCTAAAATGAATATTAAAATGGCTGAGAATACAAAAGTAAGCAAAAGGGTTCTTCCTTTTTTCGCTTTTGTACTATAAAAAGCGCGTTTTATAAAATTCATTTGAAATCCTCCTATTCAATTAAAAGATGTAATATTCTTTTCTCGATCAGTCCAACGTTTCTTCCAATCCGAGCTCGTGATGAATGAAAGATGAATGACTGTATCTCCTTTACAATCAAAGTATATAAATCGAATGTATCAGGAATATGTCAAGGCAAAAAAATACGCTATATTTTTTTAATATAGCGTAGAACGTTGATATCATAAGGATTAAAACTACATAAGAACAAATTTATTTGTATCTTTCAAAGCAATTCATCTGACCAACCAATATCATTTTTAATAGGAACGTCAGAAAAGCACCTATTAATTTCTATATATTTATCAATTCCTCACTTTATAATAATCCCTTTCCCTTTATAAACAGTTCACCAAATATACATATCCTTATCTCTAAACCAATTCTACATTTTATAAGAAGTATTGAAACATGCTTAATATCTATTAAATTTAATACTTATATACTATTTTTCGAATATTCAGCTCCCTGAAACCTGTTCAAAATAATCGTATAGTCCATATATTTTGGAAAATTAAGTAGAAATGAATCTACAGCTATGATAAAATACTCACATGCAAAAGTATGAATATAGTACCTTTTAAGGAGAGGAAGTCGATAGCACAAGATGTCAGTAATCATTATTGGAGAAGTAAAAGAGAATATTCTGCTTTTACGTCGCCAGTTAAATAAGATAGGAATTATAGATATCCATCATGTCCCCACTGTTGAAAGAATGGGTGGACATTTGCCGTATTATTCAAAAAAAACAATTAATTTGATTATTTTGGACTCCATGTTCATAAATAAAAGCCTAAAAGAATTCTATAAAAAAATAGAACTTTTAAATGAGTGGATGGATGTTCCCATAATACTTTTTATTTCCTCTGATCAAGAAAATATGATTGAACAAGCTTTTGATGCTGGCATATTTGATTTCATTTCAACCCCATTAGATTTTATAAATTTTAAAGCAAGAATTCATGCGGCCTTAAAATATCAAAAAGAATTAAGTTTGAGGAAGCTAAAGGAAGAACGTCAACAAATTGATTTATCTATTGCCAAAAAGGTCCAAAAGCATGCATTGACCCCTTCTCTGCATATGGAAAATATTCAGTTTGATGGATTCTACGCTAGATCTAACATATTAGGAGGAGATATGTATAGTTGGTTTAAAATCAATGACAATTTAAGCGCTGTCATTTTATATGATGTTATGGGGCATGGAGTGGCTTCGGCTCTTGTTACAATGTCCATTAGATCATTGTTAAAAGGATTGATCACAAGACTGGTTGACCCAGGTTTAGTAATGAACGAGCTCAATCGTCATGTGTATGAATTATTTGCCGATGAGGAGCATATAAACAGCTTTTTAGTAACAGCTATCTATGTATTAATCGACACTAAAAATGGCACTATCGAATATGCAAACGCTGCGCATCCACCAGGTTTTTTGTTTGATGAATTTGAGAAAACAACTATACTTCCAGCTAATACGCCCATTTTAGGATTATTTCCTACTATCGAAGTACACAAGAAAAAGATGCCTATAGATGGGTGGAATCGATTAATTCTTTACACAGATGGATTATTTACACTAGGGGAAAATCAATCTATTGATGCGAAGCAATTCCAACCATATCTTGAACAGGAAAACATGCATGCCTTGAGGAGCTTTGCACACGATCATGATTTATTTGAAGAGGATCATAGTGACGATATAACAATGGTATCAATGACAATTAAATTATAAGGTAGATGATAGATGATGGAATTTACTCTTAATCTTTTACCCAATCAGAAAGGTATACTGTTTGCTGATCAAATAATGAGTGCCTTTATGAGGCTATATAATCTCCCCTATAATAGGGAATTATGTTTTGTTCTCCATGAACTAATTATTAACGCAGTAGAGGCAATGAAACTAGCTGAAAAAAGTAAAACGGAAAAAATTCAAATTCATGTGGAAAAAGAAATGGAAGAAATTCAAATGACAGTGATCGATACTGCTGGAGGAATACCGCAAGAAAGTTGGAAAGCTATTCTTCTCTACAATAATATAGAAAGTACTTTTTCAGAACGTGGCAGAGGTTTATTTTTTGTAAAAAACATGGTGGATCAAATCTGGTTTGATAATCTGTCAGAAACAAGGTTTTTAGTAGGCGTTTCAAAAAAACTAGGTTGTAGTTAGTCAATAAATCAGTGAAATTTGGAGGAAATGTGATGAAATGGACTATAGGCAAGAAAATAGGAGCACTTATATTTTGTTGTATTTTACTTTTAACAGGGATTCTTTCGGTTGTAAATTTCTACTTAGTAAAAAATAATTTACTAAAAAGTGCGGAATCCAAGCTTGTTTCAGATTCACAATTAAGTTATCAATACTTAGACAAAGTAATTCCTGGCGAATGGGATATAAAAGATGGACATTTATATAAAGGCAATGTAAATATGGTGGGAAATACAGAAGTTGTAGATAAACTTGGAAAGTTAACAGGTGGCGATAAGGTAACCATCTTCCAAAATGACACAAGAATTAGCACAAATGTATTAAAAGATGGAAAAAGAGCTGTTAATACAACAGTAGCTGATAATGTAGGCGATGTTGTATTAAAACAAAAGAAAAGATATACAGGACGCGCTGATGTAGTAGGTAGCTGGTACCAAACTACCTACGAACCTATTTTAAATCAAAAAGGTGATGTCATAGGTATCTGGTTTATGGGTGTATCAGAAAAGCCTTATATAAAAATTGCAGAAAAATCTGCTATAGAGAATATAAGTATTTCATTAGGAATTGCCATTCTAATCATTGTTTTCACTACTTTGTTCCTACATCGTCAAATCGCCGCACCCATCAAAAAATTAAGTATGAATGCGAATGAATTAGCAGATTTAAATTTAAAGACCAAACTTTTGAATCCTAAAGGAAAAGATGAAATTGCTGAATTGGGCAACGCTTTTCAAAAGATGAGGGGACATTTATTAGAAGTCACGAAGAACATAGCGAATAGTGCCAATTCAGTTGCTGAATCTTCTAAAATATTAGCAGAATCAGGTCACTTGACCAGTGAATCTGCCAATCAAATCGCTGTGACCATCAATAATGTGGCAGTAGGCACTACGACCGAAGCAGATCAAGTAGGAAATATCGTAAGAATGATGGAACACACCGTGCAAGAGGTTAAAGATAATTTGCAAATGGTAGAGAACTCGCTAACCAATGCAGTTGACTCGACAGCTATAGCACGCGAGGGAGAAGAAGCCATTAATGAGGCGATTAAACATTTAGGTACACTTACCCAAACTGTTTCTTATGCCACAGACTCCATACAAAAGTTAGGAAAACGATCTGAAGAAATCGGGGGCATTATTACCGTTATTACAGAGATTTCTACTCAAACGAATTTATTAGCGCTAAATGCTGCCATCGAAGCAGCTAGAGCTGGTGAGCAAGGAAAGGGATTCGCTGTTGTTGCAGAAGAAGTTCGAAAACTAGCTGAGCAATCTAGCCTATCTGCTGGACAAATAACGGATTTGATCGAGGATATACAAGCGGAAACATCTGTCACCGTTCGTACAATGGAAAGTAATTTAGTTGCCGTAAAGGAACAAGTAAACATTATTAATAAGGGTGGAGAGGCATTAAAGGAAATCGTCAAAAAAGTAGAAAAAACAGAAATGGGTATTCGACAAATGAAAAATTCATTTGTTCAAGTAAATACGAATTCATTTCATGTCCAACAATCGATTCAAGACATTTCCAATATTATAGAAGATTCAGCTGCCGCTTCAGAAGAAGTAGCCGCAACTGCTGAAGAACAATCAGCGACGATTGAAGAAATTACCTCAAGTTCTGATGAATTAGCCATTATTTCAAACAAGTTGCGCAATGAAGTAAACAAATTTCAATTTTAAAACTGTATAATGACCAATTATACTAGAAAAAAATTTAGGTGGGGAATAGCATGGAAAGCAAACAAGCAACGATAAAAATTGAAAAAAGGTCGGACTATATTTCTACTAGAATAGCAGGCGACTTAGAATATGGGATCATTGAGGATGTAAAAAAAGTACTTCAAAGTCAAAAGCCTGAAACAGAGTATGGTTATATTTTAGATATGCAGAGTGTCACAAATATTGATAGTACAGGGTTTGGGATGATTGTGAATTTTGCCAAAAAGGTACTAAGTAAAGAGAAAAGGATTGTTATTATTGTGGCAGATGAGTTTATAAGGAATCTATTCTCTATTTCTCAATGCGATAAAGTTTTTCCAATCGCGAGGAATGAATCAGAGGCGCTTCATTTGCTAAAGGAAAATAATTGGACTGGAGAGCTATCCATCAATGACTATTGATACTTACCAACTATAAGCTTGTCCTATGTATAAAGCGAAACTTTACGCATGGGGGATTTTCTTCATCCTCCATTTTGCATGAGTTGAATCAACTGGGCTTTTACAAGTAGTAGCCCCTCACTTCTTATTAGATTAGAGTCTTGAAGTGGGGGTCTTGCTGCCTTTTTATGCGGAATAAAAACCACTTTCATTTAAATTTTATAAAATAGGAGTTTGATCAAATCAGAAATAATCCTTCATCGTGTTCACATAATAAAGTGAAACTCCATCAGTGGGGGTTTTCTTCATCCTCCACTGAACTAGAGGAACTCAGGTTAAAAACGCCATGTCCTGTGACAACACCTGAGTGACCAACATCGTGTTGCCCTGAACCACTCGAACTTTTACAGGCAGTTGATCACCCCCATCTATCTTTCTCGTTTCTCTCTAAATTTTGAGATGGTGTCTTACTGCCCGTTAAAGCGGGATAAAATAACTCCTACAGATGTGTTGAAATTTTTGAATCGGCGCAACTGTCAATCCAAAAAACTATAAAAAATCAGCGGAGAAAGATCTTCTCCACTGATAACTGATAGAAATTTTATATTATCGAATCCCTAATGCCATTTTAGCATAGCGAGACATCATATCTTTTGACCAAGGTGGGTTCCATACTACATTGACATCAACATCTTTTACTTCTGGAATGTCAGATAGTACTGTACGTATTTGGTCCACAATCACTGGACCTAATGGACACCCCATAGAAGTCAGTGTCATTGTCACCATGCATATGCCCTCATCATTTAAATCTACATCATATACTAAACCGAGGTTAACGATATCGATACCTATTTCAGGGTCAATAACATTTTCCATAGCACCAAGAATATTTTCTTTTAAATCTTTATCCATGATGTTTCCCCTTTCCGCATGTTGTTTACTTCATCATAACATGCCTATTATCTTATGCCAAATGGTCTGCAAGCCACTTAGTTCCTGCAAGCATACCTTTCCGAGATACTTTATGACCAGCCTTTTTATCAACGATGAAGGTTAGATCCTCAGGGTGTTCCGCATAATCTTGTTGAATGCTTTCATAAAATGCATAAGTAGGCTCGAACGGAACCGTATGATCTTTTTTTCCATGCCAGAATAATACAGGACGTCCTGCCATTGACTCTGGATGTTTACTCATATCAAAGTAACTGATCGTTTTATACATTTTATCTAGTTCTTCTTGACTTAATGGAATCTTGAACCCTTTTTCTTCAAATCCGGCAATCTGCGCTTTTGCCAATTCTACATAGGCTGGTGCACCCATCATGACAGATGCTGTCTTAATCCATGGATACACTTTTAAACATCCCATTGTGACAATGGCCCCCATAGAAGTTCCAGAAAGTCCAATTTGATCGGTTTCTAATAGTCCTCTTTCTTTTAATTGCTTATATAAATAGTCCACTTCTTCAATAGAGGTCAGCACGACTTCCCAAAATCGCAAACTTAGCTGAACTTGATCCAAATCCTCTTCACGTTCACCGTGCAATAAAGCATCCGGCAATAACACTCGAATGCCACGATTGACTAGTTGATATGCATAATGTAGGTTATGCTCTTTTGCACTTTCAAATCCATGTAAAAAAATAACTACAGGTGACTTTGCCGTAACCGTTTCCTCATCATATATATGCAATAAAGGGATGTCCCCCCAAATTTCATGATCTACCTTCATCCTACTCACTCCCTCGTCTCTATACTGTCATGTTATCAAAAAAAAGGAATTGTTACAAAGCTTTGACGAATTACTCATAGAAAGGATAAAGTGAAACTTTCATCAGTGGGGGTTTTCTTCATCCTCCACTTAACTAGAGCAACGGAAGTGAAAAACGCCACGTCCTTTGGCAACACCTGAGGGATCAACATCTTGTTGTGACCCAAACCAATCGGGCATATGCGACAGTCGTTCTCCTTTCTAACTTTTTTACTTTCTGGCTAAATTTTGAGCGAGAAATATTACTGCCGTTCATGCGGGATAAACTCTAAAAAAAGAAAAATTCCTTGAGTGTGGCAAGTTTTTTTTCCAATGTTTTTGAGGGAATGATATTGATAATATGGTTGGAAGGTTGACAGTAAATCACATACTAATTTAGTGTGATTCAAAGTTGTAAAATGATACTATAAGGACATATAAAAAATATAAATAGAGTTGCATATTTTCTAATACATTTTATGTAAATTAATTAGAAATACCTTATAAGCATTGTATTTAATTAGGAGTTCAAGAGAAAGATAATCAAGGGAATCTTTGAAATAAGGCAACCATTTTTTAGAGGAAATTCAAGAGATTCTTCATTCAGCTAACCAGCTTCACTAAAAATTCTTTTGAAAAAAACTCTTACCATGGATAATGAGGAGGGAAAAGATGAAAAAATTATTGAATATTTTATCAATTTCTATTTTGATAACAGTACTTTGTTCAACTACTACTTCTAATGCTAAAACAACTAACGATGATATCGATTTGTTACTCATTCCTTACAATAAAGTAATGACTAAGCTTAGTGCAGAGTACGGGGTCAATATATATGTACCAGAAAAAAACAAAGAAAAATTCTTTAAAAGTGTTCAAGATATGTCTCCAAAAGCATTCGAAAAGTTGCTAAGAGATCAATACAAAGAGTCAGAAAAGTATATGAAAGAATTTTCTTATGATCAGGGAGAGTATAAAAACCCATATCCTAGTTACATTCCGAATGCGGAGAACATGATATCAGCAAGTCTAACGAATCCATAAAATCACATGATCCATCGTTTTTTGTGATAAGGCTGTATGAAAGGTGTTAACCAGCCTTTTCAATGCAGCCTTTTTTGTTGGCTAATTTATCAAATAAAGTGCAACAATCGCTTCTGAATGCTTACTTGCGTTTTGATATACTGTGTCCTGAAAACCTACAAAAGTATTTTTATCCAACAATTTAATTAGCTTTTCAATGTTTTTTTGTGATGCAGCTGGCTTAATAGTTCTATCTGGTTTAATGTTAATATTTTTCCAAAAGTCATCTTCAACCCAGCCATGTTTAAGACATTTAGAAAGCATTGCTTTTAAAGCCCTTAATCTCACTGATTTTGATGTATCTTTTATATTCAGTGAATCCAGATTACTTCCTATTGTAAACAATGAAGCATCTGCTTCCACTGAAAATATGCCATGTTTTCGTGAATCTTTATACATACTGACGATCTCCGATACATAAATTTTTCGAAAGTTAATTGCATCAGAGTAAAATGTGAATATTTCGTTTTGTATAACTCCCCGTACAACTCCCCGTTACAAAATTTTGACGAACACCTAATAGAAAGGATAAACTCTAAAGAGAGATAATTTCCTGATGGATGGCAGTTTTTCAACGCTTCTGTCCTATTCTCTTTCTAGTGACTTTTGGGAATGATACCGATATCAACTTGCGAGCGAAGGGAGTGTTATGAATGGTACAACCCCATTTGATTGTTTTAGATTTAGATGGTACGCTATTAACCGATGAAAAAGTAATTTCTGAAAAGACCAAACGCACGATTTTAAAGGCAAAAGAGGCAGGTCATGAAGTGATGATCGCGACTGGTAGACCTTATCGTGCGAGTAAAATATATTATCATGAACTAGGCTTACATACACCAATCGTAAATTTTAATGGTGCCTTCGTGCATCACCCATTAGATCAGAATTGGCAAACTGTACATAAGCCCATTGATTTAAAAGTTGTCCAAGAGGTTGTTGAATCCTTAAATCGTGATCAATTTGAAAATTTGGTTGCAGAAGTAATGGATGATGTATACGTCCAATACCATGATGAAAAATTACTCAATATTTTTAGTATGGGCGATCCAAAAGTAACAACAGGTGCTCTAAAAGACTATTTAAAAGATAATCCAACAAGTCTACTCATTCAATCTAATGAAAAGAACGTTCCCATTATTCGCAAATACCTAGCCGATACAAAAGCTGAGTTGATGGATCACAGACGCTGGGGAGACCCTTTTCCAGTCATCGAAATTGTAAGACATGGTCTGAATAAAGCTATTGGTCTTTCACATGTTGCCAAAAAATTGGACATTCCTCGCGACCGCATTATTGCTTTTGGGGATGAGGACAACGATTTAGAAATGATCGATTATGCAGGTGTTGGTGTTGCAATGGGAAATGGAATTGGTCAGCTAAAAAATATTGCAAATGAAATTACCACATCTAATAATGAAGATGGGATTGCAGAAGTACTGATCGATCGTCTTCATTTATCACGCTAACGAGCAATAACGTCCCCCACTTTCATATCATTTTGGGATCGACTGCCCGTAAAATATCTAATGGATTCATCTACCACTCAATGAAGAGAATATTCTCCACTTGAGTAAGCTTTCACTTTATCTGAAATATAGGGGGTTTGAAAAATGAAAATTTATGCGGATAGCGCTTCTGATTTGCCAAAATCTTTTTATGAACAAAACAATGTCACCATTATACCACTGCGGGTTCAACTGAAAGGTCAAGAGCATGATGACGTCGTAGGTGTTGATATCCAAGAAGTATATGATGTCATCCGTTCAGGTGAAATGTTAAAAACATCTCAAGTGTCACCTGATCGCTTTTTAAAAGAATTTACAGCGCTCGGTCAGTCTGGAGAGGAAGGCATTTATATTGCCTTCTCGTCTCAACTTTCTGGTACCTACAGCACAGCTATCATGATGGCGGAACAAGCAAAAGAAAAATATCCCGATCTTAAATTATCAATTATCGATTCAAAATGCGCTTCAATGGGGTATGGTCTACTTGTAAAAGAAGCAGTTCGACTTCGTGAAGAAGGCGACACAGTCGATCAAATCACAGAGAAAATTCGTTTCAATGCCGAACATATGGAGCATCTATTTACAGTAGGAGATTTAGATTACTTAGCAAGAGGCGGTCGTTTATCAAAAGCAAGTGCCTTTATCGGTGGCCTTTTAAGTATCAAACCTGTTCTTGATGTTGAAGATGGTAAACTCGTTCCTATTGAAAAATACCGTGGCCGCAAAAAAGTATTTAAACGCATCATCGAGTTAATGGCAGAACGCGGCGATTCTCTTTCTGAACAAGTCATCGCTATCACTCACAGTGACGACTTAGAAGCAGCAGAAGAGATGAAAGCTTTGATTATCCAAAACTTTCATCCAAAAGCCGTAGAAATCCATCTAATAGGTTCAGTTATTGCCGCACACACTGGAACTGGTACCATTGCCGTCTTTTTCTTAAATAAACTATGGAAAGAATAATAGAATCTGTAACTGAATAGAACCTGATCGAAACTCCTGATAAAATATAGTTTGGTTTTATCAGGAGTTTTTGCATGTTCAACAGCTTATTTTCTATTCAATGTTGGAGTGGGATAAACCTTCTAATTGGGGAATGAGCTTCTATATTGCTTGCTGATTTGATTTATTTGCTCTTTCCCATGATTTATTCGCTCCTTCGAAAGCTTTATTCGCTCTCTCCGAAGATTTATTCGCTCTTTCGGAGACTTTATTCGCTCTCTCTGATGATTTATTCACTCCTTCGAAAGCTTTATTCACTCTCTCCAAAGATTTATTTGCTTTTTCAAAGACTTTATTCTCTCTCTGATGATTTATTCACTCCTTCGAAAGCTTTATTCACTCTCTCCAAAGATTTATTTGCTTTTTCAAAGACTTTATTCTCCCTCTGATGATTTATTCGCTCTTTTGAAAACTTTATTTGCTCTCTCCGAAGATTTATTTGCTCTTTCGAAGATTTTATTCTACCCTGATGTTTTATTCGCCCCTTCGAAGGCTTTATTCACACTCTCTCCGATGAGTTTATCCACTCCTTCGAAGACTAATCTTCTCCTCTGACGAAAAAATTCAGTTTCTCATAAAAAAAAGCAGAGCACAGAATATTCTTTTACATCATTCTGTGCTCCGCGTAAAACATATGTGCTTTTTTAAAAGATACTTTCATTATTTTGTGTTTTTATATTTGCGTCCTCTACGTAATATCACTACTATAAATCCGATGAATAGTAGGTAGACGAGACCTAACGCGATCATATAGGGAACATTGAGACCCTTATGATCAGTTACTTGATAAAGCTCTACAATTTCACGTTCTAATACTAAATTATATTTGCCGTTGTCATCTGGGCGGACAATGTCGCTTTCGAAAAGTCCACGTAATTCTTTGTTATTTCCAATCACTGATGAGTCCAGTGCGTACTTTTGTGTTTTATCGGTATTATTGACCATCACAATCCATTTCTCATCATCGGAATAACGTTCATAAATCATTAAGCCATTTTTGTTTTCTAATAATTTATATTTACCCGTACGAAGTGTTTGCGATTTATTGCGAACGGATTGCAGATCATCTAAATAGTCAATAATGTCCTCTTTTGTACGGAAATCCATTGATCCATGCGTTTCTGATGGTTGCACACCATTTTGAGCTATTTCCGTGCCATAAGTAACAATGGGTACACCTGGCATTGTCATTAAAGTACCTAATGCTACTTTAATACGTGTTGGTGGAAACATGTTTGCTTCCGCTGCGGCATGTGTAAAACGAGCGCTATTCAAATCATCGATCATTAATGCTGGCGGCTTATCTGTATCACCATTCGCAAATGCTTTGAATGGCTCTTCTACTTTAGAAGAATCTTCATTAACGTTTTGGAAGATAGATTGATACGTTGCGATCGCTTGTGGATTATAATCCAAATCAAAATTTGCATCGCTTTCTTCATTAGAAATTACATAAAGATGTTTTTGTTGTTTCAAGGCTGCGATCATTTTATTGATAAATGCTGTATCTGCGTCTCCTAATTGTGTTAATCGGATTCCATCAACTTTATACTTTGTGACAAAGTTTACAGCTGCATCTATTAATGCTTGTTGTACCTCTTTTTTATCTGTATTCCAGTTAATCCGATTATCTTGAGCTGCTGTGTACCAATCTTTGCGATTTTCTTCTAATGTCCAAACATTGTCCTTGCTAACATGATTAATAGGGAAATCGACCATTGATTTGATCTTGCTTTTGTGTAGATTACTGATCAATGTTTTCAATTCTTTACTTGTACCAAAATGTTTCTCAATTTTGTTATAATCCACTACTGCACTTCCATCATATGTAGTAGATGAGAAAACGGAGCCTAAAGAAACCATCGTAAAGCCCATATTTTGAATATGGTCTATTTTTACATTGATCCCCTCAAAATCACCACCATGGAATGCTTTCGGATCTTTCGCATTAATATTGTAATCGTTTTCTACACTCTTATTGAAAAAACGGTCAACGAGTACATCATATATACTTTCATTTTCAATTTGAGATGTTTGTTCTTCAGCATGCGCAGTCACCGTTGTAATCGTTGATGCTAACACCGCCGATGCTACTGCCGTACTTATCCATTTTGCAATGTTCACTCTGAAGTCCTCCTCTGCAGAACTTGTCCAAACTAATTTTAACAAACCATTTCAAAACTCTCCATGTTTTCATTCAAGTTTTCATTCAAAAAACAAATAAAACGAAAAAAGTCTACAAAACTGTAAAAAATCCATTTTATAATGAAAGAAATTTTTCCTTTATTTGTTTGGCAACTTATTACTTGTGAATAAAGGATTAAAAAACAGTTGCATCCATTATCCAATTTCATCCATTTAGATATAAGTTTTCGTTATGACTTGCTAGCTTCAATCAACATACATAGAGTTAAAAATAAGGATTTTTTCATTATTAAGACTCACAATCATCCTAGTTAACTCCCAAATAAAAAAACACATTCTAACATTGTGATTGTCAGAATGTGCTGATCTTACAACAAATATTAAAGTGGTAAGCGATAACCCATATAGAGTGTAAAAGCTAGGATAATAATAAATAATATCCATAGAAATCCAATCGCTTTTTCTTTTTCCTTACGCACTAAAATGATTTCCATTAAGCCGATCACTAAAAGACCACCTAGTAATTTTAAACCGTATTCCATCGCTAAAGGACTAGCCATCGTTCCACTAAATACATATCCGCCGGAAAAAAGAATCAAAATGTAGAAAAGACGTAAAATCATATGTGTAATTTTTTGAGCTGTAGATCCTTTTTGCATCATAGCTGACACAAAGAATAGTACGATTGCGACTATAATCGAAGTTAAATGCAAGTGTAACATTTTCTAAAATCCTCCATATCTTTTTTCATTGCCACATTTATCCTATCAAAACAATAAGAACTATACAAATATCAGGTATGCTAGTTAGAAAAATAGAGTAAATATTGTCGATTACAAGACATTAATAACAGACCAATTGAAGAATATTTCCATTGGGCTATAACAAAGATATAAAATAAAACTTCTCGTAGTGAGGGTTTTCCCCATTTTTCCACTGTCTATGAGTGCACCCATACAATTGCTTTTGTAGACAGCTGATTCTCTTCCTCGTATCGGCGAACCACCGCACCAAGAGAACCAATCCAACTCTAAAAATCAACTTTCAAAACCATAAATCCGAAAGAAAAGTTGGATTTCGATCAATAAAAATGGTCATATTATCGTTTTTCAATGTGGCTCTCCTTGAATCTCTTGAGAGTCTTACTGTTTGTCCTATCGAATCAATTCATCAAGTCAATTATTCGAAGCGGTTTACTAAAGTACCGATGCCTTCGATAGAAACTTTGACAATATCGCCGGCTTTCAGAAATTGTGGTGGGTTCATCCCTTTTCCTACACCAGCTGGAGTTCCAGTTAAAATGACATCTCCAGGTTCTAACGTAACAATCTTTGATATTTCTACGATTAACTCTTCCACTGTGTGCATCATATCACCAGTGGAACCGTTTTGTCGTACTTCATCATTGACCTTTGTTACAACTGTTAGATTTTGTGGATTAGGTATTTCATCTTTCGTTACTAAATAAGGACCCATTGGGCATGCACCATCTAAACTTTTTCCTAAGAAGAATTGTTTATGCTTTGTTTGTAAATCACGTGCAGTAATATCATTGGCAATTGTATAGCCAAATACATAGTCAAATGCTAAACTCTTAGGAATGTTTTTGCCCTTTTTCGCGATGACAACAGCTAGCTCACCTTCATAATCTAATGCTGAAGTGATATCAGCATGTACAGATAAAGTTTGTTCATCGGCAGCTATAGATGTTGGTGCTTTCGTAAAGACCACAATATCTTCTGGAGCATGATCCGCTCCCATTTCTTTCGCATGTTCATTATAGTTTTTACCAATACAAATAATATTTTTAGTTGTACGAGGTATTGGTGCTAACCATTCAATTTCTGAAAAATCACGTTTAAATTGTGACGGATCCTCTAATTGTTGCGCCGCTCTTACTAGTTTACGAGTTTGCTCTACAAACTCATAGCCATTGGTCATTCCTTCTACAATCGTCGCCGCATAAGAAGGAAGTACTTGAAGCTCTTTTTGAATGGCTAGTACGTCCCAAACAGCCTCTTCCCTTTTTACTTTTGGCCCAAAGCTTAAAATGTTGTTATAACGAAAAGATAATATTTTCATGAATATCCGGAACTCCTTCTTTTTTTATCATGATACATCATTTATTGATTTATTTCCTCTTTTTTCAGCACAGATTTCCCATAAATTATTCTCTTCCACGCTGCTTCAATCGGTCCTTGCTTAAATAACATGAACCAGATCGTCGCAAAAATAAGTTGGATCGCATAGATACCGACAGCTAACCATGTTGCTGTATCTACCCCAATTTTACCATAAAGACCTAACCCAAAATGATAAAAAATGAGTGTACAAATAATGGATTGTGTTATATATACCGTCAGTGACATTCTTCCAGCCTTTGCTATTGGAGATAGCATCTTTGTTGCATATGGAATACAGCAAAATAAGACCATTACACTCGCATAACCTAACGCTAAAATCGGTCCGCCAAAATATGTTTGAATATAATCTAAAAAAGAATTACGCTCGAATGCGTACGGCAAAAATTTCAAATAAATACCAAGTGGTACCATAACGATTGCGAGTATACTCCACAAAACGTATTTGCTTTTTGCCTTCTCGATCAATTGCCATTTTGAAGCAGCTGCTCCCATTAGCATATAAGGCAAAATCGTGAATAACGCCATTAGCCACATACCGGGTGAAAATTGAATAGATAAATCGACTAAACGCTGCATGAATACATCAGTCCAAGAACCTGCCCCATATGCCTTTACAGCATCTTCCATAGATTCTATATCAATAAATTGAGATGGATCAGTACCTGAAGGATCAGCCAAAGAAGCTAATCCTACTAGCATTGCCATCATTCCATTAATCCCAATATAAAAGATCAACCCAATGGTTAATAAAAATCCCGGTCTTAACCGAATAAGTGCTATGAGTACTAAACCACAAAAAGCATACGTCATTAAAATATCTCCCCACCATATCAAAAAGGCATGGAACATCCCAATGATGAATAGAACAACAAGTCGCTTGATACTAAATTTATAAAAAGAATCTCCTAAACGGGTCGTCTTTGTGTACTGCATCGCAAGCCCATAGCCAAAAAGCATGGAAAACAACGGATAAAAACTTCCCTGTACAAAAACATCTAAAATTTCGTGATATTCCTTATCGATCGGAACCGTAAACCATGTCTTCAAATCTATATGTGGCATAGGCGTACTAAATGCGAACATATTCACTAATAAAATACCAAGTAAACTAACACCTCGCAAAATATCTAACGTATCGATTCTTTGTTTACTCGTTGTCGGTGTACTGTTCAATGAAAATTTCCTCCTACAATTGGACTGGACATCTTGCATCGAAAGAATAAATGATTTTTTCATGTATATCAATCTGCAAAATTTCCTCTAGCGCTTTCTTATACAATGAAAGCTGGACATCATATCGGTGAATCATTTCTTTTTGTAAGCCTTCTATTGTTTTCATATTTGGTTGAATTCGATCCGTTTTATAATCAAGCAGCACCCACAGCCCATTTTGTTCTTGGAATAAACAATCAACAACACCTTGTACAATTTGGGTGTCACCATCATGATCTTCAAGGCTAATCGTAAATGGTAATTCTCGATACATTTCTTTCGCCGTCATAAATCGCTGTCCAATCTCCGTTTCAAAAAACGTGATAATCTTTTCTTCTTGTACAGCGGAGCCTTCTTCTTTCGTTAAAAGTTGACGTTCCACTAATGTCGTAACAAATTGCCGTACTGATTCTTCATCGTGCAGGCCCTCTTGAGGTATATGCTGCATAACGGTGTGCATGGCTGTCCCAACTTCTGCCGCTGTCAATGAGCGCTGTTGCAAAAACGCAGGTCTTGTTGCGACTCGTTGCTGATGGGATGAAGAAGTACTTAAAAATTGTTCTGGTTCTTCTCGTGATTCCAAATTTTGAATACGTTTCAACTCACTTACAGATGTTTTAGAACGTTTAGTAATCGCATGCTCAAATGCATAGGGTGTATCAAAGCGACTTTGGATTTCCTTCAAAATAGCTTCATCAACTGGTTGCGCTTCATATACATCTACATTTTCCTCTATATCCTCATCATTCTTCGCCGTTTTCAACTCGTCCGTATCGATAACCGTTAATTTCCAATGGGATAATTCTGAATCGTTTTCTTCATTCCTTTCAAAATCAGGATGTCTGGCAAAAGCAGGCCCAATCCAATCTAAATAATTTTTCGCCTTTGCTCGAAGAAAGTCTGGAAGTTTGTCCCCTTTTGGTATCTGTTGTGATTCTCTCCATTTCTTCTTCGTCTTTTCCCAGTCTTTTACTGATCCCACCAAATATAATTTTTCTTTTGCGCGCGTCATAGCAACATATAACACACGCATTTCTTCAGATTTCATCTCTAAAGCTTTCTTTTCCACCATTGCTAAAAATGGCAGGGATTTATACTGAAGACGCTTTTCTGGATCAATCATTTTGACAGCCAAACCAAATTGTGGATCAAATAAATATGGTAAATGGAAATCCATCTTATTAAACTCTCTGCCAAGCCCTGCAACAAAAACAAATGGAAATTCCAACCCTTTCGAAGAATGGATCGTCATTAATCGAACAACATTTTCCTTTTCACTAATCGCACGTGCTGCCCCCAAATCATCTCCCCGTAAACGCATCCGTTCTACAAATCTTAAAAAGCGGAATAATCCACGAAATGATGTTTTTTCATAAGCAATGGCTCGGTTATGCAATGCACGTAGATTTGCCTGACGCTGCTTTCCATTAGACATAGCCCCGACCATTTCGTAATAATTCGTATCCGTGTAAACACGCCATATGAGATCCGCTAACGAACCACGTCTAGCTAAATCACGCCAATCTTCTAGTTGCAATAAAAATCGTTGTAGCTTTTCTGCAGTGACTGATTGAAGACCAGATCCTTCATCACGAACAAATTGCTTTAATGCCTCATAAAAAGATGCTTTCGGATTAGCTAAACGAATACTAGCTAATTCATTTTCAGTTAAGCCAACAAATGGAGCCCTTAAGACAGAAGCAAGTGGAATATCCTGAAATGGGTTATCAATGATTTTCAACGTATTGAGCATAATCATGACTTCAAGTGCTTCAAAATAGCCTGTGGAAATTTCCGCGTAAAGAGGAATCCCTGCAGTTTTGAACTCTTCCATGATGTCAACAGACCAAGTCATCGAACGCATCAATATAACAAAATCTCGATATTCAACAGGTCTCTCTTCCTTTGTCCAAGGATCGTATACGACCATATCTGAATCGATAATACGTTGTATTTCTTTGATGATATATCGTGCCTCTTGTTGCGATTTTTTCAGCTCTTCTTCTTCTAAAAGGTCTTGGTCTTTTTCATCTGCTTCTTTTTCAGTTGTGTGTAAAATAACAAACTCAAGCGGCATCTCTTTTGGATCATAAGGAGCCTGTGGTTTTAAAGCCGCAGCTGCGTCATACTCTACTTCCCCAACCTCTTCTCCCATCACTTGTGAGAAAATATAATTCGTCCCATGCAGTACTTCTGGACGACTACGGAAATTGGCATTCAAGTCAATACGTAACCCTGTATCAACTGGATTTTCATGAAAAGTCAAATATTTATGCAAAAATAACGTTGGCTCTGCTAGACGAAAACGATAGATAGATTGTTTCACATCACCAACCATAAACATATTGCCCGTTGAAGTATCACCGCTTTTCACAAGCTGTAAAATCGCTTCTTGTAAACGGTTTGTATCTTGATATTCATCGACCAACACTTCTTTAAAATGCTGACGATAATCAAGAGCTACTGAAGAAGGAACAAGCTCACCATCTACTTCATCTGTTAAAATCGCTAAAGCAAAATGCTCCAAATCTGAAAAATCGACTAAACCTTTTTCATTTTTGGCTTTGCCATATTGTTCACTAAATTGGATAGCTAAATTTACAAGTGTTTCAATAATCGGCTTCATCAAACGAATTTCTTCCAACAATTTTTCTGGAGAGCGTTTAAAAAAAGTATTGATAGGCTCTTCAAACATGGCCTTTGCTTGACTTCTTTTTTCCTTCGCGAGATTTAATAGCTCTTCATCACAGCTTCCCTTTTTTTGTGGTTTCGCACGATCCATTTTGGCCGTTTGAAAAAAGATATAAGCCTCTTCCCAGTTTTTTTCTACAAAACGCCTTGCTTCTCTGAACAAGATTAGATCTTTTTGAGCAGTATCTCCAAAAGCAAAGGGTCCATCTGGTTGTAACGACAACTGATGAACTTCTTCCATTAAGCAGATGGCTCCATCAATATTATGTAAGATAGATTTTTGGATATAGGGTGTAATATCTAAATCATCGATGGTCGTATTTTCTTCCACATCATAGCGCTTTGGCAATGACTTTAGCCATTTCATTGGTTCTGGATTTACTCTAGACGTTTCATATAGCTTATTGAGTAAAACTTCAATCGCTTGGTCATCACGATCAGAAGTAAAACTATCAACTAAGCGATAAATATCTTCTGCGCTTTCACTATCATAGGCAGCTTCCAACACTTCTGCCAAAATATCATCTTTCAACAAAGCCGCTTCGGTATCATCAGCAATCCGAAAACCTGGATCAATATCTAGCAGATAGGCATATTGCCGAACAATATTTAAGCAAAATGAGTGTAATGTCGAAATTTGAGCCTTATTGATGAGGCTAAGTTGTCTACGTAAATGCTTGGATTGTGGATTTTTACGAATTTCTTTTTCCAGTGCATTGGCCATCCGATGACGCATTTCGGCAGCAGATGCATTCGTAAACGTTACAACGAGTAGTTGATCTACATCGATTGGAGCTGTAGTCGAAATAACTTTTTCAATCATTCGATTGATCAGAACAGCCGTTTTTCCTGAGCCTGCTGCAGCCGAGACTAATATGTCTTGTCCAGAAGCCCAAATAGCTTTCCATTGCGCATCCGTCCAAGTTGCATCCTCTGGTTTTTTAGGAATTTGTATCATCTTGTCCACCTTCTTTACGTATTTTTTCGATGATCTCCGTTGGCTTCTCTACGTATAATTGGCGATAATGTTGAGCTGGATCTGTTGTATCAAATTGACAAACACTCTTATATGAGCAAAATTCGCATGCTGTTCGCTGTTTCATCCTAAAAGGACTGATATCTGTATGACCTTCTAAAATTTCTTCTCCTGCTTTTTTATGTTTATTTCGAACAAAATATTGCAATGATTTCATATCATTTGGACTAATGATCGAGGAGAGATTGGGTGAGGTGCTGCCATCCTTTTTCATATACACAGGAACTACTTGAGAATAACCTCCAGATGATGTCAACTGATCATCCATTGCAATAATAGAATCATAATTGTCTAATAGTAAACCACGCATTTTGAAATCCTTTAATCGTTCTTTTTCAGCTTCTTCTACTGTTAAACGATTATCGGGGCTCAGCATTGGATTATGGACGTGGATATATAATATGCCCCCTGCCTCCGCATGAATCGGCAGCCATTCCTCAGAATTAGTAATGGCAACATCTAAATAAGTGAGCATCTGTAATGACAAGCCATAGTACACATCATTTAAATCTAATTTATGTGCAGAAGATTTATAATCCACCACACGAATATAAGGTTTGCCATTGATAGTTGTAGCATCGATTCGATCAATACGCCCCCGCATTTGCATTTTCTTATGATCTTTCAATTGAATAACAAGCGGTGGTAGTGGTTCGTGTGGGCCAAATGCAGCTTCAAGCGCAATAGGCTTAAACCCTGAAACTTTTGCATGTTGGCTCAGAGATTGCAATGTGCGTTGTACGATATGCGTTAATTTACGTGCAATATAACGATAACGTGCCGTACTAAGTAAAATCTGATGATACAGCAATGGTGAAATTTCCTCCACGGCTTTTTTCGCTAATAATGCACATTGCTCATTTGACAATTGTGCCCATGTCAGCTTCATGCGATCTGTTTCTTCCGCAATCCATTTCAACGCTGCATGAAATAAATCACCAATTGTTGGCGTTTCTAAACGATACTCCGCTCTTTCCTCTAGTTGCAAACCATATGTCGAAAAATGGGCAAATGGACAACGATAAAATTTTTCAATACGAGAAATACTAGAGGTCAGTGTCGATCCATACAATGCTTCTGTCATTTCAGGTGTAAGTTTTTCCGCCTTGTTATGCGTTTTTAAAGGCCTCATTAGTCTTTCTAACACTGTTTTCCAATAGGGATCTTCTTCATAATAACGTTGCAACGCAAGCCATTCAGAGCCTATTTGATGGTCTTCTTGATGTAAACGGAGCTGTTTCATCAAATAGGCTAAGGAAGTCCGTGGGTGCATGATATAAGATAATGCACTCTGTTCTTCTAGTGATTCACTAGGATCAAGGAAAGCAATGGTTTTCTTGATGTTTTCCAACTGATCTTCTAAACGTTTTATATAAAGAGATGGCAATAGCGCTTTACTTTCCTCATCTGCCAACGCATAGGATACAATCAGTCGATCAGATGCCATTGTAAAAGCATGGTAAGTAATAAATTCTTCTTCTAGTAATCTTGTCTTTGAGGTTGGAGCAATTTCATATCCAGTTTGCAAAAACCATTCACGTTCGGAATCCGCCAGTAGCCCCTCATAATCCATACGTTTCGGATAAACGCCTTCATTGACACCAATCACAAAAACAGCTTTCATCTTTGACAAACGTGCAGTATCTGCATTGGCAACAGTTACTTGATCTAGAGATGGTGGAATGCGTGAAAACTCTAATGTATCAAAGCCTTCATCCAAAATTTCATAGGCTTCGTCCAATGTCATGGTTTGATCGCCAAATAGCATCACAAACTGATCTAATATCTCTATCCAATGATTCCATGCTTGTTCATGCTCACTCGCTTCTAGTAAACGCCCTTTATCCATTTCGTAATCTTTTAATGCCTGTAATTTATCAAAAACTTCTAAACCCTCTATGAAATTATATAAAGCTGTAACCATTTCTCTTCCTGTTTTTGCTTCTTTTAATTGATCTTCGAGGTCTTTTAATGGTTCGCGGACTTTCGCACGCATGGCTTCAATTTCTTGTTGATAGGCACGTTCTTCATCTGTTTGTCTTTTGGTGAATAACTCTAAACCACGATATTTTTTATAGTACCAGCGCTTTTCTTCAAACCAGCGTTTTCCATAAATCCCTTGTGCAAGCACAAAATTTTCAAGTATATCTGCTCGTTCTCTCCAAACCTGAATATCCGAAGTAACAGGGAAAAACAAATCGGTTTTTATTGCCCGGAAAATAGGCTCATACTTCCAATCAGAGCGAATCGCTTCCAACACAGATCGACTGAACTCAATAAGTGGATGATGAAGCATCGGCTTTTTCTGACTGACAAACACAGGTATATCATATTGAGGAAATATAGTTGCGATCAATGGATCATAGACATCTGTTTGACGATATACGATCGCCATATCTCTGTAACGCATCTTCCCTTTTTGCGTCAGATCTCTCATTTTTCGAGCGATGGCATGAATCTCTGAGCGTCGATTAGCCGCTTCAATGATTTCTACACTGCCATCACTTTCTTGTTGAACTGGCGGGAACACTTCAAATTGACTTTCAATATGCCGTAAATCAGCTGTATGAAATCGATATTGCTCTGTACAATGATCAGTCGGTTCTACTTCTATACCATTTTCAAAAGCTATCTCTTTCAATCTTACATATGTGCGAGCAGATTGATAGAACAACGCCTGTTCATCATCTGCATCCGTTTCTGACTCCATCGGCAATACAACTGTCACTCGATGAGCAACTTTTAATAGTTCCTGAACTAGTTCAAATTCTCGCGTTGTAAAAGCTGTAAATCCATCTATATAAATATCCGCTTGGCGAATCATTTCTGAGTGAACTAGCTGTGCGGTTAATAGCGGATAATATCCTTCACTATCAATATATGTAGTTCCCAAAGTATTTTCGATTGCTTGTACTAATAGATGTAGATCATGGACTTTATCTTGTAACGTTTTTGGTGCGTCTATTTGTTGGAAATTTTCTTCTAATTGTGATAATGCAGCACTGTCTAAACTATATCGGCTAAACTCTTTCAATAAAGATTCCATTTCAGCCGTGAATCCCCGTTTATCCGCTGCTTTACGAAATAGAGCAAATTCTTCTTTATGATTTTCTAATAATTTGCGAATAAGCATACGGTATCCGAAACCATTTATTTCTTTTCGACTGATGCCGCCAGTTTCTTGTAAAATCCGCCACGCTAAACGTTTAAAGGTGGTAACTTGTGCTCTTATGATCCCTTTTACATCATAGTCATGCGTCATATCATACTCTGTTGAAAAAGACATTTGATCTGGGACAATTAAAAAAATGAAGGAGCTAATCGGTTGCTCTTTCACCTTTTTCATGATCTCTTGTTGAATAAATGTCGTTTTTCCAGTACCCGAACGTCCTGTTATCATACGGAGTGACATCTAATCCCCTCCTTTCGTATTTTATTCCTGTATGGGCAGGAAGTATGTCTCTTACTTCAAAACACTAGCAAAAGTAGAGAAACAATTGCCTGCAGCATTTCGATTGGATCAATGACACCCAGTGAAATCGAGCACTCACTGGTTGAAATTTCACTGTATAACCTTATTATATCACCAAAAAAGAACAAATGTTCTTATTTATTTCTACTTTTCGAATACTCCCGCATATTTTTTTCTACTTTTGCATTCATTCTTGCTTCCACTTGTTTACCGCCCCACCATAATAGGATGATAATCAAAACGATTAGGCATGTCCGAATCGGCTTTGTAATTAAAGCGTGTAGATCTGAACCAATCCAACTGATGATGAAAATCATGATGAATTTTGCAAGCATAATCGTGATTAAATAATTCTTTTTCTTTAAATTCGATAAACCGGCTACTATATTGACCAATGCGGATGGCGTAAATGGGAAACAAAGCAATAAAAATAAAGGTGTAAATCCTTGATATTCTACCCAATGGATTAATTTTTGGACCGCATGCTTTTTCGTAATCGCACGAAAAACTTTACTTTTTCCAAATTTGCGTATAATCAAGAAAACGCAATATGACCCTAAAACAGCCCCACTCCACGAAAATAAGAATCCCCACCATAATCCATATGCACTTGCATTAGCTACTACAAAAGCGGCTAATGGCAAAAATGGTAAAAATGATTCCAAAAATGGTAACGCAATGGCTAAGAGAGTACCAATTATGCGATATTGTTGTGCTAATGTTTGAAAATTTTCAATGGATAACCAATCTGGCACTCCTATTGCCTCCTTCAAATCTTCCATCTAATGATTTTTATCACTCTTCTATTAGGAGCGCTTTAAACACCTATAAGTTTCAAAAAATCGCAAGTATATCATACGTTAGTTCTTTCCATCCATTATACAATAGATACAGGATTCTTTAGAGTGCAAAGAACTGTTTTTTCTCCAATTTTTCGTTTCTTTTTTAAGTTGCAACCGTATTGTGAACAAAATCTTCACATATAAAAAAGCACCCCAAAAGTTAGATTGTTTGATCTAACTTTGGAGTGCATATCATGGAGCCACTAAGAAGGGCATTCAGCTCCAAAACATAATACAAATCAGCCTTTTTAGTTCATAAGATAAAAACGAAAGAAAGGACGAAATTTTATCTGTAAAAAGGTGATACTATCGTTTTTTGTAGCCGCCATATTATTTAGATAGCGTATTCTTTAATGCTTATTCCGATTCACCATTTTATTAGCATACCAGAAACCAACCGTTAGAGAAACCGCATCTACAACATACAAAGCGGGTGGGTGGGTGTAACCTGCATAAATGGACACAGCCATTAATGCTACCGAAAGCGCTAGACCTACATAATGTTGAAATGTAATTTGCGTAAATAGTACAACTAATAGACCTGGTAAAATAAGTGCCATCAAAAATTTGATTACCGACATCTTTTTCACTCCTTATCTTACAACGAGCAAACCGATCCTAAAATGATCATGACGATAAATAACATGTTGTCTTAAACGAACTTCACCATCTTGATCAAGTACTTCTAGCCGACAATGAGCAGCATTTACTTGTAACGCCTCATAAAGTTCTTCTTCTGTTTTAACTGAAATACCATTCACTTTACGAATACATTCACCAACTTGAATGCCCATTGCTTCAGCAGGAGAATCCGGTAAAACCCCAACCACCATAACACCTGAATCTTGTGGTGTTACAGCATAGCCGCCATGTCTTTCACTGATCGAATAAATAATGGAGATCAATGCTCGTCCAACAACTGCTACGCAAACGGCAGCAATCCCCATAACAGGGAAGAAATAAGCGATGATTGCTTCGATTAATACAAGTGCCCCTAATAATTGCACGGTTTTGCCCAATTGAGGATAAAAATGTACTGGAAGCATTTTGCGAGAACGTTGTTGGAAACCAATGATTATCGGTACAAGGATCAGTGAAAATGAGTCGCTCCCCAATGTAAACTGTGGCCAATATGGCACAAACTCTTGGATTGCACCTCCTGGTAATACAAAGAAAATAGGAAGCAGCCATAATCGTTTGGCCAAATAAACAGCTGAAGGTAAGCCACGTTCTGTTTTTAATATTTTCGGAGACGCAATTTTAAATGCTTTTTTGGCAATTAAATAACCTTCTGCAATCAATAAAAGACCGATCATACATGGAATCGTGACGAGCATTCCTATATGCATCGATGCACTTGTTACATCCCAACTCAAGAAACGCCATGAACTATCAGTTATATATGTATACCACATCATGATAAATGCAATCCCTAAAGGGTAAGCTGCAGAAGCTAAATGATAATAGAATGTGAGTAAACATAAAACACCTACAGCCGCACTTAACACGATAAATTGAATTGGCACAACTAAGCCAACCACAATACTAATGATCGAAATGACCAGTCCTAATAGCCAACCTTCCTTGAACATTAATATAAAATCAGACCAGCCCCAGAAAATTCGTATATTAAAAGATTTTCTTTCTCCTTTTACCCGGCGATACCCAATTAAAATAGAGAAAATTATAGCGACATATAATAACGGATTTAAAAAGAAACGGCCGATGCCTTTTACTAGTTCCATAATGATGTCCAAAAACATTAATTTGCATCACCTTTCAAATTTTTGCTATATATAGTGTTCTTTTCATTGTACCAAACGACCGTTTGAAAACGAAGTCTTTTCCTCTATATCCGAACTAAATAACTATGTTTGGGTCACTTTCATAAAGCAAAACTTCACACAGTGGGATTTTCCTCATCCCTCACTAGGTGTTAGTTAAATCAAGCAAGCTTTTTACTGATTTATTTTTTGATTTAAAAATCCTACTGCCATTTTTAATTGTAAATCATTATTCAAATCATCTCTATATTTTACCATTTCCTCACGCAATGCAAATAGAAAAGATTCATCCATTTCCTTATTGTTATTCTTTAAATCATGTTTTTTACTATATTCACTAACTGATTCTGCGGTTGTTCGATCAAAATAGCCATCTACTCGATTGATTGGATAACCTTGTGCTTTTAGTACTTCTTGAACAGCTTGAATACTTTCAGAAAAATCTCCCTCCACAAAATGCCCTGCCATTGGTGGTAGGTTCATATGATATAGTGCATTTTGTTCTACCTCTAAAGTTGGTTTAATGCCCTTCCCATGAATCCATTCACGCTGCGGGGTTAACCATTTATGAGTAGAAAGCTTTAGCTCCCCGCCATTTGATAATGGCCATGTTTCTTGTACAGTTCCTTTACCAAAACTTTTTACGCCAACAATAGCCGCTCGATTCAAATCTTTTAAAGCTGCACTCAATACTTCACTGGCAGAGGCACTTCCTTCATCCTGCAATAAAACAGTCGGTAATTTTTTTAGCTGCTCATTATATTTATATGCCATATCCTTTTTCACTAATTGTAAGGGTTCCTGATATCCAACTGCATCTTCCATATAAGCAAATGTTGTATTTGGTTTGACCAAACTACCAATAATTTGCGCGACACTCTTTAAATAACCTCCTGGATTGCTCCGGACATCAATAATGAGTGCAGAAACATTTTGTTTGATCATTTCATTAGTGTTTTTATACCACTCTTCTGCTGTTTTTTCTCCAAATACTGAAATAGAAACATAGCCAATATTTTTCCCTTCAGAAACTAGTACTTTACTGGTAACGGATTTCTGTGCTATTGCAGCCCTTGTTATATTTAGTTCAACATGACGTTCCTCAGAAGGTCTATAAACAGTGATTTTCACATTCGTGCCTGCTTCACCGCGAATAAGAGCTAAGAGTTCTGTTAATGTTTTACCATCCGTACGCTCTTTTCCGACTTGAACAATCTCATCATATGATTTTAACCCCGCCTTTTCAGCTGGTGAATCCTTCATAGGAGATACAATGATAAAACGTCCTTGACTTTCTGTAATTTCCGCACCAATTCCTACCCGTTCATCCGATAATTGCTCCCTATGCATCTTCGCTTCATCCTTCGTATAGTATGTACTATACGGATCTTTCAGCGCCCCTGCCATCCCATTTATAGCACCTTCAACCAGCTGATTTTCAGATGTTTCATGAACAGATTCTTTACGAATTAAATCATATGCCTCCTCAACAGATTGCAAAATACCCTGTTCCTCTTTTACGGCCTTGTCCGTTTTCTGGTACTTCCAAAAGGCAAAAATCCCAATACAAACTAAAAGTATTATACATAAATAAAGCCACCATTTTCTTTTCATCTCGTCCCTCCTATATCCATTTAAATGTATGAATAGAGGACAAAAATTAAAACTTGAAAATGGTGGATACGTCTTTATTATTTTATAGAAGCGATCGTTTTTATCATCATTTCTTGATCCATTGGCCCCTTAATTATCTTTTGGATCACTCCCTTTGTATCTATGATAAATGTAGTGGGAATCGTCATAATTTCATATTGTTTTTGCTGTTCTCCTTTTGTATCTAATAGAACTGGATATGTCATTTCATACGATTTTATAAAATCACGAATATAATCTTCATCTTTGTCCGATTTGGTTAAATTCACAGCAAGGATTTCAACATGATCTTTCTTCGCATGTTTTTTATAATATTTTTCCATATGAGGGATTTCTGCTTTGCACGGTGGACACCAAGTGGCAAAGAAATTTAAGATAACTTTTTGTCCACGATAATCAGAAAGTTTTATTTCTTTTCCATCAAGTGTTTTTAAAGAGAAATCTGGAGCCATTTGATTAATTTCAATCCCGCTTTTGGTTTTATTATTGACCTCGGTTGAAACTTGAGTAGAAGATGTATCCATTTTCTCCCCTTCAGCTACTTTAGATTTCACTAAATTTGTTAACGCAATCGCAATTAACGCTAATATTAATAGTAATCCAAAAATTTTCTTTTTCAACGTTATATCCTCCTAGGTTGCAAAAATATCCTGAATAAGACGAGCAGCAATGTCACCAATACAGATACTTGCCAAATACCCAATGGCTGTAGCGAAGCAATGAACAAATGTGTACAAAAGAATAGAAGTAACAATTGCCTATGCCATATAAAACCTGCTTTACTTTTCCAAAATGCTATCATCATCCAACATGAAAAACTAATGATCGTCAAAGCTTTTTGCCATAATAGAGCATCATTCAAAATAGCCATCCATATTTGATAAAAACTTTGGCTAAGAATACTGGCTAAAAATAGGGATTGTAAATCTTCCTCTATGAAACCTCGTCTTCGTAATTTTTTCCAAAGTGTCAATAGCATATACAACATACCTATTATTAATCCAATCATACCACCATTGAAGTAAAGCATTGTTAACGGATGCTTTATAACTAATGAATAATCTGTGACAATCACGCTAAATTTCCAAATCAATATAAGCTCAAGCATCGCATCAACAAAAATAGATACAACTTCTTTTTTATATAATATACCTAATATCAGACCAACTATGACTATACTAAGAAGAAAAGCAACCCAAGTTGATGGCATTGTAAGTGATTTGATGCTATACCATTCAGTTATCTGCACTTGTTATTCTCCCCCTAGCCTCTCCTTATACCCTATACCGTATATTAAATGATTGCATTTTGCAACAAAAACAACTCATTTAAATTTCTATTTTAATAAAGTGAAGCTTCCATCAGTGAGGGTTTTCTTCATCCTTCGCTGAACTAGAGGAACTTAAGCGAAGACGCCACGTCCTATGGCAACAGCTGAGTAACCAATATCCTGCCCATCCAAACCAATCGGGCGCATGCGGCAGTTGATCCCCAACCTATCTTTCTCGTCTCTCTAAACCCTGAGGTGGGTGTCTTACTGCCCGTTAACGCGGGATAAAAAAGCTATTGAAGATAAACATATCCTATCCTCAATAGCCTCTTTTATTATAATGATATATATCGTAACGGGTTCACTGCACCGACTTGCTGTCCTTGCCATGCCGTTGTATGAATCTCAAAGTGTAGATGGCTTCCATATGCTCTTCCTGTTTGACCCATATAGCCAATGACTTGTCCCTTTTTTACAACCTGTCCGACTTTTGAATTATATCCACTCAAATGTGCATACACAGTGGTGAATGTATGTCCGTTAATAGAATGAGTAATCATGATAACATTTCCGTATGTAGACAATGGACTTGCTCTAAAAACGACACCATCTGCCGCAGCTACAATGGGGGTTCCCTCTTTATTGGCTAGATCGACACCATAATGGAATTCAGGGCCTGCCCCTATATTGCGCCACCCAAACCCTGATGTTAGTCTGCCATTCGTTGGTTTTGTCCATGTACCGCCTGCGACTTCAGGAATATCGCCCGTTTCGCCTGCATTAGATACGGTAGTAGTTGAATTTCTAGCCGCCTCTGCTTGTTTTCGAGCTACCTCTGCTAATCTAGCCTGTTCTTTTGCAATATCTTTTTCAACTTCTTTGCTAATATTCAGTGCCTCTGAATATTCACTTTCCAATAATTTCTTCTCTGATTTTAGTTTGCTTTGCTCATTTTCTAACTTGTCTATCAATAGGTTTTTATCTTGTTTTTGAACATCTAATGTCTTTCGCAGCAAATGAAGCTCATCACGATAAAGCTCCTGCTTTTGTAACTTTTCTTCAAGTGTCCCCTTTTGCTCTTCAAGCTTGTTCTGATCTTTTTGTTGCTCTTGTATGATCAATCGGTCTGCTTCCAGCAATGTATTGACCGCAGATACTCGATCGACAAAATCAGCAAAATTCTTAGCCTTTAGGACAACATCGATATAGCTGACTTTTCCACCATTTTCCTGGATAGCCCTTGCACGTTTTTTGAGGAGTTGGTTACGTTCATCTATTTTTTTTTCTAGATCCGTAATAGACGTTTTAAGAAGATTGATTTCCGATGTTGTTGCATCAATCTTCCCTAAAACATTTGAGATTTTCTTATCTGCTTCTAAAATTTTTGTATCGAGCTTTGAAATCTGCTCCATCATGTCATCCATTTTCGATTCATTATTATCAATCTTTTTTGATTTCTCTTGAATATGAGAATTCAACTCAGATTTTTTTTGGTCCAATTCTTGTTGCTTATTCTTTAAATCATTGATAGATTCTGCATTAACTGTGATAGATGGAATAACTAATGTTAGAGCTAATGTTGCGGTAATTACGCTCGTTAAACTACTTCCTTTTTTGTTCAACTAGTGAACCCCCTAATCTCTATCAAATATTCTATTTTCACAAATCATACGAAAGGTAATAACCGAGCAGCCTTTCATTATACTTTCAAAAATTTTCTTACGGACATGAAACTACCCCAAACACCAATTACAACACCCATCAACAAAATCAATAAATCGATTTCAAAGATAAATGGCATAACATCTAAAATTTGAAAAATTTCTCCTTGTAACCTCGGTGCAACTGCTTTGTGTAGCTGAGCATATAATATCGACACAGCTGTCATTGGAATAATCGATCCTAATAAACCTAACCACATACCTTCCAAAACAAATGGAATACGTACAAACCAGTTTGTAGCACCTACTAATTTCATAATCTCTATTTCTTTTCTTCTTGCTGTAATCGTGATTTTAATCGTATTTGAGATTAAGAATGTTGCCGTTAAAAGTAATGCGATAATCAAAACGATTCCTACATTTCTACTAACATTCAAAAAGTGGAATAGTTTTTCAATTTTGCCTTTTCCATAAAGTACTTCATATGTGTTATCTAATGCATCAATTTTTTTCGCTACTTTTGCTGTTTGTTGCGGATTTTCTGCTTTTACATAAAGGACATTACGTAGCGGATTACTTTGTTTAAATAAACTTAAATCATCACCAAAATCCTTGATCAAACCGTTTAGCTCGTGCTCTTTCGAAGAATATTTGATTGATTCGACACCTGGCATGCCCTTAATCTGCTGTTGCAATGTTTCTTCAGCTGTTGCATCTGCCTGTAAATCAATAAGCACTTTGATTTCGACGTCATTTTCTAAATCATCGGCCACTTTGTTTAAATTCATCATAATGACCATAAACACACCAACTAATAGTAAAGTGACTGTTACAGCACTAACCGAAGCAAAAGTCATCCATCCATTTCTACCTATTGATTTGACACTTTCTCTGATGTGACGACCGACAGTGCTAGATTTCATAACCGTAGTCACCTCCATGTTCATCACGAACAATAAGACCGCCCTCAATAGCTATAACTCGACGTCGCATATTATTGACGATCTCTCTATTATGCGTTGCCATAATGATCGTTGTTCCTCTAGCATTGATCTCTTCGAACAACTTCATGATTTCCCAAGAAGTATCAGGATCCAAGTTACCAGTAGGCTCATCCGCAATGACCACTTTCGGTACATTGATAATAGAACGCGCAATAGAAACTCGTTGTTGTTCTCCACCTGATAATTCATCTGGGAACATTCTTACTTTGCTCTTCAAACCGACTAAATCTAACACGTCCATTACACGTTTTCGGATTTTTGAAGGGTTTTCTTCAATTACTTCTAATGCAAATGCTACATTTTCATATACATTCAACCTTGGCAATAGCTTAAAATCTTGGAAGACAACGCCAATTTGTCTTCTTAAATAAGGCACTTCCTTGTTCTTCAATGTTGATAAATTCATACCATTGACAAAAATCTCCCCAGAAGTTGCTTTTTCCTCACGATACATCATTTTAATAAATGTCGATTTTCCTGCACCGCTAGGTCCAACGATATAGACAAATTCACCTTGGTTAATCTTTATATTAAGTCCATTAATCGCAACTACTCCATTTGGGTATTTCTTGTAGACATTCTTCATTTCTATCATTTTCTGACCACCCATTTTATAGTAAAACATAACCAATTCCATTCAAGCTTATTATATCATTGAACTATTTGTCTATTATTACAGTAATATTTCAAATCAATTTAATATATTTTTTTGTCTTTACTTAGAAGATATTCGATAATTTACAGGAATTCTGTTTAAAAAAGAAAAGAACATATAAAGTGACAGGTGTATTGATTATCTAATTTTCCCCACAAGTATATAGTGTACTCGCCGATTTCCGCTACGGCCTGCCCGTTAAAGCGGGATAAATGGAGCCTAAACAGAAAAAAGTGATTTAAAAGTGTTAGACACTTTTAAATCACTTTATAGAAGACTATATTTCATTGCGATTATTCACCACAGAAAATAATGATCTTCAAATCTTTTATAAATTATATCTAACAACGGCTGAGCCTGTTTTAGTTTCTCCCTCAATGACTAACGTGGCTGTATTTTCAACTTTTTTCGAGAATTGAACAGTTTTTTGTAAAATTTGGCTTTGTTCATTTAATCGTTGAACATCCGGTAACCGAACATCCATTTTTCCTAAATTAGATGACACTTCGCCTTGTAATGAGATGGTGCTAGGAATATAAATTTCTACTGCGCCAGCAACAGTTTGTGCTTTAACACTTCTAGCCTCTTCAGAAGTTGTCGTCACAATAACGTGACCGTTGACAGAATCTGCTTCAATTTCTCCTATCTTTCCGTCAATAAAAATACGACCATTCACTGTTTCCGCCTCTATCTCTTCTCCAGTAGCATCTCTAACTTCAATGGCCCCATTTGCTGTTTCTAAATCCAATCTTCTAAAGTTAAAAGATTTACAACTAATTCCACCATTCAATGTTTTGACCTTCAACTTTTCTAGATCAATATTATGAATAGTAAAACCGCCATTAAATTGATGGATCGTTGCTGTACTATATTGCTTTTCTGGAATATATAAAGTAACGTCAACACGAATTTTCTTGGTTGTACTAATGACACGTAACGTTCCATTATCATTCTTACAAATAAATTGCTCTTGGAATTCCTTCTCAATATTATCACTTAATTTTACAAAAGAAGGTCTTACACGATAGACAGCTTTTGCTGCTCCGTCAAGTGATGGTTTTATATCAATACTGCCGTTTGGAATATCAATGCTAATATTGTTGAAGTCTGTAGAATCAATGATTTCTTCTTTTTCAAAAGTAGTTGGTTCAACAAATGTCTTGTCGAAATCAAAATCTTTTATTTTTGAAAAAGTCGTATTGACCAAATCGACAAATTTAGTACTAAATTGCGTAAAATCCTTTTTCAAATCTTCGAAAAAGGTATCATCAATTTTCGAAGATTGATTTTTTTCAAACGATTGTCCTTGTTGCCCTGTAAATGAATCCTCTTTTGTATGCGAATCTGATGGAGCATCATGATATGACGAAGATTGTTCAGTTGTTGATTGTGAGTCTGTAATATTTGTATCCTGCGCTTGACGATCCACTGCTTGTGTTGAGGGTTGTTCTAGCTTCTCTAATAATACTAGTGCCTCTTGTGCTGAAATGGTGCCTTTTTCAACTAAGTCTAAAATACGTTTACGTTCATCTTGCATCCAAATGGCCTCCTTGTTCGTATTACTAATAGTTACGAATCACTTAGAAAAAAGTTTCATACTATCTTGCAAAATCCAATCACGAACTTTTTTAAAGCAACCCTGTCAATGGCTTTATCATTAATTATCCAAGGAAATTCTCGCGTTGTTCAAACATCCAAATCCAAACTTCTCACTGTGGAGCCTTCTCTTTACAACTGGATGTAATTGAATCAATCAGGCTTTTTCAGACAGTGGATTCCCTTCTACATCTTGATGTGATTGGCAGTGGGCTATGTTCATGCAAGGATAGACTACTGCTGATACTCTCCACTAAAAACAACAAAAATTGCCTCTAGCTTGAATGATTGTTGATCATCCTTGCAATATTCAACATTTTGCGGTTATGTTGCTCCGTTGTTTATCGCATTAAAAATAGTCGCATATACAACTATTTTTTGGCGCTGAGCACTGCCTCTTCTATGCGGCTACGATCTCGTTGTAAAATTTTCTTTAAATAAACGCCGGTGTAAGAGCCTTCCGTTTCAGCTACCTGCTCTGGTGTTCCCTTTGCAATAACAGTCCCACCTTTATCTCCACCTTCAGGCCCCATATCAATAATATAATCTACTGTTTTAATGACATCTAAGTTATGTTCAATAACCAATACCGTATCGCCATTGTCAACTAAACGTTGTAAAACCTTTAATAGGCGAGCAATATCTTCTGTATGAAGTCCTGTAGTCGGTTCGTCTAAAATATAAATGGATTTTCCATTAGAACGCTTATGCAACTCTGAAGCCAATTTTACACGTTGCGCTTCACCACCGGATAATGTGGTAGCAGGTTGCCCCAATTTAATGTATCCCAAACCTACGTCTACAATCGTTTGTAATTTACGAGCGATCTTCGGAATATTTTTGAAGAATTCTAATGCATCTTCAACAGTCATCTCTAGTACATCAGAGATGCTCTTATCTTTGTATTTTACTTCCAAAGTTTCTCGATTATATCGTTTGCCATGACATACTTCACATGGTACGTAAACATCTGGTAAAAAATGCATTTCAATTTTAATAATACCGTCTCCACGGCATGCCTCACATCGGCCACCCTTAACATTAAAACTGAAACGCCCTTTTTTATAGCCGCGTACTTTTGCTTCATTCGTTACGGCAAAAACATCACGTATATCATCAAATACACCTGTATATGTGGCTGGATTAGAGCGTGGGGTACGGCCGATTGGTGATTGGTCTACATCAATTACTTTTTCTAATTGGTCGATTCCTTCAATATCCTTCACTTCACCCGGTTTTATTTTTGCACCATTTAGCTTTTGAGCTAATGTTTTGTAAAGTACTTCATTGACTAATGTACTTTTTCCGGATCCAGAAACACCAGTAACTGCAATAAACACACCTAATGGAAGATCTACTTTCACATTCTTTAAGTTGTTTTCCTTGGCTCCTTTAATCTTTAAGTAACGACCATCTGGTTTTCTTCGTTCTAACGGCAGAGGAATAAATTTTTTTCCACTTAAATATTGACCAGTCAATGATTTTTTATTTTTCATCACTTGTTGTGGTGTACCAGCTGCAACAATTTCACCGCCATGTACGCCCGCTCCTGGACCAACATCGATTAAATAATCTGCCGCAAGCATCGTATCTTCATCATGCTCAACGACAATTAAAGTGTTTCCCAAGTCGCGCATACTTTGTAATGTTGCAATCAATCTATCATTATCACGTTGATGCAAACCGATAGAAGGTTCATCTAAAATATAAAGAACCCCTGTTAAACGCGATCCGATTTGAGTTGCAAGACGAATTCGTTGTGCTTCACCACCAGAAAGAGTTCCCGCTGAACGATTTAACGTCAAATAATCTAACCCTACATTGATTAAAAAGCTAAGGCGTTCTTGGATCTCTCTTAAAATTAGGTGTGCAATCTGCATATCCTTTTCAGATAATTTTAGTTCGCTGAAAAATGTGTAAGCCTCTTTGATTGATAATTCCGTCACTTCACCAATATGTCTATCTGCGATTTTCACTGCTAATGTTTCTTTCTTTAAACGATGCCCATGACAAGATGGACAAGGTTGCTGTGCCATATACTTTTCCATTTGTTCACGAATATAATCGGAAGATGTCTCTTTGTAACGACGTTCTACATTGTGCAAAACACCTTCAAATTGAATATCCTGATCGCGGATATTTCCAAAATCATTTTCATAGTGGAAGTGGATATAATCTTCCCCTGATCCATATAAAATTTTATCCATTTGCTCCTTTGGTATTTCTTTTATAGGTATATCCATATCAATTCCATAATGATTGCAAACAGCCTTTAATAATTGTGGATAAAATTGTGAACTTGTAGGAATCCAAGGCACAATTGCACCTTCGTTTAATGTCACATCCCAATCTGGAATAACAAGCGTCTTATCTACCTCAAGTTTCGTACCAAGGCCATCACATTCAGGGCATGCTCCAAATGGACTGTTAAATGAAAACATACGAGGCTCTAACTCTTCAATCGAAAATCCACAAATGGGGCAAGCATGATGCTCGCTGAATAGTAACTCTTCAATCCCCATTACATCGACCATAACACGACCATCAGCTAATTTTAATGCCGTTTCTAATGAATCGCTTAAACGTGATTCTATTCCTTCTTTTAATACAATACGATCAATGACTACTTCAATATTATGCTTTTTGTTTTTTTCTAATTCGATATGATCATCTAAATCGCGAAGTTCTCCATCTATTCGTGCACGTACATAGCCTTGTTTTTTTAAATCCTCTAATAATTTTACATGCGTTCCCTTTCGTCCTGATACCATAGGCGCTAATAATTGCAATTTCGTTCTTTCTGGATATTGTACGATTCGATCAACCATTTGTTCAATCGTTTGTGAAGTGATCTCAATACCATGTTCCGGGCAAATGGGTTTCCCCACACGCGCAAATAGTAAACGTAAATAATCATAGATTTCCGTCACGGTCCCTACTGTTGAACGAGGGTTTCGGCTCGTCGTTTTTTGGTCAATAGAAATCGCTGGTGACAATCCTTCAATCGCATCTACATCCGGTTTATCCATCTGTCCTAAAAATTGTCGTGCATAGGCAGATAAGGATTCTACATAACGTCTTTGTCCTTCTGCATAAATCGTATCGAATGCAAGTGATGATTTTCCAGAACCTGAAAGCCCAGTCATGACAACTAATTGGTCTCGCGGAATTTTCACATTGATGTTTTTTAAATTATTTGCTCGTGCGCCTTGTACAATGATTTCTTGATTTTTCAACATTCTCATCCTTCCGCTTTCAATTCTAAAATCGTATCCCGAAGTTCAGCTGCACGCTCGAAATCGAGTGCTTTTGCCGCTTCTTTCATTTCTTTTTCTAATGATTCTAGTAATGTTGTCTTTTCAGCTTTCGTTAACTTTTTACCATTTGTTGCTTTCGTTAAGTATGATTCTGATTTTTCTGCCGCCTGTGTTGCACGAATGACATCCCGAATTTCCTTTTGAATGGTTTTCGGTATAATATGATTTTTCTCATTATAAGCCATCTGAATAGTACGTCGGCGATTGGTTTCCTCAATCGCTTTTCTCATTGAGTCTGTTATTTGATCAGCATACATAATAACATGTCCATTCGCATTACGAGCAGCACGTCCAATTGTTTGAATAAGGGAACGTTCTGAACGTAAAAAACCTTCTTTATCTGCATCTAAAATGGTTACCAATGAAACCTCTGGAATATCTAAACCTTCACGCAACAAGTTAATGCCCACTAAAACATCATAAGTGCCTATTCGTAATTCACGAATGATTTCAATTCGTTCCAATGTTTTGATTTCGGAATGCAAATATTGAACTTTGATGCCCATTTCTTTTAAATAATCCGTTAAATCCTCTGACATTTTTTTCGTTAATGTAGTGACGAGTACCCGTTCATTTCGTTCAACACATTGTTGAATTTCATCGATCAGATTGTCAATTTGTCCTTCAATCGGACGTACTTCAATCTCAGGATCTAGCAAACCCGTTGGACGAATGATCTGCTCAACTGTTTCAGGCGTATGTTCTAACTCATAAGGTCCTGGTGTTGCCGATACATAAATGGCATTATGAATATGTTTTTCAAATTCTTCAAATCTTAATGGCCGATTATCCAATGCTGAGGGTAAACGGAATCCATGATCTACTAATACATTTTTCCGCGCCTGGTCGCCATTGTACATCCCTCGAATTTGCGGTAATGTAACATGGCTTTCATCGATAACTAATAAAAAATCTTCAGGGAAATAATCTAGTAATGTATAGGGGGTTACTCCTGGCTCTCGCAATGTTAAATGACGTGAATAGTTTTCAATTCCTGAACAAAAACCCATTTCACGCATCATTTCCAAATCATAATTTGTTCTTTGCTCTAATCGTTGGGCTTCCAATAATTTATCTTCTGCGCGTAGTTTTGCTAATCGATCTTTTAATTCATCTTCTATATTTTCAATGGCTTTTACTAATTTCTCTTCACGTGTAACGAAGTGGGAAGCTGGGAAGATAGCGATATGTTCACGATCACCTAATACTTCACCAGTCAGTGCATCGATTTCACGAATTCGATCGACTTCATCTCCAAAAAACTCAATTCGGATACATCGTTCATCGCGAGAAGCTGGGAAAATCTCAACTACATCTCCTCGAACTCTAAACTTACCACGAGTAAAGTTGATATCATTTCGTTCGTATTGAATATCTACTAATTTTCGTAATAATTGATTTCTTTCAATTTCCATACCTGTTCGAATAGAAACGACCATTTCTCGATATTCTTCCGGATTACCTAAACCATAAATACAAGAAACGGATGCAATAATAATGACATCTTCTCTTTCAAACAATGAAGATGTAGCAGAATGTCTAAGCTTATCAATTTCATCATTAATGCTAGCATCTTTTTCAATGTACGTATCTGTTTGTGGCACATACGCTTCTGGTTGGTAGTAATCATAATAACTGACAAAATACTCTACCGCATTATTGGGGAAAAACTCTTTAAATTCACTGTATAACTGTCCCGCAAGTGTCTTGTTATGTGCGATGACAAGAGTTGGCTTTTTCACTTCTTTTATGACATTCGAAATAGTGAAAGTTTTCCCTGTTCCCGTTGCTCCAAGTAGCGTTTGGTGCTTTTTACCTTGTTGCACACCTTCCACAAGTTGACGAATGGCCGTTGGTTGGTCTCCACTTGGTTTATAGTTCGAATGCAAATCAAATTCTTGCCCCATATTTTCTTCCTCCTCGCACGTTACCATCTAATGGCTATATTTTAACATAGCTGTTACCAAATATCGAGAAAATGACGAACGTACGTTTTAGCATTATACAACTTTCTTACTTGAATCACTTTAATTATCCAAAAACAGGAATATAGGTTATTTCAATATTTATTTCTGGCAAAGTTTTGCGAAAAAACAAATAAAAAACAGTTTATTTAAAGTCTTTCGCTCCAATCAAACTATTCATTTTGTTCAGATAAACCGTCCTTTTTACCAACTAAATGATTACTTTTGTCATTTTTGTGTACCAAATACTGTTTGATAGTATAGGAAAAACATCAAGAATTTGCAAACTTTTTATTTTCTCATCATATTTTCAGGTGAAAGCTGGTGATATCATACACAATTCATATTCAATTAATAGCTATTACATATTTCTTTAGCAAAAGATAAGAATCTCGAAGGAGGAAAGTATGATGGAATACGAAATCGTTAATCTTTATGATTTTTGTTTAACACCGAATATTTGCATGCTGAAACCAATTGTTTTGGATGGTCATAACTATTCGCTCATTTTAGAATTAGAAAAAACATATGTGGTACCCTGCACAATAATACGTTTAATGAATCGGATTTGTGCATCTTTAGGAACTAAATTAGATGCTACTTTAGAATATTCCAACAGTATTTTCAAAAATGTTCATCTCAAAAATAGTAGAGAGGAAAATATGATTAAGCTCCCTATTGTTTTATCGCTTATTAACCAATTTTATATTTTCTTTCCTACAGCTTCTCCTAAAAAGAAGCACAATTCATGGATCTTATGGCAAAATTTCAGAGGGCATTCTATTATTGGTGATCACGACGGTATCGGCCTGCATTTTAAGAACGATGTCTACACGGAAGAACAGATTAGTTTTGTCACTCTTTCGAGACAGCAATACTATGCGTCCATTTTATATTTTCGTCATATGGATGATATACTGCGGAAACATCATCCACTTGAATTACTATTTACTGCTCGCACTGACTTATTTCTTGCGCCTTAGCTAAATAATAGGACAATAATTCTTCTACATGGTTACGCAAACGGATATTCGAATAACGGCGTGAATCTTGTACACGCTGGTGCATAAAAATATATTCTGAAAACAGGTCATCTCGTTCCCCACGTAATACTTGTAGTTGATTTTTTCGCAAATAGCGTTTCGTATTCGCAAGTTCCTTTTGAACATATTGGATCGTCTGCTCAACTAATTTTAGATAGGGCTGTTTCAATTTAAAGGTTCCTTGTTCAAACGCTTGATAGTCTCTTTGGAGAATCTGCAAAACCATTGGTAAATAAATAACCTGTTCTAACATTTGGATTGCTTCTTTTGATAATTTTAACATCATTCCACCTCCAAATAAAGAACAAATGTTCTATTTTATATTTTACAACGATCCTAAATTTTTGACAAGTTAAAAAGAAACAGATGTTCTTAATTGAAGTTTTGCATTAAAATATCAAATATGTTGATGATTCAATTTTCTCCACGAGATATAGTGTATTGGCTGATTTCCGCTATGGCTTGCTCTCTTTCCTGTGGGCGGAACATTGAAGCTTCCTTCGCAAAGCTGAGGTGTCTCAAATGTTCGCTCGTAGGGTTATTTGCTCTTTCTGGGGATTTATTTGCTCTCTCTGAAACTTTATTCACTCTCTCGGAGAGGGTATTTGCTCTTTCCGAGGATTTATTTGCTCTCTGGGGATTTATTTGCTCTTCCCAAGACTTTATTTGCTCTTTCTGAAACTTTATTCGCTCTCTCGGAAAGGGTATTTGCTCTTCCCGAGGATTTATTCGCTCTCTGGGGATTTATTCGCTCTTTCCAAGACTTTATTTGCTCTTTCTGAAACTTTATTTGCTCTCTCGGAAAGGATATTTGCTCTTTCCGAGGATTTATTCGCTCTCTAGGGATTTATTCGCTCTTTCCAAGACTTTATTTACTCTTTCTGAAACTTTATTCGCTCTCTCGGAAAGGGTATTTGCTCTTCCCGAGGATTTATTCGCTCTCTGGGGATTTATTCGCTCTTCCCAAGACTTTATTCGCTCTCTCGGAAAGGGTATTTGCTCTTTCCGAGGATTTATTTGCTCTCTGGGGATTTAATCGCTCTTCCCAAGACTTTATTTGCTCTTTCTGAAACTTTATTCGCTCTCTCGGAAAGGGTATTTGCTCTTTCCACAGGACATTGAATCGTCTTCACCGAGTTAAGCACCGTTCGAAGAAAACAGGTTAGCCGTAACAAGGATCAACATAAATGGAGCTAAAAATACGTGTTTTTTTAGAATTATGCTTAATTTATCATCTGTTTTTTTCTAATCAGCACGCCTGTCAGCTGTAAGAAGATGTCATCCGCATTTATCCGCACGCAAAATAAAAAAAGTACAATTCAAATTGAGATGAAATCTCAAAAGATAGATTTTTCGACCTAACTTTTGGAGTTCACATCACTGAATTGTACTTTTTGTTTATTTGATTGTCGATTTCTACTATCAGCAAAATCTATTTTCTTTATCTCTCATTGTATGTTAGCCAAACCAATTAGGCTTTTACAGACAGTCTCTCCCTCAACTACCCTCTAGCTTATACTTGATTATTGATGTTGGGGACTTACTGTCTGTTAATATAGATCAAAGAAAATTATGAAACATGAGCCTTCTTCATTTTTACATTACAATTGTGAGCGCAAGTAAGCGTTGATGAATTGGTCAATATCTCCATCCATAACCGCTTGGACATTTCCAGTTTCGGTATTAGTACGGTGATCCTTAACCATCGAATATGGGTGAAATACATAGGAGCGGATTTGACTACTCCAACCGATTTCTTTTTGTTCACCACGAATATCATCCAACTGAGCTTGTTGTTCTTCTACTTTTAATTGATATAATTTCGCTTGTAACATGCTCATCGCTTTTTCACGGTTTTTAATTTGTGAACGTTCTGCTTGGCATGCCACTACAACACCTGTTGGTAAATGGTGAATGCGGACCGCTGACTCAGTTTTATTGATATGCTGTCCACCAGCACCTGTTGAACGATACGTATCGACTTTTAAATCCTCTGGGCGAATTTCAACAGCGATCTCATCTGTGAATTCAGGCATCACATCACAAGAAACGAAAGATGTATGGCGACGTCCTGCCGCGTCGAATGGGGATATGCGAACTAACCGGTGAACACCTTTTTCTGCTTTTAAATAGCCATATGCATTATGCCCTCTAATCGCAAGCGTTACAGATTTTAGACCTGCTTCATCCCCTGGTAAATAATCCAATGTTTCCACTTTAAAATCATGTTTTTCAGCCCAACGTGTGTACATGCGTAAAAGCATAGAACCCCAGTCTTGCGATTCTGTACCGCCTGCACCTGGGTGTAATTCCAAAATAGCATTCTTTTGATCATATGGGTCGCTTAAAAGTAATTGCAATTCAAACTCTGCTGTACGATTAGTAAATTCCTCCAACTCATCCCCAAGCTCTTTTTGCAAGCTTTCATCAGGTTCTTCTTTTAAGAGTTCCAATGTCATTTCAAGATTTTCCTGTGTTTCAACTAATGCATAAAATTCGTTGACAATATCTTTTAAACCCTTTGATTCATTAATGATTTTTTGAGCATTGTTTTGATCATCCCAGAAAGAAGGATCAAGCATCAACTCGTCTAACTCTTGGATTCGAGCCTCTTTGTTTTCTAAGTCAAAGAGACCCCCTAAAGTCTGCTAATTTCTTAGCCGTATTATCTAACTCATTTCGAACATCTGATAATTCGATCATTTTTATTCCTCCAAAATTATTCTTGATAGGTTCCGATAAATTTCATATTTCATTAATGCTACAGAAGGAGACGACTTCCGCCGCAAATTAAGTATTAACATTTGCTATAAATATCGTACTTCTAAAAAACATATCCCTGTATAATTAGAGCCCTTCCTACAAAGTAAAGCTTTATACAGTAAGTATTTTCCATTCTCTACTGTATATGAGTTGAATCAATCAGACTTTTACAGTTAATTGATTCCACAATGAGTCTCTGTCTTTCTCTACAGAAAAAATTTATATAGATTGGCAACAATCGTTCATTGCTTATAAAAATTTACTTAGATTTCAAGGTGAGGGCTTACTGCTCGTTATGCGGGATAAAACTACAAAGGAGTTGTCCAAAAATCACATTGGACAGCCCCCTTGTCAGTTACACTTGAAGATACTGAAAATGATAGAGACAAATTGACTTTTTCAGTATCCTCTCTATACTCCATCTAGTGACCAGCACCATGACAGTTTTTATATTTTTTACCGCTACCACAAGGACATAAGTCATTACGACCAATGTTTTGTTTTTTACGGATTGGTTTACGTTTAGGCGTATTTTCATCAACCTTTGGATTGACAGCTTCACCTTTTGCTACTTCTTCACGTTCTAAGTTGCTGCGAATTTCAGCTTTCATCGCATATTTCGCAACATCGGCACGAATGGCATCCACCATGGCTTCAAACATAGAAAAACCTTCTGCTTGATATTCACGAAGAGGATCTGTTTGTGCATATGCACGTAAATGAATTCCTTGACGTAATTGATCCATCGCATCAATGTGGTCAATCCATTTAGAATCGATAGAACGAAGTAAAATAACTTTTTCAAATTCACGCATACGTTCTGGGGAAAGTTCTTCCTCTTTGCGATCATATTCTTTTTTCACTTCAGCACGAAGGAATTCAATGATATCTTCTGGAGATTTACCAGCGAGATTTTCGGCAGTTACAATTCCTTCAGGAAGTAAGTTAGCAGCTACAAAATTGGCTAGCCCTGTTAAATTCCAGTCATTCGCATTTTCTTCAGCAGTGTAGGAATGGACAGCATTCACTAAAACTTCGTCAATCATAGATTCCACTAAACCACGCATATTTTCTGTTTCTAAAACTTCATAACGTTCTTTATAAATGATTTCGCGTTGTTGGCGCAATACATCATCATATTGTAGTAAACGTTTACGTGCATCGAAGTTATTCCCTTCAACACGTTTTTGTGCGGATTCCACAGCTCTTGAAACCATTTTAGATTGAATTGGTTGAGAATCATCCATTCCCAATTTCGTCATCATGTTCTTCATGCTTTCAGAACCGAAACGCTTCATCAATTCATCTTCTAGCGAAAGATAAAATTGTGTAACACCAGGGTCCCCTTGACGACCAGAACGACCACGTAATTGGTTATCGATACGACGAGATTCATGGCGTTCAGTGCCCACTACTGCTAAACCGCCTAATTCTTGAATACCTTCACCTAATTTGATATCCGTACCACGACCAGCCATATTTGTGGCGATGGTAACCGAACCTTTTTGCCCTGCTTCTGCTACAATTTCAGCTTCACGTTCATGATTTTTTGCATTTAAAACATTATGAGGAATGTTACGTTTAGATAATAAATGTGAGATTAACTCTGATGTTTCAATAGCAACCGTACCAACTAGAACAGGTTGTCCTTTTTTATGGCGTTCTGCGATATCATTGGCAACAGCTTCAAATTTACCTTGCATCGTTGCATAGATTAAATCTGGGCGGTCTTCACGAGCAATAGGCTTATTCGTTGGAATGACCACAACATACATATTATAAATATTGCGGAATTCTTCTTCTTCTGTTTTCGCTGTACCTGTCATACCAGCTAATTTTTCGTACATACGGAAATAGTTTTGGAATGTGATGGTCGCCATTGTCATCGACTCATTTTGAATTTCCACGCCTTCTTTTGCTTCAATGGCTTGGTGAAGTCCTTCTGAATAACGACGTCCTTGCATAATACGACCAGTGAATGAATCAACGATTAAGATTTCCCCATCTTGTACAACATAATCTACATCTTTATGCATACTTGCATGTGCTTTTAAAGATTGATTAATCGCATGGTTTAACTCGACATGAGTCAACTCAAACAAGTTATCAATATTGAATGCTCTTTCAGCCTTTTCAATCCCTTGTTCCGTTAACGTAACACCTTTTGTTTCAACATCGTAGTTATAATCTTCATCTTGCTTTAGCGTACGTACAAATGCGTTGGATTGTTTATAAAGGGCCGCTGATTTATTGGCTTGTCCAGAAATGATCAATGGCGTACGCGCTTCATCGATCAAGATGGAGTCAACTTCATCGATTACGGCAAAGTAAAGAGGACGTTGAACTCGTTCTTCTTTATAAAGAACCATATTGTCACGCAAATAGTCAAAACCTAATTCGTTATTCGTACTATAAGTAATATCACATGCATAAGCTTGACGTTTTTCATCTTTGGACATACTATTTAAGTTCAAACCAACTGTTAATCCTAAAAACTCATATAACGGGCGCATCGTTTCAGCATCACGACTAGCCAAATATTCATTGACAGTTACAACGTGAACACCCTTGTGAGTAAGTGCGTTTAGATAAACAGGTAAAGTTGATGTTAACGTTTTACCTTCACCAGTTTTCATCTCTGCTATATTACCTTCATGTAGGGTAGCGCCCCCCATGATTTGTACATAGTATGGATACATGCCTAACACACGTCTTGACGCCTCGCGAACAACTGCGAAAGCTTCAGGACGAATACTGTCCAAATCTTCTCCTTCAGAGTAGCGTTGATAAAATTCTTCCGTTTTTTCTTTTAGCTGTTCATCAGTAAGTTTTTCCATATCTTGAGCGAATGCTTCAACAGTATTTGCAACTTTTTCTAAATGCTTAAGTTCTTTTTTATTTGGATCAAAAATTTTATTCAATAAGCTGGGCATTGATTTTCACATCCTATATAGTCTCAACCCTCATTTTAACACTGTGTAACGATCTGGTGCAAATGAACGATGAATATATTTTATTTCTTCTTCTTGGAGAGGTGTCAATCTTTCAAAAATTGGTTTTATTTCTGAGGATTGGGGTGCTCATTTTTCATGGATTGGACTGGCTTTTTTGTGGATTGGAGGGTTTGTTCCGCGGGTCGAGGCGGCTTTTTCGTGGGTGTGTTCTCTCCTTCCGTGGATGGAACTGGCTCCTTCGTGGATTGGTTCTCTTCTTCCGTGGATGAATCCTTTCTCCGTGGATTGGGCCTCTCCTTCCGTGGATGGAACCCGCTCCTCCGTGGATTGGATTCCATCTTCCGTGGATGAATCCTTTCTTTGTGGATGGAATCCTTCTTCCATGGATGGATCTTTCTTCGTGGATTGGACCTCTCTTCCGTGGATAGAACCCGCTTCTCCATGGATTGGTTCTCTTCTTCCGTGGATGGAACCCACTTCTTCGTGGATTAGATCTCTCCCTCCGTGGATGGAACCCACTTCTCCGTGGATTGGGCTTTTTCCCTCATGAGTGATTCTCTATTTTTATGGAGCGAAAGACTATTGTTTTTTCTCCCCATTTTTATCAATAAAAATATTTTGATGACATTGCATAGATCATTGGCTGAGGTCGTAAATATAAGTAATTTAATGATGTTGATAAAATATCTTAGTACTAGAAACTAGGAGGTCTTATTTTTGAAAATACGTAGGTTATTCAAATGGGGAAGCCTTATCATCATCGTTGTCCTTATTGCGATAGGCATCCTAGCTTATACTTTTTATCATAATGCAGCATCTACTTTTGAAGAAATTCATACCCCCTTAGAGAGAACTTCAGCAATAGAAAGAACTGAACCAGTAAAATTAGCAGAACAACAACCATTTTCCATCTTACTTCTTGGTGTTGATGAACGAAAAAGTGACGTCGGCCGCTCGGATACAATGATTGTCTTGTCTGTGAACCCACAAAAGAACAATACACTAATGATCAGTATTCCACGTGATACGTATACGCAAATTGTTGGCAAAAATATAAAAGATAAAATTAATCATGCCTATGCCTTTGGGGGGATCGAAATGACGATGAGCTCGGTCGAAAACTTATTGAATATCCCGATCGACTATGTAGCGAAAGTGAATATGGAAGGATTCGAACAGATCATTGATACAATTGGAGGGGTAAAAGTCCAAAACGCAATGGCTTTTCAAGAAGGAGATTATCATTTTAAAAAAGGGATGATCACGTTAGATGGAGCAGCGGCATTAGAATATGTGCGTATGCGTAAAGAAGATCCAGAAGGGGACTTCGGAAGACAAAACCGTCAAAAGCAAGTGATTCAGTCTATTATTGAAGAAGGAACGTCATTCAAAACTATATTGAAATACCAAAATATATTCGATATTCTTGGCAAAAATATTTCAACAAACCTCACATTTGCCCAACTAAAAGAATTACAGCAAAACTATCGACCATCTTTTAGTAACATCCAACAAATTTATTTTGAAAAAGGTCAAGGATCGACTGTTAATGGAATTTGGTATTACATCATGGATAAAGGAGAATTAGCTCAAGTTTCCGACACGCTAAAAGAACATCTAGAGATTTCTTCCAAATAAAGTAAAGATTCAGATAATAGGATTTTTTAACATTGTGTATGAGCTGAACTAACCGTTTTTACAAGCAGTAAGCTCACCACTACTTATTTCTTGGCGTGAGGAAATCATAACACCTGTGAATGCAAGAATTTTTCTGTAAATGAAAACCCAGCTGATTTAACAGCTGGGCTTTATATGAGTAACAGATAAAAGTTACACATGAACTTAGTTTGTTTCGATTAGACCATATTTACCGTCTTTTCGTTTATAAACAATATTAGTGGCATCAGACTTTGCATCTGTGAAAATGTAAAAATCATGTCCAAGAAGATTCATTTGCAAAATAGCTTCTTCTTGATCCATTGGTTTTAATGAGAATTGTTTTGTACGAACAATTGAGAAATCATCTTCTGACTCTGCCACTGTGGTTGCTGACTTTTCAGATTGAACATTTGCAAAATATAAACCTACACCTTCGCGATCACGGAATTTTCGGTTCACTTTCGTTTTATGTTTACGAATTTGACGTTCCAATTTAGCAGTTATCAAATCAACGGCTGCATACATATCACTATTACGCTCTTCAGCTCGTAAAGTTAAATTTTTCATTGGAATCGTTACTTCCACTTTTGTCCTTTTATCATTGTAAACCTTAAGATTCACATTAGCAGTTGCATCTAAATCATTATTGAAATAGCGTTCTAATTTTTGAATTTTAGATTCAACATACTTGCGAATTGCTGGAGTTACCTCAATGTTTTCACCACGAATGTTAAATGTTAGCATGTAAACTCCTCCTTTATTCAACCATATATACATATTCTACATTTCCCTAAAAACTCCTTCTTAAAACATAAAAATTTTTTATACTTTTAACCAAAAATTTTCACGAATTTTGTCTTTTCTCCTCAAAAACCTCTTTCTTTCGACGCAATTTTAGCTCTGAAATAATCAATTCTTGATGTTCTTCTACGTTATCCATATCAATACCATAATAATATCCATCACCAGAAGTTTTCTTCCAGCGAACATCGCCTTTTACATTGATTGGTTTTGAATAGAGTATAAATGACAAATCTAATTCAAGTGTCCTTCTCTCATATTGAAGATTCTCCTCTGTAAACAGCTTAAGACCACTTGGACTGATGTCAACGATTTTCCCTTTCTGATAGGTGGTCCTTCCATCCTTTTGGATAGTATAAGTAACTGGTACCTCATGAATTAATACATGTCGAAACGATTCTTTACGGCGATACTCCACTGAAAACACCATCCTGCCTAAATTATGTATATGTATAAAAACGGTTTCTTATCCATTATCGGCTTTTTAGAGCAAATATTTAGTAATTTTATAAGATTGGAACCAATTGTAAAGATAATAAATGGAAATATTTATGATTAAATCAATTTCCTAATAATGCAAAGTCTAGATGGAATAAATTAATGATGGAGGAGAGATCGATTTTCTTATGTTATTAAAACTTTTCATTCAATAAAAAACTTCCCTCTCAATAGGAGAAAGGGAAGTCAATTTAGTATGTTTATGGATCTTTGAATGACTTTTTATAATTGATCAATGACATCATAGATTTCACGGAAATATTGGTAGCGTGCTAGTACTGCTCGGTCGATTAAAGAAGCTAATTTCGTTTCTGCACCGTCAACAATTCTCGGAGTATTTAGTTGGTCGAATAGTGTTTTTAATTCTGTCATTTTTTTAGTAATTGCTGTGTTGCAGGGATCCGTTGTACCCGAACATGTACCTATAATATTTCCACTACTATCTTTTTGGATTTCAGATGTCCATTGTTCTACTTGTTGAACACCTTTTTCAAACTTAGTTAAATCATCGATAGCCTTTGCTGTTTGAGAGCCCGTTTTATCATATCCAGCAAGGATGTCTGCATTTTGGAGATATACTCTTTGTTCTTTTGGCATTACATTTAACGTTTTTTGAGCATCGATGATTCCTTTAACATAGCTTGAAGATTTAGGTTTAATAGCTTCAATTTTTTTATCCAATGCTTGTGCAGCTTTGATGTTGTTAGTTTCGTTTAACAAAGCTTCGTATGAAGCCTCTAACTCATTTTTAACAATGTCTTTTTGATCTGTTCCCAATTTATTATATAACTGAATAGCATTTGAAATTTCAGTGCCTATATCTCTATTCGGATATTGCGTTTTGTAATATCCCGTAGATGCTTCATCATTAGGGAAAATACTCATATTAGCAGGCGTTATATTTTTTAAAGCTTCTACTATTGTTACAATTGGTGCGTATTTGTTATAGATTTTCATTACATCACTATCAACTAATGATTTGGCCTTAGAGCTTAAAGCTTCATAGCTATCAACAGCACCTTTAATTGTACTATAAGGAATTGTATCCCTATTAAGCCATGCATTTGGATCGTTTTCACTACTTCCCACAATTAACTTTTCAAAAGCTTTTGCTGCATCACTTGGTGTTTTATAAATTGCCATATTAACTGCTGTAGTAATATCTGAAGTTACATATTTCTGAGCACCGCTTGGTAAAGCATCATAATCCTTCTTAACTTGTTTTAGTTTCGTTACATATTTATCATCTGTTTTATCGAGTGCTTTGAAGGCTTTGTCAACTTTTTGGGCTGCTTTTATTTCTGTTTCATCATTCAAGAATGGTTTGCTTGGAACAATGTAATTGTCAACAATTGCTTTTGGATCTTTTGTCAATTTTTTATAAATAGCAATAGCTTTTAGCATAGAATCAATATTTGCAACACTATATGTTCCACTTGTCGGAATAGTATCTGCTATAGCCTTAATCTCTGCAATCGGTGCATAGACATTGTATTTGGTGAGAACGCCTTGATCAAGTACAGAGAGTTGTGCTTCATTTAACTTATTGTATTGAGCAACAACACCTGTAACATCCGTCAATAGACTTGTACTCGAAAGCAAATTCACTTTGTTTATAAAACTTTCAATCCCACTAATCAGACTAGCTGTATCATAGCTTGTGCTGAACGCTTTAATATCTTTTTCATGCACAGTATATAACTGAACCGGTCTACCGGCTTTATAAAATTTATAGTACAGTGCAATCGCATCTTGAATATATGTTTTGCTTGATGGACTCAAGGCTTCATATTCTTTATCAATTTCTTGTGCTTTTAGGAAGTTGTTAATTTCTCCCATACTCATTGGGATAGATGGGTGAACATCACCTGATTCTGTATTAGGATCATTATTACCACCATATCGATCCTTATAATATGTGTCATTTAGTGACGATGGTGCTTTTTTCAAAATAGCAATTTGTGGTGTATCTAATTGTTTAAAATAATCAATCGCTTTATAAATCAATTTAATATCGTTTGGATTTGTGATTTTAATAGGATTTCCATCTCGTTTGCCAGAATCAGTATACCCCTTTTTAGAACTGTCATAATAATCTGCAGGATGACAACGAGATGAATCCTTAAGCGAACCAGTAGCATCATTACAATAAAAATCATCTTTTACTTTATCAAATTCTACATTTTCTTCATTAAACAGTTTTCCATATAAAACATATATCGTTTTTGCAATATCTTGAATTTGTAAAACCAATGAATATTTACGATACTCCTCCATCACCTCTGGATCAATGAGTGTGGATAATGGAATATTATATTTAGCATTGATCTTATTATATTTTATGTTATCAAAATAATATTTTTCGAGACTTTGGACACTTGCAATCTTTGGTGTAGCACCGTTTTCACTGACATGCGACATCTGTCTTACTTTCGTTTCGAAATCTCGAACGATGGTCAATTGTGGTGCATAGCGTGTGCCAATCTTATCCAGTTCCGCTTTATTGGCTACATATTTTTGAACAACGGCAGGTGCACGATCATACATTTGGTAGTAAACATCTAAAATCTCTATTTCATATTGATCATCTGTCGGTTTCACTTTTTCATAAGCCTTGTCGATAGCTGCTGCCTCTGTAATATATTTTCCATCATATAAGAATGGGAACTTAGAACGATCCGCATCATCTATGATCATTTTGGGGTCCGTTTTCAAAGCATTATAAGCTATTGTCGATTGTTGTATATATTTCACATCAGTTGGAGTAACAGATGGTGAGCTGACATTTGATTCTTTAATAAGACTCAACAATTTGACAACATTTGAGACAGGTGCATAATCATTGTATTTTTTTAGAACAGCTTTATCGACCAAACTGCTAACTTTAGGGCTCGTGCTGATGTACGTATTATAGTAATCAACCGCACTCTCTACATCTGCAATTTTACTTTTTTTGCTTAATGCATTCACTTTCGTTTCAAAGGTATTAGCAATATTTTGTTCACTTGTAAATGTCGTTAATAGATCTTTTATTTTATTTTTATAGACAACATATGTTTTCACATCATCAGAAGCATCATCATAAGTTTGATAAACTGTTTTAGCCTCTTTAGGATAAGTACTGCTAGATTTCTTTAATTTTAAATAAGCACTATCAATTTTTTGTGCTGCTGTAATATTCGATTCGTCTGCAACAAGATCTGCGAAAGAAGGATATTTTATATCGACAATTTGTTTTTGAGATGTGCCTAGTTTTTTATACGCTTTAGTAGCAGAAGTAATATTAGTAATTTGTTTTGCTGTATACGGATTTTGAACGGTAGTTGGAACATTCGCAACTAATTTTAAAACATCTGGTACTTGTGCGTAATCATTGTACGTTTTTAATACTGTTTTATCGACAAGAGCTAACCACGAAGGTTTAGATGCAACATTGTTGTACTGCGTTACTACTCCATTAATAGCTGTGATAGCACTATTAGCCGTTGTAGTATCTGTAGCGCTTGGTATTGAATTCACAGCATTTGTAAAATTGTCAACAGCTGTTTTTGCATCTTTATATTCTTGAAGATTTGGTATACCATTGATTTTTACTGCATTCACTACAAAGCGTTTTACTTCTGGTGTAGCAGCTTCATATGCGCTATTTACTTTCAATAAATCTGCAAAATAACTGGGTTTCGCTTTATTTTTCAGAGCAGATTCATAGCTTTTATCAATAGCTTGTGCACTTGTAAGATTTTTTCCTTCTGAAAGATAGTCTTTCGCGTTATTGCTATCTGCCGCCAGTTTATTTTGTACGATTGCTTTCTGATTTGCACCAAGTTTATTGTATTGCGGTAACAAATCTGCTAGCTTTGAAATTTTAGTCGATGATAATAAAATTTTACTGGTCTCTTCTCCAGAACCTGCCCATGTTAGTTGGTTTAATGGATCAAGGCTAACATTTTTAAAACCATCAATTATATCTGGTACTGATTCGTATTTTTTATAAGTGGCAACTGCATTCTTGTCTGCCAAATCAATTGGAGCTACTTTTGGATAGCCAAGTGAATTATCTGTAATACTTGGGTTTTTATAATTTTTTAAACTTATAATGGTAGTATAAGGATTTGAATCTGTTCCTGCTTCTAAATTATCCACAAGCGACTTAAAGGTATCTGCATCGATTATTTGTTGGCTATAAGCAGTATTAACTTCCTTAATTTTACCTTCCATATCATCTGGAATATAAGCAGTTACATTATATGTTTTACTATTGTAATTTTTTGAATTGTCCTTAACAGCGGTATAATTTTTATACAAAGCCACTGAATCTTGGGGTTTCGCTTTATTAATCGGTTTCAATGTTTCATATTGCTTTTCAATATCTGCTGCCTCTTTCACAATGTCTTCAATAGCTAAATATTCATCTAGAGTTGCCTCTTTACTTGAATCCACCAAATCTCTTAATAATGATTGTTGTGCACCGGATAATTTTTTGTAAGCATTTATAATATTTAAAATAGTTGTGCCATCTGGTTCCACCGACATCAACAATAATTTATTCGTACTTACAACATCCGAATAATAACTTAATTTTTTAAGAGTTGTGCTTGGAACGGCTGCTTTTGTCGCAGTATTTAAACTAGCATATTGCTTTTGTAACGTGACGGATTTCGTTGTAAAGTTGCTACTGTTTAGTGTTGCGACACTCTTGTTCAATGCATCAATTTTTTTTAGATATGGCTGAATGTTGGTCCAATATTTCTTTAGTGTTGCATAGTTTGTGACTTTCTTTTTATCTGTTTTTGATAATTTTTTGTAAGCACTAACGGCTGCCTTGGTTTTGACAATGTAATCGGACTTTTTGGGATTAATAGCTTTGATGCTTGCAATGACTAAGTTTGCTTTTCGATTGGCATAATAGTTGATTTTTTTAACAGTTGTTTTAGGAACAGCTGCTTTCGTCACTCTATTTAAACTACTATATTGCTTTTTAATCGCTGCTATTTTTGTTGCATAATTTTTCGTATTTAAGGCAGCAACCTTTTTGTTCAGATTGTCGATTTTTTTCAAATAGGCTTTCGTTTTACTCCAATTTTTTTTGAGTGTGGAGTAGTTATAAACCATCTTTTTGTCTTTTTTCGATAGCTTATTGTAAGCACTAACAGCTGCTTTTGTTTTGGAAATATAATTCGTTTTTTTCGGATTAATCGCTTTGATTTTGTAAATTACTGACTTGGCTTTTGCACTAATTTTTTTGGATGAAGCCTTTGAAGATGTTTTGGCATGTGCTAGCTCTGGATTCGCTGCCGTTATAAGTGTTGGCACGATCAACATCGAAGCTAGTCCCATTGATATGAAAGGTTTAATACGCACAAGAATCCTCCCTTTTCGATTGTCTGTTTGTATTGAAATAGTTCATTTTTCATCGCTAATAGTGAATTAGCATTATTTCATCTTGTTAAAATGTATATCAATCATCATCTTATAGTTTATATCGTCTATAGAGATGAAATTTTAAGAGATTTGGTAAATTCATGACATATGAATCGCAACTGAACAAAATAAAGCAAAAAAATTCTCACAAAAAGGGGCGTCCTTTCTGTGAGAACATCTTTAATTATTTTCTTTAACCTCTTGGCGACGGCGTAATTTCAACTCTGAAATAATCAGCTCTTCTACCACTTCATTTTCTTCTAAATCGATGCCATACAAATATCCACCATTCTGTGTCAGTTTCCATTTCACAATTCCTTTCACAGAAATAGGCTTGGCATAAAGCACAAAATTCAATTCGATTTGAAACGTCTGTTTCTCTACAGGTAGATTCATAGGCATCGCGATTTTTGCACCACTCGGGCTCAGATCTACCAAACGACAAAACTCAGATTTTCCTTTCCCTTGCTCAGAAAACACTTTATACTCTACGGTCACATTCCGCTCAAATACATGACGAAAGGATTCTTTTCGCTTATATTTCACTCCTAAGCACCTTCAATCTTCAACAATTTTTAGAGCATGTTAATAGGGAAAAATCTAGATGATAAACAATTCTTCTGTTGTATCCCGATAACAGGTAATAAAAGTAAGATCCTATTTCAAAACGCAAAAAGATACTGCGTGAGGGATCTACTCGCCTATAAAAAGCCTATTGGTTGGTAGATAAACCCCTGATCTGTGAAGTTTCACTTTATATTTTCCCTAGATTTTTTCGAAAAGTATCCTAAAGTTAAATAGGCTTTATCGAATAAGTGAAGTCTCCTTTAGATAATCCAATTTACTGGCGAACCTAAATAGGTAAAAACTACTTCTTTAACAACACTCAAATTTATTTTCTATTATACAGAAGTATTTAATAGGATAAAAGTACTTTACACATGAAAATCATTATTAATTTCAAAAGAATGACATGTCATAAGTCTTATCTAGGCAGAAATATGGAGAAACTCCCCTGCAATTGCTATCAATCCTACGTCTCCCAAATATCGTCTTAACGGATTGCTTCAAATGCCTTTTTAAGTACTTCTAATTTTTTTTCTGCAATGGCCGCGGTTTCACCTACAACGCCAAAATAATACTTACACTTTGGTTCTGTACCTGATGGGCGAACGGCAATCCAAGAATCATCTTCTAATTTAAATTTCAACACATTTTCAGTCGGCAAAGTTAACGTTTCCGTATGTCCATCTGCAAAAATAGCTTTGCTAGTTAAATAATCTTCCACGCAAAGTACATGGACACCAGCAATGATCGACGGAAGATGCTGACGTAAGTTTTCCATAATCGTTGTGATTTGTTGCTGTCCGCTTTGCCCTTCATATACTTTTGCAACAAGTGCCTCTCGATGATAGCCATAGGTTTGATACAAATCTTCTAAAGCCTCTAATAACGTTCGCCCTTCTAATGCAAAATATCCTGCCATTTCTGCGATCAGCACAGCCATTTGTACAGCGTCTTTATCACGCACATAACTTTTGACGAGATAGCCATAGCTCTCTTCATAGCCAAATAGATAGGAATAGGTATTCTTTTTTTCAAATTGTTCAATTTGTTCCGCTATATATTTAAAACCAGTTAATGTATTGATTGTATGAATACGATGATGTTTTGCAATTTTAGCTCCCAATTCAGATGTGACAATCGTTTTGACGAGAACGGCATTACAAGGGAGCATATCCTTTTCTTTCTTTGTTTTAATCAAATAATCGGTTACAAGAGCACCTACTTGATTGCCTGTAAGCAGTTGATAGCCATTATGATTCCGAACGGCAACACCTAGACGATCAGAATCAGGGTCTGTTGCTAATAACAGATCCGCGGATGTTTTCTTTCCCAATACCATCGCTAATCGAAATGTTTCGGGCTCTTCTGGATTTGGATAAACCACCGTTGGAAAATCGCCATCTTGAATCGTTTGCTCTTTCACAACATGAACATTGGTAAATCCTGCATTGGTTAACCCCTGCATAACTGGCACATAACCGACGCCGTGAAGAGGAGTGTAGACAATGGAAAGATCTTTATCGATATTTGTTCTTTCAGAAATGGTTTGCAGATTTTGCTGAAAAGCCATATCGATATCTTCTAAAATCTCTGTATAAAGCCCTTTTTGCTGGAGCTCTTCAATCGATGCTGCTTTAATCGCGAAAATATCGTCCATGTCCTCCATTATATGTACAATTTGATCGGCATGCGTAGGAGTCAGCTGTGCCCCATCTTTTCCATATACTTTAAAGCCATTATATTCTTTCGGATTATGGCTGGCCGTAATCATCACACCTGCATATGCATGAAGATGACGAATAGCAAAGGATAACTCCGGCGTTGGTCGCGGCTCAGCAAATACAAAAGTTTTCAGCCCCTGTTCTCCAAGAACTTTCGCTGTTTCCAATGCAAATTCATATGAATAATGCCGAGAATCATAAGAAATCACCACACCTCGATTTTTAGCATCTTCACCATCATGCGCGATACTCTTTGCTAACCCAAAAGCCACACGTCTAATCGTGAAAATGTTCATACGGTTGGTACCGACACCCAGTAACCCTCGCATGCCTCCTGTACCAAATGGAACATATTGATAGAAACGATCATCGATAGCCTGTTGGTCGTTTTCGCTTGCTACTAGTTCTTGTTTTATATAGGATGGAAGATTGGCAGCTTGTGCTTGCCATGATTTGAACAGTGATTCGATTTGCATGATTGAGCTCCTTTGACTTTTCAAAAAAATGATTTTTCTTTTTAGCTGAATCCATTTTATAATGAAAATGCAGATAGATAAAAATGCTGATTGTTCATATGGAATCCATTTAAAAAGAAGAAGACCTCCTACAGCCTTTCCAACAAAAATGAGGATCTTCTTAATAAATCACAATATATTTGCGTATACATCTGTATTGTTGAAAAAGGGATTTTACCTTCTATTTTCTATAGGATTCTTTACGGCTTTATAAGCTTGATACTTATGATTTGGCGTATGCGGATAACGTAATTCTAATTGATGATTTTCGACAAGTCGCTTAATATGATTTTTTCTTAATCCAGCAGCATCTCTGTTTAAATAATGAGCAATTTCATTTATTGTTAAAAACTGATCGGAGCACAATGTTAATATGAGTACTCTAAGTATATCTGGTTTTATACGCGACTTCTCCCTAGCTGGCCTTGCAATTTCCATTAGTCTTTCAGTATTACTTTTTTGACTTTTATAATGCTCACCTAAATTTCCTCTGTTATTACCTAAGTTATTTTCTTTATTACCTAAGTTATCTTTGTTGTTACCTAAGTTATTTTCTTTATTACCTAAGTTATTTTTGTTATTACCTAAGTTATTTTCTTTATTACCACAGCTATTTCCATAACGTTTATTCAATTCTAAAAAAACGTCAGATAAAATATAAGTGGTGCCACGCCCAGCACCTTGTGGAGAAAGTAATCCTTCTTCCACTAAATTAGAAAGTAATTTAGTGATGTCTTTTGAAGATTTATTCGTTAATTCCTGAATTCTAACGTTATTCACACTTTTTTCTTGGAAAGTCGTAACTAATGCAAGTACTTCATCGAATGAAAGAAGGTGAAAACGATCTTTTAATATCCACTTTATATCATTTACAATTTCAATAGGTAATAGTGAAGTAGATATAACGTAAGAGTAGTTCTTTCAGGCTGAAATTCTTCTTTTATAATAGGTCGCTTCCAATGTTGTTGTCTCCATGTAGTGTGAATACTTTCCAATCCATATCCAGATCGTTCACCTAAACCTATTTGTGAGAACATCTTAAAGAGCAATGGATTTCTTGGATCACTATTACCTCCAGAAATAGCTTTTTCTATGGGTATTCGTAAAATACCAGAATTTGAAAAACGGAAAAAGCTTTTTTCTTTTTCAATCACAATTCCGGTTTCACCAAAATAATTCGCATGAATAATTGTATTAAGTACTGCTTCCCTTAAAGCTTTGTGCACTCTCGTTTCAACTTGTCGGACATACTCATCCCCTTCCAAATGAAAAGGAACATTAATATCAGCTGTTATTTTTATAATTACTTTAAAATAAAAATCATATAGATTTCCCGACCACGTTCCATCCTGTGAAGTAATTCTATTAGACCAACGTTGTCCAGGAATTTCTGTATTCTTTTCTCTATAATCTAAATAGTAATGGGGAAAATAACTTGTAATAGTATTCTCTTCTCCAAACATGAGTAAACCTGCAACTGTCAAACCTTCTTCCCTTGTTTTACGATTTCTTCCCCATCCTCCAATTCTCACTAAAAATTCAACATCATCAAGTTCATTCCATGTACTATCAGGTTTTAAATTAGCAAACCTCTTACGGTAACTTTTTAAAGATTCTGTATTTATATCTTTCAAATCATAAGAATCCAGTATTTTACTATCTTGTGATGAAGAAGATTGTTCGGCAATCATACGTTGAACTTCTTCTGCACTACATCGATAATCTCCTTCGAAATTCCGCCTATATGTTCCAATCAAAGGATTCTGCCCAATATAAACAGGTTTTTGCTGACGCATCGCTCTTGGAACAACAATCTTTAAAATATGCTTTCCCTCAATCACTAATGGAGTAACGTTTTGTAATATATTATTGCTCACTTTATTTCGATTATTAACATTATCCCAAAAATCCTTTTGAAGTTTTACTACATCAATATCTACTGGATAAAATAATCCATTCTCTTCCTTGATTCCTAAAAGGATTGTTCCACCATTGGTATTGGCAAATGCTGAATATGTGTACCACATTTCTTTTGGAACTGTCCCTTTACTGGCTAATTTGCATTCTAACTCTGCATCTTCTCCCAACTTTATCAGATTCCAAATTTCAGAACTCTCCATGTTTGCACCTCCTTCTAAGCTTTCAAATAACTATAATTTATAGACACACAACACCTTATGTAAATTTTACCTTAAGATCAGTATATATTGAAATATTTTCAACAATTATAAACCTATATACTTCTAATTAATTACTAGTACAACTTTAATATTGAAAAAAATCGCATATATAGATTTGTCATAATAAGCTCGAAACAAAAGAAAGCTGTTCACATAGAACTATAATTGACCAAAAAAAATTAGAAAATGCTATTTAAATCAACGTTGAATTCTCTTCTTTTAATATTCAGAAAATTTCCGAAAAATTCCATGGTAAATTAGTATGGTTCACTGATTTTAAACCTCTAAAAAGCATAAACAATTTATAAATCATATGATAAAGTAAAGCTTCCATCACTGATGGAATTTCACTTTATCTAATTCCTATTCGTTAGTCCAAGGATCTACATCCAGTTTTCTTCAGCTATCACGTCACCATGGATACTCTTACTACTATTCGCTAAAAAGTTCCTACTGTTTAACTTATCATAAGCATCCAACACCAAATTATCAACAATGCCAAGTGTACACAAAAAAGATTCTCACGAAAATAGTACTTCGTGAGAACCTTCTAATCTCTTACTGCAAATAGCCGCTATTTTCTTCCATCAAAATAAGTACCATCCATCACTCGAACACTAGCATATGGATCGACATATCGGCGTTCAGAGGTTTTGGATTTTTGGAGATTTTTCATATCTTGAGCAATTTCAGCTTTTGCCTTTTTTAAACGCTCGATAATACCTTTATCAAGCTCTCTTAATTGTTTCTCAAATGGATGACCGATGATTGGATTGGCATCGAGCTTTTTCAACTCATCAATGATGATGCCACGCTTGTCCAAGTAGTCATCCATTTTTTGGATATAAGCATCTCGTTCTTTATCTGCTGGAAGCTGCGTTAAATGCTTGTAAAGTTGAGCTGAAACTTGTAACAATTCTTGGATTTGATCCATTATAACTGATCTCCAGCAAATTGTTTTTGACGATTGATTTTGATGACTTCTTTCCAAGTATCACGGAATTCCGTAACCAAGCCTTCTACTTCATCTAAAATAGCCGCATCATTTTGGATATTTGCTTCTGTTAAACGACGATGCATGTATTCGTATAGATTAAACATTTCTTTTGAAATCGGTATATCCATATTCAAGGTCGCCATCAATTCTGAAATAATGGCCTGTGCTTTTTGAATATTCCTATTGCGGTTTTCAATATCCTCGGCTATAATCGCTTTTTTTCCTTGATGGATAAATTTGATACAGCCATTGTAAAGCATTAATGTCAGTTCACCCGGGGACGCGGTTGTAACACTGTTTTGTTTGTATGCATTATATGCATTTTGTACTGACAAATCGAACAACTCCTTTAGTTTCGCATGTTCCTATTATGATCCTGATGAGAAGATGGAAGATTGGCTATTGGCTTTTTGGATTGCTAGTTCCATTGCGGAGAACTGATTCCAATAACGTTCTTCAATGTCTTTTAGGCGGTCTTTCCAGTTGTCAATTTTCGTATCTAAATCAGAAATAGTTCTTCCTAATGAATAAGAACTATCAGATGTTGATGATGCCTTCCCAGCAGTTTGCTCAATATTTGTAATGGCTGTTTTGGCTGAATCACGCAAATCGGCGATGACCCCATTCTCACCAGTCGCTGAATTCCCGTTAAAGATTCTCTTAAGAATATCAGGATCTGCCTCTACAGCTTTACGTAATTTTTCTTCATCAATTTCTAGCTTACCGTTATCTGACCATTCTTTAGATGTTGTAATACCAATTTTATATAAAGTATCTCCTGATTCACTACCATATTGAGATAATGTTGATCGCATTGAGTATAAAGCCGCTTCAATATTATCATCACTTTTTAGAAGACCTGCTTTTGCTTTAACTTCCCATTTTGAGATTTGATCCTCTGTCATTTCAGCTTTTTGTGCATCAGTTAATGGTGCATAGTCTAAATTTTTCTTTTCAGTAACACGTGTATTCAAATCTTTAATTAAGCCATTATACGTTTCTACAAACGCCTTTACTTTTTCAACAGCTTTATCAACATCATTAGAAGACGTAACTTTAACAGGATCTTGCGCAGCATCTAAATTTTTTGTTGCTGTAATCGTATAACCTGCAATATTAAAGTCATTAGAATTTTGCTCGTATTGAACGCCATTAACTGTTATCGAAGCATTAGAACCACCATTAGCTAATGTTAATTCTTTTTCAGTATTTCCATCTGCAGTCATAGTTTGATTTGTCAATTTAGAGAAAAGTTCTAATGCTCCTGATGTATTTTCAACATCATTACCACTCTCATCTTTGACTGTAGATAAAATACTTACTTCTGCTAAATCATCACTACCTGTTCTCACTCCAGTATTGTTGGCTGAGATATTTAACTGTCCATTATTGAATATAGCAGTAACTCCTGCACCTGAGCTATTGATCTTACTCATGAGAGAACTAATAGTATCCGTTCCCTTATACGTAATTGTGGTGTCTTTTGTAGAGCCATCCGCTTGTACTGCACGTAATGTAAACATACCATCTTGTGCAGCCCCACCTAATACTTCTTGAATCGTACTAGAATTTTGCAGTGTAGAATCAGCAGAGGTAGTAACAAAAGATGTGCCTGTAGAATTGGCTAATGGACTTTGGAATGTAGCAGATGAAATAGTAGATTCCACAGAAAGAGAGGCTTTTCCATCTTCGGATTCAATCGAAATTCTTCCGTCAGAAATATAAGCTTTATATCCTTGTTTTTGCACTTCCATCAATAAATCGCTTACTGTCGCATCAGGGTCTTCAGAAACAATACTATTCAAATCAATAGTTTCTCCTCCATTAATTTGAAGTGTACCTGAAGTCAATCCAATGTCACTCAACTTTGTATCAATTGCAGCTGTTTGTGTTTCACCATCTTTGTCAAATGTTAACTTACCAGATGTTTGTGTAGCTACATTAAATGTAAAACCTAGTTTTTCAAGACTAGTACGTGTGTCATCATCGAATTGTACAGCATCTTTACCAGCTGAAATTGTAAATTGTCCATTAGATATCCCCGCTGAATAACCATTTGCCTTTAATTGATCGATGACACCCTGTGCAGTTGTTGCATCTGTCCCAAAAATTTTCAAACTTGAAACGCCCAATTGGCCAATATCACTCAAATTTGTATCTGCTGTAATTCTTTTATTCGTAACAGATGCAGAATCATAATTTTGACTAGCTACCTGAGCTACTGTTACTTGACTAATTGTTAAATTTCCACTTGCGGCTGTCCCTGCCTTCACTGTAACTGAATCATTTAATGATGTTGTAGCAGTCTTAGTATTCCATTTATCACTTGTCCCATAGTTATCCCATAGTCCATCCCTAAACGCAGAAAGTGAAGTATTTACTTCACGATAGGCATCCCGTGTCCATTCATACTTTTGCTTTTGCTGCTGAAGCTTTTCCATTTGCGCACTTTCAGCTTTCATCAACTTTTCCATGATAGAGTCAATATCCATACCAGATACGAGACCACCAATTTTATTTTTATATTGCAAATATGAATAAGCCAACTGTGTACTACTACTTGTACTATTAACTGAAGTCATATAAATTCCTCCTAACTAGATTTGTTTGTCAAACATTTTCCCAATTAGTTTTTGCATTTCATAATAAGCATCAAGTAATTCCTTTGGTGGAATTTCTTTGATGACTTTATCTGTCTTTGCATCAACGATTTCTACATAATATTTTTCAAGACCATCATGAAAGACAAATTTCGAGTTTTTTTGTGAGTACTCCATAAACTCATTTAATTTGTTGACGGCTGTTTGATAAGCTTGTTTAGTCGGCTGTCCATTTTCATCTGTCATTTCTGAAACATTTCCTAATTTTTCTTGGATTGAAATAGCATCTGCCTTTGCTAGATTTTTTGTATATATTTGTTGTTTGGCAGTTTCAATATTTTTTGTAGAATCGGCGTTGCTTATTGAAGAAATACTCATCATAATCCTCCTCCTCTTACACCTATATCTATATCTCACTAATATTATCGGAATCATTGTTGTCTTTTTAACTACTGTTAAGAAACAACGAGAGGAAAGTGGGAAAATATTTATCTAGATGGAAAACTTTCAATTGTTAGGAACTGAAACTAATCATCTTTCATTTGTATTATGATCTGTTTTTGAATAACTATTCCGTATGCCAAAGCTCTCAAGTTCTCGCTGATATTTGTTTATACATCCTGAAATCAACTAACTTTCTCCTGAAATGTTAATAGACTATTATAGTAGAAAGTGCTGTGTGTTACTATACATATCATTTAATTACGGGTTTATATTAAATCGATCATTGTAAATATTTATTAAATGTTGAACTCTTTCATTATATGTATGTTTTCCTATTATAGCCATTCTACCGTTTTGAGAAATTTCTTCTCGTATATCATCATTATTCAATACATATTTGATTTTCTCTACAATATTTTGTTTGTCAAAATCATAGAAAATGATTTCTTTGTTTTCAATAAAAAGTCCCTCTAAAAAAGGCGTTCTATTAGTAACAGTTACTGATCCATTTGCCATACCACTATACACTCTCTCATGTGATCCATCATATAAAAGTCCTTGAATATTTAAAGTGATTTTTGACATTTTCATTAAGTCTTGTGCTTGAATGTAATTTACAGCGGGATAAAAATTAATATTCGGATGATTAAATAATTCTGAATTTTCCCATTTATTTCCGAATATATTAAGCTTTATTCCACTATTAGCTACATTTTTTAATGTTTCTATTCTTCTATGAGCGTTTATTATTCTCCCTATATATCTTGCTAAAGTCATTAAATATTCATTTTCTTCTAATTGTAAATTCACATCAGATTGTCGCATAATTTCTTTGAATAAATCAAAATAATACATTTTGTCATCATTTATACATTGTTGAAATATATATTCTACAATTTTATTAAATACAGGAATATCTAATTTTTTAATACCATTTATATACTTTTGTTTATCTGGATATGATCCTAAAAATAATACATCTAGTTCTTTTTCAAAAATAATGGGTGAAATTTCAAACGCTGCATGCGGCATAAAATATGTATCGCAAGGAATATCTAAAAAACGGACAAAATCAAAATCCTTTTTATCCATCACCGTTAAAATGTCATTACTCTCCAAACATTTTATACGATCCACATGATCAATAGGATGATCTGCAAGCCAAAGGCAATATGGAATACGCCTCAAATAATTATTTTTTTTTATTTCTCTCACATACCATCCATTTAAACCTATTATAAGATCGACATTCTCTAATATTTTAGGAGAGAAATTTTCCAAGTTATAATCAAGCATTCTTATATATTCTACGTTATTCTTTATTAAAGATTTTTCAATTTCTAACAACCAGGTAGTCATCACATCATATTGTGACTTACCACTTAGCAATATAACTTTTTTCATAAAGATTTCCTTTCACTATTGTATTAAGTTCTTTCATAATACTTTTTTTAAATTAATTTATCAAGAAAACATGAGAAAAGCCGATAATAACCTATATTGTATTAACTAAGGAGTAAAACTATGACAAGAAAATCATCACACCATTTAATCCCTACATATTTTGTTAAATTTAAATGTATTGGTGGCAAGTGTGAAGATACTTGCTGCGCTGGTTGGCAAATTGATATAGATAAGAAAACATTCAAAAAATACAAGAATGAAACTAATCCGAATATAAAAGATACATTACATCAAAATATCAAACGTAACCGCTCGAATACTGTAAATGATTTTAATTATGGTCAATTTAAATTGGATGAAAACAATTGTTGTACAATGTTAACGAATGATGGACTTTGTAGTATTCAAAAGGATTTAGGTGAGCAATCACTTTGCCGTACTTGTACCATTTATCCACGTGAAATTAGTGAAGTAAATGGCATTATTGAGAAATCGCTTCTGTTATCCTGCCCTGAAGCTGCTAGAATTGTTTTGAATCGTCCTGAAGGCATTGACTTTATAGAAGATGAAGGAACTGAATTAATCTCTCCCACATTGATTTACCATCAAACCGAAGAAGAAAACACTATATTTTGGAAAATAAGAATCTTTATGATTGATACACTTCAAAATCGGCAACATTCGTTAGAAACTAGGCTTTTAATTCTCTCTATGTTTTTACAAAAGTATATTAATTTAGAGAAAAAAACTTACACTCAAGTGGACGATTTAATCAAGCATTATATAAATTTTTTAAATAATTCCAATTTAGGTGAAGCTTTTGCAAATATGCCTAAGAATTTTACAAATCAAATAACACTCGTTTCATCTGTACTTAATACTTCTTTAACTGCAGAGTATAATCAGTTTACGAAAATCGTAAAATCATCATTACATCTTAATAATGATGATTTCTATGAAATAGCTGAAAATACAGTTAATCATGCATTTGACACTTACTACATGCCGTTTATCGAGAAATATGAATTTATATTAGAGAATTTTTTAGTAAATGCCGTTTATACTCACTTGAAAACTTGTGAAAATCGGGACTTATTAGGTAACTTCACTACTATTTGTGTGGACTTTTCCATCTTAAGACTTTTAATTATTGGCTTTGCAAAGACAAACCATCGAATAACAATAGAAGATGCCATATACTGTATACAGAAATATACTAAATCATTATCCCACAACGCTAGTTATAAAAAAGAAATAGCAAATATATTGCAAAAAGACTCATCATCTGTTCTTTCACAGATTACAATGATTATCTTTATTGGAAATTAAGCATGGCTGGTTACGCCAACTATAGCTAAAATACGAGGTTTAGTTAAGTGGTTAAACTTATAGATTGTTAATAGCTTAAGTAACATCTAGCGACTAGAGAGGTGGCGACTCCCTTTGGCATGACTAGACTATCAATCGAAATAATACATTATTTACTCAGGTGTGTTGATTACCCAATTTAATCCATAAAAATAGGGAAATCCGTTGATTGTAGCGAAGAACTTTATAAAGTAAAGCTTCCATCAGTGAGATTTCTTTACCTCCACGAATGGTTAGTTGAACCAATCGGGCTTTTATGAGCAGTTTTTTGCTCTTCTCTAAAACTTAAAGGAGGAATCTTACTGCCTGTTAAAGCGGGATAAATGGTCCAAAAGCAGGATTTTACAAAAGTCACGTTACCTCCCTAATTTTTGTAAAATCAACGCGTGTGTTATTTACTCCACTTTTCCTAGTTTTGCCAGTAGGTCACCTCTTCTAAACACAGCAGAAAGCCGTCTTAACTCAACATTCTCATACCCTTCATGATATAAATTTTATGAGCTTTTGATTTGATTGTTCATAAAATATGTCACGTTTTTCTAAAAACAATTATCTAGATTCTTCAAAATTACGGTGTGTCAATTGTTCTAATGTAATATCATCTCAGTCAGGAAGGTATTCTTGACCAACTGGCATGGATTAAAAATAATTGCTATATGAAATATGTGGATATCTTTTCTGCTATACCAATACAAAAATAAGCATAGACACCATTTCTGTATTGCCTAAATTACTCATGAGAAAATCTTTTTTCTAATAAGTATTCACAAATTTGAAAATCATCTATTGTATCAATATCATAGGATCTATTCACAGGCATCACATAGGCAACAGTTTCATCTGTTACAAAATTTTTCGTTTGTTTAATCCATTCAATATTCGCAATATACAATGCACCATTTAATGCATAAGCCTTTGGAAGATCTTGTCTTCTAGATATTGAAGCATTTTCTTTCAACAAAGGGATTAAATTGTTGGAAGTACCTAACTGGTACATCCAATACGGAGATTTAGAAGGCTCACACACACTTACACAAGCATTGACATTTTGATTAATAAAATACGAGATAAAATCATCAATATCTTCTGAAGTACGCAATGGCGATGTAGGTTGAAGCAGGATAATGTAATCATATCCTGGACATTGTTCAATCGCATGTAAAATTGTGTCTATACCAGGTGTATTATCTTGCGCTAATTCTATTGGTCTTTTAAAAGGAACTTCACAATCATATTCTTTAGCAACATTAATAATTTCATCATCTTCAGAAGATAAAATTAATTTAGAAATATATTTTGACTTTTTAGCTTCTTCTATTGTCCATGCAATTAAAGGCTTTCCAACTAACAGTTTTATATTTTTTCGGGGAACTCCCTTTGATCCACCACGTGCTGGTATAATCGCTAAAATTTTTGGGCTATTCATCATTATTCACACTCTCATAATCATTGTTTGCTTTTTCATAATCTGCTAATCTTCCAATATCCATCCAATATTCTCTAATAGGGAAAACAGTTGCCATCCTTTGAGCTTCAATAATAGTATTAAATAATTCTGGCATGTCATAAAAAGAATTATGTGGAATCAATTCTAAAACCTCTGGATTTAACACGTAGATTCCTGCATTAACATATTCTTCTTTCATTGGTTTTTCTAAAATCGAAACTAATTTATGCTCATCTGTTTCAATAACACCAAAAGGAATTTGATACTCATACTTTCTTACACACATTGTTCCAGCAGAATTATGTTCTAAATGAAAATTTAATAATTGGTCAAAATTAATTTGTGTTAATAAGTCTCCATTCATTACAAAAAAAGGATCCTTCGGTTTTTCTGTTAATAAAGAAAGAGCCCCTGCCGTACCCATCCTTTCTTTTTCCTCAACATACTCAATATGTACACCAAAAGCTGATCCATCTTGAAAATAATCTTGAATGATTTCTTTTTTATAATTTACACAAAAAACAAAATTTACAAACCCGTAGTTTTTAAAGCCTTCAACAATTGTTTCTAAAATCGGTTTATTTCCTACTTTCAACATTGGTTTTGGGATGTGTTCCGTTAATGGTCGAAGGCGTGTTCCTAATCCTCCTACCATGAGTACCACCTTATTTGGTTTAACGTTTATATCATTTAGATAATCTGAAAAAATGATATCAATAATTTCATGCTGATTATTTACAATAGGCAATTGCTTTAGTTTATGCAATTTCATAAAGGACTGATAAACGATAGACGTATTTTCCTCTAAAAAAATGGGTTTAGAATTCATAATCTCCACAATAGATTTTTCTAAAGAAATTCCTTTTAAAATCCCTCGACGAATATCGCCATCTGTCACTGTTCCTATTAACTGTTGTTTTAAATTAACAACAGCTACAAATTGAAGGGCACTTTTATCAATGACTTTCATTGTTTCAATAATTGATGTTTGTTCGCTTACGGTAATTTGATTGATCTTCTTCATACTTACACTTCCTTAGCAGGTACACCCATCACTTTACAATTGTATCCTATATTATTCACAACAACCGCACCAGCTGCCACCATTGAATTTGCCCCAATATGAATTCCCTGAATCACAGTTGCACCAGTTCCTATATGACAATTCGATTCAATATGCACATTTCCCGATAAAACAGCACCTGGTGCAATATGTACATTTTCCCCAATGGAACATTCATGGTCAATACTAGCTCCTGTATTAATAATCGTATTATTATGAATTTGTACGAAAGGTTGTATTATGGCACCAGCCATAACTTGAACTCCCTCACTTAAAGTTGCTGTATCCGAAATTATAGCTTTTGGATGAATGCATGATGTAAAATGATACCCTTTTTCTTTAAACTCTTTAAAAATTCTAGCACGTATATTATTCGGTTCAATACTTCCAATTCCCATAGCTAAATCAACTTCTTGAGAGTTATAGTTCAAGATAGTCTCATCTGTTCCTAAATAAGATAAATCAAATCTATTTTTTGTTTCTTCAGGTGCGGTATATCCTAAAATCTTCCGTTGATTTTGAATTAATATTTCGGCAACTACTAATGCATGTCCACCGTTCCCTATAATAATTATCGGTTTATTCATCAATTAATTCATCCTGACTATAAAATTTTCTAGCAGTCTTATGTAAATAGGACCAATATTTTTCGGGACTAATCCCTATTCCTGGACGTTTCACCCCTAGATTTTCCTTTGTGAATTGCTCTCCCTGCTGAATCGGTTTTAAAGCGACTAAGCTTTTACGTGCCACTGCTTGGTTTTTTATTTCAACCTTCATTGGTTCCTTTTCTCCGCTACCTAATGCAAGCTCTACTTGTCGAATGGCAGCCACCATATCTTTCAATTCATCTGGTTCTAATGAAGCTTTATGATCTGGTCCAAGTAAATTTCGATCTATTGTAAAATGTTTTTCAATAATGGTGGCACCTTGTGCGACAGCAGCAACAGGGATAATAATTCCTTTAGAATGATCTGAAAAACCTATATCTAAGTTTGTTTCTTTTGAAATAGTATGCATAGCATTTAAATTAATAGAATCAAAAGGTGCTGGATATTCTGTCGTGCAATGTAAAACCACTACATATTTTCTTAATAATGTTTTTGTTTCTTCTCTTCTATAATAGTCCATAACATTTTGATATTGAATATTCTTTTCTTCTGGAAAAGCTAAGCCAAAAGCAATAAAAGCCAATGCTTCATGAATTTCCTCCATAGATGCCATACCAGTAGAAACAATCATTTTCCTTTTCTTTGTCGCAATATAATGTAAAAATGGTATATTCGTTAATTCCCCTGAAGGAATTTTTATTTTTTCAAGATTTAAACGATCAACTAAAAAATCAACACTTTCCACATCAAATGGAGTCGATAAAAATTCAATATGTTGAGCATTACAGTATTTCTTTAACTCGACAAATTCATCAAACAACAATTCTAAGTTTTTGAGCATTTGATATTGAGAAGATGCTTTTCCTATATTATCCACTTGATAATTAGCTTGCTTTGCATCTTTCGTTACTAAATTTTCTGCTTTAAAAGTTTGAAATTTAACAGCATCTGCTCCAGCTTCTTTTGCAACATCTATTAATTGTTTAGCTAAAGAAAAAGAGCCATTATGATTGACTCCCGCCTCAGCGATAATATAAGTATGTGTCATAAGTCATAAAACTCCTTTTGAATTTTAAATGTACTCAAAGATTTTAAAATTTCTATAACCTTTGTTGAAGCATGTCCTTTGCCAAAAATCCGTTCGTAAGATCCATTAAAATTTAAAGCTTTTTGAATTCCTTTATTTATTTCATTTTGTTGAATTCCTGTTGTAAAAACAGAATGAGGACATTCTCTTCCACTTTGCCTTGTTCCAATATTCACTGTAGGAGTTTGTAAATAGGGGACTTCTATCAAACCACTCGATGAATTTCCAATAACTACCTGTGCATATTTAGCTGCACTTAAATATCGTAATTGTCCCAACGAATCAAAAAAATATGCGTTATCATTCCGTTCGGTAAATTTTTTAATTTTATCATTGATCTCTCGCCCACCATTGTCTGCATTAGCTTTTGTAAATACTAAATTAACATCATACTGCGACAAACATTTTAATAATTCATCAATTGTCGAAATCTGTCCATTCGTCTCAGAATGCTGTGTGATCAAAAATAATGGCTTTTGTACATCTAAATGTAAGTTTTCGTACAATTCTCTTTTAGTCATCAGTTTTAAATTTAAAATATTTTCAATTCCCATGGCACCCACATTAAATACTCGCTTTGGATTTTCACCTAATTGAATAATTCTTTTGCGATGCCCTTCGGTGCTGGCAAAATGCCATGTTGCCATTTTCGTTATAGAGTGCCGGATAGCATCATCATAAGCTCCAAATGTATTTTCCCCGCCATGAAGATGTGCAATTGGAATTTTCATGATTAAAGCGGTTTGTGCAGCTGCTAACATTTCATATCGATCACCTAAAAGTATTACTAACTCGGGAGATAAACGTTGAAAAGCCGTAGCAAAACCAATAGCAGCTAACCCCATTGATTTAACCACAGCTGTAGGCGTGTCCGAAGATAATAGCATCTCCACTTTTTCGTTAATCATAAATCCATCTTTTTCAATTTGTTGATAAGTTAAACCAAACTCTGGTGATAAATGCGCTCCTGTCGCAATGATTTGCAATTCAAATGAGGGTTCTTTTTGAATTTTTTTCATTAAATTCATCAATAGACCATATTCTGCACGAGTAGCTGTTACAATGGAAATTTTTCTTTTTTTCATCTATACTCCTCGCTCTATAGGTGTACTTGGTATATTCACAACTATCTTATTCAAATCTTCAATAACTGATAGATCACTTCTAGGACAATCTTTATACATTTGTAAATAATGCATTGGCTGCCAAATTGGGCGGCTCATCACACCATTGTCATTTAAATAAGCAAGCACCTCATCACGCTCAATGGTTTTGTCTAATAATAAAGTTTGTAACCAATAGTTACTACTTGCATATGCAGGTTCGGTAAATAGCTGAACCCCATCTATATTTTTGATAAGGTGTTGATAATAATTTGTCAACTCTCTTTTCATCTTTATAAATTGAGGTACTTTTTCTAATTGCCCACAACCTAATGCGGCATTAATATTTGGCATACGATAATTATAGCCAATTTCATCATGAACATATTCCCATCGATGGGGTACTTTTGCAGTCGTCGTTAAATGTTTTGCATAATCTGCTAACTGCTCATCGTTTGTTAAAATAGCGCCCCCACCACCAGTGGTTGCAATTTTATTGCCATTAAAGCTCATAGCATTGACTTTACCAAAACTACCTGTATGTTTCCCTTTATAATAAGAACCCAATGATTCAGCTGCATCTTCTATTAAAATAAGACCGTATTTATCGCATACTGACATTAATTCATCTAACTCAACTGGATGCCCAAATGTATGCATTGGAACAACAGCACGAATAACTCTCCCAGTTTCTTTATTGAGTAGTTCATCATGTTGACGAACGGCTATTTTTTCTAAATAGGCATCTAATTTTTGTGGGTCAACACCTAAAGATTTTTCAGATACATCAATAAAATGTGGAATAGCTCCTGTATAGGAAACAGCATTCGCTGTTGCAATAAACGTCAAAGCTGGCATTAATACTTCATCATTTGGTTTCACGCCTGCCACTTTTAAAGCAATATGTAGTGCTGCAGTACCATTGACAACTGCCACTGCACGTTTGACACCTACCCTTTTTGCCAAGTCTTCTTCAAAACGTGTTACATATGCTCCTACAGAAGACACCCAGCCTGTTTTCACGCAATCTGTTACATACTCTAATTCCTTATCACCAAATGTCGGTTCATGAAGTGGCACAAAATCCTTTTGATAATGTGCTTTAATCTCTTTGATAAATCCATTCCATTGAGTATTGTTGATCATATATTATAAACATCTGCCTTATATTGAGCTAAATTTTGTGGATTGGTAAACCAATCCATGGTTTCTTTTAAACCTTTGCGGAAACCTTCTTTACCACCATATTGCGGTTGCCAGCCGACCAATTCTTTTGCTTTTTTATTTTCAGCCCATAGGCGGTTGACTTCACTTTTTTCAGGGCGCAAACGTTGTTCATCTGTTTCAATTTTTAGATTTACATTCATAATATCGGCAATTAGTTTAGCCGTTTCACCAATGGAAACTTCGTAGTTAGAACCAATATTAATGACTTCACCAATGGCCTTTTCTGAATTCATCACTGAAATAAAGCCAGATACAGTATCTTTGATAAAATTAAAATCACGTGTTGGACTAACAGCACCTAGCTGAATCGTTTCTTTACCATTCGCTAATTGACTAATAATAGTTGGAATGACTGCACGCGCTGATTGACGTGGACCGTATGTATTAAATGGACGAATCAAAGAAACAGGCGTATCGAATGAACGATAGTAAGACATCGCAATTTGATCAGCACCAATTTTAGAAGCTGAATAAGGCGATTGTCCTTGTAAAGGGTGTTCTTCATCTATTGGCACATAAAGAGCTGTTCCATATACTTCACTTGTTGAAGTCTGAACTACTTTTTCTACGCCTAATTCCCGAGCTGCTTGCACAATATTCAGTGCCCCATTAATATTCGTTTCTATATAAGTTGCAGGGGAATGATACGAATATGGAATAGCAATCAATGCGGCTAAGTTTAAGACATGCGTACAGCCTTTCATTGCCTCCTTCACACCAAAAGGATCCCGAATATCCCCTGAAAAAATATCTAATGAATCTTTAATCTCTTTAGGAGAATGATCCAACCATCCCCATGAATTAAAAGAATTATAATAGACAAAAGCACGCACATCATACCCTTGACGTACTAATTCTTCTGTTAAATGAGAGCCGATAAAACCATCTGCACCAGTTACTAGGATTTTTTTCATATTATTCACCTTTAATTAATTTTTATTTAGCTCTTCTTTCAAAAACAATAGTAATTCATATTCTACAATATCACCTAGTAGGTAATAATTTTTTTCACTTAGTGCTATATTAATCTTTTTTAATATTTCATTTAGCACTTCTACTTGTTTTTGGTTATGAGATGCTATTAAATATTTACTAATCCATGAAATTCCTTCAACTAAATCTTCAAAATCTTTTGTAAAAAGTTCTTCATTTTCTTCTTTTAATTCAGTTATGAATTTTGGTAAATTATTAACTAATTGTAAAACATATTTTTGATAAGATTCATATAATTCTTCATTCATATTTCATTACCTATCTTTCCTTTTGATAATGGTCATACATTTTTTTTACTTTTCCCCATACTTCAATTGTTTTTTTATACATTTCATTATACAAATAATAATTTTGGTCATATACGCGATTGTATATTTCTTGATCAGTTTCTTCTAATTTTGGTCTAAACTTTTGCAAAACGACTGCATCAATTTTTTGAAAAACAACACCAATGCCCGTTTGGTCCATTAATTTTTGTATCTTGGAATCCTGTTCACCTAGAAAATCTACAATTGCATGATCTAACAATGAATGATGAACAATTTTCTCAACACATTGTTTTAAGATTTTTTCCAATTCATCTAATAGCGAAAGAATTGTTGCAAAGCCTTGTACGATTTTTTTTCTATCAACACTTGCCTCAATAGCAGTCCTTGATATTGTTCGATCATCACAATGCTTTTTACAATTACGTTCTAAAAATTGCTGAAACGGTATATTCATAAATTCTTCAATCAGAATGCCTCCCTCTGTACAATTAAAAGTGCGGTTTTGCCCATCAAATCTCCTGCATAAGATTTCAAAGGATTTTTTCATTTGATAAAATGGATGATCGGTTAAAACTTTTTCATCTTCATTATAACCTTCTGTATAAAATAGGCCTCTCTTCTTTACTTCTTCATCGCTCAATTTTTTTCTGTTTAAATTATTTTCAGCATGCGTCTGAAAATTAGTATATGCTAAATCTTGTCCTATAAACGCAATATTTCCAGTCGTCATTTTTAATGCTAGGGCATAAGCATAGTTAGCAACAGAGCCTCCACCTGCTAAAGTACAAAGGTCTTTGGATGAAAACAAAGAGAATGGATGAGATAATTTTTGAAAAACCTCAGAAACGAAAAAATATGCTTCAGAAGAATTTAATAAAGGACCGATTTTATAATAATGTTCCATTGAGTATACTAATTTCGTATGACTTAAATTTGCTGAAATATTCTTAAAATGTTCATAATAAATTTTTGAACCGTCTACCGAAAATAAATAATCTGGAACAATATTTTCTTTTAATAAAGAATTAATGGTTGTACCAGAACATAGCAAAATTATTTGATTACGGTATTTTTTCAGTGAAGCTAGTTGCTTTGTTAAAGAAGGTCCACCTGAAGCAATAACAATTGGAATATTATGTTGATGATACAGGGCAGATATAGGACTATCTTTCATAGCAGCATAAAAACTATTATTTAAAAAATTCATATACCATTCTTCAGCATGAGAATTAAGCGTATTCTGAATGATAATATTGGAATATAAATGTTCCTTCACCCACAAAAGAATATCTTTGATTTTGGGTGTAACAATTTTTTCATAATTAGGTGCAACAATAACATTGACAGAATCCGTTACATGTATAGCTGATCTTAATGCCATTTCTATTTCTTTCTGATTTTCACTATCTACATAAACTACATCTGGAATATTTTTTAACAGCGGTTCTAAAACTAAAATTTCTTCGTCTTCGTTTTTCTGCTTCGATAATTCTCTGTATATATATCCTTTTCCATATCCTATTAGTAATTGAATATCTGCTGGGCGATAGTGTTTTTTAACAAAATATTTCGCTTCTTCCGTAGGATTATAGGGACTGTGTAAACAGATTCCATTCACTTTTATGATTTCTTCTCCATTTTTAGCTACATCGGTTTGAATATCAAGCAATAGAAAACATTCCTTTCTTTGTTACAGTATATATCGGTTTATTTTTCAAAAATATAAGTTCATCAACCATATTTGTAGCATTAAAAAAGCAAGAAAAGAGATGATAAATCTCTTCTCCTGCTTATTAAAATGATATAGACTTTACAATCAATTATTATCTTATTGTAATAATTGTAGAACACCTTGAGGTTGTTGGTTCGCTTGTGCCAACATAGATTGTGCAGCTTGTGTTAAGATATTATTTTTTGTAAATGCCATCATTTCTTTTGCCATATCTGTATCACGAACACGAGATTCAGCAGCTGTTAAGTTTTCAGAAGCAACACCTAAGTTATTGATGGTATGTTCTAAGCGGTTTTGAACAGCCCCTAGACCAGAACGAGTTTTAGATACTTTGTTAATAGCTGAATCAATTAATTTGATAGCATTTGATGCATTACCACCAGTTGAAACGCTAACTGTACCAGATTGTACACCCAATGCTGTTGCACTCATATCAGCAATTTTCAAGTTCAATGTTTGACCTTTATTGGCACCAATTTGGAATGTTAAACCAGTATCAGATTGAGAACCATCAATTAATTTTTTATTGTTGAATTCTGTTTGTTCAGCAATACGTGTAATTTCTTGTTGTAGTTGTGAAATTTCATCATTCAAATTACTACGGTCATTTGTAGCTTCATCGTTTGTATCGTTACGAGATTGTACTGCTAATTCACGCATACGTTGAAGAATTGAATGTGTTTCGTTCAATGCACCTTCAGCTGTTTGGATTAAAGAAATACCATCTTGTGAGTTTTTAGATGCCATGTTCAAACCAGAGATTTGTCCGCGCATTTTTTCAGAGATAGCAAGACCAGCAGCATCATCACCAGCACGGTTGATTTTGTAACCTGAAGATAATTTTTCTAAGTTTTTAGAAGCGGCATCATTGTTGATTCCTAAATTACGGTGTGCATTTAAAGCTGAAATATTGTGTTGAATTCTCATAATGAGATTCCTCCTTGAAATGTTTTTATTTCCACGTCCCTGTGGAGTTGTTTGGCTTTCGCCCTACACAATATATATCGTGAAGCATTTTAGATTGTTTAGTTAATTTTTAAATTTTTTTATTATTTTTTGAGAAATTTCATATTTTATTTTCTCTTATTGTTAATGGATTAAAGAAAATAATTGATATTCATGACTAATTTTCTTTATTAATATCCTTTTTTCCTTCCCATCCCTTCAACAAATCAATCGAAGCATTCAGCGCCGCTTTGTTTTCTTCTTGGATAGCTTTATAGACTTCGGAGCGATGGACTTTAACAGAGCGAGGGGCATCGATGCCGAGTTTGACTTGATCGCCTTCGACTGCAATAATTTTCACTTCAATAGTATCACCAATCATGATAGATTCACCTGTTTTGCGTGTGAGGACTAGCATCATTTTGCCCCCTCTGTCACTGATTGGAGTGGAAAATGTAGTAATTCTTGATGATTATCTTTTAAAATGATTTGTTTACCTTGTTGTTTTTTGGTGTTGATAACAATAGGTGCTAACAGATTGATCGTTGAGTTTGGTAACGTGTCTTTCAATGTGACAATGGCGTATGTAATAATATCTTCCTGCTTTTCAATGCTAAGTGCTTCTACATCTTCATCGGACAAGTCGAATGCGTAGTCCGCTTTAAACAAGTATGGAAAAGCAAGTACAAAGCCGGTTTGAACAGTGTTTGTTGATTGTAAAATGATGAATGGTGTATTTTCTCCAAATGGAATCAGTACAAATTGTTTTTCGTCTGGAAAGCCTGGGATGCCTTCTTCAAAAGTTATAAGCTGTTCCTTTTCGACTTCTACTTGTCCTAAGAATTTTGTATCTATTTTCAATGTATTTCTCCCTCGTTTCAACTGTATTTTCTAATTCTTTTCTACTATTTTAACATAGACTTTTTAAGAAGTAAGTGTTGGCTGTTATCTATCCCACAGTGACAGGCAATCATACGTCCACCTTAAAATTCAACGAAAGTAATGAAGTTAGATGAGCGATCAGCTGTCGCATGTGTCCAATTAGTTGAACTAATCATCAGTGGTGGATAAAGAAAAATCCACTGATAAAGGTTCACTTTATGACAAAAAAGAAGTGTACGCTAGATTAGCATACACCTTAATTTTCCCCTTTGATTACTGTTGTTTCGACGGATGGCCTTTGTATTAGCGTACCAGTGACATCCCCAGGTGTGTAGTCATGGACCACTTTTCCAATTTGAACATCAATCTTTGGTTGATGCCGTTGTATGTTGATATCAAGACTACCTGCTTGATAATGGATTTTTACAGCACCAACAGATGGTTTCCATGTGATTGCCATTTGGGGTGGTGCTGGGATCGCTTTACTTGCTGCGATGTTCCTGATAGCGTCACCAGAATTTTTGGATATATTCATCATTTGATCGCCTTCACTTGCACGACGCGCGACGCCTTCCATTGCTTTTTGTTTTCCCTTTTGGGCATTGACCTCGACCGCTTCCTTTGGTGTGTAGAGTCCCAAATCACGATAGGCTTGAGAAGAATCAATTAGTAGCTTCGCTGGTGTTGAATGAATTTCAAGCGTTGCGGCGGGTTGCTCGATATGCTGTTTGGCACGCGGCTGTTCAATATGCTGAACAGGGTCACTTATATTTAGGGCTAGTTTCGCATCAGTTGTATGAATTTGAATATGATCTAATTTCATTATTATCACATCCTTTAGAAAAGGACTCTCAAAATACTTGTGAGAGTCCTCCCAAAATTATGAATGATTAAAGAAAATCTACTAATGTTGGTTGAATAATTCGTCCACCTACTGATAAAGCCGCACGATGAATGGATTCTTCGGTGATTAGATTGGTAATCGTTTCTTCATAATCGACATCTTCGTTATCAGACATTTGTTTGGTTGTACTAATTTTTTGAATACTTATACGGTCTGTCATCATATCGGCACGATTTTGTTTGGCACCAATTACTGAACGTGCTTGCAACGCATCTTCTTGACCATCTTGAATATCTCCAAGAAGATTACCAATGACAGTACCAGATGTTGTACCTGCATTGAGCGCATCGTCATCATTCAAGGCAGTTTGTACGTCTGCCATTAAATTATCGATTTTTCTGAACAGCGTTGCACCATCTACGTTAACATCTAGCGTGACACCGTCATAAACTTCTATCGTTACATTCTCTGAATTCCCATTTAGTGGAACATCCTTATCGTCTTTTGAACTATTGGCTGTTGAACTTGTAAATAGTGGACTGAGTGTTTTAGTTCCACTGAAAATATAAGAATCCCCTACCTGTGTATTGGCCACATCTCGCAATTGTTGGCGAATTTGATCGATTTCAATTTTAATCTTTTCTCGCTCTTCATCCGTATTGGTATCATTTGCTGCTTGTGTAACAAGCTCCTGTACCCGTTGCAATCCACTCCCCACTTGTCCTAGCGCATCATCAGAGGAATCTAACCAGCTATTAACTGTCGTCATATTACGTGTATATTGGGAATTTTTAGCTAATTCTGTTCGATAGCCTATCCCTTTAACGGTGGCAACAGGATCATCTGACGGACGAGTTATTTTGGAGCCTGATGACAATTGCTCCTGATATTTTCCTAGTTTACTATTGCTATTATTTAAATTACGAAGCATATTGTTTGAAAGCATTGATTGTGTGACACGCATTGACTATACCTCCTATAATCCTACGCGGCCCATGCCGTTGATGATTTTATCTAATGTTTCGTCTACAACTGTAATCATACGTGCAGATGCATTGTACGCTTGTTGGAACGTAATCATATTGGTCATTTCTTCATCTAGTGATACAGAGCTCATGGATGCGCGATTGTTAGCAACGGTTAATTGCTGCGTTCCTGCATTGTACGCCATCGTTGCTGCTTCTTGACCTTGAACGCCTAAGTTACCAATAAACCCTTCGTAATAGGTTTGGGCAGATGCATTATCTAAGCCTGCGATCGTTGTCGTTTTTAGATTAGAAAGCTCAATGGCATTTTTACCATTTCCTTCTTCACCCGCAACTGTGGAAGCTGCAATTTTGTTATAATCTTTTAGAATATCAGCACTCACTTTAATGTTGGCGGCCGTGATTGTTGCATCATTTGGACTATCATTACCATCCACAAAGAAATTTTCTCCAACTTCAGAAGGTACTACAGGAGGCCCTTCCTTCTCCAATGTATAACCTGCATTATGGATTTCATTGAACTTTTTCGCAAACTCCCTTGCTAACAAATTCAACTCTTCCATTTTATCTGGATACAGGCCATCGGATAAATTTTTGTCGGCAGCTACTGTAATAGTTGTGAGCCATGCACCTGAGCCATCTGTCGTTACAGCATTGGATGATGCTACATCATTATTTTTTACCGCATATCCATATGAATCAATCAAAGAAGCCATTTTCCCAGAGCCAACATCATCGAATTGATCATAATTGATAGAAGTTGTGGCGCCGCCCAAATCAATGGTAAAGTTTGTGAATGGTGTATACGTATCTGAGCTATCAAAAGCTCCTAGTGTGTAACCACCTGCACCATCTGGCTTATACCCATTCGCAGTAAGTGTAGCCGCTTGGTTTTGATCTACGACTTTTACCAACGAACCATCGTCTAATTTAATCGAAACATTCATTTTCCCTTCTGCAATATCTAACGCGTTACCACCAGATGGGGTATAACTAACCGTCACATTAAAGTATTCAGATAGCTGGTCGACTAGTGTATCACGAGCGTCATACAAATCATTCGGTAAATAACCATTTGGCTCTACATTACCGATTTGCTGATTGAGCGCTGCAATTTGTTTCAGGATGGAATTGACATCATTTGATTCTACACTAATTTCATTTTTTAAATTTGTTTGGATTTGCGTTAGTTGCTTACTGATGTAATTAAACGAATCCGCTAAGTGTTCACCGCGTTGAGCAACTACCGCACGAGTAGCTGCACTTTTGGGTGTTGTGCTTAAATCTTGTAATGCCGCATAAAATTTGTCGAATGCTGCGTTTAAACCATACTCAGACGGTTCTGCCAATATGTCTTCCATTTGAGAAATAGCATCTGATTTGGATGACCAGTAGCCTAATTTTGTTGACTCCTGACGATACTGGTTATCGATAAATTTATCGCGGATACGCGTAACGGAACCAGCTTGAACACCTGTTCCTAAAAAGCCGGGTACTTGTGGAGTGTACATGCCAACACCTGGAAAGCCCCTTGTTGCTTCCATATTCACGCGTTGACGCGAATAACCGTCCGTATTTGCGTTCGCAATATTATGTCCTACTGTATAAAGTGCTGATTGCTGTGTGGTAAGGCCACGCTTACTTGTTTCTAAACCCATAAATGTGGAGAACATATTTTACCTCCTAATTTAGCTACAAAAAGTAGTTGTATTTCATTCACTCGTTTTATATATGTCTTTAATCGGTTAAAATAATGTTTTTTTTAGATGAATCTACAATATTCGTAACTTCCTATTTTATTTAGATGAGACTAGAATAAAATCTTATTTAAAATAACCGTATGAAGGCAAATTTATAAACCTTGTTTCATACGGTTTTATTTTCAAGTATTTGTACAAAAATCAATTCATTTTCAATTAATATCCTGCTTATGCCTGTGAATCGAAATGTACTTTTGACATATTATTGCCTCGTACTTCCGTTTTAGAATAATTGATTTGTTCTGGTTGTGGACGTAATAAATCTAATGTCATATTTACAAATTGTAAAGATTGGAAAACTAATTTCTGATTCAAGTCATTTTGCTTTTTTAGGGTCTTAATCGTTAATAATAGTCTTTTTCTTACTTCATCCAGTTGGGCTTTTTCTTCCGGCGAATCAGCTACTTCCATAACATCGGCAACTGTCGTTTGGCCAGATGGAGCAATCCCCTTAGCTCCTAAGTATTCCGTTACCACTTTCTGGCGTTGTTGCTCGAGCTGTGTAATCGCGGCTACATGCGCTTGCTCATCCTTGAGCATTTGATCGATTCCTTTCATGTCTCCAACTTTGATCAGTTCGGTCTTATGATAAGAAAGTTTGAGTAGACTCTTATGCATTTTCTCAAGTTTATCCATAATGGTTAATAGTCGATCAATGGACATTTCTCAAACTCCTTTTCTACTTACGATAATATTTCAACATATCCGACGCAAGTTTTTTGGCATCTACCTGATAATTGCCAGATTCTATCTGTTCTTTTAGTTGTTGAACTCGCTCAGCTCTTTCATCAGCATAACTCTTAATGCCTTGTAAATCTTTAGCTGCTGAAGAAATCTCTAATTGATCTGTTACATTGAAAGTACTTTTTTTCACTTGTTCTGTTTTTAATGATTGGTTTTGATAAGGATTTACCTTATTTACACCATAATTATATATTTTCATCTCTTACGCCCCCTCATCTATAGCGTTTTCTATATGTTATTTCGGATAAGTTTATGTAATGTTAAGTAAATTAACCGAATAGAGAAAGACTTCCTATTATTCAAGTGGCTCCATAGTTCCATTTTCCTTTTAAAATTTGATAAAGTGAAGCTTCCATCAATGAGGGTTTTCTTCATCTCCCATTGATGGTTAGCTGAACCAATCAGACTTTTTACTACTGGCTGTTTTTCTATTATCTGCTCGTTGTCCCTATTTTGATATGGATGATTTATGACTTGTTTATTATAAGGGGATCTGTTTGTGAAATGGACGAAAGGTGGGTTGCGTGGATAAATAGAATCTTGTTTCGTGATGGAATTTCTTCTTCCGTGGATTGGACCTCTGCTTCCATGGATAGAATCTCTCCTTCCGTGGATTGGGGCTCTGCTTCCGTGGATGGAATCTCTCCTTCCGTGGATGGAACCTGCTTCCGTGGATAGAATCTCTCCTTCCGTGGATGGAACCTACTTCCGTAGATTGGGGCTCTCCTTCCATGGATAGACTCCCTTCTTCCATGGATTGGAACTCTTCTCCCTGGATAGAACCCTATTCTTCCATGGAACGATTTAGTTTTATAAGAAGGATTATTTTTCCTTATGAAATGCCATTCTTTGCGGTGAGATTTACGCCGATCCACCAATAAAAAAAGAACTAACAAAAACAATTGTTTTCATTAGTTCGTGATTTTTTTAGCTGATGACACTTTATCAAATTAAGCGCAAACGTTACTCATGATAGATAAGCTCTTAAAAGGTTTTATCGATCTCGCCGTTCTGCCAAATAAGTCGCTTTGGAATTTTCTTCAACATTTTTTCGGAATTCCTGACCTGCTTCAAATTTTTTTAAATCCGATTTGAGCTCATTTGCACATTTATCACATAATTTTCCCTTTGTTGTTAAACGACCACAATTATCACATGGATAACCTAGATTTGGAAATAGAGCTGGTTGTAATCTATTTTTTTTAACCCATTTATATAAAAGTTCTTTTTCTACTCCTGTTGCTTCGACAATTCGATCTACTGTAGCTGCTCGGTTTTCTCTTTTTCGTAAAAAACGATACACCTTTTCATACATTTTTTCTTCTTCAGCTGCACACTTCGGGCAAACCTCTCTGATGCCGGTGTAATTAAAGAAATCACCGCATCTTGGACAATTCCGTAATTCCCCCATATTGGTTCCTCCTATTATATCCTTATCTTCGTTTATTCATATTGTCGACATTACCACGTAATTTTCCATAATCTATTTATAGGAAATTGATTTTCTAGCTATATCATAACAAATTAATAGGACTTTGGGTACTTATTAAGAATTGATGTTCTTTATGAAATTACGATTTTTGTCAAAAAGTTGTGAATTATTCAGGCTTATGATCGATTTTCCAAAATATAGATACTTCAAAAATGGGATCTTTTTCGACCTTGAATAAGTCTGCTGAAAAACGATAGAATCGTTATTTTCATTGAGCCAAAACGATCTTTTCTTTCATTTTATAAGCTGAAAAAGTTGATTTTTATCATGTTTCGAAGATAAATTGACTGTCCAATGATTTACTTGCTGGTACGGAATCGAGACTGGCGACTGTCTTTTGTATTTGATTAAACTTTGTAAAGCTTCAACCTTGAATAAGGGTAAAGGCCGTGACCTTTTCTGCTCCTGCTTCTAATAATAGTGACTTCGCATGTCTAATGGTGGTACCCGTTGTGATAATATCATCTACTAAAACATAATGTATCTTTTCAATGGTGACATGCTGTTTTAGCCTGAAGAGCTGGTCTGATTGTTCCCTTTCTCTTTTCGATTTACTTGATTGGGTGGTGGGGAGCTTTTTCTCCAATAAATGCGTAAAGGGAATATTCGCAGCATTCAATAATTCATCGATATGTGCAAAGGTCCTTTCTTTTAATTTTTCAGGATGCATTGGTATTGGAACGATGGTTGCTTTTTCATCTTTAAGATGCTGGGAAATTTGTTCGCGAAACACTTTTGACAATACGACATCCCTCATAAATTTATATTGATGCAAGAAATCTTTCATCGGCTCATTATAATGATATATTGCCGTAACATCCTTGTATTTTTGCTGTTGACATGTGACTGGCTCAAATTTCCGGAGGCATTTTTCGCAAACAACGGGAGCCTTTGTTTGAGTAAGTAGTTTACACCAAGTGAGTTTATTTGGTAACGGCGTGGCACATAGGTAGCAACGAGTGATGGTCATCTGTGGCAATTTCTCTCGCATTACATAAGCACCTCCATATCGTTGAGCATCATGATCTCCTTTCGTGCCTCATCCATTTCAAAGGTAATGCCATGATGAAAAAACACCAGATCACCAGTTGGACAGTCGGCAGAACGCCCTACTCGTCCACCAATTTGAATGAGTGCGCTTGCGGTGAAAATACCACTTTCTGCGCCAACGATTGCCACTTGTACTTTTGGAATAGTGACCCCTCTTTCTAAGATGGTTGTCGTTAGTAACCCAGGTACTTTTTTCTCTCGAAGTGCAGCTACCTTTTCCTTGCGATTAGGATCATCTGCATGGACAGCTTCAATAGCTGGGTGTAATTTTTGAAATAATGGCACGGCTTTCTCCATAAGTTCGATTGTTGGGAAGAAAAGGAGAAATGGTTCTTCATTTGTCAGTCTTAAACTTGTCCAATCTCGTAGTTTTTTGGGTATCTTGCCCTTTGTTATTTGTTTTTGATAGTTGAAAAGTGAAACATAGCGTGGTACTAGAAGCGGATGACCATGGTATCGCCTCGGAATAAACGAATATCCTCCTTTCAACTTTTCCACCTTTTCCTTTAATTCATCAGATGGTGTCGCCGTGACATATAGAATGGGGGCATCTGGCTTCTTCGCTTTCTCAACTGCTTGCTGTAAAGTTTCATCGAATGTATACGGGAAGGCATCCGCCTCATCGACTATCACAACATCAAAGACTTCTTCAAATCGATACAATTGATGCGTCGTTGCAATAATCAGGGGAGAATAACGTTTTTCTACTGTTGCTCCTCCGTATAATGCTTGTATAAAAATGTTTGGAAATACTTTTTGAAAACGTGGTGCTAATTCTAATACAACATCTGTTCGTGGCGTAGCAACACAAACTCGCTTATGCTGCATCAGACATTCTGCTACAACCGGAAACAGAATCTCCGTTTTTCCAGATCCGCAAACCGCATGCAATAGATGCACTAGATTCTTCTTGACGCTATCGATCAGTTCCTCTGAGGCCTTTTGCTGCTGTGGTGTAAAAACACCTTTCCATCGGAATAAATGTGAACGGTTTAATTTTGGATGGTACGATGATAAATTTTTTCGCTGTGGTCCGATCCATTTGACCAAACTAGAACAGTTGCTTACTCTTCCCATCTTGATGCAGTGTCGACAATATACGCAGATCTGTTGACACTTCGCACAATTGAAATGGGCAAAGAACTCTGGATTTTCGTTGTGGCAGCGATTGCAAATGTATTTCTTATTTGAGAATAATTTGTGAGTGGTGGGGATCATACGTATACCTGGTATTGTTTGAATATAGCCCATCTTGATATGTTGGTGGATAGTTTCCTTTAAGAAAGGTAAATGCTCGTAAAGCCATAAACGTCCCATTAAGAAGTCGCGAAGCTGGTCGTTTATCAAATGGTGTGGGACGTACAAATTTTTTAGTGGTTGTGACTTGTTAAGTTTAAAATGCAAGTTTTTCCTCCAATTCTGGGGTTGGATTGGGTTTATATTACAAAATCATGAAGTGCAATGCAAGAGATTTTTTAGGTAATTCTCTTGATTTTATTATGGATTATAAAGATGGAGGAAATTTATCACATACGATCAGGCATTGTGTGAAGTCTCACCTTAATATGATTTAGATACACTTAATGTTCTACGAAATTGTAGTTTGAAGACTAAGATAGATAATTTCTAGAGCGGTTGAAAAAGTTCATTTTAATAAAAATTTGATTTTTTAGTATTAATTATATTTATTTAAAAAAGCAAATTATTATCATTAAAAATGGCCATTTCACCATTTTTTAATGATCTCCTATTTTCTAACTGTATGTAAATTCAATAATCTATCCCTTCTATATTTAAAAAATTCTTTCTTACTGCTAAATAATAGGTAATTTCTTGACTTTTAATTATGCAAAAATCTCACTAAGAAATCTTAGTGAGATTCATATTTTACTATTATTTTTTATACCAACCTAACCCAAGTGATCCTTCTCCTAAATGTGTACCGATAACTGGACCAAAATAGCTTAGTTTGAAATGTACAGATGGATATTTTGCTTGCAATGTTTCGAGCCATTCTTGTCCTTCCGCTTCACAATTGGCATGAATCACTGTTGCTTCAATATTCGGATGCACTGCAACATCCTCACCTAATAATTCCTCAACACGCTTTAACGCACGTTTACGAGTACGGATTTTTTCAAATGGGACAATCACTTTGTTTTGAAAATGCAAAATAGGCTTGACCTGCAATAAACCACCGATTAATGCAGATGCTGCAGAAAGTCGGCCACCGCGCTGCAAATGAGACAAATCATCTACCATGAAATATGCACGCATTTCTTGTTTCATCTCATCAAGCTTGGTAATAATTTCTTTTGCGGAAGCACCTTGTTGTGCCATTTTAGCAGCTTCAATAACGTAAAAACCTTGAACAGCACAGGCGATTTCACTGTCAAAGCCATAAACATCGACATCTTCGACGATTTCCCCCGCTTGAACCGCTCCTTGATATGTACCACTAATACCACTAGATAAGTGAATCGTCACGATTTCATCATAGTCTTTTGCTAATTTTTCAAATAAAGAAACAAACTCGCCAATTGGTGGTTGAGAAGTCTTTGGAAGCTCCTTCGCTTCTCGAACTTTATCATAAAAAGTAGCAACGTCTATATCGACGCCCTCCGCATATGTCTCTTTGTCAAAAATAACACTAAGCGGTACTACGTGAATATTGTATTGTTGTTCTTCAGCTTTGGACAAGTAGGCTGTACTATCTGTTACAACGGCTGTTGTCATTATTCATTCACTCTCCTACCTAGTTCTTCATTTTATAGTATATCTCTTTGAATGTTCAATGAAAAAGATTTCTAGCATTTAGTTTTACCGATTTCTAACAATAAGTCAAATAACAATATTGAAATGGAGAGAATCTATACATGTGCTACTTTCGATGAAGAATTTTTTATTTGTGAATTATATTTGGAGGATTGAGGAGTTGTATGCTTGTTTTAGGACTTAAATTATTTCGTCCGTGGATACAATTCATTTTTCCGAGGATTGGAGACGATATTCCGTGGATTGACATCCGTTTTCCATGGATGGCATGGCATTTCCCATGGATTGGAGCATATTTCCCGTGGATCAACTCATTTTAAGGAAATTCAAGAGGACATTCTATAGGAATCAGACAATCTTCTATGATTTGAGAGTACTTTATTATGGGGAATGACCCTATTTACTTCATTTTGTAGATGAGACAGAGTTGGCTGATCCTAATACTATTTCGGAGGACTTAAGTTTTCCGGTTCGTGGATACAATTCGTTTTTCCGTGGATTGGAGACGATATTCCGTGGATGGCTCCCGACTTTCCGTGGATTGGCTCCCGACTTCCGTGGATAGATCCCCGCTTTCCGTGGATGGCTCCGGACTTCCGTGGATGGCTCCCGACTTTCCGTGGATGGTCACTCGTCTCCTATAGATTGATACCTATTTTCCATGGATTAACCCCTTTTTCGAAAATCCAGGAGAACGTTCTCTCTAAAAAAATACAATTTTCTACGATTTGAGAGTCCCTCATAGCTGACCATCTTCAATGAGTAATTTTTCCACCATAAAAAAATGTAAGGATGTGGTTCCTTACATTTTTATCAAATCGTGGATTATTCTTTTGTTCCCATTACATAGACAGCTGAGATCCCCCATTTGCCATCTTCCTTGATTAGCACGGTTACTTGATTTAAGGGTTGTGTGAATGATTGGTCACCTTGTTTTACTACTGTTTTAATATTCGCAAAAACTTCTGCATAATTTTCTTTGTATTTTTTTATTGTTACATTTTTAGCAGTTCGTTTTACATCGTAGTCTTTAAATGCTTGTTTCGTATAATCGATTTCTTCATCATAGTTAAAGCCCTTTGGATTTTCTGCTAATGTTTTGGCGTAACGATTGATATCTTTAGCATTGAATGCATCTATATATTCGTCAAAATCTGCAAGGATGGCCTTCTTCTCATCGGCTGGTACTGATTCGGCCTCACTTACTTTACCATCAGAGTCTAATTCGAAACCGACCTTTTCTTCGTCGTCGCTAGATGAATCAGATGTTGTCTGGTCTTCACTTTTATCTGCTGTCGAATCTTCTTTTTCTGTCGTTTTGGTAGCTTCAGTGTTTTGTTTGGTATCTGACACGCCATGATTGATCGAATTATCTTGTGATGCATAATCGCTATCTTTTGTAGAGCCAGAATTATTATCTTTAGCACCATCATTATTATTGCCACAGGCTGCAAGCACAAGCATTAAGGCACAGATCCCGAACAGTGCTATTTTTTTGAAATTCATTGATTTCCCTCCTACTTTCTCTTTGAAGTTTAGGATACCCATATTTTTTTATAATTCATCATCAGATATGCTGATTATCCAATTCTACCCATAAGGTAGCTTGAAAAATAGAGAGTTTTTCAGGATTACACCCGATTTTCGTCCTACTTTTCCTTATCAACACACCTGATTCGTCATATCTACAATTTCGTCCATGATTAAGACGTACTAGATATAAATAAGTTTCGAATATGTATATCACGTATAAAGTTTCAAATACACTCAATTAGTATAATCCAAAATATATTTCTATGTCATCAGAGTGTTTTTTTGAAGTACAAAGCAAAACTTCCATTCAAAGAAAATCTTATAAATACAGTGAAACTTTACCATGGTGGAAGGGTTGCTTCATCCCGTGCTAGTTGAACCAATCAGGCTGTCACTAGTCGTACTTATGCTTTGTTTTACTGGTGTTTTGAAGCGGGAGCTTGTTGTCTATCCATACGAGGGAAAATGAAAAAGGCTAGGGCAACGGTTGTTACACCATCACTCTAGCCAGATCCGAAATATTGATAATTATCGCACTTCTACCCATCCATTTTTTATGGCTGTTACGACTGCTTGTGTGCGATCGTTTACATTCATTTTTTGTAGAATACTTGATACATGGTTTTTAACCGTTTTCTCAGAAATAAATAACGTTTCGCCAATTGCTCGGTTACTTTGTCCATCCGTTAAAAGTTGTAAAACTTCACATTCACGTTTTGTCAATAGATGGAATGGACGACGAATCTCTGTTTGATGGAATGAGCCTTTGTTTTCACGTTCGCTTAGGCGACGATATTCAGCCACTAAATTACGCGTTACTTTTGGATGTAAGTATGAACCACCAGCAGCTACGATTTTAATGGCTTCTATGATTTCATCTGCATCCATTTCTTTCAGCATGTAACCCAATGCACCAGATTTTAATGCATGTGAAACATAAGATTCATCATCATGGATTGAAAGGATGATGACTTTTGCATCTGGGTATTTTTCGAGTAGTTCAGCAGTAGCTTCTACACCGTTTTTTTGTGGCATATTGATATCCATCAATATAACATCTGGTTGGTATTCTTCATAAAGACGCATGACATCTAAACCGTCATCACCCTCTGCAACTACATCAAAAGTATCCTCAAAATCTAAAATACGTTTTACTCCTTCGCGGAATAATTGGTGGTCATCTACAATAATAATTTTCGTCATGAAAATATCCTCCTAAATTCGGTTCGTTTTTTTCAATTCTTTGTCTGGATCAATTGGGATTTTAAACATAATACGCGTACCTTTATTTTCAGCTGATGTTAGATTCATTTCGCCATTTAATAATTCGACTCTTTCTCGCATACCAATTAAACCAAACGAATTCTTTTTTACAATATTTGTATCGAACCCGATACCATTGTCCTTAATAGTAATATTGACGTGTTCTTTACGCCACTCAAAATTTACTGATACAGTATGCGCTTTGCCATGTTTTATAGCATTATTAACACATTCCTGGACTAACCTAAAAACAGCTACCTCATAATTTGTACCTATGCGTATTGGTTCACCTATTGAATTAAAATGCACAGTAGTTCCTTTGTTATAGCCTTCCACAGAATTCAAATATTTTTTCAAAGTTGGTACAATTCCTAAGTCATCTAAAGCCATAGGACGCAAATCATAGATAATGCGTCGTACTTCGTGCAGAGCATCGCGAACCATTTCCTTTAATTCTAATATTTCCTGAAGTGCTTGTTCAATACCTCTTTCTTGATAGGTGCGACTAATTAAATCAGTCCTTAGTAAAACGTTTGCAAGCATTTGTGCAGGACCATCATGTATTTCCCTTGAAATTCGCTTTCTTTCTTCTTCTGTTGCTTCAATGATTTTAATCGTGTATTCTTCTCTCATTTTAGCATTTTCCAGTGCTGGTCCAATATGCTTTAGATCGAAAGTCAAATAATTTAGAACAACATTCACTTGGTTTACCAGGTGGTCAGCCCTTTCTATGGTGTCAAGTAAGCTGCGCATTCGTCTTTCTAAATCATCCCTTTTTTCTCTAAGTTGCTTTTCTTCGGCTTGGAGGACGGAGTAACGAATTTGTATTTGATTCGCTTGATCATAGGCTTTGTGAATTTCCTCTTCTGAGAATATTTTAAAATTTTTCGATACTTCTGCTAAACGACGTCTTGAAAGTCTAGATTTCTTTTCTAATACATCGTTTTCACATATTAAATTCTCTATTTTAGTTCGAACTTCCTCTAATTCAAGCTTCATCTCTTCAAAAGTTCGGCGACTTTGCTCACTAATCGTAAAGATGTCATTTTTTGATTCATCAATCGTTTTTACCATTCGATTGAAGATCAAATCTAGTGATTTCAAATCGATTTTATCATTTATCATTCACATCACCCTTACTTTTTGTGCTACATTTAGAATAAATAATACATATAAAAATATACATAGTATACATTAAAATTTGTATCTTTTCTACTGTACCCCCGGCATTATTATATCATTTATCAGACCTAAGACTATTAAATTATGATGTCAAAAATATGTTAAAGGTTTCATTCGAATAATACCATTTGTATGAGGAGTGTAACATGCGAAAAAATTATTTAACACTAAAAAAAGATGGAAATAGCGAAATAGTTATATCAAAGTCTAGATTTATCGCGAACTGTAAAAGGGTAGAAACTGAGCAACAGGCGATTGATTTTATCCAATCCATAAAAAAGGCACATCGTTCAGCTACTCATAATTGCTCAGCCTATTTGATTGGCGAACAGGATCAAATTCAAAAAGCCAGTGATGATGGTGAGCCAAGTGGCACTGCTGGCGTCCCGATATTAGAAGTATTAAAGAAACAACATTTAAAAGATACTGTAGTTGTTATTACTCGCTACTTTGGAGGCATTAAATTAGGCGCAGGTGGATTGGTCCGAGCTTACGGGAAAGCAACTACTGCGGGAATTGATGCTAGTGGTATTGTTGAACGACGCCTGCATCATCTTATGAAAATTGTGGTCGACTATGTTTGGCTAGGAAAGCTTGAAAACGAAATTCGAAATTCTCCCTATTCAATAAAAAATATAAATTATGCAGATCGAGTAGAATTTTTTGTTTTTGTACCGAAAGAGGAAGAATCCTCGTTTACTGAATGGCTGGTAGAAATGACAAATGGACAAGCTACTATTACACGTGATGACATATTATTTTTAGAGTTTGAAAAAAGTAACTAAAAATTAATTTTACTGATTGAATTCTCCATAGTATAATTAAATCCGTTATACGAAAAAGCGGAAACTTTCTATTTAAAATCAGCGTCAAATACAATATGTAATTTTAGTATTCCTATATTAGAGGAGAATATATATGACAAATTCTAGAGTGCAGGCGAAAAAGGAGAAAAAGGCCAAAAAATCAGTAAAAAAGAAGAAAAAACACGTCGTTTTAAAAACCTTCTTAATACTTATTGCTTTAATGATCATCACAGCTGGTTCTTATGCTTTTTACCTTTTCAAGCAAAGTGAAAAAGCTGCCAATAAAGCATTTGATAAAAATAATACGCGTGAAAAATCTGAATTGCGGCAAGAAAAGGTGGAGCCTTTAAAAGACAATATCTCCATACTATTTGTCGGTATTGATGATAGTAAAGCACGTGAACAAGGTTCAGATCATTCCCGCTCAGATGCTTTAATGTTAGCTACATTAAATAATAAAGATAAATCCGTGAAATTACTAAGTATTCCACGTGATTCATATGTCTACATCCCTTATGTTGGACATGAAGACAAAATCACTCATGCCCACGCATATGGTGGGACACAGGCAACCATTGATACTGTAGAAAATTTATTAAATGTTCCCGTAGATTATTACTTCCGCGTAAATTTCGATGCTTTCATCGATATCGTGGATGCTCTTGGTGGTATTGAAGTGGATGTTCCATATGAATTACATGAATTGGATGAAAATGATAAACGTACGGTGAATTTAAAACCTGGCAAGCAAGTTGTTAATGGTCGAGAAGCTTTAGCGCTGGCTCGAACACGACATCAAGATAATGATATTAAACGTGGCGAACGCCAACAAATGATTTTAGAGGCGATTCTTAAAAAGGCTTCGTCTGTATCATCATTGACAAAATATGACGATATATTAGAAGCAGTCGGTAATAATATGAAAACAAACATGACGTTTAATGAAATGAAGTCACTTGCCGCCTATATAAAAAATGGAATGCCACAAGTTGACTCTCTTTCATTAAAAGGTTCTGATGATATGTCAACGGGTATTTACTATTACAAATTAGATCCCAACAATCTTTTAGAAATAAAACAAACATTACAAAATCATTTAGAGCTATCTGAAGATGAACTGAACAACTCTCAAAACAATTCTTCTGATGATACCAGCGGAACGGATACAAATTCGACAAACACAAATAGTAACAGCGGGTATGGATCTGATTATCAATCTAATTCAGATTATAGCGGTTCTAATTCTGGAAGTGGTTTTAGCTCAAATTACGATTCGAATAATTCATCAAATACTAACCAATAATAAAGTGAAGCTTTTTAAACAGTGGAGGACTTAACCTCCACTGTTTTTTGATGAATCAAACGACTTTTATAGGCAATTATTTATTTTCCTTAAATAGGCTTACTATTACCTGCTAATGAGGGATAGAAAGGCATTACAATAACTAAATGTCTTTTTCACCAATAGATATGCTAGCTTGCAAATAATCACTTGTGAAAGTTTATTTTGTAAAATAGTATATCCACAGTTGTTACAGCCATTTAGGATATTATCCACAATTTATGTTGATAAATTTTAGAAATATTCTGAAATTATCAACAATTCCACAACCTTATCCACAATTTTGCCTTGCACACCCAGTATATTCTTCAATCGTTGGACTTCAGCCCATTCATTTTATAATTTAAAGTTTGAGGATTTTCTACAAACCCCTGAAGAGTATTCTTCAGATTACCTTATAAGCCAAGCCCTATAAGCTCCTACGGTTAGGAGTCTCTCTTATAGCTTATTTAATACTTGGATAAAAAAAGAGTGAACTAAAAGATCAACCACTTCTCTAGACCTTTTAGCTCACCCTAATATTTTATAAAACTTTATTTTTTACGAACAAGATTCAACAATGGACGATAATTTTGTCCAGCTAGTCCAATCGCTTCGACAAACAGTTCAATTGCAATTAGAATCACAGCAATTAAAAGAATTGCTCCCCAAAGTTTTGCCATTGAGAAGATAATTGCCGCTAAACCAAACATTGTAGCAATTCCATAAATGAGTAAGACTGTTTGACGATGTGTAAAACCGATACTCATCAAACGATGATGTAAGTGAGATTTATCTGGGCTAAATGGTGGTTGTTTGTTTAACAAACGACGCACAATAGCAAAGAAAGTATCTGAAATAGGCACACCTAACATCACAATTGGAATAACTAATGAAACAAATGCTACGTTTTTAAATCCAAGCAAAGCCAGAACAGAAATCATAAACCCAAGAAACAGAGCTCCGGTATCCCCCATAAAAATCTTAGCTGGGTGGAAATTATAAAATAAGAAACCACATGTGCTTGCGGCAAGGATTAGTGCCATGACAAGTACAAATACATTCGACATTATGAATGCCATTGTAGCAAGTGTAATCAGCGCAATCGTGGAAACACCTGCAGCAAGGCCATCTAATCCATCTATTAAGTTAATCGCATTCGTAATGCCAACAATCCAAATTAAAGTTAATGGGATACTCAAATATCCAAAAAATAATTTACCGCCAAATGGTAAATTGATAAAATCAATTTGAACACCACCAAAGAAAATAACGATTGCCGCAGCAATTGTTTGCCCAATAAGCTTTGCCTTCGGAGTAATTTCAAACATATCATCAAGAATACCTGTTACAACAATAACAAAGCTTCCAATTAGAATGGCAATCATTGAGTCATCCATCGGTTGTGCAATCACTATTCCCATTAAAAAAGCTATGAAAATAGCCAGTCCGCCAAGTCTTGGCATAACATGATTATGCACTTTACGATAATTTGGTTTATCAACAGCACCGATTCGGTATGCGAGTCGTTTAACAATCGGAGTCAAAAGAATTGAAGCAACAAAGGCCACAACTAATGCTAGGTAATTCATATATTACCCATCCTCCTTATAAAACTCTACGTATATTAATAAATGCACCTTAAAAGCGCATTCAAATGCTAATCATTATTGAATACAAGAAGTATTATAGCATGATTTGAGGAAAATAACACTCTGTTTCAAGTAATTTCTTTACACAATACTATTTTCATACTATACGATTCTTTCCACTATTTTAACCCATTAAATACTTGAAATATTCCATTATTTTCGAAATCATGCTTCATATTATGTTTTTTACTTTTACATATTCGTATGATTTTACGCTTGCTAATAAGGAAGAAGGACAAATCAAACTTTCTATTTTATGTATAGCGATCTCAATATTTAATTTAAACGATTCGCATATGATTTTTCAGCCATATTCATTATGCAATTTTATCTATTCAAAATAAGTGTCATCAACTGATTTTCGCACTACAATTATCGAATCAGCTGATAAATTATATCAAATTCTTCAATTGATGCTACATATGATTCATTCCCATTTACATTTTTTCAATTTCGTTATTTGTGACAGCAAGAAGATCTTGTGCTCTAAATATTCTTTAAATACAGCTTTTGTCGTACTCGCTGTATTTGTTGGTTCATTCTAAGGAATAATAACAATGAACTTGCCATTGCAAACAAAAATAGGCCACAATGTCTTTGCAATAAGGTATAGGTCATTCTAAATCTTCTATAATTTTTGATATTTTATACTAATAACTTGAATTTTCTCTTTTTATATAAAATTTAAGGTTTCATTATTGACATATTCATGTTAATCTATTCAAGTGTCTTTCATAACTATTGTAATTATAATTTTCAGATAACAACGAATATTTAATTACCTTTTTACAATTAGTATGACCGGTTTAAATTTATTTCTAAATATTACATGCAGTATATTTTAAAAAGGAGTCTTTTTTATGCAGAATCAACATCTTTCTCTGTGGGAAAAAATTTCAGTCGGCTTTATGTTATTTGCATTGTTTCTAGGTGCTGGTAACATTATTTTCCCACCGTTACTTGGTCAACAGTCCGGTGATCATTTCGTCTTAGCCATAATTGGATTCTTAATAACTGGTGTTGGTCTCCCATTATTAGGAGTTATTACAGTGGCAAAATCAGGTGGTGAGCTACAAGATATGGCGGGCCGCATTAGCCCTCTATTTGGTGTAATCTTTACAGCCATTGTGTATCTTGCAATTGGACCATTTTTTGCATTGCCTCGAACAGGTACAGTATCTTATGAATTAGGCATCAAACCTTATTTATCAGAAGGAACCGCAGCATCGTTTTTACCATTATTAATCTTCTCTATTGTTTTCTTCTTGATCACCATATTTTTCGCGCTGAATCCAAGCAAACTGATTGACCGTGTCGGTAAAATACTTACTCCCGCGCTTTTAATCGTCATTACAGCACTAGCTGTGAAAGCAATTGTTTCACCAATGGAGGGTTCTGGGAAGGCTATCAATGGATATGTAAAAAATCCATTTGGTGAAGGTTTTATACAAGGCTATTTGACGATGGATTTCCTTGCCGCCTTGATCTTTGGTATTGTAATCGTTGAAGCCTTAAAGGGTAAAAACATTACACATAAACCAACAGTTGTTAAAACAACTATCTTCGCGGCATTCATTGCAGCGGCTGGATTAGCACTTGTTTATCTGTCACTTGGCTACATCGGTTCATCAAGTTTCAAAACAATCGGTGGATTTGACAACGGAGCAGACATTATTACAAAATCTGCAAATGTACTTTATGGACAATTTGGAAACATCTTATTGACGGCTGTTATTTTACTGGCATGTTTAACGACATCAATCGGACTAATGACTGCATCATCTGAGTTCTTCCATAAAATCTTCCCTTCTATTTCTTATAAAGGTTGGGTATGGATCTTCACAGTTTTTTCAACTTTTGTCGCAAATATTGGTCTAGAACAATTGATTGCCATCTCTTTACCCGTACTACTTGCCATTTATCCACTTGCAATCGTATTAATGTGCTTAACACTTGTTTCAAAATGGTTCAATGATGCACGTGCTGTTTACATTTCTGCACTGATTTTCACAAGCTTTGTTAGTGTCTATGATGGTCTTAAACAGGCAAAAATTACATTTACAAGTTACGAAGACTTTCTAAATAATATTCCCCTTTACTCTGCAGGGATTGGCTGGTTAATCCCTGCTATTGTAGGCATAGTTATCGGCTACGTGATTTCATTGTTTAGAAAAAGTGATAGCCATTCTGTAACAACCAACTAATATGTTTTTTTAGATGAATAGGCTGTAAACAAGCTCATAAAAGAGTTTGCCTACAGCCACTTTTCTATATAAAAATCACGAACTATCATTAAATGCTGCTTAATCTATCCAAAACCAAAATTTTTTTCAATTATTGAATCTTCCTTATGCGCCACCTCCTTCTCCATATATTTTCTATTTTTGCCTGTCAGCTAACAGCTATCCTTTGAAACTAAATAAACTTTTAGCATATAAATATATATCAATTACACCTCCAGCTAACCAGTGTTCGGATTTTTCTTCGGTCTGCTCGAAAAACTCTTCTTCCAAATCCGTGATATCCATCGAAGACTTAGGGCAATACGATGTTGGTCATGAAGCTGTTGCGGCATAAATACGAGGGCATAAGACTTTGATCCTCTATTCCTCTAGATATTTGTATACTTCGCTGGATGAGGAAAAACAACTACTCATAGGAAGGTCGCTGAAAAACCATAGAATCACCATTTTTGTTGATAAAAATCCATTTTTTCTTTCATTTTATGACCTTGAAAAGTTAATTTTCACCATGTTTTTGAAGATGACTAGACTTTTTCATTGGCTTTCTTATAGGGGGAAGCTTCTGTACCTGTCGCTTACGCTTTCGGTACAAAAAAGGTTTGCTCCTGCCACTACGCTTTCGTCGCATCAAACATTTTCTGAATCAAGATCAATAAATTATACCTGTTGGTTAGGAAATGAACTTCTTCTTCACTGTGTTGAGTTGCATCAATTTGGCTTTTTCAAGTAGCTGTTCCTCGGATTATTTTTGCTTGTTACCTAAGTCTTGAAATGGAGTCCATTGCCTGTTAATATGGGATAAATATTCTACTTAAAGAAAGTATTTGCAATATTTTTCTCATCATGCTTCAACTTTTTAATTTAAACGCTTGAATCTATCTCGAAATGTGATATATTTAATACGCTATTGAGATAAATTCACAGGTTAGACACAATTATAAATAGATTTTAGAGGTTAGGAGATCATAAAATGTTTTCAACTATATTATTAATTCTAATAACTATTTTTATCATTATTCCTGCAATCTTATTATTAGTTTTATATATAATAGATCGTCGGCAAAAACAACATGCAATTCTACGAAATTTTCCAATTCTCGGTAGAATACGTTATATTACAGAAAAAATAGGACCTGAACTTCGACAATATTTGTTTGATGATGATCATGATGGTAAACCATTTAGTCGTGAAGACTTTTTACATGTCGTATTACCTGGGAAATACTTAGGAAATGTCATTGGATATGGGTCAAAACGCAATTTTGAAGAAGCAGGATTCTACATTCGCAATGCGATGTTCACTAAACAAGTAGATGAAATGCGTGTAGACCAAAGTCAAACTGTGGAAACGCAAAAATATGTTATCGATTCTGATGGATTATTTCAACGTAAAGAACATACAGAAAAAATAACGGTGCAACCTTGGCTGCTTCCAGAAGAAGATGCTATTGTGATTGGACCAAATTGTCGTGAACCATTTGTTGTCCGCAGTTTAGTCGGCCAATCTGCTATGAGTTATGGTGCACTTGGAAAAAATGCTATTTCCGCTTTATCCAAAGGAATTAGTATGGCAAAAGGTTCATGGATGAACACTGGTGAGGGTGGACTTTCTGATTATCATTTAGCTGGCGGTGCTGACATCATCGCTCAAATTGGCTCTGGTTTATTTGGCTATCGTACAAAAGATGGTGAATTCAGTTTTGAATTATTAAAAGAAAAAGCAGCAATTCCTCAAGTAAAAGCATTTGAATTAAAACTTGCACAAGGTGCCAAAACTCGTGGTGGTCATGTTGAAGCAGAAAAAGTGACGGAAGAAATCGCCAAAATTCGTAACGTTGAACCTTATAAAACGATTAATAGTCCAAACCGTTTCCATCAATTTAATGATCTACCATCACTATTTGATTTTATCGATCAGATTCGAGAAACTGGCGGTCTTCCTGTCGGCATTAAAATCGTAATAGGTAGCCCTGATGATGCAGAAGCGCTTGCATCATATATGAAGGAATCTGGTAAAGGTCCAGATTTTATCACAATCGATGGTGGTGAAGGCGGTACGGGTGCAACATTTCAAGATTTAGCTGACAGCGTTGGTTTACCTATTCATTCTAGTCTTGTTCTTTTACATGATGCCCTTGTTAAACATGGTGTACGTGATCGTGTTAAGATTATCGCTTCTGGTAAAATTATTACTGCGGACCGTGCAGCGGTTATCCTTGGCTTAGGCGCAGATCTAATCAATATTGCACGCGGATTTATGATTTCAGTTGGATGTATTATGGCACAACGTTGTCACACGAATGAATGTCCTGCGGGTGTTGCAACAACGAATCCCAAATTACAAAATGGTTTAATCGTTGAAGAAAAAAAATACCGTGTGACCAACTACATCATTACTATGCGGAAAGGTTTGTTCAGGGTAGCAGCAGCAGCTGGTTTAGACTCCCCAACCAAATTTAATAGCGAACATATCGTCTACAAAGATGACTATGGACGCGTGTTCAAAGTTGAGAATCTAACAACAAAACAAATAGGTTAAGTGATTGATTTCAAAAATGAAGTTGCATTTTGAAATGGAAGACTTACTGCCTGCTTATATATAGGCTAAAAAGAAAGATTGCTAGATTATCCCATAGGTTTTTGTAAAAAAACTGCGCGGTAAAAAGCACGAATGTTGATTGATAATCGTACCACATCCACAAAGTCAGATTTTTAGTTTAACTTTCGAGGTTGTATATGATTATCAAACCATTCGTGCTTTTGAGTTATATGTTTTTTGGCTGTATGTCCTTTTGAAGGAACACAGCTTTAGTGAATACATCTCTTTAGAAGTAGTTCTTGAGTGGTTTCTTTTTCTCCAAAAAGTTTTTTCTTATCATATAGTCACTTTTTCGTTCACTTCTTTTAGAGCGACACGTTCTACAGCTTTTGCAACGGCCGCGTGAACATTTGGATCTAATGGATGCGGCACTAGATCGCCATTATGTGTAGCATCTACGATAGCTTTAGCAGCAGCTAGTAGCATTGGATATGTAATACTTTTTGCGCTTGCATTCAATGCTCCGCGGAAAATTCCTGGGAAGCCCAAGACATTATTGACAAGTCGACCATCAGCCGCATATGCTGCTCCTGCTTCAAGTGCATCTTCCGGCGTTATTTCCGGGAATGGATTTGACAGTGCCAAAATAATTTGACCCTTGCGTACCAATTCTGGTTTGATCAAACCGCTCACACCTGTTGTAGCAATAATAATATCGCAGTGTTCCATTAATTCCTCAATGGAGTTCATCACCGTTCCACCAAAACTTCTAAGTCTAACGAGTGAACTTTCTTGTAGATCACTACCGCATACTTCTTTGACACCATATTCTAATAACATTCGAGAAATGGCTAATCCAGCTGCACCAAGCCCAATTTGACCAACTACTGCTTGTTTTAAATTAATCCCCGTATAACGACATGCTGACAGTGCTGCAGCCAATGTGACAACCGCTGTTCCATGTTGGTCATCATGCATGACTGGAATTGTCAAATCTTTTTTCAAGCGCTCTTCTATTTCAAAACAATGTGGTGAACCAATATCTTCTAATAAAATACCGCCAAACCCTTGTGCAATATGTCCAATCGTTTCAACTACTTCGTCTGGATCGCTTGTATTCAATAAAATGGGTACTCCACTAATTCCAGCAAACTGATCAAACAATACCGCTTTTCCTTCCATTACTGGCATACCTGCTACTGAACCAATATTACCTAACCCAAGAATGGCCGTACCATCTGTCACAATCGCCACTGTATTTCCAATACTTGTGAAATAATGTGCTTTTTCGGGTGAACGATGAATTTCTTGACAAACACTTGCAACGCCTGGTGTATAAATTCGACGTAAATCGCCAACTGAACGGACATCGATTTTACTCGTCATGTGTATTTTTCCGCCTTCATGCGCTTTCATCACATCATCCGAAACTGCACGAACTGAAATATATTTGAGCTTATTAATCGCTTTCACAATTTCATCTAACTGTGCTAAATCCTCACATGTACATGAAATATCCCGAACGGTAGATAATGTACCAATTTTTAGCGTTTTAATATCACCTATATTACCACCTTGATCCCCAATTGCTTTTGCAACCTTTGCTAAATTACCGGGCTGTGAAGGTGTTTCTACAATTAAATTACGCATAATATTTTGGACAGACATTCCATTTCCTCCATCTTTATCTTGAACTATTCTTTTGAATGTTTTTAATTATTAGACTACATTCTACTACTACACCCTATAAAGGTAAATATTTATATCATAAACGAGCTGAAAAATCACAATTATCTGTAAAATAAAGAACGTTTACGTTTGGAATTTATTAATTTAGGGCATGCTTGAACTGTAGTGATTTACATATATTCGCCTCAATGTAAAACACTATTCCATTATTCATTGCTTATTTCTATATTGAAATAAAATATCTATACACAAGAAACCATTAACCTCCTCAGCTCTTGCAAAGAACCGCTAATTCCCTTGTTAGCGGTTCTTTGTTGTCGATTCATCTCAAAATCAGAGTCTGCGGATTGTTACTAATCTAGTTGTAGAATAAGTATCTTAAATCTCCTTATTTTATACACCCAACTACTCTATTGATACAAATCCTTATCAAATTCAACACCAGCATTCATCTGTAGTCCTTTTTTCACACTTTTTCGATTCTATATTCAAAAATATATTTTCATTGATCTATCAAATTTCCCTTTTTTTCTATCTGGATTGTTTTCGTTTTCATTTTTAACTACAATGAAACTAACAATATTTGTACGCTTTCATCTAACAAAAGGGAGTGATTTTTGTGAAAAAAGCTGTATATTCTGTTCTAGCATTCGGAGCTACTGCATTAGTAGTGAATGGACAAGATGCACAAGCAAGTACCAGTACATATAAGGTCAAAAGTGGAGATTCTTTATATGTCATTGCTCAAAAATATAAAACGACAGTATCTCAGCTTAAGAAATTGAATCATCTTACTTCGGATATGATCTATGTTGGGCAAAAAATTAAAACTAAAAATACAACAGTTTCAAAGGTAAGCACTGCCTCAGCCAACAAAAATACAAAAACGGCGACGAAAAAAACATCCACCTATAAGGTGAAGTCTGGTGATTATTTAGCGAAGATTGCAGCTGAACACAATATTTCGTTATCATCACTTATGAAAGCAAATAGTCTTACAAATGACAAAATTTACGTTGGACAGACATTGAAAATACCTGGTACGTCTACAGTCAAAGTTGCTAGTACAACAACTACCAAAAAGACAACTACTACTAGCACAACAAGCAATGGAAAAACAACCACCTACAAAGTAAAATCTGGTGATTATTTAGGAAAGATCGCGACTAAATATAAAGTGACAGTTGACGCCATTCAAAAAAAGAATAATCTAAAAAATAATACCATCTATGTTGGGCAACTATTAAAAATTCCTGGAAGCAGTACTTCAAGTACGACTTCAAGTAGTTCCAAGAAAAAAACATCGGTAACTTCTAAATCCACTTCCAAATACACCGTTGTTGCTGGTGACACACTTTCAACTATTGCAAACAAATTTGGGATTACGGTTACTCAGTTAAAATCATGGAATGGCTTAACTTCCAGTCTTATTCGGGTAGGACAAGTATTAGCGGTCAAAAATACAGGTACAACTAGCCAACAACAAAAAGAAAATACAACCACTGTTTCCAATCCTACTGTTGTTCAACAACCATCTTCCAAAGTAGTGAAAACAGCTATGAATCTAGCACTTTCTTTGCAAGGTATACCTTATGTATGGGGAGGATCTTCTGCAAGTGGCTTTGACTGCAGTGGTTTTATCTACTATGTATATAAGCAAGCAGGATATAGCAATATTGTAAGAACAAGCGCTGCTGGTTACGAAGCAAGATCATACTATGTTTCATCACCTAAAGCTGGCGATTTAGTATTCTTTAAAAATACGTACAAACAAGGAATTTCCCATTTAGGTATCTATATTGGGAACGGTCAATTTATTCATGCTGGTGGCGATTATGTACAAGTTTCTTCTGTTAATGATTCTTACTGGAAAAGCCACCTTGATAGTTACAAACGATTCTATGATTTAAAATACTAATTTCGAGAAATTCCCAAAATAATCTAGACTAATTTCATATTACCTAAAAAATTTGTTTTAAAGGGGAATAGTATGCTAGAAGTAGCCTAGCATACTATTTTTGATATACAAGCATAAATCACGTGTAAATTCTTGTAAAAAACAAGTGCAACTAAAAATGTCTATTCTCTTGCTTTGGCTGAAGTCCTGTCGTGAGAGATTTGTCAATCAATGCAGGATAAAATCGAAATCTCTATACCTTGTTACACAACTGTAATATAACTGTAAATGAAATTGCGTTGTCTTTCTCCAATATTTTTTATAAAGTTATATCTGTGATTATTAAAAATTATAGACAATTGTTTTATATACATAAACATTGTTGAAATCAGTTGGAGGAATTTGATGAATAAGAGAGCAGTATTTACAGCGATCGCTTCAGGCGCATTAGCATTAACAATCAGCTTTGGTCATGTTAACGCAGCAGAAAACAACCAATCAACATCTACTACAGCGAAAACTACTAATGTAATCCAAAAAGTTTCAAACCCTAAAGTAACAAAAATTAGCGGAAAATATCATGTTACAGCTAGTTCATTGACATTACGTGCAGATGCTACTACAAGTTCAAAGGCTCTAGCATACATCAAGAAGAACACAACTGTAAAAGCAAGCTACAAGACAGTTGCTAAAGGCAAAACTTGGTTTAAAGTAACTGTTAAAGGTAAAAAAGGCTGGATGTCAGCTGCCTATCTAAAAAAGGGCTCTGGTGTTAAAAAAGCATCAGCAGAAGCTGGACTAAGCAATATCGTAAGTACTGGTAAGAAATATCTTGGCGTTCCTTATGTTTATGGTGGCACTACTCCTTCAGGTTTTGATTGCAGTGGTTTTACTCGTTATGTTTATGCTAAAAACGGCATTTCTTTACCACGCACGAGTCGCGCACAACGAGCTGCTGTAAAATATACAAATAATCCTCAACCAGGTGATTTAGTATTCTTCAATGTTGGTGGCGGTGCTATTACGCACGTTGCTATTTATGCTGGTAAAGGTATGTTAGTACATGCTGCTGGTAGTCATGTCCAATACCAAACAATGAGCACTTACTGGAAATACTACGTACACAGCTATGGTACAGTTCGTTAATCAAATTATTTAAATTCCAACTATTCAACAACATCCAACGGAATCCCTACATAAAGGACTTTTCAAATAAAGTTTTTTATGTAGGGATTTTTTCTATAAAAAACTTTTTCAATCATAAGTTTAGGAACTAAACCCATGACGGTTTATTTTATAACAGGCATGGTCGGTAAGGGAAAAAAATCCAAATAACTATTAGCGTAATATCAAAATCCTATATTTTCACTCCATTATAAACTCTCTCGCTGTGGTTATGTTGGATGATCGGCTCCTCAAAATACATATGCTTTTCCTTCGTTCGATGTTTGTTTATTCAGGACAGGTCAAATTTAAGTCAGTGTGGGATGCCTATCAACGTCCCTCAAAGTTCTTCTAAAGTTTGAATCCAATACCTTAAAAATAATTATAAAAGGCACAGAATGCTGTTCAATATCAGCATTCTATGCCTTATTTTTTCACTGATGAAGTTGAAGCTAAAACTTTAAATAAGCTTCTTTTCTATTAATCAGAATCATTACTTGTTGACTGGTATATTTTTTAAATCATTGGTACTGTTTTGATTTGAATTCTTCGTATCCTTAGTTTTATCAACACTTTGCTTATTTAAAGTTGCATCGTTATCATCTGTTGTAGTATTTTTATTTCCACTTGAATCAGTAGGGGTATTATTAGATTCAGTGACCCCATCTTCAGTGTTTGTTTGTTGGCCATCATCTGACGAACTTGTAATGTTGATATTCGTAAATTGATAATCACCATAATCATCAATCACGATCGTATAGACAATTGTTTCATGCAGCTTATGCTCTTGTTTTGTCGCTTTATCTGTATAGACAAATGTTGAATTGACTTCTGCCGTTGCATATTCATCATAGATATTCATTTTGTTAATCGTATGTTGCAAAGACTTATATTTCTTCTCTTTTGTTGAATAACTTTCAACCATTTTTTTCGCTGTATTAATGGCATTGCTTCCCGGCATTATATATGTCTCGTAATAATTTTGTGCTTTGTTTTTGATGGCATATGGGAACAATTCATAATATCCATCAATATAATCCTTTATTAAAGCTTTTCCTAAATAAGCCTCGTCTTTATGATTATCTTGAAAATCTTGTTCATCCTCAAGATCAATTTTAACATCTTTGCTAGACCAATTTGTGATTAGAGACATAACTTTGCCAATAGGAATAGCATAACCGATTTCGGGTTGATCTGTTAAGATGATCGAGTTGATCCCAATAACATTCCCAGTTTGTGCATTTATCAGAGGACCGCCACTAGAACCTGCGTGTAATCGAGCTGTCATTTCATATAGTCCGCTATACGTATATTCATCTGTAAATTCTGCCCCTATGCTTGTGATTTTACCTTCTGTTGAGGTGCCACCTTTATTGTTTGGGCTACCAATCGCAATAACTGGTGTATTTATTTTGGCAGGCGCTGTATCCAAGACAAGTGGATCTTTTCCTACTAGTTCTGGCACTCTAATTAATGCCACATCTGTTTTATTGGAAATACCGATTACCTGTCCTTGAAACTCTTGACCGTGTTCATTTGTGACAAACACATAAGAAGCATCTTTTGCAACGTGTGCATTTGTAATGATATCCCCTTTTTTATCAAACAAAAATCCTGAACCTTGTTGTAAATCTGTAATAACCGTATATACTTGCGTTTTAGCATTTGCAATAATAGCAGATGTGTCATTTTTAGGCATAATCACATCGGTAGAATCTTTTGTCGTTGTATCCCCATCATTAGATGGTATATCTTTTGTTACAGTTCCTTCTGCACGATTATCAGAATCAGCGTCACTATTCTGTTGATCAGAATCCTTTTTTTTAGTTGGATCTTCTTTCGTTGTTTTATGGACATTTTGAACTTTAATATGATCATTATCATTTGCTGCTTTATCATTTTTCGCCACGAGCATGTATGCACCCGTAATAACTGCAATTAACAAAACAATAGAAACAGCTATTCTTTTGATGGATGCTTTTTTTGGTTGATATCGTCGATTATTCGTCACGTCACATCCACTTCCATTCATTAAAAATTTTTATACTATATAGACGGATGAAGCATACTCAAAGTTTCAAAAAGTATTAGAAAATCATTCGCTAAATCCGTTTTCACAACGTTTATCATAGCACATATTTATTAGAATAGAATGAGAAATTATAAATTTTATTTAGAAAAATGTTCCTTTTGTGAAAAATTCTATTTCATGATGATAATAAGAAAATTATTGATTGGAGCGAGGTCTTACTTGAGTCTTTGAAAATACATGTGCATTTCCTTCAGTGTTGCTTATTCAATGCGCCGATTCAAACCCCTGTGGGAAAAAGCGAGCAAGTCATGGCGTAAATCAGCAAATACCTAATATCTTTATGGATGGAATGTGATAATCAACACTTCTGACATTTCTTATCAATCTATCACATGATTCCTTCATTTCATATTTTCCCCATAGAATTACCATACTGCTTCATTTGAAGAAATCATTTTGTAGTATATAATAGGAAGAAATATAAATTTACATATGTGGAAAGGTTCGATTATGAAAAAGATTGATATATTAGGAATTCCAGTAGTTGATACAACCAAAAATGAATTTGTAGATCTCATTGAAGATGAGATACAAAACTCTGAGAAACCCATTTGTATTGTGACTGCCAATCCTGAAATTATTATGTTAGCAAAGGAAGATAAAAGATACGAAGAATATCTATTAAATTCTAATTATGTCGTGGCAGATGGTATAGGTATCGTTATCGGTTCAAAGATTCTTGGAACCCCTTTAAAAGAGCGTATTCCTGGATATGAATTAGTGCATGACTTTTTAAGAACCGCCAAGAATAAGCAAAACCGCTTCTTTTTTTATGGAGGTAAACCAGGCATCGCCAAACAAGCTGCTGAAAAAGCAAAAGCATTGTATCCGCATATAGATATCGTTGGCGTGGCGGATGGCTATGGCGGCAATGGGAATGGAGATGAAGTCGCCAAACAAGCTGCTGCATTGAATCCTGATTTTATCTTTGTAGCACTTGGAGCTCCTAAACAAGAAGAATGGATTGCAGAACACCGCTGTCAGTTTTCAAATGCAGTCATGATGGGAGTGGGAGGAAGCTTTGATGTGCTCTCAGGCAATGTCAATCGTGCACCAGATATCTTCATTAGACTAAACCTTGAATGGTTCCATCGTTTAATCACTCAACCAACAAGATTTAAGCGGATGTTGAAAATACCTCAATTTTTAATAAATGTCATGAAATCAAAGAAAGCTAGCCAGCCATTACACTGAGCTGGCTTTTTCCTTATGAATGTTTCTTTTTTAAAAACCTCCGCGAATATGATTGATACATATCCGATCGACTATCGGTTGTTGTTCGGAATAAACTTCCAACAATATTACAATTATATTTCTAGTTCTATTATTTATGTCAATATGATTGCTATCTCTTAACATTATATTAAATCCTGTCTTTTTGAGATTGAATATCATTTTTCTATGTTTAAATAAATATAGTAAATACTTTAACTATTTAAACAACGTAGGCTTTTAATGCTATTGGTATTTTTATAATCTTACTAAATCTGCAAAAAACAGACTTATCTCTTCTTTTGCGGAAAATATCCATCTATAGAAATATCAATATTATTAAACTAAGCCTCAAATTAAAGGAGCTTTTTTAATTGAACAAATTGTCGAATGCAGAAGATTTAGCGAAACAACTTGCAGATCGAATGGTACAACAGCAACAGAAAAAACCCAGCGCAAAAAGCTATCTCGAACTCTCTTATCTTTTTGAACAATCCGACAAACTAAATAAAGCAAAATATATTTTGCAAGAAGGCGTCAGTCTATATCCAACTAATATGGCATTACATCACACGCTTTGGTCTTTATATACAAAGCAAAATGAGCGGAAAGAAAAGTTCAAACATTTTCCTAGAATATTAAAGAATTCCTTTCGAAGAAGACCACTTAAATTTTATGAACATCTACAAAATGTATTACAACAAAATCACTTATTTGAACAATCTCTTTCCATCACTAAGCTACAGTTACAAGAGCAGCCACGGCATATTGGCTTATTGCGCGTAGCTATTCAAAAGTCATTAGCCCTTCGTCATTTTGAAGAAGCTTTGGCTTATAGTGAAACACTAAAATCACAATTGACCAATATACGTTATCTTGCAAAGCTTAATATGAGAATCGGGATGATTTATATGCTTATGGGGTATTTTGAAAAAGCTGAGGAACAATTTACCTATTGTAGAGAGGCATATAAAGAGCTTTTACCGAAAATTTATAAAGATGGGTATGAAAAATTAGTCATATTCAATAATGGCGAAAGTTCCATTGAATACTACAAATATATTTATCCCACGAAACGCGTCGTTGCAACATTTGATTCAATTGATAAAACAGATAAAGCAAAACCATTTGCTTATAAGGCTCTGAAAAAGAAATCTGTCGACTTAATTTCTCTCAGACGTAGAACCGTAACCAATTATCATCAAGATATTTCGCGTGAAGAATATTATCATACTATTGAAAAGCTTATTCCCTTTTATGAAAAGAGATTTGCGTATGGAACAAGCCTAGGTGGATATTGTGCTTTGTATTTCGGTTCAACCATTCCAGAATGCAAAATTTTATCCTGCGCACCTAGAAATTCAGCCCATCCTAATTATGGCACAAGAGCAAGAGTTCAATCTGTATTTACACATTCACTTTCTCATCCCGTTAATACAGAAATTCAGCCAATCATATGCTATGATCCGAAACAAAGGGTTGACCATCATTATATAACAGCAGAAATCCAACATTCCTATCCAAATGCTATTTTTAAGCATTTCTATTATGCTGGGCATCGTGTCCCGTTCTATTTACAACAAGCTGGCATTTTAAAAGATATCGTTTCTCGCTTTTTGGAAGAACAACCCATTCCTGACTACGATCGAAAATTACACAGTAAGTCCGCAGAATACCATCGTGTTTTAGCCATGGAATGTAAACGCCACCAAAAATTACACTGGGCACTTGATTTAGCGGAAAAATCCGTAGAGCTCACACCAACATATGATCGTTCTTTAGCTCTTCGAATTGAGATTTTACTTTGTTTACAACGATATGATGAATGTATTGTTTATGCAAACGAAGCGATACAAATCCATCCAACACTAGCAAGATTTTATATATTATTAGCCGATACCTATATTGCAAAGGGCAATTTAGACAAGGCAAAAGATATACTGGAATCTGCAGGTAAATCTATTAACTCCCAAAAGATTACCCATAAACTTACCACTTTAAAAAAGCAAATGGAATTGCCAACAACTACTGAATAAAGTCCATCAGTCGGGGGTTTCTTCATCCACTATTGAAATAGAGGAACTCAGGGTGTTGCCACTTCCTGTGGCAACACCTGAGTGACCAACATCTTGTTGGCCCGAACCAATCGAACTTTTACAGGCAGTTGATCCTCGCTTATCTTTCTTGTTTCTCTCTAAACCTTGAGGGGGATCTTACTACCCGTTAGCGTGGGATAAAGTGAAAGGTTGCTTATCCGGCTGGGTGTTCATATTAATTAAGTACTTATGGGTAGCCTTTTATTAGAATTTCGAGGCAGGGTTCTTAATACCTATTAAATATATCCAAAGACTTATTTTTCAAAAATGTTACAAGTATGTATTTCCACTCTTTTTTGTGACAAAAATATAACTAACCATTTAATATCCGATTAATTTTTATATTTATCACCATTATATTCTAAATTTTATGGTTAAATATTATTGTAAAGAAGTTTTTTAACACATATGTTGATTATCCAATTTAATCTATTGAATCAGATTTCACCAATTAGAAGTAAGATTATTGTCTTATTATCAGTTCATCATTATCCTATTTTTTCCTGATCAACACATCTGTTTTTTAACTTACTGAATTCAAAGTATACTAAAGGAGATATTCATCTTGAAAAAGCTGTCGCATACAAAAGATTTGGCGGAGCAACTTGCAAACCAAGTAGTACAACAAAAAGAAAATATTCCTAATAAAGAAAGCTATCTTCTATTAGCAAAATATTATGAGGAAGCAGAAGAGACAACAAATGCAATGGTTATTTTGCAAGAAGCTCTACAAGAATATCCAATGAGTATGACATTACATCATGTTTTATGGACATTTTATGCAAAACACCATATTCAAAATGGAAGGTCAAGACATATACCAAGGACCATCAAAAAACTTTTTGATAAAAAACCTAACCAATTTTTTGAGTTACTCCAAAGGGTATTTCTCAAAAATGATCAATATGAAGTTTCCTTAGCTCTATTAAAAATAGAATTGCAAACAAAGCCGCATGAGATTGATTTGCTCTATAAAATTATTCAACAATCATTGAAATTCTGTCACTTTGAAGAGACAATTCCTTATTTTGAAACGCTCAAAAAATTAGAAAAAGATGACAAGAACCTTGTCAAACTTCATATGAAATTAGGCATGGTTCATATGGTTGCAGGTCATTTCGAAGAAGCAGAAAAACAATTCTTATATTGCAGAGAAAAATATGCGGATCTTCTTCCTGAAATTTATAAAGAAAACTATGAAAAATTAGTGATTTTCAACAATGGCGAAAGTTCCATCGAATTTTATAAATCTATTTATCCAACAAAAAAATTCGTTGCGACCTTTGATGCCATCGATAAAACAGAAACCGGCAAACCTTTTGCTTATAAACTATTGAAAAAACAAGATGTAGACTTAATTTCTCTTAGACGTAGGACCTTAAATAATTACCATCAAGATATTACAAGAGAAGACTACTATCAAGCTATTGAAAAATTAGTTCCTTATTATGACAAAAGATTTGCATATGGAACCAGTCTAGGTGGCTATAACGCTTTATTCCTTGGCTCTACGATTCCAGATTGTAAAATATTATCAATGGCGCCTAGAAATCCTGCTCATCCTATATATGGAACTAAGGAAAGAAAATATAATAAGTTTTTACATCCATTGTCTCATCCAGTAAATACAGAAATACAACCGATTATTTGTTATGATCCAAAAGAGAGAATTGATCAACCCTATATTTCGAAAGAGATTAAACGTTCTTATCCGAATGGAATATACAAAGAATTCGATTATGCTGGTCATCGTGTCCCTACTTATTTGAGAGAGATTGGGGCTTTAAAAGAGATTGTTACACTATTTTTAAATGGCAAACCTATACCAGATTACGATCGAAGACTGCATAGAAAATCTGCGGAATATCATCGTGTCTTAGGATTACATTGTCGAAGACATAACAAACTGCGCTGGGCACTTGATTTAGCTAACAGATCAATAGAATTAGCGCCTAAATATGATCGCTCATTAGCTCTTCGTATTGAAGTTTTGCAAAAATTAGGACGATATGATGAAGCCATTCATTACACAGATGAAGCGATAGAAATTCATCCTGATTTAGCAAGATTTTATCTATTACTAGCGGATTCATATGTTGGTAAAGGAGATCCAACAAAAGCTAAAAAAGTTTTAGAGTCTGCAAACAAAAAGCTGAAATCGAAAAAAATAAGAGAAAAAATCGCACAATTAAAAGTACAAGATTAAGTTTTATCTCATATGGACAAGAATAGTGTACGTTTCATGTTACAGGCAGTTGGGTTCCACCTATTGCTCTCGTCTTAAAGCTGTGTGTTACTATCCCATTAGTGTACAGGATAAACTCATGTATGTTTTGTATTTGAAAATCCAGTGAAACTTGTGTAAACACACAATGGAAGTGTCCAGAAAGCCTTTAAATGAAAAAGAAATAGCTGCCCACCTATTATTTAGTGGTCGCTACACGAAATTTACCAATAGTTCATGAATAGAATTCATAGAAAATGGTTCCAATCATTCAAAATCAATGATTGGAACCATTTTCAATTTTTTGGGGCCAGTTTTATCCCAGCCTTTTCTCTTTTTACATTTTAAACAGTATCTTACCTAAGATTGACGGCGTTTTAAATTATTGATCTCCATATCATGGATACCTGTTTTTTGGCTTAAATAATCAATATCAATTTTAACGTTTTTTAATTCATCCGCCACGATTTGAAACGTGTGTTGTTGCTGCTCTAGTCTAGATTCTATATGTTTAAAATGACTTCTATTTTCGGTTTGATTGTTACGTAGTTCTAATTGTAAATCATCAAGCCTTTGTTCAATTTTATCAAAATGGTTTGTCGTTCCTTCCAGTCCTTCTTCGATTTTATCAAAGCGTTCTGTCGTTCCATCCAGTCTTTCTTCGATCTTATCAAAGCGTTCTGTCGTTCCATCCAGTCTTTCTTCGATCTTACCAAGCCATTCCGTTGTTTCATCTAGTCTTTGTTCCATCTTATCGAAGCTTTCCGTTGTTCCGTCCAGTCTTTCTTCGATTTTATCAAAACGTTCTGTCGTTCCATCCAGTCTTTCTTCGATTTTATCAAAACGTTCCGTTGTTCCATCCAGTCTTTCTTCGATCTTATCAAAGCGTTCTGTCGTTCCATCCAGTCTTTCTTCGATCTTATCAAAGCGTTCTGTCGTTCCATCCAGTCTTTCTTCGATTTTATCAAAACGTTCTGTCATATTTTCCATGAGCTGTTTTAAGAATTCTTCCATTCCATACACCTCCCATTTTTATAGGATAATTATATATTGATTAGATTCACATGATTATCGTCAAAAATTTTGATATTACAAATTAAATATGAATCAGAAAACATAAAATTTTATACGTTAATTCAAATTATAATGCAACTACTATCGTTCAAAAATTCATTGACCGCAGGGATAAATTTATTGTGGGTTAAATTAGTTGGGGAATACTGATGAAAGAAATAACAGGCAAATTAATGCTACCATCCTCCATCTATCTCGATTATATAAGATTCTTATCGAAAGAGGTAGAAAATATTTAATATTTTATGTGCTATTCATTTTTAGTGCTATTTTATAATATCTAGAAATTAAAAATAGAATTAATATTTCAGACACATCAAATTATCACTATCCACGGGAAATGCCTCTCTATCCACGAAAATTATCCCTTTATCCACGGAAAACGCTCCTCTATCCACGGAAAAACGAATTGTATCCACGAAACAGATAATTTAGGTCATATTTCGAAATGCATGGCAAAGTAATACATATTTCCTATTAGAAGTCCGTGAGCCAGAAATGGGTTCCTCTGCCATCTTAGGGCCAGAAACAATAAAGAAAACCTCTATTTTGTGAAGTTTCACTTTATTATTTTCCCTCACATATATGCTAGAAAAACTAAAATGCACCCTACAGAATGGACGTATAAAAGTCCATCTATAGGGTACATTCTAAAAAAAGTAGCTTTATTCAACGATAGCAATCATGCCTTGTTCGTCATCGATTTCTAGCCGAATACTTGCTGCATATGGGTCTACATTTAGTTCTTCTTGAAGAAATACACGAATAGCAGCTAGCATATTAGCTACTCGATAAATGTCTTCTCGACCTTTACAGTATGCGTCTGCGTAATATCCTTCATCATCATCAAAACAAAGCTCAATTTCTACATCTTCAGGCATGACATTGATTTGTCTCGCATGATAAATGCATAAAGCGTTGATTAAATTATCTTCTGAAAGAATCATCGTTTCCATACGTTGCGTTCCTCATCTTTTCTTTTGTTGCGCGTAAACATTTGGAAAATTTTCATGACTAGCATGATCAACACTAAAATGGCGATCACATTAATCAGTAAACCAAATATATTCCCCATTGCTCCCATATGGCTCATCATACCACCGAAAAGCATGCCAGCCAGACCGCCGACCATCATGCCTTTAAGAAATCCGCCTTTTGTGCCTGTAGGGTTTGCTGTATTTGTTTTGTTATTTGTTTTCTTGTTACCAAAGATTGAATTACTATTGTCTTTGGTATTGCTGTTTGTATTTGATTTATTGCTATTGAACAATGAATTATTATTTGAACTTCCGTTTGAATTAAAACCACGTTTTCCAGATTTATAACCTTTAGCTTCTGCTGTGATCGTACCTTGATGACTATCCATTACAATCGGTCCGACAGTTGAGAATGCAAGTGTTGCTGCAAATAAAGCTGCTGCAAGTTTTTTCAATTAAAATACCCTCCGATAAATAAATGTTTTTCTAACTTACTATTATTTTATCATCTACCTATTAATTTATAAAATAAAACGCAAGGGCTAAAAAATAGATTTTCTAGAAGTACATCAACTTTTTCGAAGGTTTCCTGATACATCTTTTCTAATAAGACTTAAAAAGTTATAATTGTAGTACAGGGGGGAAATATTTTGACAACAATGAAAACAGTTCAACAACGTTTTGAGCAAAGTTCTTTCTGGCAAACACTTGGCTTTGAATATATCCATGCCGAAAATGGAGTCGCTGAAATTGCTTTAAACTATCGTGAAGATTTAACAAATGTTGTAGGTACTCTACATGGTGGTGTCTTTATGACAGCACTTGACACAGTAATGGGGATTGCCACACACACATTAGGCTTTGATCAAGTTATTACAATCCAAATGGAAACAAGATTTTTAAAACCTATTACAAAAGGACGAATCCAAGCTATTGGTCGCGTCATCTCTCAAACACGTTCAACCATTATTTTGGAAGGACGATTGTATGATGAAGATCAAGAACTCGCAGGATTTGCAACCGCCACTTTTAAGGGGATTCATTAATTCTTCCTATTATTCTAAAGTTTGATTTAGATCTATCAACCTATTTTGAAAACTTGTATCTCCTCAAATTTACTCAATTTGAAATATACTTGTTACAAGAATGTAATCGACTTTAGCTATAATAGAGAAAATGATGAAACCTTAAGGAGGATTTTGATGAAACATAACATACGTAACAGTTTGATCCTATTATTAGCTACTATATTATTTGGGATGGGTAGTCTATTTCGCGGATCAACTGCTAGTGCTGGTATAATCATGAAATTCTCCGATATGAATAAACAAAATCCTGCTTATTCATCAGTCTTATATGTAACAAGTATGGATTATATGAATGTATACAAAAACGCAAAATTCAAACCCAAAAAAGCTGTAACGAAAGCGGATGCAGCTAAATTTGTTGGAAAGGCAACTGACATAGATAATCAAGCACGATTATCGAATAGTATCAATTTTGAAGATGTTTCTCAAAAAACGACAAACTATTCGTATATTATTGCCTTAACCGCAATTGATGCATTTGACAATGATCCAAAATTTCATCCAAAGAATACAATTACACGACAAGAAGCAGCCAAGCTTTTTGTGACTGCCTTTGGATTACCTATGAAAACAGGCAAAAAGTATATAGATGTTTCTACAAATAATTCATACATTGACTATATTTCAACAGCTTCTTCCTACAATATTTTAAAAGGAAGTTCATCGAAAAAGTTTCAACCAACCAAGAAGATGAATCGTGCCGATTTCGCAATAGCGTTGAAAAAATCATTAGATGCGAAAGAAAAAATAGATGAAATGATGAATGAAGAAATGGATGATGATCAAGATTCGCCTGATCATGATTTAGATGAAACCATCTCAGAAGAAGAATGATGTTGAAAACAAAAAGTACCGATCCGTCCTAACATATAGGCAGATTGGTACTTTTTTATGTGTTATTGATTTGGAAGCTTCCTCCACTAATCGAGATGTTCACTTTATCCCGCGTTAATGGACAGTAAAACCCTCATCTCAGGGTTTAGAGAGAAACGAGAATGATAGGTGGGGAATCAACTGCCGCATGCGCCCGATTGGTTTAGGCCAACAAGATATTGATCACTCAGGTGTTGCCCACAGGACGTGGCGCTTTTAACCTGAGTTCCTCTAGTTCAGGGGGATGAAGAACCCCCCACTGATGGAAGCTTCACTTTATTATGATTTTGATTGGTTATTTTCTAACTGTTACTTTGCTGTAGACACCTTTAGCATTGTTGGATTTTGGTTTTACCACTAAATAATAGTTCGTCCCAGCTTTTAGTTGTTTACTTGGGGTGATGACAAGTTTTTTACTGGACGAATACTTTACTGTAATTTTGCGCGATACCCCTCCAATTTGCCATAAGTATACATTGGATTTTTTCATTGCAGTCCAAGATAGATTTTTGCTAGCTTTTAAACTAATCGCTTGAGATGAAGTATTTTTTTCGATTGCTGATAACTTTTTATAGTTTTTTAACCGTTTTAACAAATAATCATTGTGGCCCTTCTCTACCTCTTTTCCGATTGCTGTCGTAATATCAGGTTTAATGCCTCTTTTATTAATTTTGTACAAGTTTGGTCCAAAGAACTCTGCAGTCGTTAACTTTAAAATACTGCCATCGCTCAATGGAATGATATCTTGCATAACCCCTTTACCATAAGTTGTTTGTCCATAAATTTTTGCTAACTTAAGATCTTTTGCAGCTGCAACGGTCATTTCAGAAGCACTAGCTGTATTGGCGTCTGTTAAAATCGCTACAGGTGCATTCCATTGTACCTTTTGCTTTATAGCACTGTAAATCTGATAGTTGCCTTGCCGTGCTTTATAAACAAAAGCGTATGTAGCCTTTGGAAATAGTCCAATTACCTTTTGCGCAGTACTAACGTATCCTCCGCCATTACTGCGAAGATCAAAAATCCACCCTTTCATCCCAGGCATAGACTTAATCGCATTTTGAACTTCTTTCCCACTCTGATCTGAAAAACTATTTAATCGAATAAAACCTATCTTCCCCGCAAGTTTTCTCTTTTCAACATTTGGTAAATGAATCACTTTACGAGTTAACGTTTTATCAAATGTTTTTTTCGTAGCTGGTCTGAAAATCATTAACTTTACTTTCGTATTTTCTTTACCTGTTAAAAGTGACAACGTCTTTTCAGATGATTCACCTGCTATACTTTTTCCATCCACTTTTGTAATGATATCTCCAGCCCTAAGACTGGCTTTTTCAGCTGGTCCCCCCTTAAAGATCGATGTGATTTGCAATCCTTTTTTATTTTCTAAAATGTTGACACCAATACCGATAAATTTCATTTTGATGGTATTTTCAAAAGTTTGATATTCATCTTTCGTCATATACACCGAATATGCATCCAATTGTTTCATTAAATCTTTAATGGTTTTACTCTTTAATGCATTGGATGGAGCTTTTGGATAGTAATACTCTTTCACGATGCTTTTGACTTCTTTCAGAGGCTCCGCTGCATAAACAAATGATGATGTGAAAAAAAGCGACAGTGCTATGACACTGGAGCAAAAAATTCGTAATATTTTCATAGTATCTCCCTCACTCATATATTAGTAGTAAGGGTTCTTCCCGATAGAATATCCAGTTGATCCAGACAGTTAAAGGATCTGTTGGATTTCCTATAAGAGATGTCCCTAATGGCTTTTCTATTACATTGTACTTTTAATAAGACAAAAAAGTGAGATAAAATTTAAAATTTTTTCAGAGCATGTTCATCACCATAATTGGAACAAAAAACTGCAAAGTCAAAAAGGAAGAATGTTGATTGGAAATGAAGTAGCATTCGCATTTTTTGAGTGATTAAATTTGTCAAACAAACATCTAGTAAGAATGGAGGATCCCCTCACTGAGTGAAGTTTCAGTTTATGAGTTTTTAGAAAATTACCAACTGAGTTCATCGCCGAAAACGAAGACGTAAATTATCGAATGAGTAAATAAATTCTCGGTATTAGCGAAGAAAGCCACTCAAGGAGCAAATAAATTCTCGATGATTTATTTCATATAAACAGGCAGTAAGATCTCCCCTCTTAAGATTTAAATATGGGAGATCCTACTGCCTAGAAAAGCTTGAATAGTTCCATGACACAAAAACCTAGAATAGATGAAGAAATTCCCACTGGAGATAGTTTCACTTATACATGACTAAATTATTTATCGTATGATTCTTTTTCGGAGTTTTTATCTTTACTATATATTTTATAATTTAAGCCATTTACTTCTTTCACAATTTCACAACGAAGAAAATTTCTTTTGATACTATGGGGAATAAGCAAAAACTTGGTGTGATATTCTAATTTGAATTTCAATTCATATGCGCGGTATATTCTTTTTTCAAAAGAACGATAACTAATGGGAAGAATGAGTGATGAATCATTTGTGAACAAGATTTCTGTATTTCGATCATGATTTTGCCGATAACTTTTGATATGATCTAATGCCAGCCAGACACAATCCTTCTTTTTGGGGGACATTGTAGGAAGCCAAACTAATAGACGTTTAAGGTTCATAATAACTGGGTACATATTAACTTCGCCCAAAATATTACGAGTGCCCTCGCTTGCGCCTTTTAAACTGGAGCCAAAAAATCGTAAATTTTGATCCACAAGTTCAAGTGGATTGAGATGGCACTTCTTCAAATACTCCACTTCAAGGATACTCGTTTTGACAACGCCTGTATGATCAAAGATCGGAATAAATGCCATCGTATTTTCATCAACTATGTAAACATCTTTTAGCATAAATGAACCTCCTTATGAAAAAATTATTTACCACACGGAGTTTTATCCGCATGAACAGGCAGTATGACCCACGCTGTGTGAAATTTCATTTTAAAACATCACTTCTCTCCGACAACTTAAGTTTTAAGATCAGCAATAAGTACTTTTTCTTGTTTAATCAGCTCCTCTCATCTATAAAAATTAATAAACTATCTTAAAAATAAAGTTCATTTGTCACATATAGATAATCTATTTATACTATCTTATAATTTACTTCTTTCGTTTGTCAAATTATTCTGTATTTTCAAAAATTATTTATTTAAAATTTGAATTTTTTATGAAAAATGGCTTTAAATTAACCTTTAACGTTATTTACATCATATTAATGTTATTTATTTTTCCCTTCATAATCTATTAGAAGATTATTATTTCTTCAGGCGTGTTGATTATCCAATTTAATCCATAAAAATAGGGGGATTCGTTGATTTCCGCTACGGCTTGCTCGCTTTCCTGTGGGCGAATGCTGGGGGCAACAGGATGTTGGTCACGGAGTCGTTGCCACAGGACGTGGCGCACTACAACTCCGTTCCTTAATCGCTACGCTGCGGGGTCTCATCTATTCGCTTTTCCCGCGGGACATTGAATTTACTTCATCGAATCCACACCGCACGAAGAAAATGCGCATGCATTTTCGAGGACTCGAGCAAGCCGCAGCGAAGATCTATATGAATGGTCTTAAAAACACAGAGTTTTTCAGAATTACGCCAAATATATATTCCTAATTTTTGTAAAATCAACACATCTGTTATTACTTCAAATAAAATAATAATTTTCTAGCATAATATAATCTTTCACTTACCAGATATGGTTTTAGGTTGACTTTTTAAGTCCAGAAAGGATTTATATATAACTTCTTTCCCTTTTTCATAGAAGTAATCCTCCGTTTAAAGTATTTTTTAGACTATACCATTCAGAAATAGCAATTTTCCTATACATATTGAAATTGATTTAAATAGATCCAAAAACTACATTTTTATATAAAAAAAAGGCATTCCCATCGTCCTATTTCAAACGGACTTAGGAAGTACCTCTTATTAGCTAGATTGCATCTCTTAATTTAATTTTTTCACAACCAAGGGTGTCCTGGATTCCACTGTTGCCACTGGTACCATTGTTGTCCTTGATGACTTGGATTCCATTGATTTTCTGGATGATGATATCCTGGATACCATTGATGACTCGGATAATACTGATGACCTGGATTCCATTGGCTACCTGGATAATATTGTCCTGAATGCCATTGATGGCTCGGATAATATTGGTGCCATTGACTATCATGGTGCCACTGATTGCCATACTTCCATTGATCGTCATCTGAATGCCACTTTGACTCAGAATGCCATTGATCTTCTGAGTGCCATGGTTTCCATTGATGATCACCATAACTGCCGTGTCCGTCAAAAGGTTGAACCATTCTATTTTCGCTCCTCTGCATATTTTTCTTTTCATCATAGTATATGGGTCATTCCCCAAAGGAATTGGGACTTTGACTATCTGAAGAAAAATATAATCCGCATCATTGAGCAATCAAAACTCCTCGAAAGTTATTAAAAAAAGCAAGAATACATCTTCTAAAAAAGGAACCTTCATAAATGATTATCCTATTTATGAAAAAACTCCTTATAAAAAAGCACAATTTAGTGATGCGCACTTAAAAAGTAAACCTAAAAATCCAATTTTAGAGTTTGGTGCATAACATCATCTAAATTGTACACCTTGCCTTCTATCACACATGAATGTACAGTAAGTACTTTCTTTGTTTGAGGCTTCTTTCATCGTTCTTTGAATAACAAGGTATATCTTGACCTTTCAACAGAGGTCGTTCATCTTCTCTTTAGATTAAAATCGGTAATAACATGTCATAAAGCGAAAATTTTCAAGCAACCTCATTAACAAATTCGACTACAAATGTCTATAGCCTGCAAAATGTGCTTTCCAATATGATTCGTATACAGAGCTTATTTGTACTTTTTTACCACTTGCTGCTATAAATCTGCCATTTCCCATATAAAGACCTATGTGGGAAATCCCTGATTTATATGTATTCTTAAAAAATACCATATCTCCTACTTTTGGTGAACTTGTCGGTTTTGAAATAGAATAAAATCCTGCAGCTGTTGTACGGTAAACTGAAACTCCCGCGTTTTTATAAGCATAATAGACAAGTCCGCTACAATCGAATCCTTTAGATGTTGAGCCACCAAATACGTATGGAACACCTTGTTTCGCTAGTGCAATGGATACAGCTTTTTCTTGTTTTGTGTTAACTGAAGCTGTTGAAACACTGCTGCTAACCTTTTTTGTAGCTCCACTTATCTTCAACTTTTGACCAACTCTAATGTTAGTTGATTTTAGGTGATTCCAACTCATGAGCGTCTTATATGACACACCGTATTTCTTACCAATTTTAGATAAAGTGTCACCTGATTTTACTGTATATGTAGAAGTGGATGTAGAAGAATTCTTTTTACTAGTACTAGAGCTAGATGAAGAGCTTTTTTTCACTTTTAATTTTTGTCCGACTTTAATCTTAGTCGATTTTAAGTGATTCCAACTCATGAGCGTCTTGTACGATACACCGTATTTCTTGCCAATTTTAGATAAAGTGTCACCTGATTTTACTGTATATGTAGAAGTGGATGTAGAAGAACTCTTTTTACTAGTACTAGAGCTAGATGAAGAGCTTTTTTTCACTTTTAATTTTTGTCCGACTTTAATCTTAGTCGATTTTAAGTGATTCCAACTCATGAGTGTTTTATAAGAGATATGATACTTGGCTCCGATCCCTGATAACGTATCACCTTTTTTTACCTTGTATGTAGTAGTAGCTGCTGATGCAGTTGTTTCTCCCGCGATTGTTGAAAACAACACGATCGAACTTAATGCCATGGCTGAGACGACTGATTTTTTCATTTTTTAACTTCCTTTATATGTTTATAGTTTCATTATAAAGGGATTATGTGACAAGATTATGATAACAAGATCAAATTAATATTACAAAATAACAGGCAAACTACATTTTCTAGTTTTATTTATCCATTGATTTTTAAAGATTTTTTCCTATATATGGTGAATAAAAGACAAAAAATTAAGACTCAACTTTCATTTTTTGAAAGCGAGCCTTAGAATATTTAGAAAAAGCGGATGGAGCTTTTGACAGATTCATTTTATCCCGCGTCAACGGGCAGTAAGACCCCCACTACAAGGTTTAGAGAGAAACGAGAAAGATAGACTGCCCATAAAAGCCCGATTGGTTTAGTTTAGCTAACCATCAGTGGGGATGAAGAAAACCCCCACTGATGGAAGCTCCACTTTATTCCACATTAACGAACAATATTGCCTCACTTCAAGACTCTAGTAAAAAGAAAAGTGCCACGATTAGTTCCATTCATACATAGCATAGGGTGAAAAAGATCCCACTATGTAAAACTTCATTTTATTTTTTCTTTAAAATTATGAATAAAAATTGTTGCTATCATAAGTATCTTCTTTTACTTTCTTACTCTTGTCTACTCTGTGATATTCAGAAATCTGGATAACTCTGACCTTGCCAGTATCTAACTCATGATAAATCCCACGACTATCTGTAAATGATATATACTGGTCCCTTTCGCTTTGTATCAACTGCTCCGCCTCCTCTTGTGAATGGAGAAAGACGAATCTTCTCACATAATGTTCTTGGTCAAAAAAATAGGTTACTTTGAACTCCCTCATAGCCAATCAACACCTCGAATGTATTCAAATAGTTTTACTATCCTATCAATAAGATGCCCAAGAACAGACATTAAAAAACAAAAGATCAAAATCTCGTTTTATCCCGCGTTAATGGGCAGTATGATCACCACCTCCAGGTTTAGAGAGAAGCGAGAAAGATAGGTAGGAGATCAACTGCCGCATGCGCCCGATTGGTTTAGGCTGGCAAGATGTTAGTCACTCAGGTGTTGCCACAGGACATGGCGCTTTTAACCTGAGTTCCTCTAGTTCAGTGGGGATGAAGAAAACCCCACTGATGGAAGCTTTACTTTATCTTTCGAATGCAATGTGCATGGTGAAGCAGCTCTATTTTGCATTTAAGCTGATTAAAATAAGTGTAATGCCAGCAAAAAGACAAATCATTCTTGTAACAGAAATTTTATCAGCTAGTCCAAACAATGCGATGGCCGTAGTAACGATTAACACAGTTGGTCCTACTAAAGCTAACATTGTATTAATGTAGAACGCCTTTTCCAAGCTATTAAATTTCAGCATAAATAAAGCAGCCGTCACTTCAATACTTCCAGATATTAAACGTAAAATAACCATTAGCAGAAGTGATTTGTCCATAACTTTCATCATCCAATCTTTTTTAGAATATAGTTATTCGATCAGGCGTGTTGATTAGGAAAAAAACAGGTGATAAATTGGACAAAATTCTAAAAAAACATGTATTTTTAGCTCCATTTATGTAGATCTTCGCTGCGGCTTGCTCGAGTCCTCGAAAATGCATGCGCATTTTCTTCGTGCGGTGTCGATTCGATGAAGCCAATTCAATGTCCCGCGGGAAAAGCGAACAGTTGAGACCCCGCAGCGAAGCGAGTAAGGAACGGAGTCTAAGGGCGCCACGTCCTGTGGCAACGACTCCGTGACCAACATCCTGTTGCCCCCAGCGTTCGCCCGCAGGAAAGCGAGTAAGCCGTAGCGGAAACCAGCGAATACACTTATATTTTGTGGATAAAATTGAATAATCAACACGCTTGTTATTCGATTGATATAGAAGAAACTTGTATTTTACCTTTAGGCTTTGTTTAACAGGTCCTTCATCATTCACTTGTTATAGGCGAATATTTCCCACTGGCGAAACTGGAACTCCTCATCTACTGTACTTACTTTTTCATCGCTGCTTCGCTATTCCAAAAGCATTTTCTCCTAAACCCTTTTTGTGGCTCGTCCTTTTGAAGTGGCGTAACCACCTTCCTCTAAAAATTTTACTCCCCTTATACATGGGCCTGTATGGAAATACAAGTCTTTTTTCAATATATGCTTGATCGGATTGTTTTACGATTTTATTCTTTTCCATCCTCCAAAATTTGCTCAGAAAAGGCCTGTCTATAAAGGTGCGTTAGGATAGACCTGCCGATTCTCATTTTTAAAAATAAGCAAAGTCCGCAATAATAACAGGAAGTGAGCCATTTGTTATGTTTACTTAGAGGATATCACCATATAAAGTGAAACTCCATCAGTGGGGTTTTCTTCATCCCCCACTGATGGTTAGTTGAACCAATCGGACTTTTACGGGCAGTTGATCCCCATCTATCTTTCTCGTTTCTCACTCAATCTTGAGATGGGGGTCTTACTGCCCCGTTAAAGCGGGATAAAAAGCACAGGACATGCTGATTGAATCACATCCTGCGCTCTACTTTTTTCCAATACGAATACTCGCTTTTGAACCTTCTATTTCATTTCATATTTTCTACATGACACACGCTCTGGGCATCTATTCTAATTTTCTAACTTTTTCTTCACGATCTCAACATACGGTTGCTTATCGTATTCATGATAGAGTGCCATTGCAATCCGTATTGGGTCTCCAAAAAAGAAACGTTCATATAATGTTTGACGTGTACCGAAAGAACTCATCGTAGCATCCCATGCTAGACGGAAAAGCTTAACACGGTCTTCTGCATTGTGTGCTGCAGATTGCAAGTATTGATCTAGATCTTTTTTAATCGGAGATTGAAATGCATTTTTTGTAGGGATAGACACAAGACCACTTGCACCTAATAACTGCACAATTTCTGTAAAACGTGGGTATACCTTTGGAAAAATATTAATAGCCACTTTTAATGTTGAAAAATCCGGTTGCATGAGTCCAGACTCATTTCGTTTTGCTTCTACTTCAGATTTAATAATTAAAGCCTTCAATGTTTCCAATGCCACAATGATTTCAGTCGCTTTTTCTTGCACATGCTGATATCCGGAAATGTTAATCGTCTCAATTATGGATTGCACGATTCCCAACATAAATTCTGTTTTCACGATTTGGCGTGAAAGTACTTGGTGGAGTGCAAACGGTTGAAATGAACTTTGGCCCAAATAAGAATACGACACATCAAGGTTGTCATAAAAGAATACACGATTCCATGGTACTAAAACGTTATCAAAAACAACAATCGTATCCATTTCTTCATATCGAGAACTCAAAGGATAATCGAATGGAGAATCTCCAACGACAAAGGATTCTCTACATATAAACCTTAAACCTTTCGTATTGCTTGGAATCGAAAAAGCGAAGCCGCTCTCATCATCATATGGCTTTCCAACTGAAACTAACAACATTTCATCCGTGATGCCACCTTGTGTCGCTAACAAACGCGCCCCTTTCACGATTAAGCCTTCCTTCGTTCTATCCACAATTTTGGCCGCAATAGGTTCTGTGGAATCTTCCCAAAATTGAAACCCCCTATCCACTTGCGGTTCAATAAAGGTGTGGGTCAAACATAAGTCATTTTCACGTACATATTCATAATAAGCTTTTATATTTTCTGGAAAGCAATTTTCTTCGCCTTCCAATAGATGTGCAGAAGCGGCAAGGGTCATCAATGTTGTATTCATATAATCCGGGCTTCTTCCCATCATTCCATTGCTCTCCCTAGCCCACTGTTGCACCATTTTCCTTTTCTTTGCTAGATCTTCTTTTGTTTTCGGCATTAAAAAAGAAAGTCCTACAGTTTCTCCAGTCGTTGGAGATGTGTAAGTCATCACATCTTTTAACTTTTCATCATTTTGCAAATCATAAAGATGTGCCTGACTTTTCATAATCCCTTTAAACGCAGGATGCTCAGAAATATTGCCTGTAACTTTTTTTCCGTCAATCCATACTTCTGATTGCAACTTATTAATGCGATCGATATATTGCGCCCCTGTAATGACAGGCATACCTTTCCCCCTTATAAGCAATACTAACTATCCATAAAAGAATTGCCTAAACTTATATTATGTAAAAATAGATGAATGGTGACGTTGATGGACCGTTTATACTTTTAATCATAAACATCATGAGAATGTTTAAAAAATAGATTTCAAAGCAAAATCTGATGAAATCAATGGAACAAAATTGTGATTTTTTATTCACTCTCAAAGGATTTACTTCTTTCTAAACAGCCCATGATGTATTTGTGAAGAGAAAATTGATTCATTAATAGGCGTGTTGATTATCCAATATAATCCATAAAAATAGGGTAATTCATTGATTTCCGCTCCGACTTGCTCGCTTTCCTGCGGGCGAATGCTGAGCCTCCTCGCTACGCTGCGGGGTCTCATCTATTCGCTTTTCCCGCGGGACATTGAATTGGCTTCATCGACTCAACACCGCACGAAGGAAATGCGCATGCATTTTCGAGGAGTCGAGCAAGTCTCCGCTCCAATCTATATAAATGTTCCTAAAAATACAGGGTTTTTCAAAAATTACACCAAGCAGGTACTCCTAATTTTTGTGAAATCAACAAGCGTGATTTTTTAATATAATAAATGCCTTAAAAACATTTTTCAAATCGTATTTTATTTTTTTATATTTTTAAAAGTTTGATGAGTTTATTCCTTCGTATCTAAGTTCTTTTCAAGCATCTCAAATATCTGGTTATAACTTGGACCGGATGCAGCATTGAGCCTTTTGACTTCCTCAATATCCGTTCCAGTCCATGTATACTTTTTTGGTGTATCTGCATCGATCATATTACCATTTGATGTATCATCGAATTCATGATTTGCAGCCAGTTCTTTTATATCATTAAAAGAAAGTCCTGATTCCGCATTTTGTCTTTTTACTGCCTCAATATCTGTTCCTACTACTGTACGTTTTTGGTTACTCATTTTTTCATCTTCCTTTCGCTCCCTTGATGGCTTTTCTATTACATTTCATAGCTTATTGACATTTAGCTATTGTCGTTCGTTTTCAGCAGGATGTGGCTGTATGACTTGTCCTTGTGCTTCATGAATACTAATACCTTCTGATGAGAAAATAGGTGTTTTGTTGTCATTCACTGGATGACTATAAGCTGATGTGGCAGTTCCACCTAGTTCTGAAACAATTGATTTGATCGCATTATTTGTCACCGAAGGGTAGGTTCCTTTTCCGATCACTTCATCGATCTCTAATTCCTTTTTTTCTGACTTTGTTTGTTCATCTTTTTTCATCGAATCACCTCCATTATAATTAGGCTTCCACAAAAGAATTTTTTTATGAGAGAGACCTACCTTACTTATACAGAAAATCTTTCTTATCAATTATTCTTTTGCAATTAGAAGATGGAGCAAGAAGATAAAGTAAAGCTTCCATTCAGTGAAGACCACTGAAAAAGTAAAAAAAAAGCGAATTTTTTATAATAAAAATTCGCTATTACTATCTTTGTTGAAGTGGAATTAGCGTAGACTCCTGTGGGAAAACGGACTAGACGAGTAGGCTCGGCAGTTCGCCCACGGAAAGCGAAGCTAATTCTACTTCAATTAATATCATATATATACTATAAATTATTGTGTTACTACATTTTTTCAGTGGCCTCCATTCAGTGGGGGGGTTCTTCATCCTCCACTGATTAACCATTTCTATTCACTAATTCCAACACTTAGTTATAAATTCTTCATAGTTTGGAAAGAATGCTGCTGTCTATTAAAAAAGGAGATGGAAAGAATGATAAGGAAGTTTTTCAGTGTTGCCATTATTGGCACAATATCTTTTTTGGCAGGTTCGTATTATACGATGAATAATCCCTCCACCAAACTCTATGATTGGAATAAAAATAGTGTCGAGCTATTTGCTTCAACACCTTCCACCATTAACTCGGCATTTAAAGATATAAAAATTATACTTACGACATCCATAGATATTATTGACAATAAGCTTAACAATATCCTAGCAGATAAAAATAACTCTCAAAACATAGAAAAAAATAAGCATGATCATGACAATCCTTCAATCGATGATTTAAAACAGATCGATATCGACCATGAAGATAAAGAAAAGATGCCAGAGGATAATGGAAATAGGATATAATCTACATGGGAGCTGTCCGAAAAGCAAAGAGGTACAATTCAACATTGATTTGAATTGCACCTCTTTTTTATAATGGATTGTTATTTCAGATGGTCATCTTCCGCAGACGTGGACCTTTTTTTCCTCTTTACTTCCAAACTGTTGTTGAAAATCCCCTCATTTCAACTATGTCTTCCCATTAATCATGAAATTGGCTTTTCAAATTGTTAGTTTTGAAAAGGACAACTAAACTCATAAAATTAGCTATTGCAATATACATTAGATTTTTCACTATCACATGCGTATAATAGTGTATAATTCCAAAATTAGAACATTAAGGTGTGGTGTTGTCTATGAAAGAATATGCACAAATTTTTCAAGGTACCGCTTTTACAAGCCAGTCACCAAAGGAAGTAAAAGTCTTAAAAGATTATCTTTTCTGTATAGATGAAAACGGAATAATTGAAAAAACTGTAGCACCAGAAGATATCGAATATCAGGATTTACTAGAGGCTTATCAATATAAAGATCATTTTCACCGTTTATCCAAAGGACAGTTTTTCTTACCAGGCTTTATTGACTTACATGTTCATGCACCACAATGGGCGCAATCAGGTACCGCATTAGATATTCCGCTCTATGATTGGCTCAATACCTATACTTTTCCACTGGAAGCCAAATTCTCAGATTTAGAGTTTGCCGACGCTGTTTATGAGGATCTCGTCAATCATTTATTAGCCAACGGGACTACCACTGTATTGTATTTTGCTACTGTTCATAAAGAATCTAGCTTACTATTAGCAAAAATATGTGCCAAAAAAGGACAACGTGGTTTGGTAGGAAAAGTAGTAATGGACGATCCTGTCCAAAATCCAGACTATTATCGTGATGAAAACACAGAAACAGCTTTAAAAGATACGGAAGAATTTATAGTAGCTGTAAAAGAATTAGCGAAAACAACCAAACAAGGTGTGTATCCAGTCGTAACACCGCGATTCATCCCTAGCTGTACAGATGATGCTCTAAACGGCTTAGGAAAACTTGCTGCCAAATATGACACCCATATTCAATCCCATTGTAGTGAAGGTGATTGGGAACATAATTATGTAAGAGATCGCTTTGGAAAAAATGATGCATTTGCTTTAAACGACTTTGGGCTTTTAAAGGATAAATCAGTTATGGCTCATTGCAATTTTTTAAGTGATGATGATGCAGATTTATTTGCGAAAACAGGGACTGCTGTTGGTCATTGTCCTCTTTCAAATGCTTATTTCGCCAATAGTGTCATTCCACTTGCCCATCTACATAGTAAAGGTGTGGAAATCGGTTTAGGTACAGATATTTCGGCAGGCTTTTCACCAAGTATTTTCGATAATGCTAGACAAGCTGTTATCTCCTCTAGAATGTTGGAAGAAGGCGTTAACACAAAACTTCCTGCCGAAAAACGTGGTGTCCCTGATTCACGGATCACTATTAACGAAGCATTCTTCTTGGCAACAGCTGGTGGTGGTGAAAGCTTGAGCTTACCGATTGGGAGATTGGAAAAAAACTATGCTTGGGATGTGCAAATCATCGATACAGCGCTTGATTCTGCGAAGCTCCCTCTTTTTGATAGCCATGAAAATTTACTAGATACCTTCCAAAAAATTATGTATCTTGTTAAACCAGAAAATATTCGCGAAGTATGGGTACAAGGAGAACAAGTCCATACGCGTTAATACTTGTTTGGTATGATACAAGGAAGTTTCCCTAGTGGAAGTTTCCTTCGTATGAACTGAATCGATCGAGCTTATAAAAGCAGTTAAAACCCTATTTCAAGATCCTTCTTTTACTCGGATCTTGAAATAGGGTTTTATTATCTATCGATGATTTACATCATGCGTGTTGATTTATACAATGCTATCCATTATAGGCATCATCGATTGATTTGTGCTATGATGGTCTGCTTTTTCTATGAGAATCGGTTCCATCTATCTATAGTGAACTAGAAACAAAGATGATTGCCTTGTTCTCAACCAATATTTATCCTACCTCATCAACATGCTTGAATTTGCATATTTTTCACTACGCCTAAAGCGGACTACTGAACAAAAGCTATAGTGATCTATTATTAGTCCTCAAATAAGCCCATCAATATATATTTTGCTTGTTGGGATTGCGTCATTTTTTTAAACTCTTTGTTTTGAATGCTGGTAGTCTTCAATGGCGTGATAAAGTTAGAAGGAGCTGTTAACGAAATAGCGTCTTGATCGACGACGATGACATCATTTGCTTGTAACCCCTTCAGTACCTGATTTTTCCCCTTAAATACTACACCCAAAGTAACTGCTTGTTTTTGCACGATCCCTTTATCCGTAAATTGATAAACATACTGTTTTTTTCCATTTTTTAATATCGATTTAGAATCGATGACCGGTGTATTTGTTGCTTCTGCTACAGTCACTTGTAATTTCATGTTTGTTCCTATGAGCAATGGTTTGTTGTCATCCACTGTAGGCATTTGATTTGCTTGTGTTTGTTCATTGGTTGTTTGGTTATCTAAATCTGATGTACCAAAAGTTTTACCATCATTGGATTGGTCAGCTTGATTTTGTATTTTTAAAGAGGAATCCGTAGTTGCTTCGCTCTTTGGATTTTCTTCTGTTTGCTTTCCATCTTTTGCTGCTTCATCATTGATCTTTACTAAAAATGAATACGTAGGGTCTGCCTTCTTGTCCTTTTTTTCTTTGTTTGGATAAGTAATTACCTGTGAAACAGTCCCTTTATATGTTTTCTTCATCAGTGTTGAAGATAGCTTTACAGTTTGACCTTCTGCAATTTCTCCAACTTGTTTTGCTGACACAACAGCCTTTACGACAGAAGCGGTTGAGGCAATAGTCATTATGGGGGCTTTTAAATCCGCATTGATCTTCACAATTTGCCCATCTACGGCACTTTTAACAGTTAAATCTGCTAATTGCTCTTCCACTCTAGATATTTTGGCTTCATTTGTAGTGAGTGCCGCGTTCAATTTTCCTTTTTCAGCTTCAGCTTCTGCTATTTTTTGTTGAACATTTCCGTTTACAATGGCGGACGTATCTACATCAACATCTACTTTCACTTTTTGATCATCGGAAGTCGTACTCGTTGCATCTGGAGTTCCAGTGGTTTCAATTTGCTGTAATGAAGAAATTTCTTGATCGATACTATCCATTTCGCCCTGCAAACGTCCTTGCTCATCCTCTAAATCTGCTTTCTTTTCTTCCAGTCTTTGAGAATTGTAGGAAAAAAGAGGCGTACCATTCTTTACGACATCTCCTTCTTTCACCAAAATCTTGTCTAAGGAACCTTTTTGATCGTCAAAATACACATGTGTTTCAGTTTCTGGCTTTGTAACGCCAGTAGTATATAACAATTTCTTTACATCACCTTGATCGACAAATGTCCAATCATTGATGTTCACTGTTCTAGCTGCCTTACTATCTTCCTTTAATAAGAGGAAAAGATTACTTCCAACAAAAAGAACGACAATCATAGCAACCAAATACTTGCCCCACTTTTTCAAATTGCTCATCCTCCTTTAGAAAAAGAAACCTATTTTAATATAAGACATAAAGCTGACAAAAACCCAATAAAGTAAAAATAATATACCGACCGCTACTAACAACACTTTTTTACGCACTTCTACTATTCTGGATAAATAGTAATAGGAATAAATCAACATCGCGATTCTAAACAGTGTTAATTCCCCTAGGAAATGAATGATGACTTTGCTATGTGTCAGATATTGAGCAATAATTCCTAATGAAAAAATATTCGAGGTTTCATCTATATTTAGCAAAAGAAAAAGCGGGATCTGTATGATTTTTTCTATTAAAAAAATACTAAAAACAATTAGTTGAACAATGACTAATTTCTTAAAATCGCCATTTATAAACGCAAAATAATATAAGGCAGTTCCAAAGATCAATACACAAGGAATCAACAGTCCTTGCAATAATCTACCTATTAAAAACAATTGTTTTCTTGCTTCAAGCGCATGATTACTTATACTGGATAATTCACTTGAAAGCGACTCCGTACCAATTCCAAGTGTAGCGCTTATTACATATACGCCAATGCTCAGCAAGAAAAAAAGCAGTATGTTTAACTTATAATGCGAATAATCTTTTGCTTCTTGTAGCTCTGTACGGTACGCTTTTGGTTTCAAAATCCCTTTGATAGGATTTACATTCAATGTCATGTTACAGTCTCCTTTTAATCTTGTTGCTTTTGCTTCATAGAACTACTGAAACGTCCTTTGCTATATTCTCTCTTTCTATAATATCAGTATTCTTTCGATAACATCTATTTGATGAGGTAATTTTCATATAATCTAAAATGCGTCAAAATTTGTTCTTGATACAAAAACTAGATATGTTGATTATACAATATATAGTTGATTCGCTGATTTCCGCTACGGCTTGCTCGACTCATGCGGGCAAGCCAAAATTTTAGAGAAATACAGAAAGCTCTGTAGAGAGGGTTCTCATAACAGAGCTTTTTTAAATATCTTATCTATTTCCATTGATATTAATGATCTCTTCTCATACTTCTTCCTTATTTTAGTTACTTTTAGAATGAATTGTCAACACTTTAACTAGTTATTTTTTCGTTAAATTAATACTTATCTACTGTAAATAGTAGCTGAATCATTTTAAATATGTTTAGAAATGATGGCAAGCAACTTTTACTCTTGAAAACATGTCATATTCATTCTATTAACAAGAGACAAGAGCATTCAAGTCTGTTGGTCTGTTCTATCTCTTTACCCTAAATTTCTTCCTATAAAAAAGAACACAGAATATCCATCTACAAGTATATTCTGTGTTCTTTATGAGGATGTATTTTTAAACAGACTCCTTTAGTAGCTTTTCCTGAAAAAACTATCTGCCTTTTGATCCTTTTCCTTTATTGGATGTTTTGAATGTCCAAATGGGGGATGTTACTTTTCCTTTGAAGCGATCGGTTACATTGACATACCAGCCATAGCTTTGATTTGCTTTTAATTTTTTCCATATGACAGATGCCGATTTGTTGTTTTTAATCCCTCGTTTTTTACCGATTTCATCATCTGTATAGACATTGACTTCTATTGCATCTGTTGAAACTTCTTTTTCTTTAGGTGTTAAATCTGTTTCAATGATAAATTCATCTTTACTTGGATACTCAGTTGCATCATAGAAATTGAATTTATCTAGATAAGGAGAGTACGTTTTCATATAAATCTTATTTTCTACTGGATTTACTTGAAGTAGACGCATAAAACCTTGACCGCCTTCAGGTCCTCCTTGGTAATCCGCAAGCATTTGATAAACTTTGCGATCTGGTGTGCCGTCTTTGTTATCATCGATTTCATCAACCAATGTTTCAGCATCATGATAATGCCCCGACAATACTGCAATGACGTTTTTATTTGGTACTACGACTTTGTTGTATATTTCTTCACCGATCGGACTACGCCCACCAGATACAAGTAAATACTCATGGAAATTGAGGATGGCTTTTCGTTCTGGGTATTTTGCTAGAACCTCGTTCATCCATGCCATATCTTCCTCATTCACACCCCAACCCATATAGAGCATGACAAAGTCGTTCCCTTTCTCACTGATTAAATCGTAATGACCACGATTGTTCTTGTAGGAAGCCCCGTAATAGTTTCTGCCCGCAAAGCGGCTTTCACCAAAATACTCACCATATTTTGTGTAATCTTCCGCTTTGTGATTAACATCATGATTTCCCGCTAATACACCATATGGCACATTCGCTTGATCGAGCGTTTTCATAGAGTTATCTGCATTTTGCCATTCGTACTCTTGATCAAAGTCATCCACTAAATCCCCTGTGTGGAATACATACTTAATATTCATAGCCGCTTTTTGCGCTGCAATCCATTCTGTCATTTTGTTATAAATATGAGGATAGCTTTCAGAATAGTATTGTGTATCAGACATCCAGATCAATGAGTAGTCAAATTGATTGGTAGCAGCGATTTCATCCTGTACCATCACTTGTACTTTATGATTTTTAATATACTCTCTTCCTTTTACAGAAGCATTAAGTTGAAAGTTTTTGCTGTTTTCAGCAATCTTCCATTCCTTCACTTCCCATTTTTTTGTTTCGTAGTTCCATACATACATGGACACTTTTCGACCAATAATGGATTTACCCTCCCAGTTAATCTCGATATCATCGGTACTGTCGACTTCTTTATCTAAATTTAGTTCAAAACGATGATATGGATACTTTTCCATACCTTTTGTCGTAATATATTGACCATCCACTTTCGTTAGCTTGTTAACAGCCGTCACTCGTTTTTCACCAGTCGATGTCAACGTTTCAGGTGGCTCATGATCGACACTATTTGTAAAAATCGACACATGTTCTTTTTGATTGGCCTTATACTGATAACCACGATTAAAGGAAACGTCCAATTGATCATTTGTAGGATCTGATACTTTTACTTCTAATTTTGGTGATAAAGATACATTTGTAGCTTTATCCTTTGGCGTCATTAGTTTTGGTGCATATGGCTGTTCCTCTACTACACGGAAGTTGGTTGTTTTTGTCGCTGAATTGCCCACCTGATCAGTTGCTTTCACTATAAATGTATGAGAACCAGGCGATAAATCAGCTGAAGAGGTTTTCAACGGTAATGTAATATCTTTGCCATCTAAAGTGGCACTTACTTCCTGTACACCTGCAAATTGATCCTCCACTTCTGCTTGAAGCGTAAAGTCACCCTTGTATTCTTTTCCTTCTTCAATAGACGACGTAATAATAGGAGCTCTATTATCGACTAATACTTTTGCTTTGGATGTTTCACCGCCATTTGTTGCGGTAAATAGATGCTCACCGTCTTTAGCAGCCGTTGTATCCCATTTATACGTTTTTGCCGTATACTTTTCATCCGGTATAACGAAGCTAGCATCCAGCACCGGGTTTAGTCCACTACTATCGCCAACGGTTATTTCCTTTGTAGGATCATTATACTGAGGATCATAGATGACCGTTCCATCTCTTAAAACAAGACGGATATTTTTGACATAAAAATCATCACGGTTTTCCTCTGAATTGTGATCAAATGGAGATACTTTTGTACCTGACCGTATGGAAATTTTCGTTTCTTTTCCTTTTTCAAAATATTTCGGATCGATAGGAACCGTTAATGTAGTATAACGATTGATCGTATCATCAAAAATTCGCAATGTTTCATCGCCGATCGTAATTCCATTTTTGAAGAAAAGATTTACTTTCTTTACATCGACCGCAAAATAAGCTTGATCTGGCAATGTATAAAAGGTATCATTTGTCACATCTTGACCATCAAGCATTAATTTTGTATGGGTATTATCCTTAGAATGAAAAGCTTTAAGCAAAACCTCTTGAGATAATAAGGAGTCATCTTGGACATTTAATGAAAGCCCTTCTTTCCTCTCATCCTGAATAATATCGATTTTTTTCTTATCCGTAGTTACCTGATTTATCCCATCAGAAGCCTCTAAATAGTATTCAAGTGATTGTTTTCCGATTAAATTGGCAGCGTAGACGGTATATTTGTAGCTTCCATCTGTAGCATCTTTTAGTAGATCTACTGAATGATAAGCAGATTCTTGATTATTTTTATAGTAAAGTCGGACAGTTTTAACCGTTTGATCATCTTGAATGGAAAAATCGAGTCCTACATCCGTTTGATCTGTAACGGCTTCCGTGTTGGATCGATCTAAAACCACAGGCGCCTTATGATCTTCTGTAAAATGTACCCTTTCTTTTGGTATTTGATAACGTGATACAGAACCCGGTGTCCCTGTTTCGGTTTTACTGCTATATTTTTTCATTTCTTTGTCGCCAAGTATTTTAGGAAATGTGTAGTATATTCCTTTATTTTTAGCAGTATCTAAGTTCGCACCATTATTATTGTAGTAAGCTACAGAAATATCCTCTCCTGTATTGGTCGAAATGGTCATGCCGCGATAACTTGTATTGGCCATCCCACTGCTATATACTTTTACGATATTCTTGTTTTCTACTAATTGAGTATGATAGTTCTGATTGAAATCTTCAACCGTTTTATCCTTGTTTGATGCATTGATGATCCAGTAGACCATCGTTTCTCCAGATGCCAATTCCAAATTTTCTTCTTTAGGCCCCCAAATAAGATCGCCTTCTGCTCCTTCTTCAGGATAACGATAATGAATTTTATAATCTTTTAAATTCAATGTTTTATCCGAGTTATTGTACACTTCGATATATTCATAACCATCCGATGCTCCAACATTCGTTGAATCAGGGACAACCTCTGTTACTAGAAGATATGGCACATCTTGTGAATTGTATGGAGTATGGGTAATTTCCGCTTGGTATTCATCTGTTGACACTGCATTTGTTCCATCATACGCTGTTATTTTATAAGTTAGTTCATCTCCTACTAACTGTGGCGCAGACAAAGCAGCTTGATAGTTATGATCAGCAGTAATGGTCATTGGTATTTCTAGCCATTCACTTTGGTCATCTAAGCGATAGGACAAGATCACATTTTTGACATACGTTTCATCTGTTACTTTTGCTTGTAATTTTATCCCTTCTTCTGCACTTATTTTAGTTATTGCTTGATGGGTAATCATAGGAGGTGTCGTATCTTCATCGACTCCTCCCTGGTTCTTAGGAACTTGTCCTTCAATGGTTTGTCCAGGTGTTACTCCTTCATCTTTTTTTAGAATGTCCATGGTTTGATCTTTTCCAGACCATTTATATTGAATGCCTACATCCTCTTGGACATCAGCTTTTTCATATCTAGCACTAACCATTTCATTTTTGTATGCATCCGAAACGACAAGGATACGTTCAGCAGTGTTGACCATTCCATTTGTTTCGATTGAAATGACCTGATCCTCCGTTAGTTGTGTGTTATAGTATTCATTAAATTGTGTGAGTGTTGCATCCTTATTGGCACTATTTTTAACCCAAACGACTATCGTGCTATGTGCAGGTATTTTTTTATCTTCATCAAATCCCCACTCTACGTCTGCTTTGTTTTCTGAAGCCGGATAGCGATAGAGCAATTTATAATCCTTCAGTGAAATTTCTTTATCGGAATTGTTATAAAGCTCTATAAATTCATAACCGTCTGCTCCATTAATGTTACCAGTACTTGGTGTAATTTCAGTGATTAAGATCGATGGTGCTCTTTCTTCTGCTAAAGCATGATCAAAGCCTGATCCTTCGAGTCCTAATGATGAGAAAATAAAGCTTGCTACTATTGCTGATGTCAATAATTTTTTAGCCATTTAAGCCTTCGCCCTCCTTTATCCCGCTTTAACGAGCAGTAAGACCCCCATCTCAAGATTTAGAGAAAAACGACAAAGATAGATGGGGATCAACTGCCCGTAAAAGTCCGATTGGTTCAACTTCATTATAAAAATGGAACATGAAAGCGATATAAAGGAGATGTAAAAGAGTTCTATATTTTTGTAAAATTTTATCATTAATAGAATAAATATTATATTAATAACATTTTTCTCATTAATTTAAATATTTTAAGCATAATTTACCTTGCTGTAACAGCGTATTTACAAAATTTTTGTCTAATTAATAGTGTAAGATAACTATTATTGGAGGATGATTGATTCATGAATAAATCATTTATAAAAAAAGGTTTAACGGCTGCTTTAGCTCTAACTATTGCTATTCCTGCCATTACTCCTGTACAAGCGGCAGCAAAAGACAATGTGAAAATTGATTCTGTGCAGTTCAATGGGATGAAAGCTCCATCTACTATCAAACAAATGGTCAATACTTACACAAATGCATCTGTTCAAGTAAAATACAGTAATGGAAAAATAAAAACATTCCCACTATCTTATAACACTTTATTCAAATCAGAAGATTCAGTAGCGAATGTGAACGGTCAATTGGTTCCTGCAGGTACACCTATCGATTATTTTGGTGATCCAATCGTTGACCCAAGTGTCCCAGGAAATAAATATTTCGTATCAGATGCTCCTGATTCCAATAGCATTTTGAATCCTATCAATGGAAAAACTTATATGATTACACATTATGAATATCAAACAGTTGATGCAGCAGGTAAAGATGCTTACGGTTTAGTTCCTGCTTCCATGTCCTTAACACAATTAGGACAAGATAGCAAAACAGGTAAACTAACAGCAAAATCTGTAAAGAAAATTGACTTTTCAGACGTCAATGGTCTTTGGATTCCTTGTAACGGCTCTCTTTCACCTTGGAACACTCATTTAGGTTCAGAAGAATATGAACCTGATGCACGTGCCTTTGAAAGCGATCCAACTTCAAAAGATCGCGCTCAGGTAGAAAGCTTTGCTAAACTTTACTTTGGTGATACGGAAAAGGCAAATCCATATTATTACGGCTTTATTCCTGAAATTCAAGTGACAGAAAACGGCGATACAAAGATTCAAAAACACTATAGTACTGGTCGCTTCTCTCATGAATTGATGAAAGTAATGCCAGATCAACGTACGGCATTCTTTGGTGATGACGGTTCTTATACAACGTTATTCATGTACGTAGCCGATAAGAAAAAAGATTTATCTTCAGGTACATTGTATGCTGCAAAATTCATCCAAACAGGAACTACAAACGGTGGTTCTGGTAATCTACAATGGATTAAACTTGGTCACTCCACTGATAGTGAAATAAAGGCTCTCATTGATAGTGGCATTAAATTTAGCGATATCTTCGAAACATCTGATACTGAAAAAGAAGGCTTCAAAAAAATTAAGCAATATGGAAAAACAGAGTTCTTAAAGCTAAAACCAGGAATGGAAAAAGCAGCTGCTCTTCTTGAATCTCGTCGCTATGCTGCATATGTAGGTGCTACTACAGAATTCAACAAAATGGAGGGTGTAACACTAAATCCTCAAGATAAAAAGGTTTATGTTGCAATCGCAGATCAAAGTAAAGGTATGGAAAAAAATCCAGAAGAACCAGCAGATGATATTCAATTGAATAAAATCAAAGCCGGTGCTACTTATCAATTGAACTTAACAGGTAGTCAAAGAGATAGTAGTGGCAAACTCATTCTAAGTAAATATGTTGCTTCCTCTATGTCAGGGTTACTTGTTGGTGAAGATTTAGATAAGGCAGATGCTTATGGCAATACAGCTAATGTCGATAAAATTGCTAGCCCAGATAACTTAAGCTATTCTGCAGAAATGCGCACATTGTTTATCGGAGAAGATAGTAGCCAACATACGAATAATTTTGTATGGGCTTATAATATCGACACGAAAAAATTAAATCGTATTCTATCAATCCCAGCTGGAGCAGAAGCTACTGGATTATTTGCAGAGGACGACCTTAACGGCTTCTCCTATATCTTCAGTAATTTCCAACATCCTGGAGATGAACTAGATGGAAAAAATATCACAGCAGTCAACAAGGATACACTAAAAAAAGAAATTGATACACAAATAGGTATTAACAAAACAGGCGGTATCGGCTATATTTCTGGCCTTCCTTCTTTCACTCATATGCCCGACTTTACTGCTCCAAAAACGCCAACAGTGAAAAAAGTAACACAAAAAACTAGGTATGTAACAGGTAAAACTGAACCTTATGCAACTATTCTTATTTATAAGGGATCCGCATTACTAGGAAAATCAGTGGCTAACTCTATGGGTGATTACAAAGTAAAAATTAAAGTTCAAAAGAAAAATACAATTTTACGTGTATATGCTCAAGACAAAGCAGGTAACAAAAGCAAAGGTAAAGGTATAAAAGTAGCTAAATAAACATTGCCACAATCCAATAGATAAATGAAAATGGTAATAAAATGAACATTTAGTGTATTAAATAGAGATACACTCTTTCAATTCACTTTATTACCATTTTAAAATACATACCTAGAATTGCTGCAACAAATGGTACAACTACCTAAAATCAATCATGCCTTTTCCCATTCTCAAGAGATATTGCATTTTTTTAAGAATATCTACTGCAAGTAATGATATCAAAAATGTTTATGTTGCTTCTCCACAATATCCAGGACTCGTTACATATCCAAACATACCACTGCTTAAAGACTATGATGCACTCCAACAATCCAACAAGACTGGTACAAACAAAGTACTATAGCAAATGGAAAGGTGATTTTGACGCTTCCTTATCAAGATGCTGGAACAAAAAATGGATGATTACAAACATTTCTAATACAAACCATCGCAATCAAGCAACTGTTGCCATTGCGATGTAAATAACTTTCCATAGAAATTTTAAAAATAAAAAGTCTCTAGGATAGAACCAAATGCCCCCCAAAGTTGAATGACTTTATAAAATTATCACGCGTGTTGATTTGACAAAAATTAGGGGTGTCTGTTTAACATAGTTTTTGAAAAACTCTGTATTTTCAAGACCATTTATATAGATCTTCGCTGCGGCTTGCTCGACTCCCGCGGGAAAAGCGAATAGATGAGACCCCGCAGCGTAGCGAGGAGGCTCAGCATTCGCCCTCAGGAAAGCGAGCAAGCCGGAGCGGAAATCAACAAATTCCCCTATTTTCATGATTTTCATGGATTAAATTGGATAATCAACACGCCTGTAAAATTATAATAAAAAGAAAATCCGAACTAATGTGAAATTCTATTTAGAATTTCGATTCATAGTTTGGATTTTTTATAAACTGAAATACCTTTGTCCCAGCCTTTATTTGAAATAAAATAGTAGACTAACCCTTCAAATTGAAATATTTTAATCTTTCTTACTCAAATCCCTCTACTTCCATTGTGCTAATACCTTCACTGCTAAGTTCGCAAAATAAGTGGCAGCAACAGATAACGCATCTTCATTTAATTTATAGGAAGGGTGGTGCCAACCATGAGGACCATCCACACCCATCCAAACGAAAAATCCTGGAATACTTTGTTGATAAAATGCGAAATCTTCTCCGGCTGGTGCAGGTTGAGCTTCTACAGCTTTAAATCCAGCCTCGAGAGCTGCTTCTGTTGCAACCTCTACAAATTGTGGGTTATTATCAACCACTGGCATATAGGAAAACCATCTAAAATCGGCACGAGCTCCATAACTTTCAGCGATCCCTTCTGCCAGCTTTTTCATACGTTCTGCCACTAATGCACGGTCTGCTTCTTGGAAAGAGCGAACCGTTCCTTCTAATTCGGCTTTATCAGGTATAACATTCCAAGTGTTTCCAGATTGCAACTTTGTGACAGAAACAACAGTATCGCTAAATGGGCTTAAGTTTCGGCTGACGATGGTTTGGAATCCTGTAACCACTTGACTCGCAATGACGATTGGATCAATGACAGCATTAGGGATACCCGCATGTCCTCCGATCCCAATGATATCAAGCTCAAAGCGATCTACACTCGCCATTAATGAACCTGCTTTTACACCAATCGTTCCAACTGGGAGATCAGGCTTGTTATGCATACCAAAAATGGCTTCTACACCCTCTAATACGCCTTTCTCTGACACATATACGGCACCTTTGGCAATTTCTTCTGCTGGCTGGAAGATAATACGAACCGTTCCTTTGAGCTCAGCCGTTCTTTCCTTCAACAAAATCGCAGCACCCATGATCGAAGCAGCATGAAAATCATGACCACATGCATGCATGACCCCTTTATTCTTAGAAGAGAAAGGAACGCCAGATTTTTCTTCGATTGGAAGTGCATCAATATCTGAACGCAAGGCTATAGTTGGTCCTGAAAGTTTGCCTTTTATCTCCGCTACGACACCTACTTCAAGTGGATAATCCAAAATATCGATTCCTGCATCTGTCAACCATTTTTTAAGACGTTTTGTCGTTTCCACCTCTTTAAACGATAATTCTGGATTCTCATGAAGTTCACGTCGATATGAAACAAGTTGTTCTTGCAATTTCACCTTTTCAATATTCCCCATAATATATTTTCCTTCTTTCAATTGTTTAATTTTTTAGTAAAAGATTTTGTTCGACCCTAGTGCAGGTAATCAACGATTGCTTTTGATGTTGCTTGTTCAAAACTATGTCCCATTTGCCATAAGGATATCTGATCGAATCCTTCACGTATGAAGTCTAGTCCGTGTATCCGAAATTTTTTTATTTCCTTTACATTTTGCTATTTCTACTATTCTACGTGAACCATTACAAACCATTTTATTTCTCTAAAAGCTATGGAACATTATATTAAATATATTATATCACTTAATCTTATCAATTTACTTTGTATTATCATATTTCATATTATTTATTACTTTATAAATTAATTCAATCCCCTCATACATATAAAATAAAACTTCACATAGTGGGAGTAGGGGCTTTCTTCATCCCTTGTTATGTGAAGTTTCACTTTGTCAAAAATATTTTATTTTTGTATAAAAAAACACTTTAAACAGATTGCCAACATGGAATAAAAATATATACTTTTAGAACTAAAATATGCTTTTTTTACTAGATAGTGGCAGCATGATTTTGACAGCCAGATGAATTTTTTGTGTAGATCACTTTTACCTGTATAGTTGGAAACAATCGTTTAGCGCTTAAATACTGTGCTTTCAACGCCCTCATCATGCTATAGTTAAGGGCGCTAGCAAGCTATTGACATCCACTTTTCTGAGCCTCATTAGTACAATGGGGGACAATCTCTCAGAAATGTTTATTTTATTCTAACATACTAAAATTCTTTTTTATGAACTGTCTGCGCAGACGTTTCAGTTTTAGATTTTCTATTCTGAGCCTTAGTCATTTACTTTAAGGAAATTGTTTTCGCCCCTAAACAATCTCGATGATTTCTGAACTGGTCGAAACTTTATGTTTTAAATGATTGATGGCAAATGCTTTTACACGGTAATTGCCAGCTTGGTCGAAAGTTACCGAAAGTGTGTGATTTGTCGAATAGCTTTTCATATCGATCCGATCTTTATCCTGGTAAACATACCATGCGACTTTATTTTTCTTCGAGTCCGTTTTGACCTCAAATATACATTGAGAACCAATTGGCAGTTTTCCTTTTGCTGATTGAATCATTTCAAGAGAAGGATAATGGAGCAATGTGCGAATATTTTCTCTTAAAATAGCGGGAAAATATTTGCCGACGTCACTATGTTTACTATAATCTCCTAAGTCGAGGTCGTACGGGATATGCTTTTCATCCAGTTTAGCTAATAAAGGCTTCACATGATTTTCATAATGTGGTTCTTCTTTTCCTAGATGGATGAAAATATTTGGCTTGTTTTGTGTTTCTTCAATCATTTTAGGCATAATCTCATTCAAAAATTGATGATCTTCTTCCCCTGAAGAGCCAGACATGAAATCAGTCACATCCTGCGAATTCGTTTGTTCTAGTAAATAATCCCCCAAGAAATATTGAGGAGAGGCCGCAATAATATGATCGAATCCGTATTTGATCCCATAATATAAAGCTGCATAGCCGCCTTTGCTAGAACCACAAGAAATAACGAAATTTATGTTATTTTCTTGGATAATGAAGTCAATTAAAGATCGGACAGACCTTTCAATAGTAAAATCTTTCTTTTCACAAAGATAATAACTTGCCCTGCTACCAAAATCATCTAATATAAAAAGTTTGTTGCAATCAATCCCTGATAATGTCCGAATAAAATTGTATGTTGGTTGCTTTTTTTTAGTAGGAAACGCTGAAAAAATCACGACTAGACTATTGGTCTTCGCATATGATTTTTGAAACAAATAGTGAATCGATTTTTCGCCTTCAAATACTTTCTCACCTTTAAACATTTGGTTTCTCCTTTATTAGATAAAATTGACCATTCACAACATTCATTGCTAATGACTATTTTAGTACAGCTCTATTGTTCGTTGTAAGATTTTGTATATTGTTAACAATACTTTTACATTAACTTTATGAAAATATGATATAGATTGTTCTTAAGCTTTGTCATTCCCGCCAAGCGTTCTTAAAATCACGATTGAGTCGATTCGCCACCATCGACATGAAGTACTTGCCCCGTTACATGTCGCGAGTCGTCTGAAGCTAGATAGACGAATGTTGGAGCTACTTCGAATGGTTGCCCCATGCGATCAAATAGGTTCCCACCATGAAGGGCAGTTTCATCAGATGAATAACTAGCTGGAATTAGGGGCGTCCAAATACGGCCAGGTGCGATGGCGTTCACACGTATTTGCCGTTTTGCAATATTTCTCGCTAATGCACGTGTCCAACCAACGATAGCAGCTTTTGTAGCAGAATAATCCATCAAATGAGGCTCACCTCTATACGCAACAACGGAAGCAGTTCCAATAATGGAGCTTCCTGCTTTTAGATAAGGCAAAGCCGCTCGAGTCGTGTAAAAATGAGAATAGACATTTACTTTGAATGTTTCATCAAACTGTTCATCCGTAATCTGAGTAATATCATTTTGGTGAAATTGAATACCAACATGATTACATAAAATATCTAACCCACCAAATGTACGGATCGTTTCATGGACAATATGTTCGCATTGTTCCTTTTTTCTCAGGTCTCCAGGGAGTAATAAGCATTTTTGTCCGAGTTCTTCAATTCTCTTTTTTGTTCGTGTAGCATCTTCATGTTCATCTAGATAGGCAATGGCTACATTTGCTCCTTCTTTCGCAAAAGCGATAGCGGCTGCAGCCCCCATCCCACTATCCCCTCCAGTTATGAGTGCGGTTTTGCCTTTTAATTTTCCACTACCTTTATAATGTGGGTTTTCAATGATAGGCCTTGGTACCATTAAATTCTCATGACCAGGCTGACGTAATTGTCTCTGTTCTGGCTGTGGCATTGGCACTTCTTCAAATCTTTTTATTTTTCCATAAATAGGGTAGTGTGGATACGGGTCATCCCTTTTATTTTCCTCAAACCATCGCTGGTACTCTCTGATCCGCTCCAGCTCTTCATTAGATAATGAATTATGTTCTTGTTCATTCTCATTCGTCATAACATATGCCTCCTTCTCGTCATAGACTATGTTTAGGCATTTATTTATGTGAAAAAATGCTAGGCAAGATCATTTGATATGGAGGAATGAAAAATGAGAATGGAGTTTTTCCCTGAGGCAACAAGACTATTACAAAACGAAGAATCAAAAGTAACAATGGAATATCTAACATACAGTTGGTCAATGCCAACCATCTCTACAAGACCACCTTACTACAGTAACCCTGTCTATGAACCTTATTATCCAATCATGTGATTCCTGAATGGAGACATAAAGAGGTAAGATGAGTAAGACTTTCATTGTTTTTTATAGAACATTTTGGAACTTCTTCCTCCGTGGATGAACTTTCTTCCGTGGATTGGGGCTCTTCTTCCATGGATGGAATCCCTCCTTCCGTGGATTGTGGCTCTTCTTCCATGGATGGAATCCCTCCTTCCGTGGATTGGGGCTCTTCTTCCATGGATGGAATCCCTCCTTCCGTGGATTGGGGCTCTTCCTCCGTGGATTGGGGCTCTTCTTCCATGGATGGAATCCCTCCTTCCGTGGATTGGAGCTCTTCCTCCGTGGATGGAATCTCTCCTTTCGTGGATAGAGCTTCTCCTTCCGTGGATTGAACCAAAACAAACCATATTCTAAAAAAATCAAATCTCATTTCCCGGGATTTGATTCAGTTTTCCATTGGTTGTTCTATAAAGTGAAACTCCATCAGTGGAGGTTTTCTTCATCTCCCACTGATGGTTAGTTGAACCAATCGGGCTTTTACGGGTAGTTAATCCCCCATCTATCTTTGTCGTTTCTCTATATCTTGAGATAGGGGTCTTACTGCCCGTTAAAGCGGGATAAAAAATCCCTACATCTTTCATAATAAGATGCAGGGGACGACTTTTTTCAATGGGATAAATTTAGATGCTGTTGCTATATATTGATAGAGTTGCTCTAGATACGTTTTCTCACACCCATTGGGGAAAGTTGAACTTCAACCAGTAGAAATTTCTTCATTACATTGGTTGAAGCTGAACTAATCGGATTTTCATTAGAAGTAAGTCCCCATGTTACTTGCGTCTGGCTGCGAGGGCTTACTGTCTGTTGATATGAGATAATTCGCAACTAATAGCTAAATTTAGACAATTCTAGATGAAGTGATTCTGCCATTTTAGAAAGGTTGTTGACCATTCCATTAATTTCTTGCATAGAAGCGTTTTGTTCTTCCATCGTTGCTGATAATTCTTCTGTTCCAGCGGAGGACTCTTGACTGATGGATGCGATGTTTTCTACATCACTCAATACTTCAATCGTTGCTTGCTTAATGATTTGAGAAGCACTATTTACTTGATTGATTTGAACAATCATTTCCTGAATATTTTGGTTGATCTCATCGAATGTTTCTTTATTTTGCTTAATCAAATCAGACCCTACTTGAACTTGTTGAACCACACCATCCATCGCTTGCTCTACTTCTTTTGTTTCTTTTAATACACCGTCAATAATGCTTGAAATTTTACTTGTAGATTCAGCAGATTGTTCAGCTAATTTTCTTACTTCCTCGGCTACAATTGAAAAACCTTTTCCATGTTCTCCAGCACGTGCTGCTTCAATAGCCGCGTTTAAAGCTAGTAGATTCGTTTGTACTGCTATATTATTGATCACGTCGAGAATCTCTCTAATCTCTTTAGAATTTTCACCTAGCTGCTGCACAATTGTCGCAGTAGAGGAAACCTTTTCTTCGATCGTCTGCATGCCATTTATTGACCGGGTAGCACTTTGTAACCCTTTTTGGACAGAATCCTCTGTTTTCTGTGAATCATTTTCCATTTCCTCTATATGCTGTGTAATCTCTTTCATTTCACCATTGACATGTTGTACCTTTTCTAAAATATCACTTGCATATTGTGCTTGACCGGTTGATCCTGCGGCTAATTGCTCTGATGTTGCGGATACTTGTTCAATTCCTTCACTCATTTCATTCGTAAACGTCGATAACTCTTCACTGTAAGAATTGACTTGTTCTGAAATACCTGCTGCATCTTTGACTAAAGTGCGCGTATTTTCAGTCATTTCATTCATTGCCATAGCTAACTGACCAATTTCATCTTTTGATCGAATGGTTAATGGCTCTGTCGCTAAATTCCCATCTGCAATTTCTTGAACTTTTTCGAATACCTTTTTGATTGGTTTCACTAATCCTCTGGCAATCAGCGTGACCAATAGGACAAGAATGATTAAACCAATAATTCCAATAAGTAGAGAGGATTTTAATAATGTGTTAGATCCTTCTTTTACTTCATTTAATGGAACGGTCACTAGCAACGACCAAGGTGTATTCGTTGACCCTATAGAGATGGGAGAATATACATTATAAACATCTTTTTTAGACGATACATTTGTAAAGGATACTGTTCGCCCTGACTGAACGGCTTTTTTGACTTTTGCTGACTCTGATCCTGCAAGCTTATCGCTGCTTTTTCCGACTAATTGTTCGGATGGATGAGCTACAATCGTTCCATCATTTGAGATAATCGCACCAGATCCACTTTTATACAGATGAATGGAATCGTTTACTTTTTGGATTGATTTTAAACTCATATCCACGCCAACAGCTCCTATAACCTGTCCTTCCTTTTTAATAGGAATCACAAAAGAAGTCATCAATACTTTTTTTCCATTTATTTCATAGTTATAAGGATTCATGATGACTTGCTTTCCACTGTTTTTAGCAAGAAGATAATAGTCACCAGCACCTGGCTTGTCATAATCCTTCAATGGTAATACACTGATTTTCTCTCCTGATCGATTCCAATATGGAATAAATCTCCCCGTTTGATCATGTCCCAGCTTGTTTTTATAATTTTTATCCTTTCCATCAAAAGCATTTGGTTCCCATATTGTCCATACACCAAGAAAATTAGAATTTTCTTCAAGTGTTTTTTCCAAAATTTTATTGGCCAATTGCCGATTCGCATTATGTTGATCTACCATCGTATTCAGCGTAATCGCAAGCCCTTTCGCCATATCCATTGAATAATTGAGATCGTTTTCTACATTTTTAGCTTGTTTTTCTCCTTCTTTAGTTGCCAATTCTTCTGCGCTTTTGACAGATGAATGGTTAACTTGGTATAGATTGAATCCTATGATCACTGCAAAAACAATCACACATGCACTAAGAATTGATAATAATATTTTTGCTAATACTTTCATCCTACTACCTCCTACATGATTCACGACAAATATGAACTACATCTGTGTCTTATTCACTATGTTCGTCGTCATAATTTCAAAAAAGTTTATGAATAAATTATATTTTCAAATAAAAAATTAATGAGCCTAAACTAACCATATATACAGGGATTATTTATTCATACAAATACTCATGTAACACTGACGATGACACAAATGAATTTTATACAGGCTAGATTGAAGAATTTTGCTAAACACGAAACGATTAGAAAAAGAAAAAGCACAGATTGCCGATGGAACAGCATCTGTACTCTATTTTTTCATGGGATAAAGGGAAACTTTCATCAGTGGGAGTTTTTTCATTCCCCACTGAACTATAGGAACTCAGGTTAAAAGCGCCACGTCCTATGGCAACACCTGAGTGACCAACATCTTGTTACCCCGAACCGATCGGGCGCATGCGGCAGTTGTTCTTCCTAACCTAACTTCCTTTTGCTGAATTTTGAGGTGGGTATTGCTGCCCATTATGCGGGACAAAACTGAATCTTGAGACAAATAGCTATTTTCGAACATCCTTAAATCTCAGTGTACATTTCCCTATTTATATGAAAACTGAATCATGTATTTCTTGGTTGTAAAGCAAAACTTTTCAGGCTTAGTCATATCAGTTTATCTTCAGCAATGGATTATCTCAATATATACCTGAATTACGAAGGAATACTATGTAAAAAACTGATTTACACAATGGCATTGTATTATATTTAGTCATAAGGTGGCGTTTAATGTTGGTATTTAAGATTGATTTTCTTTTTATGAGTCGAGGTTGATTATTGGATCCCAGATGCAAAGGTTTTCGTATACTAGCAAGAATAACCATCCGAATATAGGCGATTGATGTGGTTTGAAAAAGTTTAGCAAAAGATTTGGTGTAATTGTATACATACGAAATGAGTGTACTTATTTGTTGACTGGTTGAATTAGGCATACGAGAAACTCATATCACTTCAGTTTCTCAAAACCTCCAACAAAATTCCTGTTTTGTCATCGGATCTTTCTACTCTTGGATATTGCAGGCAATAAGGATCATTCTTTTCCATAATGATGTTTTTCGAGCATGCACTTTTGAGCCCTCTGTTGAAAATATGCTTAGCTGTATCCATCCACCTTTCATACCCCGGTGGTTTATGACTGAGCAATTGAAGTCCATCCGTTACCAATGCGATTTTCTTCATATCCATCAATGGAATACTACCCTTGTCCCAAAAATCCGAGGATTCCCTACTACCATCTATCGTTCCATATCCTTTATAGGTATTGACACTTTCACGATACTGCATATGGAAGGGTTGAATTAATGTTCGGGCATTTTCATAACATTGATCTAACTTTTTTTCTGAGTAATTCCGCCTCAATGTCTTTTTTAAAGTATTAAAGGTTCCCTTCCATTTACGAATATACTTTTCCTGCATTTTGGCTTTATGATCATAAGTGATACTTCGGATCGTACCGTTTTCATATTGCACAAAAATCATGCAATTTCCCGTTTGAATATAGTGCAGCTGATCATCTCTAATCTGAACAGCGGCTACACTACAACAATTTCGCGTGTGCTTTTTTATATCGGCAAAGTCATCCCAAAGCATTCTTCCTTTTTTGGTCCTTCTCATTTCCATATTGGCGGCCCTTAATATATGATCTAAGGAATCATTTTCATAGGTTTTGTCTAATAGAAAACGTCGTACAATATGTGCAGCCTCTGCTCCAGAAAAAAGATCAAATCCCGATTCTCCGTCAATGACAGCAAATCGATTATTTTTGGTGTCGCTAACATATGCGTCTTCTAGTTCCTTGTTGATACCATCTTCATAAATAAGCCCTATTACATTAATCATCCGAAAATCACTCCTCTTTTAGATTAAATGTACAAATCCTTTATGATTTCCATACTACCAACATTCCTGTTTATATCCATATGATTCTTTACGACTATACAATATCATTATTTTGGATATTAAAGTTACTTTATTCATCAATTGTAACAATTAATTCAAAATTGAAAGAATTTTATAAAAATTCTAAAAATATATCAAAACGCCACATTTTAAATAAAAATTGATGTCATATCAAATTTTTATTATGGCTACGAACATTGAAATCATAAGGTTTCGATAATTCTCGACATTTCATCGACAAAAAATTTTTCAACATTTTAACCCCTCAAAACTATTTTTTGCTCATTTTACAGATAACGACACAAATTTGTATTCTCAAAACACCTAGGAATACAACCATTGTGCACAATGAGAATGGACAAAGAAAATGTGTCAATTTGAAGTGATTCTTGAACAATTTGAGCCAATGATCACAGCAGCTATTCGGAAATGCCGTATCTACAAAAATCACGAACACTATCGTCAAACAGCTCGCATCACCCTATGGAAAGCCTGGCAAAAGTACAATGATCTACAAGGCGATTTTGCCCCCTATGCTTACACCTGCATACATGGCAGCATTTTAGACGAGCTGAAAAAAGAAAGTCGTTATGAAGAACGCTACCAGCCACAAGAAGATGTCCTGCTATCACTCTCCACCATATCAGCAGGGCAATCCGAAACAGCTTGCTTATTGGAGGAATTACTCAACACCCTTCCAAAGCAAGAACGGCAACTTCTCGTCGACTATTATATTACAGGCTATTCATATGCAGAATTAACAACAAAATACCACACCACGATTGCCGCCTTGAAAAAAAGAAGGACGCGTATACTTGAAAAACTAAGAAAAAATTTATAGCCCCATATAGCCAAACAAACACCACCTCATTTTTACTTGGTGGTGTTTTGAATTATGAATATAGAATGGGCTTGGTTCTTTATAATTAGTTTAGTATAGAAATGAGGCCATCCCATGAAATAAATAGGAACAGTTCTATCGCTCCCATCCACGGAAGAGAGCATTCTATCCACGGAAAACGGACTCCCATCCACGGAACATAACCTACTTATTTATAAAAAATCACACGTGTTGATTTTACAAAAATCAGGAATATATATTTAGTGTAATTTTGAAAAACCCTGTATTTTTAGGACCATTTATATAGATCTTCGCTGCGGCTTGCTCGAGTCCTCGAAAATGCAAGCATTTCCTTCGTGCGGTGTGATTCGAGGAAGAAAATTCAATGTCCCGCGGGAAAAGCGAATAGATGAGACCCCGCAGCGTAGCGATTGAAGGAACGGAATTTAAGAACGCCACGTCCTGTGGCAACGATTCCGTGACCAACATCCTGTTGCCCCCAGCATTCGCCCGCAGGAAAGCGAGCAAGTCGGAGCGGAAATCAATGACTCTCCCTATTTTTATGGATTAAATTGGATAATCAACACGCCTGATAAAAAATCTTAGTTTACTTTTATATCCATTTATTTAAAAGAAGATTAAAACTTTTATCACCAAACTATGGAAATTCTAATCTAATATCTTTACAAAATAAAAAATCGTATTATACTGTAAACGTAAAGTTTCCTTAAGGAAATAAAAATTCATATAGGAATTAAACTTTCATATAAGAAAGATATATTTTATTTATTACTAAAAAAGATTCCTAACTTTGCTTTATTTTTTGATAAAGGTGATGTTGTCAAATATGTTTACAAGCTCATAACAAAGCTCATCTTATACTAAACGTATCTAAAGATTCATTTAACTGAAAGAAAATGGAATGGAGTGATTACAATGAAAGAAAGCGAAATAAAAGGAAATACTAGCAATTTTATAAAATATGCTAATGGACCTAGTCTTGAAGAAATTAATAATACAGTTTCTGTACCAAAATCTAATCGTTTTTGGAAAAATTTAATGGCCTTTTCAGGTCCCGGAGCTTTAGTGGCAGTTGGTTATATGGACCCTGGTAACTGGGTGACATCAATTGGTGGGGGTGCACAATATGGCTATCTTTTGATGTCAGTTATTTTGATTTCTAGCTTAATCGCCATGTTATTACAATATATGGCGGCTAAACTTGGGATTGTAACACAAATGGATTTAGCGCAAGCCACACGTGCTCATACAAACAAAAAAGTTGGTTACGTTTTATGGATTGTGACAGAGCTTGCTATTATGGCAACGGATATAGCTGAGGTCATCGGTGGCGCGATCGCCTTGAATCTACTATTTAGTATGCCGCTTGCCGTCGGAGTTATATTAACCATTTTCGATGTATTACTACTATTATTGTTAATGAAGTTAGGATTCCGTAAAATTGAAGCAATTGTTATTACATTGATCAGCGTTATCTTACTTGTCTTTTTATATGAAGTCATCATTTCACAACCAAATATTCCAGACGTTTTAAAAGGTTTCGTCCCGCAAGCACAAGTTTTACATCATGGGCAATTAACAATGGCTTTAGGGATTGTGGGTGCAACCGTTATGCCTCATAACTTATATTTACACTCATCCATTGCTCAAACGCGTCAATATGTTCGTAGAGATGAGAAGAATCTTGCAAAAGCTGTTAAATTTGCAACATGGGACTCAAATATTCAGCTATCTGCAGCTTTTATTATTAACTGTTTGTTATTGATCTTAGGTAGCGCCCTTTTCTTCGGACACGGCAGTGAATTAGGGACTTTCTCTTCTTTATACCATGCATTAAATGATTCACAATTAGCTGGTGCAGTTGCAAGTCCTATATTAAGTACATTATTTGCATTGGCTTTATTAGCATCTGGGCAAAACTCAACAATTACAGGAACATTGACTGGACAAGTTGTTATGGAAGGCTTTATCCACATTCGTCTTCCAATGTGGGCTCGCCGAATGGTTACACGATTGTTAGCTGTCATTCCAGTATTAGCTTGTACAATCTATTTTGGCGGAGATGAAACAGCACTTGATAATTTATTGATATATTCACAAGTATTCTTAAGTATTGCTTTGCCTGTCTCAATGATCCCACTCGTTTATTTCACAAGTTCTAAAAAAATTATGGGGGAACGGTTTAAAAATCCTCTTTGGGTAAGTATACTAGGTTGGGTTTGTACAATCTGCTTAACTTATTTAAATATCCAATTGATTGTTAGTACCGTATCTTCTATCTTCCATTAAAAAAATATATATGTTAGAAGCTGTGTCATAGATATAAAAACTGATGGCATGGCTTTTTTCTGATTTAAAATACATATGTCTGCCCCCGTTATCGTAGAGTGCATACATCTTTGTTCCTAAATTTTGATGAAGGCCTATTTAAACCGTAAAACTCACACCAAAAATAGCTGGAAAGGGGAAATTTTTTCCGTCTTCTAAATAGAGTGAAGCACTTTTGGTGTCTAGCTTTGTAATTATTCCGATCACTTTAAAAATTCGTTTTTCTTCCCAAATGCTTAATTCGACCTCTAGGTTATTGGCGTAAGCGATTTGGAGTTGTTCACTGAGTTCCTGCAATCCCCATTCATCTAGCTCTGGCTTTTCAACATATTCATCTTGTGCTTTCCATTCCTGCAATAGTTTTACATGTTCTGGAAGCATCATCGCAGTCCATTTGATATTTCCACGATCTCGGATCACTTTTACATCACCTCTTTATCTCAAACACGTAGGAACTATGGGCTTTCTTACTTTTGGTGTCCACCGATCAATTCTGAACGTGCAACCGCAGTCCCTGCCTCTGTATAAGACACAGCATGTAAAATCGCTGTTGATCCATGTTTTGAACGCAAATAATCCATCGTCTCTCCTAATTTTCTTTTTTTCCATTTCTGTTCATCAAACAAACTAAGTTGCATGGAATGTTCCGATTCTAAATTTGAAATGCTGATAGAAAGCTGCCTTACAGGTTTTTCTACATAATAGGCTTCGAGCAATCGCTTACACACTTTATAAATTTTCATCGTATCATTCGTTGGCTCATCTATTGTATGTGACCGATGAAAACCTCCTCCAAATACATTTTTACTATAACGAACACCAAGTGAAATGGTTCTTCCCACTTGGAAGGCTTCCCTTGCTCTTCTTGCGATATCCTCGCACATTTCTAAAATGACGACAAGAATCTCACGGCAACTACCATAATCGCGCGTAAGTAATTGACCTTTACCAAAGCTAATGGGTTCTTCTGCATGTGCTTCTAATGGGGATAGATCTATTCCCCATGCATGATAGTAAAGCTGATTGCCCATAACACCAAAATGATTTTCCAGCATGCTTAAATCAGCATGAGCAAGGTCGCCTACCGTATAAATACCCAGATTATTTAGGGCACGTTCTATTCTTCGGCCAATCCCCCACATTTCAGACAACGGTGCAACCGGCCATAATTTTTTAGGAATATCTTCATATGTCCATTTCGCAAACCCTTCCTTTTTCGCCTCTAAATCTAATGCTAGCTTTGCCATTAGCATATTGGGCCCCATTCCAACTGCATTTGGAATTTGAAATTGGCTATAAATGCTGGACTGAATAGATTTCGCAGTTTCTTCAGGAGGACCCCAAAGCTTTTCTGTACCGGTAAGATCCACAAAGCTTTCGTCAACGCTATATACATGTATCGCTTCTTTTGGAACAATTCGATTAATTAAATTCGTAATTTCCATTGACATCTTTATAAAAAATTCCATTTTGGGTGTAAATAATTTGATATCCGGGTGGTCCGGAATTTCGTAAAGACGAGATCCTGTTTGAATCCTAAATCTTTCTTTCATGGGTGGCGATGCAGCGAGGACTATACTCCCTTTTTGTTGAAGATTCCCAACAACCGCAATGGGCACTTTTAAAGGATCCAGCTTTGCAAGCATAGCCATACAGCTTGCATAAAAACAACGCATATCAACGCAAATGATAGAGCGGTTCGGCGCATTTTTGTACATTTCCCATGGATTTTTATCATTGGAGTCAATTTCATATTCAGTACGATTCACTGTATTCCTACTCATTTTGCCACCTCCAAAATAATTATGAAACACTATTTCAGAACGTTTGTTCTAATTTTATTTTAGAGTAAGAAAAGTAGAACGACAAGTGGTATTATTTGGAGTGGTTTTCGCCACTAGCATTGCAGCAGACCTGATAATGATCTAATTTTAGCTCTTAATTTTGCTAATAAAGTAACCTCTTTTTGCAAAAGAATCTTATGCTTATTTCAATTTACTAGGACAACTCAAACCTATAAAACACATTAAAAATGAAGCCATTAAATTGGATTTAAAAAAATTAAGATCATTAAAAAACCATAATATCCCATTTCATTGATAAAGTAAAACTTTAATCAGTGGAGTTTTCTTCATCCCTCACTGAACTAGAGGAACTCAGGTTAAAGGCGCCACGTCCTGTGGCAACACCTGAGTGACCAACATCTTGTTGGCCCGAACCAATCGGGCTTTTACAGGCAGTTTATCTTCCACCTAACTTCTTTACTTTCGCTGAATTTTGAGATGGGAGTATTACTGCCCGTTAATGCGGGATAAAAATCTATTTTTTCTTTAACTTTTCAAACAAAAAACTGATTTTTATTAAATTTCCGAAGATGAAATGACTTTTTCAGTGATCTCTTAAAACTTAGATAGCTATTTTCACTTAGAAGACAAGAACGTATTATTTAAGCTCATCATACATATACTGTATAAAAAAACGAACTAAATTTTGTTTTATTTTTTGTGCAAAATTTAGTACAATAAAGGTAGGAGAAAATAATGTCAAATGAAATCTGGAAGGGGAAAATAAACATGAAAAAATTATTAGAGAAACCATTTACTCTAAAAAACACCATGCCTGCAAGCAAATTAAGAGAAATTTCCCAAAAAAGATTAAAGGAAATGATTGATGAAAACGAAGTAATGGGACTGATCATTAAAGATGAAATGGCAATCACAATGATGAGAATGAAAGACTTTGAAGAATTAAAAAAGTATGTGGAAAGTTTGGAACAATTAGTAGATGAAAATCTGATGGTAAACAAACTTGGAGAAGAATTTTTCAATACACCGAAAGAGCAATTCATCACTATGCCAAAGAATATGTCGGCAAAAGAATACAAAGAATGGAGAAAAGGAATGGAGAATTAACATGACCAATCAAACATATGAATCAAAATTTCATCCGGAGTATTTTGATACTTTTGATCATGTAGCAGACAAGATGACAAATACAGAATTTGCAATGTTTTATGAGCTGTTTCAACATGTCATTGACACTTTAGAAAAGGATCCTTATAGCAATTCAAGAGAATGTCAGTACGGAATTCTACATGAAAAAGGATTTCGTACGATGACATTCCACTCAAAATTACCAAAGATTCATACAGGCGACATGCGAGTAATATTCAAAATTGATGAGAATACAAAAACGAACTATTATTTTGCTGTAGGAAAACGGATCAACACAAGACCAAGACCGCCTGAAGATATCTATTCCAAAGCGGAAAATCTGTTAAAAGCTAGAGGAGAATATACATAATGCAATAAACTAGTAGATAGACATAGAACTTTTCATATCATTAATGTACGAAAAGAGAATGCCATCTGACATTCTCCATTCATAAAAAATAAAAGCCTACCCCTCCTAGTAAAGATAGCCCTAACGCTCAACCATTAATATTGATACTACTTTCTTTTTCATACACTGTTCACCCTTTCCTAAGTTATTCTTCCTTTGTATCCTCAAATTTAAAATACCCCCTACGTCACAATTAAAATACTTGCATAGCGCATCTAACGTACTGTAATTTACACCTTTACCTATTCCTCAATCTAAATTGGATAACGCATTTCTGGAAGTCACAAAACATTAATCTACTAAAATTGCTAATATATTTAGAATTTCTACTATTTTCCCCAAATCTATACTTTTAGTATAAAAAATTGGTATAATATTGTCATATTATTAGATAAAAAGATTTTTATTTATAACCTAAAAGTCTTCCTAACTAGAAAAGGAGTGAAGAAATGAATTCTTGTAAAAATTGCGGAACATCCTATGAAGATGGCCAACTCTTTTGTACAAAGTGTGGTCATGCCTTATCAGAAAATGAAAATCCGCAGCACCACCTCCAAGATAACGTTGAAACAAAGGTTTCTATACCTACTACACCTGCTACTAACAAAATCCATCCATCAAGATGGCAAAAACAAAAAATGAGTAAGAAAAATAAACTTACACTTTTTTCGATTATTGCAATTATAGTATTATTATTGGCTGCTCATTTAACGATGAAATCCATCATGAATCCTACGAAGACAGTAACGGCAATGCATGAGGATTTTGAAAAAGAAGATAAATCTTATTTTTCTAAATTTGTAGATGATGACGAAATCAGCAATCATACCAATGATATAAAGTAATCTTGTAGCAATTAATGACACAACATTCAAGTTTGACACAAATGAACAATATACATTTTACAGTCATGAAGATCCTACAATTGATTATGATTATAAAAAAACCTATACGATTCAATCTTCTAGCGATAGCTATATTATCAAAACGATAGAAAGTGAAAAAATTTCAGAAGAAGAATATGACGAGTAAAAGAAACCCGTATATCCTTAATATGAACCTAAGCAAGAAGTGGATCATATTTGTAGCAAATGTGATCACCATTAGCATAAGTACAAATAACGTTCACGTATTTTTTGTAGATGGTATTTGATGCAATGTTTCCTTACAAAAGGAAGGAGAAAAAATGAAGATAATTGACATATCTAATTGGACTGAATTGGAAGATCGCGAGGCATCTGGAACAAGAGAAAAAGCCTGGTATAAAAATAATGGAAAAACATATCTTTTTAAATATGTGAAATCTCCAGGCGAAGCATGGGCAGAAAAAATTGCTAGCGATGTAGGTAACAATATATTTCATGTCCCAGTAGCTAAATATTACATAGCCAAAAAAGATGGAGTAATAGGTTGCCTTTCAGAAAATGTTGTAGATAGTTCAAAAAATGAAGAACTTTACGAGATTTCAGATCTGATGTGTAACATACATGAAGATTTTGATTCTAAAAATTTAGCGCATTACAATATTAAAAGAGTATTGGAAATTGTTGAGGGTAATGGAATTCTCCCCTTTTTTTATGATATGTGTCTGTTTGATTTTATTATTGTTAACCAAGATAGACATTGCGAAAACTGGGGAATTATTAGAATAAATAATAGCATCACACCATCTCCTTTGTATGATAATGGCTCCTCATTAGGTAACAATTTATCAGAAAAAGATATTCAAATATATCTCGGGAAAGATGCTAATGCTTTTGCAGGATTTAATCGACGTACCAAAACACAATTCACTATTGAAGAAAAGAAAAAACCGAAAGCAAAAAAATTGATTACATATTTATACAAATATAATTACAATGTTTTTAAAAAATCTTCGTATAAATTTGTTAATTTTAATGCTTCAATGTTGGATAATATTATAAAGTCTATACCTTATGATATAATGTCAGAGAGCCAAAAAAAATTTGTATCAAAATTGCTTTTCTTTCGTATTAATATGGTAAGACAGTTCGTTGACGAAGGGGGAAATTGGTATGACTAAAAATAAAAAACTTTGCTTATTATGGCAAAATAAAACTACCCGTCAATGGTACCATGTAGGTAATCTACTTTACAATGAAGAAAATCATTACTACCAGTTCTCATACGAGCTGGAGAAGAAGCGTAGAGGTCTTAAAGAAGCGTTAGAAAATGGTTATCAGCCACATATCGCCTTTCAAGATTTAGATAAAACTTATGTATCCAATAAGTTATTTCTTCCATTTGCGCGCAGAGTACCCAACACAAATAGGCCGGATTATGACGCTTTCTTGAAAAAAAATGGATTAACTAGAAACTCAACAACTATGGAGATTTTAAAAGCCACTGGCGGCAGATTGGCTACAGACAATTATGAATTTGTAAATCCCATAATATTCGATGATAAAAATATAGTTTATAAAGTGGAATTTTTTGCAAGAGGTTGGAGATATTACGAAGGTCAAAAATTAATGGAACAACGAAGCTGGGACTTAAAACCTGTTGACCTTACATTTAAAATAGATAAAGAGAACCCACAGGATGATTGTGCAGTAGCTATTTTTATTGATAATATAAAAGTTGGGTATGTTCCTGCTTTTTATTCAGCATTTTTCAAAGATATGATTGAAAAAGAACAGCTTTTTGTTGTATCTGATTTAAGTCTTGATAAAAATAACATCCCACAACTACGTTTATTACTAAAAATTCAAGGGCATATGACAAACGGTAATACACAAAAGGGGTTTAAGGAACACTTTCTCTTGCCTGTATGACATGACAACGCCTGCCTGCCTAGGTATCAAAACATCTCAACATTTATGATGGTTAGAAAGGCTTTAAAGATTATTGTAAGCTTAAATATTGTTATCATATAGAAGTAGCTACAAGTCAGAATTGTCCGAATTTTATGGTGTGAAAAGGTTATTTAAAAGATCAACTAGAAGATCTAGAAATATGCTAATCTGATTTTTATGGTGTGAAAAATAGTTATAGCTTAAGCAATTGTTACGCTTGAGTATATATGCAAAGCTTACACAATTCTGACAGGGTCTATGATTGAAGTCCTTAACCTCTTCGGAGATTAAGGACTTTTTGTGATTTTTTATTATTTTTGGAAAAAAGACTTTTGATTCTTTTCCTTTTTTGAAGAAACACCACCCTTTGTGCTACAAGTGAATTCTTCATGTTATATGTTTTGGTCGTGCCATTTAAATTATTTTAGGCAACTTTTATAAAATATTTTATATTGTAATAGCGATAGAGAAGACTTTTGGTCATCATCATGAAGAGGAAGGACCAACATCTTCATCCTGTAAATCTAGCTGATAGAAAATAAAATGGTCAAAACTAATCTATTGAGATACTCTTCATAACCATATAAAATTGTTTGCTATCTTAGCGTTGTAAATCCGCATAATCCTGACCGCTCTCCCCCCTAAAAGAAATAAAAAATGCCCTCTCGAAATGAGGAGGCCACTGAAAAACTATAGAATCTCTATTTTCATTGATAAAAATCCATCTTTTCTTTAATTTTATGAACTAAAAAGATTATTTTTATCATTTTTTTGAAGATGCATTGACTTTTTCAGTGGCCTCCCGTATAGCAGGTGTTTTTTGTTGAGCCTTCTTCAGGTTCAACAGACTAAAGTCCATAATAAAAGGACTTTCCAAACATTTATTGGAAAGTCCCTTATGTTAGACCTAAAGCTTATTTTCCAGGTACATAGTCTTCATCAATGATTAAAATTGGTTTAATTGTTTTTCCTGTTAGTGAATCACTTGAGGCTTGATTGATATTATCAAATTTGTAGAATTTCACCAATTTATCAAAATCAAATCTTCCCTCTTTATAAAATTCAACAAGTTGAGGAATTGATAATTGAGGAATTGCATTTCCCATTAATACACCTTTGATCGAACGATTAAGTACTGTTAAATCTACCAAAGGGTGAACATCAATGGAGTTAAGTGTTACTGCTACAGGGGCTGTTACGCCACCGATAGCAAGCACGTCAATGGCCGTGTGCATAACTGCCGAAACTCCAGTTGTATCGATTGAGTAGTTAACGCCTTTTCCATTTGTTAGTTTTTTGATTTCTTCTAAAACATCTGTATTTTTACTATTGATAATATGTGTTGCCCCTAGTTCTTTTGCAGTTGCCAAGCGGTGATCATGGATATCAATACCGATAACTTTCGAACAACCAGAAATTTTAGCAGCCATCATTGCAGCAAGACCTACAGCACCTGTACCAAATACAGCTATCGTTGAACCTGGTTCTGGTTTCAATCCGTTAAATACTGTCCCACTACCAGTTAAGAAACCACAACCTAATGGTCCCACTAAACGAAGATCGACTTCTTTATCTACTTTTGCAAGATTAGACTCATGTACTAAAGAATAAGTACTGAATGAGGATTGACCAAAGAAGTTACCAACAGGTGTACCATCTTCTTTATGGAATACATGAGAACCATCAGCTCTTGTACCTGGTCCCATGTTTAAATCTATCCAATGATCACAGTTAGCTGGTAAACCTGAGCGACAGTTATCACAATGTTCACAATACGCATAAGAAACTACTACATGATCACCTGGTTTAAATTCTGTAACCGCTTTCCCAATTTTCGCTACAATGCCAGAACCTTCATGACCAAATACGGCTGGGAAATCATATGGAGAATCACCTGCACGAACAGCATCATCAGAGTGACAAATTCCTGAAGCCACTAATTTCACTAAAACTTCATCATCTTGCATTTCAGCAAGATTCAATTCTTCCATTTCATATGGACCATTTAATTTATTGACTACGGCAGCTTTTACTTTCATGAGAAATCCCTCTTTCTTCTATATTTATATTTATTATTTCCATAATCAGAATGTATAATACTATATGGAAAAAAAGAAAATATATGATTGTTAATGGAAACTGTATTTCATTTCCTAATTGGATAATACTATACCAAGTTTTCAAGACAATATATTTCTGCGGAGCTTTCAGCTAAATCTTTTCCCTTTAGAACCATCTTCCTTCCCCCCGAAATTACCAGATTGAACATACTTAAATGTTCAATTTTTTGTATAGTTTTACATATCAATTTGACTCATACATATTAATACAATCTAATATCTCTATAAAAAAGACTATAGACAAACTCGAAATTCTTGGAGTTTATCTACAGTCTAAAGAACACTTATTTTTCTTTATAAAATCCTCATCAATATTTAAACAATTATTTAGCTGTTTCTGATATTTCGACTTGATCTGCAGTTTGTGCTGGTTCTACAGATGTAACATCTTCAACATTTACAGTTACTTTCACTGTAGTTTGGTTAGAAGCTAAATCTTTTGCTGTGTAAATAATCGTATAAATACCAGCTATACTTGTGTCAATCTTATCAACTGTATTGCCTTGTGAATCAGTAATTGAAGTAACAAGTTTAACGGATTTATCCAAATTATCTTTGGCAGTTACTATTGGTAGAGTGAATACATCACCCGTTCTAACTTTATAAGTTACTGTACCAGTATTTTTTATCACAAAAGTTTGTTTAGCATCTTTAAGTTTGATCAATGGAGCAACTTTATCAGTTACTACTTTACCGTTTTTATATTGTACGTTTACTCCGTTTACTTCATAAACACCTGTTGCAGGAACACCATTCACATAGTATTTCCCTTCTTTAGATCCCTTGAATTTTTTCCCACTTTTAAAATAATATTTACCTACTGTACCAGTGAAACATTTCCCTTTCTTATAATAGACACCTTTAAATACTTTTGTTGCTGCTACACCTTTTTGATAAAAAGTTTTAGATACTACGCCAGTATACAATTGACCTTCTTTGTAGTATTTGCCTTTGTAAATACCAGTAAAGGTTTTTCCATTTTTATAAAGAACAGAGTTATAAACTTTAAAACCTGCGATTACTTTTTTATTTTTAGAATTCACAAGTTTACCTTTTAATACTTTATGAGTAGTTTTTGCAGATGCCGTTGTGTCAACTGCTACTGCTGCAGATGTAATAACAGAAGCCCCCAAAGCAAACGCCGCTACAGATTTAATTATTTGTGTGTAATTTTTCATTTTTCTATTCTCCTTTATTGTTACAATTTGTAAGGATTACCTTGTTTAATTCATGGACAAATACCATATTTCTCCTTTGGCAACCTCAACAAATATACTAGCACAAAAAAGTACTATTTTTTATTACATTTAGCGTTTTTTTATTAAATGAAAGTAAACATTCTGTTCTTACTATTAATTTTTTTAAAACAATCTTTATTGTCCTCAGCAATTTTCCAAATGAGCTACAAATATGTATCTTTTATTTTTTATGCCTTCTATTATTTTCAACTTAATTTCGTATTACATATGCCCTGTAATAAAATTCATGTAATATTTCTATGTTTTAATAAGAACTTAAGGGCATTTAGAATATTAAAGGAGTTACTAGTGTTGCATTAAACCAAATTCAATATTAAAAAGGCTCATAATCTTCGCAAATCTTGTTTTGTGTAAAGAAAACGTCCTTAATAATGTATAAGTCAGGTGATATTCCATACTAAAGAACATCGTCATGAAAACAAAAAAACCGCTGATATCATCCATCAGCGGCTAAATCTACAACACGCTACATTACTCATTGAATCTTTCTTTAGGAGGAACTGTAGGAGAAACCTTGACGCCTGTCGATTCTTCAAAATCGTATAAATTAGTAGGTAGATCAGTGAAACGTTCTAATTCATTGTAGGCAGGAATACCATGGTAGGACATGTCCAATCCTTCTTCTTCTTCGCGTTCTGTTGCACGTAGCCCTACCGTCTTTTCACATACTTTGGCCATAAATGTTCCGCCAAGCAATCCCCAAACAATGACAACGACCGCACCTAACAGTTGGATTCCTAATAGAGAAAAACTGCCTGTTGTGAGTAAGCCATGCGTGGTATCAAACAAACCAACTGCTATGGTACCAAAAACACCATTGAAACCATGAACGGCTACCGCCCCGACTGGATCATCGACTTTTAAATTATCTACAAATAGTGTTGCATAGATCACGATAAAGCCACTAGTAATCCCAATAACAATGGCGCTCCACTCTGAAACATAGGCACATCCAGCTGTAATTGCCACTAAACCTGCTAATACACCATTGATCGTCATACTAGGGTCCACTTTTCCGAACTTTTTCATCGTTATCAATAATGCAGCTGTACCACCACTTGCGCCCGCAAGCATCGTATTGAGCGCGATAGTTGCTAAGGCTGTGTTAGAAGCATCCAACGTACTTCCGGCATTAAAAGCAAACCAACCAAACCATAAGATAAACGTTCCAGCAGAAGCTAAAGGAATATTACTTGGCGCAAAAACATTCGTACTGCCATCTGAATTAAATCGCCCTTTTCTTGGTCCCAGTACTTTTGCCATTGCAAATGCAGCAAATCCTCCAACTGCATGAATAGCGGCAGAACCTGCAAAATCTTTCATCCCTAATTTAGCTAACCAGCCATCGCTATTCCAGATCCAATGGCCTGAAATGGGATAAACAACAATGCAAATCAATGCAGCTGTTAAAATATAGGCTTTGAAGTTCATACGTTCTGCGACTGCACCGGAAACGATGGAGATGCAAGCTACGGCAAATCCCATTTGGAATAGGACATATGCTGCACTTGGTAATTTTAAAGCAAGATCAATTTTTTCTGGGCTTCCAAACAATGAAGTACCAAATAGTCCAAAGGTATCGTGCCCAAACATAATCCCAAAACCAACTAGCCAAAATGCTAAAGCTCCAATTGTTAGATCCACAAAAATCTTCATTGTTACGTTTACGGCATTTTTCGTTCTTACAAGGCCAGATTCAAGTAAACTAAATCCACCTTCCATGAATAACACCATTGCCGCAGCTAATACAACCCATATGGTATTTATATACATTAATTCCACGTTCGTTATTCCTCCTGGTTTAACAGATCATCAATATCATAATCTGCCTTTCCTGTTCGAATGTTATAGGCTTCGAGAATTGGAAAAACAAAAATTTTACCGTCGCCATCTTCTCCAGTTTGAGCAGAATCAACAATTTGCTGGATGGTCTTGTCCACCATATGATCGGATAAGATAATCTCCAATTTGATCTTTGGATGGAGGGTCACTTTATAATTTTTTCCACGATAGACACCCTGATTGTCTTTCTGTTTCCCTCTCCCAACTACTTGGGATACTGTGAATCCTGTAATACCTATGTTTTTTAATCCTTTAATCGTTTCAGTTAACTTTTCAGTTCGAATAATTGCTTCAATTTTTTTCATGAAAACGCCTTTCTTATGTCAGATTTTCTCACATGATATGTTAAGAATTATACCAAACTTTAAAAATGTGTCAATGGATTTCGAATGGAAATTATGAATTATTGAAAGTTTTTAGAATTTTTTGTAGATTGATTGCGAGGGATAGAAAATAATGTATATATATTATTTTTATTAATTTATAATATAAATTTATCTTTTTTATATTTTAGATGATCTTTTAGTCCTTTTATTAATGAATTAACATTAGACTTTAGCTAACAGATTCTTAATTTTTTATTTGTACGGTTAGTTCGTATCCATACAACTCATTCTGCGTATTAGGAAAAACATCGATATGTCAAAATCACCATTTTTACTAATCCCAAAGACCTAATTTTCTACGCAGATTACATTAGAATGTCTATTTTGATCGTTTTTCTTCTATTATTCGTAGCCCAAATAAAATTCCTCCGATGCATTTCTTTAAACGAAAAGAAATTCAATGCTTTTAAAATTTTTCTAACTGGACAACATAAATAAAAATAACCTTAAAAAGAAAGGATGATGAAAAAACAAACAAATCAAATTAATGGTTATACATTGACTAATGTCAAATTCGATTTTAAATAAAGGAGTGATTGTAAATGAAAATACAGAAGAAATGGGGAACTCTTTCCCTAGCATTTGCATTAACGCTAGGATTTATAAGTAGCGCAGCTGTTTCAACTTCCGCTGCTACCACTGCAGAAAATAATCAAGTCAATACGACAAATAAACAACTGGATGCCGCTACAAAGCAAAAAGTGGATACGATTTTACAGAAGCTAGATGCAGATTTAAAAACACTGGGAATTGATATTCCAAAACATCATTCGAAACACCATTTATTTGCCAATTTAGATGAAAAAACGAAGGCACAAGCAAAAGAAATTATGAAAAAGTTAAAGGCTGGCGCTATTACGAGAGAACAGGCTGATGCTCAATTCAAAAAACTGGGGATTTCATTGCCAAGTCATCCTAAATTCAAAAATCTAGATGAAAAAACAAAGGCACAAGTGAAGGAAATTATCAAAAAGCGAAAAGACGGGACGATCACAAAAGCAGAAGCTGATGCCCAGCTAAAAAAATTCGGCATTGTATTGCCCCCAAAACATCATGAAAAAAGAGGACAATTTCTTCAATTAGATGATCAAACAAAAGGGAAAGCCGAAAAACTCATTCAAAATGCCAAAATAGAAATAGAAAAATTAGGCGCTGACTTTCCTAGAAAATACGATCACTTACTTCATTTGATGAATAAATAATATTTACCATTTTATTCCATTTATTCACTAACTGAATAATGTATACTTCCAGGAAGATGTTGTCTGTAGTTTTGGACAACATCTTTACTTGTATATGGATGAGTTCGAATTTCTTTAGTTTAGATAAAATATGCTCAGCAACAAGGATTTTGGAAATATTTGTAGAATAATAATCTAAAGAAAAATAAGCTGTCTTAGTTAATAATGCAAATTTAAAAATAACAGAGGTGTTTGTCTTATGTTTATAGTAGTTTTGACTTCTTCTTTGTCTGCATTAGTTGGTGTTATTGTTTCAACAATTTTTGTAGTAAAGGCATCAAAGAAAAAAAACGATATGTTTCGAAACAAAAGTGACAAGTCCTAAAAAGGGCATTTTTTTAGAAACAACTATAGAAAAATTTATCGAGAAAACAGAAAAGGCTACTATTAGCATTTGCCACTTATATTTTTTGAACATCTCCGAAATATTTTTGTTAGATAAAGTGAAACCCTTCAAAAATCAAACATTCATATCAAAAGTAAAATTTTTATCTAATATTCATTTTTTATTAGTCTTTTCTACCTAATTTATTTCTTCTTTATCTATCCATATAGAATGACAATCTAATGCAAAATCCCTTATATTTCGACAAAACTTTATTTTTTTAAAAATTAAAACAAGTTATTTTCTTCATTTATAGGTAATTATTCATCAAATCAATGGATGATTACTTATTTCATACTCCTTTATAACCATTCCTTATTTGGTAGTTTTATTTCATTTTTACATTTTAACCCACGAAATATGGCAGGGAGTGCTATAATCTCATCTAGAGATTATTATAATTGGAGGGATTTGTTATTAATAAGAAAAGGTGGGCACTCATTAGCTTATTTGCAGTACTTTCACTGCTTCTAGCAGCATGTGGTTCAAGTAGCAGTGGTTCTGATTCGAAGCAAGAATCAAGTGACGTTGGATTCAAAGTCAACTCAGGTGAATATATAACCATCACCAAATATGATGATAACGAAGAAAAAACGTACCTCAAGTTGAACGTAACGGTACATAATAAATCTAAAAATGAAGTTTCCTTATCGGGTGCAGATTTCAGTCTTTATGATAAAAATGATGAGAAGATTGAAACGGTTTATGTTAATCCGCCAGATGAAGAATCTTATGAAGAATTATCTGGAAGCGTTTCACCAGAAAAAAAGGCATCTGGTGATCTGGCGTATCCTATCAATCCAGAGGAAAAATATGAACTTCATTTCCAACCGCATATTTATAATGATGAAGGTGAAAAATCGAAAGAATTAGTTGTAAAAGTAGATCCGTCAAAATATAAAAATGACAATGAAAATGCGAAAAGAGCACTAGAGGCATACGTCGATAATGTATTCCTAAGCAAAGAAAACCCTGATTTTAAAACTTTAGTTACCAATGATGTGCTCAAAGACAGTCAAAAATTTGATGAAGAACTTGGAAATCAACTGAAAGAAGGATTCGGTGATTATACACCAGATTTAAAGACAGAGAAAATATTTATTGAAAAATACCGTAAAGCATTGAACCAAAAGATCAAGCCAACTTACCAAATTGAATACGCAGATACCAAAAAAGCAAAAGTGATAGTAAAATTCAAAAACTTTGATACTTCTGATCTGTACAACCAATCTGAAAAAGTCGGCGATCAATTCTCGAAGAAAAATCAAAATAAATATTCTTATGATGAATACGATAAAGCAGAAAAAGATGCTTTAGTTTATATCTTTACTAGAATTGACCAAATTCTAAACAATACTAAACTAGACGACGACTCTCGTGATTTTTCACTTACGCTGAAAAATGAAGATGGCAAATGGAACATTCAAACAACAGACGAAGATATGAATAGCGCTTATGATGACTTATTCAAAGCATTTGTTTTAGTCATGTATTAAAGCGGCGATTACGACAAAGAAACACAAACCTTAAGTGAGGTTACTGAAAAACAAGAACATTCCCATTTTATTGATAAAATCTTTTCTTTCATTTTACTAGCCAAAAGGCTGATTTTATCAAATTTTGGAGATGAAATGATTTTTTCGGCGGCCTCCTTTTAAGTTGGTTTGTGTTCTTTCTATTATATACAGCATTATGGACTTGAATAGTAGCCTGTTTTCTGAATTATTTGAGTTGACTGGCTGGGAAATGTCTTTGATATTTATTCGCTCTTTATTTGGTTTTATTCGCTAGTACGGAAGACTTATTTGCTCTTTGCCAGGTATTATTCGCTAGTTTGCCTCATTTATTTGCTCTCTCGCGATTTGTGCCCTTTAAAAAAACTTATTTGTGCTATACGCTGGTACCTGATTTTAATCATATGACACGAGCAGTTTATGCTGTGATGCCGTATGTAAATCACGGTATATTCGATTGATGTTCGTATTTTCCATAATGGCATCCATTCCAAGATATCGGAATAACATCTGTGCTCCATGTACAGCGTGTTGAGCAGCTACCTTACTTTGCTTGCTAATGGCTTGCAATTCTTCCTCAGAACATTCTTTTCCAGAGACATGGGTCATCCAAGATTGTTCCACTGCTTGATGAAACGCACGAACAGTAGCATTAAAAGGGGGCTCCATTTCTTCTATTTTGTTCGTTACAAACGTATAACGTGCAGAACCCCACGCTTTTTTCTTCATCAACGCAAACGCTCTCGCCTCATCAAAAAAGTGTCGTGCAATACCGATAGTCGTTGCAGCAATATTTGCCTCAGCAAAAGGGACGAACGGATAGTGAAATACCGGATCATCATAATAAAAATGTGGGTGATAGGCATCAAATACCCTTTCCTCAGAAATAAATGCGTCCTTCACATGAATTGTGTAGCTGTTCGTTGCCTTCAGTCCAAATGCATGCCAATCTTGTTCAATTTTCACTTGTTCTGGTGTGAACGCAAAGGCTTGTACCGTTCCGTTTTTATCATCATCTGTTTCAAGAATACAATTGGCAGTAAAAATCGTAGCATGCATCGATCCACTACAAAACGGCCAGCTGCCAGTGACAACATAGCCACCATCTACTTTTTGGGCAATACCGTTTGGACGATCACTGCCTGCGATATACACATCTTGTTTGGTAAATACTTCTGCTGCCAGCTTTTCCTTCATCGTCGTCACAAAAAATCCAGCACCTGATCCGATTTGCACAAGCCAACCAAAGCTTCCGTCGATCCAAGCCGCATCCTCAAAGAGCTGTATCGCTTCCGGAAATGATGTCATTCTCCCGTTCAGTTCATCAGGAATAAACAATTTAAACAAACGCTTTTCATAAATAATTTCAAGAACTTCCGGAGTCAGCTGTCCAAGCTTTTCCATTTGGACAACTTGGCTTCGAATAAGCTGAATAGTTTTGTCATCAAACACATCTATCTACCTCTTTTACTCGATTTTCTTTATTTTAATACGAATAGAAGAAGATTGAAATAACGGTAAGAGACTATTCGATTTGTGAATGGAGTGGCAACTTCTAGGGTAGATGATATTGGGATGAAACATAATTTCTGAGATTGCTGATATGTTTATGAAATGTTTTGGATATCGAGCTCATGCTTGCGATAATAAATCGATGGTCTAAGTCTTCTTTGTATCGTACTTCGTTCTTGGCGTTTATTCGCTCTTTGATAGGATTTATTGGCTGGCTCGGACGATTTATTTGCTAGTTTGGAAGGTTTATTCACTCTTTGACGGATTTTATTCGCTACTTTGGAAGGGTTATTCGCTTCTTAGCAATTTACATCTTATCAATTTAGTAAAAAGGAGATATTCTCCCTCCCTTAATTCGCAAATAGATTTTTATGGAATCATTCTTTTCCTCTGTGAGCTAAATACAAGCGCCTTTCGGAAAAGATTAAAGACTTGATTTGTAACTTATTTGAGAAAACATCTTCTCAAAAAAATATAGAACGCATACAAAAAGCCCTCAACCTTCTGATACGGTTAAGGACTTGAATAGTATACTAATGGTGGAATTATTTCAGTGGCTAGCGCCTAAGCTACTCCCTCTTCTATTTGTTTCAATGGCTAGCATCTAAGCTAACACTTTTCGAATTGACTGGCATCCAGGCTTATCATCTCTCTCGGAATGATTTCGTTGCCAGGCACTCAATGGCACCTATCCTTACCTGTGACTTACCAAATTGCTTCTACCCATTCGGGGTGGTCAATGAATGGGTTGCGGTTTCCTTGAATTTGATATATTTTTTCGTTTCGTTGTCTTTCCCATTCGCTTACGGGATCTTGTTCGCTCCACTGTAATAAGATAGAAATTTTTCCGTGGTAGGGGTTTGATCCATTGTTAACTTTATCATTCAGCTCTAAGTCAACTTTGTCACCATTTTCATAGCGTGTTGCCATGTAAAATAGCATTCTAGCTATATCGCCTTTTACTTCATCTGGCGGCTCAAAAGAATCGGAATCTCGTTTACACTCGGAACAGTTTTTTACTGAACCTCCGCCATTATCAAAATCTAAGTTACCTCTTGCACCATTTACCTGTACGTCACTTGGTCGCAAGTGATGAATATCTGTACCAGGACCATTGCTTGTTCCAAAGTCGCCATGTGATTTTGCCCAAGTATGCTCTCGATTCCAATCCCCAACATCGCCACCAGCTTTATTCTTTGGACGAGATTCTCCCGTATAAAGTAGGATGACATTATTCGGATTATTGGGATCTTCATCTGTTATTTTTAAGGCATCCCATACTTCACTATACGAAAGCATACGGCTATTATCTATGATATCGTGTAATGCAGCTTTTAACGCTTGCCCTTCTTTCCCCAGAGCATCGCTATAGTATTCGTCTGTTGCATTTTCAGAAATAACGGTTACGTTCAAACTAGAGATGATAGATTTTTTCTTTCCATCTGTAGCTGTGACTTTCACATTATGAATACCTACAGGTAAATCCAAAGTTAGTTTTGAACCTTTAATGGTTCCTAATGTGGAACTAAATGTTAGTTTATCTCCATCAGGATCATGGAAATAGTCCGTCAAAAGAATTTTTAAATTTTCACCTATTGTCACATTTTGGTCCTTAAACTCTTTTATTGCTACCGGTACACTGTTTTCCGAAGGCTTTGAAGGTGACTCGATTTTCTTACCCTTCGAATCTCTAAATTGAATGGTTTCAGGGGTTGCGCCGTTTCGATACTTGATATTTTTAAGGTTTTCAGCGCCCCTGATCTCCTTGACATTTGGTCCATCAATGATGATTTTTTTCAGTGCAAGCCCTGTGAAGTTGATGATCGAACCAGCTTCTTTAGGTTTGATCGTAATTGCTGCACCTTTAAATCCCTTGCCTGAGAATCCTGCTCCTTTAAGCTCAGCATATTTAGAACTTGTAATCGTGATCCCCTTTGTAATCTTGCCACTTTCAAAATTCACAGAAATACTTGGCGAAGAAAGTGTCAGCCTTTTCGTATTTATGTTTGTGAAGTTATACGTTTTTTCAGCAACGATCGGTTCAGCATCACTTCCATCAGATTTACCTGATAAATCGAGTTGTACCATTACTGGATCATGGTCACTCGCACGACCAGCCATATCCGTGAAATCCGAATTGATATGAAGAATATCGATTTTTGCTAAATTAGCTAAATCATTAGATACTAAAATATGATCCAACACCTGCGAATTTCCTTGGAAAAGATACGTATAGCGATCCGCTTCCTCTACTTTATGGATCATATTTGTCATATGTTTGCCTTCGAGGATTTTTAATGAATCTGTGAATTGGAAATCGTTATAATCACCCACTGAGACAATATTGGCATCTGGATTGTCAGCCTTAATCTCTTCTACAAAGTCTTTCACGACATTTGCGATCTTGTGACGTTGTTCTTCGCTTTCCAATTTAGGGGGCTGTGTTGAGCCGAATAATGGTGTATCACCTGATTTAGAGTTCCAGTGATTTGCAATGACAACAACACTTTCACCATGAAAATCAAATTGTGCAGCCAGTGGTTTTCGACTATTAGCGAATGCAGTATTGATTGGATCGATACGACCTGGATTAAGTGTCAGCTTTCCATTGTCATAAGCTACAGCTGTTGTAGCATCACCACTTGGAATGTCTTTTGTTAATTGTACACGGTCTGGGTTATATAAGAATCCTACTCGGATATTGGCATTTGGTGCACCACCATCTGCATTATTGACGGGGTCAATATTAACGTAGTTATAATTTACGCCACCAGCTTTTTTAATTTCATCTATTAAGCGTTGATAACTTTGATCTGCCGCAGTGCCGCCTGCAGTAGAGCCATTATTATCTTGAACCTCTGTAACACCAATAATGTCGGGATTTTTCATATCTGAAGCAAATGCACGAGCCAGTTTTCGTGCTTTATCATCAGAGGTTTCTTCCTTATTATTGGAGAAGTTTTCTAGATTATAAGAGGCAACGGTTAGTTTGTCATCTTGTTTTACAATGGTCGTCGTTTCTGGTACTGAATCACCTGCAACATGCTTTGACTTCATCTCATCATAATCAGCATAGATCTTATAATTTTGGAAGCCATAATTGACGACCCCAGTAATGGGACCCGTAAATTTATCCCCAGTTGCAACCTTAAAATCTCTCGCTTGCGTATTATCATAGAGCTTAAACTGAATTCTATCAGCATTTGCATGATCTGCTGTAAGTAAAACTCCACCATGAATGGTATCCGTTTGTCTGTCTTCTAGAACTGTCATCAGATCCCCATGTTCTTGAGGTGCCACAGCTTTTACATTTCCTACTTGGACTCTCATCCCTTCAAGAGATTCCCAGAAATCAATAGCATCTTCCTGTGGATCGAATTTAGTGAATCCATCGTTATCAATTACTTCAGATGGTAGATTATTGCGATCGATGACTATCGGTGCTGGAAGTGTTACATTGTTCTTCACAACGCTCACTTTGCCACCTTGGTCATTACGAGCATTCAATTCTGTGACGGATAAATCTGTATCCTTTTTTGTATCCGTATAACCATCAATTTGATATTCATCTACTTTTCCATCGACACTTACAAGATCTCCGATTTTAACGTTCACTGCAGTATTACCCGTATATACAACAATTCCTTCTGACGTATTTGGATTGTTGTCCTTTTGATCATCAGGTGTTTGCATATGGAAATAGTTACTGTTTCCGATTTTATAGACATATGTGACAATCCCTTCAATCTCCGAAACAATCTCGCCTCGTTTTGGCGATTGATGTGACACTCCTTGAATATCGTGGATTTGGATTCCCTGTTCGGGATCAAAAACAGTATATTCATACGAAGTAACCGGACTATCCTTTAAACCATCTTTTACGGCAAACGCCTTTAATGTCAAATTCTCTTGGATGGCAATAGGTTTACTGTATACATTGCTAGATTTGGTTGGTTCAGTTCCATCTGTTGTATAGTAAATGGTCGAGCCTTCAGTCGTAGTCGTTAGAGCTACTTCAGTGCCTTTTGCGACAGCTCCCGCTTGAATGGATGGCACTACAGACTGAACTACAGTCGCATCTTCTATGATATCGGCTGGGGAACGTGGGATGATTTGATAGACATCATCGAATTGCTGCACAATTCCTGTCAGCGATTCATAGGTTTTTCCAACGGATAAGTTTAGTGTCTTTGTTTCATCACGTACCACAAATTGCGTGGTACCATCTGTCACCGTATAGTTAGCCCAAGTACCGCCATCTTCCACAGATAGGATCTCTATATTTTTCGCTGTTACTAGGCGAGATTCATTTTCTTCGGACACTTCTGCACCTGAAACGACTTTAGGTGTTGGTGTAGCTACATTTGGTTTCTTTTCAACAACGGTTGCCCCGTCTAATTGCATGAGTCCTCTGTAATCAGCTAATTTACCTGTTAATGTGACTTCATCTCCAATCGCTGCATCTAAAGTAGCTGGGCGTACAGCTATTCCACCCGTATCATCCTGAACGGAAATTGTATTTTTTAATTTTGCTGCTACTATTGCCTTGATCGTAACAGTTTCACCTATTGGCAGAGCTCTTGCTTGTTCAATCGATTTGATGTCATCTGGATTCCCTGGCTCTACAGGAGAATCATCCATTGTATGTTCACCGAGGTTAGACGAATCATCTTTCGGCAATGTATTCCACTCTATAGTTGGATCAAACGAATCATCAATAATGGAATCACCCGATATAATATTGGGTTTTCGGACTAATGTTAAATCCGCCGTATTATTGACTCTCTTACCAACTTGTCCAATAGAATCAATAACATTATTCCCCTTTTTCAAAACGATGGGATCATCCCCGTTAAAGTTAATGACGGCAGAATTAGCGAGGTCTCCCTTACTCTTTATCGATTCATCCGCATTATTATGATAAATGACAAAGGTTTCTCCAGCATTTAAATTTCCAGTAAGGTTTAATGCTGCAGTTGCTGAAGTAGCACCATTTGAATAGAGCTCTAAAGTATATTGACTTAAATCAATGGCAGATCCAGTCCCATTATATAGTTCGACTGCTTTATTGTAACTGCTCCCCTCAATATACTCAGAAATGATCAAATCTGAAGCATGTCCTGCTGCAGCAGATGTTGGAAGGGTCGGCGTTACAATACTTGCTATTAAGAGTGTTGACAAAAACGCGTTTAAAGGCTTTTTCCAGTTTCTTTTCTTCATTGAACCAGTTCCTTTCTTTATCAGAATTTGTCAAAAAATTAAAGTGTCGCTTCTTCTACTTCCATACCATCAAAAGAAATTTCACTGCCTTTAACACCAGAAATGTCTAAATGGCCTTTCACCTTAATGTTGGAAAAAGTAATACGATCAGCTATGCCAGTTAATACTAAGTCTCCATTAATAACAGCGTTTTCCAGTTCCGTCATTCCAGTGATGTCGACTTTGATATTCCCTTTAAAAATCTTTGGCTTTTCAGAAGTACCGTCAAACTCTTCAGGAGAAACCGATTTTATGTTTTCTTTTATGCCATTTGCAAATATAATTTTCACTGTTACAGATTTTCCATCTTTCATTACAGTTGCATTTATTATTGAACCGGCCGTTGCAGAATTTATGGTTGCCAATTTAGAACGGTTGTTAGTGAATTGTGCATGACCAGATACCGTTGTGAATGTAACTTTATTGGCATCTATTAATGGCACTGATTGCACACCATATTGATCAGTTGTTTTGAAATCTGCTGCTTTTAATAAATCAGCTAAACCATATGCTTTTGTGACTTTATCGGCGATCTTCACTTTAGAAGTGCGTTCTTTGGTTCCGCTTTTAAATACTTTTATTTTCACAGTTTTGGCAGGAGCCATCGAGTAAGTGATAGGAACAGAAATTTGTTCACCTGTTTCAGTAATCGTAACAATACGGCTCACTGTCTTTTTCGTTAGATCTTTTCCGTTCTTATCTTTAAAGAAAGTAGCATTTAAAGTAGGCGGAGCTGTTACAGTATATTCGCCTGTTGCTTTGTCTAAAGTCGCTTTTCTGATTTTTGTTGAAGCTGTAACTACAGGTTCGTCTGAAGTATATTTAGAATCTTTTGCTGCTGAAGCAAGTGTATAATCACCTAAAACATAAACCGGCGGAACCGCGTGTACAGTGTAGGTAACTAGGAAGCCATCTCTGTATGATTTTATAACACCGTTTCTATCTTTTATGGGGCCGTTTGCTAAAGTAGCATTCAAGTAATATTTTCCTTTGAATAATGCAAGTCCTACGTTAAGAACACCATTTTTATAATATTTTCCTTCATAAAGACCGGTTGTTACTTTTTTAACGCCTTTTACGTAGTAGGCACCTTTGTAAGTACCTGTTGTTACTTTTTGAATACCTTTATAGTAGTAAGCATCTTTATAAGTACCTGTGGCTTTTACGCCGTATCTGTAGTACTTTTTGTTGTAAAGGCCGGTGAATTTTTTACCGCCTTTATAAAGCTTTCCTTCGTAAAATTTGTAACCTTCCACTTCTTTGTTAGTTTTTGCGTTTACAAGCATACCTTTGCTAGTCACTTTGTAAGTAGTTTTCGCCAAAGTATCTACACCCGAAACAACTACTGCAATCGTTAATACTGAAGCACCAAGAACATGTACTGTTGCAGATTTAACAAATTTGAAATTTGTCACAAATAAAAACCCTCCTTAATCATTTTTTATGGATGTTTAACTGATTGAAATTAAAATCAGCCAATCATGCACATCCTAATTATTCACTATTAAAAATAATATTTCCATTCTATTACCTACATAAAACGTAATATTTACAAATGTAATATTTTTCAAAAAAACTCTATTTTATATATATTCACCGACAATAATAATAAAACCGATTATTAGCATCTTTTTTATGTAGGCCTGCTTGAAAGTAATCCATGGTAAGAGGTAAGCAAATAGATATGATGTATTGGTGGAACAATACGATTAATGGTGATGGCTGCTAGTATTTTGGTGGAGATATAATTTCTGGAGATTACTGATATGTTTGTCTATAGAAGCTTTTATAAATTATTTGCGATAGCGGTCGAGGTGGCTATTCTCGCGTTGTTGGGGACAGCTTGGTTAAGTTATTTGCTCTCTATTGGGAGTCATTCACTGATTCAGCTGGGGTTATTTGCTAGTTTAGAAGATTTACTCGCTCTTTGCCGAGTTTTATTCGCTGATGTGGATGATTTATTCGCTCTCTATTGAAACTAATTCGCTGATTCGGCTGAGGGTTAAGGAATACGAGATTGTGATTTAATCAATTGATCAAATCTTTCATAAACGTAATTCTATTTGTAATAATTACAATAAATATAAGAAAGTCCCCTATATTATTGTAAACCAACCTTTTAGAATTGTGCAGTTTCTATAATCAAGAGTATATTTTATCTGAATATTTCTATAAATTCCAAATAAATCATTAACCAATCTATTATTAGGATCAAATTGATATTTTCAGTGTGGGAAAAATGAGTTAGATTTCTATTCGAGTATACTCGCTTTCAAAAAATATCCATTCTTGAATAACATTATGATTTTAATCACGGAACATTTGTATAAAAATGCTGACTTCTTAAACAACATACATTTAGTATTGCTAGTAATGTGCGCATTAAAGCTATGTCTAGAATTCAAAGCATATGAATTTTCCAAACTAATTAGCTTTTTGATCCTCGTTTTAATTACCATAAAGGTCGGTCTTATATTACTGGCTTAAAAAACATCTGCTAGAGTTGTTTAATAGGATTATTAGAGTATAAATTGTATTTTAAAAATGGCTTGCTATAATAAAATATAGATATTAACAAGGAGACTTACAAATGAAAACTTCAATTTTTTTAAGTTATCCAAAGCCATTTACAAAACGACAAGAACAATTTGTAAATTTGTTGTCTAAGTATTTGAATGAGCACGGTTTTGAACCTAGAACATTAGGCGTTACGGACTATGATATGGACGCTCCATTAAAGGCAATTCGTCGACTTATGCTCGAATCAAATGGATTGCTAGCAATTGCTTTCAGAAGAAGTTACGTTAAAACAGGAACTAGTAAACCTAAAAGTGATATTAATGAAAAAGAAATAGATCTATCTAACACCTGGTTGACAAGCCCATATTGCCATATTGAACCAGCAATGGCATTTCAACTAGGCCTACCTGTATTAATACTAAGAGAAAATGGGGTATTATCAGATGGTATACTGGAAAAAGGAGTATTAGGAACTTATATGCCAGAATTTAGTTTAGAAAAATCTTTTGATGAGTATTTTCAATCCAATGAATTTTTACACTTAATTGGAAAATGGGAAGGATATGTTAGAAGGGTAGTAGAAAAAAAAGGGAATCCACAACAATTATTCTAGTACATATATTTGATTGAAATAATTAATCCATTATGAGTTAACTACTTTTTTATGTTTGAAAACAGAAATAATACAATTTTTATTGTGGACATGAGTATCTATATTGTTAGAATACAAAGAGAAGAAATAGTTGATGTGCATTTTATGCTACCCATTGATTTTTACAGGGTACAAGAGCGTATCAGATTGAATGATAAATACAAAAAATACGCTTATGATTCCACTTTAGAACCAGTGAGTTACATGTAAATTATTTGGATTGTTTAATACTAAGCACCTGTCTGTTTTAAGGATTAAGTGCCTGTCACCAAAACAATTAAGTCTTTTTAATATCTGATGCCCCATTTTAGGACTTAAATTTTCTCAAACGTGGATCAACTTCGGATTATCGTGGATTGAATGGCTTTGAACATGGATTGAAACCAATTTCTCGTGGATTGGGCAGTATTTCCCGTGGATTGAACTGTATTTCCCGTGGATAGACCCGTTTTTCTAATTATTTGAGTGCCTGGCACCAAAATTTTCAAGTAAATAGAGGCTGCGAATCATTTCGTAGCCTCTTTTCGTTTTAGGTTATAGTAGTGATTACATTCACAGAATTATTGGATGTATTTCAGATTATCGTGGATCGCCAATTGGCGTCTTCCTCCAAATCGAGCAGGAGACCAATCATTACTTGACCAGCCAACCTCTCACATCACCAGACGTATACGATCCTATATACCGCATAAAGTGAAGAAATGTCTTTACTCCCCACTTTATGAGCTTTTTTTGTTATCGCTCGATCGATGATTTTACTACAAAAAGTCGCCAGTTTCCCTTTCAGGTGTTAGCGAACTTCATATGGCAGGAGCAGATTGTGCAGCGACGTTAAATGTAATAACGCCTAGCATCTGAACTTATCTCCTAAAACAAAATAAGTCCTAATGTATCCCTACATTAGAACTTTCATGAATACAATATTTCTTGAGTGAGAATTCTATTCTATCTAAAAAGCCCTTAATCTCTGAAGTAGCTAAGGACTCTGAAGGCTATTATTTGAATTGATTCGGCATCTGGATCCTGACTTATTCTTTGGGTAAGTCAAGTTCTTGATATGCTAACTGATACTTTCCCCCATCGGCAACTTCTGAATGATACAAAGCCTTAAGCGCATAGTTTTTCTCAAGATCAAGGTTTACCATCAACTCTTTTAAGTGCTTTTGCAATTCTTTATTTTCTTTAACCAACCGGTTCATTTGAGATTTCACGTATTTCATAAGATATGTTCAAACTCCTTTCAGGTAATCCTCCCACAAGTATAGCACTAATCCTGGCATTTCGATTACAACACAATTTTTGTTTTTTTAATAACCACGATACGCATGGCACCCAATCTAGAGAACTTGGAAGACTTAAATTGCTGAGAGGGCGAATACAATTTGAAATGGAGCGAATAAATGTGCTCAGAGAGCAAATAAATCATCGAAATTAGCGAATAAAAATGCTCTTTCTTATGTTTCTTAGGCGTATTATTAATGCAAACTTTAAATGAGAAAAGTCTTTAACCTGCGAAGAGATTAAGGACTTGAATTGTACTCTATTTTCTGAATTGTTTCGGTGCCTGGTACTTAATATGATAAAGGAATTCATCCGATAAAATACATTCTTACTGAATATTAGCTAAATGTTATAATTTTTCTATAAGAGATTAAGTTCATAAAGAAAGGATTGAAATGATGGATGAACACTGGCAACATAGGATTGAGAAATTAGAAGAAGAAGTAAAATCGTTAAAAGCAGAGATTTCAAAAATGAAGCAGGTTCAGAGTAATAAACAAATGGAAAAAGTGATTGAAGAACAATCACAAAAAACTAGTAAAAGTATATTGGATACTAGAAAAAAACCGGTCGTAAAGCCTCAAGTAAAGGAGTCAGAATATCAAAAGGCTCCGAAAAAAACATTTGAGGAACAACTGATAGGAATATTACCGAAAGTGTTTATGCTAATACTCGTGCTGGGCGTATTATGGGGATTGAAACTTATGAGCGATTATGGGATGTTGGGGAATCAGATGAAAGTTTTACTAGCATACTGTACCTCTATTGCGATCGGCGCTTTAGCATTATTTCTTGAGAAAAAAGGGAAGAGTTCAAGGACTATTCACTTAGCTTTATATAGTGGCTCTTTTACGATAGGGATATTAGCAACAGCTGCTGCAGTACTTATATATGATGTCATGACAACTACTGTTGCTCTTTGGATTGCCTTAGTATATATAGGTTATGGGATTGCACTATGTATAAGAAAAGGGAATGAAGGACTCACCATTTTTGTTATGTTTACGTCGTTACTATTACCTTATTTACTAGAATATATGTCATTTAATGCGTTAGTTATTGTTGGCTTTATCGTGTTACTTTATGTAGCGATTCAATATGCGATTATTAAACATCGTCAGTATATCGCATTGTATGTAACTACTCTTTTTGTAGGCTTATCCATATTCATCTTGTATGAAATGAGCGAGGTAACTTCTGAAACATATGCTTATGGGGCATTTGTAGCAATTATAACGTTCTTTGTTAGTTGGATTTTCATGAAGAAGGAAGAAAAAAGACTTACTTTACACTGTAATTTACTGTATAGTTACGGCATTGCTGGTATAACAGCTTTGCAGGTATTTGAGCAGTTGACTGTAGATAAGATGATTCTCTTTTTCTTTATGACCGTATTTTTGGTGGGTACTGTGTTATGGGAGAAAAAACGCGGTATTCATTATGCAGTCGATATTTTTGCAGCACTTGTCATCATTAGTGTTATAAATATGATTCTTGCTTCGAAAATGGATGATGATTGGAGACTAATACTTCTATTTATATCAGGTACAATCGGCTTTATTTTAGCAATTCGTTTAGAAGCAAAAACGATGAAAATAACAAATATTGCTTTACTTTTTTTAACAGCGCTCTTTGTTTTTTTACTACAAAATGTATACCAACCGATGAAGATTTTAACTCATATTATAGCAATTCTTTCGATGGTCATTTGTATTTTTTATAATGAAAGAACAACAAAACAAGTTAAAATTTCCTTACAAAAAATAATTTGGCCAGATATTGTGCGTATTGTAACCTATGTATTTATACTTATTTTTGTTATTAAGCTAGAAAACGAGTATACGTTAGAAACATTGGGAGAATATTATTTGACCTATACGTTTATTGCACTAAGTAGTATAGTTGCGCTGGTTGCACCACTGAAAATCGTTCGTTCAACCTTACCAATGGTACTTTTTGGCTTGCTCATCATTTGTACATTACTTGTTTGGTTATCGACTAATATCTCTCAACCATTACTTGTTCAGATGGCAACACGCTTCATTTATTTAGCTATATGGATGGCATTGTTACTTGATGTGTATTACAAAGGGGCTATTTATCAGCGATATAAAAAATGGTTAGCGTTATATTATGAAAAGTTATTAATCGGTGGTTGGCTTATCATACTTTTAAATTTATGGAGCTTTGCTCACTTTTTATACTCTACATCAGAAATTGAACGCTACATGCTTATTATTATCACGACTGGACTATTGTTTGCATTATCTGTAATCTTTATTTTTCAAGGAAGAAAGAATGGCTGGCAGTTAATGCTAAAGTCTGGTTTTACACTTCTCATGTTAGCCATTGGTAAATTGATTTTGGCCGACTTGTCAAATCTCGACTTGTCCATTCGTGCGATTGTCTTTATTACGATTGGGGCTCTTGGACTTGTATTGTCGAACAGATTACTGAAAAAGTTGTAAATAAATTCAATTGTTTCGGTGCTTGTCACTCGATCGACCCCGTTCCCGATTGCTCAAAATCATTGTGTATGGCAAGGTTACTTGTTAAATGTAGTAATACCTGCCGCGGATAATTGGAGGATCTTTCGGCTGCAAATTATTAATGAAAGAAAAGACGCTGGGACAGAACTGAATTAGAGTCTCCCAAAGCCGAATCATTAAATTCTATAGCATGGTAATAAAAAGATAATCCGAACAAGTAGAGAATTCTTATTAGAATTTCTATTCATTGTTCGGATTTTTCATTAGCCAAAATATTTTTGTCCCAGCCTCTTTGTTTGTATTCTATTTTCTGAATTGTTTCGATGCCTAGCACTTTAAGGAACGTTGGATAAATAAAAACAATTCCTTTTTAGATTCTTCATCAGTAAGATTTTGGTCATTTGCAATATAAAAACGCTCTGCGGAGTTTTCTACTAAATTGATTAGTAACTTGGCATACGACACGACATTTATGTTAGCGATTATTTCTTTATGACTGATCGCCTTATGAATAATTTGCTCGAACCATTCATAATAAGGTTGATATATTTTTTCCCATGTTTCCATCGAATATTCAAAGGCCAATCCTGAGTAGCAAAGAATCAGTACATCCTTATATTCATCAGTAATTTTATAAGTTTCGTCAATGTAAATTTTAAGTGCGTGCCAAAAATCCTTACTTTCTGACATAGACTCTTTTATTTTATATAATGTCATTTTTAATAGCCGCTCAGCAATAGCAGGTATCAATGCGTTTTTAGAAGAAAAATATAGATAAAATGTCCCTTGAGCAACCTGAGCTTTTCTGACAATATCCGAAACAACCGTTTTTTGAAAACCTTTTTCTGAAATGATTTCAATTGCTGATTCTATTATTCTTTCATACTTATCTTCATTATTCATTTCATATCCTCCATCAAGTTATCTTAACTTATCGTACTAAATCGACATGAAAGAATCAATTTCATCATGCAGGATCTAATGAAAAAACGAACAATTTTATCCTACAAAATTCGGATAAAAATATCAGGCATGTTGACGTAACAAGTTTTGAACAAATTCTCTGAACGGACGACATCACATGAAGGAAATATACAAGTATAATCGAGTCAGTCACCTTCTCCCGCTCCATAGAAAAAAAGCCTTTGAAGGAAACTACTTTTCAGTATCTTTCAAAGGCTTATATGATGATTTCATGTAGAAAATCGTTCATAGTGATCTTACAACGATTGTTCCTCGTATCATTGTTTCCTAGATTATCGCTTGCAATCAGCTAGCGTAGTTGACTTAAAACTTTTTTAAAGGTGGCGATTACCTGGTCTACTTCACTATAAGAAATGGTTAAAGGTGGTTCGATGCGGATCGTTTTGGAATTGACAAGTGTACCCGCGACTAAAACTCCTTCATCAAACATTCCTTTGGAAAATTCATACCCTACTTCATCTGAATGGAACTCGATTCCAATCATTAGGCCTTGTCCACGAATTTCCATAACTTTATCTTCATACCCTACAGTTGATTCTCTTAACCCACTCAATAGATATTTTCCTACTTCTGCCGCACGTGTAGGCAAATCTTCTTCGATTAAAACTTTAATCGTTGCTAATGCGGCTGCACATGCAAGTGGATTTCCTCCGAATGTGGTTGTATGCATAAAAGGATTATCAAATAGACTTTTGAATGTTTTTTCATTCGCAATGATGGCACCTGCTGGGACAATTCCACCACCAAAAGCCTTGGCCAAACATAAAATATCAGGCTCTACATTGTATAGTTCAGCCGCAAACATTTTACCCGTACGTCCCATTCCTGTTTGTACTTCATCAAGGATCAGCAATGCACCATATTCATCGCAAAGTGCCCTTACTTCTTTTAAATAATTTTGTGGTGGTAAAATAATACCTCCCTCACCTTGGATGGGTTCTAAAATAACAGCCGCTACATCCTCACCGACAAATTGACAAACCTCAAATGTTTTACGCATTATTTCAATATCACCAAATGGTACATGACGAAATCCCGGAATCAGTGGCAAAAATGGTTTTCTAAAAACTCCTTTGGCCGTTCCAGATAACGACCCTAAACTTTTACCATGAAAAGCACGCGTTGTGGAAATAAAAGTGGTGCGATCACTGTACATTTTGGCAATTTTCAGTGCAGCTTCCACACTCTCGGTCCCACTATTCGTAAAGAACGAATATTTTAAATCTCCCGGTGTGATTTCAGCTAGCACTTTTCCTAGCATAGCTCGAAGTGGATCTAATAAGTCCTGACTATGAAGAGCCTGATGTTGCAATTGATCTTGAACAGCTTTTAAAACTTTGGGATTGCGATGTCCAACATTGTAAATGCCGAAACCACCTAGACAGTCAATATATTCTTTTCCATTCACATCTTTGAAACAAGAGCCTTCATCAGACCATTCTACAGCGGCAAACTGATTATCTAATGTGACGGTTTTGCGATATTCTAAAAAACCTGGATTGATATTTTCACGAAATCCTTCAACAGTTTCCTCAGTGATCCATTTTGCCTCTTCAACTGTCAAATTCTCTTTTTCAATTAACCCTAAAACTTTTCCAATATATTCTGTCACATTTGTACTTTTTAATGTTTCTTGTTGAACTTCTATACTCATTATAATTCCTCCTTTTGTTTTTGATAGTGACTGAATGTCAGTCATTTATATTTTAAAAAAATAATTGAACCCTATATTTAATTTATTTCTCAATGTACTCCCCTATACTGTTCTGCAAGCTCCCCTTTTGTTTGTTCTGCAACATTTCCGATAATTTGGGGATCTTCCATTTTTCCGAAGTCATAAGAAGAAATATCTTTCGTAAAAAATTTAGTTAAAAATAACAGATAGACGAAACCAATGCCTGTCCAGGCAATGCCCACAAGAAAAGATTCAGTCGATAAATTGATCCAAAGAAGCCCTGTCAACCCGGCACCCAACATAGGCATTATAATATAATCCAAAATATCCTTCTTTGTTTTATATCGTTTATGTTTAAAAACAAAATGAGCGATGACAGATAAATTGACAAAAGTAAAAGCAATAAGAGCCCCAAAATTAATGAGAGAAGAAATCAATTCAAGAGTTGGGGCAATGGCAAGTAGGGAGATGATCCCAACAATAATGACATTCCGTGCAGGTGTCTTAAACTTAGGATGCACGTAGCCAAATATTTTGCGTGGAAGCATCCCGTTCCTCCCCATTACGTACAGTAAACGAGAAACACTCGAATGAGATGCAAGCCCTGAAGCTACTGTAGCAGCAAAAGCACCCGAAAGAAAAACGATTTGGAATAACTGTCCACCAACTTTAAATGCGATTTCTGGAAGTGTATCATCTATCACTTTAAAGTTTGAAACGCTTGGGAATAATGCCTGAGTAAAATAACTTGCAATAAAAAATATCGCTCCGCCGATCATCACAGTATACATAATGGCTTTAGGCATTATTTTTTGGTCGACAGCTTCTTCTGTATACATGGTAATAGCATCAAACCCTATGAATGAAAAACATACGACTGTGGCTCCAGCAAGAATACTGCCGATTTCTATATTGGTATGGAAAAGTGGCTCAAATGTCAATATAGTCCCTTGCCCCATTCCTTGTGATAGTCTTACAAAGGATAACACAAGAAATGCTACGATTAAAACAAACTCAAAGACTACCAGTATTGAATTAATGTTAGAAGTTTTATTCATGCTCCACACATTAATGGCGGTAACAATGGCAACATAACCGACTACCCAAATCCAAGATGAAACATTTGGAAAAGCTGATTCCATATAAATCCGAATAATAAGAGCATTCACTAATGGTAATAAGAGATAATCTAATAGCGCTGCCCATCCAACAAGAAAACCTAAATACGGGTGAATCGTTTCTTTTGCATATGTATATGCCGAACCCGCACTTGGAAATACTTGAACCATTTTCCCATAACTCACAGCTGTAAAAAACATCACGCCCAATGCCAGTAAATAGGCTAATGGAACAAGTCCATTTGTTTCTTCGGACACTATTCCGAAAGTGTCAAATACAATCGTAGGGGTCATATAACCTAATCCAAGCCCAACAATGGCCCATAATCCTAATGATCGTTTTAAAGCAGCTTTTTCCATCTATCAAGTCTCCTTTTCAAATGATTTTGGACATAAAGTGAAACTTTAATCAGTTTGGGTTTTCTTCATCCCTCACTAAATTGAAAAAAATAAAATCACATTCCTCTCATGATCTAATAGGTAACAATCTTCTGTACTTGTTGCTACGCTTGTCATACAAAAAAACTTGCAAAACCAAAAGTTATTACTCTTTTTCAAAGATTAAATATGTTTTTTACTTGTCTAAATGCTCGCAAATTTATAGACGGAAACCTTTCTCAAATAATAAGTACGTTTTTACACCTCCTGACATGGTCTTCATTCCATGGTCGTATTGTCTTACAAACATATTGTTGATGATCTAATTCCATCCACAAAGGCATCCGCTATTTTATAAGATCTAAGAAAACGTACCAAAGTGACGAACCATAACACCTATCAATAAAATGAATGACTGTCATTCATTTTATTGATAGAAAATTCTGAATGATTGAATTATAGATCTTATAATAGATTTTGTAAATATGACATGTTATATTTCCTGACATACTTTTTTGCATAGTCTATTTTCTACGACAGTTCTGCTGAATTAAATTTTAAATTTCCCCCTGTGAATTTCACTACATATTCAGTGTTGGCACACATCAAGCGTGTTGATGAGGTAGAAATAAGAAGTATATATTGGATGGAACTTTTTCTTCCATGGATAGGGGGCATAGGGATACAAGTTGAGCGTTGGGATTTTTTCGGCTGCACCTTTTACTTGGTGAATGGTGAACTTCTGCTTGGACAGTGTTTTGGCTATGATTATTCCTGTCTTCGATAAAGCGCCTAATTCTTTGGTTTCCACTACGGATAATCCGAGGTTTCCTAATGCGAGGTTATCCACTTTGCACATGACTTCCGTTGAATAACATTCCGCTGAAACGAATCCAATTAATATAAACGGATTGAAAAAGCTTTCAACCTAGGCAGAGGCTTTATTTGTAGCTTGTTTTCAGAATTGTCTGATTGCCGAACGTTAAGACTTATGAATGAAGATTAAGTACCTGTCACCTAAACAGTTAAGTTTTTTATATCCTACGCTAAATTTTAGGACTTAAATTTTCTCAAACGTGGATCAACTTCAGATTATCGTGGATTGAGTGATCTTGAACATGGATTGAAACCAATTTCGCGTGGATTGGGCAGTATTTCCCGTGGATTGAACTGTATTCCCCGTGGATAGACCATTTTTTCTCGTGGATTGAACTGTATTTTCCGTGGATAGACCATTTTTTCTCATGGATTGAACTGCATTTTCCGTGGATAGACCATTTTTTCTCATGGATTGAACTGCATTCCCCGTGGATAGACCCGTTTTTCTCATGGATTGACAAAGGATATCGATCACCCCAACATAAGGAACGTGCAAAAAAGGATGTCATCACGATGGAGACATCCTTTTTTCATATGTGCTTAATTAGTTAGAGTTTCAACTGTAGGAAGTCACCAAATCTAGGTTGGCAATCGGCACTTGATCTTGCTAGTTGGCAAAGCCTATTGAGATTTAATTTAAAATCCGTATTAAATCGTAATTTTTGTATCTTTTGTTTCGCTTTGACTGCTGATCTGTGTAGATTAACTCCTTTTCGACGAGAGATTTTAATGCTGTACGAGCGGTATTTTGAGAAATACCAAGTATATCTGAAACCTTTGCTGCAGTCGTATTTGGATCTGTAAATGTGTACATCCAAACTTTTTTTTCAGAATCTTTATCGCATTTATTCATTCCAACTATTGCTAAATTTTCAGCTAAATCTAATTTTCGATTTAGTTTTTCAGCCATTCTTTCGCAAGCATTTAAAAAAAAGTGAAGCCAATTTCCCCAATTTGGTTGACTACCACGTATACCATTTAGTAAATCATAATATCTCATACGCTCTCTTTCTAATTCCTCACTGACAAAGAAAATCGGTTTAGAAATCACTTTAGCTTGAATTAGATAAAGCACTATAATAATACGTCCTAATCTCCCATTCCCATCTAAAAACGGATGAATGGATTCAAATTGAGCATGGATAATAGCTGCCTTCAGTAAAGGGTTACTTTCTTCATCTATAATTTCTTGATCAGCATTTAAATGACGTAAAGGTAACTTTTTCCCATATGGGTGACCGTTTATAAAGGTCTCCCAATTTTCCATATAGCTTGATATTTCATGTACTGGAATAGGTATATAGGATGCATCTTCAATTTTTTTAGTGGGTCCGATAAAATTTTGGATTTTACGAAATTCACCACTTGCCTGACTGGTTCCTCTTCCACCATCCATTAATGTATTATGCAAATTTTTAATAAGTCTTGTAGAAATCGGATATCCGTTTTGAATATATTCAAAACCCTCTAGTAATGCTTTTTGATAATTCATAACCTCAATGATTTCCCATCTCGGATTTCGATCATCTTGTTCTTCTACCATATCCCAAAATGTTACTTGTGTACCTTCGATTCTCGTCGATTGTACGGATTCGCTTAAAGAAAGGATTCGAATTAAACTCTCCCCAACCATAGAATGCTTGAATTTTTCGTCTAAACGTCCGATTTTGCTACTTACTTCAGATAGCTTTCTATATATTTTCAAAGCATCTTTTGCTTCTAAACCTATTGGAAGTGGCAGCAAGCCCTGAATTGCCATAATGGTCACCCCTTTTTTTTATTATAACCATATTAACTAAATTATTTACATTTTTTTCGTTAACTCATATATTTTTTATACTAAGAGAATTTATTTATCTTTTTATGTATTAACATTGATAAAAATAAGAAACAACACTTCGAACATATATAAATTTTATTATATTTATCTCCCTGCTTACCCATGTATATTAAATCTCCATCGGGCTGGGTCAAGAAGTCTTTTCCTACTTGGAGAAGGTCTTTTTGGGTACCTAAACACTATTCACTATATTATAAGGCACAACCCCTGCGTTCACACCCGCTAATTGATGTTGGGGTGCATAGGGATACAGGTCGAGTGTCGGGATTTTTTGGGCTGTGGCTTTTACCTTGTTGACTCCTACTTTAGCAGTGGCTTTGACTGTGGTCATTCCTGTCTTCGTTACAGCGCCTAATCCTTTGGTGTGTTTTTTGCAAGCAAAAAGTGCAGAAAATTGCAGAGAAATTTACATAGGCTTGCAGCTTTTCTTTTACATTAAATCCCAGTATCCGTTTTTACGGAGGATAAGGCATTTTTCAACCGGTAACTTTCCCCTGTGAACGCTATGACATGCGCGTGGTGAACTAGTCTGTCCACAAGGGCGGAAGTTAGACGGTTATCCCCAAAAACCCGATTCCACTGACCAAACTCCAAATTGGAGGTTACAATCACACTTTTATGCTCGTAACAGTCTGCAATAATGTGAAACAATAATTCCGATCCTTGCTTTTGAAAAGGAACGTATCCCAATTCATCCAGTATAAGCAAATCGCACTTCTCAATCTGTCGTTTTAATCTCTGCAAGGTGCCTTCTTTCATCGCTTCTTCTAATTGTCCCACCAAATCAGCCACCCTAAAGAAACGGACCTCAAATCCCAGTTCACATGCCTTCACACCTAAAGCCGTTCCTAGATGAGTTTTCCCAGTGCCTGGCGTTCCTAAAAGTAGAAGATTCTGTTTTTTCTTTATAAAACGGAGGTCACAGATTTCCTCTTTCGAGGTTGTTGCTGGTAAGTGCAGCTGGTCGGACCATTCATAATCCCTAAGCCATTTAAGCTCTCTAAATTTAGCCTTTTTTATCAGTCTAGCGATTTTGGTGGTTTGTCTGGAATTGACTTCAATCGATAGAATATCACGTAAAAACTGTTCTTTGCTTTCAAAAGGTATCTCCTCAAATTTCTCGATAATATGGGCAAGGTGGAGTGTTTTACAAATGGCCTTTAAATCGTTCATCAGGAAACACCTCCTTCCAAGGAAGGACAAAGTTTTTTATCATAAGTGTGCAAATCTGTTTCGTAGTTAAGCAAAATCTCAGGTGTGTGTACTTCGGTTAATTTTTCTGGATAAGCAGCCTCCTTAGCTTCTAGGATATACCCCAGTTCATGTGGAGCTCTTTCAAGCCGTTCTTCTGTTTCCAGAGAGGAGTGAATATCATCTAGTGTATGCTTCTCTAATAGTTTCTTTATACCTTTAACCCTTGCTCGGGTTTCTTCCGGGTGTATCGTCAGATACGCTTGAACCCTCTCAGGCAAATATTTAAAGAATCGTGAATACTTGACAGACCGAGGCTTCTTCTCCCAATCTATTAAAATATCATTCCATGGTATCGCTCTTGTTGTATTCATATAAGGGCGGTCTTCCTGGTAAACAATTTCTCCGCCATTCGTAAAACAGGTGAATCGATCCCATTCCATTTTGAGGACCAATCCTTGTTTCATTTTCGCTTTGTGGATAACAATTTTTTCACCGTCAACTTCAATTTCCCCATATTTATTAACCTTTGTGGATTTTACAGAATAAATCGGAAGATCCGTTAAAGGCAAGGCTTTCAAATGTTTTTTATCCTCTTTCCACAACTCATCAATCAACACATTTTTTTCATAGTGGAGGCGTTGCCGATCCTTTTCCATTCCCTCCTTCAACCAGTCCGCTAATTGTGGAAAACTCTTCATTATCGGTGCTGTTGTAAATAGATTATTCCTTGTATAACCAACCTTCTTTTCCACATTTCCTTTCTCATGCCCGCTTGACGGATTACATGGCTGCACTTCAAAACCATAATGGCACTTGAATCTCAAAAATGCGTCAGTGTAGGTCCGTTTGTCCCCTTTGCCAATTGAAATTACTGCCGCAGACAAGTTATCAATACGTAGATAGGTTGGGACCCCTCCAGCCTGGTGAAACAACTCCTTTAGCCCTTCAAGGAAACACTCCGTATTTTCGCTTGGAAGAGGGTAGCTAAATCCAGCATTACTATGTGGAAAACTCAAGATTAGGGCTTTGACATCTTTATACGCTCCGTCTTTTACCACAGTCATGTTTCCGAAGTCCACTTGTGCTTCACCCGGAGGGTGTTCTAAACGCTCATGTCTTTCAACCTTGGCTGCTTTGAGTTGGGGCTTTCGGTGTTGGATATATTCGCATACGGTCCGATACGAACCTTTAAAATCATGGTTGTTTCTAAGTTCTTCATGGATCTTCTTGCTAGTTCTTCGGTCTTTTCTCTTGAGTTTCATGTCCTCCTCAAGCCAACAGTCAACAATTTCTCCGAACCCCTCCTCATACATCATTCCTCTTTTAGTGAACTTGAGTGTTTCTTGAAAACTTTCTCCATCTGCGTATTTTTTAACAGTCCTCCAATTACAACCAGTTTTTCTTGCAATCTCGTTTATAGATAAATCTTCTTCTTCTCTTAAATGTTTGATATAATTTACTTCAGGCATCGCTAGCATCCTTTCATGTCCTCCTACTGTTGTGGTCTCTCAATCAATACAGTAGGGAATTATTATGGGGCTGGCAAGCCTTTTTTTATGCAGTTGAGTTCTGCACAAATTTCTCGCAAACCTCTGTACTTTTATTTTGCAATAAACACCTTTGGTGCCCACTACGGATA
>NZ_VCBL01000001.1:2815268-2980184 GCF_007896435.1 Rummeliibacillus suwonensis
TCTATTGATTTTCCAGGATCGTCTATAAAATCATCAATTCCTTTTAAAAAGTCTTTTCCCACTTGGAGGAGGCCCTTTTGGATGCCCTCCGCGGTTTCCAGCATAGTGACGATTTGTTTTTGGTCATCATCGAGATTTTCGATGCCTATTTCTTTCGCGATTTTTAAATACTCACTTGGCGTGGAAGCTTTTGCGAGTTTCTTTTGCAGTTCTTCAATTCGATCCACTTTTTCTGTCTCTACTCTTGAACAGGTACTTCCTACCTCATCCTTCAGCCAGCCATCTGATACTGACTTAATGTGCCGCTTGTATAGATTGGATAATTCTTCTAAGGCTTGACTTTGATTGTAATCAAATCAATCGACTTTTTCTATCCGATCTGTTTCAATGACCTTCCAGCCATGTTAAAAATTAAAAAGTCTCCCAATCTACATACTTGAGAAAGGGGAATTCTATAGCTTGTATTCTTTTGTTTAAATAGTTTTGGGGACAGACACCTAAACCTAAAAGTCAATTGACCAACCTACTGTTGTTTACACTAAGTATTCAGCTTCCCACTTATCCTGTTTTTCTTCAGAACTAATTTCTGATATGTCCTCATACCCATAGTTAAGTTTCATTCGCCCCATGTTATCTAAGATATATGTTAAATTTGTCCACTGTTCTTGACCTTGAACTTTAAATTCATTCCAAAGTTTTTCAAAACATTCGTACAGTTCTTGTTTTAATTTTCTATGCAAAGTTTTATCGATATTAAAAACATCTACAATATCCAAGCTATATACTGGTTGTTTTTGATTTATTGGATAGTAATAGAAATAGATTTGAGAAAATCCCTCTCTAACCTCAGCATATAGTAAAATCTTTTCCCATTCTTCTGGTATCATTTCAACTAAAATATTCGCTACTTTTTGGTAGGTGACTTCCATGTTTTTTGTCTCCAATTTTAGCTACCTCCCATTATAATTATTTAAATTAACTTCATACTTCTTTTCGTTAATTTTATACTCTACTTCAAACTTTGAAGGACGAGAAGAATTATCTTTATAAACGCGAAATTTTTTCTGTGAAGGGGGTACCCCCTTCACAGAAAAAAATAAAACAAGCCTTAAAAATACAAATCTTGGATACAAATGAAACTGTAACCTTGTGTTTTAATTTACACAATTCTTTGGACTTGACTTGGCTTCTTTTACTGTGGTCATTCCTATCTTCGTTACAGTGCCTAATCCTTTGGTGCCCACTACGGATAATACGACGTTTCCTAATGCATAGGAGATCATCTCGCTCGTGACTTGGCATCTCCATTGACCACATCCCGTTCAAATGCTAATGAATCCAATTAAAATAATTCGGATTTAAAAAGCCTTCAATTTTTGTAGAGATTAAAGACTTTATTTGTATCTTATTTTCAGAATTGTTTGAGTGCCTGACACCAAAACTTCACACCGAACTTTTAATGTTTTATAATACACTCTTCAATGCTTCATTAATCATTTCTTCAAAGCCGTTATATTTCTGAACAATATCCCCACTTGGCTTATCTAGTTCAAGAAACACATCCTTATCTATATCCATACAGTACCAAGAAATACTTGAATCTCCAAAAAACAAATAATTGTTATCCCATTCCCTATCTCTCCAAATTTCATTTGCTCCGATAAAACCATTATTTTTATCATTAGGTTGAGCATTGTAGATAACTAATCCATTAAATTCTAAACCATCTACTTTTTTTAATAAATTTTCGTATTCTTTTATCCATAGATTTTCACGTACATTCTTTGAAGTCCACTTTTTTATGGATTGAATATTTTTATCACTTGCAGGTAACATAATGGACTTTCCATCTTGATTTTTAATTTTCTCAATATCTTCTAATAATTCTAAAACCATATTTTCACCTCTATTTTTTAGTTGTTGGGTATATAAATCCTTCTGGGATTGGCCACTTAATATTTATTGAGTCTTCAACATTCAAGCCTTTAGTCAAATCTTTTTGTGAATTAGTAAGAACTTTATGGTATGGATCATTTTTAATTAGTATTAAATTTTTAAAATCATTTGTTCCTCCATCATCTAAAGGAAGTTTATGATGAATCTGATATCCATCTGGAACCAATCCTTTTTTTAGATTTTTAATATCTGTTTCTGTAATACCTGCCTTTATGAGCTGTTTAATTTTTTTCTCATTGCTGACTAGATCTTGTAGAAAGTTTTTTCTAACAGAACTATTAAATTTATTTCTCAATTGTTTAAATTCTTCTCGATCACGCTTAGTATAGATTATTTCTTTTTCAAAGATGTCCTTTAGCAATACTTCTTTACCTTTTAATTTACCCACATGTTCAGCATTCTTAGTGATACTTACCTTATCGCTACCCATCGTCTCCATTTTCGCCATAGAAATCAACTGATCTCTCAACCCAACACTATTCACCGTATTATAAGGCACAACCCCTGCGTTCACACCAACTAATTGATGTTGGGGCGCATACGGATACAGGTCGAGCGTCGGGATTTTTTGGGCTGCGCCTTTTACCTTGCGGACTCCTACTTTAGCGGTGGCTTTGACTGTGGTCATTCCTGTCTTCGTTACAGCGCCTAATCCTTTGGTACCCACTACGGATAATCCGAGGGTTCCTAATGCGTAGGAGATCCATTGTGCGCGTGACTTGGCATCCCCATTGATGACATCCCGCTGAAAGGAATCAGTAATGGATTTCGAAAGATAATCGTACGTTTCGATGGGATGAGCAATGGCATCCATTGTACTTTCTATTGTTTTTGCGGGATGAGTGACGAAGTCAAATATGCCTTTTACAAAGTCTTTTCCCGCTTTAAGGAGACCCTTTGAGATGCCCTCCGCGGTTTCCAGCATAGTGACGATTTGTTTTTGGTCATCATTGAGATTTTCGATGCCTATTTCTTTCGCGATTTTTAAATACTCACTTGGTGTAGAAGCTTTTGCGAGTTTCTTTTGCAGTTCTTCGATGCGATCCACTTCTTCTGTCTCTACTCTTGAACAGGTACTTCCCACCTCATCCTTCAGCCAGCTATCTAGCTGATACTTGCTTAATGTGCCAATGGTATAGTTGGCTAGTTGTAGCTTTCCACTCTTCATCTGCGCTTGGATGCCATCTATGTAATTTTGCATGTTCGACACATCATTGGATAATTCTTCTAAGGCTTTACTTTGATTGTAATCAAATCGATGGACTTTTTCTACTGTCGTCTGAATTTGTTTTTGCGCGTCCGTCACTTCCTCCAGAAAAGAGACATCATTCAATGATGGTGTAGCCACAATATCTTGGATGGAAAGAATGGTTTGGTTAGCTTCATCTGTGAGGGTGATGGTACGATTGGCTGTGTTTTGGAGGCTATTTTTTAAGTCCTCTGTTAAAAAAGCTTCGTCAATCCGGCCATTTTCGGCGGATTCTAGCTTTTGTAATTCATGGTCCATAGCTTTTAGTTGACGCTCGTAATCGGCTATAAAAGCTTGATAATAGGAGATAAATGGCAGGTGCACTTCTTGATAATAGGCTCGAATTGCATCCCCACTTTGTCCTTTAAAGGCATCTTCCAGCGCCAGTATCCCTTGTACCGCTTTTTGAATCTCCGCCATCTCAGTTTGTTTATTCTTTAAGGACTTGAGCGTTTTCTCGATGCCATTCTGTAAACCTGCAACATCTAGTACCTTTGTGATAACGATCCACCTGCCTTTACGTTTCGTTCAACTTGATCCGTTTTGTGTTTCACTGTGTGCTAGCTAAACCAGTCGGGGGTATCCACCACTTTTTACTACTTCGTAATGAAATGGATTTTCCTACCTCTTCTACCCCTTCATAAACGGCTCATTTCAGCATTTGATGGTGATCTCCCAGCTTTTCATCCAATTCGACCATGCTTTGAACAGCTTGTCGGCTGGTTTCCTCGTTTTGTATTAATAGAACTTTGTAGGATTCTAACACTTGTCCGAGTGCTTGATGGACGTCTTTCCATTTCTGGATGACCGTTAGAACATTATCCTCACCGATTGCAGAAGGGAGCGAAGTATGAAGCGTATTTGTGGAGGATTTCATCTTAGAAAGGGCTTGGTCAATGTCCGTTTGTTTGATTTTAATTTCCGTACTCATCCCATCGCGTCTCCTTTGATTTCAGCTATTTTGCTTTTGCCTTCTCTTTCTCCTTTTCAGCGGCAAGAGCTTCTTCCAGACTTTGAATCGTCTGCTTGATCGTACTGATTTCACTTTGTAAGCTGCTCGTTTTGTCGCTTATGGCCTTATAAACGGCATCAAATTGTTGCGTGTCTAGCTCAAGATATTTTGTCTTCATTTGTTCATGGCGAGTTTGATCAAACTTATTACCTAATACCCCTTGCCAGGTATGACTGGAGAGGTCAGGTTGTGTCAGCTTTTTTTCATACCCAATCAATTCTTGTTGATATATGTGTAGCTGATTGCTACAGTTCTGAAGCCTTTGAAGTTGATATTGCTTTTCACTTAAAAGTGCATAGTAATACGTTAAAGACACAGGTTCCTCCCCCTTTTATAAAGTGAAGCTTCCATCAGTGGATGGTTAGCTAAACCAATCGGGCTTTTTGGGCAGTTAATCCCCCACCTATCTTTTTTGGTTCTCTCTAAACCTTGTGATGGGGATCTTTACTGCCCATTAAAGCGGGATAAAAAACAAAAATTTTCTAAAATCTTTCAGGATCATTCAATAATTATTATCATCCATTAAAAATGGAATTCTATTATGTTAATATTTATCAATTATACCATGTAAAAAACATACTATTGAGATTATTTTTGCCTATTTGTTCTAATGCAAAATAGGAAATATAAACTAATTTACTGGTACCCAAATCTAAGACTATCTAAAGAAAAAGTCCTTAACCCCTAAAGAGATGAAGGACATCATTTGCACACTATTGTCTGAATTGTTTCAGCGCCTATCACCTGCAGATTTTAGAAGAAAACAAGAATAATCCATACACTGTACGCCGATGTTATGACAAAAAAAGAAGCGTTTCCCCTTCTAATCTTTTTAATCTAGCTTGACAGATATTCCTTTTAGAAGCGCTTTGATTTCCTTATGAACTTTAAGGACTTTCACCCTAAAATAAAAGTAAACACAATTGTGGATAAATATATTAAGATCACTAAAATCGTTCGGATAAAAGCCAATACAGAAACAAACCGTCCAATTATTAAAACTCCTTTATATTTGGACAATTATGCCATCAAATATAGAAGGAATGAGCAGTTGAAGAAAAAGTATACAACATACATTTTTCACTCTCAAAAGAACGTCAACCTGTATTTTAATCATGAGTAGAATGAAATCCTCAGCAAAGGAGATGAATGGTTCAGATATGCTGCCTGACACCTGATTTTTTTGTAATCTTTTGTGATTTTTTAGGACCTTTTGTTAACTTTTATTGACTTTTTAAAGTGTCATATTTCCACAGGGTACCCCCCATCCCTTTATTTAAATGGAAATCTTTGATACACTTTATATGAGAATGCTTCTTCCAGTGAGTTAGAACGCCTTCTCCTTTTCTATATTTCATGCATGGATTGAAAACCCAAAGCTCATGAATGTTTAAATTAAACATCCCCTGATTTGTAAATAATTATTTATAAAGTGAAACTCCATCCGTGGGGGTTCTCTTCATCCCCCACGGATGGTTAGCTGAACCTATCGGACTTTTACGGGCAGTGGATAATCCCCATCTATCTTTCTTATTTCTCTCTATATCTTGAGATGGGAGTCTTACTGCCCGTTAAAGCGGGATAAAAGCGCTTACTTTTCTTACCTTTCCATATTTTATTTGTAATATTTTTGAAAATCAGGGTAATTTGATGTGAAAAACAATAAGGAGTGAGTTTCATGCTAAAAATGGAACATGTATCTAAAATCTATAAGGGAGGAAAAAAAGCGGTTGATGATATGAATATCGAAATTGAGCGTGGCGAGTTTGTCGCTTTTATCGGTACAAGTGGCAGTGGAAAAACGACTGCGCTTCGTATGATCAACCGAATGATCGAACCAACCAAAGGAACCATCACCGTAGATGGTCAAGACCTCTCTAAAAAAAACCCAGTTTCTTTAAGACGTAGCATTGGCTATGTAATCCAACAAATTGGATTGATGCCACATATGACGATCCGCGAAAACATTACACTAGTACCTCGACTTCTTAAATGGTCAAAAGAAAAGAAAGATCAAACAGCGGAAAAATTGATAGAATTGGTCAATCTACCACAAAATTATCTTGACCTATATCCAGTACAATTATCAGGTGGACAGCAACAACGGATCGGCGTACTTCGTGCACTTGCTGCAAACCAGGACCTTATACTAATGGACGAGCCATTTGGCGCATTAGACCCCATTACGCGAGACACCTTACAAGACCTTATCAAGGATTTACAGCAACGTCTTGGGAAGACGGTCATATTCGTTACCCATGATATGGATGAAGCCATCAAATTAGCAGACCGAATCTGTATTATGCATAATGGTAAAGTTATACAGTTTGATACCCCCGATAATATCTTGTCACACCCTGCAAATGACTTTGTTCGCGAGTTTATTGGTTCTCACCGTTTAATCCAAGAAAAACCGAGCGCCAAAATAGTGGACGATGTTATGATCACCCCCGTTACAATCTCTCTTGAAAAAAGTATTGATGATGCCATCCGTACAATGGTGAAGAAACGTGTAGATACATTATTTGTAGTAGATGGGCAGAATCATTTAAAAGGATTGATCGACGTAGAAGGATTGACAGCAGCGCGTCATAAAACGAACTCTGTTTCGGACGCAATGGAAAAAGAGATTTTCTATGTCAAAAATGGCACTAAACTTCAAGATTCTGTTCGTCGTATTTTAAAACGTAATTTAAAAAACATCCCCGTTGTCGATGATGAACATCGACTATTAGGTCTTGTCACTCGTGCCAATATTGTAGATATTGTTTATGACACCATTTGGGGAGATGAGGATGAGAGTCAATCAAACCAACAACAAGAACAATAAGAAACAAAATAGAAGGGATATGAGAAGATGATCGATTTTATCACCAACAATAGTGATGCCATCATCCAGAAAACTTGGGAGCACTTCTATATATCTGCAATCTCTCTACTTCTTGGTATTATTGTTGCCGTTCCGTTGGGTGTGATCTTAACCAAAACACCAAGAATAGCGAAGATTGTTTTAAGTATTACAAGTATCCTTCAAACGCTGCCTTCCCTTGCGATCCTTGCTATGATGATTCCATTTGTAGGGATCGGGAAAGTACCTGCCATTATCGCATTATTTATCTATACACTTTTGCCTATTCTAAATAATACTTATATTGGTTTAAATAATGTCAATCGAGATCTTAAAGCGGCAGGCATCAGTATGGGAATGACTCGTGTACAATCGATCTTCATGGTCGAACTCCCATTAGCCATTCCTGTTATTATGTCAGGTATTCGACTATCCGCTGTATATGTCATTTCATGGGCAACTTTAGCCTCCTATATTGGTGCTGGCGGACTTGGTGATTTTATCTTTAATGGATTAAATCTATATCAACCTGATTTCATCATTGGTGGTGCAATTCTTGTCACTTTACTAGCATTATTAGCTGAATTTATATTAGCTAAAATCGAACGCTTAGCAACACCAAAAGGACTAAAAATTGAACGGTAGAAGGGAGCAAACAAGATGAAAAAGATGAAAATGCTTGTCATTGTCCTTGCTAGTTTGCTGCTAGTTTTATCTGCTTGTTCATGGAATAGTTCAGATGACGAAGAAACAGTCAAAATAGCTACAATGACAACAACCGAAAGTAACATTATGGGAAATATGATCAAACTAATGATTGAACATTATACGGATGAAAATGTCGAAATGATTAATAATCTTGGTTCCAGTGTTGTATTACATCAAGCCATGGTAAATGGCGATGCGAATATTTCAGCCGTACGTTACACTGGTACGGATTTAACTGGCGCTTTAAAAGAAAAACCCCTCAAAGATCCTGAACAAGCCATGGCATTAGTACAAAAATTATTCCAAGAACGTTTTGATCAAACATTCTTTGATTCGTATGGTTTTGCCAATACGTATGCTTTTATGGTGACCAAAGAGACAGCTAAAAAGTACAATCTTAAAAAAGTAAGTGATTTAAAAAATATCGCCAAAAACTTACAAGCTGGTGTCGATTCCTCATGGGTCAATCGTGCTGGCGATGGTTATAAGGATTTTGTGAAAGCCTATGGATTTGATTTTAAGGATGTTTACCCCATGCAAATCGGTCTGGTATATGATGCTTTAGCGGCCAATAAGATGGATATCGTCCTAGGTTATACAACAGATGGTCGTATTGCCAGCTACGATCTTGTCGTCTTGGAGGATGATCTGCACTTCTTCCCTCCTTATGATGCTAGCCCATTAGCAGTCAATCAATTACTAGAGGAAAAACCACAAGTTAAAAAAGCCATTGAAAAACTCATCGGCAAGATTTCAACGGAACAAATGCAAAAACTGAACTATGAAGCAGACAATGATTTAATCGAACCCGCAATTGTTGCTAAACGTTTTTTGGAGAAAAACAACTATTTTGAAGATCAAAAGGAGGAATAACTTATGAGTGATATGAATACGTTTCAGCAATTCCTCTACTACTTTTCTGAGAATGGGACCTATGTATTTCAACAATTTTTAGCACATTTTCTGATCTCTGTTTACGGCGTACTTTTAGCAGCCATTGTCGGCATTCCACTTGGTATTTTAATCGCCAAATATAGTAAATTGGCTGGTTTTATCATTACGATCGCCAATATTATCCAAACCATACCCGCTTTAGCGTTACTGGCTATTTTAATGCTAAGCATGGGGCTTGGCAAACAAACTGTAATAGTAGCCGTATTCCTTTATTCGTTGTTGCCCATTATTAAAAATACTTATACGGGGATCAAGAATATCAACAAAAACTTGATCGACTCTGGTAAAGGAATGGGCATGACCCGTACTCAGGTGCTCTATATGATTGAGCTCCCACTGTCACTATCCGTTATAACTGCCGGCATCCGCATAGCATTAGTAGTAGCCATTGGCGTAACCGCTATTGGCGCATTTATCGGTGCTGGTGGACTCGGTGATATTATCATTCGAGGGACCAACGCAACAAATGGCACAGCGATTATACTTGCTGGTGCAATACCCACTGCATTAATGGCTGTATTTACTGATGTGATCCTCGGTATCATTGAACGAAGACTAGACCCAGTCAAACGGCACAAAAAAATAACAACACCTACTATTCAGTCTTTAAAGGACTGATTGTTTAACAAGAGGCTAAGAGGAACGGAACTAAATGAGCCTCTTCCAAAGCTGAATAATTGAACTTATAGAATTATGGTCAAAAGAAAATCCGAACTATGTGAAATCCTAATTAGGATTTTGATTCATAGTTTGGATTTTTTATTATATTTCTATTCATTTGAATCAATTTCATAATGCAAGATTCAGATAAAAAACACGAACATTTTAAATCAGCATGAACATTAATATTCAGAAATTTTTGTTCCTCTCCAGACGGCGCTTTCCACGGGCTTGGCTTCAATCTCCTCGTCACTACGTTCCTGCGGGGCTTTCAGCTCAAGCTTTTCCCGTAGGAGTCGCCGTCTTCCGTTCCACAACTATCAAAATTAGTTATTATTAAACGTTCGTATTTTTTTAGAAGAAAATGATTTATGAAATTGATTCATTTACTTTTTAATTTAATTAATACATAATCTTTTTTGACTTTATAATTGGTAGACTTATCAGCACGAGATGATAATATAGTACCTACATTCGGAGCATAATAATTCACACGGTAATCTTTTCCTATACTATCACTTATTTTAACAACAACTACATTTTTAAAAATACCAGCTTTTGTTTTAATCGTTTTTTTAGAATCTATTATTTTAAATTTATAGTTATCGTTATACCACACCTTTCCTTTTTTAACTGGGTAAGAAATGATTTTTGTTCTAAATGAATCATAAAGGCCTTTTTTTGTTTCTTTATATGCAAAGCAAGGTACATTATCTTTATTTACCCACTCGTCATAGCCATAACTAGTTTTTTGCTTAAATTTGACAGTGATAGTATCGGAGGAATAACGATAATAAGTATATAGTTTTTTCTTATTCATTAAGTAGCTCGTTTTCTTAGAAGCCTCAGCTGATAAATTTATAAACGATAAAGCAACAAAATTTAAAAGTGAAAGTGATAATATGATTTTTAATAAATTTTTCAACGATATCTCTCCTCGAATACTATTTGATATATCAATGTGTAAATTTTAATTACTTTTAACTACCTACATTTCTTGGACTATATATACTTTTCGTTTTAATTCTATAAACTTTTATCTTCAATCATTTCTTCAAATACTTTCCTGGTACAGGTACATATTTTATGCCACCTGCAAATGAAGCGACCTCATATGGATCGAATACGACTTGAAGACCTTTTTTCGTCCAGATGAATGAGTGACCGGCAATGGTTGTTTGTTGATCAGCGAATGGGTAATTGTTCGGATGATTCAACATATAGTTCTTCGCATATTTCTTACCAGCTGTATAGTTACTTTCGGATTTGAATGCAGATTTAAGTCTGATTACTTTGCCTTTGTAAAGATTAAAAGATTTCACATATGGCATACCGTGCGCACCACCATCGTATGTATCATTTATACATAAAATACTGGTTTTGTTGGTTGTGTTGTATCTTTTCCTGCAGCTGACAGTTGACCAATACTTCATGCCTTTCATAGCTCTTCCTGCTTTCAAATCTTTTTTCAATCTTGTTTGAAGCTTTGCATTTGCTTGATAGACGGTTTTCGTGTATTTCAACATCTTCGCGTTCGCATTCTTATATTTTGTACCGCTTATGACTGCATATTGGAAGTTCTTGTTGTTTTTATAGTGCTTAATTTTAACGGTCGGTCCTGTTGCGGATACATTATTAGAAAATGTCGTAATTACTAAAAGACATATCATTAACATGCCCATCATAGAAATGAATCTTTTCTCCATGTAAATCCCTCCTAATTTTATATTTCTATTTTACTATAAAATCAGGATTTGAAAACCTATTTATTTTCATGATTTTTCCATTATAACATCCTCTAAGTTCAGGTGCCAGTCACCGAAACAATTCTGAAAATGAATTATAATTTAAGTCCTATACTCCTTTTGGGACTTTTTATATGGGTATGAAAAAATGAATTGGCGAGAAATTAATCTTTTATAGTAGCAATTAAGAAAGGACAGATTGGTGAGTGATCCTTTCATTTCAAATGGAAGTTTCTATTTGTTCATTAGCTTTGATAAAAAGTAGTTTCTAAAAATATTGACATTACATAATAAGTAAATCAGTACTTTTTATAAATAGTTTTATGAGTCTATCATATTTTTACTAATATTCAATAAATTTTAAAAGTATAAAATAATATTATTAGATATATTTAAAAGGAGGCTTAGTAGGGGGCTTATGAGATTGAAGTTTGAATCAAAGCCCTTATTACTAATATACGAGGAGAGGAAATAATGATTGAGAAGATAAAAATTGAAAACTTCAAATGTATTAATGGAAGCTTCATATTGGATCTCAAGAGTGGGATTAATATTTTAGTAGGAAATAATGAAGCAGGAAAATCAACTATACTGGAAGCAATTCATTTAGCTTTGAGTGGGATTTTTAGAGGGAAATCTATAAGAGGAAACCTAACTCAATATTTGTTTAATTACAATGTCGTTAATCAATATATAGAGGATGTAAACAATGGTATTCCAACAGAACCACCGTATATTCTTATTGAATTGTATATGAATGGAAGCTTTCCAATACTTGAGGGAGATAAATTCTCTGAAAAGAATACAGCTGGCAAGACAAGTGGAATTGCACTAAAAATAGCTTTAGATGAAAAATACAGAGAAGACTACGAAGCATTAATTACTGCTGGTGATATAGCAAGTTTACCAATAGAATACTATGATGTGGAATGGTATTCATTTGCCCGAAAAGCATTAACATCTAGAAGTATTCCAATTAAATCTTCGTTTATTGATGTAGGTTTTAGCAAATTTCAAAATGGTTCAGATATTTATATATCAAGAATTGTTCAAAATATACTTGATCCAGATGAAAAGACAAAAGTTGCTCAAGCTTATCGGAAAATAAAAGAAACATTTTCAAAAGACCCATCAATTACTAATATTAACTCTAAGATAACAAACATTTCAAAGTTAAGTAATAAAGAAATAGAATTAACAGTAGACTTAGGCTCACGCTCAACTTGGGATGGTAGCCTTATCACACAACTTGATAAAATTCCTTTTGATTTTATTGGAAAGGGAGAACAGGCTATAGTAAAAACTGATTTAGCATTATCCAATAAAAAAGCTGAATCTTCTTCAGTTATACTTATAGAAGAACCAGAATGTCATATCAGCCATACTCGACTTAACCAATTATTAAAAAATATAAAGGATAATTATGATGATAAACAAATTATCATATCTACTCATAGTAGTTTGGTTTCTAATAAATTAGGTTTAGATAATTTGATATTATTAAATCAGCAAAAAACAATCCGTTTTGATGCTTTAGAATCTAAAGATTTTTTTGAGAAAGTGTCTGGCTATGACACTTTAAGATTAATACTTTGCAAAAAAGCTATTTTAGTTGAGGGAGATTCAGATGAATTAGTACTTCAAAGAGCTTATATGGATAATCATAACGGAAAACTTCCTATTGAAGATGGAGTAGAAATTATCTCTGTTGGAACCTCATTCCTTAGATTTTTAGAGATTGCTAAACATTTAGATTTGCCTGTGAAAGTTGTTACAGATAATGATGGAAGTATACAAGCATTAGAAAAAAAATATAGTGACTATATTGGAAAAAATAAAAAAAATAACATTGAAATTTGTTATGACAAAAACGAATACACTGGAGCATTAACTTTAGGAAAAGATAAAAAACCGTTTAATTACAATACTTTGGAACCACTTCTTTTAAAAGCAAATAGTTTAGAAACACTTAATTCTATATTTGGCACTGATTATTCTAAAGATGACGAATTACATAAGTTTATGAAATCCCATAAAACAGATTGTGCTTTAAAAATATTTTCATCTAATAACAAGATTGACTACCCTAAGTATATTATGGAGGCAATATTATGAAAAATAAACTTCTTATTGCCTCTGCTGGTGCTGGAAAGACAACTCTTTTAGTCAAAGAAGCTATTAAATGTACTGATACCGTTTTAATCACAACCTTTACTGAAGAAAATGAAAGAGAAATAAAAAGAAAATTTATTGAATTAAATAATGGAATCATTCCATCACACGTTACAATTAGGACTTGGTTTTCTTTTCTGATAGAACATGGTGCAAAACCATACCAAGGAAAATTAACAAATAAAACAATAAACGGTTTATTTCTTGTAAACCAAAAATCTGGAATTAAATATAGAAATGGAAAATTCCCAGTATATTTTAAAGAAGATGAAATCGAGAAACATTATTTCACAAACGATTTTCAAATATATTCTGATAAGCTTTCAAAATTTGTAGTTCGTTGCAATGAAAAAAATAATGGATATGTAATTGAACGAATCTCCGCTCTTTTTAAATACATATTTATAGATGAAGTACAAGATATGGCAGGTTATGATTTAGAGATTATAAAACTTCTGTTCAAAACCGACTCTATAATTAAAATCGCTGGTGACCCCAGACAAGTAACCTACCATACACACTTTGCAGATAAATATAGAAAGTATTCAGACGGGAAAATACAAGATTTCATAGTCAACGAGTGTAAATCTATATGTGATGTTGATACGGATACTCTTAAAGGAAGTTGGCGTAATAATCAAATCATATGTGATTTTGCAAATAGTCTATTTCCAGAATATCCGCAATGTGAATCATTGCAAGATAAAAAAACAGGACATGATGGTGTGTTACTGGTAAAAGAAAAAGACATTAAACGATATTTAAAAGAATATTCTCCGACACAATTAAGATATTCCAGAGCAAAAAAAGTGAACAGCAATTACGAAATTAAAAATTTTGGTGAATCTAAAGGAGCAACTCGCGATAGAGTTCTGATTTATCCAACACAAAAAATTTCAGATTGGCTGTTTAATAACATGGATTTCAATAGCTTTGAAATAAAATGTAAATTCTATGTAGCTGTGACAAGAGCAAAATATAGTGTTGCTATTGTATGTGAAAATAATACTGAAACAAATATACTGCCAATATATTAAGTTCAGATACCAGTCACCGAAACAATTATTCGATCCATACGGAGTCGCTTCCTATACTGGTGGGATAAAACATGTCTTTGTGCCAGAAAAGTATTTAAAATAGTGGGCTGGCACCTGTGTTTAAAAAAGGGATACTAGTTGATAAAAAGTAGAGTCTATTCTATTTCACATAAACTCTACTCTTAAGAGAAGGATAATTAAACTACCATTTAAGATAACCGCCTTCTCTAAAAATACTTTTATATTTTTTAAAAGTCCCTTTTTTTACATTAAGTTGATAATAATTAATTATATATCCCGGTGGATTATATGCATTGTTGTATATAGCAACTTTAAATTTATATTTGCCAATATTTTTGGGCCTTAGGGTATTGCCTAAACCGTTCTTAGCCTTTTTTAGTTTGCCATTATACATATAGTAGACTGATGTCGAACGATAACTACTAGTTTCTGCTGATGAGATAAGTAGTAAATCTGGTTGTCCCTTATATTTTGAAGAAATTTTGTAAACCATCTGTTGTGTCTTATTATAGGTGTAGTTTCTTAATTTTTGTGAGCTTTTTATGTTATTTACATAAAATTGAAAGTTTCCATGATAAATTCGATCTCCCTCATTTGCTCCTGCCCAAACCATCTCATATGGTTTGTCCGAATTCCATGATGCAATACCTGATTTATCATTTATCCCTGCCAGTTTGATCTTGTATTGTTTTCCAGATGAAGATTTTAAAGTTGTAGAATATCGAGTCTTATTCCCTTTTGCCAGAACATCTCCTATATTGGGTGTTATTAGGCAAATAAGAATCATAAAAACGAAAATTCTTTTCCAAAATTTGAGCATTTATATTCTCCTTTTTTAGTTATTGTTAGGCTATATATCTATTCTGCAATTAAAGTCTCACAATTTTCTATCGTAAATTTTTGATATTTTTGGTATCTATAGGTGACCATCGTTTGTCTTACACTACTTATACTAAGTTCAAGTGCCAGGCACCGAAACAATTAAAAAGTTGATTTTTATCATATTTTATAAAAAACGAACTTTTTCAGTGGTCTGCACATGCACATCAAGAAAGTGAAAACTCAAATACCATTTGACAACGAGTCAAGTTCAGGTGCCAGTCACCGAAACAATTCTGACAATGAACTACAAATTAAGTCCTTAACTCTTCCAACGAGTTAAGGACTTTTTGTATGGTTAGGATGGATTTGGCTGTTGTGCTTGAGATGTTTTTTCCATGAAATGGCTTCGTCTATGGCTGTATCTGTGATGTCTTTTGTTCCTGCAAGGTCTGTAATGGTTCTTGCGATTCGGATGATTTTAAGTTGTGTGCGGTTGTTGCTCCATTTTTCGTGGAAACAGGTAACGGCTAATTGATCGAGTTGTTGTTTGGTGATGCCACAGAGCTGTATAAGTTGATCAGATGGTACTGTGCTATTTAAAAATGATGGATGATGATAACGCTTTTTTTGTTGATTTCTTGCATTTGTTACTCGTTGGCGGATGGTATTTGAGTCTTCATTTGTTTCTTGATGTGAGAGGTGAACACTTTGTAAAAATAATTGAAAATCGAAACGATCAAGCAATGGACCAGATGCTTTTAGCTGGTATTTTCGAATTTCGTTCGGTGAGCAAGTACAATAATGATCGTTTGAACCATAATAGCCGCACATGGACAAGGATTGGTTGCTGCAATAAGTGTAAAATCGGCAGGGTAAGTGACTGTTTGTCGCACACGACTGATGCTGACCACACCTGTTTCCATTGGCTGACGCAACATATCAAGTGTTTTTCGTGAAAATTCGCCTAATTCGTCTAAAAACAGTATGCCTCGATGTGCTAATGAGATTTCCCCAGGCTTTGGATATGTTCCTCCTCCGATTAAAGATGTAGAGGAGGAGGAATGATGTGGCGCTCTATAGGATGGACGCATCGAAAAGGTAAATGGTTCTTTGGCTAAATGATAAATGCTGTATACTTCTAACATCTCTTCCTGTGTTAACTCAGGAAAAATGGTTTGAAAGGCATCTGCCAACATACTTTTCCCACACCCAGGAGGACCATTGAGCAGAATATGATGTCCACCTCCTGCTGCAATTTCCAATGCCTGTTTGGCTTTTGCATGACCAAAAATCGCAGCAAAATCCGTTTCTTTATTCGTTTTTTCCCTTTCTCGTATAAAAGGTTGAATCTTAGTATCTGGTAAATGTAAAAGGGTTTGTCCCTTTGCGTATTGTACAAGCTGATGCAAATCATCTATCGTGATGAATTCCACATGTGGTACTTTTCCAAGGAAATATAAATCAACTGCTGGTAAAATGATCCGTTTAAATCCTAATTCAATCGCCTGTTGAATGGATGGAATCATGCCATGAAAAGAAACGAGCTTACCATTTAATGTTAATGCGGCCAATACACATGTGTCTGCATCTATTTGAAGAGGCATATCGACTAATTGCTCGATCACTGCTAAGACCATTGCTGCATCATAGCCGGTTCCTGTTTTTCTTTTATCAGATGGAGACAGCTACAAGGTGATTTTTTTCATGGATAGATCGTAGTCAAGTGCATGTAAATTACTCAAAATCCGTTCTTTCAATTCTTTAATCGAAATATCAGGTAGTCCAATAATCGTACATATTTCCTTTTCTGTTCGAATATTCGCCTCAATCAGGACACGATAACCTCGCATCCCTTCAAGACCAACACTCCATATAGTCATAAATAGCTCCTTTCTTTATCCTGCCATAATGGGCAGTAGACATATTTAGTCATTCATTTCCTTCTCATCTTGCTCACAAAAAAGACAGTAATCTTCAATCGTTTGTTTGGAGTATACAGGCATACAAGACGGCAAAAATGTAGTTATCATATAGGGGATATTGTGGGGTTGGTTGGTTTTGTAAAGATAATAGCTACTATAAGAATAATGCTCCATTCGCTCAACCATTGGTTTTTTCGTCGCAATGGGGTTGCGATGAATATAGCGACTAGCTGCAAGAATTCCCTTTGCATCCATCGTAGCTTCAGCAAAATATCTACTCTCATATAAATGACCACAATAGTGATATTTTCGCTTGAAATAGTCACTGTATCGCTTATTCAGCGTACCCATGACCTTACTCAAAGACTCGTTTGGGGAACGAATCAAAAGGTGATAATGGTTATTCATAATACAATACGCCACAATCTCAAAAGGATACCGATTATACGTATAATAGAGCGAGCGAAAAAATTCCGCATAATCCTCCGCATGTTGGAAAATCACCTGTCGATTATTGCCACGCATCACCACATGATAAAACAAATCAGGACTCCAGGCCCTTCTTTTTCTAGGCATATATAACCTCCTTTCTTCTGATTATATAAGATAGAAAAGGAATATACTAGAATAATATATTGAATATTGGAATAAATTTTTGCTGGATATTCATAAGCAGAATAAGCAAAAAAACCTTCACCCTAGGAATGAGTTAAGGACTTAAATTGTTTCGGTGACTGGCACTTGAACTTATGAACTCGTTGGAAGAGTTAAGGACTTAATTTGTAGTTCATTGTCAGAATTGTTTCAGTGCCTGGCACCTGAACTTGGCTAACAGTTCCTACTGCCAAGTCTGTAGCGGACTTTCACCACCAAGTAATCACTTATGCCGGGCGCACCTAAAAAACTCCTATCTTCCGAAGAAGATAGGAGTCTCTTTGAATCCGTTCGCCCAATAAGGTAAGGGAGTGGATAAATAATCGGTTAGATTATTTTAAACCTGATAGAAATTTTTAATTAGTTTAAAGTAACTTTAATACCAGTTGAAGCGATATCTGCTGTGTTGGTTGCAGTATCTACTAATTTGTAATCATCAGATACTAGTGTTACACCATTAGCAATATCGGTAGAAGTTAATTCTTTATTAACTGATACAGTTACAGTTTTAGAAGCTGTAGGATTTGCAGTTACTGAAGCCACTGTTCCTGAAACTTCTTTACCAGCGATGTAAACTTTGTAATCTTGGTTAGCAGAAACTTTAACTTCTTCGCTTAATGTTAAAGTAATAGTTGTTGTACCAGCTGTAGCACTTGCACCAGCAACACCACCAGTAGTTGTTACTGTAACTTGTTCACCACCAGCTAGAGTTGCACCAACTGCTGACGCTACATTTAATCCACTAATTACATCACCAGAAGTATATTCCCATGCAGATGTAGTATTGTTATAAGTATATACTGCTGAACCATTTTGAGTACCATCATAAGTAGCAGTAGCTAAAGTTTCATCACTAGAAACAGCAGTTGCTTTTACTTCTGTTACTGCGTCAGTTGCTTTAACAACATTAGTAACTTTTGCAGATTGAACAGTTGGTTTTACGTTTTCATTAAATGATTTAGTTGTAGTAAAGTCATCCATAACATTACCGTTTGTAGCTTTAACACCAGTTACTTTAACAGTACGGTTACCAGTGTAATTGTTTGAACCAGATACAAGTTTAACTGTAGCTTTACCTGAGCCATCTAAAGTAACAGAATCAATTGTCGCACCTGCAACATAGTAATTTGCTTTGTTTACAACAGTTGAATTATCTAATTCAACAGATGTACCAAAGTCTACTGTAAATGTGTCGTTGTCAACAACAGTAATATTCCCAGCTGTTAATACAGGTTTAGAAGCATCCTTATCAGCACCACGAGTAAATGAGAATGCTGCAGTTTTAGCTTCGTTTTTGTTACCAGTTACATCAGCAAATACATCTGCAACTAAGTCTACTGTATAAGTAGTATCTTTAACTAAATCTGCAGCTGAACCACTAGCAGGAGTGAATTTAACATCAGCTAATGCAACTGTATATTGAGTTGAAGAGCCTGTTACTGGTACTAATTTAGAAGCATCAAATGTAAGTGTACCAGTAGTAGTTACAAAGTTTTTAACAGCTTTAGCTGGAAGTGTAACTGTACCTGATACAGCTTTAGTAGTATCTTCACTTGTAGTAAATGTTAATACTTGGTTACCATCTTTGTTTACAGAAATAGCAGCTGTTGCAGTTGGTTTTACTGTATCAGCAGTGAAGTCTACTAATTGTGTAAATGCTTTACCTGGTTCTCCTGTTAAATCTGCATAATCAGTAGATACGTCTACTTTTGTTAAACCAGATACAGCAGTATCTAATTCAACAACATATTTAGTTTTGTCAGTTTTATCTTGAGTAACAGATTTTACTGATGAATTAGCAACTGTTAAATCTGCTACATCAAATCCTTGAACTTCTTCAGAGAATTTGATTGTGAATTTTTTAGCATTAACTGGAGTTAAGCTAGATACTTCTGGAGCCACACCATCTTTAGCACCTTTTTGAATAGTTACTGAGAAAGGTGTTTCTAGAATGTTAGTAGCGAAGTCAGTTAGTCCAGCAAATGATACTGTAATATCTTTACCAGCTTCTACTGATGCAGGTAGAACAACTTTAATTGAAGAACCATCTACTGTAATGTCAGAAGAAGGAACTGTAAGAATAGAGCCATCTGCATTTTTAAATACGATTGAACCTTTGTCATTGATTGGTTCAGAGAAGTTAAATACAAATGTTGAAGCATTTTCTTTAGTGAAGCCTACATATGTAGGAGCTACTTTATCTTCAACTTTCACAAGTTTAGTAGAAGCTTCTACTTTATCTCCAGCTGTTGTTTTTACTGAATCAGTAACTGCCACATTGTATTCACCATTAAATGTTGTACCTGAAATAATAGTTAATGATTTTTTATCGTCAGATAATTTAGCTGTTAAGCCAGCTTCAGCTGTTGCACCAACTTTAGCTACTGTGATGTTAGTAAGAGCATCAGAAGTGCCAATTACAGAAGCTTCATCGATTGATTTATTGAATGTAACTTTAATTTCTTTAGCGTTAATCGCTTTTTACTAACCATAAATTGGAAACTTATAAACACCTTCACTAGACCATGTGCCGCAAGAGATTCTTAAAAAGTGGCATCATTTCCAACAGTTCATCAAAAGCAAAAATAAAGAAACTTCTTGCATAAAAAGCTGTTAAAAAAAAAGAATCTAAAAAGTCCATCAATAGTTTTCTTCCACATAAAATTCTTTCATTGTACTACTCTTCCCTAGTTACCCCTCACATCATTTCTTTCATCCCTACTAGTAATTCATGGTACATAACACTTTCCAAACAAACCCCAATTTCCCCACTTTAAATCAACCATAATAAAAAGTTCAATCTAATCATTTTAGAGAGATAGGGTGTTGCCGAACTTTGCCCTGCTCCGCATTCTTTGGATAAAGCAGAATGTACTTAGTTCCTCTTGTTCCATTTACCAAAAACCATTCAAGCTTTGCAATCTGTTAGACCTAAAAACTGGTATAATTTATTCAATTACATAATTATAAAAACATACATTGGTAATTACTTACATAAGAAAAGAGGTTGAATAATGGTTTTTGGTTTTCTCTTCAAGAAAAAGAAGCAAGCTGAAAAGGAAATTACCAATAGTTTTGGTAATAAATAATGACAATAACTAGCTCTATTATAATAGTAGAAACTATTATTTTTCGGATAACTTTAATACTAATTGAAGCCTTGTTTTGAGAACAAGGCTTCAATCATACATCAATCTTTAATGAACAAAAATCCCAAAACGACTAATAGCAAAACTACCCATAAGCAAAATACTGCTCCAAAACAGTTGTCACCATAACTCACTCTTCCAAACCCATAACGTTAAAAAAAATAATCCTCACAGATAATGTTCTGTGCTGTTACCAGCATCATGTGTTTTAGGTATAAACAAGCTAATCATTAATAAAATAATTCCTAGAATTCCTCCAATAAACTCTGCAATGTAGAAATCTCCATCTCTTACAAATCGAATTAAAAAACCTCCACCAAAAATGATATATAATGATATACCTAGAGACATCAATGTTCTTTTCATTTGACTTCAACTCCCATCTCTTGATGAAATCGCAAACCTTTCGTAACTATACAATTCCTAAAAAGGTTGTATCCATTCGAAGAAATTCAAATACAAAGTAATTGAAAATGAAAATAATACAATAGTTAACGCAAATCTATTTTGGATGATTTCTTTATAAATAACAGGCTTTAACTTATCTTTTAATACAAATAATAAACCAATTATTAAAGCTGGTATAAAGCTTTCAGGAAAAGCCATAAATATAGTGACATCACCAATTGCTAAAAATGCTTCTATTAAAACACCAAAACCAACTAACATTAATTTAGTCCAATGTAATTGAATGAAAAAAATTGACTGATTAAAAAATACTTTCAATCTATTGAATAACTCCATATGATTCCTCCATTATCAAGGCAGATATTATTTCCATTATTATATAATTTTATCAAAAAATATTAACGAAGAACAATATTGAATAAAAAGTATTGAAGCCTTGTTTTGAAAACAAGGCTTCAATCATACATCAATCTTTAATGAACAATAACCCAAAAACAACTAATAGCAAAACTACCCATAAGCAAAATACTGCTCCAAAGCAGTTGTAACCATAACTCACTATATAGACAAAAATATTATTTACACTTATTTATGTACTTTGTTTTCAAAGGTGGGGAAATTGGGGTTTTAGTGGTCAGCCCTTGTTACAACTGGTTTTGTGAGTGGGAATGTCTTTGTGTCATGGAGGGGAATGGGGCACAAAAGAAACCGTTGTGCCCTTTGGTTTAGGTATTTTTCAACAGGTTTTGTACTTCAAAATGATAGCCGTACTTTATCAAACATTCAATGATTGCTACTTCGTAGAATTCTTTTTGTACAATGTTAAACTCTTGGCAAAATTGATTCGCTACTGCTTGTAATCCCAAAGCCATTTGAATGGATTTAACCTTTGCATCCCCACGAATTTTGTACCGAGGAAATTGTGAAGAGTCTTTAGTTTCTTCATCTGAAATCAATTTTTGTAATTGTGGAAGATGTTCATGTAACCATTCAATGCTTGATTGGTATTGAGTCAATTCATTTGTACCTGTCTCTTGTTTCTTTGGCTCTTGATGAATGACTGTGGTGTTCTTTGGTTGACCTTCCATTTTGTTTGGAATGGATTGAACTACACCATCGGAATCTACTATGCCTGCTAACTCAATGTAGGTACGTTTATCTGCATCCCATTTGTAGCCTTTTTCCGTCATGTATTCCCCTAAGGTTTCAATATCATCTAACCCTACACGCTGAGCTATTTCATCTAATTCAATCCCTTCTGAAAGGTATTCAATGATTCGTTGTGTTTTTCTTTGTACTACCTGTTTCGTTTTCTTTTGTTGTTCGTAAAATTTAGGGACATAGGTTTTCTCAACCTTGTCCCATGTAAAATTTCTTCTACGCATGTACATATCAATGGAATGATAATCTGTATGACCAAAATCCTCTGCCAATGTATCTCTATCTTTTCCATTCTGTAACCCTTCTAGTATTTCGTAAACTCTTGTATTGTAGATTGGTTTAGCACTTGTCATTCTAATTATCCTCCCTTTTACAGAACTGAAACGGCATCTACTAGTTCTTCATTAGCAAGATGAAGGTAAAACGATGTTGTTTTTAGGCTTGAATGCCCTAGTAATTTTTGCACTGCTACAATATTTACATTAGATGAAACCAAATTGGTCGCAAAACTATGTCTTAGAACATGGGCAGTAACGTGTTTATTCCAACCAAGTTGTTTCGTTACCTTGTTTAATTCACGATTAACATATTGTCGAGAAAGGCTATTGGTTTTCTTTAGCGAAAAGAACATATTTCCTGTTCCTTCTCGTACATTAGTGAGATAGTTTTGTAGAATTTGCTCCAATTTATCGTTAATTGGTACAAATCGTTCTTTATCCCCTTTCCCGTGACGGACATGAATCTTTTTCAATTCTAAGTCAACATCATCCAATGTAAGTGTTAAACATTCATTGATTCGTAGCCCTGTGAAATAGAGAGTTTGTACACAAGCATGAATGTGAGGATGCTTAATGTTAGCGATTAGAACTTCTACTTCTTTTGCTGTTAGGAAGCATCGTTCTTTCTGTGGACATTTACGTTTTTCGATTGGGTCTGTGACTAGAATGGAAGCATATCTCTTTTTCACACAATACTTTGAAAATGAACGATAGGTACTAAGATGGCGGTTAATGCTTACAGGTTGGTAATGATGCTCTTCTTGCAAGTTTATGAGAAATGCTTCGATGGATTCGGTTGTGAAGTCTTTTAATGTCATGGGGCGATTTAGTTGATTTTCAATGTGTCTTTGAATGAGTCGTAAATCTTTACGGTATCCATCAATGGTATTCGGACTCATATTTTTAGCTTCTAAATCTGATAGAAATTCTTTTGCAGCTGTTCCAAAAGGTATTTTAGCGATTGTTATTTCCATTTCAATAACTTCCTTTCAATTGTTTTGTACAAATTGCTACATTGTTTTCTAATGAAGAGGTGCAAAGGTAGAAACATCTACCTTTGCACCATTAAACGTTTTGATTATTCAAGAATGGCAAGCCAATATCTTCCTCTGCCACTGGTTCTACAAAAATATCGTTACTTTGTTTATCAACATATTTTTGTAACAAGGAGTGTTCTACTAGTACAACATAAACTGTTTCTCGTTCGTTGTTTGTTACAATACGACGATTAGTATTTTTTCCAGCCTCTGTTTTAAGGTAGCCTCTTTGTTTCCAAACCTTTAGGACTCCTTTTAGATTCGTCACCTCTGCTTTTTCAATTAATTCTTTAAATCTATTTTGCAAAATGGATACTTCTGCTTTTGGTGAAGTCATTTGGATTTTGCCCCAACACTCATTTCCAAATTGTCGATTATTTACAATAAAATTCTTATGATTAGTAATAATTTCTTCGACGATAAATTGATATGCTTTGTCATCTGCATCTCTTTCTTGTCTTGATTCTTCTTCCATTTCGTACATCACACTCATCATGCTGTCTAAATTTAGCGTTAAGTTGAATACTTCGTTCATCATTTCAGCAGTAGCAAGAATAATACCAAATTTTTCAGAAACTCGTGACAAGTATTCAGATGAAGGTAGTGAACTCTCACATTGTTTTCTCCATTTCTTGCATCGTTCATGAATAGTATCAATGCCTAGTTTTTGGAGATATTCTACAAAGACGATTCCTGCATGACCATAGTTTTTTAACACACCTTCTGAGATTGCATTGGCATGTTCCGCTGATTCAGTCCAATAGACATTTCCTACTTCAAATGCTCTTACACGTAATCCCTCATTACTATTGGTTTTTTCAAAGAGAGAGTGTTCAGCAGTTGATATGATGGTAGTAGCCCATTTACCTTGTTCACGTAGTTGTCCATCCTTGGTCATGCGTTCTTTTTCTCGATTTTCTGCAAACATGTAAATCATAGAAGTGAAATCTTTAATTTTTGACATAGATGCTTCGTCAAAAACGATTGGAACACCAAAGTTATTACGGAGCGGAACAAAGGTAGCATTCATGGTAGCTCCCCAACTTTTGATGAATCCATCTCCCGTCTTAGTGGGCTTACCAAAAGGTGAAACGGCTAATTTGGTTGCAGTCGTTTTCCCTCGTGAACTTTTTCCGTAGATGTGAAACAGTAGGGAATCCCCATCAAATTCAGTTGAAAATAGTCCAACGACTGGTGCAGAAAAACCCACAGCTAGAATAAACTCTAAATACTTTCGATTGATTACATGCTCTTTGATGATGTGTAACCAACCTTCAAATGAACCTTTAGGTTTTATGTCAAACTTGCCACGATACTCTGACTGGTTTTCATCGTGACCAATTTGTTTGAAGTGTTTATACACTAAGTCACCATTGTCTTTTTTACACCATCCCAAGTGAGTAAAAACATGTTGGTAAGGTGCATCGTTTTCTTGTTCTCTTAAATAGTAGCTCACTATCTTTTCATTTCCGTCGTAAATATCTACACCTTTTTTAGCTAACTTGCGTAATTCACTGACAACATAAATCTGGTCTCGTGTAACTTCTTCTGTATGGTACTTACCATTAAAAAGATACTCTAGTGTAATGGTTACATCGTTTGTTTCTTCACACTGTTCAATTAATTTCACTTTTAAATATTTGCAAAGAGAGTAATACTCATAAGCAGGAGCATCGGCACTCTTTTTTTGTTTCTTCTCTTCAAAGAGCTTTTCAACATGTGTTGGTGAAATACGAAAATACCTTTTACCATTCACATATTCATACTTGGAATGAGAGCTACTATTTTTCGTAACATTCGTTGTAGATTGTTGCACTGATTCAACTGTTTTTTTTACCTTTACAGATTTTACTTTTTTTATTTCCATTAAAACTCCTCCTACATACTTGATTGGTTGCCTATAACGTACTAATTATTTTTCGGTTATAGCACTATGTAATTGTCAATGTGCAAGTTCAGTAAGGAGTATGGTTAGACAAAATAAAAGATGCCTATTCCAAATAAAAAACCCTTACTTTATAGAAAAGGACATAATTATCCCCTCTATTTATAAGGATTAAAAATTTAAAATAAGCATCTAAAATTAGTTATATTAAATTAGTTTTCTTGAATAATATCTGATTTAACTCTATTATAGATTTTAAATTATGTCAAATAAAAATCTTTTCCCTTTTTACATTTGATTTTTCCATTTTCAATAAAGAAGAGCAATTTAGCTCTCCTTTACATTTATTTAGTACGGGTATTATTATTTTTTCGGAGCTGGATAAACATCTACAACATTTTGATAAATTTGCCCTTTCCATAGTTTAGGCTTTATTTTCAACCCAACACGTTTACCAATCAGTTCTTTTAAATCAAAGAAATCATAATCTTCACCTACTGCTATATTGCAAAGTTTATTTATTTTATAGTCATATCCTATTCCCGTTAGAAATGACTGCTTATAAAGCATGTGTTTTTCAGAAACAAAATTAATTAACACTGTTGGAGAATATATCTTATCGTTATCAACTGTTTTCCCTTCTTTTGCACTTACTATTGTTGCCACTTCTAATCTTTCTGAAAATGGTAAAGCTGGATTTTTATAATTAGTCATTCCAATTGCCCCCTTTTTGATAAATCCATATTACATCCTAAAAATTTATAGTCAACCCCACAAACTCTTTCATATCAAGGGTTTCAAAAGACTCTCTCAGACTTTTACAATTGTAGACCAAGTCTTCCCGCCTGAAGCAGAAAGTGTTTTTATGGTAAATAAAAAATTTTTTAAGCGTTATTTTTCATGATTTATAATAGATTAACAGCGTTCATCTTTTCTTGTTTAGTAGTCTGAATGTAGAATTTGGCAGTAATACTTACCGAACAGTGTCCTGCAATTTTGCTAACTGTAGTTAAATCTACTCCTTTTTTCAATAGCCTTGTGCAAAAGGTGTGTCTAAACAAGTGTGGATGTATATGGAATCCTAACTCTTTTGAGATGTTGGCTAACCAATCTCTTACAGCATCACGATGCATCTTTTTTGCTCGTTGGCTTACTAAAAGATACTCACTTTGATTAAAATTGGACTCAGAACGCTCTTCTTTTATGTACTGTTGGATTAATTGCACAACATCTTGCCTAAGACCAATCTCTCTCCATTTACCCCCTTTTCCGATGACTGTTAATTGACATGTTAGAAAGTCAACATCTACAAGTTTGATTCCAACTAGTTCGCTAACCCTTACACCCGTATATAGCAGTATATAAACAATCAGCTTGTTTCTAGTACTAACCTTATTTCGATTTTCCACGTAAAAAAGGAGTTGCTCTACCTGTTCATCTGATAAAGCATCTACTGACTCTTCACTTCCGTTAGCTATTTTAATCTTATCTCTCTTTAATTTAATGAACGTTTCATTTACTACCCCTTTGATTCTTAGAAAATCGTTGTAAACCTTTAGACTGTTAATCTTCTTGTTAATTGTTGAAATAGCATAGTGCTCCTTTAACAGATGTTCCTTATATCGAACAAAAGAAAAGCGTGAAAGGTTTGGAATATCCTTCGACTTTTCTTGTAAGTAAGATTGGAATCCTTTGACATCGTTTGTGTAGGACTGAATTGTCTTTACTGCCTTTCCTTCTTCTAGTAACCACTCTGTAAATTCTTCTATTAGGTTCATTCGTTATCATCCTCTTATTATATTTTCATTAAAAAAAGTAAACCCTAAACCATTAATGGTTTAGGATTCTTTTGTCTTTTCCTGTAATAGTTTTACGACTTCTGTTAAAACTGTTACTGCAATTGTTAAAATAGCTTTTGATTTCATACTCTTTTCCCTCCTAAAATTGAAACTCACGACAGTTATATAATAATGTCGTGAGTTTTTTTGCACACAAAAATAGCCCATGCCTTGTGCCGCATGAACTTGTCCTTTTTACTATTCTATTGATTTACTTTTGTCGTGAGATTTCGAGTAGTTTTGTCGTGAGTTTAATCGTTCTCTAACTGAATTTCTCCATTCTTTAACCAAATTGTTTTGACATGGTGTTGGTTACTTTCATCGTAAACATCCATCATTAAGTAATCTTCATTACTTTTTGTTAAGTAACTAATGGCTGTTACCATGCAAACTTTCGGTAATGTTTTAAACTCTTCTTCTGTAAAGAATCGCTCGTCCATTTCAGACTTAAAAAAACTAATAGTCTCGTAACCAATGGAATCCAAGGTCACTTGTTCAGTTGTTCTTAGTGCCATTCCTTTTAAAAATCGCTCGTAGCTGTATGTCATGTGTTAATGCTCCTTTACTTGTAGGTTTCGTAGGCAATTACTTCATCATTCTTCTTCCACAGTTCAAACAAAACACCCGTTTCTTTGCAGATGAAATATACTTCCCAATGATTACCTCTAATATCATCATGTGCACAAGAGTAGGCACTAGTTGCTAGTTTTAAATTCCATTTATTCTCCATTAAATGCATGTACCGTTCTAGGTCTGGATGCTTTAAATCAATGACGTTAATTTCTACATTTGATGCTTGTGGGTACACATGAAATACCTGTCTTAGTTGCTTCGTAAACCATTCTTTCACAAAAATCTCTTCCATTTGGATTCTCCTTTTCTATTAAAACCTTGAATTAGACTTGTAAAACGATTACTTTTAGAACTCCTAACTTTCTTAGGCTCGTTTAAAGGTAATCGCTTTTTAGGTACTGTATGTTTCTTTGAGAGCACTCATTCATATTCCCTCCTAACGAAAAAAGCTCACATGTACAAGTACATGAGAGCTAGAATTCAAGATAATAATATATATTTAAAAAGAGAATCCAAACGCTATAAAACAAAAAAACTCCCATCTTCCGAAGAAGATAGGAGTCTTTGAATCCGTTCGCCCAATAAGGTAAGGGGTGGATTTAATAATCTGGTAGATTATTTTGAAGCAGAAGCTGTTAATCCAGCTTTAGCAACGTTACCAGCTGCATCAGCTGTAGTATTACCAGTACCTAGAACTTTTACAGATACTTTAGCAATTGTACCAGCTAAGATATCTTTACCTGCAGTATATGTTTTATCGCCATCAACATCGATATAATTACCTGCAGTTGCATCATTTTCATAATTGAATGTAGCTACAATGTTACCAGCATCTGAACCAGTACCAGCAGTGAATGTGTAAGCTGTAGTTGGAATTAGAGTATCATTAACTTTAACTTCATAACCTGCTTCAGCACCAAGAGTTGAAATATTTTCATTGAAATCTAATGTGAATGAACCGTTTGTATTCCAAACAACTTTGTTTAGTTGTGGAGCAATGTTATCTTTTACATTAGCGAAACCAACGAATGCTGATAATGCAGAACCATCAGCTGCTTTTACATTGTTAACAGTAAATACAGCATTTGAATCTGTTTTTGCAACAAAATCAGAAGGTAATGTAATTGTTACTACTTTACGAGCAGAGTCAATATCAATATTTGTATCAGCTGGAAGAGCTTGACCAGCTAAAGTATAGTTTGCTGGGTTATTAGCAGCAGTTGCACCGAAGTCACCTATAACTTCTTTAGCAAAAGTGATTTTGATAGTATTTTGAGTAGTAGTATCTAAATCGCCTTGTACTAATTTGAAAGCAGAACCTGCTTTATCAAATGCTACTGTTTTAGAAAATGCAGTTGAATCATTTGCAGTTAAAGCAGTATCTTGTACAAATGCTTTACCAAATGCAAAGTTATATTTATTTCCTTGTGCAGCTGCTTTTACTCCAATTTCAACAGTTTTCTTATCATCAGATAATTTAATAGCTGTAGCATCTAATAAATCAGTAACTGTTGCAGTTGTACCAGTACTTGCATCTTTAGCAGAAATACCAGATAAATCAGTAGGTGCAGCTTTTAACTCTTCACTGAAAGTAACTTTTAGAGTTTTAGCATTACCATTTGCATCATTTTCTACAACAACATTAGAAGCAGTTGGAGCAGTTACATCTTTTGTTAAAGTTACTGCTTTAGTTGTTGTTGAAACTTTATTTCCTAGTGCATCTTTAGCAGCATCATCAACAACTACTGTTAATGAACGTGAAGCAGCATTATCATAAAGTGTTGTACCGTTAATTGTAACTAAGAATTTTGTTTTACTTGTACCAACTTGAGTTACTGTAGAACCCACTGTGCCAAGTTTTTCATCAAGAACTTTAACAGCACCTGCTACAGTACTTACAGTCATATCTTTATCGAAAGTTAATAGAATAGCATGGTCACCACTTGCTACTGTTGTTGCAACTGGAGCTACGGTATCTTGATTTACTGTGAATGTTTTAGTTTGTAATGGAGTTACATTATTATTGTAGTCAGTTGCATTAAGAACTTCTACTTTGTGTTCTGAAGATGTGCTTAATGATAAACCATTGAATGTTAATTCATCAGTACCAGTACCACTAGCTGCTGAGTAAACTGTTCCATCAATTTTAACAACAGCAGCTGAAACTGGTTCAGAGAATTTTACTTTTGCAGAAGTTGCAATAGTAGCATTTGTGTTTGCAGTTACTGATTCTACAGTTGGAGCAACTTTATCAGAAATTGAGAATGCTTTAGAGAATTCTTCAATACTTTCTTTACCAGTAGTTTTTACTGCTTTAGTTGCACTTAAAGTGTATGCACCATCAAAAATTTCACCAGTGCCAAGTGTAATTACTAATGTTTTAGCATCTGTAAATTCACCAGTTGCATTTGCAGCAGTTACTGTAGCAGTAGAATTTGAAGCTGATTCTTTAAAAGTAATAGTACCTGCTACTAATTTTGAATTTGAATCAAGAACAGTATCTTCATCGATTGATTTGTTAAATGTAACTTTAACTTGTTTAGCGTTAATCGCTTCTACCGATTTAACTTTAGCGCCAACTTCAACACCGTTTTCGAATGCTTTTTCAACACCGTTATCATCATAAGTACCATCAGCTAGATCAGCATCGTAGTAATATTTGTCTTCATATTTTTCTAAACCTTTGTTAAGATCTGCATCTTTGTAAAGTTTACCGTCTTTAAGTGCATAACCTACGTTAAGTACACCGTCTTTATAAAGTTTTTCTTTGTAAAGATCAAGGCCTGTTTCAAGAACACCTTTGTTGTAAAGTTTTTCTTTGTAAAGACCAGTTACTAATTTACCGTTAGTGTAAACTTTGGCTTTGTATTCGCCTTCGACACGTTTACCATTGTAGTAAGTGTAACCGTATTTTGTTGTACCAGTGTAACGTTTACCATCTACATAAAGGTTACCGTATTTTGTTTTACCATTGAAACGTTTACCGTTTACATAGTAATAACCATATTTTGTTGTACCTGTGAAACGTTTACCGTTTACATAGTAGTAACCGTATTTTGTTTTACCAGTGAATTTTTTACCTTTCACATAGTAAACACCTGAAGAAGTTTTGCCAGTGAATTTTTTACCGTTTTTATAAAGTTTACCTTTATAAGTTTTGTAACCTTTCACCGCTTTGTTAGTTTTTGCGTTTACAAGTGTACCGTTCTTGTTCACTTTGTAAGTAGTTTTTGCTGAAGCATCCGCGCCAGGTACTACTACAGCAGTAGTTAGTACAGAAGCACCAAGTACAGCCGCTGTTGCTGATTTAACAAATTTGAAATTTGCCATGAATAAAAATCCTCCCTTATGAATATGATTAGCATTTTGCTGGTTATAAGTTTCATCAGCTAATCATGCTTAGCCTAATTATCGACTATCAGAGGGAGAATTTCCACCTTTTTTTCTGTAAAATTATTGAACATAGTAATCCGAATATCATATTTTTATAAAATAATCAAAAAAATATTATCCAATATTTTCATTTATGATTTTTTATTACAAAATAAATGATATTTTTATCATCATGACTTTATTAATAGTTATAAAGTATCATTTTATAGATTAGCAATTTGCTATTTTTGAGTGTTTTTTACATCAAATAACTTTGTAATATTTATATAAAAATGAAATATACGCATTCTTTTAAAGCCGTAGAATGATCCTTACTTTTTCTGCTATTTATTTTGAGTTTCTTCCTTTATATATAGCTATTTTTTACATACTATTATTTTTACCACTTTTTTTATCCTTGATTTTCAAGCATACCATCTTTTGGTACGACTGTTACAAATGTTACGAAAACAATGAAGTTTGTAATAAAATAGCATATCGTGTTGAAGTGTCTTTCTCCTTTTTGTTAAATTTCTCTTGTATAACTTTTTTTATGTCCTGATAAGTGCTAAATATGTGTAAAAATTTGCGATTACTTTTCAATAGTTTAGAAAAATCATTTTAATTGAGGTTACTAATAAGAGATTTTGAGGGGAAATTGATATAAATCTTTTTTACAGCTATTTTTAAAAAGCTAGTTTTGCCACCTATATGGGGGAATTCACGTTCATTTCAAAGAATCAGCATTTGATGGCTAATAGATTCTTGCTCTTTTTTGAATTATATTTTTAGTAATTTAGATTACTTTTTTGTTGCCGCTTCTTTTAGACTAGTGATTTCGAAGGGGATTTGCTCTTATAATGAATTGTGTCTTTGGTTTGAGGAATTTTGTTATGATCATCTAGATTCGTTTGGCATAATCGAGAAGGAAAACAGCACACGCTATTCAAAATTGCTGTGTGCTGTTTTGCTTGAAAAGCTGACTATGGCTGTGGTTGTTCTGTTGTTAAGGTTGAAAAGAAATCAGTTGCGTTTGTACCAGTTACTGTTACTTTTCCTTGAGTGGTATTTGCCTTTAACTCAAAAGTATCGCCATTTGCTACTGCTGTAATTGCTACATTGGCCGTTTGGAGTTGGCTGTTTAGATATGTTACAAGATTTTCCATACTATTAAATTTACGAGTTAGCTGAATCGTTGCTGTATTCGTCCCATCGCTTACTGTGAACATACGATTTTTTGAATAATCAGTAGGTGTGCTAGTATACGTTGGCTGTTCAAAGAAGTAATTCCAATCTGGTCCACTCAATGTAATTTGATCACCTGTTTTGAATGCAGTGAGATAGAAAGTATCGCTAAATCCAAACGCTCCAAATGGTCTTTCCATAAGTGAAATACCATTTGCATTACAATAATCCTGTATTGTGCTATCGATAGCGGATGCTACGACCTGCGCAATCGTAAATGTCTGTTCTCCGTTAAAAGTCGGGATATTCCAATATAGATTGATTGGGATCGTTACTTGACCGTTAGAAATACTAAATTGCTTTGGATTGTCTCCAAAATTGGAGGTTGTCATTGTTTTGCTCGTTGCTTGTGCTTGTGTGCCATTGATCGTAGCAAAATCTAAATTTGGAATGGTTTTGCTGACTAATTTAGGCGTGCTTAGCGTTGTACCTTGTATTGATATCGTTTGAGCTTGTACATTGTTATATTGATCTTTCGCTGCCATATAAATCGTATACAAAGTTGCTGGATTAAGGTTTGGAATGGTGAAAACTTGAGGGGTAAACCCTTCATTTACAGACCATTGTCCTTTCCATGCAGCTTCTTGCCCATTGCCATCTTTCCCATCTATTATTTGTTGAACACTTGGTGGCGTATTAATGTCTGCATTAGGCACTGCAACGTAATAGATTGTGCCCTTTTCGTTTAGTATTGACGTAGCGCTTATTTGATCTGTAGTTGTATTTGTCACACTCGGTAGCGGTGGCATAAACACAGGAGCTACTGTATCCACTACATTTACTGGTATTGTTAGAGATGATATACCTCCTTTACCATCGTTTGCTGTGATAGTAATGTTGTCAGTACTAATATTAGGTCCCCCTGACAACGATATACTGCTCCCATTTATAATGCCACTTATATTAGTATTTGTTGAAGAAAATGTATACTGTAAACTGTCTTCATCAGGATCATTAAAATAATCGGTTAAGTTTATATTAACTCCAGCACCTGATCTTTCGAGAATGATCATACTTGGGTCAGGTTCAATAATTGTAGGTGGTTGATTTGCTGCTACAGCAGGTGTTGTTGGGCTACTTGTAACTGTTTGACCTTCTCCTTTAGCATTTTTAGGTGTTACTTTTACTGTGATGGTTTTACCAATTTCGGATGCAGTGAGTTGATAAGTTTTGTTTGTGGCTCCTTGAATCGCTGTTCCATTTGCATACCATTGAATCGTAGTACCATGGTCTTCGTCATTTTCTGCATCTTGGTAGTCATAGCTTACTGTTAGGGTTTGTCCTTCTTTTACTGTGCCTGTGATGGTTACGTTGCTTGCTATCGGCGGTGTATCGACTTTGACTGGCGGAGGGTTCCAGCTTCCTCCACTGTTTGATGTTGTCTCTTCCCCATCAGTGACCGTAATGGTTCGTCCATCTGGAGTTGTAATGGTGCCAGATGCTAAAGTTGAACCATTGTACCATTTTCCTCCAACATACATGATGCCTTCGTTTAATGTTTCCCCATTGTAGAGTGCACCGTTGAATAAGATAAATCCTTTGTTCAATTGTGAGCCATAATATAATTTATCTTTGTATAGGATAAGTGCTTTATTTTCGGAAGGACCGTTATATAATTTATCTTTAAACAAAATTAGACCTTTATTCGGTGCTGAGTCATTGTACAATGTCCCTTTATAAAAGATTAAGCCCTTGTTCGTTTCTGTACCATTATAGAGTCTGCCTTGATAAAGGACTAACCCTTTATTTGCCAAGGAGCCGTTGTATAATTTTCCTTTATATAACGTTCGACCTTTATTCAAGGAATAGCCATTATATAGCTTATTTTTATAGAGAATTGACTGCTTGTTAAGTGATGGTCCATTATAGAGTTTCTTTTGAAATAAATACAGACCACTATTGATTTTACCATTTACAAATAGCTGATTCGATGATGTTTTGATTCCTGTTAATGGTCTACCCTTTTCATACCACTTTCGATTTTTACCGATTCCATACCATGTAGCGACTGCTACTTTTCCGCTGATAAACAGTCTACCTGTATTTTTGCCGAAACCGGTTAATGGTCTGCCGTTTTCATACCATTTTCGGTTTTTGCCGGTTCCGTACCATGAAGTTGCTTTTTTACCAGATAAATAAAGGATCGTTTTATAAATCCCTGTTAATGGCTTACCATCTTTGTATAGTTTTCCTTTGTATGTTACTACACCTTTTTTTAGTTTTTTTGTTGATTTGGAAATTAGCCTTCCTTTTGAAACTTTTAAATCTGATGACTTTGCTACGGCTGTTGTGGCTGGAAATAGTGTGGATGTATTGCTCAATAACGCAGCTACTAACGCAATAGATGTGAGTGGTTTGACGAATTTTAAATGATAATTTTCCATATAGCACCTCCTACTTTTCAATTAGTATTGATATCAAAAATTCAGACCTATGATGTTTTATACCATTTATATTGAAAATATAATATAGTATTTTTTTGATATTATTGTTCTTTATTTTGGATTAAATATTGAAAAATAAAGATATTAATGTTTTTATATGTAAATACGTTCTAAATAGTAATAATCTATTATTTTTGTTTATAAAGATAGTTGAAAGTATTCAAGATATCATATGTTAACTATTTTTATTAATTGGTTGTCATTTTTGAATGGGAGGATGAAGTGATAGGCTTATTGGTCAATTTTGGTCAAAAGTATTTCTTTTGGGATGAGTTATTATAGATATATTGAATTGTTTCGATGAGTTTATTGGGTGCTTTTTTAGGGATTTTTCCAATTAGCTTAGAGTTAAAGGTATTAGCACTTTTCGACAGATTATTTGCTCTTACTAGGGACCTATCTGTTCTTTTTCGAATTGTATTTGCTCTTTCAACACTTAGCTCTTTTTCGTGGCAGAGATTCGTGATTTTCCCTGTGTTATTGAATCAGCATGAAAGTTTAGACTTTTTCTAGGAAGAAAAACCCCAACAACCTTTCCGTTGCTGAGGAATCTTATCCATATTTGCCTCCATTCACTACTACTAAGTTTGGTGGTGGAGGGGTGATTGTTTTGGCATTGGCTATTCGTATGAGTGTTTCTCTTAGTGTATCGGCATCCTGCTCTAGTATGGAATCGAGCATCTGATAGAGTTTTTGCTTGTCGATGGGTTCTGCTTTTCCGATAAAGATTTTCGGGAATACTTGTTTTTTTTGGATTTCATCTTCATTTAATAGTTCTTCGAATAGTTTTTCGCCAGGTCTGATGCCCGAGAACTTGATGCCAATTTCTTCTTCTGTATAACCGGACAGTGTGATGAGATTTCGAGCCAAATCCACGATTTTGACGGGCTCCCCCATATTTAGGACGAATACTTCTCCCCCTCTTGCCAATGTGCTTGCTTGAAGAACTAGCCGTGATGCTTCTGGAATGGTCATAAAGTATCTCGTCATTTCTGGATGGGTCACCGTTACGGGTCCACCCGCTGCGATCTGCTTTTGAAAGAGAGGGATAACGCTGCCCCTGCTTCCCAGCACATTGCCAAAACGCACGGCTACGAATTTCGTACTACTTTCTTTTGCTAGGTTTTGAACAATCATTTCTGCGAAGCGTTTCGTTGCGCCCATGATATTCAATGGGTTGACGGCTTTATCGGTCGAAATCATGACGAAGCATCCGACCCCAAATGTGTTTGCTGCTTCCGCTACATTCTTCGTACCAAAGATGTTATTTTTCACCGCTTCCGTGGCATTGAACTCCATCAACGGTACATGCTTATGGGCTGCGGCATGATAGACGACATCTGGTACATACTGTGCAATGATTCCATATATTCGATCTCTATCTCGAATATCGGCAATGATCGGGATTAATTCAATCTCATTTTGATAGGCTTGTCTTAGTTCCATGTCGATGTTATAAATGCTATTTTCACCGTGCCCTAAAAGGAGTAGTTTTTTAGGATGGAATTTACAGATTTGTCGGCATATTTCGGAGCCGATCGATCCTCCCGCACCTGTTACTAACACGGTTTTGCCTGTTAGCTCTTTTGAGATGCTCGTCATATCAAGCTCTACAGGTTCTCGTCCTAGTAAATCTTCTACTTGTACATCACGAATATGATGGACAGCTATTTTCCCTGTGCAAAAGTCTTCAACGGATGGCATGATTTTGGTATTCACTTTTGTTTTCGCACATTCCTTGTAAATTCGATTGAGTTCGGATTTTTTCAATGAAGGAATAGCAATGATGATGTTTTCTATTTTTAATTTTTCTACTAGCTGTGGAATGTCTTGAATGGTCCCTTTTACCTCTACCCCATAGATTTGGAGTCTCATCTTTTTTAGATCATCATCTGCAAAGGCGATCGGATAGAGATCCGTTTCAGTGCTTTTGAGTAATTGCCGAGCGATCATCGAACCCGCAGAGCCAGCTCCAACAACGAGTGTCCGCTTTTTATCGGTGTTCAGTGTGATAAAACGATCACGAAATAATCGCCATGAGAATCGGGAGCCTCCAATGAGTAGCATATGCATCATCCATGTAATGCCTAATACCCGTATATCTATCGTTCGAAAGGCGATCACCTGAACGATGATCGTTGTTAAAATCGAAAATGTAATCGCCTTTATAATCGCCAGTAATTCTCGAATACTTGCATATTCCCATGTGTTGCGATACATCCGATACACAGCAGCAAATATATGATGACTAGTAAGTAATGTGATGGAACTAACCAACAAGAATGACATGGCGGTATATGGTAATGCAGGATAAACGATCAAATAGCTCAAAAATATTGCTGTAAAAACGATAGTAGAGTCTAATAGTATTAATAACAGTAGTCTTTTATTGTATAGCAGTGTGTATCCTCCTCTAATGTTTAATTGAAGCCATTTCATTATATGGGGCTTTTTTAGTAGCTATGACTGAAAAATATTTTTCTTTATTGGAAATTGGTCAAAATGACTGAGATTTGGCTAACCAAGTAACTATGAGAGATGACGCATGCGGTTTAGTCTATGAGAATAGTGGGAGTTTATGGATAGATGGTTTTATTTATTGGGGAGGGAGCCAGGATTGAAGGACTCCCTGCGAATGGACTTTATCCATGGGAAATACTCTCTTATCCACGGGAAATAGACCTTTATCCACGGAAGGAGAGGTTCTATCCACGAATGAAGCTCCTCCATCCACGGAAAAACGAATTGTATCCACGAACAAGAATATTTAAGTCTTAAATTGCTTACTCAGAGCTCCAAATGATGGTTGGTTTTTCCAAAATAAGAGTAGTCAAGGGTTTTTCTTTGGAATTAGGAGCTGTTGCTCTAGTGGGAACGATCTCCTATTCGAAGATTTGAACCTCTATCTGGGAAAATAGCTTTCTATCCATGAAAATGGAGAGAGTTCTACTTATGGGATAAGACTCTCCCATGATGGAGAAGGACAATCTGCGAATGAGAAACTTTCTATCCACGGGAAATACTCTCTTATCCGCGGGAAATGACCTGCCATCCACGAAAGGAGAGGTTCTATCCACGGACGAAGCTCTTCCATCCATGGAAAAGCGAATTGTATCCACGAACAAGAATATTTACGTCCCCCAATCGCTTATTCAGAGCTCAAAAACGGATTATTTTACCAAAATAAAGTAATCATCTTTTAAATTAGGAAGTGTTGCTCTATCGAGTAGAACTGCTACTTTATCGATAGCGTTATCCCATTAGAAAATCCCCCTCACTGTCCACGCCACCTCTCTTCCCACCTGATATTTTGTGAAAAAAGCTCATTAAAAAACACCATCTGTGATTGATCCATCAGATGGTGTTTGAATTTGCCTTTGGTATCATTAGAAATTAGTATCACTAGAATCATTAGAATTTTGTCACGATTGTGGAGCTGACCCACCCTTTTGTTGTTTTGCCAGGAATAAAGACTTGATACCATGTTGTTCCAGCTTCGTCTGTTGATGTTGCTACCGCTCCTTTGGCATCTGTTACAAGTTTTAGGTAGGTATCTTTTTCTAATTTTACGATGACGGTTGAATCTTTGGTTGTAGCTTTGTTACGGACATTTGAATCGTCATAATTGGTGACGGCTAGATTTTGAATGTTTAAGTAGTCGCTTCTGATCCATGCTTGGTCATTGCCGTTGTAGCTGACACGGAACCAGCGTCCTTTGAAATTGCCGTTGCTGTCTTTATAATCTTTGATGTCTGCGTTATGTCCTAAAATAGTAATCTGTTGTCCTAATGCTAGTGTCCCGATTTGTCTAGCAGACGTAGCATATGGCATAGAGTAGACAGGTGTTAATAATGTTGCAGATGCCACGATTCCTTGATCGAATGTGTAGAATGTATCTGGTAGCGGCTTGTCCGCTGGAATAATGTGACTATAGACTTTGGTGATCGGCGCTGGATTTAATGTGCTAACTGGTTGAGCCGTGTAATATTTGCTGTCGTACGGTTTCATCTCTTCCATCAGTCTAGCAATGCTCCGTCCCCAATTTGTGTCTGTTGCATATTTTGTATTCATCCCGGCAATGTTGACACCATAGTTATAGATGGCGCCCGCTTTTAAATATTTGTTGTAGATGGCGTCTGCGTAGTATTCGAGCCCTTCTTGTCCAGATGGAAAATATAAGGCACAGGTAAATGGTGCTGAATCATAGGCTTGATAGCCGAAGAAATTGTTTTTGTATTGTGAGATGGCTGAACCTCCCCAGCCTGTTTCCCAAATAGCATGGGCCAGCATAAATTGCGCATTGATGCCATATTCTTTTTGGACTTTGAGAAATGCTGGAATCATTTTGTAAAGGTTGTTTGTTTGGATGCTCGTTCCTTTTTTCTTTACCAAATAATCTTCCATTTCTTTTTGCGTGATATTCGATACTTTTCGCAAGTTTTCTGCTATATAGCTATTCCCGGTCTGTTCTGGTGAAATCCAGACGGTTTTACCACTGATGGTTCCTTGATAGTAGGTATTGCCATTGATGACTTCCGTTTTCTTAGCTGTGAAAGCGGTTGCTCGGTAGTCTGCAAGTGAGTCATATACCACATTGTTCGTTGTACCGTTTGAGATATTATAAGCTTTACCGAACCCTGTTAAGAACAGTTTTAAATTGGATGTAGTAGATGAAGTGATATTAGACAGAGTGATCTGCCCTTCTTCTACCCACCCGATTGCTTTTGTTGAGGTGCCATCTGTTCGGCTGATTTCGTAATAGGTTTTGTTATCAATGGTTGCTTGTTTGTATACATAGAAATTTTCTTTTGTGTATATCGTACCTGCTTGTTGTGATGTAGCCAAGTCTGTTAGATCTTGATAAATTTTAGTTGATGTACTTTTCAAGATACCTACTTTCGTAATGGCTGCTGTTTCTGGTTGAACGGGCGTTTCCGTATTCGTTGATGGAGCATTTTTTACTTGTGTTGATGAAACCCAGATGCTTTTATTGTTCGGTGTTATACCTTGATACCAGATTTCATTGCCTGCCTTGATCGCTTTTTTGATCGTGAATTTTTGATCTTTGTAGTTCGCTAATGATTTTTCGGCAATGCTATTCGTACCGCCCCATTGAATGTTGTAGCCCTTGCCCGTACCCTTTAGTACTTGGGGAGTGGTTGGCACTTTAGCAGTTGTTTGAGCTACACTTTTTAGATCCGTGCTTTTGACCCAACCAATTATAGAAGTTGTGCCTGTTTGAGATGTGCTCAGTTGGAAGTAGATCGTTTTTCCAATTGTTGCTTGTTGATTGATGTAATAAGTTTTTTCCGTCTTTTTAGATGTTGCGGCTGCTGATTTTTTTAGGTTATTGATATCTGAATAGATTTTAGCAGTTTGGGTGTTGATACGACCAAGTCTATTTACCTTTTTTAGTACGGGTTTAATCGTCGTTGAAGGTTTTTTCGTGGTTAATTGATTCGCTTTTAACCAAATGGTTTGACCATTCAACGTGCCGCTATACCATGTATCGCTGCCCACTTTTTCGGTTGTTTTTGTTTTAAAAAGGGTGTTTTTATCCGTACTAAGAGAAATAAAAAGGATATTTTTTGATCCTCCCCATGGTCTTGTATAGCCTTTGCCAGTGCCTAATATATATCTTTTAGTTGTACTGTTTTTGAGTAATTGATGCGCTTTTGTTGTGAGATCTTTTGCCTTCACCCAACCGATTGCCGCACGGGATGCGCTTTTGTAATTACTGATTTGATAATACGTTGTTTTATTGTAAACGGCTTTTTTATTTATGTAATACGTAAGTTGTAGTTTTTGAGCACCAGCCTTTGTTCCCTTTGTAGCGGTTGGCACTTTATAAATGATGGCTTTTCCAGTTTTGAATCTGCCTAGTCTACTCGTTTTTGTTTGTTTGACGGTTTTTGTTGGTTGTGTAACTGTTGTTTTTGCAGTTGCTTTTAGTGCCGGTAAATACATTGTCGCAGTTGATGCAAGCATGGCTGCTGATATAACCGCTGTCGTAAGTCTTTTATGAGACTTTTGCCGTGTAAACATCTATAATCTTCCTCCCTATTAAAATAGTGGATTTTTACTAACTATAGCATATATTTGAGTGATTTGAACAGATTTTCACAGATTAGAAACAAAAGCTGGGAAGGGCGTAAGATATGGCTAGGATCTTTTGATTTGTACAATTTGTGATAAAGTTGAGACTAGTGTGAAATATAGCTAGATTCTTTTATTGACCTTGAGGATAAGTCAGGTATCTTGAAATTGATTCAGAAGAAAAGCTAGAATGCTTTTTCAAATTATCATCTGTCGAATAGGCTTTCTTGAGAGTGATTCAAAAGCAAGCTAAATATTTTTTCAAACCATTATCTATCGAATGGACATCCTTGAAATTGGCTCAAAAGCAAAGCCAGAAATGCTGATGTTTCAACTTTTCTGGCTTGTTTCATTATTTTGGCATGATTTGTTTCATATTGGCTACGATATCGTTTTCAGACATTTGGCCGGTGATGATTTTTTCGATCTTGCCTTCTGGGCTGATAAGCAGTGTTGTTGGTAACGGATCGATGTTGTATGCTCTCATCACTGACTTGGTATGGTCGATCAGGACTGGAAAAGTTAATTCTTTGCGATCGATATATTTTTGGCCAGAGAGTTTCGGTTCTGCGATGTTGACCGCTAATACTTGAACACCTTGATTTTTGTACGTTTGATATTGTTGATCGATTAATGGAAATTCCCGTTCACAAGGTTTACACCAAGTTCCCCAGAAATTGAGGAAGACGCCTTGTCCTTTGTATTCTGATAATTGATGCTCTTTCCCGTTCATATCGACTAGCACAAAATCAGGTGCTTTATCACCTACTTTTATTATCTCTGCCTGATCTTTCGTTGCTGTATTGTAAATGGTATACACAATGGCTGCGAAAAGGACAAGCAAAATAACTAGGCGCAGATAGAATCGTTTTTTCTTATTCATAATCCCCTTCCTTTCCTATTTGCGAGACCGCTTGAAAAGTCGTTCATATCCAACGAAATAATAAAAATCAGCTTCTTATCGGCAAAAACATATTTTTTTATCATAAAAGTGAAAATGCTATCATTTTTCTAATGGTTTCCTTCCTTATTTACGTTTCCAAAGTACAAGCATTGAGATCGTAATGATGGTAAAAGCAATCAATGCTAAAAATGGAATGGTGATAAAACCAAGCCAATTAATATATTGACCAGAGCATGGAACGCCACTTGTACATGTTGCGAATTCATGCATGGATGGGATCTTTTGGAGCGCATAATGATAGCTCGAAGTTGCCATCCCAATGATGGATATCGGTAAAATGTATTTGTAAATGGTTTTTTCTTGATGATAAAAAGCGATTCCTAGAAAGATGACAAGCGGATACATTAAAATTCGCTGATACCAGCAAAGGGTACATGGGATGAAGTCCATCACTTCGCTAAAAAATAGGCTACCTCCCATAGCGATAATGGACGTCACCCATGCAAGCAATAATGGTTTATTGATCATTTGGAAGCCTCATCTACCATCTTATTGAAATCGTCCATTGTCTTTCCCTTAAATTCCTTACCGCCTATGAAAATCGCTGGTGTTGCTTGTACTTTTAATTTGTTTGCTGTTTTCATATCTTTCTTGAAAGCATCTTTTGCTTTGTTTTTTTCGAATGCTTTTACTACTTTTTCAGTTTCAGCTTTATTAGCAACTTGACCTAATACGGCTTTCAAGAAATCTTCAGTCATTTGATTTTCTTTGCCGGCTTTTGTTGTTTGGTTCGCAAATAGTAATTCGTGGAATTTCCAAAACTTTTCGTTGCCTAGTTGTTGATAGACTGTTTCAGCAAATTGTGCAGCTGTTGTTGAATCCGGTGCAATAAATGCATAGTTCATGAAATATAATTTTGCTTTTCCTGTTTCAACAAATTGTTGTTGGATGTAAGGAAGTAGACTTTCATTGAATTCGGCACAGTGAGGGCATTTATAATCGCCAAATTCAACGATTTCTACTGGTGCAGACTCTTTACCAATATAAGGTTGATCCTTATAATCGATGGTTGAAGCTGCAGATTTATCACTTTTTCCATTTAATACAATTAGAGCGATTAGGCAGATTGCTATAACGCCTATAATCCAAAATATTTTCTTAGACAAATGATTTCTCTCCTTTTATAACTATATAATGTAGTGCTGTTTATGATTGACATTCCAAAAGTTTGCTTGATGTCCAGCCTTTATAACTACACAATGTAGTGTAATTGTGCAAAAAATTTACGCACTACGCAAGCACGTAAATAAATACGATGCAGATCAAGCTAAAAATCATCACTGATTTGAAAGCTATGTCTACTGGGATTTTCAGTTTAAAATCTTTTAAAGGATTTAACATATATTCGATTCTGTAGTTGATCGATGTATCCGCAAATGATACGTAAACCAAAGGCGTTGCGTCTGCCTTCCCTACTTTCAACATTTTCAACAGTGCACTACCAATATTCATCGATGTGGCTTGCTTTTCAATCGCTAAATTATCCGCCAATAATTCTTGAATAATTCGATACTGACTGCTAAACCATTTTAAGATCGGGATGTAGAAAAACGATGATGCACAAAATGATAGCAAAAAGATTTTTAGTGGATCAAAGTTTTTTTGGTGATGCATTTCATGGTAAATAACCGCGTCGAGTTCGTCATCATTCAGTAAATTCATAAGACCTGTTGAGATAATCACTTTAGGTGATAAAAATCCCATTGTAATGGCAAGTGGAACAGGATAAGAAATGACGATAATCGATTCTTTTTTTGCGCCGTATTTTTTGTTTAACTCTTTCGTTAATGCAGAATTTTGATATAGACGGAATTTTATCTTCAACGTGAAGTAGCGGACCATTTCCGAACCCAATTTCCATAGTGCAAATAGTAATGTAAAGACAACCAAGGTATCAAGAAGGTATTCAAATGATGATAAGCCGATCGCCTTTAATGTCACATGGCATACTTCAACAAGGTTGTGGAATTTTAAACTTGCACAACCAGTAGTCATAGCTATGACATACAAAACCATCTGTAAGAAGATCGTTCCAGAGATCAAAAATGTGGCGATTAACATCATGCCGGATATGCGTTTTTGGCGTTTTTCCATATGTTATCGTTCCTTTTTCAGTTCTTTAATCTTCATCTCAAGTTTGGCCACTAGTTCGTCATCTACATCCTCTAGCGCATCGAGCATATGACTGACCACGACATTGCCAAATTCATCCATCAGCTCAGTGGTCATTTCTTTGGATTGCACATTGAGAAATTCATCTCTAGACTGAACAGGCTTGTACAGGGAAGATCTTCCTTCGGTTCTCTTTTGAAGGATCCCCTTTTCTACTAACCGGTTCATCACCGTCATGACCGTATTAAAATTTTTCGTCTTGTCTTTTTCAAGAATATGTTGGACTTCTTTGATGGTCATTTCATCATGATTCCACAATATGTCCATAATCTTGGCTTCAAGCGGCCCAAAGAAACGATTGAGTCCACTTTCATGCATCTTAAATTTACGAATATTCATATTGGACACCTCACATCGTTACATTACTCATTGTAGTGTTAGGAAGAGTGGGCGTCAACTGTTATTTCTTTTTGGAGGGAAGTTGATTGGTGATAGTGGAGCTTGGGCGATTCTTTGAGAGGAGTTGATTCGTAGTAGTGGAGAGGCGCCGATTCTTTGGGGTGGATGGGTTGTAGCAGTGGAGAGGCGTCGATTCTTTGAGCTGAATGGGTTGTAGCAGTAAAGCTAAATAATTGAACTTATGGAACTATAATAAAAAAATCCGAACTACTGTGAAATTCTGGTTAGAGTTTCGTTTCATAGTTCGGATTTTTATTAGCTGAAATACTTTCGCCTCAGCGTCTTTTGAATTAGTTGTACATTTGAACGAGTGAACCACTAATCCAGACTTTTTTGGTGGTGCCTGGTTTGTAGATTTGGTACCATACGTTTTTATTTTTATCTTTTTTTGTGACGAATTTGTTTCCTGTTTTCACCAATTTAACAGGTGTGTTTTTCTTGACGGATGCTACTTTTGTATATTTTGTATCAGCACCAGCTCTTAGGTTTGATCCATCACTTGTTGTGAAGGCTAGGTTTTCGACTGCAATTTGATCACTGCGGACCCATGCCTGTTTGCCGCTATAACTAATCCGATACCAGCGAACCGCTTTACCGCTTGTGTTTTTGAAATCGCGGACGTCCGTGTGATAAGCCTTTAGTGTGATAGATTTCCCTTTTTTATATGTGCCATAGTGCGATGAATAGATATAAGGCAAGCTATAGACCGTCGCACCTGTCGTAATATTGACTTTCGCTGTAATCGCTGATGGCATGGCACGATATTGTTCTGGCTGTGCCTTTGATGACGGAATGACGTTATCGTATTCCTTTGGTGCTGGGAATACTTTTGTACTTGCACTTTTTTTGCTGTAATAGGAACTGCTATATGGTTTCATTTGCTTCATCAGGTTGGCGATCTTTTCACTCCAGCCTTTATCTGTCGCATATTTGACGTTCATACCCAGTAGTGTTGGCCCGTTATAGTAAGCACCTGTTTTTGTTAGATAATCTTGATAAATTTTGTAGATATATGCACTTAAGCCATCTTTCCCTGTTGGGAAATATTTTGCACATGTTAACGCGCATGTGTCATATGCTTGGTAGCCAAAATAGTTGTTTTTGTATTGTGCGATGGTCGAGCTGCCCCATCCCGTTTCTAGAATGGCATGTGCAAACATAAATTGTGCGTTGATGCCTGCTTCATTTTGCAATGTGATAAATGTTGGTGCTAGTTTATAAAGGATGTTGTTTGGTAATTTTCCTTTACTTAATAAAAAGGTCTGCATTTCCTTCGCTGTCATATTAGATGTTTTTCGAAGGTTCAGTGCGATATATGGATTTGTTTCGATATTTGTTGCTGAAATCCAAACTTTTTTGCCACTTAGTGTTCCTTGATACCAAGTTGCTGTCCCTATTTTTTCGGTACGGACTATTTGAAATGTTTTTGCGCGATAGTTACTTAATGTGTACTTTTTGTTTTTGGTGCCGCCCCATGGTATGTCATAAGCTGTTCCTGATCCCGATATGTATGCAATGGATTTTTTCGTGTTGAGGAGCGTACGTTTATTGCGCTTTAAGTCGCCTGAAGCAACCCAACCTATTTCTTTAGAACCTTGGTAAAGTTGGTAATACGTTGTTTTGCCGATTTTTGTTTTACTTTTTGCGTAGTAGGCTCGCCCTGTGTAGGTTGTGTTCGCCAATTTAAATTTATTTTTATCATCAGGACTTTTGTAGATTTTATCAACTTTGGATTTGATGTGCGCAATCTCGTTGATTTTTGTTTTGACAAAAGATGTTGATTCTTTTGCAGAGACTTGTCCATTTGTGATGTAAATCGCTGCTAATAGGATTGAGAGAATCAAGCCTATACGTTGAATACTGGTTTTCATTTTTGGTCTCCCCTTCTTTCCGTCCATCCTTATAAGATTATTGTATAGGAATAATTCTTCCAGGTGAACGGGTATTTCAGACTAGTTCTGAAAAGTTTTGAGAATTATACATAACTATTTTTGCCAAGAACGCTCTTTTTTAATATCTTTTTCTGAAAAAAATGCATTTTAGTGACGAATTATAGCTTTTTGAATGAATAGTTGGGGGATGGTTGTGGAGAGATAGGAAGGGAGGGGACTTAAATTATTTGGTTCGTGGATACAATTTGTTTTTCCGTGGATGGGAGGGGATATTTCGTAGATGGAGCCCTTTCTTTCGTGGATTGGGGGTCTGCTTCCGTGGATGGAAGCGCTCCTTCCGTGGATTGGATTTCTTCTTCCATAGATGGAACCTCTCCTTCCGTGGATTGGATTTCTTCTTCCATGGATGGAACCTCTTCTTCCGTGGATGGAATCTCCTTTCCTTGGATTGGACCCTTTTTCCGGGATTGGATCTCTCCTTCCATGGATGAAACGTCTCCTTCCGTGGAGTGAATCTCTCCTTCCATGGATGGAACCTCTCCTTCCATGGATGGAATCTCCTTTCCTTGGATTGGACCCTTTTTCCGGGATTGGATCTCTTCTTCCATGGATGAAACCTCTCCTTCCGTGGATTAGAACTTGTTTCTCGTAAATAGAAGTGTTGAATTTTTTCTAAGCACATTTATTTGTCAAAAAATTTTCATAATTTCTATAAAAAATGAACGAAATTGGATTTTGAATGACTTTTATAATATTTTTACATCATTTTTAATTAATTTAATCAAAATATTATTATTTTAGATTATTCATTATTAATTTCGGTTTTGCATAAAAATTGGCTCCTCTATATAATTCTATTTAAAAAATAGAAGCGATGGAGGGGATTTCTTGATTGGTAAGGCTTTTTCTGAAACACATTACTTGGATGCATTAGATAGGATGATTCGACGGCTTTCGACATTAAATCCGAAGCGAGAAGCATTAATAGATGAGTATAACCGTATTCAGGCCGGGGATTTTGGTGAGAAGGTCGTGATAGAAGTATTGGAACAGCTTCAACTTCCTTATCATTTTTATGTATTTCACAATCTTTCTTTATTGCTAGAAACGCGTGTCCAATTTGATGTTTTGTTTTTGACTGCATATTATATCATCATTTTAGAAGTTAAAAATATTAAAGGGACTGTTGTATTAAGGCAAAATCCAAGCCAACTCGTCCGAACATTACCTAATGGAGAAGTTAATGTGTTTAACAGTCCGGAGCCCCAGCTAGAAGAATATATGTATCAACTCAAAAATTTCTTTTTGAATAAGGGATTGAACATCCCCATATATGGCGCAATAGTTTTTCCTTTTACATCAAGTTTCATCGAGCAAAATTCTAACAAAACAACAATTCTGCGGAAAAATGAATTGAAATCTTTTATACGAAATATACCTGTAAATACTGAGTCTATAACTGACAATGATCTAGAATCTTGTAAAAACTATTTTTTGAGTCATCATAAAGATTTTAATCCATACCCATTAATTGATCGATATAATATTTTACGCAAAGATATACTAAATGGAGTTTTTTGCGAAAAGTGTGGGAAAGTCGGCATGCGGAGGATTCCTCGTTATTGGGTATGTCCAAGTTGCAATCATAAGAGTACAGATGCTCATAAGAAAGCAATATATGATTATTTGCAAATAATTAATAATTCTATTACTAATACAGAATGTCGAGAATTTCTTGGCATCCGTAATCCAAATCAATCTTATAGAATGATACAAAATATGAACTTAATAAGGGTGGGGAAAAATAGATGTGCTAAGTATATGCTTCATGATCGGTGATATGTTTTATAGGAATATTAGGAATATCAGTTGGATTAGGTATGAGGAATGGGATGGTTGTAGAGAATGGAGAAAGTGAATAGGACGACTTAAGTTGTTGTGTTCGTGGATACAATTTGTTTTTCCGTGGATGGGAGGGATTCTTTCGTGGATGGAACCCTTTCTTCCGTGGATTGAGGGTCTTCTTCCGTGGATGGCACCCCCTCTTCCGTGGATTGGATTCCTTCTTCCATGGATGGAATCTCTTCTTTCGTGGATGGGATCTTTTTCCGTGGATGGAGCCCTTCTTCCGTGGATGGAATCCCTTCTTCCGTGGATTGGAACCCTTCTTCCGTGGATTGGAACCCTTCTTCCGTGGATGGAATCCCTTCTTCCGTGGATTGGAACCCTTCTTCCGTGGATGGAATCCCTCCTTCCGTGGATGGAATCCCTCCTTCCGTGGATGGAATCCCTCCTTCCGTGGATGGCACCTCCTCTTCCGTGGATTGGATTCCTTCTTCCATGGATGGAATCTCTTCTTTCGTGGATGGGATCTTTTTCCGTGGATGGAGCCCTTCTTCCGTGGATGGAACCTCTCCTTCCGTGGATGGAACCTCCTCTTCCGTGGATGCCCCCTCCTCTTCCATGGATTTTCAATAAATTAAAGGCAGATAAAAAAACTACACCGCCAATTGTTAGATAGCGTCTAACAATTGGGGTGCAGTTTGCAACTGAGGCTGTTTTTTAACTTTCTATAGAAGCGGTTTTTGCATGTTTTCGGCAATGGTTTGTTCGATTAGTTTGTGCCATTGGTTGTAGTAGGTTTCTGGTGTGTATGATTCTTGGATCAGGTTAAAGGCGTTATCGCCCATTCGTTCGGCATCTGTTGGGTTTTCTAGTAGACGTTTGATGCGATCGGCTAGGGCTTCGATGTCACCGTTTGGTACGAGATAGCCCGTTTCGCCGTCTTTGATGACTTGAGCTGGACCATAGTTGATTTCGTAGCTGACCACTGGTGTACGATTAGCGAACGATTCAAGCATCACTAGGCTGAATCCTTCTGCTGTGGATGTCACGAGTGAAACAGCTGAGTTGGCGAATACTTCATCGGTTCGGTTCGTATAGCCTTTTAGTTTTACACTGCGATTTATTTTTAATTTTTTAATCAGTTTTTTGAGTTCTTCTTCTTCTTCGCCTGCTCCATAGATTTCCAGCTTGGCGCCTGGTACATCGCGCGCTACTTCTAGGAAAGCTTCGATGGCCTGATCGATCCGTTTTTCTTTGGCATAGCGAGCTACCATGGACACAAGGAGTGGATCTTTTTCAACTTTTACGACTGGTATATCTACACAGTTCGGGATGACGTGGATATTGCCACGATTACCGATTTCTTTGTGTAGGTCGAGTTGTTGCTGTTCCGTTAATACGACGACTGGATAACCTTGTGGAATAATATCCAAAATCGACTGTACGGCTTTTCGATATGGGCTTCCAAGTGTATACGGTTGTTCGAAATGATTGGAATGGAGCATGAAAATTTTGAATGCTAAATCATCATCCATATTGATCACACGCTCTGCGGTTGCTGCTCCGTCAACGATGATCACAGGTTTTACGACTTCTGTTCGGCATAATTCTTCTAACCAGAACGTATGGAATTCTCTACGGTTGGCAAAGTCCAGCACTTTTTTATGTGTCGGCTCGAACAAATAGATATGTTGTTGTTTCCCCGTTTGGTGGTTGAACCACATCGTTAAAAAACAAAATCCGTCCGGTGTGAAGTAGCGTTCTTGGTTTTTTTTGTTGTTTGCCGGATGATACAATGTTTCGCGAATTTTATAGCCCTGTGGATGATATTCTTCGCGACGAATACGAACACGATTTTCATCGAAATAATCAATAAATTTCAGGATGCCATCGTTGTCCCATTGTTTATATTTGATATAAGTTCCATTCCTGAAATAACGTGCAAAATAGTCTCCGTCTTGTACCCAGTAATCCTCTTCATATTTTTTGATATTTTGTGCGTATTGTTCTTTTTGTTCACTTGTAACCTCTTTTGAAGAAAATTGTTCACGGTAATAGTCGTAGACGTTTATGATTTTGACATCTTGTTTTAGCTGACCTGTTGCGCGTAATTCTGCTTCAATTTCAGGGTAATTCATTTTAAAATCCATTGTTAGAAGGACTGAACAATAGTCTTGGTTTGAGAATAGTCCAGAACGGCGAAGCATGACTTTGTTGACGCCGCCTTTTTCAACATCCATATCCCATGCAGTCATAAATATGGTTCTTTTCATTAGAAAATTCACATCCTTTTGCGATATGTAAATGGTAAATGAAGAGGCTAGGACAAGACCTCATTGAAAATGAATAAACTATATGAAATCAAATTTATAAGCCTTGCTTTAATACAGTTCTATCTTCAAGACTTGTGCTAAAATCGATTAGTTTTCAACTTATGTCCTAGCCGATCATTAATTATATGGTAAATATTCAGATTTTTGTTTTATTCATCCGGGTTCATTATTTTGCTATGTTTTCGTCGGTCTGCTAATTGATCTCGGAATGCTTTTTGTTCGGCTGGAGGTAGTCTATGATATTTTTTGATAAAAGCTGCGTAATTTTTCATCACAACATTTGTTGGGCCGAATTCTCTTAAATGCCCACCTTCGATCCAAGCGATTTTTGTGCAGAAACTACGTACCTGGCTCAAGTTGTGACTGACGAAGAAAATCGTTTTGCCGCGTTTCTTATATTCATTCATCTTCTCAAGTGACTTGTCCGCAAAGGTTTGATCCCCTACAGAAAGAGCTTCGTCGATGATGAGAATATCAGGATCTGCCGTCACACTGATAGCAAATCCTAATTTAGACTTCATACCACTTGAATATTTTTTCACAGGTTGGTAGATGAAGTCCCCTAGCTCTGAGAATTCGATGATTTCAGGCAACACTTTGGCGATCTTCTCTTTGCTATAGCCCATAAGCAAGCATTTAAATTCGATATTTTCAATGCCTGTTAGTTGATTGCTAAGACCGGCATTAATGGCGATGACGTTGACTTCCCCATTGACGATGACCTCGCCAGAAGTAGGAGGAATAATTCCACCTATAATATTCGAAAGTGTTGATTTTCCTGAGCCATTGATGCCAACAAGACCGACAACGTCCCCTTTTTCAACTGCAAATGAAATGTTCTCAATCGCATTGAAACTACTCCCTTTTTTACCTGGGAAGATTAAATCACCTAGCTGTTCGCCCTTTGTTTTATACATACGATATGTTTTGGTTACATTTTTGATAATGACTGATTCCGCCATGTAAATTCTCTCCCATATTATTTTTAGATAAAGTCAGAGAAGCGATTTCTGAATTTGAAATGTGCTTTCGAGCCAATGAGTAATAGGACAAAGATAAGCGCCCAATTGTACAGTGTAAGTTCCCAATGGGACACGATATACCAATCATGAAATAGCAATGATGCACGATAGCCATTCGCTAAATAATAAAATGGATTTAACATTAAAATTTGATGAATCCATTCTGGCATTTTTGTTGTGCGATCCCAAAGAATCGGGGATAGGAAGAACATTACCTGTAATAATGATTGGATCAGCATTTGAATATCACGAACTACAACTGTTAATGTTGACGTTAGCAGTGTGATGGCAAATGCCAGAATATAACTCATTGCTAAGAAATAGATTAACTGTAAATAGTAAATACTTGGAGGATAGCCTCCAATCCAGCAGACGACTATAATGGCACCGACTAATACGAGATGTCCGTAGTATTTCCCCATTATAATGTAGCTAGGCAATACGGATAGCGGGAAGTTCATCTTGGCGACCATTGCATATCTTTGATAAATGGCTTTCGAACCATTTAAAATGGCTTTGTTGATAAAGAACCACATCGAAATCCCAGCCAGCATCCAGTAGACATAAGGAACCTCCTCGAGACCGTTTTCGCTTTTCATTACACCACGATCCATCGCAAAGCCGAAGACAAACCAGTACATCGTCATTTGAATTGCGGGATTGAGAATTTCCCAAGCAAAGCCTAAATAGTTATTCTGATTGTCGATCCGTAATTGGAATTTTGCTAAGCGCATGATCAAATAAAATGAATTGAATTGTTCTTTTATAATTTTAATAAATGCTCTCATTTCGTTTCTTTCCTCAATTCATATATTGAATTTGTTCTGAACTAGTAGTTTTGTGTTTTTTTATTAGTATAGCTAATTTGGTAACTTTTCATAACCTTTCTATTAGTTATGATATTTAGTTATGATATTTTTGAAAGAAATAGTAAGATTTCTTTGGATTTAGCTCTATTGTTTTAGGCGAGTTTTTTCATTGGTCTGTTTTCTAACGCCTTTTAACACTTCTGAACGTTTCTTAACATAAAACGTTACTTTGCATTTTATGTTTCATATACTTTATTTTCAATATGATATCGTTTCAAATGAAGCTTTTTTTAAGTGATTTGTTGGTACCTATAGAAAAACACTTCACATAGTATAACATATTAGTGGAAAATATTCCGAGCGTGTGATGAGAGTTTTTTAATAGTTACGAGAAATTGAATTTTGGGATAAAGCATAGATAATGGATCAGTAATGGAAATCTTAATATCGTAAAATTGATGTGATTCAAATGATTTTCTGGTTGTGAGTTGTTTTGGATTATTTGCTTTTTTATGCAAGTAGAGTATTGAGGTTTTTAGGCTGATTTTTTGTGAAAGAATCCTAAGTGCATTGGATATTTTATTTCTGAGGCTGAATGGTTGAGTTTTGGATGGATTTGATGGGATTTTAGTTGGATTTTAAGACTTAAAATTTTCCGTTCGTGGATACAATTCGTTTTTCCGTGGATGGAACTCCTTCTTTCGTGGATGGAGCCTCTCCTTCCGTGGATTGAACCTCTTCTTCCGTGGATTGAACCTCTTCTTCCGTGGATGAAACCCTTCATCCGTGGATTGGATTTCTCCTTCCGCGGATGAAGCCTCTTCTTCAGTGGATAGAACCCTTTCTTTCGTGGATTGGGCTCCTTCTTTCGTGGATTGGGTCCCTTCTTCCGTAGATAGCCCCACCTCTTCCACGGATAGATTTCTCATAGGAAAAGCCCACCAATCTTGGCGGGCTTTTAGGAATTATTTTCCGAACACTTGGTTTACGACACGTTCTGTTGCTTTGCCGTCTTCCCAAACGCAGAATTTTTCGTTAAAGCGGTCGAATTGCGCTTGTGAATAGTGGCCTTCTTTTAGGGCACGTCCAATTTCTTCAAATAGGTCTGCTTCGTTCTGAACAATTTTACCTGGTGCATCCGCTTCGATGTCGATGTAGAAGCCACGGAGACGATCGCGATAATCTTCTAAATCGTACATATAGAAGATGATTGGACGATTTAAGATAGCATAGTCAAAGAATACGGATGAATAGTCTGTGATCAACAAATCACTGATTAAGTATAGGTCTGCTATATCATAGTAGTTTGAAACATCTTTGATGAAATCACCGTATTGACTGAAATCAAAGTTTTCAGATACAAGATAGTGCATACGTGCCAGTAGTACGAAATCATCACCGTATTGATCTTTTAATTTTTGAATGTCAAATTGGAATTGGAATTTGTATTTTCCTCTTTGGAAGAATTGGTCATCACGCCATGTCGGTGCGTAAAGGACGATTTTCTTATCATCTGGAATATTGAGCGACTTGCGGATTTTTGCAATTTTCGCTGTATCTTCGTTTTGTAATGCGTCATTACGTGGATAGCCCGAATCAATCATTGTTCCATTGAAATGGAATGCCCGTGCAAGAATTTCATGTGTGTATGGGTTAGGGGCTACTAAATAGCTCCAGTTTTTAGATTCAGCTTTGATATTCTTACGATATTTTTTTGTTTTTGTACCTGGCATATGCACTTCTTCAATGTCTGTTCCTAGCTTTTTAAGTGGCGTACCATGCCATGTTTGAAGATAGGTCGTATCCTTTGGTCGCGTCATCCATTTTGGATAGCGTACATTATTCACCCAATATTGAGCGCGCGGGAAAGTGAATAACCATTTTAATGTGAAACGTTTCATATAAGGAACGCCTAATTCTTGGAACAAAGGGATACTATCCTTAGCAACACTCCAAATAAGTTTGTATTCTGGATTATGTTCCTTCATATATTCATATATCGCGCGTGGATTATCGCTGTAGCGTTTTCCGTGAAAACTTTCGAAAATAACTAAGTTTTTTATACGCGGCGCTTTTCGACCTATAAATCGAAAGGCTTTACCAAAATACTTTCTAAATGTTTTATTTTTCAACATTATCTTTTCACTCTTTCATATGGTATTAAAAAGTTGCATCAAAATGAAAACCTCATTGATGGGGAGGAAGTATTATTATATGTAAAAATTTAATCTGCCAATTATCATAACATAGTTGATGACGTCCATCAATCCTTAAGAGACGGTAATAGCAACGTTTCAATTCGTATATATTGCCTTTTAAAAGGCGATAAGCGGACATACTCATGTCATTTAAATGAAGATATTTTATTCCTCAAAGTTCCTTACAAGGCAACCCATATAGCTTAGGTAGAGACCACTGAAAAAATCTATTGATCTCCCATATATAATGAAAATCAATTTTTTAAATCCCCAAAATGAAAGAGCAGATAGATTTTTGTCAGCAAAAGGACATACTAAGTTTTTCACTGTCCTCAGTTAGATCGAGGTGCAATTGCCTGTATAAGGTCGTTTCGTTCAACTAACACTAATAGTAGGTCGAAGAAAAACGCCACTGTGTGAAGTTTCGCTTATAATAAAGAATATATGCTACCAACTATCTATTTTGCCAGCCTAAAAAAAATGCTACTATACGATAGGTATAGTTTTTAGTAAACGAGGTGATCTCCAATGATTTTGAATGAATTCTACAAAAATTTCAAAGAAGTATTAGATGACCGTTCACAAAAAGAACAACATCGAAAAAATCAATTATATGCAAAGTTCTATGACACTTTGCCAATCGTAGATCATTCCATTTTATATGAAGTTCGAGATGGGCAAAGTATAACTGACTCTCCCTTTGCTCTTTTCAAATATATATTAGAGCACGATCAGGAGAAAAAATACCAACATATTTGGTCTATTCAATCTTCTGAAGAGCTAGAGAAAGCGATTTCTCCTTACCTTGCTATGTCAAATGTTACTTTTGTAGAGCGTGATAGCGAGGATTATTTAAAATGGCTTGCACAAGCACAGTATCTTTTGAATAACTCTACTTTTCAATCTTTCTTCGTTCCTCGCCCTGAACAAACATATATTAATACATGGCACGGAACCCCTTTAAAACATATGGGCTACGATATTCCCGGCAACCCAGCTGGAAGTCAAAACGTGATTCGTAATTTTTTGAATGCGGATTATATTATTAGTCCGAATGCTCATACAACAGAAATTTTTTCAAAAGCGTTCCGTTTAGAGGGCATTTATGAGGGGACCATTTTGGAAATGGGCTATCCTCGTAATGATTTGACCTTTCATTCAAATCGTCAGGCAATTGTGGAAACATTAAATCAACAAGGCCTCTCTGTTTCGCCTAATGAAAAAATTGTATTGTATTCTCCTACTTGGAAAGGTACAGATACAAAGAATGCTCAGGACAATATGAAGAAAATCATTGTAGAGATGAATTTTTTGGCTGAACAGCTTGGCCCTGAATATCATGTACTCTTTAAAGTCCATCCATTTTTGTATACTATTGCGACAAACTATCCGGAAGCTCGCAGTCGGTTGATATCCGATCAAATGGATATGAATGAGTTGCTAAGTATCGTCGATATTTTAATCACCGATTATTCTAGTGTATTTTTTGATTATTTAGTAACGGATCGTCCTATTTTATTTTACGCATGGGATCAGGATCTGTATGCTCAGGATCGTGGGATGTATTTAGATGAGAAAGAATTGCCTGGACCGATTTATGAGCATATCGATGAGGTAGCAAATGCGATTCTCCATATTGAAGATATAAAAGCTTCTTATCAAAATGTCTATCAAGCAGCCAAAAAACGGTTTGTTGGTTATGATGATGGAAATGTTGCTGAACGTTTGTATCACCTAGTCTTTTGTAAGGAAAACGTTGACCATGTGAAGATCGTTCAGTTGAGAAATGATAAAGAGAAAATATTGATCTATCCAGGTGGCCTTTTAAATAATGGGATTACTAATAGTTTTATCAATCTAACCAATAATATCGATTATGATCGCTATGATGTCACTTGTTTTTTAGGTGCCTCTCATCACGAAGACATCCTTTATAATCAAAATCGGATTCATCCAAAAGTTCGTCTGCTTTTTAAACCGGGCATCCCTGTTTATAGGTTTCAGGAGGCTATAGCAGACCGCTTGATTCGTTCACATGGATTAACATCAAAGCTAAAATCCCGTTATCCAGATAAAGCCTATCAACGTGAAATGCGCAGATTGACAGGCGGCGTACATTTTGACTATGCCATCGACTTTAGTGGTTATAGCTATTATTGGACAAAATTAGTATTGGCGGCGAATAGTAAACGGAAGATCTGCTTTTTACACAGCGATATGATGGCCGACCGTATGCGTACAATAGACGGAGTTCGCCCTCACTATCAAAATTTACTGACGATGTTCTCCGTTTATCATAAATTTGATAAGTTATTGGCGGTTTCAGAAGCAACGATGAAACTAAATATATCCAATTTGGGTAAATTCACAACGACCGAGCAATTTGGTTATTGTATGAATACGATTGATCCAAATCGGATTTTAAATCCTCCTAAGAAAACGGTTACCCAAAAGGATGAAACTTCCCAACTTATTTTGGTCAATAAAACCGGCAGATGGGACTCGTCCATTCAATCCGTTGCTATTTATCGTACTTTGGCTCAATTGAATGAGGGGAAACCTGCCACACCATATACTGTTCAAGCTGATGATCAGATTCACGTGTTTGCTTATAATCATTGTCATGGTGAGGATTATTATAAAATAGCGATCAACGATATCTATGTAGGCTGGTGCAATGCTTCTTCTCTAAATATGACAGGTACTGATACTAGCGAGGAACAGGGTGAACAGATTTTATATGAGGATATGCATGCAATTGGTAGATTGGACAATGTTTCTCCTAAGTACTACTTATGGGATTTACCATTTGGCGCTCCTGATGCTCATAAGAAGTCTGATATTTCCTTGTTCAAAGATGTCATTGTCTATATTTCGAACGTAGCTAAAACAAGTCGTTCCTCTTATTATTTAATTGAAATTGACCAACAAGAAATTGGTTGGATTGACTATCGTGCCGTTACTTTAATGGACAACCTGACTTCAATGTTCACAAATCCTTTAACAAAACTTGTGGCAAATTCATATATTCAGGCCAATCATAAGAAACATCACGCCGCACTTAGAACCGTAAGTGAAATTGCTTCTTTAGAAGAAAATGTGAAGCAATATGGATATATTTTGAAAGATATTGAAGGCTATCAAATTTTGACGCAGCCACCTATGCATCCTGACAGCCGAGTGATCCGACATAAGAAGGATCTACGTGGAAAAGTGTTATTTGTACACAAAAGAAAAGTTTATAAAAAACGTACCTATTATTATGTAAAAAAGGGCTCGATCATTCAGGGATGGATCGATAGTCGTTGTATTCGACTAGTGCCGAACGATTATTCAGAATTTATCTCTGAAAAAGAAATTACGTATCCTGCAATTGTTGAAAGAGCAGCTATCGAAGTCTACAAGGAACTGCCTACTACTGCGGATAGTGGCGATTTTATCCTACCAGATGAACTGTATTTGAAACCATTAACTATCCAAAAAGAATTGCGTACAGGACATGGTTATTCTGTGTTGCTTTACGATGGCGATACTAAGATTGGCTGGGTGGATAAAGATGCTACCTCACCATATAACTGCTGGATCGATATTCATAACCATATTATTACGCTTGAAAATGATGATTCCTTTAAATTCGTAACAATGGGGCGCCTTTCTCCTGAGAAGGCACAAGATAAATTGATCAAAGCGTTTGCTCAGCTTCATGAGGAGTTCCCAAATACCAAGCTATACTTGCTCGGTGATGGTCAATTACGAAAACCTTTAGATACATTGGTTCAAAAGTTGAAATTAAGAGATTCTGTATTTTTAACAGGTCAACTTGATAATCCTTTCTCATTCATGAAGCAATGTGATGCTTTCGTTCTTTCTTCCAAGTATGAAGGACAGCCAATGGTGTTATTGGAAGCATTAACATTGAAGATGAAAATTGTAGCAACGGATATTGTGGCCAATCGTGCAGCCCTGGCAGATGGCGACTATGGCCTATTGACGGAAGATACTTCAGTTGAAAGCATCTATCAGGCAATGAAGAAAATCTATCTTGAGCCTGATATCACCTTTAAAGAATTCGACTATCGTGCTTATAATCAAAATGCGATTAACCATTTTTATGAAGAAATCCGAGGATAACGGATGAAGGATATCCTGTTCGAAAAGTCAGTTGGTTGGTTATTACTGATTTTTCGGATGGGCTTTTTTGGTGAGGTATTGTGGGGGTATTCGCTCTCTCCGAGGGTTTATTTGCTCTCTCCGAGGGTTTATTCGCTTTCTCTGGGGATTTATTCGCTCTCCACGGAGGTTTATTCGCTCTCTCCGGGTTTATTTGCTCTTTCCGAGGGTTTATTCGCTTTCTCTGGAGGTTTATTCGCTTTCTCCGGAGGTTTATTCGCTCTCTCCGAGTTTATTCGCTCTTTCCGAGGGTTTATTCGCTTTCTCCGGAGGTTTATTCGCTCTCTCCGAGTTTATTCGCTCTTTCCGAGGGTTTATTCGCTTTCTCTGGAGATTTATTTGCTCTCTCTGGAGATTTATTTCGCTCTCTCCAAGTTTATTCGCTCTTTCCGAGGGTTTATTTGCTCTCTCCGGAGGTTTATTCGCTCTCTCCGAGTTTATTCGCTCTTTCCGAGGGTTTATTTGCTCTCTCCGGAGGTTTATTCGCTCTCTCTGGAGGGTTTATTCGCTCTCTCCGAGTTTATTCGCTCTTTCCGAGGGTTTATTCGCTTTCTCTGGAGATTTATTCGCTCTCTCTGGAGGTTTATTCGCTCTCTCCAAGTTTATTCGCTCTTTCCGATTTTAAAAGCTCCATGTCTAGATTAAAACGTAATTGGGTCATTCTGATCTACCTTTCTTAAAATGTATTCGTGGTTGAAAACATTCTAATCAAAGTAGATAAAATGACCCTTTTTTATAAATTATACGAACTTAATCGATTTATTCGCTCTTTCAACAATTTACGTCATAAAATGTCTAAAAAATATTTATTTTGATAACGTGTATTTAGTACCTTTATAGTTCCCTATTTTTTCCAAGTTCATTCTCCTTAACATTTTATTTGTTTGATTAATATCTTCGACTTTGAGAAATTCTCTGCATTCTTTATTTGTTATCGTGGGGTGAATAAGCGTCAAATAATCGTATATGGCACTCTCATGTGCATGAGTGCTTTTGTGATGACAACGCTGGCAAGACCAATAGTATGGAAATCGTTTCATACCAATTGTTCCACATCTGGGACAAATAACTCCATTCGATATGGTCTCTTTTTGAATGCTATATCGATTGATTAATGGATAGGGATTAAATTCTTGATGATTGTTTAAAAAATATTGTTTTAATGATTTCATATGACCTTCAGTAAGTGGTTTTCTATTGATTGGGATATTGCGTAAAAAGGTTTTTATTTCATTTTTCCGTAAAATTGTTATCTTTTCTGCAGGGTGTTTTATGAAACTTGATGAAAAAGGAAAAATGATTGTTCCCAAAACGGGTATTTCCATGCGATGATTTGAGAGAAAATGCTTTAGTTGATACTTATATTCCTCTAATTGAGATATAGGACTGTTAAATCCCTGTATTATTCCATTCGGTAAAGTTCGTATAAGTTGACTTGGGTTTTGCTGAAACTCTATAGTACCTTTGATATTTTTCACTTCAAAAATCACGAGATAATATTTAGTTAAAAGTAATATATCCACCTGAATATTGGACTCTATACGTAAGCCAAGGTTGTGAAAAATATAGAATTCATAAGGAAGCTGAAGTTGTTCAAGTGTTTCCATAACCATTTTCTCACCTATATCCCCAGCGTTTATGCGATTGAATTCATCTTCTAGTTCTTGTTTCTTTGAATCCGTTGGTGAAAGTCGAAGAATCAAATTTTTTAATGCGTTTAGATAATGTGTTGTTGAATATGCTTTGATAATCAAAAGAATGTCCACCATCTTTCTTTTTTAAACAAAGCATATAGGTTTTGGTGATTGAATGCAAAATGGCGAAATACGTAAAACACATAGTTTTTTGGGGATGAAATTTCATTTTGAATAGTAAATTTGCTATTTTAGGTAGTCAAAAATTTGTTTTGCGCATTTTTTAATTTATTTTTTAATGATAAGGTGTTTGCTCTTTCTGAGGACTATTTGTTCTTCCAAAGAGAGGAGTTTTATTTGCACAATTCGAGGATTTATTCGCTCTCTCCTGGGGATTATTTGCTCTCTCCAAGGGGTTATTCGCTCTCTCCAAGGATTTATTCGCTCTCTCCAAGGGATTATTCGCTCTCTCCAAGTTTATTCGCTCTCTCCAAGAGGTTATTCGCTCTCTCCAAGGATTTATTCGCTCTCTCCAAGGATTTATTCGCTCTCTCCAAGTTTATTCGCTCTCTCCAAGGGGTTATTCGCTCTCTCCAAGTTTATTCGCTCTCTCCAAGTTTATTCGCTCTCTCCAAGGGATTATTCGCTCTCTCCGAGGATTTATTCGCTCTCTCCAAGGATTTATTCGCTCCCTCCGAGGGGTTATTCGCTCTCTCCAAGGGATTATTCGCTCTCTCCAAGTTTATTCGCTCTCCACGGAGGTTTTATTTGCTCTTTTCGAGGATTTAATCGCTCTCTCCAGAGATTTATTCGCTCTTCGGGAGGATATTCGCTCTCTCCTCCGGGCATTTTCCTTCTGCTTGTTACTATAAACCATAGGAAAATCCTTAACCTTTATAAAAAAATTAAGAATTTTAATTGTGTGGTGCTATTAGAATTATTTGAGTGCCGAACAATTGGAGATTGGGAGCTTAACACCATTTTCTTATAGACATACAGGTAGATCAATTTGTTTGTTGACTGTCGTTAATCAAGAACAGTGAATGATGTAATTAAATAATCTGAAAATGGTCTTTTGATGATGGTCCTAGATAAATGCTTACCGTTCTTTAGATCGAAAGCATTTATTTCTCCGCGTTCTATATCTTTTTGTTCATCTCTGACTCTATAAGTAGTCTGAATGTAAGCGATGTGATTTTTAACTTCTATCCCTTCAGTAAATGTTATATCATTTGATAAAAAGTTCTTTTGTTTATCGTTTACACCAAATTCTAGTTTTGTGAATTTTTCTTTTTTATTCATCTTATAAGCATAGTTATAATCATCTAATATCACTAATTGCCCATCTACTATATCAAGCGAATCTGGTCTAAAATATTTATCAGGAATATTAATCTTTTTTATAGTATTCAAAGTTTTGGGGTCTATTACTACGATTTTTCCATCTTCCTTACTATCATCAATTCCTCCGCTTATTGGATAATATAAATAGTTATGATATAAAAGGAGGGAAGGATTGCTTGGTAAACCTGAATGATTATTTTGGTCTTCTGGAAGATCCAGTTTTTTAGTAGATAATACTTTTCCCGTTTTTAAATTACATCGATTAATATAAGCCACAGCATCAGGATCTTCTGTGATGATAAATGCGGTATCTCCTTTAATATATACGGAATGTAAAAATCCATTAGGAATGACTAAAGTTTTCTTTTGATCAGAATTTTTTCCTTTCCAGTAAACCAAAGTCTGTCCATTCTCTAAATCATCTGCCACATCATAAAGTACATAGTCTTTATTTGCATATAAGGAAAATGAATGACTGATATTTAAATCTGGAGCATTCATAGATTCAATTTTTCCTGAATGCAAGTCTATTTGATAGCGTCCTGCAGATCTATTACTGATTACATACGCTTTTTCACCATCATTCACCATACCAATAGGTTCAAGCATATTTATTTTTTTACTTTGTGATACGAAATCACCATTTTCATCTACTACATATAAGGCGCCTGATTTTTCAGGCGAAAAATTCCCTACCTTAGAAAAGGCAATAAGATATTTACCCTTAGTATTTAACGTTTCTGATTCGGCAGGGAGATTTTCAACTAATTTTTGTCCATTAGTATGACTTGGAGAATAAGCTAAATATAATATAAATCTTGGTAAAATAGCTGCACAAATCATAACGACAATAATGAATGAAAGGCTAATCAATAGCCATTTTCGTTTTCTCATATTTTCCTCCAATTGAAAAAATGCCAGTCACCGATGCCATTTAAGTCTTATGGATACGATTTCATTCAATATTGGATGTGGTAGCATCATTTCATCAGATTAGTGTTAATTTATATCTTAACTTGCTTGGTTACCTGACATTTTTAACATTTTGCCTTTTTGTTAACTATTTTTGCATTCATCATCGATCATTTATGGCTGCCATAATGTATGAAGCGTTGCCTGTAATAGCTGTGATTTCTGTACTAATTCCCTTTTCATGAGCCAACCATTTTGGATAGTAAGGAAAGACTTTTATAAAGTTATCTTTGTAAATAGTACGCGGACTTTTTAATTTGCTAGATGGTTGTCTATTTGATTGGCGTACAGTTAAATGCTTACCATTAGAAACTAAGTTAAAATGGAGCCCCGTCTTTGTTTTAAGTTCTATTGGCTTTTCTGAACCACTTACAATCAAGCTTTCCCATACTTCTTCTGCATCCATCTCTCCTTCGCCCTTTCTGTTTAAGTATCTTGTTTCCTATTTTCTCTTCTCTTTGCACTTGCACTTTAGCAATGCCATTCTCCCCACAACCGGCAAGCATCTTCATAAAAATTCGCAAAATTCAACTGATTTTGAACTTGACGGAATTCTTGCTCTGTCAAAGAAACCTCATTGAGCACATCTTTATTATTTTCTAGCTTTTATTTGAAGTTCTCCCATGACTGCTCTTCTGTATGCAAATCCTCTCGATATGTCCATTGTGATTTTCCACTGATTAATTGCTTGATCAAATTATCTTCCAAAACCGCTTCCGGTGTAACACTTCTATTCATTGATATCACCTCATCCAATTCAGCTGTTTGTGTTTTATGTAAAGTGTGAATCGATAAAATTTCCGTATATACATACATTGCTCATTACATTTAATATACCATTTTCAAAGTTGTCAAAAAAAGAGAATTTTTTTGTTTGGGAGCAGCGTAAAATGTCCGATATGAAAGATGTCCGAGATAGTACGCACAATTCTCCTAAGTACCACAATGAAGGTCATCCGCTTGTAACTTCTAAGAATTTGACTAATCACGGACTTGATATGACTGATGTTTCGCTGATTTCGGATGAAGATTTTGAAGCAATCAACCAACGTTCAAAAGTCGATATTGGTGACATAATTTTCGGGATGATTGGGATTATTGGGAATCCAGTAATCTTAGACCGTGATGATTTTGCCATTAAGAACGTAGCACTATTGAAAAATGGTGGTGAAGTCGATAATACTTTTTTGATTCAGCTTCCGAAATCGCCAGTATTTGACCGCTATATGCGAAAAGAAAATGCAGGGCGGAACTCAAAAACTCTTGGGGCTCAGTCAAATACGAAATTTCTAATTTTTGACACCAACGATGGATGCGCAACTTAAAATTGGTGAGTTCTTTGGCTTGTTAGACCACCTCATCCCCTTCTTCAGCGTGAGCCATAAATCTAACTCACAGGAGGATAAAATCATGTTAGATGAAACAATCAAAACTGAACTCTTCCACGTTTATTACAAGCGTTGGATTACTGTCTACAAAGAAGGTGCAATCCGCAAAGTCACAATGGCTAAGTATTTGATGACACACCAATGGCTCGTGAAACTTGTACCTAATCTTAAGCTCTGTGATTTGACTCGCATTTCTTATCAGCAATTGCTTAACGACTACGCACAAGAACACGAACGTCAAACAACAATGGACTTTCATCACCAACTTAAAGGAGCAATCCTTGATGCAGTTGATGAAGGTTTCATTGATCGCGATCCTACTCGTAAGGCAATCATCAAAGGCAAAACACCACGTGAGAAAAAGCCAAAGTATCTCAACCAGTTTGAACTTCACACAATGCTAGCCAATCTCAACCTTTCTCAGGATATTAACTGGGACTGGTTTATTTTGCTTGTAGCAAAGACTGGAATGCGTTTCTCTGAAGCATTGGCACTCACACCTAAAGATTTTGATTTTGCCCATCAAATGCTATCTATTAATAAAACTTGGGATTACAAAGCGAATGGTGGATTTTTACCAACAAAGAATCAATCCTCCGTTCGTAAAATCCAACTTGACTGGCAAACTGTCATTCAGTTCTCTGAGTTGCTCAAAGGTCTTCCAGAAGATAAACCAATCTTTGTGTATACCAAAGGGAAAATTTACAACTCAACAGTAAACGGGATTCTTGCCCGTGTCTGCAAAAAGTCTAAAGTGCCAACAATTACAATTCACGGCCTTCGTCATACTCACGCATCACTTTTGCTCTTTGCAGGTGTTTCAATCGCCAGTGTGGCTCGACGACTTGGACATGCTAGTATGACCACAACCCAGAAAACGTATCTCCACATCATCCAAGAACTTGAAAACAAAGATGTTGATTTGATTATGCGTTCACTTTCTGGATTAAGTTAATCATCAAATCATCAGCGGCTCACGACTCACGCTGATGAAGGGTGATAAGAATGTCTAAACTTTTAAAAAAGCTTCCAATTTGTTTCTGTTCTTCATCACATGGTAAAGTAATCTCTTGATTTTTTACTAAATCAGAATTTAAGTTAACTTGACTACCAGGCTGTCCATATTTTTTCCAACTCGGGCGGAACATCTCCAACCACTGAAACATAAATTCACGTTCAAATTTCGGATTCATAAATATTAAAAATCCATCGTGTACACCCGTTTTAACATAGTTCACAACTGGTTTCCCAACGGTTGCAGCTATACTCAATAATAAATGTGATTCAGTCAGTACACGGGTTTTTTTTTGACCAGCTTTTGATATATGTTGTTTTAAATAATGAATATGTCCGTCTTGTTCTGTTACATCTGAAATTCTTAACCATCCAACATCAGAACTATCATCAAACCACTTCGGATCTTGAATAGGTCGAGGACTCGCACCTCGTACAATATTGGCAAGTTCCCCCAACTTACGCTGTTCCCAAGTGTTTGCATTTCACAAATTTTGTGACGGCAGATTGAGTATCATTCGAGTTTCAGCTCTCGCTTGGGAACAGCGTAACTGGAAAGATACCGTTGATATTTCAACAAATATGGTTGACCCCAAAACAGGTGAATACGATGATTTACCACACATCGGACCAGGTAACATTGAATCATTTAGTGGTCGCTTATTGAATAACGTCAACACAGTTGCTGAGGACAAACTCATCAGCGGAAAGTTCCACTTCAACACTGGTGATGTAATCTATGGAAAAATCAATCCACAGTTAGGAAAATACGTATTTGCTCCGTTCGAAGGGCTTGCTAGTGCTGACGCTTATGTCCTTAATGCAAAAAATGGATTGAATCAAAAGTATTTGTACACCATGCTTCAGACACGAGATTTCTTTAAATATTCGGTCTCAGTTTCGAGACGTACCGGTATGCCTAAAATTAACCGGGATGAACTTAATATGTACAACTTTGTTGCTCCATCGGAAGAGGAACAAGCTAAAATTGGTGACTTCTTTATGAAGATTGATGATCTCATCACCCTTCATCAGCGTGAGTGAAACTACTGAAAAATAGTTAAAGTGTAATTTCTTGAAATTACAAAATTTAAAATATTGACTTTAGAAATTTTTGGTGATAGAATAATTTCATGATTAAAAAGTAATTTTAGAAAGGCACAAAAAATAAATGAGAAGAGTACAAGATGTAATCGAACTCGTCAGCGGATCACCACAGTTCCGAATAAAAGAAGTTTTGGATGATACAGCACCTCTTTATACCTATTACGGGCAATCCGAAATCGAAGATGATTTAGTGGGATTAGATATAAATAGTGTTGAAAACAAGCAGGTGCGTACTTTAGATAAAATCAATACTGTTAATCAAGGTGATGTGCTGTTTAGTCTAATATCTGGAAAGGCAACGCTGGTCAGAAGTATTCATCAAGGTTATCTGTTCACGCAAAATTATGTGAAACTCATTCCTAATGATGATATTGAACCAAAATATCTAATTTACTTGTTAAATGAAGATATAGGTATTAAACGGCAACTTCAAATGAGTTTACAGGGTTCAATGGTGCTGAAGTACACCGTTAAGCAATTGAAAGAACTCGAATTACCTAAAATGCCTTCTATAGAAAAACAGAAATTGATTGGCGAACTCTATTTCAACCAACTTAGATTGCAAGCTTTACGAGAACGAGCGGCAACATTAGAAACTACTATAGTACTAGAAAAACTCAAGGAGGCTAAAAGCGAATGAACGAGAACCAATTTGAAACAGAGTTGATTCAGTACATCACAAGTGGAACCATTACCAAGCCAGAACACCTAGATGGTATTGGTGATTTCGAGGTAAAAGAAAAAACAATTGACTATGTGATAAAAACAAAGCTCTGGAAATACGAACCAGAAATTAAAACAACTGAACAGCTTTGGGATAACTTCAAGCAAATTCTTGAACAGCACAATCAAAACACATTAGAACACCCGCTTAGTTCTGTTGAATTTAACCAAGTCAAGAAAATCATTTCTGACATTCAAACGCCTTATGAAGCCGGTCAATTCTTATATGGACTGAACGGCGTTTCTCAAATCGAGATTGATTTAGATGACGGACGTCACGTTTTTCTTACTGTGTTCGACCAAAAACAAATTGGTGCTGGTGATACGGTCTATCAAGTAGTTAATCAAATTGAACGACCAGCGGTAATCACTGGTAAACAAAACCGTCGTTTTGACACAACTTTGCTTATCAACGGTCTTCCAATCATTCAGATTGAAGAGAAACGTGATACTCACGATGTTAATGAAGCATTGAATCAAATGCACCAATACACCAACGAAAATCAGTACCGAGACATTTTCTCAACATTGCAAATCCTTGTTGCGATAACACCAAACAATGTCAAATACATGGCGAATACGACTCCAGATAAATTCAACAAGGACTTTGCCTTCAACTGGCAACGCAAGAGTGACAATGGTATTGTTCGTAATTGGAAAGAGTTCGCTGACTCAATGCTTTCAATTCCAATGGCGCATCAAATGGCGACAAACTATATGATTTTGGACGGCACAAAAAACAAGCAAACGCTTAAGGTGATGCGTCCATACCAAGTCTATGCCACACAAAATGTCATCGAAGGATTAAAGCGAGCTGACTTTGAACTCGGCACTAATAAAATTGGTTATATTTGGCACACAACAGGTTCTGGTAAGACAATCACAAGTTTTAAGACAGCTTGGCTTGCTAGTCGTATGCCAAATATTGACAAAGTTGTCTTCGTTGTCGACCGTATTGCCTTAACGAAGCAAACGAACGAAAACTACAAAGCTTATGATCCGGATGCCACAGACGATATGGATGGTAGCGTTCAAAACACGAACAACACTACGGATTTGAGCCGTAAACTAAAATCGAAAGACAACAGCATCATTGTAACATCTGTTCAAAAACTCGATACGCTGGTTAAACGTAAATCATTCAAAGCACCAGATAAGAATATTGTCTTTATCGTTGATGAAGCGCACCGTTCAACTGGGGGTGACTCATTCAAGAATATTCAAAAAGCATTCAAACGTGCTGCTTGGGTGGGCTACACGGGTACACCTATGTTTGATGAAACAACATCTGGACTGCGTACTGAAGATATCTTTGGACCTCTGCTACACGCTTATACGATTCGTGAAGCGATTGCTGACCGTAACGTTTTAGGTTTCAAAGTTGACTTTGAGACAACAATTAACGAACAAGAAATGAAGGAGAAATACCTTCCTGCTTTCTATCGTGAACGTTATCCAAAATGGACTGAGGAGAAGATTCAAGAGAAAATTGCTAATCTGTCTCAGGATGATATGGATGATGCTGTTGAACCAAGTTTCTATGATGAGAACCCAGACCATGTTCGAGAAGTAGTTAAAGACATTTTTGATAATTGGCGCAATCGTTCAAATGAAGGTAAGTACAATGCTTTGTTTACAACTCACGTTGGTGGTGGAAAAGCAAGTACCCCAATGGCAATGATGTACTTCAATGAGTTTCAACGTATGAATGCAATCATCAAATCTGAAGGAAAACAAACCCTAAAAGTAGCGGTTACTTTCAGTCAAAATTCATCAAATAATGATAGTATGCTTGCGACTAACAGTGGACTTCATACTGCTATTGATGCTTACAACGCTGAGTTCGGCACGAAGTTTGGTATGGATGATGTTTCTGGCTATACGCAAGATGTCACTTCACGCTTGAATAAATCAGCAAGCGATGGTAATTTCCTAGATTTAGTTATTGTCGTCGACCAGCTACTAACAGGTTTCGATGCACCAGAATTAAATACACTCTACGTTGATCGTACTTTGAAAGGTGCGGGGCTAATCCAAGCGTACTCACGTACAAACCGTATTGCTGATATGCAAGAGAAGCCATGGGGACGTATTGTCAATTATCGTTGGCCAGCTCAAAACGAGAAGTTGATGAATCAAGCATTGGCGATTTATGCCAACAAGAATTCAGCAAACTTGTCAGATGAAGAACGTAGCAATCAAAACGTGCAAGATGGTATTACAGCACCTATGTTTGAAGATGTGTTCGCAAAGGTTAAAGAAACGGTTACCAAGCTGTCTAGTTTGACGAATGACTTCATGCAACTGCCACCGTCCGAAAAACAAAAGAATTTCATGCTCGACTTGCTTCGTGACTATAATACCGGCATGGCCAAGTTGAAACAATATGATCATGACCCTGAAAGTGCTAAAGGCGAAGGATTCGACTATGATAATCCAGATGATTTAATTAACGCTTTAGGGATGACTTCAGAACAAGAAGTGATGTTGACAACTGTTTTGACTAACGAGTTGAAAACACATATTTCTAAAGAGAAAAAGATTCCGCTTTATCAGATTGAGCTTCGCATGACTCACGTTAAAGACGTCAAAATTGACTATGATTACCTAACCGAACTGGTTGAACAATTGTTGAATGAAGTTCATGAAGGTAAAACGGAAGAAGCAAAAGAAACGCAAGAGAAAATCAATCAATTTGCGAATGGTTTGGATGACCGTAACTATGCGACGAAGATTATCAATGCGGCAGTTGCAATCATCAAGGGACACTTCCCACCAGCCGGTTCAGATTTTACTTATCCAGCCAAGTTAAAAGATAGTGAGACGATTATCCAAGCTGCAAACAACGTCAGCCTAGATAGAACCTTTCTTGATTTCCGTGTGAAGTGGGGAATTACTGATATTATCACAAGCGCACAAATGCGTGAGTTGTTCAGTCGCCATCGCTATGGCATGCAAGATTTAGATGACACTGGACAAATCCGTGACATCATTGCAAAGGCAAGTACTGATTATAAGACATTAGCGCATGATGAAGCCGTTCAAAAACTTTCGAAGATTAAATATCGTAATGGATTACGTGAAGCAATCTACGAATTAGCCGATGAATTGGCAGAAAACTAATTAAAGAATGGTTATCAACTATTTGTTGCGAACCACTCAAATAAATCTAATAATAAAGTGGAGGAAGACATGAGCGACAATTTAAATGAGATTCAGTTTCTAGTTTATGAATCAGATAGTCCGATTGAGGTTATTGTTCAAGATGAAACTATCTGGGCGACTCAAAAATCAATTGCTCAACTGTTTGATGTTGGTGTACCTGCAATCAGCAAGCATTTAAAAAACATTTTTGAGTCAGGCGAGTTGGATGAAAAAGTGGTTGTTTCCATTTTGGAAAATACCACTCAACATGGCGCAATCGAGGGAAAGACTCAGACAAACAAAGTTAAGTACTATAACCTGGATGCTATTATTTCTTTAGGGTACCGTGTCAATTCGCAAAAAGCGACGAAGTTTCGTATCTGGGCAGCTGATGTCTTAAAAGAATATATTCAAAAGGGCTTCAAGATTGATGTTGAGCGTATGAAACAGGGCGAAGTTGCCTTTGGTAAAGATTACTTCCGTGAGTTGCTTGAAACGGTTCGTAGCATTCGGGCAAGCGAACGACGTATTTGGCAACAAATCACAGATGTGTTTGCGGAAATTTCTTATGACTATGACAAGAACTCAGACATCACGAAGAAATTCTATGCAACGGTACAAAACAAGTTTCATTACGCAATTACAGGAAAAACAGCTGCTGAGATTGTCTATGATAGCGCTGATAAAGACAAAGACCATATGGGACTTACTAATTGGAAAAACTCCCCAGATGGTAGAATCTTGCAATCAGATGTAGTAGTGGCGAAGAACTATTTGTCAGAAAAGGAAATCCGTAGTCTTGAACGAAATGTATCAGCTTACTTTGACTATGTTGAGCGGCTTCTTGAAGATGAGACACTTCTTGGGATGCAAGACTTTGCGACAAGTATTGATGAATTCTTGAAGTTCAACCGTTATGAAATTTTAGAAGGCAAAGGTCGAATTAGCCATAAAGCAGCCAAAGAAAAGGCAATCGGTGAATACAGAGAATTTAACAAACACCAAAAAATAACATCAGACTTTGATAAAGTCATCAAAAAGTTGCAAAAACCACAAGGAGGACAAAATGAGCGAAAATAGTAAAAAAGAACCAAAATTAAGATTCCCAGGATTCACTGACGCTTGGGAACAGCGGAAGTTCTCAGATGTCGTTGATGTTCGTTCAGGTCGTGACTACAAACATTTGAACGAAGGCAATGTTCCAGTATATGGAACTGGCGGTTATATGTTAAGTGTTGATGAGGCTCTTTCTTATGATGAAGACGCAATTGGTATTGGTCGAAAAGGAACAATCGATAAACCTTATCTGCTAAAAGCTCCTTTTTGGACTGTTGACACGCTATTTTATGCAGTTCCGAATAAAGGATTTAACTTAGACTTTGTGAATAGTATTTTCCAACGTGTAAATTGGAAGAAGTATGATGAATCAACTGGTGTTCCAAGTTTGTCGAAAACAGTGATTAATAAAGTACCAGTTATTGTTCCAAGTGAAGATGAACAAGTCAAAATCGGTACCTTTTTCGCCAACCTCGACCACCTCATCACCCTTCATCAGCGTAAGCTTTCTGATGTTCAAAATTTGAAGGCAGGATTGCTTCAAAAAATGTTCCCGAAAAATGATGCTAATGTCCCAGAAATTCGCTTTCCTGGATTTACTGACGTTTGGGAACAGCGAAAGTTGAGTGCAGTAGCAAGTTATAGAAATGGAAAAGCACATGAGAAAGACATATCTGATTCAGGTGATTTCGTTGTAGTAAACTCAAAATTTGTATCTACAAGTGGACGAATAAAAAAATATACTAATAAACAAATAGAACCACTAGAAAAAGATGAGATTGCTTTTGTGCTAAGTGATGTTCCTAATGGTAAAGCAATTGCGAAGACATTCTTGGTACCAGAGAACAATAAGTACTCATTAAATCAACGAATAGCAGGGATAACTCCATACGACAATACTGATCCATATTTTCTTAGTGAATTAATGAATAGACATCATTACTTCTTGAGGTTTGATGATGGTGTTGGACAGACAAATTTGTCAAAAAAAGATGTTGAGGATTTTGAAGAGTTTTATCCGGCAGTTGAAGAACAAAGGAAAATTGGGCAATTTTTCAAACGAGTAGACCACCTCATCACCCTTCATCAGCGAAAGTTAGAACACTTGCAAGAACAAAAGAAATCATTGCTTCAACAAATGTTTGTATAAGAGAGGAATCAAATAACATGAGCGATTTACATACAATCACATCCAAACTGTGGGCCATGGCTAACGAGCTCCGTGGCAACATGGACGCAGCAGAATATAAGAACTACATCTTGGCATTTATGTTCTATCGATACTTGTCAGAGCACCAAGAGCAATACTTGGTTAACAACAACGTCATTGATGTTGAGCCAGGACAATCCATCAACAAGGCATATTTGGAACAAGCAAATGGAGATGACTTGAATGACTACCTTGAAGATATTTCATCAAGCCTTGGGTATGCGATTGCACCACTCGATACTTGGGAATCATTGATTCAAAAGATCGATAATAGCATGGTCATCCCAAGTGACTATCAAACCATTTTTGATAACTTCAATAAGAATGCTGAACTCAATAAAGAAGCTGTGCAAGACTTCCGTGGTGTTTTCAATGACATCAATCTTGGTGATTCACGTCTAGGCTCATCAACAAATGAACGTGCGAAATCTTTGAACCGTATCGTGAAATTGGTTGATGGAATAGACTACAAAGGTAATGACGGGGAAGATATTCTAGGTGCTATCTATGAATACCTGATTGGACAATTCGCCGCATCAGCTGGGAAAAAGGGCGGAGAATTCTACACGCCACACGAAGTTTCTAAAATCTTAGCCAAAGTCGTAACGGATGACGTTGAAGAATCCGATCAAACCTTTTCTGTGTATGACCCTACCTGTGGTTCAGGATCATTGTTGCTTACAGTTCAAGGAGAAGTGCCTGGCGGAGATAAACCTGGTGCTATCAAATTCTACGGTCAAGAGAAGAACACGACAACTTACAACTTGGCTCGTATGAACTTGATGATGCATGGTGTTTCATTTACTAATATGACTTTATCAAACGCAGACACTTTGGAAAGTGACTGGCCAGACGGCATCGATGCTAAAGGTGTCGATCATCCACGTTCGTTTGATGCGGTCGTAGCAAATCCACCCTACTCTGCACATTGGGACAATAACGAAACGAAGTTGAAAGATCCTCGTTTCAAAGATTATGGGAAATTGGCACCAAAGACAAAAGCAGACTACGCCTTTATCTTGCATAGTCTTTATCACTTGAACGAAGAAGGAACAATGGCGATTGTCTTGCCACATGGTGTTTTATTCCGCGGAGCAGCTGAAGGGACGATTCGTGAAAATTTGATTGAACATCCAAGTGGAAACCGTATCTACGCAGTAATTGGTCTTCCTGCCAACTTGTTCTACGGAGTGACAATTCCAACAGTTATCATCGTGTTTAAGAAGAAACGTACAACGAAAGATATTCTCTTCATTGACGCTTCAAACGAATTTGAAAAAGGCAAAAATCAAAATCGTTTGACAGATGAAAACATCAAGAAAATTGTTGAAACTTACCATAATCGTGTCGATGTTCCTAAGTATGCTCATTTGGCATCAATTGAAGAAATTCGTGAAAATGAATACAACTTGAACATTCCTCGTTATGTGGATACGTTTGAAGAAGAAGAAGCGATTGACTTGAATGAAGTTCAGAACCTATTGGCTCAGGATAAACAAGAAATCGCTGAACTTGAAGCAACCATTGCAGAACAGCTTAAAATTCTAGGTGTTTAATAACTCGGAACGGAGGTGCAATATTGGCTATTGATTTTGAAAAAATCTGGTCCGATATTGCAGTAGACAAAATCGACAGTATGACTATCTCTGAACACAAGAATTATGTCTTTGCCTTTTTGTTCTATCGATATTTGTCTGAAAATCAAGCACGCTAGCTAGTTGATAATAACGTGATTGATATAGCAGATGGTGTCAATCTGTTAATGATGCGTATGTGCTGCAGAATACTATGATTGAAAGTATCTTGATGATATACGTGGCTCAAGGTCCTACTTCTAAAGGAGTTAGTCAATGACTAACTCCTTTATTATTTGCTTATTTCAGGCCAAACATATGCCAATCAACCTTGTTATTGTAGGACTTAAAAATTCTCGTTCGTGGATACAATTCATTTTTGCGTGGACGGAAGAGCTTCATCCGTGGATAGAACTTCTTCTTCCATGGATGGGAGGTCATTTCCCATGGATTGAACGATATTTCCCGTGGATAGCATTATTTTTTGGTTATGAAAGTAAGGCTGGATTGACTGGCACTTATCACTCTTAACAAAGACTTTTATCTTCTATTAAAAAAATAAAAGACCAGTATCTAATTGATCGACTACTGATCTTTTATTAAAATAAATGTGATTGATCGTAAATTTTGCCTTCAACAATGTATTTCTTCAAAATCTCAATTACTGTTTCTAAATTCTTAACATTCGTATGTTGACGTTTAGCCGGATCATATGGAATATGATGATGGTGATATTGATCCTTTTCAAACATGGGTGGACCTGAATGATCTTCATTCCCAAATGCAGTTATATGTCTTCTTTGCTTACTTAGTTTTTCTACCTCTTGGGAGAGTTCCCAACCATAGTGATATGACGTGATTTCTCCATTATCATCTAAAATCTCTGAAATATTTAAAATGGTGGCACTATATTTTGGATGGTTGATTAACGGCAATGTTGCTACGACTTTACTGATACCTTTGGCTTTGATCTTTACCATTAAAGGATTTTTTCTATCAAATAAATCAAGATTCTCTTCGAATAAGCGCTGAATCTCGCTAATTCTTTGCTGTTGAACGACATTCATTTAAAGATTATTCCCTTGAACCTTTTCAAGATCATTTAATAAATCTCGCCAATCCTTATAATCATCTGGCTCATCTAAGTCGTAAATATCTAATTTTCCATTAACGACATCTGCAAATACCTTATTGAACGGCCCACCATATTGCTTTTCATATTCTTGTATTTCCTTTTTGATTTCTTCAATTAAGTTTGTTTTACTTTGATCCCGCAATTTGAAGTTTTGTTGTAAGGCTTGAATACGTAATGCCCAAACACTATCTTTCCAGTAAAAAGCATTGTGCTTTGGATAATGTTTATGACCTATTCCTTTTTTATTGACTGTCTCCATACCATTATCAACATACCGTTTGATTGTCGCGCGAGATACTCCCATTTTTTCGCCTAATTCCTTGCTTGAAACTAAATAATTGCTTCGATAGCAAAATTCAAGTACACCTGTCTCGGTCATCTCATAAAACAACTTCTCCAAATAATATTTCACGAGAGCAAAATTGTTAACTGATATATCGCTAGAAGCGGCTTTCCGTAAATTTTCAAGAATATCTATTTCTTCTACATCTTTATTAGAAAAAATGGTATTTTCACTGTGAGTAATGTTGACGATAAAATCTCGGAATTTAAGCTGAATAAAAAATGCAAGTTTATAAAACGTGCCTTGATTGTCAAGAAATTCATTGTTCTCTATCATATTCGGATTAATCTCTCCAATTGAATGCTTTGTACCATTGGGTCGTAGAGCAATCATTGCGTATCCCTCCTTTTATTTTAGAATAACACATTTGATACAAAATAGCATTTTTGTTTCATTGTATGCAGAAAAATCAGAAATTATTCTTTTTAATGGTGATTTGTCAAATTAAGTGCAACAGTTGTTCATAAAAGGCCTTGTATACCTTTTTAACCAAGAGATTTTCGTGATCGATTACGACAAAGTTTTAAAAAATGCCAGTTACCCATATGATTTAAATCTTATGGATACGATTTCATTCAATATTTGACGAGATATCATTAAATTTAGAATAATTTAGACCTAAAAAAGCTGTTCGTGACATGGATCTGTCATAATCTCTGTTATCGTAGGACTTAAAAGTTCCGGTTCGTGGATACAATTTATTTTTGCGTGGATGGAAGAGCTTCATCCGTGGATAGAACTTCTTCTTCCATGGATGGGAGGTTATTTCCCATGGATTGAACGATATTTCCCGTGGATAGCATCATTTTTAAGTATATTAGTTGGGAGACTAGTATCGAAAAAAGCGCAAAATGTTGGTGGAACAACATTTTTGCGCTTTTTAATTACCATTTCAGCATCAACTAGGCTACAATTTAGACCCTTAGCAATCCACGGAAACCTCTAGCTGCGTAGTAGGAATCTGCTCCATTGTGGTAGACAAAAACAGTGTCATAGCGACGATCACAAAAGATGGCGCCACCGAGGTTTCGAATATGAGGTGGTGTTTGTATCCAGCTTGAGGTTTTTAAATCGAATTTTCCGAGTTTTTGTAGTTCGCGATATTGTTCTTCGTTTAAAATTTCAATGCCCATGTCCGTTGCCATATCAATCGCGTTATTTTCTGGTTTGTTTTTCTTCCTAGACTCTAGCGCTTCTTGGTCATAACAAACACTTCTTCGACCTTTAGGGCTTTCCGTTGAACAATCATAAAAAATGTATTCGTCTGTCTCTTTATCGTAGCCAATGATATCTGGCTCACCACCAGTGTTTTCCATTTCATTCAGCGACCATAGTTTTTCATTGTTGGCTTCTAGCTTTGCCTGTACATGAGCCCATTCAAGTTCTTTGTGACGATTCATGTTTCCCTCAAAGCGAGCTCTCAATATTCCGAGTATTTCTTCACATTGTTCTGGTGACAAGCTCTTTTTTTCTTTTTTCATACTAAAACCTCTCCATATAATATGTTTAGAATTACTTTTTCAAAATGGCTTCATTCTTAGCACTTTTTAATCCCATCTCTTGAACCTGACTATACACTCCATCTTCTATTACAAAAAGTTTAAGGTTGGTATTTTTTGAATAGAGTGCGATCTTTCTATTTTTAAACTTTTTATATTTTCTACTGTCTTTTAAAGTATTGAACTTTGCTTAGAATATAATTTCCAAGTTTAGCTTTTATTTTTCTTCAATATATCATTTATCTTCACTCTTCGTCATTATCATAATTTATAACGTCTCAATATATACTACTCGATTGAGTTTTTAAAAGTGATGCAAAATTCTGAGGACCAATCTTTCACTACTGACGGCATTATGAAATTGACTGATCTCATTAAATTTCCTTTTTTATTCAAATGAAAATCCCCTAATTGAGCCGCCTTCCCAGCTTCCACTTTTTATTTAGCTTCCCAATAGGAGGAAAATATCTCTACCTTTATAGAATTTCTACTTATCAAAGGGTTTACCTTGTATAAAACACGTCAGAATAGAAAATTTCTTCCCCTTTAAAGGATTTCTACATACCCTTCTGCTCCATGTACACGAATTCGTTGCCCATCTTTTATCAGTTTGGTGGCATTTTCTACTCCGACAACTGCGGGTAAACCATATTCACGTGCGATCACTGCTCCATGAGTCATCAGCCCACCCACTTCGGTGACTAAGCCTTTTATGGATACAAACAAGGGTGTCCAACTAGGGTCCGTAAAGGTAGTGACTAATATGTCTCCCTCTTCTAGATCAGCACCTTCTATGTTTAAGATAACACGTGCTCGTCCCTCTATCACTCCGGAAGAAACAGGTAGACCCACAAGAGCTTTGGCTGGGAGATTCTCACGTTTGTACTCACCTGTAACAATTTCTCCATCAGATGTGATTACACGCGGTGGCGTTAGTTTTTTATATCATCAAACCAATAGTACATACAGAACCTACGTTTACCAAAACAGTAATTGTGATATAATCTATTTTAAACTATGGATTTTGCGGAGGAGTAACGGATCATTGCCAGAGATTAACCCTCCGCATCCAAATTATCTTTCGATGAAGAAGGCGGATCAAACGATGGCAAAACGTCAGTATATCATTTTATTAAGCTCTCTTTATGTAATTTTCATGATCTTTGTAACCGTTTACTCTTTTGAAACCGGGAATCGATTTTCAGGATCAGTCGGTCTTGCCGGTATTCTGTGCGGAGCGGTACCTATCCTGCTGACGGTTTTGACTCGTCTCAAATTGGATTTGCCGCTTGTCATCACTTATCTTATTTTTCTGTTTGGATCGCAATTTCTTGGGTCAATTCTGAACTGGTACCATAATTTTAGCTGGTGGGATCTTTTACTACATGGCTTAAGTGGTATGATTATCGCCTTTTTCGCGATCGCTATTTACAAAAAGCTGGTTCTTCAAAGGGTGAATGGACAGGTTTCTTCAGGGTTCCTTTTCCTTTTTATTCTGTCTTTTGCCGCGTTTTGCGGTGTCTTATGGGAAATCTATGAGTTCAGTTGCGGTGGATTATTCGGTGTGATTATGCAGAAAGACAACACAGATACGATGACAGATCTGATAGCCGGAATGATCGGCGCGCTTATGATTGCCTTATGGACAGAAATAAGATCAAAGTGAAGCTTGTCGGAAAAGTAAGCTGTCATGTTCTAAATGCCGATGCCGGTGCTCTTTGAATACATTGTTCCTGTTCAATGTGTTCTCAAAAGAAGAATGGATTTGCTCATTCTAAATAGTTCAATCAAAGCATGAATCGCAAAATGCGCGCGATATTTTATATTAAGAGGAAACTTTAAATCTTTCAGCAGAGTAGGTTTACGCCCGCTCTGCTGTTTTAATCTAGCCCGTAAACCCGAACATTATGGAATGGGTAGCACTTTACTTTGGTTAATTGTAGCATTTAATTAACCACTTGAAGTAGAATTGAAAACTATTATATAAAATCCGTTTATCACTAAAATAACGAAACATATTGAAAGGCGGATTTATAATATCTTATACTACAACTTTAAGCCATTAGAAATCGGATTAACCCTAATATGGCAAAGCTGAATAACACTGTCCCAGCTCCAATACCCGTTATGGCACTGTTAGCAACATTTAGCTTTTTAGAAAGCCACAACGAAATAATTGCCACTCCAATGAGAAGTACGGCTAATATATATAAACTAAAATCATTAAAAATATTTTTCAACCAGAAAAAATGAGTACCTACTATCAAGACAATCCATGGGGCAACATAATCATTCTTTTTTAATCTAATTAGTAAGAATGCTCCTATTCCTGCCAAAAGAAATTCAACAAATACAAAAATTAAGTAATTGTGAAATACAGACGAATTGGATAAAGCCGTGCGTTCATGCCAATTTGTAACACTTAGGTATACGCCGATTAAACAAACAACAAGTGACAATCCAGAGGCCATTCCAATATACTTGCGCCAACTTTTTCTAGGGTTTTCCTGAGCCCATCCAAGATGCCTAAAGTTTAACAGATTCCCTGCTATATAAGACTTAAAAAGTCTAATTCGTGGATACAATTCATTTTTGCGTGGATTGGAAGGAGAATAGCGTGGATAGGAGTGTGAATTTCGTGGATTGAACAGTATTTCCCGTGGATTGAGTGTTATTTCCCGTGGATAGCATTGTTTTTCGGTTTAGCAAGATTGGATTAGGAGATTGGCACTTATAAAAAGGCATAAAAATGTTGCAATAATAACATTTTTATGCCCCCTACGCATACGAGTAGAGAGCAAGTCTCGGTGATGATCTCATCCTATAACGGTTCCCTGTAAATGGAAATATGTAGAGAAAAAGGATTCAAATCGGATATCCTATCTATCATCATATATAATTTCCTTTTCTCACGATAAATCCATTAAAGTTAGTCGGCCTGCATCTTCTTTCTGAAAATGACAATTGCCAGTATGGTTAAAATAATGGCATAGCCTAAAACCCACCAAAGATGTGGAAACATTGCACTGTATTGGCCATTAAGCACTGCTTTGCCCATAGCGACTGCATGTACAAAGGGCAGTAAATAAGCAATGTCTTTGAATAGACCACCAACTAAATCTAAGTCAAACCAAATGCCTGACAACCATGCAGACAAATTAGTAAGAAGAGCTCCACAAATCCCCACTGCCGCTTTTTCGCTTAGCAAGGAACCGCAGATAAGTCCTATACTAACAAAAATCAAAGAAGGCAGGATTAGTAATAGAATGGAAAAGATCATAGAAGCTGTGATGGATAAACCAATTAAAATAGCTACGATATAACAAATGATTCCTTGTGCAATAGACATTACAAGTAATGGTACGCTATAACCGATAATAAAGTCCTTGGATGTCATTGGTGTTGTAAAAAGTCTTGTTAAAAATGAGTTTTCTCGATCTTTGGAAATCACTTGTGCTGCAAAAAGCCCCATAAATGACAGTCCAAATACTGCAATTCCAGGTGTTATTTCATTGATATCGAAAAGCGTGACAGGGATACTTCTGTTTATGGCCGATAAGAGAAGTAATAATACAATTGGAAAACCCAATCCAAAAAAAATAGAAAGTGGATCACGAACAATCTCTTTCGTCGTTCTACCTGCGAATAAAAAAATTCTCATTGTATGTCACCTCCCGTTACAAAATAGACAAATGCATCCTCGAAAGTTGCCGCTTTAGAAATTTTAATGAGTTCTTCAGCTGTACCGATTGCTTTCATTTTCCCATCTTTCATAATGCCGATTCGATCACAGAGTGCCTCTGCCTCTTCTAAATAATGGGTCGTTAAAATAATGGTTGTTTTTTCTTTCAACTTTTTAATAAGTGACCATAATTCGCGTCTTCCGAGTATATCCAGTCCCAATGTTGGTTCATCTAAGAATAAAATCTGTGGCTCACTAATTAATGCCATAGCGAGGCTGAGTCGACGCTGCCAACCACCCGATAATGTTTTGCTTCGCTGATTTTCATATGGCTTCAAAGAAAATCGCATGATTATTTCATCAGCTTTTCTTTTTCTATTTACTTTATTTAACCCTTGTATACCAGCCATCAGCTCTAAATTCTCACGCACCGTTAAATTTGGCGCAATCGCCGTTTCTTGTGGCGATACCGCAATCAATTGATGGACTTGTTCCGGATGCTGAGTAATATTTTTTCCTAGTAATTTTGCATCGCCATTTGATGGCTTTATCAAACAGGAAAGCATTTTAATAAGCGTCGTTTTCCCTGCACCGTTCACACCAAGGAGACCAAACAATTCGCCTGCATTGATCGAAAAAGTAACGTTGTCTACAACAGTTTTTTTATCATATTTTTTGGTTAACGATTGGACTTCAATGGCTATCGTCATGTTCATTCCCCTTGTCTAAAGTCGTTTTAACTAAATTGAAAAAAGCGCTCATCATCTTTTCTGGAACAAGAGCTATTCCTCGTTCATCATCACCAACAATGATCAACTTATCACCAGCACTTAATTCAAATACTTCCCTTGCTTTTTTTGAAATAACAATTTGTCCTCGTTCCCCTAACGTCGCAACGCCAAAAAAATGTTTGCCTTTCGGTGGAATACCTAATTCACTTACATCATCCTTAAAATTCACTAGATCATCCAAAGTAACATGATATAGGCTTGCCAGTTGGACACAATACTGAATATCAGGAGTAGACTCCCCTTTCTCCCATTTCGCAATAACTTGGCGAGATACATTTATACGTTCAGCCACTTCCTCTTGCGTTAGTTGATGGCGCATTCGTAAGTTTTTTAAATTCATACTTATCATACTTTTCCAACCTCCTAATTTTATTATCAAGCAGAAATGAAGGTGCGTCTATCAATGATCTGTAACACTTATGTTAAAATTCGTAGCATTTTATCCCGCTTTAACGGGCAGTAAGACCCCCATCTCAAGATATAGAGAGAAACGACAAAGATAGATGGAGGAACAACTGCCCGTAAAAGTCCGATTGGTTCGGGCCAACAAGACGTTGGTCACTCAAGTGTTGCCACAGGACGTGGCGCTTTTAACCTGAGTTCCTCTATTCCAGTGGGAGGATGAAGAAAACTCCCACTGATGGAGTTTCACTTTATTATTTCCAGTTTGTCTTGAATTCACCATAAAAAAATAGCCGAACCAAGATTGGTTCAGCCTTAAATATGGATTTTATTTACTTATTAATAGAAGAAATGACTCAGGAATAAATGGATTTATATTTCTTATTTGATACATCCAATTATAGATCTATAACAAAATGAAAATATAATGCTTGACAATTACATATTGTATTTCCATTGCACATAAAAACCACTTGCCAATATGCCTAATCCTCATAAGCTTATCTTCTAGCTATGATGCGATCTTCACTCTAGTTAAATCGGTATGATCAAACAAACCAGAGAACGTGTTCGAGTCATTCAAATCTGTGATTCTCTAGCATCACTTCTACACCTTGCAATAGTTCTGACGCAAGTATCACTGCATTATCAGGCAACTCCATAGCTATACCTCTGTTATTTCTTTTCTGTGATTCAGATGAATTCCTATATGTCCGATTCCTAGAATAATAACAGCAATAAGCATCCATAGGTTCTTCCCATACACTCCAAGTAAGAAAAAGGCACATACCGGAAGTGTTGCGCCTGCTACAGGAATTCCAAACAGGCTGCTGTAAAAGTCTTTCATTGTCTTTTCGCTTTTGAAATATCTTATCCAATATATTTCATACAGTAACATCAGTATCATAGCTGCTACTAACCACAATATCCACACAGACCCTGTTCTGATATTAAAATCCGAAAATATTAGTGCAACACAGGTAACGAGTACTTCCCCGATTCTCTCAAATACGAGCAGCACCTTGTTTTCATGAGATACATATTTTTCATAATCCTTGGGCCGATTTTTTGTCCATACAATATTGGGTACCATCAACATGGTCAGAAAAATTAATCCCATATAAGAAAATCCAAAATTCATCTACTTCTCCTTAATCGGATGACGGATTACTGTTTTCCATTTCTCCGGAACAACTTTTCTGATATCAGACATATAGATTTCATGATGCAGGCGCTTGTCTGTCATATCATTCACATATTCGTTTTCAGCAAGATATGCATCCATTAATACAACTGATGCTGGTTCATCATCAAAAGCCCCTATATGCATCATCTGCACACAAAGCCCTTCCTCTAACGTAAGGTATTCCGCAGATGAACAGTCCATCTTTTTTTTCTTGGATGCAGTTTCCACAGCCCATTCAAAATCTTTCTTCGCAACAAAATCCGGAAGACGAATCACAGAAATCCAGTTGAAAGTAGATTTATCAGCGTAATCCACACCTGCCACATCATCCTGCCACCAGAAACCTTCTAACGGAGGCACCACATATTCGAAAAATCCTTCGATTTTGTAATCACTTTTGTAGCTCATTTTTAATGTGTATGCGACTGCATATAGCATACTGATTGCCTGTTGGTAAGTACCGCCTTCTTCGTTCGGATTGCCTTTCCCGCGAACAGCGATATAGTTCGCCTTTGGAACTGTCACAATCTCCGGCTTGCTCTTCGGCATATAAAATTCTTTATATTCCTTCTTAAAATCAAAAGCCATGTTTTATTCTCCTTCCAAGTAGCTGTTCTCTGATTTAACCAAGATCTGTAGTTGTTCTAGTGTATGAAACAATGCTCACCATTCTTCATCACGGTAAGTTTGATATGAAAACTTTCGTAAAATTCATCAATGATTGCTCTGTCTGGCATATGAACATAAGTGCCAGTCAACCGTATGAAGATAAGTACCAGGCACCCATACAATTTAAGTTTTCCCAATTCGATTTCATTCAATATTTGATAAGATATCATCATTTCATCAAAATGATATCTGTTTGTGACTTAATTTATCTCGATGGTTGGTAGTTGTTACTTTTCCCCATAGTTTAGATCTTTTACTCAACAAATTGCATTTAAATATAAGTCAAGAGATTCTTCGACTACCTGTTCAACTAGTAAGATAAAATCGCTATAATTTTCTGTTGTATGTGCTTTATCAAGTGCTTCGTAATAGGCTAATCGATTTTCTACTTTAATAATTACTGGAGGAAACCCATTCTTCATTAATTCTAAATTAAGTAAAAGCCTGGAAGTCCGCCCGTTTCCATCGATAAATGGATGGATTCCAACAAAAATAGCATGTAACATAGCTCCACGTTCAACTGGGTGTAAATGTATTCCTCTATGATGGTACCAATTCAACAAATCTTCCATTTTTTCTTGAATCAGAAAATGAGGTGGTGGTGTATGTTTGGCACCTGCTATGAAAACTTGCGCTTTACGATAAATTCCAGCGTATTCATCATCAATTCCTTTTAATACCAAACGATGTATATTTTTTATTTGCCATTCAGAGAGCACCTCGTTCTTTTGAACAATTTCTTCAACATAACGAATGGCGTCACGATGATTAATGACCTCCAAATGCTCTCTCAATGTTTTACCGCCAACCGTTATCCCCTCTAGAACCACTTTTGTTTCGTTCATTGTGAGTGTATTTCCTTCGATTGCATTAGAATTGTACGTCCACTCTAGAAATAGCTTTTCTCTAAGACTTTTCAGTGTATATTGAGACAATGGACGAGAAGCATCTAATTGCGCTTTCTTTTGATTAATGGTTTCAAACACTCTCTTCACCTCATTTTGTTTACCTGGGGATTATTTCTATATATTGTAACAAAGTCGTGTATGAATGCATAATTTTTCAGGCGTGTTGATTAGGAAAAAATAGGTGACAAATTTAGCATAATTCTATAAAAACATGTATTTTATCTCCATCTATATAGATTGGAGCGGAGGCTTGCTCTACTCCCTCGGGAAAAGCGAATAGATGAGACCCCGCAGCGAAGCGAGGAGGCTCAGCGTTCGCCCGCAGGAAAGCGAGCAAGCCGTAGCGGAAATCAGCGAATACACTATATTTTGTGGGGAAAATTGGATAATCAACACGATTGATAATTTTTATAAGTTAATTAACACTAGAATTTATTATGTTTTTAAAATTATTAAATTGAGGTCAACCATACAATTGAAGTCTTCCCAATTCGATTTCATTCAATATTTGATAAGCTGGCATCATTTCACCAAAATGATATTCATTTAACATTTCATCTGTTTATGCAACTTGTTACTTTACTTAACTTTTCCATTTTCTTTTTACATGTTCCATCTTTCTCAGCAATCCATATGAAACATGAATTTTTTCATTTTGTAATGGAATACCTGGCGTAATATGCATCCAAAGAGATTTTGAGAACGCAACTAATTGATCAGGATATACACTTCTATGCCCTATAACAATATAAGCGGTGATACAAGCACCTACTACATAAATTCCTATGTTACCACTAAATAGCTCATAGCCCATGAAAACTGCAGATAATGGTGTATTCGATGCAGAGGCTACCACAGCTACCATGCCAATTGCTGCTCCAAACGCCGGATCTACACCTAATAAATTGGCAAACATATTGCCTGAAAGAGCTCCAATAACAAATTGAGGAGTAACAATTCCTCCATAAAATCCCGAACCTAATGTAATAGATACTAATAATATTTTCCAAAATATACTTGAATAAGGGATTGATTTTCCGTCAAGAGCTCCCTCCATTATTGGAAGACTCAAACCTAAATAGCTGGTTAACGTTGGAATGCCAAAAATAAGAAGAGCGATTATAATGCCTCCAATAAAGGGCATAAAAGGAGGCCATATTCCGAACCTTTCTTGGAGAAGATGAAAAATAGTCGTTGTTTTTTCAAATACTTCAATAAACAACCACGCTAACAAGCCACACAGAATACCAATGACAATAACCTTTAAAAACAACGTTTCAGAAAAATGGGGCGGTACTTGGATGGGAAAATAGCGATAAGTCATTCCCCACCATTTACTAATCTCAAAAGATGCAATACTTGAAATAATTGCTGGAAAAATGATGTCATACCGTAAACGTCCGATCGTTAAAATTTCAATACCATAAATAGCTCCCGCAATGGGCGTCCCAAACACACTGGCAAAACCTGCACTCACTCCACATGCAACCATTCTTTTTTGGAGATTTGGCTCAAGTTTCAAAATATGCCCTATCCATGAAGCGAGCGAGCCCCCTATGTGTGAACATGGTCCCTCTTTCCCAGCAGACCCACCAGATGCTAGTGTAATAATAGCCGCTATCGGTTTAATGGGCATTGTCTTCATCGGTAATTTTCCTTCTTGCTCATGCACTGCGGCAACTACTGAATCTTTATTTCCTGACTTGACATGACGATACGCATAAAAAAGCATCAAGCCATTTAACAATCCTCCGAGAGGTAAAATGACCATCTGTACCCACAGAGGAATTGAAGCCGTTTGTCCAAGAATACTATATAACCCCTTTAAAAATAAGGTCGTACCACATCCAACAACTGAACCTGTTATGACCGCCAATATAAACCAACGACATAATGTTGCTATCATAATAATAGGTTCAATATAATTGATGCGAAACAAAATGATCACTCTCCTCTATAAATACTGATATATCAACATTTTGCCCATTTTTAATAACTTTTTAAAAATTTTTTATTGTATGGATCTATTAGTATTTTCTAATAATGCAACAGCTTAAGAATACGCTTCACTCCTTATAACTTTCAAAATTGCCTACATACCGATGATATGAACTTGTTTCAATAATTAATTTCTTATTATTCCCATCATATCATCTATATTCAAACTTACTATAAAAAGCGCTTTTCTTCTACATGGCTATGCTGATCTATTCGATAGCTTTTCACACATACTACGGTTTAAGTTGGGTGGATGGATATAGTATGAATTCCACCTATAGTGAGTTTCGTGTTCGAGCTAAACTTATATTAGGACTTAAAAATTCGAATTCGTGGATACAATTCATTTTTGCGTGGATTGGACGGAGAATACCGTGGATAGAGATGTGAGTTTCGTGGATTGGATAGCATTTCCCATGGATTGAACGTTATTTCCCGTGGATAGCATCGCTATTGTTCCTTAAATCAATCTAACTCAAAAATAAAAAAACGCCAGATGTTCGAAAACGCAACTGTTTACGTTTCAAACACCTAGCGAAAAATCTTAATCACTCACAAGCCCACATTGAGCATACTTCTGTACCAACATAGTAAAGTTCTACTAAAAGTCTCTCGGAAACCTGCATTTCTTTGTCTTATACCCACCACCTTCTAAACTTTCAAGTCCCGAGCCAGTGTAAATAGGTCACAAGATACATAAACAATACGGCTTTAGACGCGCTGTTCTAAAATTGTCTTCAACAGCGATTTGTCACAGCTTTTTATTGGTGGGGCGATCATCAAGACATATGTAGCTTTGCCTTCTTTATTCCTCACTCTACTATTATTTATTGATTTTCTTCCATCTCTATATTCTTTCTATCAATCTTTAGCAACTTTCGAAGTTTCATTGTAACGCAAAATTTCTTCATTCTTATCCGAAATGATTCGAACCCTTTTTGCTCCATATAAGACATAATATAAAATTGAGACAATGAAGATAAAACTGATTACGTAAAGTAATGGAACTTCGTTGCCAAACACCCCAAGAGAAGTCGTTAATATACTATATTTAATGATACTATATAAACAAACAATTCCTAGTATCAAGGCAATTCCTGGTACAATCGGATACATAACTTTAAAAGGGCGTTCCAGATCAGGTTCCTTTATTCTCAGAATAAACAAGGATACCATGCTGATACAATACATAACGACTGCTCCAAAAACAGCTAATATAATAAGGGCATTAGCAAAAGTCGCAGAGCCGGCACAAATAACGCCAATAGCACCAGGGAAGATTAGCCCCCAAGCAGGGACACCTCTACTGTTAAGTCTTGATAAAAAACGAGGCAAATATCCTTCACGTGCTAATGCAAAGGTTTGACGTGAATACCCAATAATAATTCCATGCAAACTTGCAATAACACCAAACAAACCTATAATGGCTACAATCGTTGGAATGAAGCTTCCTTCACCATAAACGCTTTCTAGCGCCTGTGGCAATGGATAATCGGCCAGTTCCCCTAATCCACCACCTAAACCTGCAGTTACAAACAGGGTGAAAAATGTTCCAACCGCTAATGTCAAAATGGCGCTAATAAAGCCCTTTGGAATATCTTTTTTAGGATTTTTTACTTCTTCAGCTGACATCGCTCCACCTTCAATAGCTAAATAGAACCAAATCGCAAAAGGAATAGCCGCTAATATTCCTGTACCCCCATTAGAAAATGAGTTCTCATTAATGATGTTGCTTATTTCAATATGCGGCAGGCCTGCCACATAAAAGATTGCCAACCCGACCAAGGCTGCAATAGTTGCGATCAATTCAATAATCGCCGCTTCTTTTACACCAATTAAATTGATTAATATGAATAGGATGAAAACACCGATCGTCGCATAAACCGGGTTGATTGCTGGTATTAGGAAATGAAGATACGCCCCAGTTGATACTGCGATGGCAGGAGGAGCAAACACAAACTCTATTAAACAGGAAACCCCTGCCATGAATCCAGCGAAAGGCCCCATCGCTCTTTTGGCATATGCAGAAGGTCCACCTGCATGCGGAATCGAAGTGGTAAGCTCTGCAAAACTGAAAATAAAGGTTGTATAAAAAACCGTGACAATCAGTGCAGCGACCGCAAGTCCAAGAATTCCTCCTTCTTTAAATCCATAGTTCCAACCAAAATATTGCCCTGAAATGACCATTCCAACTGCAATTGCCCATAGATGAACAGGTTTCAAAAACTTTTTCAACTCTTGTCTTTTTTCCATTTTTTTCACTCCCTCTATAAATGTCGATATATCAACGATTTGCCCCGTTTTTTTATGATTTTAAAAAATTTTTTAGATGCTCCTCTTTAAATAACCAAACTAACACCGCTTGTCTTTTGTTCTAGCATTTTGTGAATCATCGTACCCATGTGTGCAGCAGCCTCTATCGGTGTGGTACCCCTTTGATGAATATTCGAAATGACCATTCGATCGGATTCCTTTGTTCCTACTCTTGGTCTATAACACATATAGGCACTAAGAGAATGCGCACAAACAAGGCCCGGACGCTCCCCAATCAATAGAATAAAAGCTTCTGGCTCAAGCAATTCTCCAATTACATCCATACAAGCGACTCTCCCTCCTCTAACAAAAAAAGGTGTTCCTGTTGTTAGATTGTAAGATTCAAGAGAGTCTAACAACGTGGGATATACATCACGTAAATTTTCTTCAATCGCATTGGAACTTAAACCATCTGAAATGACGATCTGGACCACCGGCCTTTTCACACATTTTTCTAGTATAAGTGCTTGTGCGTCTTCTGCAAAAATCCTTCCTAAATCAGGGCGTGTCAGATAACGCTCTTTTGTTTCAAAACACGTATCAACTGTAAACAAATTAAATTGATCAAGTAATTTGGCTGATACTTCACCATATACCGTATCAACGGCTGCCGCATGGTCAATTCGCAATAATAAAAAGTCCTTCGTTAGTGGTCTTGTTCCCGTTCTGCCTACTCCAATCCGTGCAGGTGTAGACTTTTTTAAAGCTAAAAGCGAATCCTTATTCATCTTTCATCCCTCTCTTCCTATGCTCTGTTCATAAACAGTGTTGGATCACCAGCAGCCAGACCCAATTTACCATCTTCGAGTATCCCGTATTTTTCCATCCATTTTTCAAATTCAGCCACAGGCCTTAATCGAAAAACACTGCGCAATGTAGCGATATCGTGATAACTCAGCGATTGATAATTCAGCATGCAATCATCAGCCATCGGAACCCCTATTACGTAATTGACTCCAGCAGTGGCAAGCAGCGTACTTAAATTTTCCATATCATTTTGGTCGGCTTTCATATGATTGGTATAACAAACATCCACTCCCATAGGCAGACCATGCATTTTTCCCATAAAATGATCCTCTAAACCAGCACGAGTGACCTGCTTACTGTCATACAAATACTCTGGACCAATAAACCCTACAACCGTATTTAGTAAAAACGGCTGAAATTTTTTGGCAAGACCATAACATCTGGCCTCAAGTGTAACCTGATCAATATCAAAATGGGCATTAGCAGAAAGCTCTGAGCCTTGCCCTGTTTCAAAATACCAGCGATTTGATCCTTTAGCCGTCCCTTTTTCAAAAATGAGGGCTGAGGCTTCTTCCAGCATAGAAACTGAAATTCCAAATGATTCGTTCCCCGCCTGGGTACCCGCCAAACTTTGAAAAATGAGATCAGCAGGGGCTCCCTTTTCGATCGCTCTCATCTGGCTTGTCACATGTGAAAGGACACAATTTTGCGTTGGAATCGCAAACTGCTCCATCACTTCTTTTGTTTCACATAAAAGTCCATAGATATTATTCGTTGTATCTATGACAGGATTAATACCAATGACTGCATCACCGGCTCCATAGCTTAATGCTTCATATAAGGATGCCCTCATGCCTAATAAATTGTCAGAAGGATGATTAGGCTGTGCTCTCGCCGCTAGCACCCCTTTATGACCGACTTCGGTATTACAATGGGTTATAACCTCAATCTTAGAAGCCGCCTGGATTAGATCAAGATTAGACATCAGCTTTGCCACGGCAGCGATCATTTCACTTGTCAAACCTCTTCCGATGGTTAACAAATCATTACTTTCATGACTTTCATCCAAGATATATTCACGCAGTTCAGCGACGGTCCAGTTCTTAATTTTCTTGTAAACTTCAGTATCCATCCCCTCCTCAATCACCCTACTTACTTCATCTTCCTCAGGTGACAGCAACGGATAATTTCGAAAATCACTCAAAGGCAAATCTGCCAAAATAGTTTTTGCAGCCATGCGTTCCTTCATATTCTCAGCACTAATACCTGCTAGGATATCACCAGATCGTTCTTCATTCGCTTTTGCCATGATTTCTTTTAAACTATGAAATTGATAGATGTTCCCTAATAAAGTTATCTTTTTATACATCTTTATCACCTCTTTATTTTTTAGAAAGCCAATGTTTTGACCGATATCGAGATGGATTCTCCGGCAACCGGAAGACCGAGATCAATATAATCGCCATAAGTAAAATCAATCTGATCGATACACAAAATATCTAATGTGCCGTGACATCTTCTAGCAATCGCTTGGCCAAGTGCTTTTGCAATATCTGAATCACAGAGAATGACCAAACAATGAGAAGAAGGAAAGTTGTTCCGAAATTGTTCTAGGATTGAAGCTGACAGTTCTTGCAAGATTTGATACGTACAATTAGGAATATTAGATAAAGCTAATGCAATGGGCGGTTCATTCTCTTTAGCATGATAGATTTTACCTGCCTGTTCCAATAAATCCCCTAATCTTATCTGAAAGCTCTCCGGTTCCCACTGATGATTTTTTTCCACTACTGGAATCGTACAAATCGGAATATTTTTGATTGGTAATAATGCTTCATTAACATAAATGGTTGCTCCACTCACTTCTGTATTTTGCATTCCCGCACCAATAACTGTTGCTTTAGTGGTCTCTTGAGCTTGTGTGAAAATGAATGAATAGGCGTGGATCGACTCATTTAAGGAGTGAGCCAATTGTGGCCCAATGTCCCCGTATTTGGTCACATTCCTGATGGTGGCAGGAGGACCGTTTCTCATCATTTGCCCGATTCCACCCGAAATAATCACTTCGTCGATTGGAAAAATCTCAGTTGGCTGCGAATCTAGTAATAGTAATTCTGCCGAATACTGAGGACAACCACTCAGAAAAGAAAACATGCTGTCACTCATCTTGTTACAGATTTCCTGTACTTGAGGAAAGGTGAGAGTGTCTCCAAGTTCCAAATAAAAATCATTCTTCTTAAGCCATAATTGTATGGCATCTGAAATGTATACAATTTTTCCATTTTCAGTAAGTCTGATAAGTCTACCGCCAACGTTGAAAGTAATAGTTTGTATGGCTCTTCCATTCTGAAACAACGCCACATTAGCAGTACCGCCACCAATATCGATATTTGCAATGATCCCCTCAACCTGAGTAGATCGCCTTAGAGCTCCTGATCCTTTGCCTGCCAATATCCCTTCTAAATCAGCGCCAGCTGTGGCAACCACAAAATCACCAGCTCTATCCGCTAGATAGTGGATAATAGACTGTGCATTTTCTTTTTGAGCAGCTTCACCCGTTATAATAATGGCACCGGCTTTGACGTTTTCCATTCTTATTTGTGAGTTCCCATATTCTCTTTCCAATATGCATGTAATTTTATCCATATCAATTTTGTAATCATTTATTAAAGGAGTCGTATAGATTGGACTAGAATATGTGACCCGACGATCCACGATTTGACAGCTTGGAAGACTAAATCCATTACCGCTTTCACTTATAAGTAATTGACTAGCAATGAACTTTGTCGTGCTTGTGCCGATATCGAGTCCAATACTAGTTATCCAATTTTCAGGCATGTTCTCCCCTCTCCCTTCCTTATGGAATTTTCAAACATAGGACAAACAAAAAGACGCTTTGAGTCCTCACACATCTAACAGAGTGTTCAAAGCGCCATTGCTATATCATTATTTACTTTTGTAATCTATTATTATCTGCTCCGCAAGTTTCGCTAAAGGAATATGAGTAGCCATGCTATGCTTTTGCATACTTCTGTATGCATCATACTCCGAACAGGATAACTGCTGCATCAAAATTCCTTTCGCTCTTTCGATAATCTTCCGTTCCTCCATTTTTTGGTTTAACCTATATATTTCTTTTTGAAGGGCTTTAAAGCGGGATCGTTCACTTAGGGTCATTTCAACTGCCGGCAACAACTCGCGTTCACTTACCGGTTTAACGAGATATCCATTAATCTCTGCATCTTTCGCTTGTTCAATCAACTCATGATGACTGTAGGCAGTTAACAGCAAAATAGCACAATCTGAAAAACCTCTAATCACGGACGAAGTCTTAATCCCATTAACTTTTGGCATCTTTACGTCCATGATAATTAAATCTGGTTTCAGATAGTAAGCTTTTTCAATCGCTTCTTCGCTATTTCGTCCTTCTCCTACAACATCATATCCACTTCCTTCTAATATTTCTCTAATATCCATTCTGGTAATCGGCTCATCATCGACAATCATGATTTTTTCTGACATCATTACATCACCTTATCGGAAATTGGAAATGTTAAAGAAACTTTTGTTCCCCGTTTGGAGTAAAAAAACGATAAATCTCCTTGTAATTTTTCCTCAACCAGCATTTCAACTAATTGCAAACCCAGAGATGATGTCTTTAGGTCAGACCTTTTCTCTTTTAAACCTTGCCCATTATCTTTAACGGTAATGTATGCCATTTGTTTTCGAGAATTCACATTGATTTCAATCTTTCCTTCCTGCTGGTCAGGGAATGCATGCTTGATGCAGTTTTGAACCAATTCATTCACAACAAGGACAACGGAGGTCGTAATATCCGACGGTAAAAATAAGGATTCCCCTTGAACAGAAACATTAAACTTTTTTTCCTGGTTATTCGATAAGGAAATTAATAGTGCTGAAATTTGCTCCATTACAAACTTCGTATCTACTTTTTCAATACCATGCTGTGCCAGATAATCATGGACAATTGCCATACTTGAAATTCGGGATATACTATCACGTAATACTTCAACGGCTTCACTTGAAGAAGAACATCGTCTTTTTTGCAGTCGCAGTAAACTTGTAATGATCTGCAGGTTATTTTTCACGCGATGATGTATCTCTTGAACAATCACTGATTGGAATACGTCATCTTTTTCTTTATTATCCTTACTATTCATTAAAGTCTTCACTTTTTGCTCGTTTAAAATTTCTTGTGAAATATCTCGCTCTTTTATTAAGACAGCAATCGTTTGATGAAAGCTATCCTTAATCGGGACAATATCCTGTTGCATAACAACATTTTCCTGAGATATGCCTTTCGAGCCAATGACGGGTTTTCCTGTTTTTAAACTAAACAAAACACCCGGTTCAGAATCTTCATATGCAATTTGACCGACTACAGAATTTTTATATAATGATTGTGTGGTGCAGGGTTTTGCTTCAGCCACCACAATAGCAGCATCCTGATTATTTAACAGACAATCTATGAAAATATCTGCTTGAGTGAGATCGGCAATTAGTGGAAGATTGTTGAACATATCATATAAGATCCCGCATTGTTCATCTGTTAAGATGGTGACATCCTCCAAACAAAACGAATTATCCATGTTGATAGAATTCCTTTCAGCTATGCTTCAATTGCAAAACGGAGAAAAAAGTTTTCTGTAAAATCATTTACTTTCAACTACTATAACATAATAGAAATGATGAGACCATTAGTATGTTAGATAATCTAACATATAAAATTTCAAGATGAATGCTTGCGATCATTTTAGGCAAAAATGTTAGGCAACTATACAATGAATATTGGTTAACATAGAGACCCTTCTTTCGATATGATTTGGTATGGTAACTCAATTTTATCAACAATGGTTCTTATTTTTTGCGTAATGGATGTTATCGAGAAGGAGTGGCATCTGCTTTTTTCCCCTTACCCTTTCTTTCCATCTTCACCATAGAAATCAACTGGTCTCTCAAGCCAACACTATTCACTGTATTATAAGGCCTAACACCTGTATTCACACCCGCTAATTGGTGTTGGGGTGCATAGGGATACAAGTCTCTCTACCATGCAAAAATATCTTTTCGTCCGGTTTATCACACTTTTCATGTTTTGCAAGTATTAAAACATAATGCTTCGATGATACAACCATCATGAATTAAGCATTTCTTATGTCGTCCATAGTATCAATTGCTCACAAAAAGAGGTTGGGACAAAAGTATTTTAGCTAATAAAAGATCCGAACAATAATGTGAAATTCTATTTAAAATTTCACATTTGTTCGGATTTTCTTTTTATTATTATTCTATTGAATCTATTTCAATAATGAAGAATTTGTACAAAAAGCATGAACATTTAATATATATTTTTTCGTAACATTCAGTTTTATGTTCTGTTCCAGACGGCGCTTTCCGCGGGCTTGGCTTCAATCTCCTCGGGTCGACACGATGTTGGCCCCGAAGCCATTGCCACAGGACGTGGCGAACTTAGGCTTTGTCCCTTAAATTGTTCCTGCGGGGCTTTCAGCTCAAGCTTTTCCCGCAGGACTTTGAATAAGCCTCCTTGAACTAACACCGCACGAAGGAAATGCGCATGCATTTTCGAGGAATCGTCGTCCTCCATTTCACACCATTTTAAACGATGTCCATTATCGAATAATCGTATTTTCTCAAAAAAAGACGCTTTATGAAATTGATTTTATTAAGTTCAATTATTTGGTTTTGGGTAGGGCTAATTTTGTTCTGCTCCAGCCTCTTTATAGTCAGCTATATAAATGTAATCCATTGCTAATATTTCTTTTTATTCTTCAGTGTCTTCATATAAATTATCCAAGAATTCATCAATATTATTTGCTAAAAAATGCATATTACTCATATCATCGGGTTCTTCTGTTTCTTGCTCATGATTCCAAAAATAAATCTTATCATAATAAGGATCCTTTGTTCCTAAACATACAACATTTCCTGATGGGTCATCTCCAATTGGAATAAATCCTAATGGTAATCTTTCATCCATTATATCTATAAAATCTGTCAAATTATCATACATATCGCCAATACCATAAAAAACATTCAAGACACTTGGTCCTTGTTCATTAGATATCATAAATAAATTGGGTATTACTTTTCCCCCATTCCATTTTAGTAAAAAGCTCTTATATAGTTCTGTTAGTTTAACATTATTTTCAATTTCAAATTTTTCTATTTGTTCTAACGAAAGATTATCATGTGAACCAAAGATTTTCGCCATATATATCCTCCTAATTATTTTCCATTAACAATACTAACTCCACCTGCATGAGTAAATTCTCTATGGACCTTTTTATCAACAAGAATCATTGTTTTTCCATCTTGATGATGATGCCAAGTATACCCTTCAGGCGCTTCATTTAAAGAAGCAACTGGTGGATCAGAATCTTTATTCAATCTCGCCTTTATATTTGCGTTTTTATAATCTAAAGGACGATTTGTAGGACTTGCAATTTCAATTTCTACAGGCTTAATAGTTGGATGTGAATATTCGGCAAAGTCTGGATAACCATCAGGATACCTTACAGTCTGTCCCTTCTTATTTGTATATACCCAAGTTCCATCTTCATCTATCTTCATAGTCCCACCCTTTTTTATCCACTTCTCTGGAACAGGCGCATATAGCGGCTTAGTAGCAAGCTGTTCCTTTGCAAATTTTACCTTCAAAGTATCCTTACCCTTACCAGTGCCTCTTACCTCCACCTTCGCCATAGAAATCAACTGATCTCTCAACCCAACACTATTCACCGTATTATAAGGCACAATACCTGCGTTCACACCGGCTAATTGATGTTGGGGCGCATAAGGATACAGGTTGAGTGTCGGGATTTTTTGGGCTGCGCCTTTTACTTTGCTGACGCCTACTTTGGCAGTGGCTTTGACTGTGGTCATTCCTGTCTTCGTTACAACGCCTAATCCTTTGGTGCCCACTACAGATAATCCGAGGGTTCCTAATGCGTAGGAGATCCATTCCGCACGTGACTTGGCATCCCCATTGATGACATCCCGCTGAAAAGAATCAGTAATGGATTTCGAAAGATAATCGTACGTTTCGATGGGATGAGCAATGGCATCCATTGTACTTTCTATTGTTTTTACGGGATGAGTGACGAAGTCAAATATGCCTTTTACAAAGTCTTTTCCCGCTTTAAGGAGACCCTTTGAGATGCCCTCCGCGGTTTCCAGCATAGTGACGATTTGTTTTTGGTCATCATCGAGATTTTCGATGCCTATTTCTTTCGCGATTTTTAAATACTCACTTGGTGTGGAAGCTTTTGCGAGTTTCTTTTGCAGTTCTTCGATGCGATCCACTTTTTCTGTCTCTACTCTTGAACAGGTGCTTCCCACCTCATCCTTCAGCCAGCTATCTAGTTGATACTTGCTTAATGTGCCAATGGTATAGTTTGCTAGTTGCAGCTTTCCGCTTTTCATCTGTGCTTATTGTGTGGGTGCCTGTCACTTGAGCTTTTTAACAACCATAAAAAAGATTTATCTAAGGATCTTCATTACAAAAGAATTGTTTCAAGTGCATCAATCAACATAGAATCAAAACTTTCAAATGATTGAATTAAAGTTCCTGAGAGTTTGTCGAGTTCTACATATATACTCTCTTTTAGATCATAACCATACCATGCTGTATCAGAGTCTCCAAAAAATATATACCGCTTTTGCCAATCATTTTCATGCCAAAGCTCGTTTGTCTCAATAAATCCATGGATATCTTCGTCTACTTCCTTATCAAGTAGAACTTCATCAACGCCGTAGATTACCAATCCGTTGAAGTCTAACCCATTTATTCTCCTTAGAAATTCGATATATGACTCAGGTAACACAATGTTTCCTAATTTCCGCTGAATATTATGATTCATTTTTTTGATTTCTGTATATGATGCAGGATTTCTGAGTGAACTTCCATATTTTTTTTCAATTTTTTCTATTTCTATTAACAAGTCTTTCCACTGGGGCATATCTACTATTCCCTCCTTTTAAAAGGTTTTGATGGGTAAATATCATCCTCAAACATCGGCCAATTTATCGTTTTACTTTGTTTAGGGACTAATCCTCTTGTTTGAGAGTTTTGTTCATTGGTAACCGCTTTATGATAAGGGTCATTCTTTATCAATACTAAATTAGCGAAATCATTTGTACCACCATCATCTAAAGGTAAATTGTGATGAATTGTGTGTGTGCCTGTCACTTGAGTTTTAGTGTCGGGATTTTTTGGGCTGCACCCTTTACCTTGTGGACGCCTACTTTGGTAGTGGCTTTGGCTGTGGTCATTCCCGTCTTCGTTACAGCGCTTACTGCGGATAATACGACGGTTCCTAATGCGTAGGATATCCATCTCGCTCGTGAATTGGCATCCCCGTTGGTGACAACTCGTTTAAATGATAATGAATCTAATTAAAAATAATTCGGATTTAAAAAGTCTTCAATCTTTGTAGAGATTAAAGACTTTATTTGTAGCTTATTTTCAGAATCATTCGAATTCTTGGTACCCCAATTTTAAAATTCGTATTTTTTATGTGAAAAACAATTCACGAAATTGATTCATCTAATATAACTACAAAAATTACACTTTCTCAAAACTACCAGTATAACTGGTGGTTTTGATTTGTTTACTTTTCTTCAAATTCCTTCATTCTCTCTATTAAATCTAAATCTAGCTGTTCTTTGTTTTGACTTATATATTTATATTCAAAATACTTAATTCTATCTGTTGGACCAAATTCACTTTCATCCCAATTTGTATAATCAAAATGTACGTTTAAATTACCTGTATCATTTAAAATTAATGTAACTGAAAACCAAGGATCTTGGTCATTATCAGTAAAAACTTTTTTGAGTTCAACAGTTAGTTGAAATAATTTATGTAGTTCTTTATTATAAGCCCTCTTATCTACACTATATAATTTTGGAATATAATGTGAAAAAATGTATTGTTCCTCACCTTTGGGCTTAAAAAAGAAGAAAACTCCTCCTTCTCCCTCCTTAACTTCACCATTAAAACAGAAATTATCCCATTCAGTTGGAATCATATCATTAACCTGTTGTGCAATTTCTTTATATAACTCGTTTAATTCTGTTTCAAAACTCATCAATATCAGCCTCCTGATTTATTTGCGATCTCGCGAATCACTGGAAATTGGCCTTCAATTTCATATTCGACCATAAAGAAATCCGGTCTCATTGAATTATTAGAGTAGATCGGTTCAATACTAACAGAGACTTTCTTGGGCGGTACCTCTTTCAATGCACTGGCCCACTCAGTCTCCATTTCATACCAAACTCCACCCATCCTATTAATTTGACTATTTTGTGGTACAAGATTATCAATATCAGGCGGACCATTAAATTGTGCTCCTATTAAATGTCCGCCATCATCATCTGGTAATCTGTCTTTTCCCCCTACATTTGCCTGAGCATATTTATTTCTATTAGCCTTTTTCAATACAAGTTCGGGGGCATCTACATTTACAATACGTCCAAGTTCATCGGTAGTATATCTATAGTTATCATTGGTTGCATACTTAGTATTTGGAAGTAGTTGTTTCTTACCATTTTCACCTTTTATTATATGCTTTCCAAAATCAATTTCTTTAACTTCTTTGACTATATTACCTTTACTCGTATCCTTAGTACCATTACCCTTCGAATGCACCTTCTCCATAGAAATCAACTGATCTCTCAAGCCAACACTATTTACCGTATTATAAGGCACAGTACCTGCATTCACACTGGCTAATTGATATTGAGGCGCATAGGGATACAGGTTGAGTGTCGGGATTTTTTGGGCTGCGCCTTTTACCTTGTGGACGCCTACTTTGGTAGTGGCTTTGACTGTTTTTGATACAGCCCCTAATCCTTTGGTGCCCACTGCGGATAATACGACGTTTCCTAATGCATAGGAGATCCACTTGGCACGCGACTCGGCATCTCCATTGATTACATCCCGTTCAAATGAATCAGCGATGGATTGGGAAAGATAATCGTACGTTTCAATCGGATGTTTAATGGCTTGGATAGTGCCCTCTATTGATTTTCCAGGATCGTCTATAAAATCATCGATTCCTTTTAAAAAGTCCTTTCCCACTTGGAGGAGGCCCTTTTGGATACCCTCCGCGGTTTCCAGCCTGGCAACTATTTGTTTTTGACCATTATCGAGATTTTCAATGCCTATTTCTTTCGCAATTTTTAAATATTCCTCTGGTGTGGAAGCTTTTGTGAGTTTCTTTTGCAGTTCTTCGATTCGATCCACTTCTTCTGTCTCTACTCTTGAACAGGTACTTCCCACCTCATCCTTCAGCCAGCTATCTAGTTGATACTCGCCTAATGTACCAATGGTATAGTTGGCAAGTTGTAGCTTTCCGCTTTTCATCTGTGCTTGGATACCATCTATGTAGTTTTGCATGTTCGACACATCATTGGATAATTCTTCTAAGGCTTTACTTTGATTGTAATCAAATTGGTGAACTTTTTCTACCGTAGACTGAATCTGTTTTTGAGCGTCCGTCACTTCCTCCAGAAAAGAGGCATCATTTAATGACGGTGTAGCCACAATATCTTGGATGGAAAGAATCGTTTGGTTAGCTTCATCTGTGACGGTGATGGTACGATTGGCTGTGTTTTGGAAGCTAGTTTTTAAGTCTTCTGTTAAAAAACCTTCGTCGATCCGGCCATTTTTGGCGGATTCTAGCTTTTGTAATTCATGGTCCATGGCCTTTAGTTGACTCTCATAATCCTCTATAAAAGCTTGGTAATAAGAGATAAATGGCAGGTGTACTTCTTGATAATACGCCCGTATTGCATCCCCACTTTTTCCCTTAAAGGCATCTTCCAGCGCCAGTATCCCTTGTACCGCTTTTTGAATCTCCGCCATCTCAGTTTGTTTATTTCTTAAGGACTTGAGTGTTTTCTCGATGCCATTCTGTAAACCTGCAACATCTAGTACCTTTGTGATAACGATTCACCTTCCTTTGCGTTTCGTTCAACTTGATACCGTTTTGTGTTTCACTGAGCGTTAGTTAAAACAACCGCTATATCCCCCACTCTATAACTATTTCATCATCATTTCCTATCTATTCAGTAACTATCTTCCATTAAAAAGAAGTATATTACATGTTAATATTTATCAATTATACCATGTAAAAAACATACTATTGAGATTATTTTTACCTATTTATACCAATACAAAATAGGAAATACAAACTAAGTACTGGTACCCAGATCTAAGGCTATCTATAGAAAAAATCCTTAACCTCTGAAGAGATTAAGGACATCATTTACACCCTATTATCTAAATTATTTCGTGCCTGGCTTTTGTATTTATTGCAAAATCGTCATAGATATTTCTTTCAAAGTCAAAATTATCATTACTCTTGTCCATTTGAACAATCCCTACCCTTGTTCAATATGTAAGAATTGATCAACGTTAGAATACATTTCCAAACCAATATCTTTGGCAACATTGAAACTCATTAAAGCAATTTGCAAACGATCCCTGTCCTTAAGGCAGTACAATAGGTTTTGTTTTGCTTCGTAGCCTCATTAAAATGGACTCTAAATGGTTCTCTGGGTCATAATCTTTAAAATCATCTTGGATAGTATCATTAAGAATATTTCTGTAAACAGGCTATCTTTCATAGTTATACAATGGCGCATTAACAAAATAATGGTATTGATATAGATACATACTAAGGACATTATTTTTTCATTTCCTTCACAAATCTACAAAAGCATCATATGACTATGCTTTAATAGGGAATGTTCTTCTATTTAAATTAATTTATCAAGCCCGTTGATTATCCAATTTTGCCCACATAATATAGTATCTTTTGATTTCCGCTACGACGTGCTTGCTTTCCTGCAGGCATGTCTCGAGCCTACTTAGCGAAGCTGCGTTTTTTCAACTGTTTGCTTTTCACGAGAATTTATTCGCTCTTTTCGTGGGGCCATTTGCTCTCCTGGAGGATTTATTCACTCTCTCTGAAGGTTTATTTGCTCTCCCAGAGGATTATTCACTCTCTCAGGATTTATTCACTCTCTCTGAAGGTTTATTTGCTCTCCCAGAGGATTTATTCACTCTCTCGGAGACTTTATTCACTCTCTCGGAGGATTTATTCACTCTCTCAGAGACTTTATTCGCTCTCTCGGAAGGTTTATTCGCTCTCTCAGAAGGTTTATTCGCTCTTTCCGCAGGACATTGGATTGTCTTCATCGAGTATGATTGCATGAAGGAAACGAGCTAGCCGCAACAAAGAGCGAGCTACATAAATGGAGCTAAAATACATGGCTTTTTAGAATTATGCCCAATTGATTGCCTTTTTTTCCTGATCGACACGCCTGTTAATTTATAATCTACAGATCTATATAACACACTCAATTCTTTGCAATCAGCCTATCAATGGTCTGTGATACATTTTGTAAAATCGTTTTCCATTTTTCTTTTAAAGTTTTACTTAGTCCAATATGGAAACTTATCTCGTGAGGCTCCACTCCTATGAGAAAACCCTTTATCGATGCTTTCTGTTGATATAATGATTGAAATAAATGAAAGTTATGCGCTGATATGTCTAACGTTTGATATTCATGTAAATCGGCAAGTGGATAAACGGTAATCTCTCCTGGTTTGTTTCCTGAAAACACAGCATCCACAATGATGACAAATGTAGCTTTCATGATTTGATCCATGCAGTAATCAATATCGGATTCTCCAATCAGAAAAGATACATGGGGTGTACAATTCAGCTCGGATAGTTGCTCAATGAGATAAATACCGATTCCATCATCCGTCATTAATCGATTGCCGATACCTAAAACGATTATTTTTTCCATTAAAACACCTTTATCGTTTTTACTTGTTTTCCTGGACTATATACATGAGTTGCACATGACATACACGGATCAAAAGAACGAAGAATTCTGCCAATCTCTGCCGGTTTATCTGGATTTTGAATGGGTGTACCGATTAAAGCTTCTTCAGCAGTACCTCTATAGCCTTGATCATCCCTAGTTGAAAAATCCCATGTAGAAGGAGTAATAATTTGATAGAAGGAGATTTTCTTATCTCGAATCTTTAACCAATGGCCTAATGCCCCTCTCGTTGTATCCAGTAACCCTCTTCCAGATGACGATGCTGGAAGTTCATATTTTTTTTGCACATTTACTCCTGGAATGAGTTGCTGAAGTAATATTTTCATAATTTCTGTGATTTTCTTTGTTTCTAACACTCTGGCAATGGTTCGATCCATAGCGGAGATTCCGTTGTTATACGCTCCACTTAATATTAATCTTGCCAACGGACCGACCTCAAAAGGAAGACCCTTATATCTTGGTGCCTTCACCCAGGAATAAGCTTTTTCTTTATCCATGTCCGGCTCTGTTACTTCTTCATTCGGTTGATTGCTGTTCGTTATTGATTTGAAATAGGCGTAATCTATTTTTTCTTGAATTTTACTTTCATCAAATGTTTCAACAGATCCCATTGTGGATACAAGCGGATCCACATAGAGTGTGCCTAACTCCTTATAATGGTTAAAAGCACCGTAGGTTAAAAGGTTGCCATACCCTCCACCCATACGAAAATAATCTTCATAGAAGTGCGCAATATCATATACGTCCGGGATCATTTTTTCATCAATAAATCTGGCGATCCGCACTAAAATAGAATCAATGTGAACGACTTTCTCGGCTGTTGCCTGAGTTGTAATCCCTCCAATAAAAACCCCATGATTATGGGGAGCTTTACCTCCTAAAACGGCTAACATCTGGTGAGCTAGACGACTGAACTTGAGGGAATCAAAGTAATGCTGTGAAATCCGGTCATTCATGTTTTTAGGTAATCGAAAATCGTCGTGGTCGGTCTGGAAAAGAGAGTTTTGTTCAATCTTTACAAAGTCAGGAACAGTATATTGATAAAAATGGCGGATATGGTTTTGTAAAAACTCACAACAATGGATGATATCTCGCAAATAGTTTCCTTGTTCCATTGGTTCAATGTTTAAAGCATCTTCTAAAGCATGGGATGAAGCCATTGAATGAGCTGCAGAGCAAATGCCGCATATTCGCTGAGTAAAATAAACGGCATCGAACGGACTTCTCCCTACTAACATTTGCTCAAAGCCGCGAAATAAATTTCCTTTTGTTTTAGCATCAACGACCTGATTCTGGTCGATCGTCACATCAATTTCCATAAAACCACTAATTCGTGTCAACGGATTAATCACAATTCTCTTACTCATTCTTCACCACCCTTGTCGTGTCATAGCTAATGAATGGCGCCATGGCATCTGGAAAACCAAACTGAGCACAGCCAATGCATGGCGTATTGTCTCCTATCGGCCAATTCACATGACCATTCCATTGTCTTGTTGGACAATCCACCCTCGTCACAGGTCCCCGGCAACCAAGCTTAAATAAACAGGTTTTATCCCCTAATTTTTCAGCAAAAATCCCTCGGTCAAAAAACGGTCTTCTTGGACAACGGTCATGGATCAACGTACTATAAAACATTAAAGGCCGATCTAAATTGTCTGTTTCCGGCTCCCCATATAACAAAAGATGCGCTAATGTCCCTAAAAACCAGTCTGGATGAACAGGACAGCCAGGGAGTTTAATCATATTTTTGTCAGGCAGGACCCGTTGCAACCCCACAGATTGGGATGGATTTGGTTTTGCCGCTGACACCCCGCCATGTGTGGCACAAGCACCCACTGCTAAAATATGCGAAGCCCTTTCCCCGAGCATCTTAGCTGCTTGAAGACCTGTAAGAGGCTTCCCGTCCCAATTGCCGATAATATTGTATAAACCATTGTTTTTTAACGCTACGGCTCCTTCAACTGCTAAAATATACTCTCCGTCCATTGCATTTATTAGTTTGTCGATGGCCTGCTCTCCTTCAGCAGCCATTAAACTATTGGAATACTTAAGATCAACCATTGAATTTAACATGTACTCAAAGTCTGGATTCTGTCCATTTAACAAGGAAATGATATTACCGGAACAACCATTTAATTCTAAGTAAATGAGGGGTTTTTTCTTGATCATCCTCTTTTTAAGGCTCTCCAGTGCCGTACTTGTTAACCTTTCCGCAATGGCTTCATTTGTTAAAGACTCTGGCGGCAAAATTTGTCCTTCCATTAAACCAGCCTCCCTACAACCGGTAGTGTAGCTAAGATTGATTGTTGCCCAGCATGACAAGAAGCAAATTCCTGCGTATAATCTTTACCTGCAATTAAACCAAAGTGGGTAGCAGCTGCCCAAGCTCGATTGTTTGTCACATCATAGACAATGCCATTAACCGCAATATAAGCTGGCCTCCCATTTTTCCCAGTGAATGTGGCTAATTCTCCAATTGTAAATGTTCGTTGATTAGACTGTGCTATAGGTAGAGTGGGTGAAGGAGTAATTGGAGGAATTGGTGACTGATTTAAATTCCCTGAAGGAACTGGATAGGATGATTGTGAAGGTAAAATAGGATAACTAGTCTTCGCCTGATTTGCGAGCCATTCACTAAGAAATTGAATAGTTGATAGCGCATCCCATAACCGTTGCAGAATTTGCGGCTTCATGGAAGTGTCACTCAATGTAGCTAACGTATAGATATCATGGTGTGCTTGTGTAACAAGATAATTGATTTGCATTCTAATCATTTCGATGTTTTGCATGATGTTCTCCCCTCTAGGCCATTTCCCCCTATCCTATGCTTATATATCAAAATGTTTAACAAATCCTAGGCAAAAGCTGACCAGATAGGCGATTAAGTCTTCTTGTTGTACCAACAGCTGTTTTTAAAAGTAATTTTCCGGATTGAACATGACAGGATGTAATTTGACCAATGACACCTGCATCCTTTCCCAGCTCATGATTCTTCAAGATATCAAGTGCTTTTTGTCGATCATTTGAATCAACAATGATCACTACTTTCCCTTCATTTGCTAGATAAAGAGGATCATAACCTAAAATATCACATCCACCTTGAACATCCCTACGTACTGGAATAGAAGCTTCATCTATTTCCATTGTAAAATGACAGTCTTCACATAATTCTACTAGTGTCGTAGCTAATCCACCCCTTGTCGGATCCCGCATAATTCGAATTCCTTCGATTTCCTCCAATAATTCATGAATAAGATGATTTAATGAGGCACAATCACTCCTAACATCTGTGAGCAGTCCAAGCTCCTGACGTGCACTCAGGATAGCAACTCCATGATCCCCAATTGTGCCGCTAATAATGACAGAATCCCCTTCTTGAACCATTTCAGGTTTCAATCGATGCTGTTCTTGGATCACACCAATTCCTGTCGTATTAATAAATAGCCCATCCACACTCCCCTTTTCGACTACTTTTGTATCACCGGCAACAATATTCACCCCGGCTCTTTCTGCTTCACTTGCCATCGTGTGGACAATCTCTTTTAGACTTTTTATTGGAAACCCTTCTTCAATCATAAATCCAGCAGTGATCACATGAGGAATAGCACCACTTACAGCTAAATCGTTTACTGTTCCTGTTATTGCCAGTTTCCCTATATTTCCACCTGGAAAGAAAATAGGTTTGATCACATAGCTATCTGTTGTTACAGCGATGGTTTGTGAAGGAATAGCAAGAATCGCAGAATCAAGCTTTGTTTGCTCTGAATGTCCAAATGATTGGATAAAGAGATCTTGTATCAGTTGGTGTGTTAATTCTCCACCTTCTCCATGCGCTAGACTAATTCGCTGCACTCAAGTTACACCTCCCTCATAAATTGAAAATGTGCCGCACAGGTTCCTTCTGTTGATACCATACAAGGCCCAATAGGGTGAGTGGGCGTACAGCTTTTATTGAACAGCACACATTCTTCTGGTGTAATTAATCCTCGAACAATTTCACCACAGCGGCATTTGGTTACTCTCGGTTCTCCTACCAAAATGTTAAACTTCTTTTTTGCATCGAATTGTGCATACTGTTCTTTCAGCACTAATCCACTGTTGGAAATGGTCCCCATCCCTCTCCATACCTCATCATGGGCTTCTAAATATTCTTCTAGCAAGGTTTGAGCAACGACATTTCCTTTATCCCTTACAACATATGTATAATCATTGATGATTTTAACCCTTTTTTCTAACTGAAGAACCAGGAGCTTATAAATCCCACTGAGTAACTCAACCGGTTCAAAACCAGTAATGACACCCGAAATAGTATATTCATCCGCTAAATAACGATAGCTCTGTTTTCCTAAAACAACAGAGACATGACCAGGCAAAAGAAATCCATCAAGCTTTACTTCTTCTGAACTAAGAAGTGCTCTTAAAACAGGCTCTACTAATTTGGTTGCCATCCATATCGAATAATTATTTAAATCCTTTCTTGCTGCCTCGCGAACAGTAAGAGCGAGAATAGGAATCGTTGTTTCAAATCCAATGCCTAAAAAAATGACTTCCTTATCAGGATTCTCCTCTGCTATGTGGACACTATCTAACGGAGAATATACGACTCTGATATCCTTTCCTTCTGTTTTCGCTTTCATTAAGGTAGATTTAGAACCAGGAACACGCATCATATCACCAAATGTACAAAGAATGGTGTTAGGTTCTTCTGATAATTGGACCATTGCATCAATCGACTTTTGATCTGTGACACATACAGGACATCCCGGCCCAGCAATCAACTGTACGTAATCTTTCAGTCTCGCTTTTATTCCTGTTTTGGCTAATGCCATCGTATGCGAACCACATACCTCCATGAATACTGGAATTCTGCCTTTTTCTTCTTTAAATCTCTTCGCTAAATCGATAACCGCTTCAACTGATTCACGAGTTAAGACCGGATCTGAAAAAAGATCCATGTTTGCCATCTAACACATTCCTCCATTCTTCTATACTCTCTTTGGCATATTCCTCATCCACTACAGTAATGGCCTGCCCAGCATGGAGTAAAACATAATCATCGATCCTAACCTCTGGAACAAAAAAGATCCCTACATACATCCTCGAACCCATGACATCTACTAGAGCTCTTTGCTCTTCCATTTCAATGACCTTAGCCGGTACTCCTAGACACAAATCAATTCACCACCTTCATTCTTCATGCCCCGATTTGTTGGATCTTCATACCCCACTTGGCAATCATGGCACATCAAGATGATTTTGAACCGTTCCATTGAGGTGATATTTTTTTGAAAGAGCGCAGATAAATAGACGAAACCTAACTCCCTATATCTTTCCTCCCATGATCACTTTTATGGTTTTATACATTGACGATGTGCATCCTTTATCCAATTAATCCATTCTTCCATTCCTTCACCCATTTTGGCGGATAGTGCTATTAATTGCGCTTGTGGATTAATTTCTTTTAAATTTATCTGTGCTTCTTTTAAATCGAAAGACACATAGGGAAGGAGGTCAATTTTATTTATGATGGTTATATCTGTACGTCTAAACATGACAGGATATTTTGGCATCTTATCGTTGCCTTCAGGAACACTTAAAACGAACACTTTATCTTGTCCTAAATCATAACCAGACGGGCACACTAAGTTCCCAATGTTTTCAATAAAGAGAATATCAATGGCATTTAGTTTGAATTCTGGTAAGTTTTTGCAATCATCCTTGCATCAAGGTGACAGCCACCTCCTGTGTTGATTTGAACTGTCTCGATTCCTAGTGAACGTAATCTTTCTGCATCCCTCTCTGTTGCTAAATCACCTTCGATCACAGCTATATGAAACTCATTCATTAAAGCTTTAACCGTCTTCTCCAGTAAAGACGTTTTACCCGCTCCTGGAGAACTCATTAAGTTAATGACAAGCGTATGGTTTTTTTGGAATGTTTCTCTATTGAACGCAGCAGCCAAGTTTTGATCTTTTAACACATCTTCTTGTAACTTGATTTTCATCGTTCATCACATCCTTCGTATGATTGAACCCTAAAGGTTTCACCAGAAATGAGTAAGCCATTTGGTAATCCGCACTTTGGACACATTGCCAATCTATAGTCTGGTATAAAGTCAAACAGACACGTTTGACATTGTGCTTTAGCTGCTTCACGTATAATCTCTAATTCCGTATTTTCATCAAGAATACCTAACCCTTGTTTTTGAAAATAGAAAAAGGCTAACTCTAGAGCATCAGGCAATACATTTGATAAATCACCAACAACCACATCTATTTTATCTACTTTGCTAAAACCATGTGATCTAGATCTTCAGAAACTATTTTAATTATCTCCAACACAAGTGACATCTCGTGCATCCTTAACACACCTTCTGTTATTATCTATCTTCAATGTTTATGCGTGGATTTATTAAATAGAACACTTTGCAACATAGCCCTCATGAACTGCTTTAAGGGACATGGGAGTAAAGAAGATTCAGCATTGTTAACCATCAACACAGCCATAGAGATTTTTATTCATAGAACGAAAAAAAGGCCTCCCATCAGTTCAGGTAAACTAATGAAAGGCATTTAAATGTAATTCCATTTTATCTTTTTCAAAATATGACCTTTTCCAAAGGATCGGCTCTTTGCTCACTGTTACATCTTTTAATTATTTTTTTCTTACCAGTAGTGAACAGCACTCTTCACGGCTAGAGCGAGCCGAATTGATTTACTGTTATTTTAATCTATTTGAAATAACGCTAAATCACTTCACGTTTTTATTGACATCACTTTTACTACCGGCATCTTTCGGAATCCTCTAATATGCCACAGTTCTTTTTCAAACACCCGAGGGCATTTCCTACAAATTGGAAGTAATTTCCCACAGATTGCGAATTTGTAAGTTGGCTATTTTATTTATGGATCGCAAATTGCCAATCGTTAGGTTGAGGATGGAGCTCTCTCCAGAAAATTTAACATTATTTTTACTAACGACTGCTAACTAAAAAAGCACAAGAATGTCGTCGCAACAACATTTTTGTGCTTTTTATGTTTATTGTAATTCCAACCATGCCACACATGAGTTGATATGATTCATTTTCCCTCTAACTTTTAAGCATTACCTCATTTCACTGTCTCCGTCCCATCCACATTCAAAATGATCGAGTAATTGACGCACTTCATCCGTTGACTTTGTGTTCATCAATTGATTTCTTAATGTACTTGCCCTAGGAAATTCTTTGACATATATTTTGAAAAAACGATGAAGTCCAGTGATTGGACGTGGCAGTTCTTCTAAATAGTTGTCATGAAGATCAAGGTGCAATCTTAGAAGATCGAGATATTCCATACTACTATGCTCTTTTGGCTCTTTTTCAAAGGCAAACGGATTTTTAAAAATTCCGCGCCCAATCATAACTCCATCTACACCATATTGACGAACAAGCTTCAGTCCTGTTTCACGATCGGGAATATCTCCGTTGATGGTTAGTAGCGTATTGGGTGCCACACGATCACGTAATCTCTTGATTTCTGGAATCAGCTCCCAGTGCGCCTCTACTTGGCTCATTTCCTTTCTTGTACGTAAATGAATAGAAAGATTCGCGATGTCCTGTTTTAAAATATGCGTTAGCCACTCCTCCCACTCATTTACATCCTTATAGCCAAGTCGTGTTTTCACGCTGACAGGCAGTCCACCCGCTTTTGCTGCTTCAATAAGTTCTGCCGCAACGTCCGGACGCAGAATAAGGCCACTGCCTTTCCCTCTCGATACCACATTTGGTACGGGACAGCCCATATTAATATCGATGCCTTTAAATCCTAGCTCTTTCATCCCAATACTCATTTGTCGAAAATATTCGGGCTTATCCCCCCAGATATGTGCCACCATCGGCTGTTCATCTTCTGTAAACAACAAACGACCACGAACACTGATCTTTCCCTCAGGATGACAATAGCTATCCGTGTTTGTAAACTCTGTAAAAAATACATCCGGTCTACCTGCTTTACTTACTACATGGCGAAAAACAACATCCGTCACATCTTCCATTGGCGCAAGTACAAAAAATGGCCGTGGTAAATCACGCCAAAAATTATCAATCATTTTCAAACTCAAATCCTCTCATATGGATACAACTTCATACTCTCGATTAAAAAATATAAAGCCGAATATATCACTTTTTTTACACTTATAGCACATTTAGCAACTGTTCATCATACAACAATTACATTTAGCTATTTATAATTTATGAAAATCGGTCATGTTTATTTTAACGAAAATCGATCCTAAATGGTATTTTTATAAACAAAAAAGCAGATGGAATAGATTTTTCACTATTTCACCTACTTTTTTATTATTATGTATTCTGCTACAACACAAAAAATAGTAATACTTTATTCTGTACTTCCAAAATAAAGCATTACTATTTTTAATCGAATATTCTAACTAATACTATTACGCTTTCGCAAGTGCTTGCTCTAAATCCCAAATGATATCATCAATATTTTCTACCCCAATAGATAAACGGATCAAGTCAGGAGTAATTCCTGCCTCTAATTGAGCTTCAGGTGATAATTCAGCATGTGTTGTACTAGCTGGATGAATGACTAATGATTTAGAATCTCCTACATTAGCAAGTAGAGAGAACAATTTTACGTTGTTAATGAAACGTTTTCCTGCCTCTACTCCACCCTCAATTCCAAATGTGAAAATAGAGCCAACACCCTTCGGTAGATATTTATTTGCTAATTTTTTATATTTGCTATCTTCAAGTTCAGGATAATTAACCCAAGTAACTTTTGGATGTTTGACTAAGAAATCCACTACTTTACGTGCATTTTCAACATGACGTTCTACTCGCAATGATAGAGATTCTAGCCCTTGAAGAAGGTAGAAAGCATTTTGTGGACTAAGAGTCGCTCCTGTATTTCGAAGTAATTGTACTCGTGCTTTAAGCGCATAAGCAACTTCGCCAAGATCAGCATACACTAAGCCGTTATAGCTTTCATCAGGTGTAGTGAAATCAGGGAATTTACCACTTGCACGCCAGTCAAATTTACCACCGTCGACAAGTACTCCACCTAAGGTCGTTCCGTGTCCTCCGATGAATTTAGTCGCAGAATGGACCACTACATCTGCACCAAATTCAAATGGGCGAATCAAATATGGTGTTGCAAATGTATTATCGATAATCAACGGAATCTTATTTTCATGTGCAATATTCGCTACCGCTTCTATATCAAGCACATTGATTTTCGGATTTCCAAGTGTTTCACCATAAAGAGCTTTTGTATTATCATCAATCGCTTTTCGGAAGTTTTCCGGATCATCTGGATCAACAAATTTAACTGTAATCCCAATTTTCGCTAAAGTAACATGGAATAATTCATATGTACCACCATATAATGTGCTGGCTGCAACGATATTATCTCCAGCATTCGCAACGTTTAAGATGGAGTAAAGAATGGCTGATGCACCTGAAGCTGTTGCTAGTGCTGCAGTTCCTCCTTCTAGTTCTGCGATACGTTTTTCAAACACATCTTGCGTTGGATTCATAATACGTCCATACACATTACCTGGTTTCTTAAGTTGGAAGAAATCAGCCGCTTCATCCGCATCTTTAAACACATAAGAGGTTGTTTGATAAATAGGTACAGCACGTGAACCTGTTGTAGGATCTGGTACTTGTCCTGCATGTACTTGCAATGTTTCAAAACTGAATTTTCTTACTTCTTCGCTCATTAAAATCGCTCCTCTTCAATCAATTAAATTTGGATTAAATAGAATCTTATTTTGAGGAAACTAAAAAGCCTCTTTCTTAAAAGATAAGAAAAAGGCTTTACCGCTCGGCTTCACTTTCTTATCTCTCAGACTTTTAATCTGTGGGAATTAACACCATACACGTTGAATCTGTGCTGGTTGTCGGGTTTCATCGGGCCTATCCCTCCACCACTCTTGATAAGATTTATTTAATTGACTTCATATTACCATCAAAAAAAGCCTATGTCAAAGAAAACTTAGTATTTTAGTATGATTATATGAATGATTGATAAAGTGAAACTTCCAACTATTGTGGTTTTCTTCTTTCTCACGGCTATTTAGCTGAAACTATTGGGCTTTTACGGGCAGTTGTTTCCCCCTCCTTTCTCTCTATTTAGAGGAACTATTCACCCGTATAATGGAGAAATTATAAAAAATAAGATTTTCTTATTTCTTATATAATTTCCAAATGATTAAACGATTCCCCTTAATTTTCTTTCCTACTTTTAGACAACGTTTTGCTTCTCCCATTGTTCTTAAATCTATTGATGTTCTCTCTAACATTCAATTCATATTTTCTTCTTATCAGACATACCTTACAATTTACCTGTTCCTTTTGATATATTTATATATCTGTTTCATCAAGCTGTTTCTTAACATCACGACCACTGTATATAATACGGATAATATAAACAGTATTCTCCTGTTCCTTTGGCAAATAGAATACCAGATAGTTGTTCACAGAAAAGAAACGCAGTCCTTTGCTGTGCCACGGTTCGTCCTCATAAAGTTTGAAACGCATTGGCATACCATCTAACTTACGAATTTCTCTCATAATTTTCTGAACCTGACCCGTTGCGATATCCGGAACAAGGAGATTGTATGCGATATACACATATACATTCCTTAAATCTCTGCGAGCCGTCTCGGTGTATTGAATTTTAAAACTCATACACCATAATCCTTTCGCATTTCTGCTTCGATTTCATCAGCTGAATAAACTCTGCCATTTTCTATATCGGCCATTCCTTTATTTATTTCCGCATTGAATTGTTCTTTTGTCAGAGAACCATAAGCCAGCGGTGCTTCTGATGGAAGTTTCACTTCAAAAGGAATTCCTCTTTGTAAAACGACCTGTCTTAAAAACATGCCGACTGCATTTGACATAGGTATGCCGAGCTGATTGAGGACGGCCTCAGCCTGCTCCTTTACTTCTGGTTCAACTCGTGCAAATACATTTGATGTTCTTGCCATAATAATCGCCTCCTGACACTATCGTATGCGTTTAGCATGCGAATTGCAATCATATAAAATATTATTATTATAAATTTACAATTCAGGATACAAAAAGCATCCCACCTAAGTAAGCAGGATGCCCTCATGGCAATTTTGTTATTTCTTTAGTAAGCCCAAATTATAAAAATAAGCACTCCTTCATGGTACGCACGACGAATAACATCTTTTTAACAAAAGTCCCAAGCATCTACACAATTTAAGTCTTAATTTATCAGACGTGTTGATTATCCAATTTAATCCATAAAAATAGGGTGATTCGTTGATTTCCGCTCCGACTTGCTCGCTTTCCAATAATTATCTTTAGCTTTTTTTATATATGAAACTGTTTGAAAATAATTATTAGGCATTACATTTATTTTTGCTTGTTCATTCACCTTGGCAGTTTCTTGCATAATTCTAATTAACTCTATCTCAATCTTTTCTAAAATTAATATTTGATTGAAATGATTTTGAATGCTCTTTTTCTCTTCTTTCTCTGCCATGTAATGATTTTCAATTTCTTTTTCTTTTCGAAATAATTCTTGTTGTTTTTCAATTTGAATTTTTGCGACCTTATTAGCTATACCACCAGTTATCCCTGCTCCTAACAACGCTCCCATAAATGTTGAAAAAGTGCCTATTAAATTATAGTCAAAAATAGATTCAAATTTAAAAATCGAGTTAACTATTCCTAGAATTAAAGATATGATTATTAGAACTAAAGTGAAAACAATTACTATTAAAAACTCGTCTATCAGTATTTACTTCCTTCAAAACTTCTTCTCCCCTTCTTTAACTAATTAAAATAGAATACGACTTTTTGACTACATTATATCTAACATTAGGATATTTCGCTCAATTATTTCTAATTTTCTCTTGGATAAATAAAAAAGGAGCACCAAATAAACGCGATTACCACGTAAATTCAGTGCCCTAGGTTGTTCTGATTGGCTTATTAAGTTAAGAATATTTTAGCATATTTACTATATTTTTTATAATTTTGTTAGTTCATATAACTAAAGGTTTTTAGTTAATATTTTTTATTATTGACCATGTAAAGAATTAAATAAACGATGAGCTGAATACAAATTAGAATACCAATTATTTCAGCTATATTACTCTCGTTGCCAAATATATAAGCTATGGCTATTATTGCTTCTACGGTTAATCCTAATCCAAATGCTTCTGCTCGTGACTTAGTTGAAATAAATTGATTTCGTTCGTCCTCATTCTTGATAGCAACTTGTTTTGCATAATCTTTATTATTTTTTATTCTAATTCCTTGATATAGTCTTACTAATGCTACACCTAAAAAACCGGATCCTAAACTTAGCAACAAATCATTTGATGATCCTTTCATAAAATATATTACTACTACAAGTATACCTATTAGAAAAACGATGCTATTCCAAATTAAATTGATCCCTGATTTTTTCATAATTATGTCCCCTTTTAATTAGATTCTTCTTCAAAAACAAAGACCTCTTCGATGGTTTTATTGAATAACTTTGAAATTTGGTACGCTAAAAGAATGGAAGGATTATATTTTCCTCTTTCTAAAGAAATAATTGTTTGCCTAGATACTTTAAGTAAATCTGCTAATTCCTTTTGTGTCATACTATGTTTTTTTCTAAGTTGAGATATATTATTTTTCATTAGGTACCTCCTTCAAAAAGTAAAGTTAACTTTACATTAATCATACCATTTGTGCTTAGAACGTCAAGTAAACTTTACCTTTTATATACCAAAATCCCTGCTTATAAGTAATCGCCCCAATAGTAGGATCACCATTTTGCCAATTAATCACCTATATACCGTATCCAGTTGGAGGAGTATTTACTGGATGAATCTTTTCATTGAAAATTATTTCGGTACCTGGCAAAAGCACTCTGCAAAAGTGAAATATAAGAGACTAAAAATACGAAAGTTTTAGATAATGGGGATGTTCCTTTTACTGAATTCGATTTTGAAGTAGATGATGTATTAAAGGTTGATCAATCAAGTAAGCAAACAAAAAAGCAACTCCAAAGTTAACTTTTCTTGTTAATTTTGGAGTTGCTTTGTTTATTCTATGTTTGTTTCTAACGATACAGCTGAATAAGAATGGCCCTCACCTATAGTTAAGATGACTTCACATTGACGTAATCTCAATTCAAAGAGCGTTATCGAATCATGATATACTTCAGGATTTGATTTCATTTTTTGCAGTGTATCTTGTTTTTCTTGTATTTCTGAATGAGTGTTTTCTACAGCTTGTTCCAACGCGTCAAATGGATTTCTGAAGAACATATTAAGATCCCGCTCTAGTGCGTTTTCAAATAGCTCAAACTGCAAGAAAAATTTGTTCATAATAGTAGTAGTTACATCAGTATAATCTTCATTTTCTAAATACTGTTTGTATTTGTTATAAACAAAAGTATTATTTCTAGGAAGAACTCCAAATAATCTACCGGCACTTTTCAGTAAAAATTGTGCTGGTATAAATCGGCGTAAAATATTTACCTCTTCCAGTTGTACACTAGTTGTCATTCGATCGGTATCTCTACGCCAGTCATCAAGCACTTTAAAGTCCCCTTCTAACTGTATTCGATTTTCTCCATATAAATAATTAAGTCCTTCACTGATTTCTTCTAAGTACGATTGACTTTGAAGGAACTCGTTATTAGAAGTTGCAATCCAGTTTTTCATAGAGCGAGCAAGATTCGGTAACACAGTTTGTTCTAAATATGATTGAACTCTTTCGTTCATCGCTGTATTTAGTTCCATATCAATGTGCCCGAAATCACTTTCTTCACTAATTAATTCAGAACAATCCTGCAATAGTTTTGGAATATGTTCTGCAAGATCATTAGCGATAGCGTTTTTCATTGTCCGATATGATTCTGTAATGATCTGGACTTTTTCATCTTCAAAATCAGTAAGGTTATGAATAAACCCGTTTAATTTAACTAACATATCTTCATTCCAATTAATAGAATCCACCATGGTTTTTTCCATCTCGACGCGTTTATCCAAAAGATGCGTAATTGTTTTTCGAATGAAAAACAATAGCTTTTCAGTACGCTTTACATCAATATTTTTGTGGTTATAGTTAAAATGAATAAACTCAGTTAAATCGTTTAGCTGTAGACTGTTTGTATATAGAGAAGAGTATGGGAAAATTTTCGCTTGCGGGAAATATGTGTTTATTCTTGCTTGCGTGTCATGTATGACTCTTTCCACCTCTGCTTCACTGTAAATGTTATCAATTTTATTCAATAAGAAATGAATTGGTAGATTTGGTGTATGTTCTGAAATACTTAATAGAATATCACGTTCTTTGTCAGTAAAAGGTGAATCCGCATTTAATACAAATAATAATTCGTCTACAGAATTTAAATATTCGAAGGTCTCATCTCTAGTGTCATTGTTCCTATTAAAGCTAGGCGTTACAACGAATGTAAGTTTATTTTTACTTAGATATCTAGATGGTAATTTAAGTTCAATACATGCCAGATTGCCAGTTGTTTGGCGGTCTAGAGACATCATATTATGGAAATCAGAGAAGTTCTCCGTCGTTGTAATCGCTGAATCTGTTATCGCATTAATTTCTGTATGCGTATCATTTTTGAAGACAACTACATTTGAGATTGAGTTTTCTAATATATTTTCTCCCATTATCGAGTTAATAAATGAAGTTTTTCCGTTTCCTGAAGTTCCAGTAATTAAAAGGCGATTTGTTCTTAAATCTGCAAGCTCGTTAACTAACCATCTAAATCGATGGCCTATTTCTAAATCATTTCTTTGTGCCCACTTTGTAATAGATTCGAAAAGATGTAAACTATATTCTAAACCGTCTTCGAACTTGGCAGAATATGACATGAGATTTTCTGCATGTTGTACATCTGCTGCATCAATTTTGGAAGGGAAAATTTCATCCCATGCTAATACTGCTGCAGATGGAAATACAGAATGAGATGGATTGACTATCTTTAACCAATTTGTTAAAAGGTTTGGAATAATCTCATGTAATTCTTTCAACATATATTGACCTTGAATTAATTCAAAGTACGTTTCTTCATAAAGATAAGAAATTTCATCCCATATATCAGACGATTGTATTTCAATATGTAAGAAAAATTCATCTATTGTTGTAAGCCATTGTAAGTAATTTTGTTCATTTTTATAGCTGTGCCAAAGTGATGAAACCATTTGCGTGAATTGTACTTGATCAACATTATTTAATGTAACTAATACAGTATAAAAATAGTCTGGTGAAATATTTTTAGTATATCCTTTATCGATATATTCTTTTAGAACCTCGAACCATGAAATAGATTCTGTTCGAATTAACTCATTTACGGCAAGCTCAACGGCACTGTCAAAATCTTGCTGTTCTTCATAAAAGGCTCGAGCTATTGATGTCACATTTGGATAATCGGGATTTAAAGAAACTGCTTCTTTAATAACAGCGAAAGCTGAATCGAGTTTATTTTGCTCGATATAAAGAGAAAGTAATTGCAGTTTAATTTCAATCATTAGTATTTCGTTGTCAGTAGCAATAGAAGTATAAACTTTTTCAGCTGCTGATAATTGGTTAAGTTCTACGTTAGCATCTGCAATATTCTTTTGTGCCCATGGTGTTAATTCATTATTGACTTTCTCCCATTTAAAAATAGCTGATTCAAAATCTTGATAGTGATAATAAAATTCGCCTTGTGCAAAACGAATAGAAGATCCATCGGAAATCTCACTTTTTTCTTCGTTAAAATAAGCTTCTCCAAGTACTTGAAGAGGTGGCTGTGTTTCATTTTCCATTAGGAATGTTTGATAATATATCTTTTCTATTAGTTGTTTTTCTAAACTCATATTTTTCCCCACTATATCTTGAATTATACATTTTTCTCCATGTATCAACATTTTTTATATTATATTTTTAGTTTAACTAATAATTTTTTGAGGGAAATTTCATTTTTCTTTCATTTTTTAAGTAAGATTGGATTCTAATGAAAAAAGTTTCAGTTTATTTTCAATTTCCTTTCATTTGTAAAATAGCATTAGATGGTCCTAATAACTTGATACGAATATAATATTTCACATGAAGTTGTAACATTCCGTGTAGGGTTCCTTTTTATTGAATATGTTATATTTGCTCGTTGTAGAGAGAGTACATAAAAATTTCATAGTATAATATATTTGCTATTACTAGATAATTTTAAAAAAAGAGGAAATTTTATGGTTGAAGTTTGGGTGAATAAACCTGATGATACATATAAATTAAAAACGCTAAAAGAATCCGATATTAAAAGGGCTGAAAAATTTTTTGGCATTGGCTTACCGAAAGACTATAGAGCGCTAGACTCGGTATTTTTTTCTGATACTTTCGTTCGAATAATGCTCATATAAATAAAAGTGCCAGGTACCCACACAATTGAAGTCTCAATTATTAAACTAGAATTGTTTCAATACCTAACACTTTTATCTACCCTAGAACTTCACCTGCTATTTTTAAGCACGAAAAAAGACACCTTCATTTCAAAGTGCCTAAATAGCTGTTACCATTAATATTTTGTTTTTTCGTTTAACTCATGCTCTAAATCTCGACCACCATACATGACACGAATCACATTAACTAGATTTTGCTGGAATATTGACTATAAAGCAAGCCAAATAATGATCAACTGGCATAAATCTTAGTCCGCGAGATGTCCATGGTTCCTTTTGACATTGAGGGAAGCGTTCTGGAAATTCCTCTAGACTCAATATTCCTTTTTCAAGTCGATCAAGTTGACCCGCGGCATTGCCAGGAGACTTTAATTCAAAAGCAATATATTCGAAAATCCCCCGTAAATCGTTATCCGTTTGTTCGGTTACTTTTACTTCAAAACTCATCAACGATAGTCCTTGCGAATGTCAGCAAACGCAGCTTTTGCACTCTCGGTTTTTCCTTCCAACATATCCACATAGCCTTTTTCAAGTTCTCTATTCATTTCTTCTTCAGTTAAAGAGGAAGCGTCTAAAGCTTTTAGTGCTGGCATTTTCAAATCAAACGGAATACCTCTTTGAAGAATAATTTGTTTATAAAACATATTGATGGCATTAGATGCTGATATACCAAGTGCGTTAAGGATATTCTCTGCCTGTTCTTTTACATCAGGTTCAATTCGAGCATAAAGATTTGCAGTTTTTGCCATAATTTTGTGCTCCTTTCAAAAATTATCTAATTACATTATACATATTTGTAAGCACATCAGCAATACAATTACCTTTTAGAATCATATATCTCTCGGCAACACTTCATCCAAAAATCGCTCAACCTTAGACTTAGCTGGTCCATTATATTGCTTAAGACATTCCCGCAAATCTAATTAATTGCTAGTAGCTTTTACAGCTAAAATACAATTGTTTCGGTATCTGGCAACATCCCCAAATTTATTGCTCGTTTTTCAAGCGATAAAATGAGCAATAACGAAAAATATAAGCGATAAATTAAATCACAATTGGATTTTCTGGTACTCTAACTTGTTCCAATGCTTTAGTGTGCCAGCTATAGAGTGAAATTCCATGAGTAGGGGTTTTCTCCATCACCTACTGATACCATATACGATTTACGTTATTAATAAAATAAATTGAATCGCCTAGAATATTAATTATCGAAGGGTTCATTTTGGATATTTTCTTTTTTGAAGTTCCATTAATTTTTGTTTTATAAAAACCTTTATCATGTCTAGAGTAATAAATCCAGCCATTATTGACATTATAAGCTAAAACATTAGAAATAATCTTTTTATTTTTTGTTCCATTAGTTTTTACTTTACATACTGTACTACTAGATGTTTTGTAATATATCCAGCCATTTGATATTTGACATGATTGAAGATTTTTGGCTTTCTTAATGCATTTATTTCCTTTGCCATTAGTTTTCACCTTACAAATTCCTTTATTTAAACCTATATAATAGATCCATTCTCCTGATGTACAAAAAGGATCTAACCATTCTAGTTATACCAACTTTATTTTTTGTACCATCAGTTTTGATCTTATATAGCATCATTACAGTTATAATAAATCCATCCGTTATATAGCTTTTCTTTGCATCAAAAAAGCCCACAAAATTAACTTGAAGGCTTAGTAATTTATTCAATAACATCTAATTCATCTTTATTGATTATTGTTCCATCACCAATATCAATTCCAACTTCTGTAAAAGTTTTCTTTGCCAATTTAGCAATAGTTCTTGTCGTAACAGTATCGAATGTTCCACCAACAATGGCTCCAGCAAATGGGACAGCTTTCCCCAAGTTAATAGCTCCCTTGGTTCCAAACTTAGTAACTAGTCTAAACCCAACAGCCTGGTTAATTTTAGTTAGTGTTTTTCCAGGAACTTTCTTCACAACGCCCAACAACATTTTATTTCCAATAACAATACCGGTCTTTTTCATGATATCTGAAACTGAACTTCCTGCGAGTGTAGCGTAGACAAATGTTTGAACTTGATCGCTTTTTAAATCATATCCTCTAATCAAAGCAATAGCTGCAATCATACGCATTTGAAATAATATTACTGTTGTTACATTTGCCGGTATGGAGACTGGCATAGTGATGACACCACCAAAACCAGTTATAAATCCAGAAGTTGCTGCTTTGGTTATTTGAAAGTTAATCAGTTTATTGATTGCAGTCTCTTTGTCATACTTTGAAAGATAATCTTCGACTAATTCTTGAATATTTTTTTGACCCGGCAAACCAGTTAGAGTTTTTTCATATGCCCAGTCCAAAGTTTGCAACATTTTTTCTTGCGTAATGTTTACTGCATTATCTAAATTACTTTTAAGTTTATCACTGATATTATTCGCTATTTTTCCCACACCATCAAATAGATTAGCCATGCTATCGCCCTCGTCTAAATATTTGTTGTTAATAATTATACATCATAATTTATGGAATATAAGAAATCACCCTTGAAAATTGAATCTCCCCATATTTCTCTTTCGATTAATGTTGTCGCGATGAGTTCAATTGGCATTTCATTTACTAAAATCCTGGCATGGCATATTTATAGCCAGCAAAAGTTCCATTTAGCGGCATGATTATATCTTCATCAATAATTGCCTGTTCAATATTAGAAAAAGTAAAGGCTGTATGAGCCTCATTTTGAATCCGTTTGTCCAAAGAGGAATTTGGACTAGAAGCATAAAATTGAATCGGCAAAGAAAAACCATTAATATGTCCAGTGTACATATCAAACATTTGAGCGTAGCGTATTTTCAGATTATCTCTTATTTTTTCAAGTGTAGCACTGGCTTGCCAATGTGATGTGATATTTTTCACTACATTTTGAAGCGCCTAGACCACATTGCCAATAAGCAAATCGATATTTATATTAGCATTACCTAATCCTTCCATCAAGTTTGAAATGGACAACTGCATATCTTGAATAAACCCACTAATCATTTCAGTTCATCTTTTAAAAATTGTTACTCTGATTTTGTTTTAATCTTTTTTCCTACATGATAAGTTTAATAGAATCATAACACCTAAATTTCTGACCTACATCTCTATTCTAAAATAAATACAACCCTTGAATATGCCATCAATAGGTCGTTTTCAATGGATTTATATTAACATCAACCATACGACCAATAGTTTGTACCTTAATTTATTTAACCTCTACCTCTACATGCCATTGCTCAAGCGAATAACCCGCTTCATTAAATGATTTTATGCAAAATGCATTGATTGATTTTGCACTTAAATTCATCTCAACATAATGACCATTTTCAAGTTGCTTTGGAGAACGCATATTATTTGTTTTTTCGACCGATAACATGGATGAATGGGTTTTCAATAATTTTGAATAGTACTTTTGATTCTTTTTATATAAGTACATAAGTGAATACTCCAGTACCTCTCGCCAGGTTTTTACTTTAAAATGTTGATTATTTATGGATAATAAGCGTGGTGAACTTCCTGTTACGTCATTATTAACAATGTTATCTAATCCAAAATACGGCCATACTTTTAAGAAATGTTTCGTCATTTTTAATGTTCTATTTCGAATGGCCTGTTCATTCCACTTGTCATTTTGAGCAATTTGTTTATTTAACTCAATATTACTTTTTTCATAGTATTTCTTTTTAGTTAAGAATGGCTCATTAGAAAGTTGACTATTATAAGATGTTAGTGTGAGATTACCAATTACATGCAATAGAGTTTCATGTGTTTGTTCAGCATTTGCTCCTAATTCATCACGCCAATAATCATTTAACGTTTGAGGCATAATATGTTCAATAGTTGTATCTTCCAAATTGACTTTTTCCTTATGTCCAAAGCCTTCTTCTAAAACGGATAAAATAAATTTACATTTATCCCGTTTATCTCCTTGTCCGTATAAAGCTATCTTAGCCAAATCCTGTTCTACTTCTGAATCTTTTGGATAACCACGCACTTGTAAGAACATTTTTAGTTGTTTAATTGATTCTTCTGCATTATATGATTTGAGCTGATTATACAAAGATCCAAAGAGTTTATTTAACGATTTTGAATCAATAGAACATACAAAACGGCGAACTAGAAAATTATCAATAATTGCTAATATCGAACAAAACTGATCAACGGAATACTTTCCACGATCATAATCATTATAAATATATAGTAAAAATGGATAGGCTGTAGTTGCTTCAATTTTTAAAATACGTTCTAGATACGTTCGTATACTAATATGTGATTCTTTTTGGGGGTGTAATAATTTATCATAATAACTTGCAAAAATAGAGAGCTTTTTTAAATATTCTACGACATCCAATTTATCAGCTTGTTCTTTTAACTTCACATAAACATCTTTTTTCTTAACATTTAAATTGATACCTATTAAATAATGTCTAATAAATTCTGTTAAATGCCCTTGAAGATTATTTTGCATTGGGAGCCAATAACCTTTATACATTTCTTCTTGTTCATCAGGATGTATTCTCATGAATAAATAATTTCGAATTAAGTCTGCCTCTGTTAAAGGCTGTCCTTTTGCATTTAAGCTCTCAAATACTAGGTAGGGGTTATCATCTGTCGATAAAACAATACTTACAATGGATAGACTATGTAAAACTACATTCTTAAATTTTTCAAGTTCAATTTGAGTCTTAGATAGTTGCTTTATAAAGAAGTCATATGCCTTCACAAGATTAAAATCAGCAAATTCTTGCAAATTTTCATTTTTGATAATTTTTTTAAAAACCTCTTTATCCACTTGAGTAGGAAGTAGCTTAAAAAATTCTTCTCCTTTTTTAAATCTATTCACCAACATTGTTTCGTGTATTTCGCTAGATAACTCATCGTTCCCATGTTCTTTTGCTCTATCGCGTAAAGCGGACATCAAAATAAGTAGAGTGGTCAGACGCTGTTGACCATCAATAGTCAAAAACTGTTGCACCCCCGTTGGATTGGCATTTACAGGAATTGATACGATGGAACCAATGAAATGATTTTCGTAATCATTATCGTCTACTAACTCCATTAAATCCTCCCATAAAGTTTGCCACTGCTTGAGCTCCCAACTATATGTCCTCTGAAACATTGGTATAATATATTGTTTAGAACCTTCTATTATCTCTTGTAAGTTTGTTTCATTTGCTTTCACCAAATAATTCCCCTTTTTTTAACACGTATTTCTAATCAGCAATAACCACCAATTTAAAATTGATGTAGTTAGTTGCACTAGTTATATTGGAATCCTTACTCTGACTTCAACTTGTAATTACTAAATCCTATCTATATCGTTCGTGAGTACCTGCTTTTTTATCCCGATAATCATTATATTAACAGGTATTAACTTTTCTAACTCAGCTTATTTCTCCACTCTTGACATCAAGACAACACACTCCACATGCCCGGTATGCGGAAACATATCCACTGGCTGCACCTCCTGTGTCTGATAACCACCGTCTTCTAAAATCCGCAAGTCTCTTGCTAGTGTTGCTGGGTTGCAGGAGACGTAAACAATGCGCTTTGGGCGCTGTTCTAAAATGGTCTTCAATAGGGATTCGTCGCAGCCTTTTCTTGGTGGGTCGACCATCAAGACGTCTGCGTTTTTGCCTTCTTTGTACCAGCGCGGGATGACTTCTTCGGCTGGACCTGCTTCAAAATAAGTATTGTCTAATCCGTTTAGTTTGGCGTTGCGTTTGGCGTCTTCGATGGCTTGTGGGACGATTTCGACGCCCATGACGTATTTTGCTTTTTTCGCCATGAAGAGTGAGATGGTGCCGATTCCACAGTAGGCATCAATCACGGTTTCTTTGCCTGTTAGTTGCGCATAGTCAAGGGCTTGTTTGTACAAGACCTCTGTTTGAATGGGGTTGACTTGATAGAAGGATCGGGCTGAAATTTCAAAGCGAACACCGCCGATATGGTCTTCGATCGTGTCTTGTCCCCACAGATGGATGGTTTCATTGCCAAAAATAACATTTGTGGTTTCAGGATTAATATTTTGCATGATTGATGTTACATTTGGGACAAGCTTACGAATAAGGGCTATCGCTTCCTCTGCTTGTGGGAATTTACGTTTTTTTGTGACTAAAACGACCATCACTTCACCAGTTGCTCGAGCTTTTCTTACAACTACATGGCGTAGCATCCCTTGTTTCGTTTGCTCGTTGTATGGTTTGATGCCTAATTTCCAAAGACGTGGTTTTAAACCTGCTAAAATGGCATCTGCCTCTGGTGTTTGGATAAGACAGCGGTCTGTATCGACGATGGCATGGGATTTTGTTTTATAAAAACCTGCAATAGGTGCATCCCCGTTCAAACCGAATGGGATTTGTGCTTTGTTTCGATAGTGCCAAGGGTTGTCCATTCCTTTTACCGGATGAACAGGTGCATCTATTTTGCCGATGCGCTTCATGACATCGCGAACCATTTTTTCCTTCCATTTTAGCTGTGCCTTATAAGAAAGATGTTGCAGCTGGCAACCACCACACTGAGAAAATACGGGACATGGGGCATCTACTCGATCTGGTGAAGCCACTTCAATTTCCACAATTTTGGCAAAGCCATAGTTTTTTAATGTTTTTAAGACATGGACTTTTGCTTTTTCATCAGGCAGTCCACCTTGGATAAAAAGTGGATAACCATCTACTTTGGCGACACCTGCGCCATCATGTGTTAAATCTTCTATATCAACCGACAATTGGTCATTTTTCTTTACTGGTGCTGTCATTCGTGCATCCTCCGTTTCAGTCCTTCTATTGTATCATGACGCAAGCAAAGAAAAAATCCAAGAGCCCCTATTGCCCTTGGATTTCATTTTATTTATCCCGCTTGAACGGACAGTAAGACCCCCACCTCAAGATTTAGAGAAAAACGAGAAGATAGATGGGGGATCTGCCCGTATAAATCCGATTGGTTCGGGCGGGCAGGCTGTTGGTCACTCAGGTGTTTCCACAGGACGTGGCGCTTTAACCTGAGTTCCTCTATTTCAGTGGGGAAGAAGAAAACCCCACTGATGGAAGCTTCACTTTATTTATTTTTCATTCCTTGTAACAGCGCTATCTCTAGAAGCGACATAAAAGCCAATGACAATGGCGACAATTACTACGATAAACGGTGCATAGAAAATCAGAAATCTTTCCATTTGGCTTTTCCTCCTTACGCGTGATGATCTTTTTTCCCTCTTACATAATCTTTGTTAAATAGGAATAATTTCAGCACTAAATACAAAGATGGAATGAGTAATAACAACCCCAGAACAAAAGCGACGACTAAGGCAATGGCCATCGCCTGATTTGTGAACGAATCGTATAATGTGAGAAATGGGTACATTAAGTATGGATAATGCGAAATGCCATAGCCAAAGAAAGCAAATGCAAATTGACCGATCAATAGCCACAAGGCCACTCCATAATGTCGTTTCATAGCGATACACCAAACTGTTACTACAAACATCACTGCGGAAATAGCAAATAAATACCAAAAGTCAATCATTCTATTATAATGCTCAATATTGTGCTTTCTTAGCTCCACCATAATCCCGATCACTGCGATGACTAAAGGGAATGCCCAAATCAATGCATATTTTCGCAATAAACTGGTGGCCGCCGAATCGCCCGCTTTATTGGCATACCAAGTAAGAAATGTGGCGGAAATATAAAGAACAGCCGCTAGTGCTAGCACAACGATACTCCACGTAAGTGAGCTCGTAAACAGCGCACCATAATCCAATATAGGTTGATCATCAATAACGGTGACAAACCCTCCTTCAGAGATTGTCAATACAACCGATAATGCCGCGGGGATTAATAGTCCTGATACGCCATACATGAACGAATACCCTTTATGCCCCCTCGAACCATATGACTCAAATGCATAATAGCTCCCCCGAATGGCGAGTAACACCAATGCAATACTAGCAGGTACGAGTAAAGTGGTGCCATAAAAGAAAGCGGTTTTGGGGAAGAAACCGACAATTCCTACGAAGAAAAATACTAAAAAGACATTCGTGATTTCCCATACGGGTGATAAATAACGTTGAATGATATTGGTTAAAATGTGATTTCTTCCAGTGATCAGACTGTATGCATTGAAAAAACCTGCGCCAAAATCGATTGAACCGATGATGACATAGCCGAATAAGAATAGCCATAATACGGAGATGCCTAGCACTTCCAAACTCATGAGATACCACCACCCTTTTCAGCATGACGATCTGCAATTTCTTTTTCGATAGGATTTCTTTTAAACATGCGGCGAAGCACAACGACACTTCCGATTCCTAAGATGAGATAAACGACACAGAATATCAATAACATTAAATCTACATGATCACTCGAAGTAGCTGCTTCCGCTACCTTCATATAATGTACTAAGATCCATGGTTGACGACCAACTTCTGCAAGCCACCAACCAGCTTCAATAGCAATCATCGATAGTGGTCCACCAGCTACGACCACCCATCTAAACCATCTGGAATGGATAAAGCGCCATCTTCTTAACTTTCCAATCACATAAATGGCAGATACACCTACCATGAAGAAACCAATCATCACCATCAAATCGAATAAGAAGTGAATATAGAGCGGTGGCGTTTCATCCTCTGGAAACTCATTTAAACCTGTTACTTCGGCAAAGGGATCGTTATGCGCCAATAAACTTAAAGCGTATGGTATTCGAATGGCATATTTTACATCTTCCCCATCCCTTAGACCAAATACTAATAATGACGCACCTTTTTCAGTTTCAAAGTGCCACTCTGCAGCGGCTAGTTTTTCCGGTTGATATTCGACCAGATATTTGGCAGAAAAATCCCCAACGATGGCAGTGCCGATCGAAAAGACCAATCCTAGTTTCATAAATAAATACAAGGACTTTTTATAATAGATATGTTTAGAGCCCTTCAACATCCGGAAAGCAGCGATTGAAGCTAGCACAAATGCTGATGTCATATAGGCTGTTAATAGCACATGTCCGACCTTTGTCGGCATAGCTGGGTTGAACATAGCAATGATCGGTTGGATATTGACGATTTGACCATCAACGACATCAAATCCTCGAGGAGCATTCATAAAAGCATTCACAATAGTGATGAAAATAGCGGATACCGATGCGCCAATAGCAACAGGTATTAAAAGTAAGAAATGTTTCTTTTGGTCTTTAAAACGGTCCCACGTATATAAATAAATTCCTAGAAAAATGGCTTCAAAAAAGAAAGCGAATGTTTCCATAAAAAGAGGCAACGCAATAATATTACCGGCTAGCTGCATAAAATTAGGCCATAATAGTGACAGCTGCAAGCCGATTGCTGTCCCGGTGACAACTCCGACGGCTACCGTAATCACAAATCCTCTTGTCATTCTTCTAGCCAATAGAATGTAATGCTCATCATTCTTTTTGATCCCTATCCACTGAGCGATCATGATCATCAGTGGAACACCGACACCAATTGTGGCGTAAATAATGTGAAATGTTAAAGTAAGCTCTGTCAAAAGGCGGCTAAAAAAAACCGCATGCTCATTAACCATTGTTAAACCTCCTTAGTGTCCAATCATTTTTCCTAGTATTGATAGCAGCATAATGCCCGCGACGATAAAGCTAATCCATATCAGCATTTTTTCTTGTTTTTTGTACAATATGGTTTCTCCTTTAACAGCCATGTCCTTCTTGTTATATGAAATGATTTATGAATACATGAGATGACGATTGCTTTTTTAATAAAAACTAAACATTCAATCATATAAGCTTAGTATGCTCAGTTTTTACCGTGATAATGTAGAATAATTTCGACTTTTTTCTAAAAATAGGATTCATCATGTGCCTTGTTGTTTCTAAATGATAAGATTAAATACTCTCTCCATGTTTTCTTGTAGCGAAAACTAACCGCAATTGGATTATTAAAAAAGTCCATTCAACTCTAAAAATGAACCTTCTTCATCCAAATGAAAGAAAAGATGGACTTTTACACGCGTGTTAATTTGATAAAAATTGGAGATGTCTGTTTGGCATAGTTTTTGAAGAACTCTGCATTTTTTAAGACCATTTATATAGATTGGAGCGGAGGCTTGCTCGACTCCTCGAAAATGCATACGCATTTCCTTCGTGCGGTGTGAATTCAGGAAGTCAATTCACCGCAGGAAAAGCGAATAGATGAGACCCCGCAGCGAAGCGATTAAGGAACGGAGTCTAAGGGCGCCACGTCCTGTGGCAACGACTCCTCCGTGACCAACATCCTGTTGCCCCCAGCGTTCGCCCGCAGGAAAGCGAGCAAGCCTTCGCTGTAATCAACAAATCCCCCTATTTTCATGGATTAAATTGGATAATCAACACGCCTGTAAAAAAGTGATACTATAGTTTTTCAGTTGCCTACAGTAACGTTGAAGAGCGCCTAAAAATTAAAAAAAGCTAGAGAGTGTGTGTTTACACTTTCTAGCTTTTTAAGCAAGATATTAGATTTATTATTGATCGATTCCTCTTATTTCATCAATAGGTGCGAACAATTCAATATGACATTTTAGATTTTCAAATTCGGCTGGTGCATCTCCGCCATATTCGCCGTCTAAATTCAATTGTACCTTTTCATCTGATGTAATCTTTAGCTTACTCGCTTTTGTATAAATAATATGAGGGTCTTTCATATGTTCTCCACGGCTCGCTAAAGTTACGATTTTGACGAAATCCGCTACATTACATTTTTTTAGGATAAAGACTGAAAATAGTCCATCGTTTAAGCTTGCATCTGGCGCAAGTTTTTCAAATCCACCCACTGAATTTGTTAAAGCAATTAATACCATCATCGCTTCATCATCAAATACTTGATCGTCAAATTCAATACGCATTTTCGTGGCTTTAATAGATGGCAGCATTTCAATTCCCTTTAAATAGTAAGCAAGTTGCCCTAGTACTGTTTTTAATCTACTTGGGACTTCGTATGTTAGTTCTGTAATTCTACCGCCGCCAGCTATATTGATAAAATAGCGATCATTGTTTACACGACCAACATCTACAGGGATGCTATTCCCTGCAATAATAATATCAACTGCTTTTTCGATATCACGTGGAATATGGACTGCACGGGCAAAATCATTTGTAGTTCCCATTGGGATTAATCCAATTTTAGGCCTTTTTTCAAATTCACTTACCCCTGAAACGACTTCATTTAGAGTGCCATCACCACCCACAGCGATGATAATATCAAATTCTCTTTTTACTGCATCTTTGGCAGCAGTAGTTGCATCTCCGGCACATGTTGTCGCATGACAAGATGTTTCATACCCTGCAACTTCTAGCTTTGCTAATACTTCAGGTAAATGTTTTTTGAAAATCTCACGACCTGAAGTAGGATTATAAATGATACGTGCTCGCTTCATTGTTTTACCTTCCTACTCTAGTTATTCTAACTATATAATAACGAATTCTTTAGGAAATAGTTCCTGCTTTTTTTGATAAAGTGAATCAAAATAAAGGGCTTTCATTGTCCCACAGTCACTATGAAATAAAGCTTATCTATGCTAAAGGATACTGCCCCGATGTTTTGATTATCCAATTCAATCTATAAATGGTAGGGTAATTGTTGATTTTCGCTCCGACTTGCTCGCTATCCCGCGGGACATTGAATTTGCTTCCTGAATCCACACCGCACGAAGGAAATGCGCAGGTATTTCCGAGGACTCGAGTAAGCCTCCGACAATCTATGCAAATGGAGCTAAAAATACATGATTCTTGGAAAACTATAGCAAATATAGATCCTATTTTCCCCCTAATCAACACGTTTGATGACGCTATTACTTTTTATTGATCATTAAATTGAATAGTACTTTTATAAAGTGAAGCTTCCATCAGTGGGGGTTTTCTTCATCCCCCACTGATGGTTAGCTAAACCAATCGGGCTTTTACGGGCAGTTGATCCCCCCACCTATCTTTCTCGTTTCTCTCTAAACCTTGAGGTGGGGGTCTTACTGCCCGTTAACGCGGGATAAAAGCAGAAAACAAGCTGTCTCATTTTACATACATAGAGGCAGCCATATATAGAATTCGTTCGATTTATCAATTACACCCCAGTGTAATTGTGTCAGGATTTTAAATCATACTTAAAAGTAAGTCTGTTAATCACTGTGGTTAGTGTTTAGCGCTTCGCTTTCGTTTTCAAAAGCATTTGCGATTGTTGCTTCGCTTTCACGTAAAAATATCTGTGACTGCCACTTCGTTCTCGTCATCAAAAACATCTGCGACTGTCGCTTCGCTTTCGCTCATTAAAACATCTGCAACTGAGCTCCGCTTTCATGCATAAAACATGTGCTACTGTCACTTCGTTTTCGTGCCTGAAACATCTGCGGCTGCCGCTCTGCTTTCGCAACATAAAACACGTGCTGCTATCACCTCAAATAAATGATTCATAAATGGTCAACAGCCTAAATTAAGCTTTTTTCAAATCCGTGACATCCGCCTAAGGCTTCATCTTCATCTATTTTATACCGAAATAGCTACGTTCTGCAAATCTCCTTATTATGAAAGGGCTAAAATGAGGGCTCTGCTAATGTCTTCATAAACCCAACCCCAGAACTGTTCATTCGTTGCGTTTTCCCTTGTAATACTCGAAAATAGTGCTTGTTGTTTCTCTGCAAATGCAGGATCATCCTTGTTTGGTAATTCACTCATTCTTTTCACCACATATTCTTGAAGCCGTGGTGCACGCGGTCCCCATTTACCGATAACGTTTCCTTGATGATCCAGTAAAATGTAGATTGGAATGGAACGTCCTCCATTTGTTAAATATCGGTCGATCAATTCTATATTTTGATCGCGCAATACGGCTCTTACTTCTATATTCGCTCTTTCTGCAATCTGGCGCAGAACTGCATTATTCATCATTGCATCTCCACACCAGTCTTCTGTAATGACTAAAATATGTGGTCTTCTTTCACTCAATAGAGAGATAAAATTTTCATCATATGGTAGCTTGAAATTCTGATAAACGTTAAAACTTTCATCCTTATGCACTTTCATTTGGTCCATATAGCTTTTGATTGGTAAGCCTTCATGAAAATATTGTTGCTCCGTCTTCATATTCAAATCCCTCCTTTCATCAGTGTAAAGGGTTTCATTTTTTTTCGCAAAAATGGGATATGAAATGAGGAAAAATTCAGTCATTTGTTTGTTCCTCTATAATTCTGTAATATTATTCAATGAAATTAAGGAAGGGATGAAATCTGTTGAAAGTTCAAATTCTATTAAAAGCACACAACTTTTTGTTCTTTGGTTTACTGGCTCTTTTCATTCCATTCTTGCCTGTATTCTTGAAGGAACAGGACTTAACCACGAGTGAAGTTGGTCTTGTTATTGGAGCAGGTGGGTTTATAACGATCATTGCACAACCTTTATGGGGAATGATTAGCGATAAGACAAAAACGTTGCGAAAAGTCATGCTTTTATTAATCCTTCTAGCTGCTGTCTGTGGTTTTATTTTATTTAATATGGAGAGCTTTTGGTTATTGGTTTTTACAGCTATGCTTGTTTACTTTTTCCTAATGCCTCTTGATCCTTTAACGGAAAGCTTAAACTATACAATGACTGAAGCGTCAGGAACAAGTTATGGTTCTGTTCGTACATATGGTGCACTAGGGTATGCGGTCTTATCATTAATCGTTGGTTATGTGATGAAATGGTTTGGGATGAATAGTGTTTCCATTCTTTTTGTGTTTCTTGGTATTGTTTGTTTCATCATCATGTGGAAATTGCCTGATGCTCCTACTTCTTCTAGACCGGTAACGATAGATGGTCTGAAAAAAGTTTTAACCAATAAGCAAATGATTTTATTCTTGCTTTTAATTTTCGCTAGCTCCATACCAGCGCGTATGAATGATACGTTTTTAGGTATCCATATCAATAACTTGGGTGGAGATACTTCATTAGTTGGGATGGCATTTTTTATCTCAGCCGCTAGTGAAATCATCGTATTTGCTTTAAGTTACCTATGGCTGCGTCAAGGAAAAGAATTACTGATTATAACGATTGCGATCTTCTTTTATGCACTTCGCTTTTTCTTATCGGGTTTAGTAGAAGATCCCGTTTTACTAGCAATTATTCAAATTCTGCAAATGTTCACTTTTCCTATCTATTACACAGCTGCCATTCAATATTTATATCAGATCGTTCCTCGAGAATGGAGAGCAACTGGTCAAACAGTTTTAGCATTATTGTTCTTTGGAATTTCTGGAATTATTTCTTCCTCACTCGGCGGATTTCTTTATCATGTATTTGGTGGTCATATATTCTATTACACCATCGCGGCTATTTCCTTTACCGCAGGGGTATTCGGCATCAGTTTATTACTTCAACAAAAGAAAAGAAATTCTGTATAATAACTGATATTAAATTTAAAAATTATTAAATGAATCAATTTCATAATGCAAAATTCAGATAAAAAACACGAAATTTCAAATCAACATGAAAATTAATATTCAGAAATTTTTGTTTCGCTACAGACGGCGCTTTCCACGGGCTTGGCTTCAATCGCCTCGGGTCAACACGATGTTGCCCCCAGCATTCGCCCGCAGAAAAGCGAGCAAGCCTTCGCTGTAATCAACGAATCCCCCTATTTTCATGGATTAAATTGGATAATCAACACGCCTGTATGATTATATCTAATCCTTATTTAAGCAATACACCTGAAAAACTATCTATTTTTAAGCAAAACTCCACACAGCAGCGCTTCATCCCTTATTATAGAAATTAGCTAGATTGAATCTTCATTTGCCTCATGAAAGGAGGTTACTATGGATTCAAAATTGATTATTTTAAGAGGAAATTCAGGAAGTGGCAAAACAACAATCGCAAAGGCTCTACAAAAAGAATTTGGACGAGGAAATCTACTTGTTTCACAGGATGTTATCCGGCGTGATATGTTGAAAGTCCATGATAGAGATGGGAATCTATCTATTGATTTAATTAGTACGATTGCTAAATATGGTAAAGGAAATTGTGCATACGTTATTGTTGAAGGAATATTAGCCCAAAATATATATGGAGAAATGCTGCGTTCACTCATTGAATATTTTGATCATAAAGCGTTTATCTATTATTTCAATTTGTCTTTCGAAGAAACCGTGAAAAGGCAGAGGAATTCGGTTACGAAAAATTGCGCAGTTGGTGGAATCCTAATGATTGTTTAGGTACCAAAGGTGAAACTTCTTTTACAAATGAAATGTCGAAAGAAGAGATCCTTGCCATCATTTATCGTCAATTAAGCCATAAAAAATAGAGCCAACAAAAGGTTGACTCTATTTCTAAGTGATGTTGATTAACGTTTTTGGATTTCTTGTAAAAGAAGTTTGTTGACTAATTGTGGGTTTGCTTGTCCACGAGAAGCTTTCATAATTTGTCCCACTAGGTAGCCAATTGCACGGTCTTTACCGTTTTTGAAGTCTTCGATAGATTGTGCATTGTTATCCAAAACTTCTGTAACCATTTTAAGAAGAGCACCTTCATCTGAAATTTGAACAAGGCCTTTTTCTTTAACAATCTTTTCTGCATTGCCACCGTTTGTTACAAGCTCTTTGAATACTTTTTTCGCAATTTTAGAAGAAATCGTACCGGCACTGATTAATTTAATCATACCGCCAAGACCTTCTGGTGTAAGGGCTGTTTCTGAAAGCTCTTTTTGTTCAGCATTTAAGTAAGCTGAAACTTCACCCATTAACCAGTTAGATGATAATTTCGCATCTGCTCCTGTCGCTACAGTTGCTTCAAAAAAGTCAGCTGTTTCTTTAGAAAGTGTTAATACATGCGCATCATATGCTGGTAGACCGAATTCAGAAACATATCTTTCTTTACGAGCATCAGGAAGTTCTGGAATCAATGCTTTTTCGCGTTCTAACCATTCATCATCAATCACGATATCCACTAAGTCTGGTTCTGGGAAGTAGCGATAATCATCTGTTCCTTCTTTGACACGCATAAGAATCGTTTTACCCGTCTTTTCATCGAAACGACGTGTTTCTTGTTTGATTTCGCCCCCAGCATTTAATACAGCCGCTTGACGTTGTTCTTCGTATTCAAGACCTTTACGTACGAAACTGAATGAGTTTAAGTTTTTAAGCTCTGTTTTAACACCAAATTCTTTTTGACCATAAGGACGAATAGAAATGTTGGCATCACAACGTAATGACCCTTCTTCCATACGTACATCTGAAACACCTGTATATTGGATGATTGCTTTTAGTTTTTCAAGGTAAGCATAAGCTTCTTCTGGCGTGCGCATATCTGGTTCAGATACAATTTCAAGAAGTGGTGTACCTTGACGGTTAAAGTCTATTAAAGAAGAATTTTTACCGTGGAATAGTTTACCGGCATCTTCTTCCATGTGGATACGAGTAATACCGATACGTTTCTTTTCTTCGCCAACTTCGATCTCAATCCAACCATGCTCACCAATTGGTTTGTCGAATTGTGAAATTTGATAAGCTTTCGGATTATCAGGGTAGAAATAGTTTTTACGGTCGAATTTCGTCTGTTTGTTGATATGCATGTTCAATGCTAGCGCTGCACGCATACCATAATTGACAACTTCTTTATTGACAACAGGAAGTACACCTGGGTAGCCAAGGTCAATGACGGAAGTATTTGTATTTGGTTCAGAACCAAATTGGTTTGGAGATGGAGAGAAAATTTTAGATTTTGTTTTCAACTCAACGTGTACTTCTAAACCGATGACTGTTTCGTAGTTCATATTATTTTACCTCCCATGTTTGAGGTGTTTTTTCGTGGAAGTCTGTAGCTTGTTCAAATACATCTGCTACACGGTAAACTGTGCCTTCCTCGAAGTATTTACCAATAATTTGTAGACCCACTGGAAGACCATTATCAAAACCACATGGAATTGAAATAGCAGGAACACCAGCTAGGTTGATCGGAACAGTTAAGATGTCATTTGCATAAACAGTCATTGGATCATCGATATTCTCACCAAGTTTAAATGCAGTAGTTGGTGTTGTTGGACCAACAATGACATCATATTTTTCAAATACTTGATCGAAGTCTTGTTTGATCAAAGTACGGACTTGTTGCGCTTTTTTATAATAAGCATCATAAGTACCTGCTGATAATGAATAAGTACCGAGCATGATACGACGTTTTACCTCATCTCCAAAGCCTTCTGCACGTGTTTTCGTATAAAGTTCATCTAAATTCGATGCTTTTGCTTGATAACCGTAACGGATACCATCAAAACGTGATAGGTTAGATGAAGCTTCAGAAGAAGATAGGATATAGTATGCGGCTAAAGCATATTTAGAGTGAGGAAGTGATACTTCATCTACAGTAGCACCTAGCTCTTTCAATTGATCAATGGCAGCTAGGACAACTTTGCGTACACCATCACTAACGCCTTCTGCTAAATATTCTTTTGGTACAGCCACTTTAAGGCCTCTGATATCACCAGTTAATTGGTCCACATAGTGAGGTACTTCTACATTTGCTGAAGTGGAGTCATGCTCATCAACACCTGCGATTGTTTCGAGGATTAAAGCATTGTCGCGTACATTACGAGTGATTGGTCCAATTTGGTCCAATGAAGATGCGAATGCCACTAAACCATAACGAGATACGCGACCATATGTAGGTTTCATCCCTACGACGCCACAGTATGCTGCTGGTTGGCGGATGGAACCACCTGTATCGGAACCTAATGAGAATGGTACTTCTCCTGCTGCTACTGCTGCAGCTGAACCACCTGAAGAGCCACCAGGTACATGGGCAAAGTTCCAAGGGTTATGAACAGGCTTGATTGCAGAGTTTTCAGTTGCTGAGCCCATTGCAAATTCATCCATGTTCAACTTACCAATTGTGACCATGCCAGCTTCTTTTAGCTTCTCTACAACTGTTGCATTGTAAATGGGGTTGAAACCTTCTAGGATTTTAGAAGCACAAGTGGTTTCTAATCCTTCTGTGACGATATTGTCTTTTATCCCGATAGGTAGCCCATAAAGTGGACCACGTTTTTCAAATGGTACTTCATCCATTTCTTTTGCTTGTGCTAATGCGTTTTCTTTATTTAATGCTAAAAATGCACCTACTTCGCCATCAACTGCGTCAATGCGGTCATAGGCTTCTTGTGCTAAGTCAGCGATTGTGACCTCTTTGCTATGTAATAGCTCTTGTAATTCTGCCGCTGATTTTTTAAATAGTGACATGCTTGTCCCTCCCTACTAAAGTCTTATTCTGTAATGATTGGTGGTACTTTGACTAAGCCATCTTGCTGATCTTTGACATTTTTCATCATGACTTCGCGGTCTAAACCTTTAACTGCCACGTCTTCACGTAATACATTGACTAATGGCAATACGTGAGTTGTAGGTTCTACATTTGTTGTATCTAGTTCATTTAACTGTTCAGCAAAGTCAGTGATTGCACCTAGTTGAGCAGTGAATTTTTCTGCTTCTTCTTCTGTAATTGCTAGTCTAGCAAGATTCGCTACGTGCTTTACTTGTTCTTTTGAAAGTTTCTCCATTTTCCACACCTCCGAAATCGATAACCATACCGATAATAATATCATTATTCTAAAGAAATGTGCAACACACTTCCATTCACTAAAGTGCGTCTAAACACTAGAAAACAAAGGGTTTGATTTCCTTTACCATTGAATAGGCTGTGTAATTTCCATTATATCGAAAATTCAATCAGAAAATTGCCTCTTTACAAATTATACAATTTCTCAACATAAAGTGAAACTTCGCATAACAGAGTTTTTCTTCATCTTTATGTTCATCTAGATTTGAGCAGCAAAAAAGATCAATCTTGCTTCCTAGAATTATCCTTTTGCAAGAAGGAAGCCTTCGTTTATTGTGTAAAGTAACCCCTATCATATGGCGTTTTAATGACATGACTAAAGGGTGGACATTCATATCCATATAGAATCCATATAGAAAAAGAAGTCGCCCTATTCCCTATTGGTCTGGGCAACTTCTTTTTCACTAGTCATTATAAATATGGATATACGGCTCGTCCGTATTTGCTTCTTTGACCACTAATGCCTCTGGTCCATTGATAGATGTAACGTTTACTTCCACTTGAAGACCTTTTGGGAATTGATCCATGACTTCGCCAGCCATATATTGAGTAAAACCTATGATTTCGGAAGATCCATAAAATTTAATAGGAATTTGGATATCTAGTTTCTGAATCTTGCTATTTTGGTAGAATCCTGTTCCGATGATATTCGTATAATTAGAAAAATATTTATCAATATCTTGTTTAAAATTATTAAAGTTTTCGTTTATATCACGATATTTAGTATTTGTATCACTTGTTGGGAATTGTACGTATTTTTCATTTACTTTTTTCCACTCTGTAATTTTGGCGCTACCTTGACCTACATCAGTATATGCAAAATAAGTTCCCGGAACAATATCTGAACGACTTTGTTGTTTAAATAGTCCTATCATGATAGGAACTTCTGCTAGTCCATCCATTTGGCGCAATCGTTTCACCACTTGTGCAGCGATTTTTTTACCTTCCTTATCTAAAGTAGCTTGATCGATTGGTTCTTCATAGGTTGCACCATAATCTTCTTTTTGATAGTAATAGATTGAGTTTAAAGCCAGTCCAATAGAGACACCTGCTAATTTTACTTTATTTTTACCCGTCTTCTGTAAATAGTTTTGTTCTACAATATGGGCTAAGTAAATCGGTGCTTTTTTTGCTCGTTCTGTTGGCGTCATACTTTTGGTTGCTTTTGGATTTAGTCCAGCGGGATCTTGATTACTTCTTGCTAACCAAGAAGTAACCGTATCCTTATCTAAGTATTGTCCTTCTTGAAAATAATATGTGTCTGGATCAAAAGCTTGTTGAGATAAACGCAATAGCCCGCTTTCAGCCTCTTTGACATCATATTTTGTATTAATATTTGAAACAATCAAACCTCTACTTGCGCTTTCTTTATATGGTAAAAGTGTCCGATAGTATTGGTCATCGATTTGCATACTAGGAATGATGGTTGTTTCTTCTTTATCTTTTGATTGATTTGTCTGTACGACGGTTGAATCTTTTGTCAAAGAAGGCAAACTACAACCTGCTAGCATAGCTGTTACAACCATAGCTGGTATAAAGCGACGGTTCATTGTTTTGAAAACTCCTTTACTTATTTAATTCTTCCATAAGGCGGTCTTCATTCCACACTTCAATGCCAAGTTGTTCAGCTTTTGTGAGTTTTGATCCTGCCTCTGCTCCGGCAATGACTAGGTCGGTCTTTTTACTGACACTACCTGTCACCTTTCCACCTAGCTCTTCTATTTTCTCTTTTGCATCCTGACGTGTCAATTGTTCTAATTTACCAGTTAGTACAATTGTTTTTCCAGAGAACGCACTAGCGATTTCTTCTGCATTTACTTTTTTTCCTAAGTATTTCATATTCACGCCGGATTCTCGCAAACGTGCGATTAGCGCTTTTACATCTTCACTATCGAAATAAGAAACGATAGAATCTGCCATTTTTTCTCCGATATCGAATACATCGATCAATTCTTCTTCTGTTACGGTCATTAATCGATCCATTGTTTCAAACTCTTCAGCTACCAATTTTGCAGTTTTGGCACCTATATGCCGAATTCCTAATCCAAATAATAATCGCTCAAGTGAATTCTTTTTGGATTCCTCAACTGCATTAACTAGATTGATCGCAGATTTTTCTCCCATACGATCAAGTGAGATAAGGTCTTCTACCTTTAGATGATAGAGGTCTGAAACATCTTTGACAAGATGTGATTTTAATAATTGTTCGACTACCTTTTCACCACAGCCATCTATATTCATCGCATTACGGGATACAAAATGAGCCATTCCTTCTGAAATTTGCGCGAAACATTGTGGATTCACGCATCGTAATGCGACCTCCCCTTCGATATGAACAAGCTCACTATCACACACAGGGCAATGAGTCGGCATCATAAAAGGTTGGCTATCTTCACTTCGTTGGTCGAATAATACCGAAACCACTTCTGGAATAATATCGCCGGCTTTACGAATAATGACCTTGTCTCCGATACGAATATCTTTTTCAATAATAATATCCTCATTGTGCAGAGTCGCACGTTGTACAGTAGTTCCAGCAATTTGCACAGGCTCTAAAATAGCTGTTGGTGTTACAACACCTGTGCGTCCCACTGTTAATCTTATGTCTAATACCTTTGTCACAACTTCTTCAGCTGGAAATTTATAAGCGATGGACCAACGAGGAACTTTTACTGTGTTCCCCAGCTCTGCTTGTTGTACATAGTTATCGACTTTAATCACGATTCCATCAATTTCATATGGCAATGTTGGCCTTTTTTCCGTCCATTCATCAATATAGCTCATCACTTCTTTTATATCTGCACAGTTACGCCGTTCATGGTTTGTTTGAAAACCTAAGTGATCCATATAATCTAGGGCTTCACTATGGCATGTTAAACCATAAGCCTGACCACTACCACCGATCCCGTAAATAAATGTTGCTAAGTTACGACTTGCTGCAATCTTAGGATCGAGCTGACGCAAAGAACCTGCCGCCGCATTTCTTGGATTTGCAAAAAGTTCTTCACCATTCTCTGCACGTGCCTTATTCAAATTCGTAAAGGAACGCTTAGGCATATAACACTCTCCACGCGCTTCGATTGTAACAGGCTCTTTTAAACGAAGCGGTACTGTGTGTACGGTTTTTAGATTTTCTGTGATATCTTCACCAATTTCGCCATTTCCTCGAGTCGATCCTTGAACAAATAATCCATTTTCATAACGTAAAGATATAGCTAAGCCATCAATTTTTAACTCACATACATAAGAAAAGTCATCGCCGATAACAGATCGAACACGGCGATCAAAATCGTTTAAATCGCCTTCATTGAATGTGTTCCCCAAACTTAACATTGGATATTGATGTGTCACTTTTGTAAATCCAGATAAAATTTCGCCACCCACTCGTTGTGTAGGTGAATCTGGATAAATCAAGTCCGGGTTTTCCTTTTCTATTGCTATTAGTTCATGTAAAAGTTGATCATATACTGCATCAGATACAATCGGATTATCTAATACATAGTAAGCATGCCCATATTCATGAAGAAGCTTGTTCAACTCTTCTACACGCTTTTCCAATTGAACTCTATCCATTTACTTTCCTCCGTATATTTGCTTAGACTTTTTCGATTGGCGCGAATTTCGCTAATAATCGTTTGATACCAGTTGGGCTTGGGAATGCAATATCTAATTCCATATTTTCGCTTTCCCCTCTTACGGCAACAACTGTACCAGTTCCCCATTTTTTGTGGAAAGCTTTGTCTCCAGCCTTCCAATCAATATGGTCACCACCGGTTTGTTGGTATGTTGACGTAACAATCGTTTTAGGTGTCTGTAGCTTAGTATACCCAGATGTACGGCGATTTGATGAACTATAGTCATGATATTCATTTGTAGAATGCTGATGCGTAGAAACTTCTTCTAATATTTCGGTGCCAATTTCTTGCAAGAATCGCGATGGACGGTTAAAACTACTACGTCCAAAAATGGTGCGACATTGTGCACATGTTAAATATAATCGTTGTTCCGCCCTTGTTATGCCTACATAGCATAAGCGGCGTTCCTCTTCCATCTCATCTTCATCTTGAAGTGATCGTGAGTGTGGGAAGATATTCTCTTCCATACCAATGATAAAGACGACTGGAAATTCCAGACCCTTTGCAGAGTGCATGGTCATTAACACGACAGAGCCCTTTGATTCATCTTCTTTATCGAGTGAATCAATATCTGCAATTAGTGCTAAATCCGTTAAAAATGCTACTAATGATTTATCATCACTTTGATCTTCGAATGCCTTTGTAACAGTTAGAAATTCATCGATATTTTCTAAACGGCTTTCTGCTTCGATCGTTTTTTCATTTTTTAACATTTCACGATAGCCTGATTGATCGAGCACCGCTTCAACTAATTCTGTCACTGATAAGTATTCTTGCATTTGGGTGAAATTCGAAATCATTGTACGAAAAGCAATCGCCGCATTTGTAGCTCTTGCAGATAACCCCATAAAATCGACTTCTTTTAATGCATCGAAAATCGACCTATCTTGGTCAATTGCAAACTGCGCCATACGTTCAAATGAAGTTGCCCCAATACTGCGCTTTGGTTCATTGATAATACGCGCTAAAGATAGATCATCATCATTATTAGCAATCAAGCGTAAATATGCGAGTAAATCTTTAATTTCTTTACGGTCATAGAATTTTGTTCCACCGACAATGGTATAATTCATATTTGATTTCACAAGCATCTCTTCCATTACACGCGACTGTGCATTGGTACGATAAAGGATCGCAAAATCATCTAATGGACGATTTTCTTTTTCCATTAACTCTTGGATTGTTTTCACAACGTATTGGGCTTCTTGCTTTTCATCATATGAACGGAAAACGGAAATTTTTTCACCTTCCTCGTTATCCGTACGAAGCACTTTTGGATAACGACTGGTGTTATTCTTTATGACGTCGTTAGCCGCTTGCAAGATGCGAGAAGAAGAACGGTAATTTTGTTCCAGCATGATGACTTTTGCATTTGGATAGTCTCTTTCAAAAGATAAAATATTTTGGATATCCGCTCCACGCCAACGATAAATAGATTGATCTGAATCACCAACCACGCATATGTTTTTGTACTTCTTGGCTAACATTTGAACTAATCGATATTGTGAATGGTTTGTATCTTGATATTCATCGACATGAATATATTGGAATCGGTTTTGATAGTATTCTAAAACATCTGGTACTTCTTCAAATAACCGAATGGTTTCCATGATTAAATCATCAAAGTCCAAACTTTGATTTTTACGTAAACGTTTTTGATAATTTTCATATACTTGTGCTACCGTACGTTCATATGGATTGGATTCATTTACCTGTGCCTGATAGTCCTTTACGTCGACACATTCATTTTTTGCAGAACTAATTGCATTGAGCATTGAACGTGGATCATAACGTTTAGGGTCAATATTGAGCTCTTTCAATGTACCTTTAATGACTGTTAGTTGATCAGATGTATCCAATATTGAAAAGTTTTTGTTAAAACCAATGCGATCGATTTCTCGGCGTAAAATACGCACGCACATAGAGTGAAAAGTGGAAACCCACATACGTTCTCCCGTACCATTGCCAAGTAATCCATCGATACGTTCTCTCATTTCACGTGCCGCTTTGTTCGTAAATGTGATCGCTAAAATTTTAGATGGATATACTTGTTTTTCAATAACTAAATAAGCGATCCGATGTGTAAGCACGCGTGTTTTACCAGAGCCTGCACCTGCCATGATAAGTAGTGGGCCCTCTGTCGTTTTGACAGCTTCTTGTTGTTCTTTGTTCATACCTTTTAATAAATTTTTCGTAAGCTGTTCCATAACGCACCACCTTTATACAAACATTTGTTCCTAATTATACATTATTATTTTTTATCTTTCACTGCTTTTACTGTTTTTAATGCTGTGTCTAAATCATCATAAATAATATTTCCAACAACTACTGTATCCGCATATTTTGCTATTTCCTCTGCTTTGGCTTCAGAAGTGATCCCTCCGCCATAAACCAGCTGTGTCTGTTGTAATTCTTGACTCACTGATCTCACTAATTGCGGATCACCATATATGCCGCTATATTCCATATAGAAAACAGGCAATTGAAAGAAATTTTCAGCCATTCTCGCATATGCGATCACATCTGCCTCTTGTAAATCTGTTTTTGCGCCGGTTACTTTTGCAGCCTTGCAATCACTGTTCAAGATGCAATAGCCTTCAGCAATCAGCTCGTCCCACACCATCACATCACCATATGCTTTGATCGCCTCATGATGTAAATCTTTTACCCACGTTGTATCTGTACTATTTAATACAGAAGGAATCAAATAATAGTCATAGCCCGGTGTTACTGAATCTATATTTGAAATTTCTAATGCTACAGGCACTGTATAACGACGAATGCGAGCAAGTAAATCTAGTACTCCATCAAGCGTTACATCATCTGTTCCGCCGACAATAATGGCATCCGTACCTGATTCGCACAATGCTTCTAATGCTTCATCTGAAATATTTTTTGCTGGGTCCACTTTGAAGACATGCTGCCAGTTTTTTATTTCCATCCATTACCCACCTATTCTAAATTTCTATCACTTAATAGTATACACAAATCATAGCTATTATAGCTTCTACCAACCTATTTGTTTTAAACCGACGAAAAAGATTCTTGGCAAAAATATTAAGATTTTTTCTAATGAACATGTCAAATTCTATACTTCAACATTTAGCATAGAGCCTGAAAAAGGAAAAAACTGAACAGAATCTGTCCAGTTCCTTCATCCTCGTTTTTATGAATTCGAAAATATAGCTTATTTAGGTGCTTGAAAGGGCTTTTCGTCTGGATAAAGACGGCCCAACATTTCATCATATGTGTCATTGCCATAATCAAAACATCTGCGTACACGAGAAATAGTTGCCGTAGATGCACCTGTTTCCTTTTTTATCGTTTCATATGTTTTTTTCAAACGGAGTAAATGTGCTACTTCAAAACGTTGTGCTAATGATTGAATCTCACTGATGGTGCATAAATCATCAAAAAATTTATAACACTCATCCAGATTATTTAATTTTAAAACAGCTTTAAATAATTGGTCTGTTTGATGACCCTTTATTTTTTCAATTTGCATGAAAATATTGCCTCCTTCCTTATCAGTTCAGGTACCTAGCAACTTTTTCGTCCAGGATTGGAAGGTTTAAGATGATCCATGATGGACATTTGTAGCAGACTTACGAGTGCGCCACTCCCTAATAACATCGATATATTATCGTTTATATTTTACCATCATGTATACAGTGATTTCAATTTAACGCTTTAAAGTATTACTATCTCATAACAGATGGAAATAAAACCTTTTTCTTCATCACATCAAAAATACCTCGCTGTGTAATTCGGATATATGGTAAATGAGTGGACTGTAAGAATAACAAAGTGTAAATCGCATCTCCATATGGATAGCCTCTCTCTGCTAATGCTGTTTTTAATGCCTTTTCTTGCTCCATTAGCTGTTCTAGTGGTTCGATCGATAAGCCTCCACCAAGTGGCAACGGTAAACTTTCTATGACTTTTCCATTTTCGACAATCACTATGCCACCATTCATTTCCTTCATCACTCGGAAGGCCTGAAGCATCGCTTGAACGTTTTTGCCTATCAATATAATATCTCCCGTACAAGAATAAGAAGAAGCAAAACCTTGAAGGTGATTTGCAAATCCTTTGATCAACGTATTCACACGCCATTTGCCATGACGATCAATCAGTATTAAATAGCATTCATCGTGTTCTTCGCTTAAATGCCCTTCATTTGTATGGATCGATACTTTATATGGTTTTGTAATCACATCATTGACCATCTCAATGCCGAATGGAATAGAAAATTGACAATCTTCTTCCGTTATATCAAAATCTAAGTCTAAAGAGCCTAATGCCGAAAAATCGACACCCTTCAATGTTTGTACCTTTTCGCCATCTCGTTTTAACCAAATTCCTTTTGATAAAACGCTGACGGGAACAGGATGATACTCATCTTGTAAAATATTCAATGTTGCATAACGACCCGTTGCGATAAAACCATGAATATCCGTCATATTGTAGTAACGTGCAACATTGTATGAAGCCATTTGATAGGCATCGATCGGGTTCACCCCAGCATCAAGAGCGATTTGAATACATTGATCCATAATTCCATTCTTATAGAAAGATGGTGTTGAGCCATCTGTTGTCATCATTAAATGATCGAAAATATCTAAATCCTTATCTAAAATATCTTTTAGTAGATTTGGTAAATCTGGACGAATAGAAGAATGTCTTAATGTAACAAAATAACCGTGTAGAATTCGGTTCTCTACTTCTTCAAGAGTCATTGACTCATGATCTCCATCTACACCAAATAATTTCATGCGTGCTAATGTACGAGAAGAGGCTCCCGGTAAATGTCCTTCAATTTTTTTACAATATGCTTTTGCCGCTTGCAGCCAGTAAAGCATCTGATCATCGCCAGCTACCAATCTTGGCCAGCCGGTTAACTCGCCTCCTAATAATACATCCCGACGTTCCATCCATTCATGAATGGTTGTCGTCGTAAATAGATCATGTTCGTGGAGTAATTCTGTTTGCGAATCAAATCGAACCCACCAATAGAATGTGAAAGGTAATTGTTTTAGCTGATCTAAAATTGAAAACGTTTTCTTATTATTGATCTCTAAAAAAAACGACATATTGTCTGAAATGAATGTAGTAGTTCCTAGTTGTGCAGAATAATCCGCTAATGTTTGGGGATTATAAAGTTGAAATGGATGTACATGTGGTTCAATATAGCCTGGAACAATTGTTTGTCCCTTCACATTTACGATTTCTGTCCCTTTTGTATTTACAGGCATTTTAGGACCAGCGTAAACGATGCGGTCTTCTAAAATCCAAATATTTCCCTGCACCCATCGTTTATACATGCTATGTAGATAACGTGCATTTGTTAAAACAATGCTGGGTGCAATCTTACCATCTATGACAGCAATTTGCTGACGAATTTCCCCAATTTTCCAAGCTGGATCAATCATTGCATCCATCTCCTTTCTTTTAAAGTGTGTGCTTTTTTAGCACGATTATTTTGTAGATGAAAATTTTATCAAAATTTTTAAACTATAATTTATATCGTATCATAGCACTTTAGGAAAGCCAAGTAAACGAGTAAGATTTAAAATTCATGACAAACTGGAGGTCAAATGGATGGCGTTAGAAGAAAACTTAAGTATTAAAAATGCATTTGCTCGCTTTGCTTGTGGTGCCAGTTGTACAGCAATTGGTATTAGTAAGCTTGTGCGGAAACCTGATTGTATTAGAGGAAGAGCCATGATTTTATTTGGAGCTATGAAGATGGCAGAAGGTGTTACAAAATATTGTCCTACAAAGGCGATGTTAAACAGTTCCCTTTCTTCTATCCTAAGCGAATTGCAAACGGGTAATTCTGGAACCTCTACTGCAGGAACAAACTCTGGAATGGCATCCACGTCAAAATCGGGTTCAAATTCTGGAACAGGATCTACATTGGGTGCGATGGCTTCTGCAGTTATGGGAGGAACTTCTTCTTCTCAGTCAAATCCGCTATCTGGTGTTACTCAAATAGTGAAAGACATTACAAGTGCAGCCATGCCCAATACGTCAACTAATCAACAACAAAATCAACAACAGGCGAATCCTAATACTCAATCCAATTCCAATCAAGCCTCTAACTCTGGCCAACAATCTAACCTTGGTCAACAAAATAAGCCCAATCAGATGTCCAATTCAGCCCAAAGTAAAGCAAAACAAGCCAATTCTAATCAGCAATCCACCTCAAAGGGTTCAACAGGACAATCGTAAAGTGGACTGCCCGAAAATGATTCGGGCAGTTTTTATGTTACGAATCGTACTTTCCAATCAGATGCCTACAGAGTCATAAGTCTACTAGTCATTGTAGCCGATGTTTTATCACTAGGCCACCTTTTTTGAACAAGTTCATCTTATCTTTACAATTTTTACAATAGGAAGATGACAGGCAACACAAGATTCTTGAATAATGCATCCCACTGTTAGTAAGCCAGCTTACTAACTATCGGAACCATTTCACTTTGTTGTTAAAAGTTTTCTGGATTCAAAGAGTTTCAGTATTCGTCGTAGAATGGATCACTTTAAATTCTCCATCCTATATCTTTACGATAGAAAAAGCCTTTCCAATCTTCTTTTGCTAATCCCTGATATACTTTTTCCTGTGCTTCTTTTAGTGAGGATGCTTTTGCGGCTACTAATAGAACTCGACCACCATTACCTACATATTGGCCATTGTCCCACTTTGTTCCTGCATGAAACACTGAAAATTCTTGAGAAATTTCTTTTAGAGATGGTAACGGATTCCCTTTTATTACATGACCAGGGTAACCTTCAGAAGCAATAACGACTCCCAACATCGCTTCATCTGACCATGTTAGCTCATATGGTTGATCATGCATTAAAGCCATCATGAATTCGCCAAAATCAGAAGTCATTCTTGGTAAAACTACTTGCGTTTCAGGATCTCCAAAGCGAGCGTTGAACTCAATCACTTTCGGACCATCTTTTGTCAAGATGAGACCGGCATATAAAATACCTGTAAAAGGTGTCCCTTCTGCGATCATTGCTTGTACAGTTGGCTCAACAATCTCATGGTATGCACGTTGAATAACTTCATCGGAAATTTGCGGTACTGGAGAATAGGCACCCATACCACCTGTATTCGGACCTTTATCACCATCATAGGCACGTTTATGGTCTTGTGCAATAACCATCGGATAAATTTGCCCATTACGGACAAATGACATATAAGAGAATTCCTCTCCATCCAAAAATTCTTCAATCACTACACGCGAGGAGGATTCACCAAAACGTTGATTGCCGATCATATCTCGAACAGCTTCAATTGCTTCTTGTTCTGTCGATGCCACAATAACACCTTTACCAGCGGCAAGCCCATCTGCCTTCACCACAATTGGAGCACCCATTTTTTGAATATATGAAACCGCTTCTTGTGCATCTGTGAATGTAGCATACGCTGCAGTTGGAATATTATATTTTTGCATTAATTCTTTTGCAAAAGATTTACTTCCTTCAATTTGCGCAGCCGCTTGAGTTGGTCCGAAAATCAACAATCCTTCTGCATTAAAGGCATCAACGATCCCTTCTGCCAATGGCTGTTCAGGTCCTACAAATGTTAAATCAATGTTATTTTCTTTTGCAAATGCAATCAATGCATCGAAGTCTGTTGCAGCAATATCAACACAGGTTGCATCTTGTGCGATCCCATCATTTCCTGGTGCAACAAATACTTTTTGAACAGATGAAGATTGAGCAAATTGCTTTGCTATGGCATGTTCTCGCCCACCACTGCCTATGACTAAAATATTCAACGATAATCCTCCTTATGTTAAGAAAACACGCTCAAAATACGGGCGTGTTCTTTTTTATGAACTATTGTAAAACTTATAAAATCGTTTAGGCGTTTTGATTATCCAATTTAATCCATAAAATATAGGATAATTGTTGATTTCCGCTACGGCTCGCTCGCTTTCCTGCGGGCGAATGCTGGGGACAACAGGATGTTGGTCACGGAGTCGTTGCCACAGGACGTGGTGCCCTTAGACTCCGTTCCTTAATCGCTGCGCTGCGGGGTCTCATCTATTCGCTTTTCCCGCGGGACATTGAATTGGCTTCATCGAATCGACACCGCACGAAGGAAATGCGCATGCATTTTCGAGGAGTCGAGCAAGCCTCCGCTCCAATCTATGCAAATGGAGCTCAAAATACATATTTTAGAAAAATTATAGAAAATATAAATCTTAATTTTTTCCTAATCAACACGCCTAAAAATCGTTTAATTTGTTTAAACCAATTTTATCAATATTTTTTAAAAGATGAATTTTTTTATACTCAAATTGTATTTTTCCGCTACAGATTACAGATGGATGTTTCTATGAGCGTGGCAAAATTCTTTTTGTATCTGAAGCAAGGAATTTTCTTGCCATCAAGATTAGTGTTTAAAGTGGCGAACTCCTGTTGTTACCATTGCGATGCCATATTTGTTGGCTACATCGATGGAATCTTGATCGCGTTTAGAGCCTCCTGGATGGATAATCGCTGTTATTCCTGCTTTTGCTGCTTCTTCTACTGTGTCAGGCATTGGGAAGAATGCATCAGATGCTAAGGCTGCACCTTTCGCTTTGTCGCCTGCTTGTTCTAGTGCGATTTTAGCTGAGCCTACGCGATTCATTTGACCTGCGCCTACGCCCAAAGTCATTTTGTCATCTGTTACGACGATCGCATTAGATTTCACATGTTTTACGACAGACCATCCAAGTTTTAGAGCTTCCCATTCTTTTTCTGTAGGTTGACGTTCAGATGTAACAGTAATTTCTGCATCCTCAAAGCCTTTACGATCTGGTTCTTGAACAAGTAATCCACCTTCAACAGATACGGTGTTGAATTGATCTCGTTTTTGTTGTTCAAATGAAATCTTTAGTAGACGGACATTTTTCTTAACTGTCAATTTTTCAATTGCTTCTGCTGTAAATCCTGGTGCAATAATGATTTCTAAGAAAATACTAGCTAATTTTTCTGCTGTTTCTGCATCCACCTCACGGTTAAGTGCTACAATCCCACCGAAAATAGAAGTTGAATCAGATTCATATGCTTCATTGAATGCTTGTGCAATCGTTTCTCCAACCCCAACGCCACATGGATTCATATGTTTCACTGCAACTGCGGCTGGTTGTTTGAATTCTTTAATGATTTGAAGTGCGGCATTCGCATCTTGAATATTGTTATAAGAAAGTTCTTTACCATGTAGTTGCTCTGCATATGCGATGGAAAAATCGGAACCAAGACGTTTTTGATAAAATGCGGCTTTTTGATGAGGGTTTTCGCCATAACGAAGTGGTTGTTTTAATTCGTATGTTAGTGTTAATTGCTCTGGGAATTCTTCGCCTAAGTATTCTGTTAAGTAATTTGAAATGTATGAATCATAAGCTGCCGTATGGCGGAATACTTTTGCTGCTAGATGACGACGTGTTTCCAATGTTGTAGAACCATTTGCTTTTAATTCTTCCAATACTTTAGGATAGTCATTAGCGTCTACAATAACCGTTACGTATTTTTGGTTTTTGGCAGCTGAACGTAGCATTGTTGGACCGCCAATATCAATATTTTCAATTGCATCAGCAAATTCAACATTAGGTTTTGAAATGGTTTCGACAAATGGATAAAGGTTGACACATACAATTTCGATTGGTTCGATACCATGTTCTTGCATTTGTGCTTGATGTTCTGGGTCATCATATTTTGCAAGAAGACCACCATGGATCATAGGGTTTAATGTTTTAACACGACCACCTAAGATTTCAGGAAAATTCGTTACTTCCTCTACAGATGTAACTTTTACTCCATTTTCTTGTAAGTGTTTTTTAGTCCCACCAGTTGATAAAATTTCATAGTCTAAAGCCTCTAATTCTTTTGCAAATTCTAAGATTCCTGATTTATCAGAGACACTGATTAATGCACGTTTTGACACAATAATTTCCTCCTTGAGTTTATGCCAACATCATCATTGTTGGTATGTAGATTATGGCGATATTCACTATGATTAGACAAATAACGACTGTAATGCAGCTGGGTAAAGTACATGTTCAACTTCATGAATGGCTTGTTCGGTTTTTTCAAGATTACCATCAACCACATGAACAGCTCTTTGCATGATAATCTTCCCCGTATCCATCCCCTCATCTACAAAATGAACAGTGACTCCGGTTACCTTCACGCCATGTTTCACTGCTTGTCCAATGGCATCTTTTCCTGGGAAAGATGGCAATAAAGATGGATGGATATTTACAATTTTTGATGGGAAAGCGGCTAATAATGTATGGCCTATCAAACGCATATACCCTGCAAGCACTAACCATTCCACTTTTAACGTTTGCAGATTGCGTAAGATTTCTTTTTCATAAGCTTCCTTCGTGTGAAAATCTTTTGGACTCAACGCTAATACTGGGATACCTTTTTCTTCTGCACGCTTTATGACATATGCATTTGGTTGGTCTGTCACCACTAACTCAATTTTGGCTCGTAATTGTCCATTTTCAATGGCATTTTGAATAGCTTGGAAGTTTGTCCCATTTCCTGAAGCAAATACTGCAATAGATACTTGTTTATCCATTATGCCAAACTCCCATCATGATCACCGTTGAAAATAACTCCTTCTCCTTTGACGACGCGCCCAATTGTATAAGCTTTTTCACCGTGTGCTTCAGCAATTTCACTAATACGTTTAGCTTCAGTTGCGGGCACTGCTAATACGAAACCAATCCCCATATTAAAAACATTGTATAAATCATGTTGTTGTAAGTTACCTTGTTGTTTTAAAAATTCAAAAATAGGTAGTACAGGCCATGTGCCCAAATCAATGGCAGTTGCAAATCCTGCTGGCATCATACGAGGGAGATTTTCATAGAAGCCCCCTCCTGTGACATGTGCCATACCATGAATATCGCATTTTTGGAGCATTTCTAGTACTGGCTTTGCATAAATTTTAGTAGGTGTAAGCAACGCTTTTCCTATTGGTCCAAGTTCTTCAAACCCAGCTACGATAGTATCTGGTGTCAATCCTGCATCTCCAAATACAATTTTGCGTACTAATGAATATCCATTGGAATGAACCCCGCTTGAGGCAAGGCCAACTAACACGTCACCTTCCACAATACGTTCACCTGTAACGATATTGGCTTTTTCAGTAGCACCTACTGCAAAACCTGCTAGATCATATTCATGTACATCATAAAGACCTGGCATCTCAGCAGTTTCTCCACCGATTAATGCTGCGCCCGATTGCACGCAACCATCTGCTACCCCTTTCACGATCTGCTCTATTTTGGCAGGCTCTGCCTTACCAACTGCTATATAGTCTAAGAAATACAGTGGTTCAGCTCCTTGTGCTACGATATCATTTACACACATAGCTACACAGTCAATACCGATCGTGTCATGCTGATCCAGCATAAAAGCAAGTTTTAATTTTGTTCCTACACCATCTGTACCAGAAATAAGAACTGGTTCTTTTAAATTCAATTCGGACAAATCAAACATACCGCCAAAGCCACCGAATGTACCTAAAATACCTTTTCTTGCTGTACGCTCTACATGAGATTTCATACGCTGTACAGCCTCATAACCTGCTTCGATATTCACGCCTGCTTGTTCATATGCTTTTGACATGATTTTTTCCTCCTAAAATTAACGTGCCAATTCTTTTTCATGCGGCAAGATTGTATCTGGAAAGATCTCTGTAGGATATTTTCCAGTGAAACATGCTAAGCAATGACCACAATTTGGACCTTCATCTGTCCTACCAATGGCTTTTATCAATCCGTCCACTGATAAATAAGTCAATGAATCAGCACCGATTGCTTCGCGGATCTCTTCTACACTATGATTAGATGCAATGAGTTCTTCATGTGTAGATGTATCAATACCGTAATAACATGGGTCCGTCATAGGCGGTGAGCTAATGACAACATGTACCTCTTTGGCACCTGCTTCTTTCAGCATATTCACAATTCTTCTGGAAGTCGTACCGCGTACAATCGAGTCATCCACCATTACCACTCTTTTGCCTTGTACTACTTGACGTACAGGTGAAAGCTTCATCTTAACGCCTCTTTCACGCATCTCTTGAGAAGGTTGGATAAATGTACGACCAACATAACGGTTTTTGATCAAACCTAATTCGTAAGGAATACCACTTTCTTCGGAAAAACCAATTGCTGCTGAAATGCTGGAATCAGGAACACCTGTTACAACATCTGCCTCAATATTTGCTTCTTTCGCAAGTTGTTTTCCTAAACGTTTTCGCGCCATGTGAACGTTAATACCGTCAATATCAGAATCTGGGCGAGAGAAGTAGATGTATTCCATTGAACAGATAGCACGTTCGGCAGGATAGGCAAATTTTTCTGATTTTAATCCTTCATCATTGATCGTTATGAGTTCGCCTGGTTCAACTGAACGGATAAGCTCTGCTCCAATAATATCAAAAGCACATGTTTCAGAAGCAACGACCCAAGCATCATCTAATTTTCCGATGGATAGAGGACGTAGACCATGTGGATCTAAAGCAACCAGCATTTCATCCTCAGTCATGATTAAAAATGCATATGCACCTTTTAACAACGTTAATGCATTTTTAGCACGATCATTCATAGAACCAAAGCCGCTTCGTTTCAATAAATGAGCTAACACTTCTGTGTCAGAAGTAGTTTGGAATATGCTTCCTTGTCGTTCTAGATGTTTTTTCAAATGATTAGCATTTACTAAATTCCCATTATGAGCAATCGAAAGACTGCCTGTAGATGAACGGAAAAGCAATGGTTGTACGTTTTCAATGCCCCCGCCGCCAGCTGTTGCATAGCGAGCATGAGCAATGGCCGCTTTTCCTTGAAGTTTACTTAATTTATCCCCTGTAAATACTTCGTTGACCAAGCCTTCGCCTCTTACAGCTTGCAATTTTTCTCCATCCGTTACAACAATGCCAGCCCCTTCTTGCCCACGATGTTGAAGAGCGTGTAAGCCATAATAACTTATTTGAGCAGGATTAGGATGTCCCCAGATACCGAATACTCCACATTCTTCATTTAAGCCTCTGATTTCACCAAGCATGGGATAGCTCCTTTCCAAGCATCTTCGAATTCTTTCACAGAGCCCTGAATTAAGATTTCGTCATTTTCACCACGAATGATCAATTGTTGCTCGTTCAATACGCTACCAATTTTCACTGCGTCTTGAGCGATTTCTTCAAATGCTTTTGCATTTTCTTTTTTCACAGAAACTAAGAAACGGGATTGAGATTCACTAAATAATGCTGTTGCTGCAGAACCACTGACTGTCACATCTGCACCGAATGGAGTTCCAAATGTTGTTTCTGCGAACGCAACTGCAAATCCACCTTCTGCTAAATCATGTGCTGATTCCACAAGACCTTGTTGGATAGCATTCAACAAAGATTTTTGTCTCTTTGCTTCTACCTCTAAATCAATGGTTGGTGCTAAGCCAAAAATACGACCATCATTTTGCAATTTTTGTAATTCTGAACCGCCAAACTCTGTTCTTGTTTCGCCAATTAGGTATATGAAGTCGCCTGCTGCTTTTAATTTTTGGGTTGTTGTATGTGATAAATCTTCGACTAGACCTACCATACCAATGGTTGGTGTTGGATAAATAGCAACACCGCTTCTTTCGTTATAAAGAGAAACGTTCCCACCAATAACAGGTGATTGCAATGCTTCACACGCCGCTGAGATACCTTCTGCTGACTTTTCAATTTGCCAGAAGATTTCTGGCTTCTCTGGATTACCAAAGTTCAAACAATCTGTAACAGCTAAGGGTTGTCCACCAGAACAAACAATATTACGTGCAGATTCTGCAACGGCAATTTTACCGCCAGTTTCTGGATCTAAATAAATATAACGAGAGTTACAATCTGTTGTCATCGCAAGTCCTTTGTTTGTACCACGAACACGAAGAACAGCCGCATCAGATCCTGGAGCTATAACAGTAGATGTACGCACTTGGTAATCATATTGGTCATAGACCCATTCTTTTGAAGCAATAGTCGATTGTTTTAATAATGCGAGTAATGTTTCTTTATAATTTTCTACAGTAGGCTCTTCATTTTTCATTTGTTGAAATTCTTTAAAGTATGCCGGCACTGCAGATGGTTTATGGTAAACAGGTGCATCCTCCGCTAAAGCATCTGCCGGAACATTTGCGACTACTTCTCCTTTATGGATCAAACGTAGCATTTTATCCTCTGTTACATGACCGATTGCTACAGCATCTAATCCATATTTTTCAAATAAGTCGATAACTTCCTGTTCATGCCCTTTTTTCACAACGATCAACATACGTTCTTGCGATTCGGAAAGCATCATTTCATAAGGTGTCATGTTTGTTTCACGTTGTGGCACTAAATCCAAATTCATCTCTACGCCAAAACCTGCTTTAGAAGCCATTTCTGCTGAAGATGAAGTAAGACCAGCAGCACCCATATCTTGAATCCCTACAAGAGAGTCATATTTGACAAGTTCTAGACAAGCTTCTAATAATAATTTTTCCATGAATGGGTCTCCAACTTGGACAGCTGGTCTTTTTTCTTCTGAAGATTCACTTAATTCCTCTGATGCAAACGTTGCACCATGAATACCATCACGGCCTGTTTTTGCACCCACATACATGACTGTGTTACCTGCGCCAGATGCAATCCCTTTTTGGATATCTTTATGATCGATTAAACCAACACACATAGCGTTCACTAGTGGGTTTCCTTCATAGCAAGGATCAAATTGAACTTCACCGCCAACTGTTGGAATCCCTATACAGTTCCCATAGCCTGCAATCCCGGCTACAATTTCTTCAAATAGATATTTGACACGTTTAGATGCATCTAGTTCTCCAAAACGTAGAGAATTCAACATAGCAATAGGTCTTGCACCCATTGAAAATACATCACGAATAATACCGCCAACACCTGTAGCAGCACCTTGATAAGGCTCTATTGCGGAAGGATGATTGTGTGATTCCATTTTGAAAACAACCGCCTGCTCATCACCGATATCAACAATCCCTGCACCTTCTCCAGGTCCTTGCAATACGCGAGGCCCTTTCGTTGGGAATTTACGTAAAACAGGTTTGGAGTTTTTATAAGAACAATGCTCAGACCACATAACAGAGAAAAGACCTGTCTCTGTCCAGTTCGGTGTGCGTCCTAGAATCTTCTCTACTAAAGCAAATTCTTCGTCTGACAATCCCATTTGTGCATATAGCTTTTGCTCTTTAATTTGCTCAGTTGTTGGTTCAAGCTTGGACATATGATTCCCTCCACTGTTTAACAATTGATTTGAATAAGGCAAGGCCATCTATACCACCGATCAATTCATTCACTGCACGCTCTGGATGAGGCATCATACCAAGAACATTTCCCTTTTCGTTGATAATACCAGCGATGTTTTCAACACTACCATTTGGATTTTCACCCTCATACGTAAAGACGATTTGATTGTTGTCTTTTAGTTTTTGTAAGGTTTCTTCGTCGCAATAGTAATTACCTTCGCCATGAGCGATTGGTATTTGAATCATTTCATTGTCATCATATTGGTTTGTAAATAATGTATGATTGTTGACTACTTTCAAATCTACCGTACGACATATGAATTTGAGATTTTTGTTTCGTAACAAAGCGCCTGGAAGTAATCCTACCTCTGTTAAAATCTGAAATCCATTGCATACACCAAGTACAGGCTTACCAGCTTCTGCAGCTTTGACTACTTCAGTCATTACATTAGAAAAACGAGCAATTGCACCACAACGGAGATAATCCCCATAAGAGAACCCTCCTGGTAATAAAATACCGTCATATCCGCTTAAGTCTGTTGCGTCATGCCATACATATTCTGCTTCTTCTCCGAGTTCGTCTTTAATCGCGTGATACATATCTAAATCACAGTTTGACCCAGGAAATACGAGTACTGCGAATTTCATCTCTAGTTAGCCTCCTCGATTTCATAACGGTAATCTTCAATTACTGTATTTGCTAGTAGCTTTTCACACATTTCTTTTACTATGCCATCGATATCACGTTCAGAAGGATCGATTTGCAATTCTAAATATTTACCAATGCGAACATCTGCCACTTCGTTATAGCCCATTGTGTGTAGTGAACCCTTGACAGCAGTTCCTTGAGGGTCTAAAACACTTTCACGAAGTGTTACATAGATTTTCACTTTTTTCATTTAGTTACTCCTCCTAGACGGGATAATATGATTTTATAGACTTCTGTTAAATCGCCGAGATCACGGCGGAATACATCCTTATCAAGATGTTGCTTTGTTTTTGCATCCCATAAACGGCATGTATCAGGTGAGATTTCATCTGCTAATAGTACATGACCGTTTTCATCACGACCAAATTCCAATTTAAAATCAACTAATATGACATCGATCTCTTCGAAAAATGGGCGCAAGATTTCATTTATCTTTAAGCCATTGTCGTAAAGGGCCTTCACTTCTTCTTTAGAAGCAATGCCCAATACGTCAATATGTTCTTCCGAGATCATTGGGTCTCCAAGGTCATCATTTTTGTAATAAAATTCTACGATTGGGCGTTTAAGAGGTGTTCCTTCTTCAATGCCTAATCGTTTAGCAAGGCTACCAGCCGCAATATTACGTACTACCAACTCGATTGGAATAATATCTACTTTCTTCACAAGTTGTTCGTTATCTGAAATTTTTTCAACGAAGTGCGAGTCAATGCCAGCTGTTTTTAGTTTTTCAAAGATCAATGACGTAATGTTGTTATTTAAAACACCTTTGCCTGCAATTTCTGCTTTCTTTTCACCGTTGAATGCTGTAGCGCTATCTTTGTATTCAACGAAAAGGATTTTTTCATCCTCTGTTGCATACAATTTTTTTGCTTTTCCTTCATACAAAAGTTGACCTTTTTCCACTGTTGATACCCCCGGTTTAGGTTTAGTTATTTAGTTTAAGCCTAGACGTTCGAAAATCATATCTACATTTTTCAAATGGTAGTGATAATCGAAACAATCGTCTATTTCTTCTTTAGATAGATAAGAAGTGATCTTCTCATCTGCGTCGACAAGTTCACGGAATTGAATTTGTTCATCCCATGCTTTTGCAGTCAATGGTTGAACAGTATCATAAGCTTCCTCACGTACAAGACCCTTGTCGATCAATGCAAGTAACACACGTTGTGAATAAATCAATCCAAAAGTACGACCCATATTGCGTTTCATATTTTCTGGGAATACTGTTAAGTTTTTCACGATATTGCCAAAGCGATTTAACATATAATTTAAGCCGATTGTTGTATCTGGCAAAATGATACGTTCTGCAGATGAATGTGAAATATCACGTTCATGCCATAAAGAAACATTTTCGTATGCAGTTAGCATATGACCACGGATAACGCGTGCCATACCGACCATATTTTCAGAACCGATTGGATTACGTTTATGAGGCATTGCAGAAGATCCCTTTTGTCCTTTTGCAAAGAATTCTTCTACTTCACGTGTTTCTGATTTTTGAAGTCCACGAACTTCTGTCGCGAATTTCTCGATAGAAGTAGCGATCAATGCAAGAGCCGCAAGATATTCAGCATGACGATCACGTTGCAATGTTTGAGTGGAGATCGGTGCAGGCTGTAGTCCTAGCTTTTGACAAACGTATTGTTCCACAAATGGGTCAATATTTGCATAAGTACCTACAGCACCAGAAATTTTGCCCGTTTCAATTGTTTTGGCTGCAGCTTCAAAACGTTGTAAGTTACGTTTCATTTCTTCGTACCATAATGCAAGCTTCAATCCAAAAGTAGTTGGTTCAGCGTGTACACCATGTGTGCGGCCCATCATGACTGTGTATTTATGTTCTTTTGCTTTTGCAGCAATTATGTCGATAAAGTTGTGAATATCTTTTCTTAAGATTTCGTTTGCTTGTTTTAATTGATAAGAAAGAGCTGTATCAACCACATCTGTTGAAGTTAACCCATAATGTACCCATTTACGTTCTTCGCCAAGCGATTCGGATACGGCACGAGTAAATGCTACTACATCGTGACGAGTGTCTTTTTCAATTTCTAAAATACGATCAATATCAAAAGTTGCGTTTTCACGAATTTTGGCTACATCTTCTTTTGGAATATCTCCAAGCTCTGACCAAGCTTCACAAGCTAGAATCTCTACTTCCAACCAAGATTGGTATTTGTTTTGTTCTGTCCAAATTGCGCCCATTTCAGGACGAGTGTAACGTGCTATCATGTTTGTCTCCTTCTATTCCGCCCAAATGGCAGAATCATTAATTTCTTTAATAGTATGATCAAGATCATCCGTCATTATTGTAACATGCCCCATCTTCCGATTCTTCTTCGCTTGTTGCTTTCCATAAAGATGAATAGACCAATCTGGGTATTTTGACAATGAGTTCGTTACCGGCATCACATGTTGTCCTAGAATATTGACCATAACGGAAGGACTCCAAAGCTTTGGTTTGCGTAGTGGCCAACCGCATATCGCGCGGATATGTTGATGAAATTGCGATATATTACAAGCTTCAATGGAGTAGTGTCCAGAATTGTGTGGTCTTGGTGCTAATTCGTTAATCACAATAGTCCCATCTTCAAGAACGAACATTTCAACAGCCAATGTACCAATTAATTGAAGATAGTCTGCGATTTTTTCTGCTGCTTCGACCGCTAATTTAGCTGTCTTATTGTTAATGCGCGCAGGTACGATTGTTTCATGAAGAATATGGTTAACATGAATATTCTCACCTATTGGCAAGCAATAAGTTTCACCCTGAACATTTCTTTGAACAATCACTGAAATTTCTTTCGTAAAGGGTACAAACGCTTCAGCTACGCAAGCTGAATGTTCAAATAATGGACTTGCAAGCTCTAAATCATCTGCTGAGTATATCGTTTGTTGCCCTTTTCCGTCATATCCTCCACGTGCAGTTTTCACGATACAAGGATAACCGACCTTTTCAATATTCTGCACAAGCTCATTAAAGTTTTGACAAGCAATATAATTTGCGATAGGACAATCTGATTGACTGATGGTTATTTTTTCTTGGATTCGATCTTGTGTAATTTTGATGAGTTCAGCACCCTGTGGTACATATGCGATCTCTGTTAATCTTTTTAATCCATCATAATCGATATTTTCAAATTCAAACGTGATGACATCACTGACTTCAGCCAATTCTTCAAGAGCTGTTTCATCATTGTAAGGTGCAACAATACGAATATCAGCTACTTGACCACATGGTGAATCCATTGTTGGCTCTAATACGGCAATTTTAAAACCCGCTTCTTTTGCAGCAAGTGCCATCATACGTCCAAGCTGACCACCCCCAATAATCCCAATTGTTTGGCCAGGAAAAATCGTCTTCATCACTGTAACTCACCTGTGCTTTCTAAAGCTTTCATTTTCATCACTTGTCGTCTTGCCTCTATTTTTTCTGTAATGGTTGAATCGGTTATAGACAAGATTTGTGCTGCTAACAGCCCTGCGTTCGTTGCTCCAGCTTTGCCGATTGCAACAGTAGCTACTGGAACACCACCTGGCATTTGCACAATTGATAGTAAAGAGTCAAGTCCATTTAATGCCTTAGATTGAACTGGAACACCAATAACAGGCAATGTTGTTTTAGCAGCCACCATTCCCGGTAGATGAGCTGCACCACCAGCACCAGCTATAATGACTTGTAATCCTCTACCACGTGCCTCCTGAGCATATTCAAACATCAAATCAGGTGTACGATGAGCAGAAACGACTTTCTTTTCATACGGGATTTCTAATTCATCTAAAATATCACATGCATATTTCATAGTTCCCCAATCACTTGAACTTCCCATGATGACGCCAATTTTCGGATTCATGTATGTGCCTCCTATAATTACACTTCGACGTAATGACATTCAGATAGACCATGAATAATTTTTTACACTTTCTAAATCTGTGACATCAGCCTAAGGTTTAACTTCTTTTGCTTTGTAACTACATTTATGAAAGAAGTTCATCCAATAAAAAATCCTCAGATACCCATTTCACTACATTATTACTACGCGTGAAAAGCAGATACCTAAGGATTTATAGATAACATGGCTATGAAAGCATTCCATAAATGCTTTTCGCCTATGTATACACCTATAGTTTAGTTGCTTTCCCGCATAGTCCAGCATTTACGGTGCCGGGTAGAGACACTAGAGCCAATCCTCTAGCATATATGGGGGATTCAATGTTTTTTCTTCTCACATTTTAACAAGAGAAAGAACACAAGTCAACCATAAAATACGAACATTGAAATATACAAAAAGTATATCGTTCGTATTTTAAATAATTTTTATTCTATTTTTCGATGAACAATCCTTTAAATTTAATAATTTGACGAATAGGAACGGGTTCTCCATTCACCATTTGAAAAAGCGGTTCTTCTTTTCGACCGACCGGCATATATCCTTGTTTCTTCATTCTTTCCAAACATGCGTCAATTGTTTCTGTTTCTTCTACTTCAAACCATAATTGTTTTTTAGTCATTCTATCACTTCCTGACTTGAATCTTTTTTATATTATAGCGGCTAAAACGGATTTGTTCTATCAGTTGTGAGTGCCAACTTATTTTTTACATAAAAATGAACTTTTCTTTCAGACCCTTTTCAATACAATTGGAGCAATTGCTTTTAATCATGCGTTCAGTTAAGTTCACATTCTAAGTGCAACAGAAAAAGCCAACCCATTAGTTGACTTTTACTATTTTTATTTAACTAAAATCTCTAGTAAACGGCCAATTTCAGTGTTAAATACGTCGTCTGGTGCTTAACTAGGGCCCTAGTAAGCTTCATCATAACTACCAAGTTAAATTATTTAAGAACAACAGAATATCTTTATTGATGTCGTTAATGTCGTTTCCTAATGTCATCAAGTGTTTAGAGTTCGGATACCCTTTTATTGTTTTTTGATTTGTTGTAACACTACGAAAAATTGTCTCTGCACTCTCTTTATACAACGGCTCATCTAATTCACCATATAGTATACAAATTGGTGAAGTAATAAGAGATACATGATCCATTATTGCATCAATTAACTGTTGGAACTCAACCAATGAACTTATAGGCATATTTTGAAGAAGTTTCATTTCTAAATCGATTTGTTCTTCAGTTTTCCCTTCAAGCTGTTTATATCTTTTGGCATAAAAAGATACTCGTTTTTGCAAAAAAGACGCTTCTCTATGGTTTGGCACTGACATTGTCACGACACCATTTACATCTAACTCCTGCCCAACTTTTAATGCAAATATGCCTCCAAGAGAAAGACCAATCACCGCTATTTTTTTAAAACCCTCATCCTTCAATAACTGATAACCATTTAGCACATCTTGCCACCAATCTGACGGGCTATATGTAAGAAGCTCTTCTGGTGTTAAACCGTGTCCACTATATAATGGTGCATAGCAAGAATAATTTTCTTTATGTAAATATTTTCCTAACTTTTTCATATCCATCGTATTGCTTGTAAAAGAATGTAATAACAGTACAGCTTTCTCCCCGCCTTTATAGAAAAAAGGCTTAGGAGGTACCAATTTAATCATTTTGTTGAATCCCCCACTTGTTTTATATCTTCCTATCCATTAGTAAAACATCTGAACAGCGAATATTTATATTTTTGTACCATAATCAAGAAAAACTATCACGGATTCATTTTAATAGTGATAATTATTTTAAACAACTTTTTTCAACTAAACTATCCAGTTAAAAGAATGAGGGCAACACTTTAATGGTATTGCTCCAAACACCTCGACCGCTTATTTAAATTAATTTCAACTCCTCGATATCATAAAAAATCGAAGTGATCATGCGTCTATAAAATAATAGTCAAAATCATTTGTTTTCAACTGGTGAAACTTATCACTCATTCAGAAATTATCCACATTAGCTACTATTGTTCAACGGAGATTAAGTACAGAAACCTGTGGTAAAATAAGGATAACTTTTTATTATTTATTGGAATGGGAGGGCACTAATGAATATTGAAGCTGACTACTTAAGGATTGTAACAGAAAGGTTTAAAATCATTAAAAGTCTTGGAGATAAGACAATTGAACAACTATCTGAAGATGATATTCATTGGACTTTAAATGAAGAATCAAATAGTGTTGCCATTATCGTAACGCATTTAAGTGGGAATATGGTATCAAGATGGACAGATTTCCTACATTCCGATGGGGAGAAGCCCAATCGGAATCGTGAGCAAGAATTTGTAGATAACATAGCATCAAAAACTGAGTTGAGAGAGACTTTAGAAAAGGGATGGAACACCCTTTTTAAAGCATTAAATAATCTAAGCGAAAAGGATTTATTAAAGAATGTATCTATTCGTGGCGAAAGTCATTCGGTAATAGAAGCCATTGAAAGACAATTAGCTCATTATGCTTATCATATTGGGCAAATCGTTTATATTGGTAAACAATTAAAGGGTAAAGATTGGAAAAGCCTAAGTATCCCAAAAGGTAAGTCAGAATCTTATTTACAGCAGATGCTAAAAAAACACCAGTCTAGACAATAAAAGAGACCCAGGTTTCAAATAGATATTTTTATTTAATTAGATTTGATGAGATTTTTGGAAAGAAAGGAATAAAATAATTTTTCTTTACTAAATGAAGAGTATAAGTTTAATAATACAAAAAAGGTTATTTTTCAATATATTGAAGATTCTTTATTTATAATAATTTATTCGAGTATGTTTATTATCCAATTTTCTCCACGAAATATAGTGTATTCGGGTGATTTCCACTACGGCTTGCATGAACTCATGTGGGCACGGCTTGAGCTTGAACCTCCATGGGGCAAGAGGACGTTGGTCACGGAGTTCGTTACCACAGGATGTGACGCAATGTGGCGCACCATAAGTCCGTTCCTTAATTGCTCATGCTGGCTCTCAACTGTTCGCTTTTCCCATGAGACATTGAATGGGCTTCACTGAACAGGCACCGCACGAAGGAAATGCTCATGCATTTTCGAGGAATCGAGCAAGGCGCAGCGACGATCTATATGAATGGAGCTAAAAACACATGTTTTCCCAGAATTATGCCAAATTTATCACCTGTTTTTTCCTAATTAACATGCTTTTGATTTATTAACAACATTAATTAGCATAGTCCAAGATAAAAAAAGAATTTTATATTTTCTCCTTTTTTCAAGACTTCATATGACTATTCATAACTATGATCCCAATAACTTATTATAAAACCTTGCCTTTTTTTATCTCAAGTTTTAATAGAAACCAATGCAAAAAAAGGTACTGCCAATACATTATTAGCAGTACCTTAATACGCCTAGCAATGTCCTACTCTCACAGGGGGACAGCCCCCAACTACCATTGGCGCTCAAGAGCTTAACTTCTGTGTTCGGCATGGGAACAGGTGTGACCTCTTGGCCATCATTACTA
>NZ_VCBL01000010.1 GCF_007896435.1 Rummeliibacillus suwonensis
TTCCTGCGGGCGAATGCTGGGGGCAACAGGATGTTGGTCACGGAATCGTTGCCACAGGACGTGGCGTTCTTAGATTCCGTTCCTTCAATCGCTCCGTGCAGGGTCTCATCTGTTCGCTTTTCCCGCGGGACATTGAATTGGCTTCAACGAATCGACACCGCACGAAGGAAATGCGTATGCATTTTTGAGGACTCGAGCAAACCTCAGCTCCAATCTACATAAATGGAGCTGAAAATATATGTTTTTTAAAGATTATGTCAAACATATTTCCTGATTTCTTCCTAATCAACACGTCTGTTATTTTTATTTTAAATTGCAGTTTAACGTTCGTAAACCACGCAGTTCTGTGCATAATTCATGTCTTAATTATTACCATAATGCAGCCCCCATTAAACTGATCCATTAGATACCTGAGCATCATTAAATTCTTTCTGAATCATTCTTAAAATAAAAAATACCATTATAGACCCTACGATATTCATCATAGAAATCGTCCAGTACAAACATTCTACTTGAGCATATCGAACAGTCAGATACCAGCCAATACCAATAATAGCGGCGAAATAGATCACATTTAATATTAGCGCTAAATAACCTTTATTCATTTGCTCTAGCGCTGTAAGAGTCATCAAGACTACACCAAAGAATAAATAAGTGGGTGCTACGATTTTTAGAAATAGTACTGCTTGTTGAATAGCAGCATCTTCAATAAGCATTAGCCGAACAATGTTCCCTTTAAATATAAAAATCAATACAGACATCATTATGTAAAAAATGAAGGTGAATAAAGTACCCTTTTTCATAACTTCATAGACTCTTGGGCGATGTACTTCCCCTGCACCTATATGATTGTTAATGATTATGCCTAAGGCACTTCCAATTGCGATAGCAGGAATAATAGCAAATGTTTGAATATAATAACCTACACTAAAGCCTGATAAAGTGGAATGGCCAAAAGGCTCGATTATTTTATTGTAAAAGAAATTACTAATAAAAATAATAATATAAGAAATAAAAATCGGTATACCTACTACTTTAAGGAAAAAAATCCCTTTATGATATAGTTTAAAATATTGCTTTTTTATTTTTAATAAATCTAATTTCTTCAATACTATCATTGAAACAAGGCATAATATGAAAGAACTGATCGCATTCGCATAAACAAGTGAAAATATCCCTTTATGCCAATGGAAGGAATACATATAGACAAGTATTATATTCAACGATGCATAACCAATACTGAGTATCATAGAAAGGCCCAACTTGCCGATTCCTCGCAAGCTTGAAGTCAATACCATGGCAATGATCCCTAGAATATTCACTAAAAATATTAGATTTAAGAAATCTATAAACTTAGTAGCTACATCATTTGGCACATTATAATATGTCGCTATATAAGGGGATAAAAAATGAATGATCATCCAAACTGCTATGGATATAACACTACTAAGTAAAACAAAAGTGAAGATATTATTTTTTATTCCCTCCTTGTCCCCTTCTCCATTTAATCGAGCAATCGAAACCTGATTACTTATTTGGAAAGCTTCCACTAATGCAATCGACAAGAACGCAAATGGTGTATACAGTGATCTAACGTAAATTTCTTCAGTTCCTAAATTCCCCATAAAAGCAACGTTCGCTAACTGAACAATTGATGTAACGATTGATGCTAGTATAAGTGGTAGACTCACCTTTACTATTAAACGATAAATATTTCCATGGAGAAAATCGATATCTTTTGTCATTTTTTCACCTCCAAAAGTTGCAATTCAAAATGTACAGATCCCTGATTTTATATTAGGAATTTGTAACGCTTGAAACTCTTCATAGAATGTTTAAAAGAAACTACTTCAATCCTTTTATTAATTATGGCCATGCCCAAAAAATTTCTATGTTTTTTTGTTTGTTGTGGATTAAATAGTTCAAACAATTTTATCCATTAAAACCAATTATCTTAGCATTTATAAATAAACAAAATTCATCTCAAGATTTTAAAAACAGATATTTTTAAAATTACCCTACACTTCTTGCAAATAAAAAACTGTAGTTATACTCTAAAATAAGTATCTACAGTGAATGCACCACCTATTGTTTTTTTCGACTTTTAATAAACCAAACTATAAACAGCATAAAGAACACCGCCAAAAGAATAACAACTATATGTGAATAAGCTTCTATATATCCCGCAATCGTATCCCATGACGAACCTAGCGCAGCTCCCAGATTGACTAAAACACTATTCCAAATCAAAGAACCAATCGTCGTAAAAAACAAAAATATACTAAAATTCATACGAGCCATACCAGCTGGAATCGAGATCAAACTTCTTACTAGCGGAACAAGCCGACCTATTAATACCGCCCAGACACCAATTCTACGAAACCAAGCATCTGCCTTCTGAATATCTTTTTTTGTTAATCGTAAAAGATGCCCCCAACGTTCAACAATTTTTTCTAATCTTTCTACATCTAGAATACGACCAATCCCATAAAGGATAATGGCCCCAACTACTGATCCAAGGGTAGAAAAAATAATAACACCCAGCACTGTTACATCAGATGTAGTGGTCAAAAAACCACTAAACGTCAAAATCACTTCAGAAGGAATAGGAGGAAAAATATTCTCCAAAGCTATTAGAAAAAGTATGCCAATATATCCATAAGAATTCATTATTTCTATAATCCAATTTTCCAATTTGGCTCTCCTTACAGTATCTTTTTAGTTTATAAAAGCTCGAGATTCCTACATCTTGATTTAAAAATTGCTTATTAAATAATTCCCAAAATTAGAATTCTCTATATAAATAATACAATAATAAATGAAATAGAACCATTATTATCAATAACATTCCTATTCTAAAGATAATTGTTACTAGTGATTTCAATGTTTTTCTAAAAATATATTCTAATTCATACAATATGAGATGAATGAATAGGGGGCCTGCATTCTCTCATTCCATCTATACAATTCTGTATGTTTTAGTATGCTGAATGCATTTAACCCTTTAAATGCTGCTTAACTGTAGTCAACTTTCGAATACCAAAATACCTTTCCATAGAAAAGAAAAAGATACAGCTCCATATAAAAAGCACAACTGAATATATCAGTTGTGCTTTATGTGTGCCTAGCAACGTCCTACTCTCGCAGGGGGACAGCCCCCAACTACCATTGGCGCTCAAGAGCTTAACTTCTGTGTTCGGCATGGGAACAGGTG
>NZ_VCBL01000011.1 GCF_007896435.1 Rummeliibacillus suwonensis
GATGATATCTATTTTGTCTTTGTCACTAACGGAGGTTAGTGAACAAATTTTATTGATTAACGTCTTGCTTGTTCAGTTTTCAAGGTTCATATTCAATTCGCTCATCAGCGAACTTTTATATTCTATCAATTATCTTTTAGAAAGTCAACAACTTTTTAAAAAATAATTCATTTTATATCGGTCACTTACTTCATTTGTTAGCGACTCAATTATTATATGTTTTTATTTTAACTATGTCAATAGTTTTTATTATTTATTAAAAAATAGCTATTTCATTTTAAGCTTGCTTTTTTGTCATAATACAAATTAACTCAACTTTTAACCAAAAAACGGATAGACTACACTAAGTTGGGCAGAAAGCAGAAAAATGAGGACTAGTACAATGACTCTGATAATTAAAAGAAGCGTGCTATTATGCCTCGCCAGCGTCAAACTTTTACAACCGAATTTAAATTACAAATGGTCAAGAATGGTCAAGCTTTATGAAAATGGAAAATCCGGGAAAAAGGCTTTCAACAACAGCAGGAACAAGAATTGATGGAAACTATAGAAAGTATTTTTCAAGCAAGTCGAAATAATTATGGCACACGCAAAAATAAAGTGAAACTCCATCAGCGAGGGATTTTCTTCATCCCCACTGAAATAGAGGAACTCAGATTAAGAACGCCACATCCTCCGACAATACCTGAGTGACCAACATACTGTTGGCCCGAACCAATCGGACTTTTACGGGCAGTTGACCTCCCATCTATCTTTCGTTTCTCTCTATATCTTGAGATGAGGTTCTTACTGCCCGTTAAAGTGGGATATTAGAAAAGAAAGGATTCATCGTTTCACGACGTAAGACGGATTATGAAAAAACTAGGGCTTATATCTAATTACACAGTGGCCCTAGTTTAAGCCTCATCATTCAACCTGTAACGAAGCATCTATCCAAAATAAATCACAACGCCAGTTCTAGTGGGAACAGGGATTGGCGGTGGTTATCAGTGATTTAACATACGTTCGTGTCGCTTGGAAATGGACTACGTCTGTTTATTTGTCGACCTTTATAATCGAGAAATCATTGGCCATAGTGCTAGAGCAAGTAAAGATGCAGCACTTGTCTATCGAGCTTTGGCAAGCATTCAGAATAACTTAAATACCATCAAAATGTTTCATACAGACCGTGGAAAAGAATTTGACAATCAACTAATTTCAGAAGCCATAGAAACGTTTGGGATACAACGTTCGCTCTTAGCATGAAGGGTTGCCCTTATGCTAACGCTATAGTCGAAGCCATGTTTAAAGTGTTTAAGACCGAATTCGCAAACACCAAGCAATTCGCCACCCTTGAACAGCTGTCTTTTGAACTGAATGATTATGTTCATTGGTTCAATAACATTCGAATTCACGGAACATTGGGATACTTAACCCCAATAGAATTCAAGCTAAGGTCCTTATAAAAGTTATACAGTTTAGTGTTGACAATCCAATATTTACAAAGTGTTTGAAAAATCTCTTCCACACTTTCTCTATATTAGGCGAAAATAATTATGTTATTCAACTTATTTAGATGCTTTATTCCTTTTCAAAGAAATAATTATAAAATTCGAAAGTGATAATAAAACTAAAAAAATAGTTGAGCTTGTATAGAATTCACTATTAATCCTTAATTCATCGGCAGCGTATCCCACAAAAACGAGAAGGAATCCGGACACTATTAAACAAATTAATAGCGAAACTATTGTGGTGCTTTTACTTAATGAAAACTTTCTTTTGTTAAAGATATTAATAATCAAGAATGCAATGGCAACAATTAAAAAGAAGACAAAACAAAACTTAATAAGATTAAATGCTTCTAATGACATATTCTCCATCCCTTCAGTCTACTATTCTTCGTTATCTTTATCATCTATAGTATTTGTAATAAAAGTTCGAAATACTTTTATATCAACATCTCCTTCAAATCTTTCAACCTCTTTTCCATTTTTAAAGGCAATGAGAGTTGGTGTACCATTAATATTAAGTTCTTGCCACCTTTTTTTGATATTCTAAAAGATTATATTGATAATCTCCAAACTTTTTTCGATAATACCTTGTTTACTTTAGGTGTTGCATTTTACAGTGACTACACGTTGGACTATAAAAATAGACAAAATTCACTTTGGAACTCTTAATTACTTCAATTGTTTCTTCTGGTGAAATTACATATTGATAATCTTTGTTTTTGAGTTGATTTACTGTAGCTTGTTTTAACTTTTTATTTTCCTATAATTCTTTATTCGAATTAACTTTTTCAGCATTAGAAATATGGATTATACCCATAAAGGCCCATAAAAAACAAAAATTATCACCGAAACGAAACTCATTTTTTCATTTACTACCTTCTTGTAATTGAATGAATCAATTTCATAAATCATTTTCTTCTTAAAAAATACGAACATTTAATAATAGCTAATTTTATAGTTGTGGAGGGGAAGACAGCGACTCCCCGAAAATGCATGCATTTTCTTCGTGCGGTGTTAGTTCAAGGAGGCTTATTCAAAGTCCTACGGGAAAAGCTTGAGCTGAAAACCCCGCAGGAACGTTTTAAGGGACAAAGCCTAAGTTCGCCACGTCCTGTGGTAACGGCTTCACATCTGTCGCTTACGCTTTCGATGCGGAAGG
>NZ_VCBL01000012.1 GCF_007896435.1 Rummeliibacillus suwonensis
GAGATTTTCGATGCCTATTTCTTTCGCGATTTTTAAATACTCACTTGGTGTGGAAGCTTTTGCGAGTTTCTTTTGCAGTTCTTCGATGCGATCGACTTCTTCTGTCTCTACTCTTGAACAGGTACTTCCTACCTCATCCTTCAGCCAGCTATCTAGCTGATACTTGCTTAATGTACCAATGGTATAGTTGGCTAGTTGTAGTTTTCCGCTTTTCATCTGTGCTTGGATACCATCTATGTAGTTTTGCATGTTCGACACATCATTGGATAATTCTTCAAAAGCCTTACTCTGATTGTAATCAAATCGATGGACTTTTTCTATCCAATCTGTTTCAATGACCTGCCATCCATATTAAAATCAAAAAATCCCGATTTCTATACTTGAGAAAGGGGAATTTTATAACCTAAATTGTATTCCATTAACTGGATAGTTTTAAGGACAGGCACCTGATTTTTCACACCTAATCTAATATCCTTTGGGTTAATTTTTGTTTCATATACATAAAAGTTTACGTCTGTTTGATTGCCGCTTTGATAAACATACTTCGTGTCCATAACTACCTTTGGTTCTTTTCCATATCTCCATTAATCTGAATAATTTTCTTTCTGATAAATTTTAACACTCATTCTTATCCACCTCTAGGGGAATCCTATAACTTAAATTGTATTATATTGTCTGAATGATTTTGGGGACAGGCAAACTTAACCATTCAATGTTTCATTTTTTATTCCCATTGACACCCATTCGTTTGAAGTCACTTGTAATTTCTTCATTTTCTTTAGCCAACATTTAAGGTGATATGTGTAACACCATTTGCATCACATCATTTAGATTGTGTCATTTCACTTTTTTAAAAAGAGAAATCTGATATACCTATTCTTCACGCAATTGCTTTCGGAACATAAATAAAACCTCCTCCATTTCTCATGATTGAGGAGATTATTCATAGACTTATTCTTATATGTATTTCAATTCAACGCTTACGTTTGTTCGGCACTCCTTTCTATAAGAAAACCTTAGAGTTGATTACTCTAAGGTTAAAAATGGTGTTTAGAAGGTTACCTCAACTTCAAGAAAGTCGCAACCAGTAATATTATTTTTTTCAATTAATTCTTTTGCTAATTCAGATACAAATATTGGAATTTCATCATTCTTTAGCTTAAAAATATGTTTACTATTTATTTTATTCTCATTTAACGCATATTTGGTAATATCATAAAACTTTTTATCATTCAATTCAAATATACTATACGTTGAATTTTCATAGTTAATAGCGTCAACTACATTTATCACATTTGCCACTGAATATCCAATTATCGAACTATCGTTTTCTTTATTTTTAATATTTATTGACAAAAATTGTACCCCGTCTTTATCTATCTCGTTTAATATCATCTGAAACTGTGGAGAAATTATAAACCATGATAAATTATTATGAATATAATCTGGTATATGACTACCTTCAATTGAATTATAATGGAAAGTTATTTTCTCATCCCAATTGCTAATTTGCTTTCCTTCTGATAATTCATATTGTTCCCATCCCAAGGTGTTTTCACAAGCACAATATACCTCATTTTCATCAGAATAGTCTTTTAGCAACTTAAAGTATCTCATTTCATTGTTTCCTCCAATAATCTTTATATAGCATATCTGGATTTTCTCTAACTTTCTGCTTTAACTGTTCATATAATTTCAAAAACTTCTCTTTATCCCCCTTTGCAATTTTATCAAATGTCCTTAATCTTTCTAGAACATACTCATGATAAGCATTGGGGTGCCTTCCTTGATGAGGGAGTAATTCTTTATTCCAATCGTCATCTAATCCTAAATCATACTTTTTAGTAATTTCTTCAATCTTAGGAGTGTATTTTTTACTTTTATTTGTTGAATAGTGATGCTTTTGAATGGGTTTAGTAGTACTCTTCGCCATAGAAATCAACTGATCTCTCAACCCAACACTATTCACCGTATTATAAGGCACAATACCTGCGTTCACACCGGCTAATTGGTGTTGGGGCGCATAGGGATACAGGTTGAGTGTCGGGATTTTTTCGGCTGCATCCTTTACTTTGTGGACGCCTACTTTGGTAGTGGCTTTGGCTGTGGTCATTCTATTGATTTTCCAGGATCGTCTATAAAATCATCAATTCCTTTTAAAAAGTCTTTTCCCACTTGGAGGAGGCCCTTTTGGATGCCCTCCGCG
>NZ_VCBL01000013.1 GCF_007896435.1 Rummeliibacillus suwonensis
TTCATGGGTTGTATCGCCCACTGTTTTCATGAGGCGAAGTCCATTTTCATCATAGGTATAAGAGGCTACTGTGTTGCCTTCTAATGTTTGAACACTTGTTAAGCGCTGTGCTTCATTATAGGTGTACTGAAAATGTTCGTCCTGTAAGAGGTTACCATCTGCATCATATTGGTAGTTCGTATCGTTTTTCTTTTCAATTTGATTCGCATCATTATAAGAGAAAGTGAAGTCTTTTCCATTTACATGTGCTGCTGTTCGATTTCCGACGGCATCATATTCATACGTATTGGCATCACCATTTGCGAACGTTTCTTTTGTTAGTTGGTTATTGCCATCGTATTCATAGGTTGTGGCTGTTCCTTGGATGGTTTCTTTTGAAATATTGCCGTTTTTCGTATAATCATAGGTCATTTCAAATGATTGTTGTGCCTTTGTGGTGTACGTCAAGGAAGCCAATGAGTTAGCATCATTGAATTTGTGCGACTTGTTTTAGTAAATCTTGATTGAGTGTTATGGTATTTTGATCATGTAGAATTACATCATTTATTTTAATATAAAACGGCAGTTTAAAATCTTGTTTTCATCCCTTGAAAAAAAGAACAAGATCCCCAACATGTAAAAGATATTGGGAATCCTATGACTTAAATTAGAGTCTATTTTCAGAATTTTGATACCTATTGTTTCGGTGCCTGGTTCTTGAAGCTGTGAAAATTAGAAAAGGATAAATTGTACAATGATTATACTCAATATATTTATAACAGAAAGAATATTTATATATTTTGTTGATTTCTTTACTTCTTTTCTTATCAAAGAAATACAAACTAGTAAAATTAACAATGTATATAAAGCTGGATAAATTACTGTAATTGTCGGAGACACAGATATACAAATAATCATAATCAATCCAGTAAAATACAATAGTCTTTCGTATTTTATAAGGTTTTTCCCCTTCAAAACAAGCAACATAAAAATGATTAGTGCTAGCGAAATGCTAAGAATTATTATTTTCTGTGCAAAATACATCATTTATTTTTCCCCTCTTATCTATGTCTGCTGAAATTAATATATTCCACAGTAACCTTTTTACCCCACCAGCCGTATTTTTTCACTTTTTTCGTATAGGTTTTAAAATAACGTTTTAATACATATACAATAATTGAACCATAAGATGAATTAAAAGCACCAATTATCATATTGACAATTAAATTAGCAACTGCAACTCTATATGCCCATTTAATTCTTGTATATGACATATATGTTACAATACGTTGTTTTATCCTATATTTTTTCTTTTTAATAATTCTCAATGTTTGTTTTTTCGCTACTTTTTTCAATCTATTGAGCGTAAATACACTATATCCAAGTGCAGCAGCAATAACAACATTAATTGCGCCAATTAATACAGAAGTTCTTACAGCAATACGTCCATTCGGATCCACATGCATCACTGGATCATTATTCGCATACGTATACCCATTCTGTGATAATGGTTCACCATCATCTCCTGGATGTGGGTCAAGAGCTAAGAATGCACCGTTCTCTGGATTATAGTATCGAGCTTGTAGATAATAATTTTGGGTTTCCTCATCGTAATAGTAACCTGCATAGCGGATAGGGTTGTCTTTTGCCACATCGCCTTCTACGGATAAGACATTTCCATAAGCATCGTA
>NZ_VCBL01000014.1 GCF_007896435.1 Rummeliibacillus suwonensis
ACTGCTTAAACGCACACAACCAACCGTGCGCTTCTCCTATCCTACTGTGTCCCCCCATTACTCAAATGGTAGGGAGGTGGTACAGGAATATCAACCTGTTCTCCATCGCCTACGCCTATCGGCCTCGGCTTAGGTCCCGACTAACCCTGAGCGGACGAGCCTTCCTCAGGAAACCTTAGTCATTCGGTGGATGGGATTCTCACCCATCTTTCGCTACTCATACCGGCATTCTCACTTCTAAGCACTCCACCAGTCCTTTCGGTCTGACTTCTCTGCGCTTAGAACGCTCTCCTACCACAGACATCGTTGATGTCTATCCACAGCTTCGGTGAATTGTTTAGCCCCGATACATTTTCGGCGCAGCGTCACTCGACCAGTGAGCTATTACGCACTCTTTAAATGGTGGCTGCTTCTGAGCCAACATCCTGGTTGTCTAAGCAACGTCACATCCTTTTCCACTTAACAATTACTTTGGGACCTTAGCTGGTGGTCTGGGCTGTTTCCCTTTTGACTACGGATCTTATCACTCGCAGTCTGACTCCCGTGTATAAATCATTGGCATTCGGAGTTTGTCTGAATTCGGTAATCCGGGATGGACCCCTCGTTCAAACAGTGCTCTACCTCCAAGATTCTCTTTCACGAGGCTAGCCCTAAAGCTATTTCGGAGAGAACCAGCTATCTCCAAGTTCGATTGGAATTTCTCCGCTACCCACACCTCATCCCCGCACTTTTCAACGTGCGTGGGTTCGGGCCTCCAGTAAGTGTTACCTTACCTTCACCCTGGACATGGGTAGATCACCTGGTTTCGGGTCTACAACGACATACTCATTCGCCCTCTTCAGACTCGCTTTCGCTACGGCTCCGTCTTTTCAACTTAACCTTGCATGTCATCGTAACTCGCCGGTTCATTCTACAAAAGGCACGCTATCACCCATAAACGGGCTCTAACTACTTGTAGGCACATGGTTTCAGGATCTCTTTCACTCCCCTCCCGGGGTGCTTTTCACCTTTCCCTCACGGTACTGGTTCACTATCGGTCACTAGAGAGTATTTAGCCTTAGGAGATGGTCCTCCCAGATTCCGACGGAATTTCTCGTGTTCCGCCGTACTCAGGATCCACTCAGGAGAGAATGCGCTTTTACCTACAGGACTGTTACCTTCTTCGGTGGGTCTTTCCAAACCGCTTCGCCTAACGCATTCCTTTGTAACTCCATGTAGAGTGTCCTACAACCCCAAGAGGCAAGCCTCTTGGTTTGGGCTCTTCCCCTTTCGCTCGCCGCTACTAAGGGAATCGAAATTTCTTTCTCTTCCTTCAGGTACTTAGATGTTTCAGTTCCCTGAGTCTGCCATCAAGACGCTATGAATTCACGTCTAGATACTGTCCCATTACGAACAGTGGGTTCCCCCATTCGGAAATCTCCGGATCATTGCTTACTTACAGCTCCCCGAAGCATATCGGTGTTAGTGCCGTCCTTCTTCGGCTTCTAGTGCCAAGGCATTCACCATGCGCCCTTTATAACTTAACCT
>NZ_VCBL01000015.1 GCF_007896435.1 Rummeliibacillus suwonensis
GTGGTGTGTAGCCATTCCATTCGTAGGAACGATATTGGGTGACTTCACCGTTTTTCTTGACGACTTCCATGTCTAATACTTCATTATTATAGAAGTATTCATGGATTGTATCTCCAACTGTTTTTGTTAAACGCAAGCCATTTTCATCATAGGTGTAAGAAGCTACTGTGTTGCCTTCTTTTCTAATTCTAAAATAGAAGAAGATCCTCAATATGTAAAAGATACTGAGGATCCTACACTTAAATTAGAATCTATTGTCAGAACTATTTTGGTGACTGGTACCTATTCTTTTTATCTATATGATATAAAACTTATATATAGGATAAATATGCATATAGTTATTAAACTAAATATAGATATAAATATTATTTTTTGAACTTTTCTTGGAAATAGTTTAATTATTGCCAATAAGGTACTATTTGCAGCATAAATTGTTTCACTCTTCCTATCCCATTTAAAAAACCATAGTGTACATCCAAGTGATAAAACTATCAGAATAATAAATAATAAATGTACCCACATTATTTTAAACTCTCCTTGCTACCTTAATAGTTCGTGCCTTGCCGCCTCGCTTATAAGCCTGATAAACGAGCTTTAGGGCTCTAGCTTCTCCTTGTATCGTTCCTTTTCCAGCATCATATAATGCTTTCCAAACATTAATTTTCCCATTTTGTGAATATTGCCTTGCTAATTCGGATTTAAACTCCCATTGGAATGTGACAAATAATCTATTTGCAACACCAACTCTTGCCTTTCCAAGGTATTTACCTAATGTTCCCCCTAACATCCCTGTTAAAGCGCCTGTTATTGCAAGAGTAGTCAGTTTTTTATAGTTCAATTTTCTATACATTTTTTTGAACTTATAATTACTTTTTTTAAATACACCCCAAACGTATTCGTAGGAATTATCAATAGCTCCATATATTCCATTCCATACTAACCACCAAATTTCACCGCTTGGATCAGTAATTGAATTGGGATTGTTTCTAGAATAACTATAACCATTTTGTGACAACGGTTCATTATCATCTCCAGGATGTGGATCAAGTGCTAGAAACGCACCGTTCTCTGGATTATAGTACCGAGCTTGTAAATAATAATTTTTGGTTTCCTCATCGTAATAGTAACCTGCATAGCGGATAGGGTTGTCT
>NZ_VCBL01000016.1 GCF_007896435.1 Rummeliibacillus suwonensis
GGAACGGAATCTAAGAACGCCACGTCCTGTGGCAACGATTCCGTGACCAACATCCTGTTGCCCCCAGCATTCGCCCGCAGGAAAGCGAGCAAGTCGTAGCGGAAATCAACGAATTCTTCCTATTTTAATGAATAAAATCGGATAATCAACACTTCTGTAAAAGTAACTGAGTATTGTTCTACATTAGGAGGATTTATGATGAATATGGAATATATATTATTCGATTTGGACGGGACGCTAACGGATCCAAAAGAAGGAATCACGAAAAGTATTGCTTATGCATTAGAAAGAATGGGGGCCAAAAGTTTAGAAGAGCCTATTCTGGAATCATTTATCGGACCGCCATTAAAAGAAGCGTTTTGTCAGATCTGTGGATTTAATAACAAGGAAGCTGAGGAAGCAGTTCACTATTATCGTGAAAGATTTCAAAAGATAGGGCTATATGAAAATCAAGTATATCCTGGAATAGAGGAAATCCTATCATCGCTAAAAGAAAAAGGGGCAAAGTTAGCTGTAGCTACATCAAAACCCACTATTTTTGCTGATAGAATCGTCAGTCATTTTCATTTAAAGCCTTATTTTGATCTAGTCATGGGTAGTAACTTAGATGGCTCACGTTCGGCTAAAAATGAAGTCATTCATGACGCCCTAGAGAGATTATCTGTACCCTCCACTAAAAATGTAGTGATGATCGGTGACCGAAAATTTGATATTATCGGTGCACGCAAAGAAAGCGTTCCATGTATCGCTGTAAATTATGGATACGGAAGTCAAGAAGAACTACTATCAGCAAACCCTATGCATATAGTTCAGAGTGTACAAGAATTAAGAGAGTATTTGATGTCTACCTTATAGGAAAAATATGTGAACCTAGATGAACATTTAAAATGAATTATATTAGTTTTATCATCAAAATAATCTATATTTTATCACGCGTGTTGATTTTACAAAATTAGGAGTGTCTGTTTGGCATAGCTTTTGAAAAACTCTGTATTTTTAAGACCATTTATATAGATCTTCGCTGCGGCTTGCTCGAGTCCTCGAAAATGCA
>NZ_VCBL01000002.1 GCF_007896435.1 Rummeliibacillus suwonensis
ATCAAACTCTCCATAAAAGTTAAGTTTGAAAGCTCATTTGCTTTGCTAGCGTATCATCCGAAGATGATATCTATTTTGTCTTTGTCACTAACGAAGGTTAGTGACAAAATTTTATTGATTAACGTCTTGCTTGTTCAGTTTTCAAGGTTCATATCTTGCTGTCATCTTAGCGACTTTTAAATCTTATCATCAAACTTCTTTAATGTCAATGTTTTTTTGAAAAAGTTTTTTTAGAAGCTTAACTTTCAACCTTCACACGTTTTCAAAGACATATGATATTTTACAATAATTCCTCCATAAAGGTCAATACTTTTTATGAAATTATTTCATATAATCTAAACACTGTATTCATTAATATACAACTAATCGGCAGATTGTTCAACCTTATATAGTCTGTGGAAGATCATATCACTTTTTGTTTCTACTTGTTCAACTAGAATATATCCTTTACTAATTAGAAATTCAACAAACACTTCTAAGTCGACAGAGTAATTTTTCAATTCTTCTTGCTCATGCATTTCTTGAATTGTCCAATATTCCTTTTTGGACATAACATTGACGATATGGCGAGCTCCATCAGCAATGCGGGAATGAATCAAAAACTCACTAGCCAAAAACAACAGCTCTAATCTTTTCTGGATAGACTCTTCGCTCGTTATTAATTCTTCATATAATTTATAAATTTCTGGATCAATTTGTTTTACTTGTGACCATACAGTTACCTCTGGATATAATCCTTTATCCAATATTGCCAATCGTGCCAAATGATGTAGCGATTCAACAACATGATTGTATGCATCTAAGTAATTGGTTTCTTCTAGACACACTTTCCCCTCTAAATAATGACGAATCAATTTTGCAAATTCGATGCCCATTTTGATGTTTCTTCCATAGAAAGGGAAGTCCTTTAGATTTTGTTTTAAATTGCTCACATATTCATTTCGATCAAATACTATTTTCCCAAACAATATCCAATCAATTAATTTTTTATTGGTACCAACCAGTAACCATTTATGTAGTTGCTTTTCAGTGATAATATGCATAGCTGCTTTTTGATTTTCAAAAGTGTAATGTTTTGTATAAACAGGCACACTGTTCTCTTTTGCAATGACTAAAAGGATCGTATCAAAGGTATCTGTAATCGGACTTACTTTTTCTCTTTTCTCTACTATAATAATCCCTAACGTATTAGGTTGACTTGCACGTTCTTGGTATATTGGACGAAGTAATTGCTCCATTAATATCCTCCTAGAATAAAATCTCTTTCATAATAATTATCTTTCGACAGTTGAAGTTAGATTCCTCTTTGAAGTTTCAATTCGTATTGCCTTACGTTCCTGTTTTTAGTATGCTTTAGAGTAGGAGGCTTGCAAATGAAATCCAATAAGAAACCTTATAAAAGTAAAATTAATAAAATTCGTACATTTGCTTTATCATTGATATTTATTGGCTTTATCATCATGTATGGTGCTATTATCTTTAGAGACCATAAGTGGGCAGCGATGATTTTTATAGCTTTGGGTATGCTTTGTATTATTGCTAGTACGGTTGTTTACGCTTGGATTGGTCTATTATCAACACAAGCTGTTATGGTCGAATGTCCGAATTGTCATAAACATACAAAGATGCTAGGTCGCGTTGATATGTGCATGTTTTGTAATGAGCCTTTAACATTGGACAAGTCATTAGAAGGTAAAGAGTTCAATCAAGATTATAACAATAAAAGAGAAAAACATAAAAAAAATAGTCAAGAATAATAGAATGATTTTTTCGAGGATTTGTGATTTAACTATCTAATTTCAATTTACATCGGAATTTTCTCTATTAAATGCGTCCATCGTATTAGCTTCCAGATCTTTTCGAACTTGCTTGAAAAGTTCCTTTTATAGTTTTCGACGGAGGAACTAGCTTGAATTTGACATGCTTGCGACAACAAGCCTCAAATGTGAACCATAAGATCGTGGCCATTCAAAATAGATAGTTCTATTCAATATATGATTCTATCGCAAAATGTCAACTCTTAAATAGAAGAAGATACAATGCAAAGAGCACAAAATGCTGTTTTAGCAGCAATCTGTGCTCTATTTTTTCATATGATGAAGCTGATGAATCCATGCTCTTGGACAGTCCATTGCTTAAACTATTATTCTTCTGTTTGATTTTCTTTCTTCGCACATTCTGGGCATATTCCGTATACTTCTAATCGATGAGAGTTGACCTTAAAACCGGTCACATGGGCGGCAAGATGTTCTACCTCATCAAGACCAGGATAATGGAAATCTACAATTTTGCCACAGGATTCACAAATGATATGATAATGTTTGCTTGTCACAAAATCGAAACGACTAGCGTTATCACCATATGTCAATTCTCGGACAAGACCTGCTTCACGAAAAACGCGTAAATTATTATATACAGTAGCAACACTCATATTAGGAAATCTATGTTCTAATGCTTTATATATATCGTCAGCCGTAGGATGTGACATTGATTCGATCAAATACTCAAGAATCGCATGACGTTGAGGAGTAATCCTTACGCCAGTTTTCTTTAGCGTGTCGAGTGCGTTTTTTAAATGTAGTTCAGACATCGCCATGCACCTCACTTCATAAATATTATTTATTTATAATCGTTATAATTAGTTTACTTAATAAGTAGTGCAAATGTCAACAATTCTAGCCGTTATTGCGGTTTTCTGTTCATTTATAGGCAGTAAGCACCCCATTGGATGAGGGTTTCAATCTATATGCTATCAAGGTGAATTTCCTTTATAATCCAATGAAATTCACTATGTAAAAACATCTGCCTTCTTCATTGAATTCTCAATTAAATGACGATAATGATAGTTGTTTATTTACAATTTGCTTCACATTCGCCAAAAGGAATACTTGTTACCTTAAAATTTTGAATATTTTGTAAAATAAAAGAAGGCAGTGAAAGTTAAAGAACCCCCACTCCCCACTGATAAAAAATTCATTTATCATTATTTTGGCAACTCTATTTTTATTTTTCACAAATCAAGTAAGAATTGTTTGTTGGCAAAAATACCTACTAATACAGATTTCTCTATCCTTCCTTTATCATTCCCGATAAAGTGAAACTCCATCAGTGGGGATTTTCTTCATCCCCCACTGAAATAGAGAAACTCAGGTTAAAAGTTGTTCCCCCATCTCTCTTCTTCGTTTCTCTCTAAATCTTGAGATGTGGATCTTACTGCCTGTTTAAGCGGGGTAAACTATTCTTCTTTATCACGAAGATAGTTTAATACTTCCTCAATATGGTTTTTGACGCGTACTTTACGCCATTCTTTTTCTATAATTCCCTCTTTGTTGATCAAAAATGTAGAACGTTCAATCCCCATATATTCTTTACCATACATTTTCTTCAGCTTCCAAACGCCATAAGACTCTGCTACTTTGTGATCTATATCTACAAGTAAAGAAAAAGGTAGTCCATGTTTTTCGATAAATTTTACATGTTTACTCTCGTCATCAGGACTTACACCTAAAATCACTGCGTCCAAATCTGAAAAATCTTTATGCGCATCACGAAAACCACACGCCTCTGTTGTACAGCCAGGTGTTAAATCTTTAGGATAAAAATAGAGTACGACTGATTTTTTCCCCTTATAATCAGATAAAGAAACCGGCTCCCCTTTTTCATTGTGTAATGAAAATACTGGTGCTTGTGTACCTTCCAACATTGTCATGTTAACTCCTCCATTTCATATACTTTCTATATTGTAACAATTTATTTGGCACTTTGTAGAATAATTGACTACAATAAAGTGAAGCTTCCATCAGTGGGGGTTTTCTTCATTCCCCACTGAAATAGAGGAACGAAAGTGAAAAGCGTCACGTCCTGTGGCGACACTTGAGTGACCAACATCTTGCCCGCTCAAACCATCGGGCGCATGCGGCAGTTGATCCCCCACCTATCTTTCTCGTTTCTCTCTAAACCTTGTGGTGGAGGTCTTACTGCCCGTTAACACGGGATAAAAAGATACAAACCTATGTAATAAAGTGAAACTTCATCCAGTGGAGAATTTTCTCCATCCTCACTGGATGATCATTGAAACAATCTTACATTACAGGCAGTTACCTATTTATCTTCTTGCCTTTTCCATGTATCTTTGAAATGGGAGCTTATTACCCGCTAGTGCGGAATAAAGTAAAGCTTCCATCAGTGGGGTTTCCTCATCCCCCACTGATGGTTAGCTGAACCAATCGGGCGCATGCGTCAGTTGATCCCCACCTCTCTTTCTTGTTTCTCTCTAAACCTTGAGGTGGGGGTCTACTGCCCGTTAACACGGGATAAAGTAAAACTTTCCCCAGCGGAAATTTTCATCACTAGGTGTTAGGTGAACTAATCAAGCTTTTATAACAAGCTAAACCTTCACTTATTGTCTGCTTGTTTCTTGCATCTTAAAGTGGAAACTTATTGGCTGATAGTGCTACGGGATCAATTACGCCTCCAGTTAACCGGCGTCCGGATTTTTTTCGAACTTGCTCGAAAAATTCCTCTTCAAAATCCGTGACATCCACCGGAGACTTTATCATTAAATTGAATATAAAACATAGAAAGTGAGGTTACCCATTTTCATATGAAATTAGGTGCCCGAATATTAAAAACAGGAGTTGCCATTGTATTGGCTTTATTTGTAGCTAAAGCATTACATTGTCCATCTCCAATATTTGCAGGAATCGCTGCTATTTTCGCATTGCAGCCTTCCCTTTATCGTTCTTATCGAACAATTATCGAACAATTACAAGGAAATCTGATTGGTGCAGTCGTCGCTGTTACATTCGGCTCTATTTTTGGTCATGAGTATGTAGCTGTTGGATTAGCAGCTATTGTTACATTATCGATTATGATTAAATTTAAACTTGAAGATAGCATCTCGCTAGCCCTTGTTACTATGATTGTTATTATGGAAGTTCAAGGCGAGCAATTTATTATGTTTGGTCTTATTCGCTTTGCTACCATAATGATAGGTGTATTAGCCGCCTTTGTGGTGAATCTCCTATTCTTGCCGCCCAGATATGAAACACGACTTTTTACATCTATCAATATTTTACAAGACGATATCATTCGATGGATTCGCTTGGCTGTCCGTCAAGCTTCAGAGCATACTTCTACAAAGCAATCATTGAGAGCATTGAAGCAGCGTTACGAACGCATCAATACTTTATATCATCTATATAAAGAAGAGCGTGCATATTTTGGCAAAAAGAAATATATAAAAGCACGTAAATTAGTCGTCTATCGACAAATGATTTTAACGACGAAAAAAAGCATTGAAGTATTAAACCGTCTGCATTTGCACGAAAATGAAATGACCAATTTACCAGAACGTTTTCGGATTATGATTCAAGAACGATTAGATTATTTGTTAACTTATCATGAACAGTTGTTTTTAAAATATACAGGAAAACTTAAACCCGAGCATATCACGTGGGTAGGGCAAGAAGAATATCTACAGCGTAATGAGGTTATGGATATATTCGCCGAACACATTGTCTTAGCACATGCAGATGAAAATGAAGAAGAATTTTCAAGCTATCATCTGTTGCATATTCTTTCTCGCATTTTAGATTATGAAGAAAACCTTGAACATCTCGACACACTGATCATGGCTTATCAGAATCACCATTCACACGAGCTCTTAAAAGTAGAAATAGAAGACCGAACTATGTAATATCAATAAAGTGAAGCTTCCATCAGTGGGGGTTTTCTTCATCCTCCACTAAAATAGAGGAACTCAGGTTAAAAGCGCCACGTCCTTGGCAACACCTGAGTGACCAACATCTTGTTGGCCCAAACCAATCGGGCACATGCGGCAGTTGATCCCCCCACCTATTTTTCTCGTTTCTCTCTAAACCTTGAGGTAGGGGTCTTACTGCCCGTTAACGCGGGATAAAAATCTTTTGAAAAACCGCAATATATCTTTCTGGTCAAAGATATTGCGGTTTTTTTCTTAATTTTTCATTTTAGGATCGAGTGCATCACGCAATCCATCTCCCATCAGATTGAAGCCTAAAACAGTAAGCATAATAGCTAAACCAGGAAAAATCATCGTCCACGGGGCATTAACTAAGTATACTCTAGCATCTGACAACATTTTTCCCCATTCTGGAGTTGGTGCTTGTGCGCCTAGACCAAGAAATCCTAACCCAGCTGCTTCAATAATCGCAGAAGCAATGGCAAGAGTCCCTTGTACAATAACGGGCGTCATTGAGTTAGGGAGTATATGTCTAAAAAGAATGCGAAAGTCATTCATCCCAATTGCTTTCGCTGACATAATATATTCTTCTTGTTTAATACTCAATACTTTGGAACGAATAAGGCGTCCAAAGTTCGGTACATTGATAATGGCAATTGCGATGAGTGCATTTTGTAAAGAAGGTCCTAAAACTGCTACAATTGAAATAGCTAGTAAAATACTTGGAAAAGCTAATAAAATATCAAATAATCGAGAAATAATTGTATCTACCCAGCGACCATAATAACCTGCTACAATCCCTAAAATACTTCCTACAATCACTGAACCAATGACAGATGAGAAACCAACCCATAGCGAAACTCGTGCACCATATACGACACGAGAGAATATATCTCGTCCAAAGTCATCTGTACCGAACCAATGCTTAGCTGATGGCGCCATTAAGCGTTCACTTAAATTTTGTTCGTTCACCCCTTGTGGAGCAATCCATGATCCAAAGATAGCTAATATGATGAAGAACGCCACAATACCTGCTCCAACTACAGCAGCTTTGCTTTTCTTAAAGTTGTGCCAAGCTTCTTTCCATGGTCCAACTTCCTTATGAGTTGTTAAATTCTCTGTCGTATTCGCAACAACTTCAGACATATTGGACTCCCCCTTATTTATACTTAATTCTTGGATCAATAACACTATATAAAATATCAACGATTAAATTTATCATGACGAAGATAAATGCAATGATTAAAATCCCTGATTGTATAACAGGATAATCACGGAAACTGATTGCGTCATACACATAGCGACCAATTCCAGGCCAGCTGAAAATGGTTTCTGTAAGAATAGCGCCACCGAGCAATAGCCCCATTTGTAAACCAATAACCGTTAATACAGGAATGATAGCGTTTTTTAATGCATGTTTATAAATAACGATAAACATCTTTTGACCTTTTGCACGAGCTGTACGTACATAGTCAGATCGCATAACTTCGAGCATACTAGAACGGGTCATTCGAGCAATAATCGCCATCGGTATCGTCGCCAGTGCAAAAGCTGGTAATATCAAATGTTTTAACACAACGATTAATTGATCAAATCTCCCTTGAATGATTGTGTCCAGTATGTACAAATGCGTTATTGCCGTAACAGGATCTCTTGTATCTTCTCTCCCAGTAGTGGGTAGCCAATCAAGTTGAGTGCCAAAGGTCCATTGTCCCATTAAACCTAACCAAAAAATAGGAACTGACACCCCTACTAATGCAAAAACCATTGCCGTATAGTCAAACCATGAATTTTGAAACCAAGCTGAAATGATCCCTGCATTGACACCTATTACAATTGCTAGAATCATTGCGAATAATGAAAGTTCCAAAGTAGCAGCCAAATAAGACCAAATCTCAGTAGATACCGGAACCTTTGTACGCATAGATTCACCTAGATCACCTGTTAATAAACCGCCTAAATAATGAAAGTATTGAATATACCATGGATTATCTAATCCTAGATTTGCACGCAACGCCGCGACTGCCTCTTTAGTGGCCTGTTGCCCTAAGATTACTTTCGCGGGATCACCAGGAATTGCACGGATGATCATAAATACTATAAAAGTCATTCCAAGCAAAACGGGAATCAACTGTAATAATCGTTTGCCGATATAGTGAAGCATTCTTCTTCACCTCTCCATCCTGTATTAGCTAAAAATATGCCCCTGCCCTAAAGCAGGGGCCTCCATTTCTTCTATTTAATGTCTACGTTATTAAATTTATCAGTGCCCGTTGGATGAGCAACGAATCCTTGAATAGTGCTCTTACCAGCTAATAGTGGAGTTGAATGAGCAAGTGGTACCCATGGTGCATCTTTAGAAATAATCACCTGTGCTTTTTTGTAAAGATCATTACGCTTATCTTCATTTGTCTCTGATTGAGCAGTTGCTAACAATTTGTGAACTTCTGCATTTTTATAATAAGCATAGTTGTTAGAACCAATCGTTGTTTCATCTAATAATGTGAACAGGAAGTTATCGGCATCACCATTATCACCTGTCCATCCCATCAAGAATGCATCTGCTTCTCCGTTCGTTAGTTTTTCAAGATAAGTAGCCCATTCATATGAAACGATTTTTGATTGAATCCCGACATCAGCTAAATTCTTTTGAATAGCTTCGGCAATTTTTTGACCATCAGGCATATATGGACGTGCTACTGGCATTGCCCAAAGTTCAATTTTTTTACCATCATAACCTGCTTCTTTCAATAGTTGTTTGGCTTTCTCTGGATCATAATCATAACCTTTTACATCATCGTTATAACCTTCAATAACAGGAGGCATTGGATTTTTGGCAACCTCAGCTTGACCATTGTAAAACGCTTTGATAATTGCCTCTTTATCAATTGCATAGTTTACAGCTTGGCGGACTTTTACGTTATCGAACGGAGGACGAGTTGATGTTAATCCTAGATAGCCAACATTCATAGATGGTCGTTTCAATAATTGAAGATTACTATCATCTTCAATCGTTTTTGCGTCTGTTGGGTTGATACCATCAGCTAAATCGATTTCGCCCGTTTTTAAAGCGTTAAGTCGAGCAGAATTATCTGTAATGGATTTGAATATTAATTTATCTAACTTAGGCTGACCCTTTTGCCAATAATCTTTATTTTTCTCAATAGTTACTGAATCATTGCGTTTCCAAGAAACAAATTTAAAAGGACCTGTCCCAACTGGGTTATCACCAAATTTGTCTCCTTCTTTTTCAAATGCGGTTGGAGAAGCAATCGCAAATGCTGTCATGGCTAAATTTTTGAGGAATGGTGCTTGTGGTTTATTTAATGTAATGACCACCTTGTTGTCACCATCCGCTTTTACCTCTTTAATGATTGCGTTTTTGTCCCCTTTGAAACCGCCAAACATGGATACAAAATACGGAAATTTATCTGCGTTCCCATTCATCCAACGGTCAAAGTTTTTAACTACAGCATCAGCGTTAAAATCTGTACCATCTTGGAACTTAACCCCTTCTTGTAATTCGAAAGTATAGGTAAGTCCATCCTTCGAACCTTCCCATTTTTTCGCTAATCCTGGCTGCAACGAAGTATCTTGTTCACCAAAGTTGATTAATGTTTCGAAAATATTGGTTGTTACTTTAAATGATTCGCCATCTGTTACTACCGCCGGATCAAGTGATACTGAGTCACCGCTACGACCATAGATGAGCGTTTTTCCTCCATTACTATCACTCGATGTTTCTTTCTTATCGCCAGATCCACATCCAGCTAGCACTGTTGAAAATATCAGTACTAAAAACAGACCAAAGGATAATAATTTCCTATTTCTCATAAACATCATTTCCCCCATCTTCTTTTTTATTTATCATTCGCTTGTTCATTGTATAAATGACAAGCTACAGAATGACCATGTTGAGCCTCAGTCAATTGCGGGACTGATTTTGTACAAATATCCATTTTAAACGGACATCTTGTATGGAAAGTGCATCCTTTTGGAGGACTTGAAGGACTTGGAACATCCCCCTCTATTATGATTTGTTGTCTCCTAAAATCCGGATCTGGTATAGGCACAGCAGATAACAAACCTTTTGTATATGGATGTAGTGGATTAGCATATAATTCTTCGCTTTCTGATAGCTCAACTATTTTTCCTAAATACATCACGCCAACCCGATCACTAATATGTCGTACAACCCCTAAATCATGGGCGATAAATATATATGTAAGTTTTAATTCTTTCTGCAAATCTTGCATTAAGTTTAAAACTTGTGCTTGTATAGATACATCTAATGCAGAAACTGGTTCATCAGCAATAATCAGTTTTGGATTTGTCATTAATGCTCTAGCAATACCGATCCGTTGTCTTTGTCCACCACTGAACTGGTGTGGATATCGTTTGGCATGATCATCACTCAATCCGACAATTTCTAATAATGCCCTCACCCTTTTTTTACGTTCTTTAGCATCGCCAATCCCATGAACAATAAGCGGCTCTTCTAGAATTTGCCCAATAGAATGTCTTGGATTCAGAGAAGCATATGGATCTTGGAAAACCATTTGAATATCACGACGTGCTTTTCTCATTTCAAAAGGAGATAGTTTTGCAAGGTTTTGTCCTTGAAACTCGATTGCTCCTTCTGTTGGTTCTAGCAATCTCATTAGCATTCTCCCCGTAGTAGATTTACCGCAGCCTGATTCTCCTACAATACCAAGCGTTTCTCCTTCATTGACATAAAACGAAACATCATCGACCGCCTTTACTTGCCCCGTGATTTGTCCGAATATGCCTGAACGAATGGGAAAATACTTTTTAAGTCCTTGTACTTTCAACAATGGCTCTGTCATTTGAAGACACCTTCTTTCCCTCATGTAGAAAACACCTTGTTTTATGTGCGTCAGATGTTTGATATAACTTTGGACTTGCTTCTATACATTTTTTTGTGGCAAATTCACAGCGTGCAGCAAAGCGACAGCCCACTTTTATAGAACCCGGTTTCGGTACACTGCCTGTTATGGAATATAATCGATCCTTTTTATGGCGCATATCCGGTACTGATTGAATCAATCCTTGTGTGTAAGGATGTTGAGGGTCTTTAAAAATAACATCGACTGGCCCCTCCTCCACCACTTGTCCACTATACATAACAATAACGCGTTCACACGTTTCAGCCACAACACCTAAATCATGGGTAATCAGCATAACTGCTGTCTTTAAACGTTTATTAAGTTCCTTCATCAGTTGCAGAATTTGAGCTTGAATCGTTACATCAAGAGCTGTTGTTGGTTCATCTGCAATTAATACTTTGGGATCACAAACAAGCGCCATTGCAATCATGACACGTTGCCGCATACCTCCAGATAATTGATGAGGATATTCTTTTAATAATTCCTCTGCTCTTGGTAGACCAACAAGCTTCATCATTTTCGCTGCACGTGCATTTGCCTGTTTTTTTGTCCAATTTTTATGATGGATCAAAATAGCTTCAGTAAGCTGATTGCCAATTGTAAATAATGGGTTGAGCGATGTCATGGGCTCTTGGAATATCATTGCGATATCCTTCCCTCTAACTTTGCGCATCTCTTTTTCCGATAGCTTTGTTAAATCTTTATTATCTAATAAAATCTTTCCACCTGTAATCTTGCCAGGTGGTGAGGGCAAAAGTCCCATAATAGACAAGGAAGTTACACTCTTACCACAACCTGATTCTCCTACAATCCCTAAGATTTCTCCTTCTTTCAAGGAAAAGTCTATATGATCGACCGCAGGGATTTCACCGCCATCAGTAAAAAAGGTTGTTTCTAATGCTTCAACTTTCAGCAATTCTTTACGATCATCCATCCACGGCACCCTCCTTTTCAATATCTAATCATTAAATATTATTAGATTTATCGAAAAATTATTTCTTTTCGATTTATTATAAATATAAAAAATGAGAATGCAATAGAAATTTGGAAAATATGTATCGGCTTTCTTTTTTAACTATATCGAATCATGTAAGGAAATGCTTTACAAAAGCGTTTTCATTCCAAAAAAATATTTTATAATATCAAGCGTGTTGATTATCCAATTTTCCACATAAAATATAGTGTATTCATTGATTTCCGCTACGACTTGCCCGCTTTCCTGCGGGCGAACGCTGAGGGCAACAGGATGTTGGTCACGGAATCGTTGCCACAGTACGTGGCGTTCTTAGATTCCGTTCCTTCAATCGCTACGCTGTGGGGTCTCATCTATTCGCTTTTCCCACGGGACATTGAATTGGCTTCATCGAATCAACACCGCACGAAGGAAATGCGCATGCATTTTCGAGGAGTCGAGCAAGCCGCAACGAAGATCTATATAAAAAAAGTACGAATGCTGTATTAATCAACATTCGTACTTTTTGGCTTGTCACCATATATTAATGGGCAATAAAAACCTTGCTTCAGTCGCAAGGGAGAGAAGGAAAGATGGGGATCAACTACTTATAAAAAATTCAATTGTTCTATTAAACACCTAGTAGAAGATGATGAAAACTTCTAAGTGAGGTTTCACTTTGCACATTCTTACTTCAAAAGCTACAATAACTTCTCTATGTAAGAAAAACTTTTGGCGTTCCTTAAACAATTATTCACATTAGCCTAACTTTTGAATTTGGAACAAATCGTGATAAATCCCCTTTTGATTCATCAATGAATCATGAGTACCTTGCTCCTTCAATTCACCATGATCAATCACAAAAATTTGATCTGCACGTGTAATCGTCGATAGTCGATGCGCCACAATGACTGTTGTACGATTATGTGCAAGCTGATCTAGTGATTCTTGAATCAATGCCTCACTCTCTAAGTCGAGGGCAGATGTAGCCTCATCTAAAATGAGAATTGGCGGATTCTTCAGGAATACTCGAGCAATAGCCACTCGTTGTTTTTGCCCTCCAGAAAGTTTAACACCACGTTCCCCTACCTTTGTTTCATAACCCTCTGGTAATGACATGATGAAGTCATGTGCGTTAGCAGCTTTGGCAGCAGCAATGACTTCTTCGTCTGTTGCATTAGGATCTCCCATTAGAATATTTGCCTTGACCGAGTCACTGAACAATATATTATCCTGTAATACAATTCCGATTTGCGAGCGTAAAGAATAAATGGTTAATTGTCGGACATCTATATTATCGATTTTAACCGCTCCTGTCATGACGTCATAAAAGCGTGGGATTAAGCTTATAATAGTAGATTTTCCACCACCACTCATTCCAACCAATGCCACTGTTTGCCCAGGTGAAATATGAAGATCGATACTTTTTAGAATATCTCTCCCCTTTTCTTCATAGCGAAAAGTCACATTCTCAAAATCAATTTGACCTTTGATGGTAGGTAACGCCTTCGCGTCCTTACTATCCTCAATGTCATATTTTTCATCAAATAATTCAAACATACGATCCATAGATGCTACCGACTGTGTCAATGTAGTCGATGAGTTGACAAGTCTTCTTAATGGGTTATACAAACTGTCTATATATGCTACAAACGCAGCCATTGTTCCAACGGATAAATGCCCATGAATTACTTGATATCCAGCATAGCCCACAACTACAAGTGGCGCGATACCGGTAATCGTATTGACGACTGCAAAAGTTTTGGCGTTCCACTTTGTTTGATTTAATGCTTTGGTTAAAAAGTGGCCGTTCGTTCCATCAAAAATTTGCTGTTCATGCTTTTCTAAAGTAAAGCTTTTAATGATGCTGATCCCTTGTACACGTTCGTGTAAATAGCTTTGAACATCAGCTAAGGCTCTCGAACGCTCTCTTGTTAACTTTCTTAAGCGTCCAAAGAAATAGCGAACACTAATTGCATAAAAAGGAAATGCGACTAGTGAAACGATCGTAAGCTTCACATCAAGCTTCAACATAATGCCGATCGCTATCATAATTGTGCATAGATCAATCCATACATTCATAAGTCCTGTCATAATAAATTCTTTGGTTTGTTCAACATCATTGATCGTTCGAGAAATAACATCGCCTACACGTGTATTGGCATAATAACTTAAACCTAGTTTTTGTAGGTGTCCATACAACTTCTGACGAATATCATAAAGAATCTTGTTACTTACTTTTTGCGCTAAATATTGGCGGTAATATTCAACAGGTGGTCGAATAACAAAGAACAAAATAGTTGTTCCAGCAAGCCAATAAAATAATTCCATCGTTTTCTCATCACTAGTTAAGTGATGAGCATTGATGATATCATCTATCACAATTTTTATCAGTACAGGTGTAAAAAGAGGAATAGCAAATTTCAGGACACCAATAATAAAAGTTAAAAATATTTCTAAGCGATACGGTTTAACGAATTGCAAATAGCGTTTCATACTCTCCAAAATAATCCGGTCCTTTCAAACAAAAAAGCTGCCCTCTAAACCACTTTTGGGCAACTCCTAACAATCTTCGATTAACAGGCGCTGTCACATTAATAAAAATTCATGCGACATTCCTTTCCTACTCATCATTATTTTCATGCAACTGTCTTCGGAACTCATACCGACTTGTCCATGCTTCTATAAAATCAGGAGCAAATGGACCTCTTCTTTGTTGAATCCAGCTTATAAGTTTGTCGACATTCGATTTCAGGATATGATCAATAACAGGTGGATATCCCATGGCCTTTTTATGTTGTTCATATTCATCTTCATCGAGCAGTGTGTAAGACATATCTGGAAATACTTTAACATCTAAATCATAGTCAATATACTTGACTGCATTATGGTCGAACACAAAAGGTGAACTCATATTACAGTAGTAATATACTCCATCTTCTCTTAACATACAAATAATATTAAACCAATGTTCTGCGTGGAAATAGCAAATTGACGGTTCTCTTGTAACCCAAGTACGCCCATCCGATTCAATAACTAATGTTCGTTCGTTTGCACCGATAATGATGTTTTTGGTAGCCTTTAAAACCATGGTCTCCTGCCAAACTCGATGAATATTGCCATTGTGCTTATAGCTATGTATTTGTATGATTTCCCCTTCTGACGGTATTGCCATTAAAAGCCCACCTTTTTTAATAAACACTCCTCTATGAGCGTTCTTTTGTAACATTATAACAATCCCAACGGAAAACGTGTAGCAAAAAATTGGTGAAGGTATATTTCCTTCACCAACTAAGTAATTCATGGATTAAAAATCATTTTATTTGTTTCCGTATTTGCCAGAAGCTTGTTGTTTATTACGTTCAGCTTGTTGGTTTTGGTTTTTTACTGCTTGAACATCTGTTTCAGCACCAAACTCCTCAGTGTTTTGTTGACCAAAACTCCCAGAAGCTTGTTGCTTATTGCTTTCAGCTTGTTGATTTAATTGTCTTACTTCTTGAGCATCTGTTGCTCCTTTGAATTTCTTTGCCATGAGTATCACCTCCACGCAATATAACTTGTGCATCGAGATTTTTTTTATACTCATGATTTGTTAAAGTTTTGTTTAATCGTAGAGGTCATGTCTTTGCAAGCGAAGCATTTTTGTGATTTGATTATGCCATAAGCCTTTCCCTATTTGCACATGCTTATGCTAAATCATATTTTTTAGAAATCATCAAAAAATCGAGCAATTATTTTACAATGCCGTGTGGGAATCGATTTTGCTATACTGCTGTAAAATTTTTTGCATAGGTACAGGTATTGGCAATCGCTGCATTTCTTCCATTGTAAACCATTCACCTTTTTCAAGTTCCCTGCCAGCTTGCTTTGAATTTATCATATAGCTATCCATATTCCACACAAGATGGGAGAAAACATGCTTAAACGAGATCAGTTTTTCACGACTAATAAGCTCCATTTGATAAGTAGTGGCAAGTACAGATTCATTCGTGTGTTCAGCATGACTATTTTGCTCAAGCATTGGAAATTGCCACATGTTTGCGAGCAAACCTTTTTCAGGTCTTTTTTCTAATAAAATTTCCCCATATTCATTTTGTACAACAAATACATCATAATAGAAGCTTTTCGTTTTGATTTTTTTTGTTTTAATAGGAAGTTTTTCTGGATCTCCTTCGTTGAAGGCTGTACAAAATTCTCTTACAGGACAAAGTAAACATTTGGGTGATGTTGGCGTACATACTAATGCACCCAATTCCATTAATCCTTGGTTGAATTCTGATGGGTGTTTTGTATCGATTAGCTCCATTACTGCGTTTTCGAATGTCTTTTTAGTTTTAGGGACTGCAATATCCTCTTCTATTAATAAGACTCGACTTAGTACTCTCATAACATTGCCATCTACTGCATGTTCCGCCTTATTGTAGGCAATACTTAATACTGCACCCGCGGTATATGGACCTACTCCCTTAAGTTTTGAAATTTCAGGACGGTTATCTGGTACTTTCCCTCCATAGGTTTCAACAACTTCACGGACTCCGGCTTGTAAATTGCGTACTCTTGAATAATATCCCAATCCTTCCCATTGTTTTAAAAGCTTTTCTTCTGGAGCGTTTGCCAATGCTTCAGGTGTAGGGAATTCTTTCATAAAACGATTATAATATGGAATCACTGTATCGACTCTTGTTTGTTGAAGCATGACCTCTGAAACCCAGATTTTATAAGGGTCTTTGGTCTTTCTCCATGGTAAATCTCTTTTCTCATCTTGAAACCATTCGACTAATGCTTGTTGAAATTGTTTTTTATATTGGTAATACACAATTTTCTCCTAATTATTTCGATTTTATTTCATATAAAAAGTGGGTATTATAGTGTAAACTATATCTGAAGATACTTTTGTTATTTTTCATTTCTCCCCAAAACATAAGGAGTTGATCATCTTGGATTCAGGCACACACCTTGTTATGGGCATTGCTTTGGGCGGCTTGGCAATGGTCGACCCGGTTGTCGCTAACCATGCACCAACGACTACTGCCGTCATCGCTGGTATGATTGTCGGTTCTCAAGCTCCAGACATCGATACCATTTTAAAATTACGTAGCAATGCTGTTTATATTCGCCATCATAGAGGGATCACTCACTCTATTCCGGCAGTCATTTTATGGCCTATTCTAATAACAGGAGTTCTTTCTATTATATTCCCTGGAGCGAATCTTTTACATCTTTGGCTATGGACATTTTTCGCCGTATTTTTACATGTCTTTGTAGATATCTTCAATGCTTATGGAACACAAGCATTAAGACCATTTTCAAGACAATGGATCGCACTGGGATGGATCAATACATTTGATCCGATTATTTTTGCACTTCATATTATTGCTTTACTGTTTTGGGCTTTTGGTGCTAACCCCGTTCCAACGATGTTTACATTATATGGGGTCATATTTATTTATTATATCATTCGTTATTTGCTTCAAAAATCTGTGAAGCAGGCTGTTTTGAACACAATTCCAGATGCTGAACGTATTATTTTGTCCCCTACATCTCGTTTTTTTCAATATAGAGTAGCGGCAAACTCATCCTTATATCATTATGTTGGACGGGCATATGGGCGTTCCATCACGATTTATGATAAATTTTTAATCGAGCCATTACCAGAATCTCCTGAAATCAAAGCTGTCATGAAGGATCCAAATTTTAAAACATTCGTTTCCTTTTCACCATTATATAGATGGGAAGTTTCAGAAATTGAAGACGATTTAATCGAAGTAAGACTAATCGACTTGAGGTATCGTAGTAATAATCGCTATCCATTCGTTGCAATCGCCCATCTTACACAAGATTATAAAATCGTGAAATCCTTTACCGGCTGGATTTTTAGTGAAGATAAATTGCAAAAAAAATTAGTTATATAAAGTAAAGCTTCTATCAGTGGGGATTTTTCTCACCCCCCACTGATGGTTAGCTAAACCAATCAAGCTTTTACGAGATAAAATTCCAAAAACAACTAAAAATAATATTTCAAATTATAACAATACTAGGGAAATTCACAACACTTCAGTGGAAAAGCAAAAGAGTTAAGTTTCGCATGTTACACTGGTTTGTGTGCATAAAACTAAGTTGTTTATCTGCGAAAAGGAAGTGAATTTCTTCGGCTTTTTTAAATGAAACCTACAAGATTTGAAAACAATACTTTATAAACGCAATCATTTTCTCACTCTGCTTTATTTAATAGATGTGCGTATTTCGGATTGCGTGCAACAAACTTATGCAACTGTGCCCCTCATAGCTTGCGATCCATTGCGAAATGATTTTCTTGGTCATTTCAGCACCACGATACTGATATCCTGCCTTAACCTATGTAGATTCGAAATCTGACCAAAGGCTCAATTCAAACTCGTGCTTTCTCTTCCGAAATAGCTGGATTTTTGGTACTCAATTTGATCACTAATTCATCGATCTTTTGCTCCACTAAAATCCCTTGACAGGAGTCAACATTGAAATAGGTAAAGCTTCTTCATATTGATTTCCTCCTAAACGATATCCCCAAGCATAAACGCCTTTTAAATAGTCGATTTGGAAGAACATTCCTGGATCATTTTCAATTCGATAAATTTCACCCGGTTTGAAATCATCTGGATTTAATAAATAAGCTTGCGCCAATAATGCTTTTCTTTCATAAACGGCAAACTCATTTAAAATACCGAGTTGTTCAGCTTTACGCGCTTTTTCCTTTAATGTTGCAATTATTTCTCGTAATTCAGTTGGTGTCATTTCACTAAATTTTTTATCCATTGTTTCATTCCTTCTGTTCTATATAAGTATCAATTTTTTCAATTGGAAAGCCTTTTTGATAGAGCGCTTGCTTAACGCGCATCTTTAAATGATAATCACTGTATTTATGCGCATACTTGCGCCAAATTTTATCACCCTGTTGCTGTATAATCTCAGCCCATTCCTCATCATCTTTCGACAGTTCAATTTTGTCTAAAACTTGTTCCATAATTGTAAAGGAATATCCTTTTCGCATCAGCAGTTCTTGAACTTTCTGCTTGATCTGGATCGGTGTTTTTTGATGTTCATTGGCAACTATCTTTTCTGCCAGTTGCAAAGCAATCTGTACTTGCTCTTCTTCAGAAAATGATTGTAGAACCTTTTGTTGTAATTTTTTATCAATGCCCTTTTTTTCTAAATCCTTCTGTATGGCACGAGGACCTTTTTTAGCTGTTTTCTTTCTCGTTTCTAACAAAGCTTGCGAGTAGCTTTCATCATTTAAAAAGTTGAGTTTCTTTAATTTTTGCAATGTTTCTTGAATCACTGCTTCTCCAAATTCTAAACCCTTCAACTTTTCATATACTTCGTATTCACTCCGCATTTGATAACTCAAAAAGGATAGTGCCCGATTGAATGCCCTTTGAATTTCATCATCAAAAGCAATCTCATCTACCGCTAAATCATCTAAAATCTTGCCCTTGTTTAGACCATACTGAACTAAAATAGCTTCATCTACACTAAACGCATATTCTTCATTTAGATAAATATTATAACGTTCCTGATTACGTTTTTGACGACTAATTTTTGTGATAATTCGTGGCATCTAATCCCTCCTTTGCTATGCTTAGTATACAACTTTACTATGATAATATCATGTAAAGTACTTACGAATACCTTCACTTAGCTATTGCTTAAAATTGGCAATCTTTTTAATCGGTTCTTATTATATGTTCATAATTGATTTTACATAAACATAAAAAAATTGTTGGAAATAGCTATTAAAAAGAAAACTTTACACAATGTAATTTTCTTCATCCTTCCATTAGAATAGAACGCTGCAAACTTAAAAAATTTAGTAACTCTACTGTATGCCCGCAAAAAGCATCCAGCTGTCTTGAAACTAACGCATATCAACCTGATCTGCATATACTTCAAAGTCCTTTCAAAACTCTCTATACATAAATTCAAAAAAACAACGCAACCTATCAAAAAAGAAAGGTTGGGTTTAATATGATCAAACAGCATGCTACAGGTATTATAATTGCGATGTCTATTATCATCACTGGTATTATTGCAAACCCATTCAGTGCCTCTGCGCAGGAATTTAGTTGGGGATTTAAAAAGGCTCAGAACGAAGTACCACCTGAAGCTGGCGCCAATTTCGACCAATTGCTTGAAAAATACGGAGCCGTCTATAAAGGCAAAAGTGATGATAAAGTAATGTATCTTACCTTCGATTGCGGATATGAGAATGGTTATACCGAATCCATTTTAGATACATTGAAAAAAGAAAATATCCAAGCAACGTTTTTCTTAACTGGGCATTACTTAACAAGTGCCACTCCTTTAGTAAAACGAATGATCAATGAAGGTCATGAAATTGGAAATCATTCTGATAAACATCCAAATATGGCTAGACTTACAAAACAACAAATGCTCGATGAATGGCAAAGATTTGACAAAAAACTAGCTGAACTTACTGATGTTGAAAGAACAGTTTATGCAAGACCTCCCGAAGGTGTTTTCAGTGAAGAATTACTCAAAGCGGGTCAAGAAGCAGGCTATCGCCATATTTTCTGGTCTGTTGCATTTAAAGATTGGATAAAAGATAAACCTCAAGGCTGGCAATATGCATACGACAACTTAATGTCGCAAATTCATCCAGGAGCAATTATTCTTATGCATACAGTATCCCCTGATAATGCTGCAGCACTTCCAAAGTTTATCAAAGATGCGGAGAAAAAGGGCTATCGATTCGATTCCATTAATAATCTTGTTAACGATACATCTTTTTTCGCTAATGGCGAAAAGGCAAGCTGATGATTGATCCTTCCCTTACACGACACCGTTCGCTATAATGATAAGATGAAGTGAAAAGGACGTGTAAGTTTTGGCACAACAACCTACGATGACATTGGGACAAAAAATTCCACTTTCAATCAAAAAACTCGGCATCAACGGAGAAGGGATCGGTTACTATAAACGCAATGTCGTATTTGTAAAGGGAGCCCTTCCCGGAGAAGAAATTTATGCTGAACTCATAAAGGTTAACCGTAACTTTGCAGAAGCAAAAATAGTCAAGATCCATAAAAAATCAAAAGTTCGACAAATACCCCCATGCCAAATTTACGATGAATGCGGAGGATGTCAATTACAGCATATGACCTATTCATACCAGCTTACAGCTAAGCGTGATGTCATTGTTCAAGCCTTGCATAAATACGTGAAATCAGAAGCAAAACATATTCCGATTCGTCCAACAATTGGTATGGAAAATCCTTGGCGTTACCGAAATAAGAGCCAATTTCAAGTTCGAAAACCCAGCAAGCATGTACTGGCTGGTCTTTATTCGGAAAATAGCCATAAATTATTGGACATCGATGAATGTCTCGTACAATTTCCAATCACCACGAAAATCACAAATGCAACAAAAAAGATAATCGACGATTTGAATATTCCAATATATAATGATCATTCTATGAAGGGAATTATTCGAACAATTGTTGTACGTGCTGGTATTCGAACTGGGGAAGTCCAACTAGTCCTTATTACCACACGCAAGGACTTTCCTAAAAAAGAACTACTTATTGAAAAATTAAAGCAAATAAATCCAGCAATTGTTTCTATTGTCCAAAATATCAATGAAGATAAGACCTCACTTATTTTTGGAAATCGCTCCATTATTCTTGCAGGCAAAGAGACCATCCATGAGCAGCTTGGAGAATTGGCCTTTGATTTATCAGCTCGTGCATTCTTTCAATTGAATCCACAGCAAACTGTTCATCTTTACAATCAAATCAAAAAGGCCGCCGCTTTGACAGGAAAAGAAACCATAGTGGATGCCTATTGTGGTGTTGGAACAATTGGATTATGGCTTGCCAAAGATGCGAAAGAAGTACGTGGGATGGATATTATTCCTGAAAGTATCCATGATGCAAAGGAAAATGCGAAAAAATATGGCTTTAAACATACCACATATGTAACTGGCACAGCTGAAAAATGGTTAGATATTTGGCAAAAAGAGGGATTTATTCCGGACGTATTAACAGTCGATCCTCCTCGTACAGGCTTGGCACCTAGCCTTATCAAAACCATTTTAAAAGTAAAGCCCAAAAAAGTTGTGTATACTTCATGTAATCCATCTACATTGGCAAAAGATTTACAATTATTGACTTCAAATTATCATGTTGATTATATACAACCGGTTGATATGTTCCCTCAAACAGCACATGTGGAATCCGTATCATTATTAACCTTAAAATAAGAAAAATTAGAAAGAGCACAGAATGTTGATCAAACAACATTCTATGCTCTATTTTTATAGCGAAGATAGCACTTACTCTCCCTATGCTAATCACTAACAATCCCTTTAATCTTATTGAATATGCTCTTTTTGTATAGTTTGGCTACGACCGAAAATCCAACTAATCAAAAATATAATAAGCAAAACAGTTGATATCAGTAATAGGAAACTTACATGATGAACATATTGCAAATATAATCCACCAAGAAGAGGTCCCGTTAAACTACCTGTACTAAAGAAAATACTACATATTAAATTTCCAGTTGGAAGCAATTCTTTTGGTGTTAAATCACTCATATATGAAATGCTAAGTGAAAACATGGAGCCACAACACATTCCGGCTAAACAAAAACATACAGCCACTAATATCTCGAACGATTCCACTAAACTACCTAAACCGAAAAAAATTCCTCCACCTAGTAAAATAGACAAAGCAATTTTCCTACGCCCAATTTTGTCTCCTAATGCACCAAGGGGAATTTGCGTAATAATCCCGCCAATTGAAAAAGCAGCTAAGGTAAAAGAAACCATTGAAACCGCAAAATGATTTCGCAAAGCATATACAGGAAACAATGAATTCAAAGTAGACTCTAAAAATCCATAGCAAAGTGAAGGTAAACAAGCTACCCAAGCGTATTTTAAGGTTACCGCATAACGTTTCAGCATATTATTTTCAACACTTTTGGTATGTATAGATTCTGGCCTTTCGTTTTTCAAAAAGAAAACAAGAGACCACGCTGATAGACAAAGAAGTGAAGAAAGGATAAATGGCAATGCTTCGGAAATCTTCGTCAATGGAACGATCAATGGACCGATAGCAAATCCTATTCCAAATGACAATCCATATATGGCAATATTTTTGCCAAGTCGATACTCTGGTGAAGAACTTGTAATCCACGTTTGTGTTGAATAATGAAGTAAATGATCACCAATCCCTATTAACAGGCGAAGGATAAACCAAAATAATACATTTTTCCACAAAGGGAAGAACAACAATGCTAGAAAGACTACAGCTCCACCACCTAAAATGAGGGGTTTGTACCCAAATTTTCGTAATGGCTGCTCGATAAAGGGGGATATGATCAATGTTCCAATATAAAGTCCTGTGGCATTTAAACCATTCAGTGATGAAGAAACGCCATCTTGTTCAAAAATAACAGATATGAGGGGCATCAGCATTCCCTGTGAAATTCCTGAGATCGATACAATAATCACTAAAATCAAAAATCTCTGTTGCCCTACACGATGACTAAGTTCCACGGCTGCCTCCAAATTACTTATTATGTATTTTGATACTTGTATCATCTTATCATAATCTCACATGACATGTGAATTGTTTTCAAACGCATAAAAAGACTCAGCCCACATAATGAATTGATTGTGTACTGAGTCTATCAATAAATACTTATGATCATACGATGTTACATTAAACTCATTATCGGTCTAGCACGAACCGAGAATCCGTTTAACTCCCTCCCTTCAAATTGCGAGTCTATAGGCGCCTACTTCTTTCCCATTTGTAGCAGAAAATCATTCTATACATTCTAATAAACTGCTTCTAAATTAGAAAATATTATTTGTCAGAATCCGCCTCCAATTTTTTGAAAATTTAGAACATTCCTAATTTTTAATTATGGAACATGCTACATTGATGGGTCAAGAGGCCTTCTCCTACGAATGAATGATTACTTCAGTAATTACGCCCTTTTCCTCCTTTCTTTTAGGTTAATATCATGTTAACACCATATATTAATTTTGTAAATTTTCTTAACTTATCAAAAACTAAAACATATCTTTTGACCTATAATTTTGCATTTACAATTGAAAAAATTAATAAAATCATATACGATGATGAAGACGAAATGAGGTGTAACAATGAGCAAGTCAATTACAGATAAAGAACAACAAGTCAAATATTTAAAGGAACGTCTGCAAATTTTTGTGGAAGTATTAGATGCTATTGATCCCAAAACTGCAGATTTACAAGATATCGATCGCCTTATTGATATGATGAACGATATAGAAGAAAAAATGGAGCAGTTTAAAAATCGCCCTGAAATGGAAATCTAAAATAATTGCTATCTTTCTTAAATATTCATATGAAGTTTTATCCCGCTTTAACGGGCAGTAAGACCCCCATCTCAAGATTTAGAGAAAAACGAGAAAGATAGATGGGGGATCAACTGCCCGTAAAAGTCCAATTGGTTCGGACGGGCAAGATATTGGTCCCTTAGGTGTTGCCACAAGACGTGCCTCTTTTAACCTGAGTTCCTCTATTTCAGTGGAGTGGGATGAGGAAAACCCCCCACTGATGGAGTTTCACTTTATACATTCCTTTTTAAAGAAGAAATTCACAAAAACACGAATGTCGACATGACAGTATTCGTGTTTTTTTGATGTTCTAAATATTTATTTGGCAGAAATATGACTTTTAAAACACCTCCTCCTTTTGTCACATTTTTTATCCTTTAATAAAATATTCATCATTGCACTTTCATCCTGCAAAACTCTATGTTATAATCATTCTAAATTAAAAATAAATATAAAAATATTTTTCTGCAAATCATTATCGCCCATAATAAGCGTTATATAAGGGTTTTGAAATTGATTTTCATTATCAGGAGGGACTGTGAATGGAATTATTAAAAGAGAATGAATATCATCTAATTGAGAAAATAAAAGAACATGGTGAATTAATTGCTGCAATAACCTCAGGTATCTTCATATTGATAGCTTGGTTATTAGGAAAATATGGCACCTCTACTTCTTCAGTTACTTTCTATTTACTAGCCTTTGCTATTGGCGGCTTTGCAAAAGCAAAAGAAGGTGTTAAAGAAACAATCGCTAAAAAAGAGTTAAATGTTGAATTCTTAATGATCTTAGCAGCCGTTGGGTCAGCAATCATTGGGTATTGGACAGAAGGAGCAATTCTTATATTCATCTTTGCTGTTAGTGGTGCATTAGAAACCTATGCTATGAATAAAAGCCACAAAGAAATTTCAGCCTTGATGAATTTACAACCAGAAGAAGCATGGTTGATTAAAGAAAATGGTGACACAGAACGTGTAGCTGTTTCCTCTCTAGAATTAGGTGACCGCCTACTCATCAAACCTGGTGAACGAGTGCCAACAGATGGCGTCATTATTGAAGGAGCTACTTCGATTGATGAAGCTGCGATTACAGGCGAATCGATTCCTGTTACAAAATTAGTTGGTGCAGATGTTTTTGCAGGTACTGTCAATATGACCGGTGCTGTAACAATGGAAATGACTAAACCAAATTCTGAATCGCTTTTCCAAAAAATTATCAACCTTGTTCAATCTGCCCAAAGCGAGAAATCCCCTTCACAACAATTTATCGAAAGTTTTGAAGGTACTTATGTGAAAGGTGTGCTGGCAACAGTTGGACTTATGTTGTTTGTCCCCCATTTCCTACTTGATTGGAATTGGAACACAACATTCTATCGTGCCATGGTATTATTAGTTGTCGCTTCTCCTTGTGCACTTGTCGCTTCCATTATGCCTGCAACATTGTCTGCTATATCAAATGGTGCTCGTAATGGTATCTTATTTAAAGGCGGCTTACACATTGAACACTTAAGTGTCTTAAAAGCAATCGCTTTTGATAAAACAGGGACACTTACACAAGGAAAACCAGTTGTCACAGACTTTATTGTTCGTAACGATGCAGATGAACGACAAATGCTTTCCGTTGTAGCAGGAATTGAAGCAAAATCAAACCATCCTCTTGCTCAAGCTATGATTGCCTATGCCACTGAACGTGGGCTTACAACGTTCCATCAAGCTCAAATAGAGGATGTACCTGGCTGGGGGTTAAAGGCGATCGTCGATGGGAAATCTTATAAAGTAGGAAAAACAGATTTTGTAGGGCGCGATGCTGCCTCTACATTTGCTGATGGTATTGCTCCTAAACTTGCTGAACAAGGGAAAACAGTTATCTTCTTAGCAGATGAAGACGGCATTGTTGCTCTTGCTGCGATGAAGGACACAGTTCGTGAAGAAGCTAAAAATGCCATTGCACTATTGAAAAGCTTGGGTATTCATACAGTTATGCTAACTGGCGATAACGAAAAAACAGCAAAAGTAATCGCAAAAGAAGCGGGCGTGGATACTTATATCGCAGAATGTTTACCTGAAACAAAGGTAAATCATATTAAAGATTTGATGAAAACATATCATCATGTTGGTATGGTTGGTGATGGTATTAATGATGCCCCAGCTTTAGCGACTGCAACAACAGGAATTGCAATGGGTGAAGGTACTGACGTAGCACTTGAAACAGCTGATGTCGTATTGATGAAAAATGATCTTTCTAAAATCTCTTATGCTGTTAAGTTATCACGCAAGATGCAACAAATTGTTAAACAAAACATTGTATTCTCTATTTCAATTATTGCTCTATTAATCATTTTTAACTTCTTGCAAGCTGTCGATCTACCACTTGGTGTAGTTGGACACGAAGGTAGTACAATTCTAGTTATCTTAAATGGTCTAAGAATGCTAAAAAATAATGGATTCATATAGGCTAAAACTTTCTTACGTAAGGTTTTCTTCTTTCATTAGGTATCAGTTGGACAAATCGAGCTTTTCACCCTACTTATCGTCCTGCTTTTTACTAGGGGCTTAATGTGAGGGCTTGGCTTACTATCTATTATTATAGAACAAACAAAAATCTGCTCATATCATTATGATTGAGCAGATTTTCACTTATTGATTGAAGTATTCTGTTCGAAAGGAACTTTCGATAATCCCTTTATATAGATCTCATCAAGACTTCTTGGATGTCTCTGCTTTTTTATCTGTTTTTATTTTCATCTCTAGTAATTCTCTTCTTTGTTGCATAATAGCATTCAGCTGCCCACCTACCATCAAAATAATACCTGTCACATACAACCATAATAAAAGGATAATAATCCCACCGATACTGCCATATGTAGATGAGTAGTTTGAAAAATTGTTTATATAAAAAGAAAACCCATATGAAACAATTAACCATGCGATTGTCGAAAATAACGAACCTATTAATACACTTTTTAAATATAATTTAATATTTGGCATCATCCAATACATTAATGTCAAAACACTAAAGATCAGGATTGGTGGCAGGATGATGCGAAATTTATTCCAAATACTTAAAAAGTCCACTGCTAATCCAAATGTTGAAAATAAAAACACCCCAATTTGTTGACCAAATACAGATAAAACTAAAGCCACTACAATTAATAGGATCAACATTAAGGTAAAAACAACAGACATAAGTCTTGCAACTACAAAAGGCCTTGTTTCATCTTTGTTATAAGAACGATTCAATGATTTTATTAATGCATCTACACCATTCGAAGCCGACCAAATTGTACCGATCACCCCAATCGACAACAAACCACTGTTCCGTTTTTCAAGAACTTCTACGATTGTTCCCTCAATTAGAGTATATGCCTGCTTCGGCAGTAAGGCTTCCAAAAGTGTATAAATAAGATCTGGTGGAAAATTCAAATACGGCAATAATGTCATAATAAAGATGAGCAATGGAAATAATGATAATAAAAAGAAATAAGCTAGTTGTGCACCAAATCCTGTAATATCCGCATCCTTTAACCGTTGGATAAATGCCAATATAAAACCCTTTGGTTCTGTAACATCATATTTTTGAACTAACCTATTTCTTTTTTCAATCTGCATCAATTTCATCTTATCAAACATTTCAGAGGATTTTCCATTTCTCCTAACCGCCGTTTTTGAATTTCTTGAAAGTTTGTATCTTTTTTTAGATCTTTTATGCTTCTTCATAACGGCTCCCCCTTTAAATGGGAACTTATAAATGGATAACAGATTCTACTTGTGCTTCTTTTTCAGTTTCTTTACCTTTTTCGATTCCAGCCGTAAAGACATCTTTTGTTTCCATAACAATATCCTTTACTTGAGGAGTAAGTTTTTGAATTTCATCTATTTTTTCTAAATAGAAATCCTTGTCTTTCATAAAAGTCTTATACATTGATTGGGCTGTGCTTGTTGTCGACTTGATCTTATCCACTATTTCTTGACGATTATATGCATAATACTGCACATCGATTACAAAATGCTTCACTTTTTTTACTGCCATTTCACGAGTACGGCGATCCAGCATGCTCAAAGCTGCTCCGGCAACTGCTCCTAGTGCAATTCCTGTCACTAATTTGTTAGACATAATTATCCTCCTCCAAACATCTATATATATTATTATACCCCACTACTTTCTAAGTAAAACAGTTTCAACATCGAATGCATCTTCTTTTCATAAACTAATCCACGCTACATATTTTCTAACTACTTCAAAACTTAATCCAATGAATGGAGGAAGTGAAAAGAAAATAATATCTTATTGAATCAATTTCATAAATCATTTTCTTCTTAAAAAATACGAACATTTAATAATAACTAATTTTGATAATTGTGGAGCGGAAGACGGCGACTCCTCGAAAATGCATGCGCATTTCCTTCGTGCGGTGTTAGTTCAGGGAGGCTTATTCAAAGTCCTACGGGAAAAGCTTGAGCTGAAAGCCCCGCAGGAACAATTTAAGGGACAAAGCCTAAGTTCGCCACGTCCTGTGGCAACGGCTTCGGGGTCAACATCGTGTCGACCCGAGGAGATTGAAGCCAAGCCCGTGGAAAGCGCCGTCTGGAGTGGAACAAAAACTTCTGAATATTAATGTTCATGTTGATTAGAAATGTTCGTATTTTTCATCTGGATTTTGCATTATGAAATTGATTCTATTAGAAAGATGCAACTCAAATTGACTTTCAGAATTCTATATGAAGTGATACTGTATAATAAGAATGAAATAAAAAGTAGGAGGAATCCCTTTGAATTTAACTCAACCGTCTACAGAGAATGTAACTTTTATCATTAAAGGTATAAAAGATAAACTTCGTATGGTTAATGCCGATGCGATGAAACCTGAACATTTTAATACCGATAACTACGAAGATTTAGTATTTCTGTACAAAATGGTCATGAAACGAAATGCCTTTAGCCCAAGTGAAATGCAAGCAATTGTTGCAGAACTCGGATCATTGCGTAAATAATACAAGACAGAACACCGTGCTCCTGTCGTTTTGCTTTCTTCGCAAAAAAATCTGCTCATTCTAAAAATAGATTGAGCAGATTTTTCTATATAAGAATACGTTCATGATTCTTGGCTAAGTTTTTAGGATAGCCTTTTCCCTTATTTACTGTTAGATTGAGATTGCTTCGTTGATGTTGAATCCGTTTTAGTTGAAGAACTTGTTGATGTCCCATCTTTTTTAACTAATGGTTGAATAAGTACTTCAACACGGCGGTTCTTCGCACGACCTTTCGCTGTATCATTTGATGCAATTGGATTGTTTTCGCCATAACCCTTAGCACTGAAATAAGACGAATCTAGTTTTGGATTGGCATCCACAATCAAGGTTAAAAAGTTCACTGCACGCATGACACTAAGCTCCCAGTTAGAAGAGAATTCCGCATTATTCATCGGGACATTATCAGTATAGCCAGTAATAATCACACTTCTCTTTGGATTAAAAACTAGCAGTTTTGATAATTCCTTTGCAGTAGCTTTATATTCTTCCTTTACATCTGCTTTACCTGGATCAAATAATACACTATCACGAATTGTAACAAGAAGACCATCATCGGTCATCTTTGTTTCAAATTGTTTTTCTAACTCATGGACAGCGATAAAATCATCAACTTTTCCTTTGATTTTTGAAAGTGATTTCTGATCTTCCAAATATGCTGCATTTTTGTTTAATGAGTCACTTTTTGGATTCATAGGTTCCACTGGCGATGGGTTATCCATTACTCCGTTTCCTCCATCAAACACAGCATTAAATGCCGCAGACAACTGGGCAAACTTTTGGGAATCTATTGAACTAGATGCAAACAATACGATAAATAGCGCTAACAATAATGTCAGAAGATCGGAATAAGGAAGCAACCAAGACTCCGGAATTTCACCTGGTTCTTTTTTTCGTTTTTTAGCTTTCTTTGCCAAGGCCGCTCGCCCCGCTTTCATCCATAATTTGTTTGCGGTCTTCTTTTGTTAAATATGAAGCAAGTTTTTGCTCAATTACGCGAGGAGCCTCCCCTTCTAAAACTGAAAGAATTCCTTCAATCATCATCATTTTTTGACGTGCTTCAATATTCGATTTGCGTCGAAGCTTGTTCGCAAATGGATGCCATAATACATAACCTGTGAAAATTCCTAATAATGTGGCAACAAAGGCAGCTGAAATCGCATGTCCAAGCGCGTCAACATCATTCATATTTTTTAACGCTGCGATTAAACCAACTACCGCACCGAGCACCCCTAATGTAGGAGCATATGTACCTGCTTGCGTAAAAATTTGTGCTCCAGCCGTATGCCTTTCTTCCATTGCTTCCACTTCTTCAGTCAATACATCGCGAATATAGTCTGCGTTTTGACCATCTATCGCTAAAGTAAGACCATTTTTCAAGAAAGGATCGTCAATTTCAGAAACTTTACCTTCTAAAGCCAATAATCCTTCACGACGTGCTAAATCAGCCCATTCGGAAAACAATTTAATGATTTCAACATCGCTTACTAACTTTTGCTCTGTGAATAAAATCTTAAATAGTTTTGGAACTTTTTTTAGCTCGCTTTTAGGGAACGCAATCGTAACAGCCGCTACTGTTCCTAAAAGAATGATCAAAATAGCAGCCGGATTAAGCAAATTATCAGGAGTAACCCCTTTTAAGGTCATCCCAACAAACACTGCGATTAATCCCATTATAAGACCCACAACCGATGATAAATCCATTTTTGTACCTCCAAAGTCGTCATTCTTCTTATTATTTCGGCTACTTTTTCTTAATATTAATATTCAATAGCGAACAATAGAGGATATTTGGTGAAAATAAGAAAAATAAGTAAAATTACTTAGTTTCAAACACGTTGATTATCCAATTTTTCTACAAAATATAGTCTATTCGCTGATTTCCGCTACGACTTGCACGACTCATGCGGCAAACGCTGAGGGCAACAGGATGTTGGTCACAGAATCGTTGCCACAGGCCATGGCTTTCTTAGACTCTGTTCCTTAAATGGCTACGCTGCTGCGCCTCAACTGTTCGCTTTTCCCGTGGATTTATTCGCTCTTTTCCTAGGATTATTTGCTCTCTCAGAAGGGTTATTTGCTCTTTTCTGAGGGGTTATTCGCTCTTTCCGAGACTTTATTCGCCAAAAATAACCATTTATTTTTTCATTAAAAGTGTTATGATAATAGTGTTCTATATTTCTCTAAAAGATTTGTAGAATTTTTATTTTCTTCTTATCTTTAAGGTTAGAATCATGTATACTGATAGTTAATGAACAATTTATATATAGGGAGGGTTATCGATAATGGCATCATTTATCGCTACAGTAGGTGGCATGTTTGGCTTACTCATAGTTGCAGGCGGTCTTTTCGTTCACTATTTAAGAGTTGGTCTTGATTCCTCTACTTCTCATATCGTAGATCCAAAACCAAAAAACAAATTCTAATATAAAAAGAGCTACTTGCCAAGAAAACGCAAGTAGCTCTTTTTAATATTTAAATAAATTCTCCTCACATTTCTTTGACAAATCTATAACATTTAAAATCCTTTCTACTATTGATATTCCATTATTTATATATTCCTATTAACCTTTTGCTTATTTTAGAATGTAATGATTGTTATATACCATAAAATAACATACTTTTTAAGAAAAATATATTTTATACTAAGATAACCTAAGGCATTTTAGAGGAGGAATTATACGTATGTTTTCGACAACCGCAATCGGGATCGATTTGGGCACAGCCAATACGTTAGTATATACAAAAAATAAAGGAATTATCGTCAATGAACCATCCATTGTAGCTTATGATGTTAATACAAATGAAATTATTGCTACTGGTAAAGAAGCAAAAGAAATGGTTGGTAAAACACCTTTAACCATTGAAGTAATAAATCCATTAAAAGATGGAGTCATCGCTGATTTTAATATGACAACAGCTATGATTAAAGCAATGCTGGAGAAGGCATCCAAAAAATTGGGGTCCTCACTACGCAAACCAAATGTCGTTGTTTGTACCCCATCTGGCGCTACATCTGTTGAACGACTCGCTATCCAAGATGCCGTGAAACAATGTGGGGCAAAAGAAGTATATCTAATCGATGAACCCGTTGCAGCAGCAATCGGAGCAGAATTACCTGTCAGTGATCCAATCGCAAGTGTAATCGTTGATATCGGTGGAGGTACCACAGAAGTGGGGATTATTTCTTTCGGTGGTATTGTTACCTCAAATACCATGAAACTTGGTGGCGATCATATGAATGATGAAATTATTCAATTTTCCCGTAAAAAGTTTAATGTATTGATCGGCGTACCTACTGCAGAAAAAATCAAACAAGAAATCGGTTATGCATTAATTGAACATCCATCTGAAACAATGGAAATACGAGGACGTGATATTGTAACAGGTCTGCCTAAAACAATTACAGTTACTTCGCTGCAAATCCAAGATTGTCTAAAAGAAAGTCTATTGGCCATTTTAGAATTAATTCGAAAAACATTAGAAAGCTGTCCTCCAGAATTATCTGGTGATATCGTTGATCGTGGTATTGTACTAACTGGTGGCGGGGCCCTCTTAAAAGGCATGACAGAATGGTTCGCGAAAGAATTAGATGTTCCCGTTCATTTGGCCGCTGAACCGCTAGAATCTGTTGCTGTAGGAACCGGAAAAGCACTCGACACCATCCATTTACTAAAAAAATAAAATTTTCAGTATTTCCTTTTTCTATTGAGTTATTTTACAATTAGAAAAGAGGAAGAGGGGGTACTGTTATGTCTATTTTAAATGATATTGTTCTTTTCAATAAAACTTTTGTAGAAGAAAAACAATACGAGCCTTACATTACAAGTAAATATCCTGATAAACATTTTGTGATTTTAACTTGTATGGATACACGTCTTGTCGAATTATTGCCTAAAGCAATGAATCTTCGCAATGGTGATGTTAAAATGATTAAATGTGCTGGTGCAATCGTCAACCATCCATTTGGTGGCATTATGCGCAGTTTACTTGTCGCAATATATGAATTACAAGCAGATGAAGTTTTCGTTATAGGCCATTATGACTGCGGTATGAGTGCCGTGAATCCAGAGAAAATGCTTCAAAAGATGATGGAGCGTGGTATTAAACAAGATACATTTGATTTATTGAACTATTCTGGTGTTAATTTGACTGAATGGCTTCATGGATTTAACGATGTTCAAGAAAATGTGCGTCATAGTGTTGAAATGATCAAAAACCATCCATTAGTAATAGACTCTATACCTGTCCACGGTTTAGTAATTGATCCTAAGACAGGAAAGCTAGACGTCATTATAGATGGTTCTCATAAATAAAAAGTGCATCCCTTTATGTGATGAAACGCCAAAAGTAAAATGAGTATGCTAAGATCGCCTCCTAGCATACTCATTTTTGATTACAGGCAAAATATGTGTGAACTCCTTTCAAAAAAGAGTGCAAAATCCAGCAACAACAAGAACATCAGCAAACAAAATGATCCTTGCTTGCAGGAAGCACGTAGCATGTTTTCCCTGAAAAAGGATTTTCTTATAAAACCTTCAGATACTCTCCTTTGATAGTTTATCGTTGAATATCAACATATTTTCCGGGAAATTTATCAACAGTTTCTACATATTATTAAAAAGTTTACGAAATCCACTTCGCCATTTCCGCCAAGTGGCCTTTCCTTTTCAATAATCTTCATCCATTAAGGCATATAAGTAATGGTCTTGCCATTTACCGTTAATATATAGAAGCTTACGTAATAATCCTTCTCTCAGAAAACCTGCTTTTTCCAATACACGTACAGAAGCTGCATTTTTAGGTGAAACATATGCTTCTAAACGATGGATGCATAAATCCTCGAAAGCAAATTTAGAAACGAGAGAAAGTGCTTCTGATACAATTCCCTTTCCCGTATGTGCTTCATCCATGGAATAACCTACAAAGGCACTCGAGAATGGTAGGCGTCTAATTGAATAGACAGAGATATGACCTATAATCTCAGTAGTTCCACTCGTAAAAATCCCAAAACTATATTCTCGATTCGCATGCATTTGTCGAACAGATTCTTGAATTTTCTTTAATTGAATTTTTTCCGTGTAGTATTCAGGTGGATGTAATGGCTCATGGATTGACCAGTAATGCATATTACGGGCAACCATCTGTGTATATGGTGTTACATCCGCTATCTCTAATGTACGTAAATAACATTGTTGCCCCTCTAAAAATACCATACAACATTACCCATCCTTTGCGATAGTATCATGAAGTCATTCGTTTCTTCACAAGCTATGTAATCGTCAGCATTACATCCCTTGAGTTGTGAACTCTGCTGGATCTACAATTTGTAATCCACGAGATTCGCACTCTTTTTTTATATGTTTAATGGTTTCTTTTAGAACTTGGATACGTGCATAATTTTTATCGTTTCCTTCAATTAGGACCCATGGTGCATTCTTTTTATCCGTCTTTTCAAACATATCATTAGCAGCTTCAGTATATAATGGCCATTTATCGCGGTTACGCCAATCCTCTTCTGTTAGTTTCCATTTTTTATATGGATTTTGTTCACGTTCCCTAAATCTATTTAACTGTTCTTCATTCGAAACTTGTATCCAGAACTTTAACATGATGTAATGATCATCTGTTAATAATTTTTCGAATTGATTGATTTCTTCGTAAGCACGTTTCCATTCTTCTTGTGTAGCAAATCCTTCGATTCTTTCTACTAGTACCCGTCCATACCATGTGCGGTCGAAAATACCAATTTGCCCACGTGCGGGAAGGCGTTTCCAAAATCGGTAGAGATGGTTATATTTCAATTCTTCAGAAGTTGGGGCTGCAATAGGATGCACTACATATCCTCGTGGATCTAAACGCTGTGTCAATCTTTTGATTGCTCCGCCTTTTCCAGCTGCATCCATTCCTTCAAATCCAATTATTAGACCAATTTCATGTCTAAATAAGAACTGCTGAATATTGAGCATTTCAAGCTGTAGTTTTTTCAGTTCCTTTTTATAGGAAATACTTTCATCTAGTTTTTTATCTAGATTCAAATTTTCTATGCGCTTAACCACTTTTATCCTCTCCTTTTTCTATTGTAACTATATTTTACTGCAAAGTTCATTAAAATGGTATTTGTTGTTAGAGTAAAACGATTGTATACTAAGAAGTGACCGATTTATATAATGATTCTACATTTCATCAATTTTATTTGAAGGAGGAGATTTTATTGGGTAGACTGTTCATCGTTACCATTGCTTATATGACCATGGTTGTCTTTAGCGTAGCTACTAATATCATTCCGCTGAATGGTCATACAACGGGTGAAATCTCCAACAGCTATACTGTCCTATTTAGTCCTGCAGGGTATGTTTATATTATTCAAGTTTTTGTCTATCTTATCTTAGCTTATTGGATTTATCTATTGTGGAAAAATCGCCATTCCGAACATCATATGACATCCATACAAGCTGCGTATTTTGTAGCAAGTTCGGTATTTAATATATTATGGATTTACTTGTGGCATTATGAATATTTTACATGGTCGATTGCCATTATTATTTTAATGCTCTTATCATTAATAGGGTTGTATTTCACTTATCCTGCATCACATCGCTCATGGGATGGACGGTCACCAATTTCGATTTACCTTGCATGGGAAAGTATTGTAGCCTTTATGAACATCGCTTTTCTCTTTACTCATAATCATTGGAGCTTTTTAGGATTAAGCGATCCTTTATGGGCTGTTATCACGCTCACATTTGGAACAGCGATTGCACTTCATATACGGTTTCATTATGATGATATACTTTTTTCTATTGTCTATATTTGGGTTTTTATCGGAATTGCATTTAAAAATGGCTTTGAAGAATTACTTGTAACGGCTGCTGCACTTTTCTTAAGTGGCGTATTAGTGGTTGGAATCATTTTTATAAAAAAGCAAAAGCTCCCTGAATAAATCAGAGAGCTTTAGAGGGTATCTTGAAATATTTAAATTTTAAGATACCCTTTTATACTTCTATAAAGTAATACTACCTGTATTAGTCAATTTTTGTTGTAATAATTGGTTCACCATTCGTAACGATGATTGTATGTTCAAGTTGAGCCACAAGTGATTTATCTGGAGTGACAAAAGTCCATCCATCACCTGATTCTACTATATGCTCAGCCTTTTGTGAGATAAATGGTTCTACAGCCAACACCATTCCCTCTTTCAAAATTGTACGTTCCCAAGCATCATAATAATTTAAAACATATTGTGGTTCTTCATGTAAAGAATGGCCAATACCATGTCCCGTTAAATTCATAATGACTGATAATTTATGATCATGTGCTTCACGTTCAACAGCTTTACCGATTTGATTTAAACGAGAACCAGCTTTAACTTTTGTCATGGCACGATCAAATGCACTTTGGGCAATATCACATATTTTTTGAACTTCTGGCTTTTCAACGTCCCCTACGATAAATGAAATCCCTGTATCTGCATAATAGCCATTCACATGACCTGATACATCAATATTAATCAAGTCCCCAGCTTTTAGTTTATGATGATTCGGAATACCATGTGCAACTTGTTCATTTACACTGATACAAGTGTATCCTGGAAAATCATATTCTGCCTTTGGTCCTGAAACGGCACCTTTTTCTTCAAATAAACGACCTGCTAAGTCATCTAACTCTTTTGTAGTAACACCTGGTTTTGTTGCGTCTTTCAATGCATTACGAATTTCAGCCATTGCACGACCAGCTTTTAATAATGCATCTATTTCTTCTTGCGTTTTTGCAATCATTTCTAACGATCCCTTCTCATTAATATCTATATTAACTATACCATAATTTTAAAAAAAATTACGTTTGTCTGTTTATTGTATGCTATTGATTAGAAACATTGCATCTTTCTTCTTCAAAAAACCCTTATGATTGGTCGCCTATGATTCCTCCAGAAAACCTTCATAGATTTCCCCTAGATTATTCAGGATTAGGTATGTCGATTATCCAATTTTAAGCATTCAACTATACATAACTAGCCTATTCCGCTACAGCTTGTTTTCCCTTATAGCTTTGAATTTGCTTTTTTTGAATAACACTGTACGGAAAAATGCGAATACATTTTTGATGGTTCATTATCTTCAGCAAAGTATAAAGTGAAGCTCCCATCAGTGGGGGTTTTCTTGATCCCCCGTCTGTAATAGTTCGATTGCTCCAACTTAAACATAATGAAGGATGAAGGCACTCCCCACTGTATAAAGTTTCAATTTACCCAACTCTAAAGCCTCAATAATTAAAGATTCGCTGATCACTTATGTTCTAGTAATTTTGGTGCAGTTGTGAAGAGTAATGCTGCAACAATGATTGTTAAGATGATGTCTGGTATCATATAAGAACCGTTATAGATGATTGAGTATAAATATACGTTTTGCTTGCCCGCATATTCTGCAAAGAATACAACACCTGCTACTGTATGTGCAATATATCTGGCTAGACCACCAACCAATGTACCAAGAGTCATATAGGCTACCATTTGATTTCTCTTTCCTTCTTTACTAGCGTTAAGTAATTGATTGCGGATGATCCCGGCTAAACCAACCGCTGTATATGCAAAGAAATAATCGATAAAACCCTGTAAAGGTGTTAAAATGTAACCACCAAACATTGCTTGAAGAGCTCCTACTAGAAAACCTGTGACAAGTCCTGGTACTGTTCCCCATCGAAATGCTATTAAAACAATCGGAACCATCGCAAGGCTTATAGATCCTCCTTGAGCCCATAATTTAAAAGAAAATTGATCTAAAACTAAACCAATTGCTGCAAAAATAGCAATTTCAACCATCATTAATAATTTTTTATTGTTCAATTTGTTATCCTCCTTAGTTTAGATGTAGATCACATAAGCTCTAAAGCGCTTTCTTGATACTGCCAAATTAGATATTTCGACATAAAAAAACGACATCAGGATAGCCCTAACATCGAAATAAGTCGGTTTTCTATCCACATTCCTCGCAAGCATTAACTCACAGGTTCAAAGGGTTAGAACTTCGGGTTCACTCTCAGCCGTCCATTAAGGCTCCCCTTGTGGTCGATACATCATTATATTTTATGAAATACATTCATTGTACTTAACTTAAGATGGAAAAACAATAGGAAATCATTTTTTGGCTTTTCAACCATTCTAAAACTTAATGTATGGGAACTTCTAGTTTGTCATTTATCTCATAAAATGAAGAAAACAAACGAATCTTTTGTCCTCTTTTAAACGTAGATTATTATAAAGTGAAGCTTCCATCAGTGGGGATCTTCTTCATCCCCTACTAAGCTAGAAGAACTCAGGTTAAAAGCGCCACGTCCTGTGGCAACACCTGAGGGATCAACATCTTGTTGGCCCAAACCAATCGGGCTTTTATGAGCAGTTGATCCCCCACCTATCTTTCTCTTTTCTCTCTAAACCTTGAGATAGGGGAGCTCACTGCCCGTTAAAGCAGGATAAATGGAGGTGCTATTGTTGAATAATAATCGTGTATTATCGTCCCTTTGTTATTTTAGTATATTTTTTGCTGGATTTATTTTACCCTTAATTGTTTTCTTTGTAGTAAATGAGCCAGACGTTAAAAGGCATGCAAAACGTGCATTCATTTCTCATCTATTGTTACTTGTACCCACTATTATCGGAATAATCATTTTTGTAGGTGTGATTATATTTTATGGTTTTGAGCCAAACCAATTTGGATCAAATAGCTTCACTGGCGATGGATTGCTCATGATTGCCTGGTTACTTTTTATTGTTTTAGAAGCCGTACTGTCCCTTGTAGTCTTTATTTGGAATATTGTTCAAGGTATTAAAGTACTTAAAGTTTAAGATATTATAGGATGAGTATATAATTGTAATACAGAATATCGATTAGAATGGAGTGCTCACCATGCAAGTTAAAAAAATCGTAAAAGCTGCTATTAAAATTGCCCCGATCGTTTATCCAATCGTTATAAAGGCAATTGATGCGAAAAAGAAAAAATCCCCAGTAAAAAAATAACGTAAAGAAGCGCAATTCATCCATTTGAATTGCGCTTCTTGCTTTTAATATTTGAACACCAGTTTTCAAGCGGATGTTTTTTTACAGCCTCTATGCTAATAAAAAAACAGACTTTCATGGGCAGTTGATCTCTGGCCTATTCGTTATTGGAGTAACATGTGCTCTTAAAATGCCCAGTTTCCTTTTCTAAAGATAGGTTCAACGGTGCCATCTAGTAGAATGCCATCAATATCCATTTCTCCACTACCTACCATAAAGTCTTCATGTGTAATGGATGCATTAATCCCTTTTTCTTCAAGCTGTTCCTTTGTAAGTTCACTTCCGCCTTCATAGCATGTTGGATAGGCTTCACCAATTGCTAAGTGATTGGAAGCATTTTCATCAAATAATGTATTGTAATATAATATATTTGACATAGAGATAGGTGATTCATGTGGTACTAGCGCGACTTCACCAAGATATTGAGAACCTTCATCTGCTTTTGTTAATTCTTGAAGTAGTTCAGCACCTACACCCGCTTCAGTTTTTACGATTTTACCATTTTCAAAAGTGATCTTGAATTGATCAATGATATTTCCTTGAAAAGCAAGTGGCTTTGTATTTGAAACATAGCCATTTACACCATATTTTGATGGCATTGTATATACTTCTTCAGTAGGCATATTCGCAACAAAAGATGTACCATCAGGTGTATAACTAGCGCCTGTACACCAGATATGCTTATCTGGAAGTTCAATTGTCAAATCTGTCCCCGGTGCTGTGTAATGTAATTTTGCATAACGTTTTTCATTGAGGATTGCTGCACGTTCATCTAAAGCTTTCAAATGATGTGTCCAGTTGTCAATAACATTTCCTCCACCAATATGTACCGTTTTGAAAATGGCTTCCCATAAAGCTGGCACTTGCTGATCTTCTTCTAAATTTGGAAATACCTTCGCAGCCCATTTTTTTGAAGGAACAGCAATAATGGACCACGCGATTTTATCGTTCATAACAGCATCGCGATAATTTTCTAGCGCCTTGCCAGATGCCTTCTGATATGCTGATAGTTTCTCAACGGGTACGCCTGTTAGACTATCTGGATCAGCAGCATCGATCCATAGCAATGTTCCTTTACGTTCGATTAATTCGTCACGTTGTTCACTGATCCAACGAGGAAATTTTGCAAATTCATCGTCTGGTGCATGATCGAAAAATTCACGATTAATCACGTCGTCAGAAAAATTCACTGTTACACGAGCTGCACCAGCTTCATAAGCTTTTTTTACAACTAGACGTGTAAAATCAACAGTATCTGTAGTTGTATTAATCAGCATTGTTTGTCCTTTTTGAACATTCGCTCCAACTTTAACGGCTAGTTCTGCAAATTGTTCCAACTTTTCTTCAAACGTCATCATCAATTACCTCTTTTCTTATTTATTCGATTTTGCTTGCCAAAAAACTTTTTCTTTCCAGAATCTTTGACAGAAGCTCCAAACAAACTACTCTCGTTTTTATTTTTAGCTTTTGATACAACCGGCTGATTATTGGTTTTCTTTGTTCTAAATGATTTTGTTTCTGCATGACCTTCTATCAATTGACCATTAGACAAAATCTTCTCTATCGGCTTTAAAGATAGCTCTCTCATGCGCTTATAATAAGCTTGCTCTTCATGATATGCGAGTAATGTCACGACCTCGCCATCAGCTCCTGCACGACCAGTACGACCAGATCGATGCACATATTGTTCTTTCGTATATGGTACATCTACATGGATAACATGCGTTAATCCTGCAATATCTAATCCTCTAGCGGCAATATCTGTTGCGATTAAGATTCGTGCTTCTCCTTTACGAAAAGCATCCAAAGAAGCTTTTCTTTCATCCTTCTTCATCTCAGAGTGCAGGGCAACAATCGGAGCATTACGAAATTCTAGTTTTGATTTTTTCATTAATACTTGATCTAGATTATTGACAAATGCAAGAGCCCTTACACCTGATATATGTGAAAATTTACGAAGAAATTCTGTTTTATCACGTTGTTGAAGCTTAACAAAAGAGTGTACAACTTTACTGCCACCTAATAATGTTTCATCTACTTTGACTTGAAGTCTTACAGGATCATTGAGCATACGATTCGCCACTAATTCGATTTCATCCGTAATCGTAGCAGATACAACAGCAACCTGTCGATTGTTGTCTGCACCATCGATAAATGACTTGACGATCACCCGATAATCTCGACTTAATAGTTGATCCCCTTCATCTAAGACGATGGTAGTTAGTTCATGTAATTTCAATTTTTTCTCTTTTACAAGTTCATTTAATCTTCCAGGAGTGCCTACTGCAATAGTCGGTTTCTTCTTTAGCTTTTCAATTTGTCTTTGAGGGTTTGCTCCTCCTATTAATGGGACAACTGTAATATCTGTTCCATTAATCCACGAGCGAATAACATCTACAATTTGCATACATAACTCTTGCGATGGAGCAACGATTAAAGCTTGCGTTGCCTTCTTTGTAACATCTACTTTTTGAAATATCGGTAATAGATAAGCTAATGTTTTCCCTGTACCTGTAGGAGATTCAGCCACTACATCTTTGCCTTCTAATAATGCAGGAATCATTTGATTTTGAATGGGCATAACGGATGGAAAAGTCCATTTTTTTTGTAAGTCTTCATTTAATAAATTTAAAAATGACATTGTTTTCTACACCTTCTCTCGTGTTTATTTTTTATATTTTCATACAAAAAAGGTTGTCCTAAAAAATAATAAAGACTGTATGCTAGAAGTAATTCTATCATTCTAATTTTTTGATATATAAGTAAAAATCCGCATAGACTTCTGCGAAAGAGGCAAGAACACGAAAACCAGCAGGTAGCGTAGCAAGTGATGTAGCTCGTGTCTTGCCCACGGAAAGTGTAGCGGATTTTTATCGTATAAAGTAAAGCTCCATCAGTGGGGGGTTCTTCATCCCCCACTGAACTAGAGAAACTCAGGTTAAAAACACCACGTCCTTTGGCAACATCTGAGTGACCAACATCTTGTTGCCCCGAACCAATCGGGCTTTTACGGGCAGTGATCCCTCACCTATCCCTCTAAATCTTGAGGTGAGGGTCTTACTGCCCGTTCACGCGGGATAAAGTAAATTTCCCACAGTGTGGCTTTCAACTTCCACTGTGTATTCGTTAAACCGATCAATTTTTTCCAACTAATCGATCTTCCATTCCTATCTACTTAAAGTAGGATTTTACTGTCTTTCCTGTCCAAAAACATGCCTATGATCAGTTTGCTGACAGCCTTACTCAACGATTAGTCTAATAATTCATAACCACAACTAGTAATAGCGCATTCTGCTAAAACTATAAGTGCATCTATATATAGATTTCGATCTAGCGATAACTCACGATTCACAACAGATAACTCCGTACATCCCAAAATAATATAATCGCAGCCAGCCTTTTTCATAGCTGCTTCAAATGGCTGCCATTGTTCTTTTGAGACCCTCTTTCCTGCCTTTACATAGCCATAAATCACTGTCATCAGATCTTGCTGCATCGCTGCATCTGGAACGATAGGCTCTATACCTTCCTCTATCAACGCATCTTGATACATGTTAGATGTCAAAGTGCCAATTGTACCAAGTACCCCTACACGTTTTGCATTTAATAGACGAGCTTTTTTCGCTGTTTCCTGAATCATATGCAGCACAGGGACAGGAGAACCGTCTTGTAGTCCATCGTAAAATCGATAGGCTGTATTACAAGGAATACAAATGATATCTGCACCTGCTTGAGCAAGTTTTTTAGCATCTGCTACCATCACAGGAAGAGGATTTGGTTTTGAATGATCTAATATATAGGCTGTTCTATCAGGAATACTTGTATCATTATCAATGATAAAATGCATATGCTCTTGATCACTAAACGCTTTCGTTCGATAGACAATTGTTTCGCCAAGCAACATGGTTGCTAACGGCCCTACTCCTCCAATAATACCAAGTACTTTCTTTTCCATAACTAAGACAGACCTTTATGATTAAAATATTTTTTGTATTTACGATAGTAGTTTAAGCTATTCAAGGTTAGCTTGTACCAACGTTTAAAATTCATATCCTCTTTGTAAAATAAAGAATTTGTCGCTTTCCCTTCCTTGATAAGCTTACGGGCTTTTGCTTTTAACTCTTTATTTTGAGCGTATTTGAATAATACGCCATTTGGAATGATGCTCCATAAATGCTCATTGTTTGCATAAGTACAATCCTGAGAAATATGTAGCATGTGATCATCGGCAACATATTGCATCAAATTATAACCAGCAGCTGTTACATAATAACTGCTACGGCCATTACGTAGATTAATCTCAAATAATTTATACTGTCCATCGCGATAATCATACTTCATATCAAAGTTTGCGATTCCTGTAAAACCTATATCTTCTAAGAAGAAACGAACTTGATCCATTAAGTCTTTATCGTAAGTAGTGATGATAGCTGCATAACTTCCTATACCTTCTGGCGAATGTTCTTCAAGAATAGGATTGCCTAAACACATTAGTTTCACTTGACCATCTGTTGCAACATATGCATTCAGTACGCGCATATATGAATCATCACCAGGGATGAACTCTTGAATGATTAAGTGATCTTTGTAAGATGAACTATAAATTGCTTTTAAAATAGCATCTTTTTCAGCCTCATCATGCGCTACGAATACTTTTTTCTTACCGGGGAATTGACATGCCCAATAGGCAACTGAATTAGATGCTTTAATAATGATTGGATAGTCAAATTTCACTTGGAAGTTTTCATATGTTTCATACGTACAAGTATCTGTTTTAGGATAGCTAAAATTATATTTTTCACACATTTTATAGAAGTTTTCTTTCAATAAAATGCGGTCCATTAATGATTCATCGATGTAAGGAACAGTGAAATATTGTTGAAGAGCTGGTTTGTTTTTAATAATGAGTTTGACATAATCATCGCCACATCCCATTAAAAGTAAGTCTTTATGGCTGTATTCCTTTGCTATTTTTTTCAATTCTTCTACAAAGTTTTCTTTTATATGGGGAACATGTTTAAAATGTAGAATATGACTGTTTTGTGTTGCTGTTAAATGCGCTCGGCCAACTACGATTGCTTTAATGCCATATGCTTCATAAAAAGCACGTGCCATACCATATGCATTCATATCTGATCCTATTAGTATTGGTAAAAATGGTTGTTCTACCATCTCTTATCATCTCGCTTATTTTGTACTTATTTTAATGCCATTAGTGTATCATATTTTAACTTTATAAACGAATAAACTCTTAGTTGATATAGCTTATTTTTATAAATTTTTGATTTATTTTAATCCAATGGCAATCGCTCATTTACTTTTCAATCGCAATTGCTTGCGAACCCATATCTTTATAGCTAGAGAAGAATTTTGTCGCATCATGTGCAACATAGCCATGCAATGGATCCATAACAATAACTTTACCATCTTCATATCCAGTGAGCACTACTACATGTAAATTGCGATACATTTTCGGTTTGCTATTGGTGCCCTCAATATACCAGCCTTCTTTTGTCTTTGGCTTTGAGAGATCTAGTGTTACCCACACCATCACAGGCATCCCTTGCTGCACTGTTTCTATTATTTTTTTTTGACTAGCACCTGTAAGATTGGTCACTTTTAAGTTTGTTTTATAATCCTTTGCTACTTTTCTTGCGACTTTTGTAATTACTGGTGCAAAAACATATGTCCCCGTCAATTCATTGCTAGGATCGCCTGCATACGCTTTATTCGGATCTGGACCGGTTCGTTTTCCGTCCTTTTCAATAATTGCTTTTGTGGGTAAATACTTCTTTGCCATCTTCATCTTTGAAAGATTTAAGCCATAATAGTTAAAGGAGGCTGTCATTGCAGTTATTTCACAGCCATGAGGAAGTTGTGGATTTTGCAAAACGACAGGCACTTCAATCCTCTGATTTTCCTTTTGATAGTACGTTTCAAGTACTACATATGAAGTATCTTTTTGTACCTTTACTATTTTCGCCACACCACTTGAATTATTACTCATTGGGCTCGAATCACTCACGGATGATGGTACAAATAAATAACGTTTTCCCACTTCTAATCCTGCCAATGTCACTTGTCCCTCAGAATCACTGATAGCCGTCGTAACCAGTTGATCTGTATCCATATCTCTTACGGTAACTTTCATATCAGGAATAGGTTCTCTGCTTCCAAATGCAACAATCAGCACTTTTATCCCCTCGTCCATATCCTCATCTTTTGCTGGCAGTATATTTGTACAACCACTTGCAATACTGGCAAAAAGCATTACAAAGCAAAAGAGGAGTAAATGCCAAGGCCATTTACTTCTCTTCAACATGTCGACAATCCCCTTTTTAAGCTAAAGGAATTATTAGCCGAAATATTTTTTGTACCATACTAAGAACATGTAAATCGTCCATACCTTACGTTGATTTTTCGCTTTGCCTTCATAGTGATCAGTTAACAGTTTAACAATAGCTTGTTGATCAAAGAATTGTGCGGCTTCAGCTGATTCAAATGTTTCTTTAATTTGATTGAAGTATTTATCTTCTTTTAACCAAAGACGAATAGGTACTGGGAATCCGATTTTTTTACGATGCGCCCATTCATCTGGTAATGCACGTTGAGATGCTTGACGAAATGCATATTTTGTATCGATTTCATTAACTCGATAGTGAGAAGGTACTTTAGAAGCCACTTTCATCACTTCACGATCAAGGAATGGTACACGCAGTTCAATGGAATGAGCCATACTCATTTTGTCTGCTTTCAACAGAATATCATCCACTAACCATAGGTTTAAGTCTAAAATTTGTTTTTTAGTTAAATCATCTTCACCAGCTGCTTTTTTGTATATCGGCATCACAATATCTGCCACAGATGGTGCATGATTATATTCATCCGTTAAGATCGCAGATGCTTCTTGTTCTTCAAATATATGTGCTTGTCCGATAAATGTTTGTTCAACTGGGAGACCACCACGCATCAAGAAGTGTTTTCCACGCATTTCAGGAAGTGTTTTTGCTATTTCTGCAATTGGGCGACGAATGAATTGTGGTACTTTTTTATATTTACGCATAGCAGGAAGTTCATCATACTCCGCATAGCCGCCGAATAATTCATCAGCACCTTCACCAGAAAGAACGACTTTTACATGTTTACTAGCAAGCTCTGATAAGAAATACAATGGGACGATAGATGGATTGGAATGAGGTTCATCCATCATATACTGAATCTCATCTAATTTGTTGAAGCATACTTCAGGATCTAGCACTTCATTTACATTTTCGATCCCCAATTCTTTCGATAATTCTTTCGCATTATCAATTTCCGAAAAGTTTTGTGCACTAAAGCCGACTGAAAATGTTTTATCAGGTTTCAATACAGAAGCTACATAACTTGAGTCAACCCCAGAAGATAGGAATGAACCTACTTGAACGTCAGGGTCAGAGAATTCATGAGCTTTAATAGATTCACGAACAGTTGTATCGATTTCTTCTACAATTTCATCGAGTGAACGTTCTTCAGGATTGAATCTTGGTTCCCAATAACGAGTAATTTCTAATTTTCCATCTTCATAGGTTAAATAATGGGCTGCTGGTAATTTAAATACGCCTTTAAAGAACGTTTCCTTCAACACTGGAAATTGGAAAGTTAAATATGGTTTTAATGCTTTTTCATTTAATACTTTATCGAAATGTGGGTGTGGTAAAAAACTTTTAATTTCTGAGCCAAAGAATAATGTACCATTCATATGTGCATAGTAGAATGGCTTAATACCAAACATATCACGCGCAGCAAATAAACGTTTTCTGTTACGATCCCAAATAACAAACGCGAACATACCACGTAATTTTTGTACTAATTTTGTACCGTATTCTTCATAACCATGAAGTAATATTTCACTATCTGTATCTGTTTTAAAAATATGACCTGCTGCAAGAAGGTCTTTTCTGATTTCTTTAAAATTATAAATTTCACCGTTAAAGATCAATACTAATGATTGATCTTCGTTATAAAGAGGTTGGCTACCATTTGCCAAGTCAATAATACTTAGACGACGGAAGCCTAGAGCTGCAAGACCATCTGTAAACTTTCCAGCTGAATCTGGTCCACGGTGAATGATTTGGTTCATCATATTTTCTAACACCAAGTCCGGGTTTGAAACTTCACCGATAAATCCTGTAAATCCACACATATATTTTATTCTCCTATCTCTATTTCATCTATTCCACTACACGTATGAGAATACCTATCATGGCACTCGATATCTTTTGATTATACTCTTTTTTACTTGACTTATCTTAAAACATATCGCCACAGTATAGCAATCTGTTAATTTGTATGCCTTTTATATTCCTTTATCAATTCTTCTAATGGAACCTGATAAAGTTGTTTGCCGTTTATTTTGAATATACCTAGATTCATTAGATGTTGAATAACATGATCTTTTTTTCTTTCTTCAGCAGTTACCTTCTGGTTGTTCATTGCATCCCCTTCTTACCTTACTGCTTAATGCTATTTTCCTCAATACATCATCTAAAGGAATACTTTAAACTTTTCTTTCAATTTAGGTATTCGTTTTACTAGATGCTTGTAGACAACAAAACCGATAACGGCTCCTAATGTGTTTAGCCATAAATCATCTACATCTGTACTTCGAAATTGAGGAAGTTGCATTGTCTCGATAAACAAAGACAATCCCAGCCCAGTAAATAATACAAAGAAGAACTTCTCCATCTTACGCCATAATAGCGGTAGTAAAAAACCAATTGGCATAAAGATTGCGATGTTACCGAGAAAGTTAATGAAAAACGGTTGCCATAAGTTTAGATAGTGTATGGCATTGTAAACATCCGTAAAAACACGAAACAATCGAAAATTAATACCCAGTGAATCTAAATGATGAAGTCTCATGCCTGCATACTGAAGACTTACACCGTTTTTGGGGACAATCGTTTCATAAAACAGACCAATCAAATAGACCCAAAACGCCATAATCCCAACTTCATGCCAACGATTATTTAGACCGACATCTCGTTTTTTCCGAGATTTAAAGCGCAAATACACAACAAATGGAATTGCAATAATCATTACAATCATCATATCGAGTGTATATTGAAGTATATAGGACAACTTCGTCACTCATTTCTTCTTTCTACATAACAGGACAAATTATATAACAATAAGTTGCAAAAAAACATTAAATTTCTTTTACAATCTTCTTTTATATACTGTCTTATCTAACTTCTACGATACCATATTCCATACGACTACGTATCAAAACTATTTTACCTTTTCTTCAAAATCCATCCTAGAATATTCATCGATTTCTTTTTAAAAATAAGATGGAGTTCCAGCAGTAAGAAACTTCCCACGCAAACAAAAGAAACTTAAAATTTGAACATCAACGATAATATAAAAGAGCAATTTCATGTTTGTTTCTTCACATGAAGCTGCTCTTTATAAACAAACAGTTCTATTTACTGAGAAATCTAGTGTAAATATGGCTCTTTGGATGCAATAATAATTTCTTTTAATTTTGTTAACTTTTCAATGACAATGTTTGAATACTTTTCAACATCAACTAAATATTCTTCTGCTAACTCTGCATTTCCGTCATTGTAAGCCTGCACTGCTTTTTTGGCTATTTCATGAACCTGTGCATGTGGTTCCTCTAATTCTTTAAATACAGGTTCATCACCAAGTAACTTTTTACCCTCTCCATAATACCATTTTCCAAGGCGGGATTCTTTGTATGATGCCACATCGTCAACTGTCATTTTCTCAAAGCCTAATAATAAATTATAAATACGCCATCTCCATAAAAGATGATCCGTGATCGTTAAAGAAATAATATCTTCCTGACTGATGATGAAGTTTTTGGAAATCGTCTTTACACGGTATTCATTAATCATTTTGCTTAAATTATATATGGCTTGTCCTGTGTTATTTGAAATTTCTTTGCTTTTTTTCGCATTCTCTGCAATATTATAATTCTTAGCTGTTACCTCATTAGCAGCGACTTCTTGTTGCTGTGAAGCAGCAGCAATTTGTTCGATGCTAGCTCCTTGATGCTGTAAATTTTCATTTATTGCAGATAAAGTTGACGTAATTTCAGCTGTATCCTTTACGCCTTTTTGTAAATCTTCAGCAGTCTGAGTTGTATGTGTACTAATGTTTTTGGTGATCTCCAAAAGTTGTTGAATATCCTCATGAATCGATTGTACAGATGATTTGGTATTATCGGCTAATTTTCTGACTTCCTCTGCTACAACCGCAAAACCTTTGCCAGCTTCTCCAGCACGAGCTGCCTCTATTGATGCGTTTAACGCTAATAAATTGGTTTGTTCCGCAATGCCTTGTATAAACTTAACTAATTGTGTGACATTATTGACTCTGCTTACTAATTCATTGACATTTGTTTTCACATTCTTATGCTCATGATTGGTTTCCTTCAAGGTTCCATTGACTTGTTGCAAAGATTGAATTCCTTTGCTTAAATCTTCCAATGAAGTTTGAGTATCATTAGATATACTGAGTATTGAAGCAGATATTTCCTCGATATTTGCATTTAACTGTTCCATCGAGCCATTGGCTGAAATAACATCTTGTTTGTTCTGTTCTTCAAATTGAATCAATTTTTTCATCTGATCTAGTTGTGTATTATATGCGATAATCCCCCCTAAACCATTAATAATGGAGCCAGCTTGTATTTCAACATATGTTTCAATAATAATTTGTTGATCGATACTGACAAGAGATTCATAAGCAAGAAGTACATCTAGCATTTTAAATCGGTCATGCTTATATTTTTCTGCAATCAATGGAATAATAGCCTGATTAACAAATGTATAGGCTGAAATCATCCAATCAGGCAGTACCCCTATTTTGGTATGAGCATAAGCTATTTTTCTACGAGCAAATATATATTGTAAATCTAATTTAGCCTCAAATAAGCTCTTAAAATAACCGTCAAAGGTTCTTTTTAAACGATCTACATTTGAATGTTTCTCAATAATTTCTCTAAATTTATCATATGACAACAAATGGCTATAGAAGGTATCTAAGATTTCTTCACTATGTGCTTCATATAAATCTCGTAAGTGCTGGACAGAAGCCCGATTAGTAGAAGATAATGCAAGAAAATCCAACTTCATTTGAAAGCGTTCATTTACACTAATATCAGATTCCAATTGTTCTGCAGAATATTGATAATGTTTTTTTGGTTTAACAAACATAACTACTTACTCTCCTCATATAATTAGAATTATTTATGGTATATCTTTATATTGTTAATAATTACTAAAAAAATTATTAAATTCCAAAATAAATTAAAAACGTTCGCATCCGTTTACCTCGCTCTTTTATGTTTTACTTTTACATACATTTTCTGCATAAATAAAATTGCATACAGTAAAAAAGTCATGAATCCTGAAAAATAAATAGAATCTTGTAATCATTATAATACACAAATAGGTATTTACACACATTTTCATTTCAACCTTTTACACTTCGAATATAGTGTTAACATCTGAAAATTATAAAAAAAGTCAATTATATACTATATATTTTATTTTTTTGCAAATAAAAAAAGATCTTGCAGAACAAGATCCTTCTTTTATATTGATAGTCATCGTTATCGTACTATAAATAGTAGTGCAGGTACAAAAGATAAAGTAAAAAATAATGCATACCAACATGAAACCCTCTTCAATGAGAAGGAAATTCTTTTTTTCTCAGCGTAAAATGCATCGAAGAAAATTGCGCAAACCATTGGAATGCTCATACACGCAATAGCAATTAAAAATATATCAGTATAATTCATCTGGCATCCCCCTTATGAATCTGTTTTTTAATTGTGACAACTTTATGACATTATGATACAACTCGTGGACACAATTTGTCAACAATTTGTTCATATTTTAGACACATTTATTTTGATCGTTATATTGCAAGGGGGTTATCTACTTTTGAAGCCTAGGATGTAAAATCAATCAATGCCTCATTAAACTTCTTACGTTCTTCCCAGAAAGATCCGTGTCCACTATATTGAAATGGCATAAGTGTTGATCCTGCTATTTTATTATTTAAAATTTCTGCTTGTGAAAATGGGATCACTTTATCATGTACACCATGTACAATCAAAGTAGGAACAGATATCGTATGGAGTCCCGTTTCAATTTTTTCATCTCGAAGCGTTTTAATGATTGCTGCAGTAGACCAACTTGCGGCTTGCAATCCCATTTGAAAGAACCAATCAGAAAAGGGTTTCGTAATATATTGGAAAAAGAACGTATCTGCCACATCTCTTATCATATTAGGGCGATCATTATAGGTCTCTGTTAATAATCTTCTTGCCGTTTCTGCTGTAAAACCCGTCGGTGCAGCAGCAGCAATAAGAATAAGTTTAGAAACTCCATATCCTTCATATCTTGTCATGTAACGGAGAGCTATAGCTCCTCCTGTGGAATGTCCAACTAAAATAATATTGTTCAGATGAAGCGTAGAAATCACTGTAGCAATATCATCTGCCAATCGATCATAGTTATATCCATCCATTGGCTTATCTGATTGACCAAATCCTCTCCAGTCAATTCCTATACAGCGATACCCCGCTGCTGGAAGGACGTTAAACTGATATTCAAATTGCTGGTGATTTAACGGCCATCCATGTAAAAACAAAATGGTCTTTTCTCCGGTTGGGTTAATATCCTCCACATATAGTCTGACGTCTTTTTCAACCGCTACATAATACCCCAATTTATGTCACCATCCTTCGATTATCTCCTTCATAAAATATTCATATAAGATACGTATGGTGAATTCACTTCATAGCATTTTAAAAAGCAAAAAGAGTTATCCTTTATTTTAGGATAACTCTTTTTGTTCAAGCTTCTTCATCTACATCATTATACTATTGCCAACCTTTACATACGTCCACCCATTCCTGAGCATTCGAATAAATATACACTTCTTCACAGCTAAGTTCAATTGCACTATTGCTACTGCCGCATGCAGGAAATACTGTTTCAAATCGTTTAAGTGATTCATCTAAAAAAACAGGAATATTTTCTGGTATTCCAAATGGACAAACGCCTCCAATTGCATGACCTACTTGGTTTAATACTTCATCTGGCGACAGCATTCTTGCTTTTATACCAAATTTATGCTTGAATTTTGCATTATCTATTTTTGCATCCCCTGCCGCCACTATTAAGATACAGCCTTGATCTCTTTTAAAAGCAAGCGTTTTTGCAATGCGCTCTGGTTTTACTCCTAATGCGTTTGCAGCGAGTTCAACTGTTGCGCTTGAAGCATCATATTCCAATATTTTATGATCCAATCCATATTTTTTGAAATGTTCTTTTACTAATTCGATTGCCATTTTATCCACCCCATGAACTAATATTAATAGCTACCTACATATTAATAATAGATTATTCGAAATACATGACGTTCTGAATATCCAAAACTACAAATAAGCTTCGTTAAATCGAAACAGCACAAGGAAAATATATCTTCTTCTTCTTGTTATTTTTATAAATCATAGCCATTATATAGGAATTATTAGTCTAATTATATATTCTTCTTACTAATTGTCAAACACTCATTCCTATTAAATCTTAACATAAAGTAAAACTTCTCTCAGTGAGGCTTACTTTATCTCACATTGTGCGTTAGTTAAACCAATTGATCTTATACTATCCGTTGTTTCTCACTTATTTTCCTTTTAAATGGAGGAAACAGTTTAATGTTATTTGATTTATTTTAACAGTCGTTTATAATAAAATAATGTAAACCAACTATTCTTATATAGTATAACAGGTGTGTTGATTAGGAAAAAATCAGAATAACTATATGAGTATAAATGAGAAAAATTCCTCATTGTAAACTCCAATCTATATAGATCTTCGCTGCGGCTTGCTCGAGTCCTCGAAAATGCATGCGCATTTCCTTCGTGCGGTGTGGATTCAGGAAGTCCATTCAATGTCCCGCGGGAAAAGCGAGACAGCTGAGACCCTGCACGAGCGCAGCGAAGGAAGCGGCTCAGCGCTCGCCCGCAGGAAAGCGAGCAAGTCGCAGCGGAAATCAGCAAATACTCTATATTTTTATAGATAAGATTGGATAAGAAACATATCTGATAATATAGTTTATTCATATAGACATTTCTTTTCTAAACGAAAGGGTGACACAGTTGAAATATTATAATTCAATCATTGAATTGATCGGTAAAACACCTATCGTAAAATTAAATAAAATACCAGATGCGAACGGTGCAAATGTTTTTATTAAATTAGAGTCTTTTAACCCTGGTGGAAGTGTTAAAGACCGTGCAGCTTTAAACATGATCGTACAAGCGGAAAAAGAAGGAAAACTGATTCCGGGTAAAAGTACGATCATTGAACCAACATCAGGAAATACAGGTATTGGTCTTGCTATGGTTTGTGCTACAAGAGGCTATCGCTGCATTATTACAATGCCGGACAATGCCACAAAAGAACGCATTAAAATTATGAAAGCTTATGGAGCTGAGGTTCATCTAACACCTTCTGCCCTACGTATGCAAGGATCCATTGATGAAGCAAAACGAATTGCAGAAGACATTCCAAATCACTTTATTCCCATGCAATTCGAGAATCCAGCAAATGCCGACGCACACCGTGAAACAACAGCTGTAGAGATAATAGATACATTTGATGATCAATTAGATGCATTCATATTAACAGCTGGAACTGGTGGTACTGTAACAGGTACAGGGGAAGAATTGAAAAAACGAATTCCTAATTTGAAAATTTATGTTGTTGAACCTGCTGGATCTCCAGTGCTATCTGGTGGTAAACCTGGACCACACAAAATCCCAGGGACAGGTCCGGGATTTATCCCTAAAATTTTAAACCGACAAATTTATGATGATATTCTCCACATTGAAGATGAAGATGCACAAGTCATGGCACGACGTCTTGCCGCTGAAGAGGGGATCTTTGTTGGAGCTTCAGGTGCTGCTTCTGCTTATATGGCCATCCAAGTAGCAAAGAATCTTCCATCATCTGCAAACGTTCTATGCTTAGCACCAGATACTGGAGAACGCTATTTATCCTCTGACTTATTCCCAGAATAAAGTGAAACTTCGCAAAGCAGGGGGATTCCTGCTTTATGTGAGTCGAACCTGATCAGGTCATTTTTATTGTAATCTTGCAACAGAGGATTATGATGAATGCCGAAAAAAGAACCTAGTTCCATTCATAATGGCTAGGTTCTTTTATTATTTATTGGTTATATAATTGATCAGGAAAATGTTATCTATACATCTTTATGGATAAGATATTCATGAGTTCTATTTCATTGAATAATCGTGACATTACTTAAATCCGCCTTGCCGGCTTTCAAGAAGTTATATGTTAATTTATCCATTTTAGCTCCACTGAAGTCAACTTTTTTAACATCTGACAAACGGAATTGGACTTTTTTTAAATTTGTATTTCTGAAAGAAGCTTTTTTTAAAGTACACATTTCAAATATAGTTTCTTCAAACATTTGACCATCAAAATCAATACCTGTAAGATTGCTGGACTTAAAAAACGACCGGTGATAATTGCAATTTTTGAAAGTAGATCCTTTAAAATTCGAACCGCTAAACTGTGCACCTGTCAAATTCACATTTTCAAAAATAGCCTCTCCTAAATTGCATGATTTGAACTCACAATCGGTCAAATCTGAATTAGAAAAGTCTGATCCTTTTAAATCACTGCCTTTGAATTTTCCTTCACGAATGGAGACATCACGAAAATCAGAATTTACCATTCTTGATCTTGAAAAATCCATCTGAATAGCTTTTTCAAGTTCTGATTGTTGTAAGTTAATGGAATCGATCAACTCAGATACATCTCCAATGGAATTGATCGTCATTTGATAGGCTTCTGTCTCGCTATACCCTTTGCTTTTATAGTCTTGATATTTTTCAGTTAAGTTAGCAGATAATTCTTCTTCCAGCTCTTTTGCCGTTCTCACTTTTGGATATGGTGCAAAATATTGTGTACATATTGATTAATTTCTTTTTGCATGGTTCACTCATCCTTTCATAGTAAACGTTCTAAAATCTGTTTTGCCTGTTCCCAATTTTTTTTATTTTGTTCATATGTGTTCTTGCCTAAGTCTGTTATTTTATAGTACTTTCTACGACCACCAATATTCTCACTTCCCCAATAAGAAGTAATACTACCTTCTTTTTCTAATCGCTTTAAGCTCGAATACATAGTGGCTTCCTTTAGCTCATATTGATTTCCTGAATTGGCATAAATCAATTTACTAATTTGATAACCATATTTATCTCCAGCTAACAGTAGCTTTAAAATCATTGTATCGGTATGACCACGCAGTAAATCTGCAGAAATTTTACTTTCACTCAATCACCTAACCTCCTTGAATACAATATACATTTATGTACTATGACTGTCAAGGTATTATGACTATAATAGATATACACCAATCACAAAAAAAGTGAAGAAGCTTTGCATGGAGAAAATCCATTGAGGCAATAATTATAATGGACCAATTGGAGCATCACTAAATCAATATGATATGATCTACGTCCTAAATCGTTTGTAAAGTTACATACTAGTTGGCAAAGGGGATTTTGACATCTTCTTGACATGTATTAAAGGCATAATACTAACAAAAGAGCGGTAGGAAGGAGCACCATATGAATAAGAAAAATATTAAATATTTAAAATTTGGAATTGATTTATTAATGGTAAGTACATTCGTATTGTTTTTCAACAAACGCGTATTCGGAGGTTTAACTTTTCATGAAATAGCAGGCTTATCGATTGCAGTAGTTTTTTTTACACATATATTGCTTAACTGGCAATGGGTCAAAAATATTACTTTAAAATTATTTAATCGAAAAATACCTTTCAGGACAAAATTTAGTTACCTATTAAATTTACTGTTATTAGTGGGAATGGCGTTTATTATGATGAGTGGCATTTTTATTTCAAGAGTTGTATTTCCAAACATTCATATTGAAAACGAACAATGGTTTAAAATAGCTCATATGTCCATCTCCTTTTTAGTTTTGATCATAGTAGCCATTCACATTGGATTACATTGGAAATGGATTATTAATGTTTTCAAAAATATCGTGAAAATCAAAAAATCTAAACGAAGTTTTCAAGTGGCAGCTCGAGTAGCAACTGTTGCATTATTGATATTTGGAAGCTATGAAATATACTCTACAAATTTTTTAATGCACCTAGAAGGAATTACCAAAATATTTAATCCATCTTCTAATATGGAGGGAAAAGGTTTTAATACTGGAGAAAGACATGATTCTGCGCACGAAGGTTTTGCTGAATCTGGAAAACCGGATCTTCCCGCCGAAGGTGATTTCGGAGCCAATGGAAAACCGTCACTGAGTGATGATGTTGAAAATGGAGATAGATCAGCATCACTAAAGGGGAACTTTCATGGAGGAAAAGGCCAATTTGAAAGCGCAAGTGCATTAGGAGTGATCATCAAGTATTTCGCTATTATGTCTGTATTTATCATACTCATTTATTATATTGAAAAATCTATACTACATATAAGGCGAAGACAAAACTTACAAGGTAGTATGTAAACGATTCAGGCTTAATCTCTATCAAATGACTTAGAAAATGAAAAAGTGTGAATGGGTGCTGCTTGCTCACCAACATTCACACTTTTTAGCTTTGTAATTCCTATTATGAAAGAACTCGGGAAAAATCTCTTTTTTACAGTACCGCTGCCAATCTTTTTATTCCTTCTTCAATCGTTGCGGGTTCTGAGTTTGTATAATTTAAGCGCAATGTGCTGGCACCTTTAACATTTGTATAGAATGGATCTCCTGGGACAAATGCTACTTTGTTTTCGATCGCACGTTTAAAGACTTCTACGGATGAAACACCTTCCCCTAGATCAGCCCATAAAAACATTCCGCCCTCTGGTTTTGTGAATGTAACATGTGCTGGTAAATACTTTTCCATAGCAGCAATCATCGCGTTACATTGTTTCTTATATAAGTCTGTAATTTGGCTAATATGTTTTTCGTAATCATTATGAACTAGATAATCATAAATAGCATATTGAGAAATGACATTTGTGTGCAAATCTGATGATTGTTTCGCAGCAATCAAGTGCCCCATCAATTCTTTATTGGTCGTACATAAATAACCGATACGCATACCTGGTGATAATGTTTTCGAAAATGAGCCAAATAGTACACTATTATCTAATTTACCGCCCGCAATATATGGCAATGATTCACCTGCAAAACGAAGTTCGCCATATGGATCATCTTCAATCAAGATCGTATTTGTCTTTTTGATGATTTCATAAATAGCTTCACGTTTTTCTCTTGAATAGGTTAACCCCGTAGGATTTTGGAAATTAGGAACCATATATAATAACTTGACATCATCATTTTTTAATGTTTCTTCTAACTCTTCTAAATTTAAGCCATCATCTTCAAGGCTAACTGATAAGAAGTTCGGTTCATAAAGTGAGAAAGTTTGGATAGCAGCAAGATAACAGGGACTTTCTACAGCTACACGATCACCTTTATTAATCAACACTTTTCCCATCAAGTCTAGTCCTTGTTGAGAACCTGTTGTGATCAAAATATTATCTGCTGAAACATCTATATCGAATCTTTTTTTATATCGATCAGCAATCCATTGACGTAATGGCAAATATCCTTGAGTACCTGCATATTGGAATACTTTTTCACCTGATGTTTGTAATACTCGATCCATAGACTCCTGAAATTCAGTCACTGGGAAAGAAATTGGATTTGGCAATCCTCCTGCGAAAGAAATAATATCTTTTGCTTCAGTCAATCGCATAATTTCCGCAATAAATGAGCTATCTGTTTTTAACATTCGATCAGAAAAAATTTGTACCATAATCCATTCTCCTTCTTTGCTACACTCTTTATATTTTTATATTATATCAAATCACAAAACATTGGAAATTGTCAATATTTTTAAGAAAATTTAAGTAGATTAACTCTTGTACTGTTTATTCCATTTTATCACGAAAGTAGCTATCGTTGGCTTGTTGATATACATTTTGTATACAAAAGAAAAATTGTCAACAGATTTCTGCTACGACTTGCTTTTCTTTCTAAACTAGCACACCCAGTAAATTATCGCTATTCCTTTAATCATAGCTTTTTCCCGTAGAAGTTTACACAGATTTCCATCCTGATTTTTTCCTAACGAACACACTAGGTCTTTGCCAAAACGTGTGCTTGACGAAATGAATATCATATTTATTGGTAAAAAATAGTGTTTAATAACACCATTTAGATAGATCTTTGCTGCGGCTTGCTCGAGTCCTCGAAAATGCATGCGCATTTCCTTCGTGCAGTGTGGATTCAGGAAGTCCATTCAATGTCCCAGAGAGAGCGAACAGATGAGACCACCCTGCACGGAGCAATTTACGGAACGGAATTGTGGTGCGCCACGTCCTGTGGCAACGATTCCGTGACCAACATCCTGTTCCCCCAAGCGGCTCATCGCTCGCCCGCAGGAAAGCGAGCAAGCCGGAGCGGAAATCAATAGGCTATCTAATTTTATGTCAAGAACAGATTTTGGTGTAGAGCCAACACACCTGAAAGAAAAAATTTTTTCCCACTCATTGCTTTTCGGACAACCCATGGACTTATCGCCAACTAATACAGTCAAGAGAGGAAGATTTTCTACTATTTATATAGGAATCAATATATCAAAAAAGTTATTGTTTTTTGCTATTGAAAAATGTTATAATTTATTAGCTTGATAATATATCAACGTATTAGCAAACTAAAGTGAAATGAAAAACTTAATAATAAGAACAAGGTGGTTTTCTAAAGTATGAAACGTTTTGCAATTATGACAATGTTCGTCGTTGCTATTTTTAGTATTATGGCTGGATGTTCATCTGATAAATCTGCTTCAAAAGATGACAAAACGTTAGTAATCGGTGTTGATGATGAATTTGCCCCAATGGGATTCCGAGATAAGGATAACAACATCGTTGGTTTTGACATTGACTATGCAAAAGCAGCCGCTAAAGAAATGGGCTACAAAGTAAAAATTCAACCAATCGAATGGAAAACAAAAGAGTCTGAGTTAAGCAGTGGTCGAATTGATTTGATCTGGAACGGCTACACAATTACAGACGAACGTAAGAAAAAAGTTGATTTTACAAAGCCATATTTAAAGAATGCTCAAGTTGTCGTTACACTTGCAGATTCCAAAATTGCTAAGTTAGATGATTTAAAAGGAAAAGTTGTTGGTTTACAAGCTCAATCTTCAGCAGCTGATGCTTTAAATGCAAGTTCTATTAAATCAAAACTAAAAAATGTCAGTGAATACTCTGATAATGTAATGGCACTAAATGATTTAAAGAATGGTCGTACTAACGCAGTCGTTATTGATGAGGTTGTTATTGACTACTATATGTCAAAAGAAAAAGACACATTCAAAATTCTTGATGAATCACTTGCTCCTGAAGAATATGGTGTTGGTGTGAAAAAAGGCAACGATGAATTATTAAACAAGTTACAAAAAGCGCTTGATAAAATGAATGAAAACGGCACAGCCGCTGAGATTTCTAAAAAATGGTTTGGCGAAAATAAAGTATTAAAGTAAAATGTATATGGGCAAAATCGGGTTTCCTTTTTTGGAAACCTGTTTTGTTTTTAACATGCATATTGGAATCGTTCCTATTCCGGTAATAGTGAGCAACGAATTTCATTAGGAGGAGCACTTGTATGAGCTTAGATTATTTCACGTCGATCCTGAAGCCGATGCTCCAAGGATCTCAAATGACGATACTACTATTTTTTATCTCCATCGTGTTATCTATACCTCTTGGTTTTTTGTTAACATTGGCGGTAAACAGTAGATTTAAACCACTATCCTGGCTGGCACAAGCCTATATCTATATAATGCGAGGTACGCCACTTTTACTTCAATTATTGATTATTTGCTTTGGGCTACCCATGATTCCGGGCATTGGTCAATACTTAGTATTAGATCGTTTTACTGCAGCGTGTATCGGCTTCATCCTTAACTATGCTGCCTATTTTGCTGAAATCTTCCGTGGTGGTTTGTTAGCGATCGATAAAGGCCAATATGAAGCAGCACAAGTACTCGGATTGAATAAATTTCAAACGACTACCCGTATCATTTTGCCTCAGATGTTCCGAATCGCTATTCCAGCTTTAGCAAACGAATCAGTGACACTTGTAAAAGACACTGCACTACTATATGCCGTGGCTGTCCCTGAATTATTACACTATGCAGAAACCGCTGTAAATCGTGATTTTACGATCTTTCCATTCTTCGTTGCAGGTGCCATCTATTTGATCATGACACTTGTCCTTACGCTCATTTTTAAATGGATTGAACGCCGATTTACATTTGAATAGAGAGGAGTGGTCGATATGGCTATCATTGAAGTTTCCAAACTAAAAAAATCATTCGGTAATCTAGATGTGTTAAAGCAAATTACCTTTGATGTCAATAAAAATGATGTTGTAGCGGTTATTGGACCCTCTGGATCTGGTAAAAGCACAATGCTTAGAAGTCTTGTTCATCTTGAAAAAATTGATGGAGGAAGTATCATGGTTGCCGGTGATAATCTTGTGAAAAATGGCGTCTATTCAAAACCACAAGAAATTAGACGAGTTACTTCTAGAATGGGCATGGTATTTCAGCATTTTAATCTATTCCCACATTTAACGGTGAAAGATAATCTTGAAATGGCTCCTCGACTTGTCAAAAAGGAATCCGCTAAAGAGCTTAGTAGTCGCAGCATGGTACTATTAGAAAAAGTCGGACTTGCTGACAAGGCTTCTGCATATCCTGCAAATCTTTCAGGTGGTCAAAAACAGCGTGTGGCAATAGCTAGAGCGCTTATGATGAATCCAGACATTATGTTATTCGACGAACCTACTTCAGCACTCGACCCTGAGTTAACTGGTGAAGTGCTTCAGGTGATGAAAGATTTAGCAGAAGAACATATGACCATGATTGTGGTTACACATGAAATGGGATTTGCAAGAGAAGTGGCTAATCGAGTCCTTTTTATGGACAATGGGGAAATTCTTGAATCTGGTACACCGCAAGAATTGTTTGATCATCCCAAATTCGATCGTACGAAAGTCTTTCTTAAACGCAGCTTAAAATAGTGTGGTTCGAAGCTGTTTTATCGGATGTAGAAAAATAAGGTATTTATGAAATAGTAAAAAAGTACAGCAGGATTTTCTCCTAATGTACTTTTTTACTTTTAGCAATGCATGATTATCGTTAAAACCATTCAATTACGTTGCTAGAAATGACGATTTATTTTATTAGCCTCCATAATAGAAACCTGTTTCCTTCATAGGTAATGGTTCACCCTCACGATTAACACCTGCATTGATGACTTCACCTATATAGATAAAATGATCTCCCTTTTCTATTTTATCGACTACCTTACATTCAAAATATCTAAGAGCCTCTTTGAAAATCGGACAGCCTGTTTCTTCTGTAGAAAATTCAAAGCCTGCCATTTTATTGTCTTCTGTTTCAAATGATTTAAAGAATGCCATAACCATATCTTTTTGACCTGACTCTAAAACATTCACACTGAACACACCGCTGCTCGCAATTTGTTGTTGTGAACGCGTACCTACCTTCGCTGCTAAAGCTACCAATGGTGGTTCGAAGGAGGTTTGTGTTAAAAAGTTTCCAACAAAAGCATTTAAACCACTTTCATCCTTTGTACCGACAAGATATAATCCATAAGTGATTCCTCGTAATGCACTCTTTTTCAATTTTGCATCCATCCATTACTTCCCCCTCATTACTGAAATATTCTTGAAATAACCATTTTTTACGTATCCTATTATACATCAAATTTTCCCTATAGCTAAAGTACTTGCAATAACTTTTGACTAAGATAACCAAGTTTTTTCTTATAAAGTGAAGCTTCCATCAGTGGGGGGTTTTCTTCATCCCCCACTGATGGTTAGCTAAACCAATCGGGCTTTTACGGGCAGTTGTTCCCCCCGCGCCTATCTTTCTCGTTTCTCTCTAAACCTTGAGGTGGAGGGCTTACTGCCCGTTAAAGCGGGATAAAATAGGCTATCAGAAAGAAGTTTTCACTCTTTCTGATAGCCCTTCTTGCGTAACTATTGTAAAGTTACGATCAAGTTATACGATTATTATTCTTCCTCAGGACGTACGACAAGTACATCACAATCTGCTGAACGGACGATACCTGTTGTAACACTACCGATTAAAAAGCGCTCAACTGCATTAAGACCTGTAGCACCACAAATGATTAAATCTGCTTTTACTTCCTTAGCAACATCTTTTGTGATTGCAGTTCTTGGAGAACCGTATTGTACAATAACATTAACATTTTCTAAGCCAGCGGTTTCTGCTTTTTTGTAGTTTTCTAATAAGTTTGTAGCAAATTCCTCAGCGCGTCTTTTTTCTTCTGTGAAATTATAAGCTTCAAGTGTTGAATAGACACGAGAATCAATGATATTTACCAAATGCAGCGTTGCATGATTTCTTTTTGCAATTTCTACACCTTTTTTGAATGCAGCTTCAGCTTCTTTTGAACCATCAATACCAACAATAATATTTTTATAATCGAGTGCCATAACTTCATACCTCCCTTTTTAATTAAATAAATTATAACATTTCTATAATATCCACAGGTACTAAATTTTTAAGATTTAATTTTTTTGTTGAAAATACACTCACTTTTGCAAAACTAGTAAAATAATATTAATAATATCCCAAAATACGCCTATCTTTTAAAAAACTAATAGATTATAATGGTATATATTAACATTACAGGAACTCTATATTTCTATAATCATATAGTTGTTCCATTTAGGAGGAATCTTGTGAAATCGATATCAAAAAAATTCGTAGCTGCTGGTTTAAGTTGTGCAATAGCGTTAACACCCATCAGTAGTTTTGCAGCAACCACTAAAACGGGTTCTGCTTCAACCGTACTTCAAAAACTTGGTCAACCCGAACAAAAGATCAACAAGAAAACGAATAATTATAGTGATGACACCATTATTCTCAAATATTCAAGTCCGTTGACCCAAAAAGAACACCAAAAAGCTGGAGGTACGGTTCTTCAACAAATCCCCAGTTTAAAATATATGGCGGTTAAAGTGAAAAATAAAAAAAAGCTGCAACAAGTCATTCAGAATTATCAAAAGAATAAAAAGGTTATTTCTGTCAGTTTGAGTCCTAAATATAAACTTTTTGGTACAACTGATCCTAAAGTAAGTGAACAGTATATGCATAGTTTACTGAAAACATCAGATGCCCAAAAGCTTGCGGGAAAACATCAAGTAAAAGTCGCTGTTATTGATACAGGCCTTGATAAAAATCATCCTGAAATTAAGGGAAGCATCATCAAAAGTGAAAATATCATCAATCCTATGAATCCAACGACTGTTGATACCCACGGTACCCATGTCGCAGGTATTATCGCAGGAAAAAAAGATAATGGCATTGGTGGTTATGGATTAGACCCCGCCGCTAAGATTCTTTCTTTAGATATATTTGATGGCGGTGATTGGACATTCGATTATACAATCGCCAAGGCAATCCTTGAAGCTGTCGATCAGGGGGCAGATGTCATTAACATGAGTTTAGGAGGAGGCAACCCTTCCGAAATCTTAAAAGAAGCCATCGATAAAGCCATCAGCAAAGGTGTCGTAGTTGTTGCAGCCGCTGGAAATGAAGCCTCTGATGCAGATGTTTACCCTGCAAAGTTTGAGGGTGTTATCAGTGTAGGCTCTATCAACAAAGATAAAAAATTAAGTGATTATTCATCATATGGTTCTTCAACAGATTTAGTAGCACCTGGTGAAGATGTCTATTCTTCTTATTATGATTATCAAAAGGGATCTACTTTCACAAAAATAAGTGGAACATCTATGGCATCACCTGTTGTAGCCGGTACAGTAGCTTTATTATTATCAAAATATCCAAACCTAAAGCCTGCAGAAGTTGAATATATTCTTGAAAAAACAGCAACAGATCTAGGTGGAAAAGGGTTTGACAATAAGTATGGAAATGGATTAGTCAATCCAGTAGCGGCACTTAAATTCAATGTAAAAAAGATTCCTTCACTCGTAACAGAGAATTGGGATGAAACGACAATCTTAAATAATGCAGAACAAATTACAGCTCCAGCAGAGATCAAGCATAACTTTACCAAACCATCCGAACAAAAATGGGTAAAACTTCATGTGGAGAAAGGACAATACATTCAAGCTTCTTTAACTGGCTCTTCGCAATATGACTACAAATTGAATATCCAATTTTTTGGTGACAATCAACAACAAAAAACGGAAATCAATGATGTAACCGAAGGAAAAGCTGAGGCAAAACTAATCCAAGCACCATTTAGCGGAACAGTTGCAATCGGTATAAAAGATGTCAATGGTAGCTACGATGATTCAAGTGCCAAACAAGCACATGCTACACTAAAAGTAGAGAAACTAGATCAACTACCCGAAGACGAATCGACACTTGAAGAACCTATTCAAATTGAAAGTTTGCCATATAACAAAGAGGATCTCTATATGACAGGTGTAGAAGGCGATGAAGACTACTTCCACTTCACATCAAAAGAAGCACAATTTATGCAATTCAGCACGACTGGAATCCCAGGAGTAGACGTAGGACTTGCTGTCTATGAAAAAGAACAGCTTTTCCCACCAGCAACTGATGAAGATGGTAATCCTCTTCCTACTGATGAATCTTCAGAGATTCCTTCAGAAGAAGCAGCACCATTAAATTCAAGTAATATCAATGGCATCGGTGCAGGTGAAGAGGTATCATTCCAAACAGAGCCGAACAAAGAGTATTATGTAAAAGTTTCTAACAGTCTTTCTTTTTTAGATATTGATATTTCTCAACTACTCGGTAATTTCAATTTGGATCAAGAACCTGCTCAATCTGCTATTCCGTATAGCGTAAAACTCGTTGGAAAGACGATTCCAAAAGATGAAGACAATTATAGCGCGGACTTTTCAGAAGAGGACGATTCAGTATCCGTTGTCAATGCTGGTAATCGAACAATTATTTCTATCGTGCTAGGAGGAGTAGAAGATGAGTCTGAGTTTATTGACCAACTAGAATCTAATGCACTTCCTTATACACTAGGAGGCTCTACACAAGGATATCTTCAAAATACAGAAGATGAAGATTGGTTCAAATTAAATCCAACTGATAGCGGTATATATAAATTTGAATTACCGATCCCAGCAAAAAATATTCCTTATGCTTCGATTTATGAAGTCGTCACTGAAAAAGATGAAGACGGAAAAGAATTCAAGTATCTGTCAACAGTTGCAACAAATGAAGATTGGGATTCTTGGGAAGATTGGATCAAAAATAATTTTACGGCTAGCTTAGAAGCGGATAAGACCTATTTTATGTCGATTGCGCCAAATTCTGAAACATCTCAAATTCCATATGACGGCTATCAAATAACTTCAAAATTGTTGGTCAATAATCCTAGTGATCAATATGAAAATAATAATGAACCAGAGAAAGCGAAAAACTTCCCTACAAATGGTGTAACGGCAAACTTTGCTACGACAAATGATGTAGATGCTTATTATTTCACTGCATCAAAAAGCGCTGTGTATGGTGTTAAATTCTCAAGAGCAACATTAACATCGTCATTGAAAGCCAAATATCCGAAAGAATTATTGGCACCATATTATGGCTATGTCGAAATCTCAGAAGATGTCAATAAAAATCACAAGCTCGATGAACAAGATATGGATCGCACATCCTATATTTTAAATGTCACTGAAGATGGTACAACTACTGGTTCATTTGAAGCGAAAAAGGGCAAATCTTATTTTGTCACAACATATGCCGAAATCGATTCAATGGCAGGACTAACGCTGTGGCCATATCAATTAAAAATCAATGCTGTCAATCAATCAGATGAAGATGCGAAATCTAAAATAACAAAAAACAAGCCATCTAAACCATTAAAGTTAAAGAAGAATAGCAGCAAATCATACTCTGCTACTGGCTTCTTCAATGCTGGATATGAAAATGGGGATTCTGATTGGTATATTTATAAATCCTCAAAAACAAATCAGGCAACCCTTACACTTGATGCAGGAAAAGAAATAGATGGGGTTATCGAAGTATATCGTAATAGCAAGAAAGTGGCGGCATCTGATATTTACGCACAGGGTGATAAAGAAATTCTAAATTTGAAGCTGACAAAGGGAACCTATTATGTGAAGGTTCGCGATCAAAAAGGACGCGCCTCCATCGATCCTTATAAACTATCTTTAAAACTTAAATAAGAAAAATCAACTAGGGGCATACGTGTTGATTTTGCAAAAAATAGGGGTGTCTGTTTGGTGTAATTTTTGAAAAGCCCTGTATTTTTAAGACCATTTATATAGATCTTCGCTGCGGCTTGCTCGAGTCCTCGAAAATGCATGCGCATTTCCTTCGTGCGGTGTTGTTTCGATGAAGCCAATTCAATGTCCCGCGGGAAAAGCGAATAGATGAGACCCCGCAGCGTAGCAATTAAGGAACGGAGTCTAAGGGCGCCACGTCCTGTGGCAACGACTCCGTGACCAACATCCTGTTGCCCCCAGCATTCGCCCGCAGGAAAGCGAGCAAGCCTTCGCTGCAATCAACAAATCCCCCTATTTTCATGGATTAAATTGGATAATCAACACGCCTGAACTAGGGGATGAAAATCAGTTCGATTTTCATCCCCTATTTTTTATGAGCCTCCAACATTCTCAGTTAGGAAATCATGAGTCATTGCTATTTTTTATATTTTATCGCAACGCTCTAAATTTGAAATACAGTCATAACGTAGAGTGATTTCTAACAGTTTTCGTATAGGACTAAGAATAGCTAGCTATACTAAAAAATAATTGAGTATTCAACAAAACTCACAGTATTTCAAAACCCACTACTGAAATAGAAATGGAAAGTTGGAGGAATGGCTGTTGGCTACGAAAAAGAATGTGTTATCTATTTATGCCTTAGGCGGGATAAACGAAATCGGCAAAAATATGTATGCTATTCAATATGCAGATAATATCGTCCTTGTCGATTGTGGAGGAAAATTTCCAGATGAGAATTTATTGGGAATCGATTTGATTATCCCCGATATTACTTATTTACTTGAAAACAAAGAAAAAGTTCGTGCTCTTGTCGTTACACACGGTCACGAAGATCATATCGGCGGTATTCCTTATTTTCTAAAGAAATTAAATATACCTATCTATGCAACTCGTTTTACTTTAGGTTTGATCGAGATCAAATTAAAAGAACATAAAATTTTTAGGGAAACAGAACTTATACAGATTGATTCTGAATCGAAACTAGATCTTGGCAATATTTTCGTTACATTTTTTAAAACAAGCCATAGTATTCCAGATTGTCTCGGTATCGTTTTTCATACGCCAGAAGGAGTTATTGTGCATACAGGGGATTTCAAATTTGATTTAACACCTGTTAATGACCAGATTTCCGATATTCATAAAATGGCTGAAATTGGGACAAACGGTGTTTTAGCTCTAATATCTGAAAGTACTAATGCAGAACGTCCTGGTTCAACACCATCAGAGCGAAAAGTTGGAAAACATATCGAAGAAGCTTTTTTAGGTGCGCAGCAAAAAATCATTATTTCTACTTTTGCATCAAATGTTAATCGTATTCAACAAATCGTGGAAGCAACCAAAATGACCAATCGTAAGCTTGCATTACTGGGCCGTAGTATGGTCAATGTCGTTTCTGTAGCCATCGAAAATAGTTATTTAAACGTTCCACCTGGGATGCTGATAGACGCACGTAAAGTCATGAGCCTTCCTCCAGAAGAAGTCGTCGTCCTGTGCACAGGCAGCCAAGGCGAACCTCTTGCTGCTCTATCCCGCATGTCTAACTCAGATAATCGAGATGTACAAATACTACCTGATGACACTGTTATTTTATCTGCTTCCCCTATACCAGGAAATGAAAAAGACGTCTCACGTGTTGTAGATCACTTATTTCAACTCGGTGCTAAAGTGATTTATGGTTCTTCAAGTATTACGGGGATGCATGTTTCAGGACATGGCTACCAAGAAGATTTAAAACTTATGATTACACTGATGAAACCAAAATACTTTATCCCGATCCACGGTGAATTCAGAATGCTTTACCTTCATCGTGAGCTAGCCGAATCAGTTGGAGTAGAAAGAGAAAATACGTTCATCATCAAAAATGGGGATGTTGTCGATATTGAAGATGGCGAAGCCAAACAAACACGCAAAATCCCTGCTGGTGATACGTATGTAGATAGTATCGATATCGGAGAAGTTGGAGAAATTGTGTTGCGTGATAGAAAACAGCTTGCAGAAGATGGTATGCTCGTCATTGTATTAACAATCAGCAAAGCAGATGGTACGATCATTTCTGAACCTGATTCGATTTCACGCGGCTTTGTCTATGCAAAAGACTTTGAAAATTTACTTCGAAATGTTAACCGTTTAGTAGTCACAACTGTGCAGGACATTCAGGAAGGTGAAGCAAAACAATGGAATGTTGTTAAAAGGAAAGTCAAAAAAGCAGTTGGTCAATATCTATTTGCTCAAACTAAGAGAAAGCCGATGATTCTACCGATTATCATTGAAATCTAAATTTCAAACATTGCTATCTACTGCGGTATAAGCGATTTTTGATTCTTTTTATTTTTCCCGATACTTCTCAACACAATTTTGACAAATGCAATGTTTTCCCTTTAGATGTTGAGGAACTAATTCCAGAATCCCTTTAGGAATTTTTGCTGTCATACACCAACAATGATTTTCTTCTCCTGTACCTGCCATACAATTATTTTCTTGCCCACAAAGTGGACAATGCTTTTCATCATGCTGCATAGTTTCATCTCCTTTAAATCTGATTTTAGGGACATGCTCTGGCTGACATTTTATCCCGCATTAATTGGCAGTAGATCCCCACCTCAAGGTTTAGAGAGAAATGAGAAAGATAGGTGGGGGTCTTACTGCCGCATGCGCCCGATTGGTTTAGGCCAACAAGATGTTGGTCACTCAGGTGTTGCCACAGGACGTGGCGCTTTTCACTTCCGTTCCTCTAGTTCAGTGAGGATGAAGAAAACCTCCACTGATGGAAGCCTCACTTTATCTATGAATATAATTATACACTCTTATTAATGGTTAACTGAGTTAAATACACCATTTGCTCGTTATCCAACTGAATTTACCTAAAAATGGTGCTATCCACGGGAAATATGGTTCAATCCATGGGAAATACTGTTTTATCCACGGAATTCATGCCCCTATCCACGGAACTTTCCTTCCAATCCACGCAAAAATGAATTGTATCCACGAACGAGAATTCTTAAGTCCTACAAATACCATGGATTATGCCAAATATATGCCACGGACAGACTTTTTCGGACTTAAATTGTTCCAAATTTAATTTATATTGTAAAATATTAAGTAAAATTAGATCTAATAAAACTTAAATCGTATGAGTGGTTGGCACTTTTTAAAAGTATAAAGTAAAAAGCTGCACTGAATAGATTTTTTATCATCTGCTAAACATTAGTTGAATTAATCGGGCTTTTACTGGCAGTTGATTGTCCCACTTGTCCTCTGTTGTTATTTGAATCTTAGGGTGGATCTTCCTGTGAACGAAATATCGTACAGACAACAAAACCTTGAACAAAGCCATATGTAAATGACTATTATTCAAGGTTCTGTATGTGATATTAGAAAATACTTATATTATTTTTTTACAGTGATTTTTCTTGCTTTACTTGTATTTCCAGCTTTATCTTTTGCTGCTACATATACAACTGTGCCAGCTTTTTGTCTTTTGATTTTTACCGAAAAGTTCCCTTTACTTGTTGCTTTGCTTTTCCCAATCGTTCTGCCTTTCGCTCTTACTGTTACAGTAGCATATTTCTCTGTTTTTCCTTTAACAATTGTTGAATGACTTGTTACTTTATACACTTTTGGTGTAGATGGTGCAATTTTATCTTTTACAGTAATTTTTACAATTTTGCTTGTTCGTTTAGCCGAATCAACAGCTGTGATATAAAGTTTCGTTCCAGCCTTTTGTTTTTTGATTTTAATCTTAAATTGGCCTTTACTATTTACTTTACCTTGTCCAATCACTTTTTTAGATGCATTTTTGATCACTACTGTGAGTTTAGATTTTGCAGTACCTGTTACATATGTTGTTCTGTTGCTAATCGTTTTAACTTTAGGAGCTGCCGGTGATAAATCTTTTCCTACATAAAGCGTAAGTGTTGATTTTGCAACACCGGTTGATCCTGTTATGGTTACTTGGAGTTTTTGGTTTTTCTTCTGTGCAGGAATTTTAGCAGAGAATGTTCCTTTAGAAGATGTTGTTGCTTTTCCAATCACCTTTTTGTCTTTTTTCACTTCGATTTTTGAACCTTTAACAGCCGTTCCTGAAACTGTTGTTTTCTTTTCAATGATTGGATTGACCTTCACTTTTAGATCAATAGCACTGTATGCACTATATGCATTTAATCGCCCATAACCTGAAACAAGATCACTGCCAATAGGAAGATCCAATTCTTCTGGATCCATGCCGCTAAGGCCACTGCCGATTAAATCGGTCAAACTTCCACTTTCACCATCATTGTCTAGTTCTTTAAATGCGACATTATCGGCACTTTCATGTAAAAGGGCCCTAATATCTGCTACCTTCAATTTTGAATTTGTTGATAAAAGTAATCCCGCTACAGCTGTGACATGTGGAGCTGCCATGGATGTACCGCTCATATAGGTGACATTACCATTTGGTACAAGGCTTGGAATATCCGTACCTGGTGCGACTAAATCTAATTTTTCACCGTAGTTCGAGTAGTTAGAAACAATATCTAATGGATTGGTTGCCCCAACAGAGATCACATATCTTGATGATGCAGGATAAGAAATACCATACTGACCATCATTTCCACTTGCCGCAATAACGACAACATTTTTAGAAGCTGCATATTGCAATGCATATTCTAATGTGCGACTATAATCTCCGCCCAAACTTAAGTTGATCACTTTAGCGCCATGATCAACTGCATATAGGATACCTTTGGCAATTTGTTCTGTATCACCTGAACCTTCTGCATCCAGTACTTTGACAGGCATAATTTTAGCATGCTGATCGATACCTTCTATAGAATAGCCATTATTCGCTTGTGCTGTAATAATACCTGAAACATGTGTGCCATGCCCATTGTCGTCTATAGGTGGTAAATCTTTATCTATATAGTTTTTACCAATATCTGTACGAACATGATTTTTCAAATCCGCCAGCGTATAATCAACCCCTGTATCAACTACAGCGATCAATGTATCTTGAATTTTTTTATTGCTTATCAATTGTTGAAGCTTTTCATTGCCAATGTCCGCATTCTTTTTCCCTTCATCTGCGCCAAGATTTTTTAATGACCATTGATAAGATGATTGAATATCATTGGATAAGGCATGATAAGTTCTCACAGGTTCGACGTATTCAACTTCAGGAAGCTTTTCGACTTGTGCAACTGTTGCTTTAAATGCTTTTGCCTGTGCCTTAGCACTCATTCTTGAATTTTGATCATTATTCAAATCAACAACATACATATTATCGAAAATTTCATCATTTTGATCTGTAGATGATAGTGTAGATAAAGTATTATTGCCATTTATCTTAGATTGTACAGATTTTAATGTTTTACCATCTTTTAGTTTAAGAATATACTTGCCACCTGTAGTATATTCAGGAAGTTCAGCAATTGCCTTACTAGCAACATCTACTAATCTTTCGCCTGCAAGGTTGGAAGAAAGCCCTACTTTCTTTGCCAAACTATCCATTTGTGTTTTTAATTTAGAGGGTACAGCACCATTTACAATCTGAAATAGTTCATCAATTGCCTTTGCTTCTTCCTTACTAATAACGGCTGAGCTACTTCCACCGTTTTTATTTAATTCTGTAACTAGTGGTTGAATCGTAACTAAATCATTATAAAGATCCTGTTTTACATCTTTGTTGAAAGCCATCTTTGCTACGATAAATGGTGCTGCTTTATAATACAAAGATGATAATTCTTTGCCTTCTTTTGTTTTTGAAAGCACTCCATCACGGAAAAGACGGATCTCTTTTAGCATTTCTTTGGCACTTTTTGTACCATTTACGCTATATTCGACAGGACATGTGGAACCTGTTGTTTCCCCTACAGACGGAGGAAGTTTTACAGATTCTTCTTGAAGCGTGTAGCTAGTAGGTCCTAAGTCAATATCCTCCACCGGCTGCGTTTCTGTATATTCAGATGAATCTTCATCTGAATAATCCACCATGCCGTTGTATTCTACTTTTATGTAGTAAGAGCCTTCCCAAGCATATGGAAACTGAATAGTAGCTGCTTCACCAGGTATTGTTCCTGTAGTATATTGTTCGAATGTTTCATCTGCTTGTGCTTTTTCTTTGCTAGAATACACAGAGACATTGACAACTTGATCACTATTGACGGTCAATTTCATATGAGAATATTTTGAAAGCTGATCTTGTGTTGGAGTCAGCTTATACCAATGAGTTCCTGGCGAATCGAAAGTTCCATCGATCATATTCCCTTCTGTAATAGTGACTGCTTCATCGATTGATGTCGCTGAAACGGCGTCTGCATGATATTTCTCTGGTATTGTAAATCCAAAGATCAATGCAAAAATAAGCAACCATACTGCTATTTTACTTGTTTTTTGAATTTTCACTTAATAACCTCCTATTATTTTTTCAGGAAAATACTACCTAACTTATCATATCTATAATTCTTAGATACTTCAAAGCAATCTTACCATTATGCTACAATTTAAACTATTTTCCTAAAGAATATCATAGCTATCTAATAAAATTTACGGGTCATTTTCTTTTTCCTCTACAACATACGTCCTAAAAAGGGAAAGGTTTCACTATTTTCTAATAGTATCAAGTTTATCGCTTCTATTACTAGTATTTAGGTATGTACTTTACTAAAGATAAAACTAATATCAAGCGTGTTGATTATCCAATTTTCCCCACAAAATATAATGTATTCGCTGATTTCCGCTCCGGCTTACTCGCTTTCCTGCGGGCGAACGCTGAGCCTCCTCGCTACGCTGTGGGGTCTCATCTATTCGCTCTTCCCGCGGGAGTCGAGCAAGCCTCCGCTCCAATCTACATAGCTGGAGATAAAATACATGTTTTTATAGAATTATGCTAAATTTGTCACCTATTTTTCCTAATCAACACGCCTGAACTAATATATAATTTTTAAGGACAAATCATGAACTGATTACCAACTTTTATCACTACCTTTTTGGAAAAGAAAAGAATGAATCATTTACAATTATTGTACATATATAAAACATAATTTATATTATTCTATTAATAAATGGAAATTTATGTCGATATAAGTAATGGTGGAAGGCATTAAATAAGTTATGAAAGGATTTGAAATTATGAAAAGAACGTTTTTTACTATTATATTTTCAGTAATTTTGCTTTTCAATTTTGCTTTTAACCCAGAAAAAGCAAATGCTACTTCTACGACTTCTTATAAACCAAATATAACGACAGAAGAAATATTGCAAAAAATACAAAAACGATATCCAAAAGCACAATTTATAAATAATTCTAATGCAATAACAAGTGTAACGCCTTTTGCCTCAGCTCCACCAGTTACATCAGTTGACACTTTTCTAGTTTTTTCTGATACGGGACAACAAAACACTTCTGGACTTTTGTCAACACCACTCCCTGTTGCTGGGCAGACAGAAGTTTATACATTGATTATTGGATATGGCTATAATTATCCATATTTAAATGATGTTTTAATTCCGTTAGGCATCAGCGAAAATTATGAAAGTGCTTTCGAAGACATAGATTTGGATGGAGACTCAATTGTTGATGGTCTCCTTTATGGAGTTGCCTTTAATTCTGATGACGTTATTCCAAATGGAGGCGTCTATAAACATCGAGCCCATTCCTATAACTATCCCTGGAATACCATTATTTCTACTTTAAATATTACACACGAATAAGTGAAAAGGAGATGTACAAATTCATGGTCACTGGAACAAGAGATACATGGCTGAATAGCCCTACCTACGATGCATACATTTTTTTAAATGTTATAAGACCACTCCAAAAAGCGATACAGACCGATGGAAATTTAAAAAACTTTTCTAAATATCAATCTGATACCGATTACAATGAGTTTAAAACTGCTCTTGAAAAAAATGAAATCATTCATCCAGAAGACATTCGTACAGTGGATCGAGATGCCAAAATTCATACAAGGATGAATCGAAGTTCCTCTGGCAAAATATCGTTTTATAATGCAGTGGATAGTATCATTGATAAAGCCTATCGCTTAGGGATGATTGACAAACAAGGAAAATTGCTACAAGCCTATCAATCATCTATTTAATAGCATGTATAATTTACCTTCCACCAATTCAAAACAGTGATTACATAAGTCAAAATTGCTTATATAACCACTGTCTTTTTCTAAAGAAAGGTTCATAAAGTGAAACTCCATCAGTGGGGGTTTTCCTCATCCCCCACTGGGCTAGAGGAACGGAAGTGAAAAGCGCCACGTCCTGGGCAACACCTGAGAGACCAACATCCTGCCCGCCCGAACCAATCGGACTTTTTACGGGCAGTTGATCCCCCATCTATCTTTTTTGTTTCTCTCTAAATCTTGAGATGAGGGTCTTACTGCCCGTTAAAGCGGGATAAAAATTCCTTTTCACATTAAACCGCTAAACTATTTTAAATACTCTTTCATATATCGCACAAATTTTTTAGCTGCTGGTGATATGGTTTTAAAAGACATCGAAGCCATACCGATCGAACGATAATGGTCTCCTTTTAGCTGAAGAACATGAATCCCTTTCATGGCTTGATATAAAACCATTTCTGGTAGGATACTGATCCCCATTCCATTTTGGACCATTGAAATAATGGCTTGATCATCTGCCAGTTCGAATTTAATATGCGGGGTAATTTTGTTTTCTTTTAGTATTCTTCTCACATCATTATCGCAGCTGATCTTAGGTAAGATAAACATTTCTTCTTCGATCTGCTGAAAGCTTACTTCATCTTGTTTCGCTAGTGGATGATCGTCTGAAACAATCACTTGCATTCGATCTTTTTTTAGTGGAATGACATCTAGCGATTTTAAAGTTGGTAACGATAAAAAACCAAAGTCAACAACGCCGCTTGTAATCCAAGATTCAATTTCATCATAATCCCCTTCGAACAATTTAATATCGATCAATGGATAGGCTTCACTAAAATGACTTAAAACTTCTGGCAACCATTGGATCGACACACTTGAAAAAGTACCAATACGAATTGTTCCAATCTCTAACCCATTAATACTAGCGACTTGCTGTTGCATTTGTTCATTCCATTTTAAGATTTCACGAATATATTGCAACATTTGCTCACCGTTACTTGTTAAATGGATACCAGAACGTCCCCTACTCAGGATGGAAAATCCCCATTCTGACTCCAAGCTAGCAATTGCATGACTGACAGCTGATTGTGTTAAATTTAGCTTTGCTGCTGCCTCTGTTAAGCTCCCTAATTCAACTACTGTATTAAAAATCCCATATTTCGCTAATGACAAACTTACATCCTCCTTTATATGAATATTTTTCATTTAAATCATTAATAACATTCAATTTTCTTATATAAAAGATACAACTATAATACAAAGTAGACAATATGGATTTAACATAATTGTATGATTTCATTCATAGGAAGGGAGTCGTTATGAGTACTCGAATAAAAGCCAATTTACTGTTGCTACTAGTAACCATGTTCTGGGGTTCATCTTATTTATTTATAAAAATGGGACTTACTGAGTTGCAGCAGTTTAATCTTATTGCATTACGCTTCATCATTGCATTTATCCTAGCAGGGGTTGTGTTTCACCATCGCATTATTCATACGGATTTTAGAACCGTTCAATATGCACTATTGCTAGGCACTATTTTGTTTTTAGTGTTCGTATCACTTACTTTTGGCATGAAATCAACATCCGCTTCTAATGCAGGATTTTTGGTGAGCCTTACGGTAATCTTTGTTCCTTTGCTTGTTGCCGTTTTTGTGCGAAAAATACCTGAAAAAAGGGTTCTTTTAGGTGTTACTGTGGCTCTTATCGGAATCGGTTTCTTAACCTTAAAACAATCTTTCACAATTAGCAATGGCGATTTTCTATGTATTTTATGTGCATTGTTTAATGCTACGCATATCATTTTAACTGGCAAGTTTACAAAGAAACCTGGGGTAGATGCCATATCTCTAGGTGTTATACAACTAGGTTTTACAGGCATATGGGGATTGTTATTTACTTTATTATTTGAATCACCCGAAATGCCAAGCACGACAAATGCTTGGATTTCTGTTTTAGGTCTAGGCGTATTATGTAGCGCGATCGCATTTGTAGCACAAACGACCGTTCAAAAATATACTACGCCTACGCATACAGGTCTACTCTTCTCTTTAGAACCTGTTTTTGCAGCTATTTTTGCCTTTGCTTTTGCAGGTGAAGTCTTAACAACAAAGGGCTATATCGGTGCTTGCCTCGTACTGCTTGGCGTCATCATCGCTGAAGTAGATTTCAAAAAATTAATCACAAAAAAACAGCATGTCGATCAGCAAAATCATTGCAAAAAATCAGTTCCATGCGAGTAAGTATTCACGAATGCCTTCAACTTTCTAAAGTACTATAAATATTATGAAACCTAGATTACACATGAAAAAATCAAGGTGATCATAAAGTGAAATTTTACCCGGTGAGGATTTCTCCATTCCTCACTGGGTATTAGTTGAACCAATCGAGTTTTTTACAGGCAGTTGATTCCTTTTTCCACTAGTTTATGTTTTGAAATAGGGTCTTACTTACTGCCCTCTCATGCAGGATCGTCTATCAACAGTTATTATCACCTTTTCCTTTATGACTAACTCTTAATTAATGCAGATGGTCGGTATTCATTTCCAACTACTTCACCTAATGGTGCCACAGTTTCCTTGCCTTCTTTTTGATGGTAACCAAGCAATGGAAAGACAAGCTCCGCGAATCGATAGGATTCTTCCAGATGCGGATAACCTGAAAAAACAAATGTTTCAATACCCAATTCTTGATATTCACGAATACGTTGTGCTACTGTTTCAGCACTACCAACTAGTGCCGTCGCTGCACCGACACGAACTAAACCGACGCCTGCCCAAAGGTTGGGACTAATTTCAAGGTTATTACGATCCCCTTTATGAAGATTTGCCATATTTTTTTGACCAACTGAATCAAAGCGATTAATAACTGACTGTGCTTTTTTAATGGCTTCATCATCAACATATTGGATCAATTCGTTAGCTGCCTCCCATGCCTCTCCATCTGTTTCTCGAACAATGACATGTAAACGTATGCCAAACTTCACGCTACGGCCTTCTTTTGCAGCCGCTTTGCGCACTTTTTCGATTTTCTTTATCACGTCTTCTTTACGTTCACCCCACGTTAGATATACATCTGAATGTTTTGCAGCTACTGTAATGCCTTCATCTGATGAACCTCCAAAATAAATAGGAGGATGTGGGTGCTGAACGCCTGGATAAAGAAGCTCTCCACCTTTGACTTCTAAGTGTTTACCTTGATAATCAACTTTTTCACCAGCTAATAGTTCACGCCAAATATCTAGAAATTCATCTGTTTCTTCGTATCGTTCACTGTGTGAAGAAAATAATCCATCCCCTGCAAGCTCAACTGGGTCTCCACCTGCAACAACATTGATACGTAATCGACCATTACTTACTTGATCTAGTGTTGCGGTCATCCGTGCTGCAACAGATGGTTTCGTTAGACCTGGACGAACTGCAATCAAAAAGTTTAACTTTGATGTATGAGTTGCAAGTGCAGAGGCTAGTACCCACGGATCAAGGCAAGATTTACCTGTTGGAATCAAAACTCCTGCATATCCCAATTCATCTGTTGCTTGTGCAATTTGTTTTAAATATGGAAAATTTGTTTCACGACCACCTTTTGTTGTCCCTAAATATCGACCATCACCATGTGTTGGAATAAACCATAAGATTTCCATTCAAATCACTCCTCTTTTATTTAAGCTCTGTTATGTTCCATTGTTACTTTTTACGGATATTGGTTGAGTGTAACAAGGCTTTTATTTATGAACCTGAACCTCTTCTAATGAACCCCTTCAAAGCTATTGCGCCACTTTAATAATCGTTTTTCTAATACTTTTACAAACGAATCTGTTAATTTTCCCACGATACCAAAGATAATAATCCCAACAAATACTTTTTCCGTTTGTGAGAATTGACGAGCATCCATAATCATGTACCCTACACCAGAACTAGATCCCATTAATTCGGCTACAACTAAACTTAACCAAGCTGTACCAAGTGATAAACGAATACCTAGTAAAATATGACTTAATGCAGCAGGAAAAATGAGACATGTTAATTGCTTACGTTTGCTAAATTCCAACACCCGTGCAACATCAAATAATTTTGCATCTACTGAACGGATTCCATTAAATGTATTGATATAGATAGGGAAAAATGAAGCAAATGCAATAAGTAAAATCTTGGATAGTTCATCAAACCCGAACCACAAAATAAACAATGGTGTTACTGCTAGGCTTGGAATTGTACGTAACATTTGCATTGTTGGATCTACATATATTTCTGACGGTTTAGAAAACCCGACGATCAAGCCTAAAGCTAAACCTATCCCTGCTCCAAGCAAAAACCCACCTAGCGCACGAAGTATACTAATTTTCAAGTGTTCAAATATCTCCCCACTCAAAACCAATTCAATAAATGATTGAACGATCAACAGTGGGCTAGGTAGTACTGTCTCTGATACATAACCTAATCCAGAGACGGTTTGCCATATCGCAATCACAATGACTGGTAAAACAAGTCCTTTAAGCCAAAGTGGAAGTTTCCCTTTCTGTTTTTTTGTCGGAGTATCGGCTTTTGAATAAGGAATTTGTAGGGAATCAACTTTCATCTATCATTCTCCTTTCTGTAATTTTTCGACAAATTGATTTTCTGTCACTTTAGAGGTATCAATTGGTTTTTCAATTGCTTTAAGCTCTGTTAGTAAATCGGCCACTTTTTGTTGCCCTTCAACAAAATCATCTGTTATAGGTTTTGCGAATGAGTTTGTATTATTTAAAACACTTCGTACAACTTCTGGCTCAAGGTTGCGTGCTTTGGCATAAAACTCTACTGCCTCATCTTGATTCTTAGCACGCCATTCTGCTGCTCTGGAAAATACTTTTAGGAATGTATCTACATACTCTGGATTGTCATCAATGATTCCTTGACGTGCTACTGCAAAGGAAGGTGAAGAAATATTAATGTCTTTCCCATTCACTAATATTTTTGCATTATTCTGAATTGTTTCGATAGAGATAAATGGCTCCCAAATACTCCAAGCGTCTACCGAACCGTTTTCAAATGCTGGCGTTGCTTCATCCGGTTGTAGTTGAATAATATCTACATCGCTTGGATCAATATTCGCAAGTTTTAACACTTGATATAGGAAACCGAATGCACTACTTCCTTTTGCTACCGCAATCTTCTTTCCTTTTAAGTCTTTAATCGTTTTAATATTACTGTCTTTATTCACAAGAATCCCATTTCCTAAATAACCATCAGCTGTTACAGCGATTTCTTTAAATGGCACATCCGCAGCTTGACCGCCTATAACAGGTGTATTACCGACCTCTGTAAAATCTAGCTTATTCGCCGCAATCCCTTCAAATTGAGGAGGGCCACTTTGGAACTCTATCCACTTTACTTTTACGCCAATTTTTTTATATGCTTCTTCAAACCAACCTTTTTCTTTTGCAATCCATAACGGACTTAATGATTGCTGAATACCAATCCGCACTGTATCTTGTTTGCTTCCATCTTTACTTTCAGCCTTGCTTGAGCATCCTGCGAGTACGAATAACAATCCTACTATAACGAATAAACCAATTGCACGTAATTTCATAAATTAAATTTCCTCCCTTATCTCAAATACCTTCTCCATCTTTGTAGCCTACTGTATCTGTTTTCTCGAATTCTTGTAATACTTGTTGTCTGATATATTGGAATGAAGGATTGGTACGATTTCTTGGATATGCTAGTTCAACATGTATTAACTTTTGTAATTGCCCAGGATTTGAACGTAAAATGGCGATATCTGTTCCTAAACTAATAGACTCATCAATATCATGTGTGACTAGTACCATCGTGATTTTCTTCTTTTGCCAAATATCGATCAAGACATCCTGCAGATGCTTACGTGTAAAAGCATCTAGCGCACCAAAAGGTTCATCAAGAAGTAATACCTCAGGATCACGAATGAGTGCTCTTGCTATCGCTACTCTTTGGGACATTCCGCCTGATATTTCGCTGGGATATGCTTTTTCATACCCTTTTAATCGAACGATCTCAATCATTTCATCCACTTTTTTTCGAACGGTAGGATCCTTCAAATTCAGGTCAGCCGCAATATTTTTTTCGACGGTCATCCAGGGGAACAACCGATGCTCTTGAAACACAAATCCTTGTGAGATAGCCGGCTTTGTCACATTTCTACCGTTAATCTCAATGGAACCACGATACTCTGTATCTAAACCCGCAATAATTTTTAATAACGTACTTTTACCACATCCACTCGGACCAATAATGGTAAGGAAATCCCCTTCTTCAATCTTTAGTTCAATGCCATCCAGTACAACTTTTTTGGTTGTATCAATTTGAAATGCTTTTTCATCTACTTGAATTTGTACTGCCAAGTTCATACCTCCTTACTTGAAAAACATTTTAGATTAAATATCAAATCTTATAGTCTACAAGCATAAATTGTATTTCGCCTATATCATTTTTCAACCCATGAAGACCATTGCTATCAAATATTTAATTAGTATTATTAACAGGTATCACTTACCTCCTCCTATCAACTTAAAACTGAAATTATTCAAATTAACCTCATTCCACTTACTACCATTTCGACATCATTGAAGATAAAACTTCACTCAGTGGAGAGGTGTCTCCTTCCACTATGTATTAGTTAAACCAATCGTTTATTTATAGGCGGTTGATCCACTTAACCTCTGCTTAGCTACTTACTTCTTGATGAGGTGGTGCTTACCTTCTATTCATGGGTAAACAAAAAGGCTTCGAATTCATCCAACAAATTCGAAGCCTCTAGTTATCTAGTAAGCAAATTATTTAATTCTTATTAATTTGATATGTTTAATATAATATGATTAACTTTATGCTGTCAATACTTTGTTAGAAGATTAGTGACCTTTTTATCTTTTGAAACTCTGACAGCAAATATACTGAAACGATCTTCTGTTTGTCCAAAGCTTAAAAATAATGACAAAGGAATTGATCGAACAACAAGTACAATTTCAGCAAGTTCTATTCCTAAATAACGGTTTTTTTCGTATATATCTCGTATTTTTATTTTTTTCGAAAGTTATACTTCAATGGCCGTTTCTTTGGCATTTCCCCATTCAGACCAAGAACCTTCATAGGAACGAACATCTGGATAGCCTAATAAACGAAGTATGAAATATGTGTTTGATGCTCTTACATTCGATTGGCAATATGGCACAATTGTTTTGTGTTCAGTAATCCCATTTTGCAGAAATTTTGATTTTAATTCTTCAAAGCCGAGAATACGGATTCTATCTTTATCTTTTGTAATCGCTTCGCTCCACTCTAGTCTGACTGCACCAGGAATATGGCCACCGTTTTTATTGTTTCTTATATCGATTCCCTTGTATTCATCTAAGGAACGAACATCTAAAATGGCATAATTTTCAGCGTAAAGGTTTTGTTCAATATCTTGCTGTGTCGATACTAAATTTTTGTTTGCTTTTGCCTTGAAATTTCCTTGCTCAACATCATGGACTTCTGTTGTTACAGCGTAACCTTCTTGCAGCCAAGCAGGATACCCACCATGTAATATACGCACTTGATCTTTTAAACCATAGTATTCTAGAGCATAAAATATTCTAGCAGCATTTAAAATATGGCCATCATCATAAACAAGCACAATTGAATTTTGATTGATCCCTACACTTTGGATCAAGGTGGTAAATTCCTCTTCATTTAGGATAAAACCCGCGATTTCATTTTTAAAATCTACTAAATCGCTAGGAGGTAATGAAATGGACCGAGGAATATGCCCTTCATCATAGCCACTTACTCTTGCATCAAGAATCACCAGATTTTCATCATTTATTTGTTCATGAAGCCAATTAGCATCTTTTAACAACTGCTCATTTGGATATGTCCTGTTGCTCATTTTCATTTCCTCCTCCATTCAAAATCATGAACTTATAAAATTACTATTCTTATCTATATACAAGGAATTAAAACGTGTGAAGTCCCATTAGTCATTAGCACAGATGGTTATTTGAAAAGTTGAACTCAAAGCTTCCAATTTCAATTGAAATACGTACTCATAAAGAGATTAATGGACTTGTAATGTGTCTGTTTGATAATCCCAAAAAATTTCTAATTTTTTTGTTAAACCACCAGGTCCGAATTTAACTTTTGTTTCACTTGAACAACAAAAGATCATAAACTGTACCATTAATTCTCTTCTGTCTAGAATATTGGTAATTCCCTTCGTGTAAAACCAATTATCAATGGTATTATAAATCCCCTTATTCAAAGAAAATTTTCGTTCACAAAATTGGGAAAATTTCAAATCTGGCAAGTTGAAAATATGCCTATAATTTTCCATCTCCATACTCTCCTTAATCATTGAAGTAAGCGAAACTTTTTACGTGCATAAAATGCGTCCGCTTGTAATTGATTTATTAAATCTTGTAATTGATCAAATTTTATTTCATTTCGAATATAAAACATTACTTCAATCGTTAGATATTCATCATATATGCACTCATGAAAATCCAAAATATGCACTTCAAATGTTTGATGATCTCCGTCATTAAAAGTTGGGCGATTCCCTACATTCATTATGCCTAAATATTTCTTTGAATGGTGATATACATAAACGCCATAAACACCCTTGTCTATCATAAGTTCTTCTACTAGATTCAAATTTGCAGTGGGAAATCCAATCTTCCTTCCTAACTGTTTTCCCTTTTCAACATGTCCTACAATAAGATGTTCATTAAACTGATGTAAAGCGTTCATAGTGGCCTCCTTTTAAATATTTTATAAAGTTTTTGATGTACTATCTTCTTGTTTGCTTGCTTAATCTCAAAAAAGTTTATTAATAATACTATAATCCCAACTAATCCTAGTATTCAAGTATATTTTTAAAAAAGCATAAAAATTCACCTTTATTTAAGTGATTTTTCGCTAAAACAAACGCTTCAATCTCACCCCTTAATGGTGAAAAATTCCTGATTATTTAAGGTTTATGCGCAAATAATTTCATGGGCAGATTTCTCTAAATTCGTATCTTAACCATTCTCAGCAGCAATTTTTATTTCTTCTCGCATTAACAGGCAGTATGAGTACCACTTCAAGACTCCAATAACCAGCAGGAGAGAAAGTGAGTGATCAACTGCCTGTTAATCCCGATTGATAATGGGCGTTTGTTTGTAGCCCCTACTCAATAGAATAACAATTAAAATCACATTCATTTCGCCATCTATAGAAGTGGCCGCCCTCTGTTGAATCAAGATAGCCCTTTAGGAGATCTCCAATTAGTCTTCATCGCTGAAAATGAGGACGTAAATTAGCAGGAGAGCGAATACAATTCAAAATGGAGCGAATAAATCCTCCCAATGAGCACATAAAACCTCGTAAAGAGCAATTAAGTCTCCGAAATCAGCAAACAAACCGTCAAAATTAGCAAATACCGCTTTTGAAAAGCTCGATTACAAATATTTCTTGGAATGCTTTTTCCCATCATATGAGTAGAGGACAAACTTCTCTTCAATAACTGTTCTTAAATGAACGGGCCGCCCCCATAATTGATAAATATAAGGGAGGACATGGTCTAAATAGTGTGAATCCAATTCCATTCCTTCATATTGATGCACTAAATATAATTCGCCATTTCGCAAATAATCCCCATTTTCCACAACAATGTATGGAAATCCTCCATTTACTCTCATAGATACTAATTGATCCCGCACAGCCCTATAGTCTTTATCTGTAATTCGATACTCTGATCCTTGCTTATTAAACAAATACAGATCTTCTTGCTTCACTAGATCTTTTGTTAAGTAATTACGGATAAAGGACATATCCGATTCCACTTCCCGCACTTCAAAGATCTTTTCTCGACCAGAGTTTGGTTTGATCCCCATTTCTTTCATCTCTTCAGTGGGGTTATCATAGCGTCTTTCTATATCTTCAAATATCTTTATACCTAAATAATATGGATTAATGGTCGTTGTAGATGGTTGAACAACACCCGCATTTAGTTTTGCATAATCGATCGTTTCATCTGACGTTAAGTTGAGTTCTCGCATAATTCGCTGATGCCAAAAGGACGCCCATCCTTCATTCATAATCTTTGTTTCCAATTGCGGCCAGAAATAAAGCATTTCTTCCCGCATCATCGTTAATATATCTCGTTGCCATTCTTCTAACTCATGGCTATACATTTCGATGAAAAGTAATAAATCCTTTTCAGGTCTTGGGGGAAATTTCTTCTTTTTATAGCGAATTTTACTTTCTTCTGTTTTCGGCTGATCCAAACTCCATAGTTCATCATATGGCGTTTTGGGAGTTGAAATTTTCTCATCATCTTCCTCATAATCGTTATACATTAATTTAGGGCGTACTAGGGAGGGATCGATATGCTCCTGTATAGACAAAACAGCATCCAAAAATTGTTCTACCTCATCTTTGCCATAAATCATTTCATAATGAGAAATTCGTTCTGCGGTTGCTGTCATGCTTTCGACCATATCTCTCCTTGTATTTAAGAAACGAATATTATTTTTGAAAAAATCACAATGCGCTAACACATGGGCAATGATCAATTTATTTTGCGTTAATGTGTTTGTATCCAATAGAAATGCATAACAAGGGTTGGAGTTAATAACAAGCTCATAAATTTGGCTTAACCCTAAGTCATATTGCAGCTTCATTTTGTGAAATTGTTTTCCAAAGCTCCAATGGGAAAAACGAGTAGGCATACCATATGCTCCGAATGTATAGATGATCTCTGCTGGGCAAATCTCATAACGCATTGGATAGAAGTCTAAACCAAATCCTAACGCAATTTCTGTAATTTCATCTATTGCTTTGTGAAGCTCCTTTTCCATTTATTGAATCCCCCCGCGTATATTTTAAATAATAAGCTTTGTTTTACAATACTGTTAATATTCATCTTTTCCACAGACGGATTTTTTCATGTACAAACCCATTCACTACGCTTATTTCGTGATCTCATCTAGCTGACTTCTAGGACATTGAAAAATGGCAAAATATCAATTTATCAGAATCAAAATTCATTTTTCTCACTTTTTCTGCGGACTTTGAATTTATTTCACTGAATCGACACGCCCGAAGGAAGTGCACATGTATTTTTGAGGAGTCGCCGCCTTTCTCTAGAAATAGATATATGAAAAAATCAACAATATCATATAACAAAGCCGAAAGTAAAATGAAACTTCACACAATAAGGAATTTCTTCATCCCTATTGTGTGTTAGTTGAATCGACCAACAGTTGATCCTTCACGCCTTCGATTGCTGTATTAAAGCTTTTTCATAAAAAGGATTGGAGCAATCGCTCATAAAAATGAAAATATACTTGCCTCTTGCAAGAAGATCACTAAGAAAGCCATTTCACTCCCAAAAATTCAATAAAAATATCAGCTTTTCATTAAAAATACAGGCATGTTGATTAAAAAAACATGTATTTTTCACTCATAATAATCATGTTATCGTTTTTCAGTGACTTCGTCTTGAAATGGATGTTTCGCCTTTCATCCGGTATAAAATGACTTTATCTTATTTCAGCTTCAGGCTGCCCTTTTTGGAAAAAGCATTTTAATGCTTCATATACATCACTTTTACTTTTTAAAACATAATGTCGGAATTTCTTATCTTCTATTTTTTTATAGTTATACATGAGAGTAGAGAAACGATTATGTGGATTTACTTCCCCATAGCCAAACATACTAGAAACCTTCATCAATTCTTGAACTAATCGGACACAGGATTCATTGTCTGTTGACATATTCTCTCCATCTGAAAAGTGAACAGGATAAATATTGTATCGAGTTGGATTGTATTTTTCTTTTATCAATTCTAATGCTTTTACATAGGCAGATGAACAGATCGTTCCTCCACTTTCCCCTTTTGTAAAGAATTCTTCCTCTGTCACGACTTTTGCCATTGTATGATGTGCTATAAATTCAATCTCAACTGTTTCATATTTAGAGCGTAAGAATCTTGTCATCCAGAAAAAGAAACTTCTTGCACAATATTTTTCAAAGCTGCCCATTGACCCACTCGTATCCATCATAGCAAGTACTACTGCTTTAGATTCGGGCTTTATCACTTCATCCCATGTTTTGAAACGTAAATCATCATTATGAATAGGTGTAATTTGTGCTTTTCCCTTCATTGCGTTACGTTTAATGGCATTCAGAATTGTTCTCTTTTTATCTATATTCCCCATAAGCCCTTTTTTACGAATATCATTGAATTCTATTTTTTCTGTTGTAATATCCGCTTTTTCTTTTTCTTGTAAATTCGGCAGCTCTAGTTCTTTAAATAACTCATTCTGAATTTCTTCTATACTTACTTCTGCTTCATAATAATCCTTACCGGTAGCATCTCCCGCCTTTTTTCCTTTTCCTGCGGCTTGTTGGTCTTCTCCACTACCATCTTGTGCCACCACATCCCCTATTTTGCTATCACCTTTTCCTTGACCTACATGCTTGGATTTTCCATAGTTATAACGAATCTTATATTCATCCAAGGAGCGGATAGGGATTTTTATAACATCACGACCATTTGACATAATGATGCTTTCTTCACTTACTAGATCTGGTAAATTATTTTGGATGGCTTCTTTTACTTTTTCCATATGGCGTTGTTGATCTTGGTATCCTTTACGATGGAGAGACCAATTTTCCTGAGAGATGACAAAGTGCTTATTTGAGTTTTCCGTCATTTTTATCCTCACCCATCTATTATTAAAGAGTTTTTAAAACAAACATTTTTCCATAAAATGCTACATTGAGTAAATCTTCGATGCTAAAAAAATCTCTTTTCTTATACTATGCTAGCTTTTAAAATTATTTAACTTTTTAGGATAAAAAAACGGAGTGTCCTTAAAATTATTTGGACACTCCTATTTATATGTTATCGATTCAATAAGCTTCCTACGTATTGCAGCAATTCATTTGCAGAAGTCGAGTTATATCCATGTTCGTCTATCAATGTAGCGACAACTTCATTGATCTTTTTAAGCTGCGATTCATCTGGCGTTTTCGATGATGTTGTAATTTTCACGATATCTTTTAAATCTGCAAATAATTTTTTCTGTATTGCTTCTCGCAATCTTTCATGAGAATTGTAATCGAATCGTTTTCCCTTTCTTGCGTAAGCTGAAATACGTATAAGTATTTCTTCACGGAACCCTTTTTTCGCATTTTCTGAAATCCCGATTTGTTCTTCTATTGATCGCATCAGTTTTTCATCTGGATTTAGTTCCTCACCAGTAAGTGGATCTCTCAGCTTATTTTTATTGCAAAAAGCTTCTACATTATCAAGGTAGTTGTTCATTAACGTTTTTGCGGATTCTTCATATGAATAGACGAATGCTTTCTGCACTTCATTTTTGGCGATTTCATCATATTCCCGTCTTGCAACAGCAATATAATTCATATATTTTTCTCTATCTTCCTGACTAATCGATGCATGTTGGTCGAGTCCATCCTTAAGTGAAAGCAACACATCTAACGCATTAATAGATGGGACTTTCTTACGGATAATAGCGGAAGAAATTCGGTTAATAATATAACGTGGATCGACTCCATTCATGCCTTCGTTTGGATATTCCTTTTTCAATTCCTCTACATCAACGGAGTTAAAGCCTTCAACACTTTCTCCATCATAAAGACGCATTTTCTTGACTAGATCAATCCCTTGCTTTTTCGGGATTTCAAGTCGAGTCAAGACAGAGAAGATGGCGGCCGTTGTTAACGCATGTGGAGCAATATGGATATGCTTCATATCACTTTCTTTAATCATTTTTTCGTAAATTCTTTCCTCTTGGCTAACTTTCAAATTATACGGGATCGGCATGACAATAATTCTTGAGTGAAGTGCCTCATTCTTTTTATTGGAGATGAAAGAACGATATTCCGTTTCATTCGTATGAGCAACGATCAGTTCATCCGCACTAATCAATGCAAAGCGCCCTGCTTTAAAATTTCCTTCTTGTGTTAAAGATAAAAGATTCCATAAGAATTTTTCATCTAGTTTTAACATTTCTTGGAATTCCATCATACCTCGATTTGCTTTGTTCAACTCACCATCAAAACGGTATGCACGCGGATCTGATTCTGAACCAAATTCTGCGATGGTAGAAAAATCGATACTTCCCGTTAAATCAGCAATATCTTGAGATTTGGGATCGGATGGTGTGAATGTTCCAATACCCACTCGTTTATCTTCAGAGAAGAAAATTCGTTCCACTAGAACATCTTCAATATGACCGCCATATTCCTGCTCAAGTCGCATTGTATTCAATGGTGATAAATTTCCTTCAATTCGAATACCAAACTCTTCGAAGAAATCATTGCGCAAGTGGTGAGGAATAAGATGAAGTGGATCTTCATGCATGGGACATCCCTTTATCGCATAAACTGCTCCCTCATCTGTTCTTGAATATTGTTCCAATCCTCTTTTTAGTAAAGTGACAATAGTCGATTTCCCACCACTTACAGGTCCCATTAATAATAAAATACGTTTTCGAACATCTAATCTTTTAGCTGCTGGATGAAAATATTCTTCTACCAATCTTTCAATGGCTGATTCCAGTCCAAATATTTCTTTTCCAAAAAAGTGATATAATTTTTTTCCATCTCTTTCTTCTAATCCTGAGCTTTTTATCATATTGTACACGCGTGAATGTGCTGTTTGGGCTACTTCTGGTCTTTCTTTTATAATGTCTAGATATTCAGCAAAAGTTCCTTCCCATTTCAGCCTGTTTTCTTCTTCACGATAATTTTTAAACTTATTTAAGATGTCTATAGTTTTTCCCTCCATTCAGGCCTGTTTTATAACATAGTATGAAGTTAAAGAATTAATGATAACCATTACTATTTTTTTGGTGAATTTTCTTTCAATAAAAATCACTCAAACAGTTCCTTTTAGATAGGTTGAAGCTATTGAAAAAATTTTTTGTCCGTTTTTTATCCTGCATAAACGGGCAGTATGACTTCCTCCTTATGATTTCCGTCAATAGCAAATTTTGTTTATAGCCAGTTATATAGCGATTTACGCTTGAATAGATGCCGCCTGTTCCATTAGCATCATCAAATATATAAGCTGTACTCATGGAATATAAAATTTCGGTTATTCTAAGTAAGATCGAAAGGAGGGTGTTTGTAAATTGGTTCGAAATTTAATTCCTTTATTAGCCTTCACCATGTTTTTTAGTACTATTTTCTCCATGAATACATCTGCGAAAGAAGAACCCTCAAGGGAAGAAGTTTTGAAGCAGCGAATGACTTATTATGTCCAATTTGAGGATTTACTTGTACCTTGGTACTTTTTGGCTGCGATTGATCAATATGAACGTAATATACAATCAGTTCGTCGCGATATTCCCAAACGTGATAGTGTAATTGCTATCCGATTTTCTGAAGAGTATTGGGCGGGTCCTTTCAATCCTTTGGCTCAGGATACATCACCAACGACCATTGACTATTTCGGAGGAATGGGACTTGATGGTGATCAGGATGGAATTGCCAATTTAGATGATGATGATGATGTGATGTTTACAATGGCAAATTTTCTAAGCCAATATGGTCCTTCTGAAAAAGATTTTAAATCGGCTTTATGGGAATACTACAAAAGTGAAAAAGTGGTCAATCAAATTTTGACAAATGCAAAGCTATATAAGCATTTCAACACAATCGATTTGGATAAACATTCTTTTCCAGTAGTACTTAGCTACAACTATAGCTTCAAAGGTACTTGGGGAGCCAACCGTGGTTGGGGAGGAAGAAGAATCCATGAAGGAACAGACGTTTTTGCAGATTATGGCACACCCGTGTTGTCCGCATCCTATGGTGTAGTTGAAACAAAAGGCTGGAACCAGTTCGGCGGATGGCGCATTGGCATACGAGATCAAAATAATTCGTACCATTATTATGCTCACTTATCTTCTTATAGCAAGGACATTCAAATCGGAGATATCGTAGAGCCTGGAAAAGTAATCGGATTTGTCGGCAGTTCTGGCTATGGTAAAGAGGGTACATCTGGTAAATTTCCTCCACATCTCCATTACGGCATCTATAAATTCAATGGCCGTACTGAATGGGCATTTGATCCATATCCGTCACTTTTGCTTTGGGAGCGACAAACGAAAGAAGCAAAACGCAGTAATCGATAAATATATGAAGAGGAGTTGTTCATCTATTTGGACAGCTCCCTTTTAAATCCATTTCACAAATACTTTTGAAACATCATCCTAGCCTTCTACGATAATTTACTTTGCAAATCCTCTGAAAGCTTAAAAAGGATAACACGCTCTCCAGTCTTTGTACTAAGATCCGTATGAAAACTGATCACTTCTTCGCCCGTTATATCTAGAATAATTTGTTTGAGTTCCTCTAAACCTGATTCTACTAAACTATTCCGATGTGTTTTTACGGACAGCAATCCTTCTTTATTTTTACATACTGAATATTCAGCGGGTGTTAAAATTCCGCGTAGTACAATAATAATCATGTCTCGCAAGATATCTGATTTGACAGAAACCGAGCCTCTTCCTAAATAAGTTTTTTCCCAGTGAGTTAATGCTTTACTTATTTCTGATTCAATATTTCCTTTTGTTTTATCCATAATATCATTTCCATCCCCTATTCAATTAAATGTGACTAATGAACAAACATAAATTCATTCATTATTCAATTATGATTAAAGCTAGGACCAGCTTTCCCAGCGACCCTCATCATCGATGGATGCTAAGCGGATCCAACCGTTTTGGACTTTTTGAAGAAAAGCAGAATCACGATCCATTAGTCGTTCAATATATTTTCTTGGTGCTTGGATCACTACCAGTAAACGCAATGGTTCGTGATATGCCTCTTGGTCTGATTGCATAACTGACTGCCATGGAAGTCCAAACAGTAAATCACTCGCGTTACCTTGCATCACGCCAATACCAGATGTTATGGTTTGAGTCGTTTTGTTTCCACTGCCATAATAATGTGGTGCAACGGTAGACGCATAATATTGGAGGTTAATCCATTGCGCAACTTTGGCTGGTCCAGCAATAATTTTAGCAAGTATATCCCCATTGTCGTCATTTTTCCACTGATAATTATGAAGAAATGCTCGTCCCTCTAAATTACATGCTGCCGTAAGTGTCCGCTCTCCAATGATAAAAGCCGCATTACGAGCCAATCCCCATTCTGGACGCACTTCACTCCAGTCCTCAGCCAAACGTTGCACCTCACCTTTGGAATTTTTATAATGCGAATGCAATGTTGGTAACTGTACAATTCGTTCTGCATTTGCTTCATCACAAACTTTTGACAATTTTGTTTGTACACATTCCAATGATCGTTGTGCAGCTTCCGAAAGTTCAGGAACATAAATGAAACGAAGTTCATCAAGTGTCGTAATATGCTCAGCCGCTACAAAAACGGTTTCTTTTGGTATCACAATTCCTACTTTTTCTAATGCCTCTCTTACTTTTGGAAGATTGCACAAAGTTGCTAAAACACGTGCGTTAAAACCACTTGATGCCCCTCCACATGCACCACAATCTAATGCTGAGGAATATGGATTGTTTGTGCTATGACTACTATGACCGCAGATGACGACCAAGGGAGCAAAATGCTCTGTTAGCCCCATCATTCTCAATGCTTGGTTTGCATAAAACACTTGCTCTTTTTCAGAAAATCCTACGGGCAATATTGAATCTAGCGTGTGTATATGGTCAAGTGAAAGTTTAGTGGATGGTTTACGCGACCACTTTTTTCGCAATTTCCTCATCGTATAACCTGTTTTTTGCGGTACAAAGCTGCGAGCCAATGTTTGCAAACTTAGCCAAGGACCACTAATCTCTGGCAATAACAAATTGGTTAGCATATTATGCTTCAATTTATTGAATGTATGACTTATTGAATGGATAGTGTTTTCACGTTGTTTATACTGTTTTAAATCGTCATCTGTTGATGATTCGATGACTTTGTGTTTAGGCTTGAACATTACTGGTAAGGAGTCATGACTATGTGTACTACCAAGCTTTGTCGTTTCAATTGGCAATCCAAAAAAACCAGCTGTTCCAAATGTTTCAAAAGGACCTATTTTTTCTAGTTGACGACGAAAAGGTTCTGAACGCACGTCAATACAGAAAGCAAATTGCGCCAATACTGGCATCGTTGGTTGAACGATTGAAGGCTGTGGGGATGTCATCATTTCTTTTATATGAACTTCATATGTTTTTTCCCATGCTTCTAACCAAAGCCGACTGCGCACAAACCGATCAAAACGATTGGCCAATAACAAGCGAGCCTTTATTTCTTCAGGGGATAAATTCTCCCAATCTTCTATTGGCGTATCTCCCCATTTCATCCATCTTGTTAGCAACGATTCTATTAGCCCTTGCTTTTCTGCTTTTAGCTTAGGTAAAGGTAAATATGGTTGCAACAAAGCACATTCCAGCGAAATTCGAACGGCTAAATACTCTAAGAATAGCTTTTCCTCTTTAGTAGACTGTTGGGAACGCCAAAGCATCATTCCAGCCCAACCCGGTAATGAGAGTAAATGTGCTTCAAAATAATCTTGCGCTTCAGATGGAGGAATCTCTAATGCTATTAATCCTTTGACTAAAGCACGTTCCGGATTCTCTGGCAAGGATTGTAATTGTTTGCGCATACTATGGCTGAGTGCTGGATCATATGGAACCATCATCTTCCAAGCTTGATAAAATCCTTTTTCACGGTGAGGCATCGACCAAACTGCCTGTGACTCATCTAAATATAATTTACACCATTTGATGATATGAAGATTTAGTTCATCCGCAAACTCCCCTTTTCCCACTTGTTCTACATATTGCTTATATGCATGAATCGTATGATTATTAGGAATTTGCGATTGATAGTGACTCAGTTCCTGTGCTACTTTTTTTAAGTGCTGCCCTTCTGAAGGATGAAAAGGCTGCTGATCAAGTGCCAGCGCATTGCGGCAAAACTGTTCTGCTACATTTTTCGATAAATCTAAAGCCTGTGTAGCCAGCCACTTTCTCATTCCCTCTTCTAAAAACTGTTTATCGATCTCTCCCTTTTCATAGGCATCTATTAATAACGCATTATTTGGGTATATGTCAACATCACGACTATCTTTCAGTCGGCGTGCTACTTGTTCAAAGGTTTGTTGTTCTAACCCTGCCCAAGGACTTCGAGCTGCAAATTGGTTAATAGGTCCAAGTGGTACGATTACCTTACTAGCTGATTTCACCCATTCATTTATATCACAATAAGAATCATCAGGTTCTTTGTCATAGTTTAATGTAGTTGCCATGCTCAATGTACATTCCCTCCTCGAGATAGTAATTGTGTTAGATACTGTGGATGACTTTCTACTAAATTTCTTTTTGGTTCACCTAATCGAATGAGCCAGAGATAAATGGTCAATGAAATTTTTGAATTTTTACGAATGAACCATGTTCCCATTACGCTAGCTACTAATAAGATGACTAAGAGTAGAATCCCCATTGAAATAGATTGTTGGATTCCAACTGGGAGCGCATTTTGCAAAAGCCGCTCAAAGGTAATGTGCACCATTTGGAATACAGTGGCTGCTCCTATGAATAAAATAATCCCGGTAATCCGTCCAATATGACCCGTTCCAAAAGCAATAAGCTGTATCCAAGCAAGTACTACAGACCACCCTAATATTAAAGCGCTTACTAATTGATAGCCTTCAGTTGGAGAAGTCAGCCAAAAGGCAACGCCCAATAATAACCCTAAAATTCCACCAATCATCATCCATACATATGAAGATGGCTGAACCTTATATGTGATCGGTTCATGTTGCCCAGCAGCAGAACCAGCTTGTAAGAATAATGTTGATTTAAACAAACCATGTAACACTGCATGTGTAATAGCCGCTAAATAGGCTCCTAAAGCGCATTCGATCAACATAAAACCCATTTGTGCAATAGTAGAACCTACAAGCTGGCGTTTGTAATCAACTTGTACAAGCATAATTCCTGTGCCGACTAATACGGACACACTGGACAATACAAGTAAAACAACTTGCACTGAATTCCCATCGAAAAGGGGTGCAAAGCGTGTCAGCATCATACTACCTGCATTGACAATGCCCGCGTGCATGATTGCAGATATAGGTGTCGGTGCCACAACCGAGTCTAACAACCAGCGTTGGAAAGGCCATTGTGCTGCTGGAATAATCGTCGATACGAGTAACAATAGATTGATACCCGTTTTTTCCCATGCGTTGAATTGTGAAAGACTATCCTGACGAAGGACTTGAGATAACTGCCAATGTCCCGTCACTTGTTCAATCCATACAATTGCGACCAGCAAGATCACCCAACTAATGACAAAATAACGCCCTGAAGTTTTAGAAGCATGACGAGCTACTTTCCATTCTTTTCTTAATCCTATGAGTAATGTTAATCCTAGAAGTGTAAGACCCCATCCGATCAAAAGCAACCGCAGATCGTCACTTAGCCAGGCAAGTGAATCTACAACTGTTGTAGCTGTTAAAAGCGCAAAATATTTTCGATAAGATCGATCCCCCAGTAAATAATGAACTGAATAACGTTGTACAATGAGTCCAATTGTTAAAACAAATGTCGACCATAGCCATGATAAAGAATCAAAATGCCAAGGCCCTATTATCACATTCTCATTGTTAAAAACTAATGCCATGAAGGCAACAATTGGCGATAAAGCAATGATACCTATATGAACATGGACATAATTGACAGGAACTTTTGGGATTAAAATAATAAAAGCACTGCATATGGAAAGCATTAACAATAAAAAAAATACTGTCGACCATGAAATGGAACCTAATAAATTGAACATTCAACTTCCTCCTGTGAAATTGATGAAAGGTAAAATCAAAATTCTTTTAATAGTGTTATTTTCAATCTAATCAAATAAAAAACCGACAATCTCTCATTCTAACGATCTTTCATCATTAGAATTTAGAAATTATCGGTTTACTTTTAACTAGCCCATTGTTTGGGATTTAAATAGCCTACCTATTATAACAGTCTTCCAGCAATAGCATGGAAGCACCTTGAAATAGCTGTAATATTAGTATATGGACATACTTTTTCAAATCATCATATTCGTATATAACGCTTTGCTAAAGCATTCTATATAATCAATTACTTCTTAAGATATGTTTATTGATTATTATTCTAATGTTCATAAAGGATTCTGTCAAGGTGTAAATTAAAACAGTTAGCCAATATTCGACATTGTTGTAATACAGAATAAATATGGAAGTAGATTCCTTGTATGTATGAACTAAATTGTTCTAAGCGTGGATACAATTTATTTTTCCGTGGATTGGATGGCAATTATCGTGGATGGAAGGTTATTCCCCATGGATTGGACAATATTTCCCGTGGATGGAGGGGCAGTTTCCGTGGATAGGCAACTTTTTCGTAGATCGAAGGGCAGTTTCCATAGATGGGCAACATTTCTCGTGGATCGAAAGCTATTTTCTAAAGTCAAATCGGATACTATTTAAACATATAAATCAACTTCTAAAGCAATTAAGTCATTAATAATAAAATATTTTTTGTATGAAAATGATAATTATTATCAATAATATAGATATAAAAGGATAACCCGAAAAGGTTATCCTAATAATAATTGCAAAATTATTTTGTTGGTTCAAATGTTTTACAATCTGTTTCTTCAGTAGTAGAGGCCTGATTCCCTCTATTGCTGACTACATAGATTTCATGAGCAGAACATTGATTTCCATTTTTCCAAAACGTACAATTGCTTACTTCACAAAGAACATCCTTTGCCATCATACAACACCTCCTTTGTAGCTAGTATTGACAGGAATACAAAAGTTGATACGCTCAAAGAAAGTGTCCATTATTTGATGACTAGGATCATTGGAGACCATAAAAAGAAATTTTTCACCTTAAAAAATTAACCGAACAAAAAGATCATAGATGATGAACCTATGATCTAATTGTTTCCAATTCTTTATTTGAATATGCAATTTTTATCCCGCCTTAACGAGCAGTAGTACTCCCACCTCAAAATTCAGCAAAAGTAAAGGAGTTAGGGAAGAAATCAACTGCCGCATGCACCCGATTGGTTCGGGCCAACAAGAGGTTGGTCCCTCAGATGTTGCCACAGGACGTGGCGCTTTTAACCTGAGTTCCTCTCCATCAATGGTGGATGAAAAAACCCCACTGATGAAAGTTTCACTTTATCGTTTTACATTCCTGGAATCCAACCAGGTCTATGTAGCATTTTCCACATTGGATCTGGAATGACCAGTTCTTTTTGTTTTGATTTATCTATTTTTGTTGGGATATTGTGATCTCCTGCTTCAGCTTTTTGTACCCAGTCTGGTTCGATTAAAAGTTCTCTTCCTAGAGCGAGCAAATCGATTCCTGATTCACTTGCTTTTTCAGCATCCTCTAATGAATAGATAGAGCCAACACCGATTAACGGGGTACGTCCATGAATCGTCTCCAACAAGATTTCAACACGTGTTTTATTTTTATCTCCACTAAAACGATGAGGTTTTGTGAAGAATTCTCCTTGTGATACATGTAAATAGGTTAACTCCTTACCTGCAAGAGCATCAATAAGCTTTACTGTTTGATCCATTGTAATCCCAGTTTCTTCTTCCTCTTCCGGAGAAAATCGATATCCAACGATAAATGGTTCCTTAGCATATTTTTCCGCAGCTTTTTTTACTTCATCGACAACTTCTAATGGGAAACGCATACGATTTTCGAGTGAACCACCATATTCATCGGTACGTCGATTTGTATAACCTGAGAAAAATTGTTGAAGTAAATACGTATTTGCACCGTGAATTTCAACACCGTCATACCCAGCTTCAATCGCACGACGAGTTGTTTCACCGTATGCTTTAACAATTTCTTTAATTTCTTCTATTGTTAAAGGGCGTGGCGTCGCATTGCCTGGAAATGCGACATCGCTAGCACTAACGATTTCACCATTCGGTACTTCTTCAGGAATAGAACGTCTGCCGCCATGATAAATTTGTAATACTGCTTTTGCTCCGCCTTCATGTATAGCGTCCGCTACTCGTTTCAAACTTGGAATAAATTGATCTGAAAATCCGGCAAATTGACCTGGAAATCCTTTTCCATTTTCTGTAATATGCGTACAAGCTGTCACAACCAGACCAACACCTTTTGAGCGACGCGCATAGTATGCTACCTCTGAATCTGATACTGTACCATCAGCATTACTCGAATAATTCGTCATCGGTGCCATTACAACACGATTTTTCAAAGAAATACCATTTGAAAATGTATAGCTTTCAAATAAATTCATCATTTCTCAGCTCCTTAAGAGAATTTTAAGTTGGAAGTTGTTTACTTCTTCTATCGTATTCGTCCAAAAACTTTATGTCAAAAGATTAGATTGAGCACCATTTTGATGAAAAAAATCTATCTTATATTAGCTTTAAAAAAAGCAAAACTAGCTGTTTATTAAGAATAATTTTCATGAAGAACATCCATTTTATGCGAAGTAATTGATCTAAGCAATCATTTTCAAAACATGGCTGATATAATCATCAATAATTACTTTCTTAAATGTCTTCAATCGTGCTATTCTTTTCAGCATCCTCAATCATCCAATCAGCAGCAGTCCATAAATCAGGAAATATGGCATCCGCAAGCGGATCATTTTCACCTAAAAATACACCTTTCGTACCTGCCCTTTTACCAGCAATAATATCTTTATCGGTGTCTCCTACCATATAGGACTTTGTCAAATCCACATGATATTTTTGAGCGAGATCTTCAATGAGTTTGCTATTTGGTTTGCGGCATGCACAACCTGCCCTTGGTTTATGAGGACAATAAGCCACTTCATCGATAGTCGCTCCGTTTTTCTTTAATTCATCTATCATATATTGATGTATGTGAATAAGTTGCCTTTCTGACATAAACCCTAGACCAACTCCCCCCTGATTGGTCACAACAAATAGATAATCAAAATGAGCATTTAATTTTTGGATAGCCTCCGGGACACCTGGTAAGAAGTAAAGATCCTCTGGAGAATTTACAAATTTCACTCGTTCTGTTAAAACTTCATTTATAACGCCATCTCGATCTAAAAACACAGCTTTTTTCAATTTCATCACATCCTCCATTATCATTAGTAAGATCTCTTTCTTAAAGTGAAGCTTCCACCAGTGGGGGTTTTCTTCATCCCCCACTGATGGTTAGCTAAACCAATCGGACTTTTACGGGCAGTTCATCCCCCATCTATCTTCTCGTTTCTCTCCAAATCTTGAGATGGGGGTCTTACTGCCCGTTAAAGCGGGATAAATCAATCAATTCTGTTATTATACAAGGTCTTATACAGTGGGGATTTTAACTGCCAGTTAATATAGAGATAAAATTATTTGCTCTTTTCCCTACTTTATTTGCTCTTTTTAATGATTTATTTGCCCCTTTCTCTATTTTATTCGCTCTTTCTAATGGTTTATTTGCTCTTTTTCCCATTTTATTTTCTCTTCGCAGTCTTTTGTTTGATAAAATAAAGTGAGGCTTCTTCCATCAGTGGAGGCTTTCTTCATCCCCCGCCTGTCTCGTTTCTCTTTAATCCTTGGTGGGATCTTACTGCCCGTTAAAACGGGATAAAAAAATGAATACACAACTGAAGGAAGATACCGATGAATCAATCACAAACACCTTTATTCGATGCTTTAGTACATTTTCAACAAAAAGAAAAAGTTTCCTATCATGTTCCAGGTCATAAAAATGGACAGATTTTTTTGGAAAAAGGAAAACCCTTCTATCAATCTTTATTATCCATTGATGCTACAGAATTGACAGGGCTAGACGACTTGCATGCACCAGAAGGCTCTATACTTGAAGCACAAGAACTTCTCACAGATTTCTATCAGTCTAAAAAAAGTTATTTTCTTGTTAATGGATCGACCGTGGGAAATCTAACAATGATTTTAGCCACATGTCAAGAAGGAGATACCGTCCTCGTGCAGCGCAACTGCCATCAATCGATTCTTCATGGGCTTATGTTAGCCAATGTCAAACCCGTTTTTATCGCTCCACAATATCACGAAAACTGGGGGATAGCTAGTGGGGTAAATTTTAAAATTGTGAAAGAAGCATTAATAGCCTATCCAGATACGAAAGCAATTATTTTAACTTATCCTAATTATTATGGTCTTGCCGAAGAGATAAGCCCAATTATAGCTTTAGCTCATGAGAAAAACATACCTGTTCTAGTTGATGAAGCACATGGCGCACACTTTATCATCGGAACTCCCTTTCCCAAAAGTTCACTTGCTATTGGGGCAGATATAGTTGTGCACTCTGCTCATAAAACGTTACCAGCCATGACAATGGGATCTTATTTACATGTCAATAGTCCATTGATAGATATCAAACAAGTTGAATTATATTTGCATATCTTACAATCGAGCAGCCCCTCCTATCCGATAATGGGTTCACTTGATCTAGCTAGAGCCTATTTAGCTTCATATTCTCAGCAGGATGTAGATTCGTTAATAAGAAAGATCGCTCAGTTTACAGCCCAATTAGCATCTATTCCTGAAATAGAAATATTAGAACCTCCAGTTGGCAGAGAGCTTGATCCTTTAAAACTGACGATCCAGTCAAAATGCGGACTTAGTGGCTATGAGTTACAAAAATTACTTGAAACAAAAGGTGTTTATACTGAATTAGCAGATTCTCAAAATGTACTATTTGTATTGCCTCTATTAAAAAAAGAGGAAGACTATCCTTTTAAACAAACGATCAATCAAATGAAAGAGGCTGTGAAAGGCCAGATTGGTGAAGCCATAAACGACTGTAATTGGAGGAATGCTCTAGAAGAAATTACATCACTATCTATGTCATACTCTGATATGAAACAGGCAATCAAACAACAAGTACCCTTACATAAGGCCATTGGAAAAATCTCTGGTGAAATGGTGATCCCATACCCTCCCGGAATCCCACTCATAATGTCTGGAGAATTAATCACTGAAGAAAAAATAAATACATTAAAAAATCTAATAACCCTTCATTCCCACTTTCACGGTGGAACGGCTTTAAAGGATGGAAAGCTCGTTGTTTATGAAGCGATGAAAGATTAGAGCGCTCCTTGTCTTGGACATCAAACTAAAAGAAAAACTCCTACACAGTGTTATATACTGCTAGGAGTTTTTTCTTTGTTGACAAGAACTATTTCAAGTTACCAGGTACTGATTTCATGATTCTTCCAGATTTCACTTTGCATACTGGAGAAGTTGCAGGGCGTAGAACGCGCATTCCTCTCACCCCCTTTCCAATTGCTCATTTTGGCTTAAAGCTAGAGCCTTCTATTTCATCTTAACATTAATCGGATTTAGTCGAGAAGCTTCTTCTATAGAAATCTAGTTAGACTGTTTCTTTTTGTAAGCTATTTCGCCAAACAAGATTCAATACTTTTTTAATATTTTTCTTTTCAGATGGACAAGGTCTTTCTCCAGATACTACTCGATACCATGGACAGTGATTTCCTTGACATACTGGACGATAGAAGCAAGATTGGCAGACTGAATCGGTTTCTTCTCCAGACATTACCCATGAAGCAATCTTATCATAGTCAAGATCCATCGTACCATCTGCATGGATATGACCCACGTGGTTTACTTCTTCATCTAATACGGTCGTGCATTTATATAATTGCCCGTCAGAGCCAATGACCATCGCATTTGGTTTTGCTGCATAGCAGACAGAGGCTGTTGGCATAAGTGCACCTGTGATCATATTACTCATGCTAAGTCCTTCATCCATTGCTGTTTCAGTAAATTCCCAGATTTTTTTGTTGGCTGTGATATGTGTACAAGTAGGGATTTCATCATTATGTTCTCCACCCCATCTGCCCACAGGACGGAAGAATAGACCAAAACGTTTGTCATCAGCAAAATAGTCTTTTAAGAACTGGATCAATTCGCCTGTTTCTCGTAAATTGTCTTCATCGAAGTTGACACGGATAGTCATATCAAATTGACCATCTACATCTCTAATAGCTTTTAGATTTTCAACAATTCTCTCAAATGTACCTTGACCACCAGCCATATGTCTACGGCTATCATGTACTGCTTGAACACCATCGATTGTTACCATATATTGGCGCACTTCCCATGATAGCAATTTTTCAAATACTTCTTTTGTTAAAAAGAAACCATTTGTTACGATGTCGGCAGAGTAATCTATTTTGTTTTCTTTTGCTTCTTGCATAAATGTATTGGATAATTCCTCGATAATACCCAATTCAAGTAATGGTTCACCGCCAAACCAGCTAATATGCAAATTATTTAAAGTAGAAGCTCGTTCCTTCACTAATGCTTTTACACCACTTTTTGTTTCATCTGTCATTTTTCCACGAGCAAATGTTTCGTAACAATACGTACAACGGAAATTACATTGTTCTGTCGTCATAAGGATTAGATGCAGCATATCTGTACGATGCATCGATTGGTGCAAATACTGTGCTCTTTTCTTTTCGTCCACATGACCCGGAACTAAATAACCATTATCAAACAAAGCTTTTTTTACTTCAGTATTTAATTCACTAGTACCTGTTCTTTTCAAAGAGGCCATTACCTCTTCTTTTTCTTCTGGTAAAAAGTCAACAATGGCGCCTGTATAACTATTGTATAAAATAACGCCACCATCATCCGTTTTAGACAATGCGTTAAATTTTGATGGAATATATGTATTCTTGTTCTCCATAATTCCATTCCCCCCTCTACATGATTGATCATCTATATCATCATAAGATGTCAATTGAATCTTTAAAAATAGTAAATGTTTCATCTGAACTGAATAAAATAAAGTGAAACTTCACACAGCGAGGATCCTCATTCCCCACTGCATACTGCATATTAATTGAATCAATTGGGCTTTTATAGGCAATCGATCTCCTATTTATCCTCTACTTAAGGTACTGAAAAACTATAACATCCCCATTTTATCGATAAAGATTCATCTATTATTTCCTTTTACGAACCCAAATGATCAAGTTTTTGGAGAGAAATTAATTTTTTCAGTATTTCTTGAATCTTATAATAAGGAGCTTATGCCTGTTTATGTGGGCTAAACATATGCAAAATGTTAAAATTTGCTCTAAAAAAAGCAAATACAGCTTATTTATAATAAAGCAAAAAAAAACATTACACAATATATTGCTCAAAGAAAATGATAAGCCATCATTTATAGGCAATTCTACTTTATCATAACACTATACTCCACTATCCAATAAATTATGATAGAAAAATGAAAATATGCTAAGTAAATCAAAAGTTTTATAACCCAATTACCTTTCTTATGTAATGATAAAAACTGCAATGATGCATGATCATTGCAGTTTTTTCTTCTATTATTTAGAACATTATTTTACTTTAAGAATTTCTACTAATTTTTCTAATTCACCGGAAAGTTCAAATAACTTATTAGAAGCGTTGAACATATTATTAACGTTTTCCTCTTGAGCCTGCATTTTTTCACTAATAGAATCAGAAATCGTTTTGTTGGTGAAAGAAATATTCTCTAATTCTTGAGAAGTAGCCGTGATTTCTTCTGCATTTGCAGAAATTTCTTGAGCAGATGCTGATACTTCTGAAATATCTTTTGCCACTTCGTTTGTATAGGTTTGAATCTTATCGAAGATTTTTCCGGTATCTTGAACAATACTTACACCTTGAACAATGTCCTTATTTCCAAGCTCGATCAATTTAGCCGCAGTATCTGTGTCAGTTTGAATTTCTTCAATAATTTTAGCGATCATTTCTGTAGAGCCTCTTGACTCTTCTGCTAATTTCTTGACCTCTTCTGCTACAACTGAGAATCCTTTACCAGCTTCACCAGCTCGTGCTGCTTCAATTGCAGCATTTAAAGCAAGAAGGTTTGTTTGATCAGCAATGGAACTAATAATTGTAAGGAAATCTTGAATCGATTGTGAGCGATCCTTAAGTTGGACGATTGCATTTGATGTCTTTTTAAACGATGTATTAATCGTTTCCATTTGTTCAGCTAAATTATTGATTGATTTGGATCCTTCTTTTGTTATTTCATTCATCTCTATAGAAGAACTGCTAACATCCGAAGAATTACCAGCAATGATTTGGATGGAAGATGCCACCCCATCTATTGCAATGACCGTATGAGAAATAGATTCCTTTTGAGTATTCATTCCCTGGTTCATATTCTCAATATCATGAGTAATTTGGATAGAATCTTCTTCAGTTTGCTGTGCCCCTTGATGCAAAACAGTTGTTGCGTTGTTAATGTGAGCTGAAGTTTCTTTCACTTTAGATATAAGCTGCTCTATATTATGAATGACTTTGTTAAAGAGCTTGACGATCTGTCCAAATTCATCGTCCTTTTCTACCTTTAAATTGATATCGAAGTTCCCATTACCCACTTCATTTAATCCTCTTACCAACTCTTCCAGTGGTCTAAATGATTTTTTTGTATGTAACACTTGTAGAATGATGATTAAGATTAAGACCGGTAAGAAAACAAATAGTGTCATTTGCAATAATTTCACTTGACTTTCATGGAATAAGCTTGCGTTTACATCCACTCCAAAGTAAGCAAAGATTTTACCATTTTCATCTTTTAGTGGATATAGTTCTGTAATCCATGTACCAATGGAATCATTATAAATTTTCGTTGAAACCATTGCTTTTTCTTGTTTCATTTTTTTAATAGCTGAAACAATGACATCTGGTTGTGGATAAGGATCCCCTATATTGACATCACTTTCTTTTAAAGCCTTGATCAATCCAGTTGGAGCACTGACTAGAGGTGTCTTATTTCCATCAACAATGTCTGAGCTAAAAACATAAGCCTGTGCAACTTTGTTATTGGTTTTTGAAATATTATCAAAAAATTCCATTAACTTTTGTTGGTCTTCTGAATCTGAATCTTCCTTCATTGCCTTTTGGATCATATCGACATCCAATTCCTTAGCCCATGTTGTCGAAATTTTCTTTGCTTCTTTTGTAATGTCATCTTTTAAGATGCTTGAGAAAACAAAGTAACTAGAAAGGCTAATGGCTACAGCGATGAATATGGAAATGACAACTGAAATAGAAATATTTCTGAAAACAAATGATTTACTTTTTCTCATGACTTTTCTCCTTACTCTTTAAAAATAACAGCAAACCTATTATACTATTACTACATGTGATTTTGTATTCTTTTATAATAAAATAGTCTTACAATTTTTCTAATATACAATAAAATGGACTTAAAAATTTCACGAATAAAAAGAGGGATAAAGTATGATTTCAAATAATAAAAAAGTACATATGACGATTATTGACAAATTTTACGAAATTGTAGGCGATTCACCAAAAAAATCAGCCATTTCTATGAAAGATAAATCTTTGACCTATAATGACTTAAATGAGCTGTCAAACAATATTGCTCACCATCTCATTGCACAAGGTATTCAAAAGGGAGACTTTGTGGGCGTATTCCTCAATAGAAGCATTGAGGGAATCATTAGTCTATTAGGCATTATGAAAACAGGTGCTGTCTATGTACCAATCGACCCAGCTTACCCGGATGAAAGAATTCAATATATGATGGATGATACATCCTGCAAACTAGTCATCACAAATTCTCTTCATCACGGAAAATTGAAAAATATCGGATTTGATAAAAAAGTATATACTGTTGATCATATAGAAGCAAACGCTCAAAATATCCAATGCTCTCAACTAGATGAATCAGATCTAGCTTATGTGATCTATACTTCTGGCTCTACAGGAAATCCAAAAGGAACTTTGATTAAACATAAAGGTGTTCTAAACTTGGCAGAATGGCTTGGAGAACATTATCGTTTTAATGACGCTACTGTTATTTCTGAATTTGCTTCCTTTAGCTTTGATGCATCTATCATCGATATTTTCCAAGCCCTTTTAAATGGCGTTCGTTTACATATTTTATCTGAGGATTCTAGAAAGGATCCTATTCGTTTGATCGATGAAATTTCTGACGAGCAGATCACCAATATGATATTGCCAACTGCTTATTTCCGTAATATGACGATTTTATTGAAAGAAGAAGATTTACCAAAACTATCTTCTCTAAAAGTGATTGCACTTGCGGGTGAAGCTCTGACTGGCGAGATGGTCCGACTTTGGCAACAAAAATTTGGTTACTCCATCAAAATAAGCAATTTCTATGGACCTACTGAAACAACTGTCATGGCATCCTTCTATGATATTGAAGGAAAATGGCCGGAAGATATGGCAAATGTACCAATAGGGAAACCGATTCAAGATTTTCATCTATATATTGTGAATGAATCGGGGGAAATGTGTAAAACAAATGAATCTGGAGAACTTTTAATAGAAGGGCCTGGGTTATCAGTCGGCTATCTTCACAAACCAGAAAAAACAGCCCAAGCATTCATCGATCATCCAACTAAAAAAGATACAAAACTTTATAAAACAGGAGATATCGTTCGATTATTAGATAATGGCAATATAGAATTTGTTGGAAGAAACGATCATCAAGTGAAGATTCGAGGACATAGAGTTGAAATTGGTGAAATTGAAGATAAAATGTTGAAGATTCCATTTTTAAAAGAAGTTGCTGTTATACCAAAACAAGTAAAGAATCAGGAAAAAGAATTATTTGCCTTTTATACTTCTAAAACAAACACAACAATAGATAAGAGTACAATCTTTCAAGAACTAAAAAATACACTACCAGATTACATGATTCCAAGCTATTTTATCCAACTAGAAGAAATGCCTATTGCTCCAACTGGAAAGATAGACAGAAAGCTTCTAGCAATCCTTGATTATGATCAACTTCAATCTGCCAATATCATTGAGCCAAGAAATGAAACAGAACGTATACTGGCGCAGGCGATATGTGATGAATTGGAGATAAAAAAAATCGATACGACAGAGGATTTGTTTACAAATGGATTAAATTCTTTGAAAGTGTTAAATGTTTTAGTGAAATTAAAACCAAATTATCCTAACATCAGTATTCAAGACTTCTACCAATACAGATCAATTGAAAAAATAGCTCAATTTATTTTAACGGATACAGCTATTCATGATGGACATGCCAACGATGAAGGGATGCTAGTTAAAAGCAATCTCATCGAACATCCAATTTACACAAAACCTCTTGTTGACTGTTCTCAACAAATGAAAGCAAAGATCAATACTATACTTTTAACAGGAGCTACAGGTTTCCTAGGTAGCCATATTTTATATGATTTATTAAAAAATACAACGGCCCAAATTTTTTGTTTAACTAGAGCGAAAAGTATAGAAGAAGCAAAAACAAGATTAGAAGAAACATTAAATTATTATTTCGATGATTACCCAAAATCTTGGCTATCACGCATTTATCCGATTATCGGGGATCTTTCAAAAAATGCTTTGGGACTTGGCGCCAAAACAAGAAAAGAACTAATAGTTCACCTAGACATGGTGATTCACTGTGCTGCTGATGTAAGACATTTTGGGGATGAAAGTCATTTTAATCATACCAATGTGAATGGAACGGAAGCATTATTAAAGCTTATTGAAGAAAATAAGAGCATTCGATTTATTTATATTTCTACAATTGGTATTCCTGATGATTTAGCACATTCAAACTTATGGGAAGAGTATATCAATACTAAACCTACAAATTTTTCTCATGCCCTTGAAAATGTTTATACAAGTAGCAAATTTGAAGCTGAAAAACTAGTTTATGATGCTATGGAAAAAGGTGCATTAGCAACGGTTTGCCGAATGGGAAATCTAACTGGTCACTCTGTCACTGGAAAATTCCAAAAGAATATCAATGCCAATGCATTCTATCGCATGTTAAAAGCAGCCATGACACTAGAAAAAATGCCTAAATTCACTTCTCTGATTGATCTTACACCAGTAGATCTTGCTAGTAGATCCATTGTGGAGATAGCTATGAATCATGAAACGATCAGAAGAACATTCCATATCGTTGATCCTAAACCAATATCATTTGTTCAGTTTATGAACCATCTGAAAGAGCTTGGTTATGAAATAGACTTGGTCGATAAGAAATCCTTCTCCGATTTATTCTTACCAGAAAAAGGTTTAAGTAAGGAAGACCTTCAATTAGCCGTAAGTATCTTAGAGGGAGAGGGTGTAAAGGATTCATTGCTCCGCTGGGACTGCACACAAACACAAAATTATACGAGCGGAATTTCCTTTGATAAGAAAAATTATCTTTCACTGCTTGTTCAACATGGAGAAAATGTCGGATATTTTCCAATTCTAAAAAGGAAAGAGTTCGCTTTCTAGAACAATGGAAGGTCATCAAAATATGGTTGTGTTAGCTCTGACAAGATACATTCCAATCGCCGAGCAAAGCTTTTCTGCCCTTTTGGATCAATGTACAATAGATGAGCGAAAGTCAGTCTTTGCCTACAAACACCTAGAAGATCAATTGCGCTCTTTGCTAGCTATCACACAATTAAAATATTGTTTTAAAACAAATTTTGAAAAAAATATAACGATCATCAAAAATCGTTACGGCAAACCCAAAGCTGTCAACTGGGCTGGGGATATTAGTATCTCTCATTCTAAAGAATGGATATTGACAGGAATAAGTACCCATGGAAATATTGGAGTAGACATTGAAGATCTACATCCTTTCCCATTGATAAAGGGTTCAGAGATCATTTTTTTATCTGAAAATGAATTGAGTTCATTTCGATCCATACAAAATAGACCCGCTGCTCTTGATTATTTGTTAACGATATGGACATTAAAGGAAGCTTATCTAAAGGAACTAGGAAGTGGATTCATCAAGACAAATCCCACCTCTCTGTCCTTTAATGATCGTTTTAAAAATAATGAGAAATGTTTTACTTATAACGGACTTACTGGCGTTAGTACTTTATATACGTATCGCATGGATGACAGAAATGCCCGAGTTTCCGTTTCAATTTCTGGAAAAGTCGTCCCACGCATTCAATTTTATCAAATAAATCACCAATCATTTTTAGATGAATTATTATAGAGATTAAAAAGCTGTATTGATTTTTCATTACAGCTTTTTATACTTTACGAATTTGAATTGCTTCATCGGAATTGACACCTGTACGAAGGAATTGAGCATGCATTTTCTAGGACTTGAGCAAGCCCTATATAAATGGAACCAAAAATGCAAAATTTTTTAGAATCACACCAAATATTCATCCTATTTCTCCTACTCAACACGACTGCTATGCAAAATTTCTATTCTATATCTGTTATCCTACTTCCCCATATATTTTTCAGTTCAAAAATTTTATCTAAGAAATAATAAGGAATCATTTTCCTGTTTTTAACCATTTGGTGTAGTTCTTCTTTGTTTACCCATTTTACTGCTTGCACTTCATCTTCTTGTAACTGTAATTCTTCCAGCTTCACATCTTGAGTAATCATATAATAATCGTCAAATCCATTTGAAAAATTAATCGTAAATCTTGGTCACTTTCTAAAACTTTCAATGAAGGTATTGCAAAAACTCTAAAGGAGTGCTACGATATCTTTAATTTAAATATTCACTTATTTCAATATTTCTTTGAAGTAAGGATAGAGGAGCAAAGACCATCAGTATACAATTGGAGGATAATGAGATCCGTCGATGATTGTGGAAAGGGGAATTTGCCGAAGTGGAGAGAATCTCATTCTTCTCAAAGCTGGTTCTGTTGTTGAATAAATACAGAACTGTCATGTAGTAGAAAACTATATGGAGGGCTATCTACGCACAGAAATGATTTTGTTTCTACTGCAACAACGTAGCCTCGTTGTTGCTTTTTTGCGTTATCTTACTAATTGCCCTTCTCCCTCTATTATGTTGATAAAAAAATCATGAAGGATGTGGAGAAGTAATGAATTTTGGACAAGTTTTAACCGCTATGGTGACGCCATTTGATCAAAACGGGGAAATTGACTTTCCCGCTACAGAAAATTTAATTCATCATTTAATCTCAAACGGTACGGATGGAATTGTAGTTGCTGGTACAACTGGAGAATCTCCTACCTTATCCGCAGAAGAAAAAGTAGAATTATTTAAATTTGTCGTAAAAGTAGTCAATGGAAAAGTACCAATCATTGCTGGAACGGGCTCAAATAATACAAAAGCTTCAATCGAATTAACAAAACAAGCTGAAGATGCTGGTGTTGACGCAATCATGCTGGTTGTTCCATATTACAACAAACCTTCTCAAGAAGGCTTATACCAACACTTTAAAACAATTGCTGCAGCAACTACACTTCCAATTGTTTTATACAATATCCCTGGAAGAAGTGTTATCAATATGGCTGTGGATACAGTCGTTCGTCTTTCACAAATTCCTAACATCGTTGCCATTAAAGAAGCAAGTGGGAATTTGGATGCGATGGCACAAATCATTGAACAGACACCAGAAGATTTCTCACTATATAGTGGTGATGATGGTTTAACTTTACCAATATTATCAATCGGTGGTGCGGGTGTTATTTCAGTAGCATCCCACATCATTGGAAATGAAATGCAAGCAATGGTGAACAACTTTAAAAATGGAAAATTGAAAGAAGCAGCACAGGAACATCGTAGACTTCTTCCTATTTTCAGAGGATTATTCGCAGCGCCAAATCCATCACCTGTTAAAGCAGCATTAAATTTAAAAGGAGTTTCTGTCGGCGGCGTCCGCTTACCGATTCTTCCTTTAAACACTGATGAATTGAGTGCATTACAAGAAGTATTGAAAGTAGTAGATCAAAAAGAAGAAGTTGTTTTATAAAATCTTAACGGAGCGAACCTATCAATATGTCATAAAAAATGACAAATCCCCCATACATTCATTCCTGTATGGGGGATTTTCGTATGTCGCCTTTTCTCACACTAAAACATAGAATAATTTAGGCATCAATACATCAATATATTTACACATCTCAAATATTTATACTTTAAAATCATTGATGATATCTTCCAGACCCTTCGCCAAATGATTTAATGCAAGTGCCTCATTTGTAACATTATCCATAGATGCTAATTGTTCTTCAGTGACAGCTGAAATCTGTTGCATTGTTCCAGCGAATTGTCCTGAAATCGAAGAGATTTCCTTCATTCGGTCGACCATATTCTTTGTTTCTACACTTACATTATCTACGATAGACGAAACGTCATTGGTTTCGTTCGTGACGTTTTGAACGGCTTTTACAATGTTTTCAAAAGATTCTTCGGTTTGATTGACCATTATAATGCCTTCTTTTAATACTTTTAATCCTTGATTCATCGATAACGCGACATCATCTGTTTCTTCTCTTATCTTATCGGTTATTTCTTTTATTTGCATAACTGCTTGTTCTGATTGATCAGAGAGTTTTCGAACCTCTTGTGCAACAACAGCAAAACCTTTTCCCTGTTCACCTGCACGTGCAGCTTCAATTGCCGCATTTAATGATAGAAGATTGGTTTGACTGGATATTTCACTTATTAAATTCAAAATTTGATCGATATCCTTTGATTTTAGCTGTAATGACTCCAGCATCTCAGCTGTATTTTCAACCGTTTTTTCGACTAAGGATATTTGCTCGACCGTATTATTCACTAACTGATTTCCTGAATTTGCTATTTGTAATGCGCTATTTATTGAATTTTCGACGCTATGAATAGATTGACCAGTATGAGTCATTTTAGTTGAGATATGAGAAACTTTTCCTGAAGCTTGTGTCGCAGATTCAACTTGTACTTCTGTTCCACTCGCTACTTCTTCAATTGCTATAGAGACTTGTTCTATAGCCTGTCTAGATTCTGAAGAAGTGATTTTTAATCTATCAGAAGTTTGCGTTACCTGTTTTGCACTCGATTCTACATGAGTCATTAAAGATTGAAGTCGATCTGCCATCTGGTTAAACCCAGTGGATAATGCATAGATTTCTTTACTAGATTGACCTATCTTTATCCTTGCTTGTAAATCTCCTTGAGATATCTTATCCATTAATTTTTTTAAAGAAAGAACTGGTTTGGTCACTTTACTGATCAACATAAATCCGATAATGCTTGCGATTAGCACCGTAAAAAGCGTAATACCTATCATTAAATTTCTATAGCTATATACAGGCTTTAAATACTCTTGGTCGTTTAATGCAATGACATATACAGATTGATCTAGTTCTACTTGAAAAGAAAGGGCATAAGTCACCCCGTTATCATGTATGATTCCATTTTTTTGTTGATAAAGTTTCTTGGCAAAGCTAGAAGAAAGTTTTGGTATCTCACTCTTAAATTGGTTAAAGGGCTCAGCCTTTCCTTCCTTTGTTATTTTAAATTGCATAGGCGTTAAGGACGCTGACTTAAAACTACTTCTATTTTGAGTTAGTGCATAGGATAATTTATGATCAAATTCTTCTGCAGTGGATGTCGATTTTAACATGGTGATTTTTTGATTGATCACTTCGGCTGAAGAAAGCATCTGCTGCTCAGTAGAGTGAATGATAACATTCTTGTTTTTATCGTAACTTACAAATGCAATAATGCTAGAAGATAAAATAATAATTAAAATAATGGGAGCCATCAACATTATTCGAAAGCTAAATTTATGTATTTTTAACATAGATTCAATTCCCTCTTTTATTAGTCGACTTTATTTCTTTTTGTCATTGAACGTTCAAATAATTCCATTTAACATATTTAACCACACGAATATTAAGCTAGTATCATTTTATTATTAAACATAAAAAATAGATGTGCTAATTATCCAATTTAATCCATAGAAAGGGAAATTCGTTGATTGCAACAAAGACTTGCCCGCTTTCCAATAAAGTGAAGCTTCCATCAGTGGGGGTTTTCTTCATCCCCCACTGATGGTTAGCTAAACCAATCGGACTTTTACGGGCAGTTGATCCCCCACTTATCTTTCTCGTTTCTCTCTACATCTTGAAGTGGGGGTGGGGGTCTTACTGCCCGTTAAAGTGGGATAACTGCTATCCACAACACTTACTAAAAAGACTACTTTCCCCTAAAATTTAGAGATACAGTAGTCTAATAAAGTGCATTTTATGTTTGTAACAAGTTAGCTTATTAGTTTACTTTTTACCTTTTTTGGTTTTGCGCCTACCGAGCCTTTAAAGCGTTTATCCAATAATTTAGCAATTAAACGTGCTGCAATATTAAATACAAATACCATGATAATTAATATCGCTGCTGATTTTGTCGCAATTTCACGAGCATCTGGAACAATACCTTCAGAGTTTAACTTCCAAATATGAACAGCAAGAGTTTCAGCAGGTCTAAATATATTAAAAGGATTAACAGGGCTATCAAGAGGAGCTGCCGCATTTAGTGTAGGAGTCGTTAAACCAGCTGTGTAAATGAGTGCTGCTGCTTCTCCAAAAATCCTTCCGGCAGTTAAAATAACACCGGTAATAATTTCCTGAATAGCAGTAGGAATCAATACTTTTGTGATGGTTTGCCACTTAGTTGCGCCCAACCCAAGACTTGCTTCCTTTACACTCGCTGAAACCGAACTAATCGCCATCTCACAAATTCTCGTTAAGTTTGGGAGATTTAAAATAGTCAGCACTAACGCACCACCTACTAATGTATACCCCCAATCTGCTAATGTTACAAAAACTAGCAAACCAAACAGCCCTACAACAATAGATGGTAGTGATGCCATTGTTTCGATACAAAGTCGTACAAAGTTTAAAAATCTTCCTTTTTTCGCATATTGAGATAGATAGATCCCAGCTCCCAATCCTAATGGGAAAGATACGATTAGAGAAATAACTAATAAATAGAAGGAATTGAATAATTGTGGTCCAATTCCGCCCCCTGCCATCGTGTTACTAGGAGCTCCAAAAAGGAAATCAGTATCCCAAAATCCCCATCCCATTGTAATAATTTTTTCAGCTATAAACACTAACAAGGCAATGACTAAAATAGCTATTGCATAAAAGATAGCTGTCCAGACATTGTTGACAATCCGAGCTTGATTGTTATGGTTTTTTTTATTGTTCATTTTGCATACCCCTTTTACCAATCATTCGAATGATTAAAATAAATAAGAAGGAAATGATCAATAAGATCATTGCTAAACTCCATAGAGCATCATTCCATGCTGTACCATTTAGGGTATTAGACATGTCCATAGTTAGTATTCCTGTTAAAGTAGAAGTTGGACTATACAAACTATCTGGTAATTTGACAGTATTACCGATAACCATTTGAACAGCTAATGCCTCACCAAATGCTCTGGCCAACCCTAATACGATAGCAGTTAAAATACCATTTTTGGCAGCTGGGATAATGATACGATGAATCGCCTGCCAACGAGTAGAACCCAAGCCATAAGAACCTTCCAAAAACTCAAATGGAACTCCTTTAACCGCGTCATCCGAAATACTTGCTATAGTAGGTAGAATCATAACACTTAGCACGATAATCCCTGCTAGTAAACTAAAGCCTACTCCACCCAATTGATTCCGTAAAAATGGAACAAGAATTGTAACCCCCAAAAACCCATAAACAACAGAGGGGATACCTAAAAATAATTCAAGAACAGGCTTTACAAAAGTGGAGCCAAATTTCGGCGAAATATAATTATTGAATATAGCAATCCCAAGTGCAATTGGTGTACTGATTAATGTAGCGCCAATCGATACCAAAGTAGAACCAACGATAAAAATCAATGCGCCATATGATTTATCCTTTGGATCATTTGGACTCCAATCCGTAGATGTTAGCATCTCCCACGGTGAAATATTGCCATGTAAGAATGATTGAAGACCTTTACCACAAATAAAAGCAATAATTGAAATAGTTGCAACAACAATGAGCAACCCACAAATGGTTACAATCGTTTTGCCAATATACTCATTTACAAAATAATTGATCGATTTTTTCTGCCCCTTCATCTTATTACCACCTTACTGACAAATAAAAGGAAGAGGCTGGCCAGTAGCCCCGCCCGCCTCTTCTTTTTATCCGTTATTTTCATTCAAAAACTGATTATTTTAATTCTGACATTGGGATATAACCCATTTTTTCCACTGTATCAGCAAAATCTTCACCAGATACAAAGTCAATAAATCCTTTTACAGCATCTTTAGGTTCACCATCAGTAATCATATATTCATATGCCCAGAATGGATATTTATTTGCTGCAACATTTTCAGTAGTTGGTTCAACATCGTTAATCTTCAAAACTTTTAAAGCATCCTTTTTGTCTCCTACTAAATAAGACATTGCAAGGTAACTAATAGAACCTGGTGTTGAGTTAACTGATTGTTCGACTGCACCGTTTGAATCTTGAGCTGTTCCAAGGCTATCGTCAATTTTAGCATCTTTCATAAGAATGGATTCGAATGTTGCACGAGTACCAGAAGAGGCTGGACGATTAATAACATTGATTTTTTCATCGTTTCCTCCAACATCTTTCCAGTTTTTAACTTTTCCTGAGAAGATATCTTGAATTTGTTTTTCAGTCAAAGATTCGACTTTAACATCTTTATTTACTACCATAGCAAAGGCAATCCCTGCTACTTTCGTATCAACAAGCTTGTCCGCTTTTGTTTTATCTTCTAATTTATCTGCTGAAGGAACATCAGAGTTACCGATATCGACAGCGCCAGAGGCTACTTGGTTTACACCAGTTCCGCTTCCCCCACCTTGTACAGTAACTGTAAGTTCTGGATTAGAACTTTGAATTTCATTTGCCGCTTCTTCAGCTAAAGGTTGAAGTGCAGTCGATCCAGCAGCTGTAACTGTTCCAGTTAATTCTGTTGAAGCCTCTGTTTTTTTGGAGTCATCAGAACCAGAAGTAGTGCTATCACTGTCTTTAGCATTTCCACACCCAGCTAAAGCACCTGCTAAGATTAATCCAACCATTGACATTTTTAAACCTGAAAACTTCACTTTTTTTTCCTCCCTTTATTAAATCCATCTTTTTTCTCTTCATTCCAACTTACAACCCTATCATAAAGGTGAATTGTTATCCTACTGTGTACAGAATATTAATTTAAAGTAAATGTATTTTCGAAAATGTAAATGTATATTTGTTTTTATCTCCTATACATTGCTAAACCAATGTTTCTTGATATATATTTGTAAATCCATTTACAACGGTAAAAAATAGAATCCTTCTACATTTGTGGGCATTCCGATAGTGTTGGAGAGTTCCCAATATATCTACGCATCCGTAATATGGGTATTTGCGACTTATTTCTTGAATATGTTGGATTGTCATTTTTTCGTTCATCAAGTCGTTATAAAATATAATAGAAATAAAGTTCCTCTCCATCAGTGGGGAGTTTCTTCATCCCCCACTGATGGAGAGGAACTCAGGTTAAAAGCACCACGTCCTGTGACCAACATCTTGTTGGCCCGAACCAATCGGACGCATACGGCAGTTGATCCCCCACCTGTCTTTCTCGTTTCTCTCTAAATCTTGAGATGTGGGTCTTACTGCCCGTTAAAGCGGGATAAGTTCATATCTCTCCATTTATAGCTGATGGCAATAAATACTTTTAACTTTTTAGCGATCTTTTTATAATGCCTACAAATACTTGAATCACATTTTCCAAGATAGCGAATACAATAGTGAAGAAGCCCAAGTAAAGGATGGGATGTATGTATAGTTCGTATTCATGTCCTTATTGTTATTCGCAAGCCATGCAAAATTTAGGTTATTATAATGGATATCCTTCCTTCACTCCATTTTATAATAATCCCTACTCTTATCAATTTGCCCCACATCCATTTGGAGGCACAGCATCACCTGATCATTTAATTGCTTTAGAGGATCATGGTCCAAAGCCTTTTGTTGTTGATTTAGAGAAAGCCACTGAACAAAACAATACGTATCGTACTGCCTTATGGACAGGTAACCATCTGCAGCTTACATTGATGAGCATCAATGTTGGAGAAGATATAGGTTTGGAGATTCACCCTCATCTCGATCAATTTATACGGATTGAAGAGGGGCGAGGACTTGTCCAAATGGGAAATCATAAAGACAACTTAAATTTCCAAAGAGAAGTATATGATGGGTTTGCATTCTTCATACCTGCTGGCACATGGCATAATCTTACGAACACAGGTGATAAGCCTATTAAATTGTATTCTATCTATGCACCCGTACAACATCCGCATGGTACTGTTCAACAAACAAAAGCAATTGCAGAAGCGGAAGAAAAACATTAAAGAAAATCGCTCAAACAGCAAAAATAGAGCACAAAGAACGTTGATTGACAACATTCTTCGTGCTCTATTTGATCATTCACGTGTAAAGATTGCCCTTCAAGCAACCCTTTTTTAAATCATCTTTATCTAAAAGAATTCTATCACATTCAAGAATCTATTTTCTACAATGTATCCTCTGTTTCTGCTTCCCATCGATTGATTTCATCTTTTACGATTGGTGCGACTTCTGTACCTAATAATTTAATTGCATCTAACACATCTTCATGAGGCATTGAACCGACTGGTACATGAAGCATGAACCGCGTGATCCCAACGTTTTTACGAAGAAAAATAATTTTTTCTGCTACAGTTGCTACGTCTCCTACATATAAAGCGCCTTCCAGACTGCTTGCTTCGTCAAAGGTTTGGCGCGTGTAAGGTCCCCAACCGCGTTCTCTCGCTAAAACATTCATTGCCTGTGCTGTTGATGGGTAAAATTTTTCTTTGGCTATCGCTGTCGTTTCAGCTATAAAGCCATGAGAATGCGAAGCAATCTTTAATTTTGAAACATCGTGTCCCGCCTGTTTTGCTGCTTTTTTATATAAATGAATGACATTTTCAAAATGCAATGGACTTCCACCAATAATCGCTAAAACGAGCGGCAATCCGAGAAAGCCTGCCCGTATCGCTGATTGAGGTGTTCCTCCACTCGCAATCCATACTGGTAAAGGATTTTGGGTAGCACGAGGATACACGCCCCGATTATCGATAGACGGACGATGCTTTCCATTCCAAGTTATTTTTTCAGATTCTCTAATTTTCAATAATAAATCTAATTTCTCATCGAACAATTCGTCATAATCTTGCAAATCATAACCAAATAGTGGAAACGATTCGATAAATGACCCTCGACCTGCCATGATTTCAGCACGTCCATTCGAAAGCGCATCGAGCGTTGCGAACTCTTGATAGACACGCACTGGGTCATCAGAGGACAACACAGAAACAGCACTCGTCAATCGAATATGTTGCGTCTGTGATGCAGCTGCTGCAAGTAAAACAGCAGGCGCAGAACATGCATAATCAGCGCGATGATGTTCCCCAACCCCAAAGACATCCAATCCTACCTGATCAGCTAGTACAATTTCTTCTACTACTTCACGTATACGTTCCGCATGACTTTTCACTTCACCCGTTGACACATCTGGTGTTGTTTCTACAAAAGTTGTGATACCAATTTCCATCAGCAGTTCCTCCCTGTTCCTATTAGGATCGTCTAAAAAGCAAAAATCCCTTTCAGAAAAAAAGATGTTTTTGATTTTTTAATCGTTCGCTTGGCTTATCCTCTATATCTTGCAACCAATCCTTTTAAAAATTTACGTGCAAAATTATCGCCACATTCTTTATAATTTCGATGACCAGGTTTTCTAAGGATAGCACCTAATTCACCTTTTGAAACAATAATTCCTCCGTCATCAAGAATATCTAGCATATCTTCCGTTTTCAATTGAAGAGCTACTTTTAATTTTTTTAGAAGCATATTATTGATATGGTCCTTGCTATATTCCGATGTACTCTCACTTTTAGATTGTTCTTGTCTAGGTGGTTGTGGTCCTCTTTTAAAAGTAATAAAACCATTTAAAAAAGACTCAAGCATTTCATCATTGCATTTAATATGATCCTCAGATTCTTCTACATCAACCTCATCTTCATATGTATCTTTTGATTTTGTAAGAATCTTTCGCATTTCGTCTCTTGTAACTTCTACCCCACCAAGTTTAAAAATCTCGACCATATCTTTATCTCTAATATCTAAGGCATATCTCAATCTAATTAATATATCGTTATTTTGCATTTATAAGCCCCTATCTGGAAATCAATGAATTTCTCTATTCTTATGGATAAAATTGGACAATCAACACATCTGATGTTTTTACTTTAACACATGTCATCATTCTTTATTAGAAACAAGTCTTTATCTCTTAAATGGGCTTTATATCTCCAAAAAAGGAAAAGAGCTCGTATATATAAATCTATAGCAATGGATAACCATACTCCAGCTATCCCCATTTCTAATTGAATTCCTAAAAAATAGACGCCTAAAACACGAATAACCCACATCCCAATGGCTGTACTGTACATTGGACTTTTCGTGTCGCCAGAACCTTGCAATGCCCCAGCTAATACTAAACCTATAGCTAAAGCAGGTTGAGCAAATGCATCGATTCTTAAAGCTGTGACGACCATATTTATAGCTCTTTCATCTGTAGTAAACCAAGAAGCGAACCATGGAGATAAAAAGAAGAAGAAGATTCCTATCAAAAACATAAATAAAATGGCAATGACAGTCGTCATCATTCCATAATGATAGGCTTCCTTCATTTTTTTAGCGCCAACGTATTGTCCTACAAGTGTTGTGGCAGCTATGGCAAGTCCATAACCAGGCATATAGGAAAAAGTTTCAATGTTGCCTGCAATGGAATGAGCTGCATAAGTATCTGCTCCTATTTTTACAATAAGTCCAAAATAAAGAACTTGCCCAAGTCGCATGATAAGTCTTTCAATAGCTGTCGGAGTCGATATTTTAAGTATTGAAGACATCCCTTCCTTCGTTAAACCCTTAAATAAGGAAAAAGAAACTTTTGATTTTTTAATAGAAGAGTATAACACGAATGTTCCAATAACTCTGACTACCACTGTAGCCCATGCCGCACCAACTACTCCTAACCCTTTAAAGTGAAATACGCCAAATATCAATACATAGTCTAATCCAATATGGATAAGATTGATCCACCAACTCACTTTCATCGGTGTTTTTGTATCTCCAGAAGCTCGTAAAATACTCCCGAAAATAAACATAAGAGAAATAAAAATAGATGGTATCGCAACGATACGAAAATAGGTGATTCCATCTGCTAAAACTTTCGATTCAGCTCCCATTAAACGCAGTAATGGCTCACTAAAAAAGAAAGTAATGATCCCAAATAGAATACCAAATATCCCTGATAAAATAGAAGATTGTCGTGCAATCAACTTGGCTTTTTCAAAATCTCCTGCTCCTATATTTCTTGCGATTATGGAAGAAGCACCTACACCTAAAGCCATAAAAATAGCTATGTATACTGCCAAAATCGCATTTGCTGCTCCTACAGCAGTCACTTCATTTAAACCTAATTTTGATACAAATAATGTGTCTACGAAGCCTACAACTGTTTGTAATATATTTTCGATTATAGCTGGCACAGCTAGTGTTAAAATCACTACTATTTTTTGCCTTGTTGTTAGATTCTCCCGTACTAAGGTCTCGTCCATATTTTGCTTCCTTCCGTTAACGTATAAAGCTATCTAAGGCTTTTTTCATATCCTCAATCACTTCTTTTTCGTTTCCTTCATGGACAGCATCGACAAGACATGTTTCCATATGGTCTGCAAATATAATTTTTGCTGCATTATCCAAAGCCTTTCTAATCGCAGCGATTTGTATAAGAATATCAGGACAATCTCGCTCATCCGAAACCATTTGCTTGACCCCTCTGACATGACCTTCAATAATGGACAATCGATTTTGAACATCTTTACGATATTTATGGATATGTTTTTGATGTGAATGTTTTTCAGTCATTTTTGATACCTCCTTCTCCCAATATACCCCCCCATAGGGGATATGTCACGTTCATTTATTCATATAAAGTGAAACTCCATCAGTGGGGGTTTTCTTCATCCCCCATAGAAATAGAGGAACTCAGGTTAAAAGCGCCACGTCCTGTAGCAACACCTGAGTGACCAACATCCTGCCCGCCCGAACCAATCGGACTTTTACGGGCAGTTGATCCCCCACCTATCTTTCTCGTTTCTCTCTAAACCTCAAGGCGGGGTTCATACTGCCCGTTAAAGCGGGATAAACACATCATTTTTTCTACTTTAGAAACGAAGCAACAGGAGAAAAATCATTGGCAAACTAAAAGCTCTAACTATACTCGCAAAAGCCGTCCACCTTTAAAATAGAATGAATCACAGAGATTGAAACAAGGCCTTCCATGAAAAAGTCTATTTAATTACGATTGGTATACACACTCGATGTAATTCACTAAAATAGAGAGAGATCATCTAAGAGAACTATTAGGAGGAAATTTAGATGCAGTCATTCATAGATATTGGTCTTAATTTAACAGATAAACAATTTACAACAGATCGAGCAGAGGTCGTTGAAAGAGCCATTCAAAACAATGTTGGTCAAATGATTGTTACAGGTTCGAATGCAAAAGGAAGTAGAGAGGGGCTACAAATTGCCAAGCAATATCCTCACATACTTTTTTCAACAGCAGGAATACATCCTCATGATGCTAGTGAATTTTATCAGGGTTCTATCAATGAACTGCGGCAGCTAGCCAAACAAGAGGAAGTCGTAGCTATTGGGGAATGCGGACTAGACTTTAATCGAATGTTCTCTCCTCAAACCATCCAAGAACAATGTTTTGAAGCACAACTAGATTTAGCAAAAGAAATGGACATGCCTCTCTTTTTACATGTTCGAGATGCTCATGCTCGCTTTGTTGATATGATGAAAAATCATCAAGATCAAATTGAAAAATCAATTGTCCATTGTTTTACAGGAGATAAAACTGAAGTAAAAGAATTAATAGAAATGGGCTTTTATATCGGTATTACCGGTTGGATCTGTGATGAAAGAAGAGGGAAAGAACTACAAGAAGCTGTACAATACATTCCGCTTGATCGACTAATGGTTGAAACAGATGCCCCTTATTTAATTCCTCGAACATTGCAACCAAAACCCAAACATAGAAGAAATGAACCTGCCTATCTTCCGCATATTGTAACTGAAATAGCGAAATATATGGGCGTTTCCCCAGAAGAAGTAGCAAAACATTCTACTGAAAATGCGAAACGATTCTTCCATTTAGGATAAAGTGAATCTCCCCGCAGTAGGGGGGTTCATTATCCCCCTACTTCTGCTCCTGCTTTTCTCTTTCATCTTTAAGTGGGCTTACTGCCTGTTAACATGGGGTAAGCCTGTTTGCATTATCCGCATTTTTATTTGCCCTTCTCGCACAACCACTTTATGTAAATGATTAATGTATTTTTTATTTCCACATTATTGAATGAATTTCACGGTATTTTCATTTTCCCTCATTAGAATAATCCATATAAAGCAAGTGAGTAGTCCTTATAGATTACTTTCATCATACAAATCTTGCTGATCTATTCATAAAAATAAAAACAAAGCTTTGGCATAAAATATCGTTGATTTCTGCCAAGAACTTATCTAAATGGACTTTTTGCCTTAGTTTTTAACTATTTGTTGTATTTCCCTTTTGGTAATTTGGGGAAATAGCCTAGATCCTAGATGAAATTCTAAACGAATCATAACAGTATGGTTAACAGATCCAAAATAAAAAATAGATATCCGATAAGGAGCGTGTGCAAATGTCACGAAAGGATCAAGTTTTTGATATCACTATCATTGGAGGAGGACCAATAGGATTGTTCACTGCTTTTTATGCTGGAATGAGACAACTATCAGTAAAAATGATTGAAAGTCTTCCACAGTTAGGCGGACAATTATCGGCATTATATCCAGAAAAATATATTTATGATATTGCGGGTTTCCCAAAAATCCGTGCCCAACAACTTATCCATAATCTAAAAGCACAAATGGAGCAATTTACACCTACCATTTGTCTGGAACAATCTGTTGAGCATATTGAAAAGCAATTTAATGGTATTTTCCAGCTAACGACAAATACTGAAGCTCATTATTCAAAAGCCATCATAATCACAACTGGCAATGGTGCATTTAAACCCAAAAAATTACAGATTGAAGGAATAGAAAAATATGAAGGTCGCAATCTGTATTACTTTATTGATGACCTAAACAAATTTGCAGGACAACAAGTGGTCATTTTTGGTGGAGGTGATTCAGCCGTTGACTGGGCTTTAATGTTAGAGCCGATTGCTAAGCATGTCACATTAGTACACAGGAGAGAAACATTTCGCGCTCATGAACAGAGTGTAGAAAAATTAAAAAATTCGACAGTTGAAGTGGTAACACCGTTTGCTCCAGTTGAACTAATTGGAGTAGATGAAATTGAACAGGTCGTACTTGAAGAGGTGCGGGGAACTAGGAAAATGACCATCGATACAGATGCTGTGATCGTCAATTATGGATTTGCTTCCTCCCTTGGCTCTATCAAAAATTGGGGACTAGAAATTGAAAATAATTCAATCGTTGTCAACAGCAGATTAGCGACGAATATAGAAGGAATATTTGCAGCGGGAGACATTTGCACATATGAAGGCAAGATTAAGCTAATCGCAACTGGATTTGGGGAAGCACCTATCGCTGTCAGTAGTGCAAAAGTTTATATTGATCCCACTGCAGATATGCAAGCACTTCATAGCACGAGTTTAATGAAAGGAAAAACAATATGATAGATGCTAGTGAAATTTAACAGAGAAGGTATTCTTTATCTCCCATGTGTGTTGATTAACCAATCGATACCTTACAGGCAGTTGTACCCTCACCTATCCTTTCTCGTTTCTCTCTAAACCTTGAGGTGGGGGTCTTACTGCCCGTTAACGCGAGATAAAAATTAGGAGGAAAAATCATGAAATATACAATTGTTAATAAAGAAACCTGCATTGCCTGTGGCGCATGCAATGATGTTGCACCTGAAATTTTTGGACACGATGTCAAAGGAAACTCTCATGTCATATTAGATAATAATCAAGGCACTACTGCAGTACCAGAAAAACTTTACGATGATCTCGAAGATGCTTATGAAGGATGTCCAAGTGAATCTATTAAAATAGCGAACGAAGCTTTTTATGGAAATGCAGAAAAATTTGACTAAACTATTCTCCTACACTGAGAGGTTTATATCGTTTTAGAAGAAAACTTAACTTGATATCCCTAATAAGGCGACTTCATAGATTTACGGAAAAATAATTATATTTGAATGTGGCTATCTAGAGTTCCTACAAGCATTTTCCTATTTTCAAGTGTGTTGATTAGGGGGAAAATAGAGTCCTATCAGCTGATAACAAGGCAAGCACAGTTGTTATACCGTACAGATGAACTCTCACTATGGACCGCTCGCCTAGCCTCGTTTTTATTAAATCCTATTGGTTTTTAATTTCAATTTTCATAAGCAGCACATTCTTTCGTTTATATTTCTAATAACTTTGTGAATCATTTCGTATGTATCATGGGTGGTGGTTGCTGACTCACTTTAAAACTCTTTTGGCACTTCCATGATAATTTTAGAAACGGTCACTTTTTATTGATTCAATATGTTATGATAAAAAATAATAGGTTAACCAATTATTTTATTTAGTTAACTAAATGTCTGATTCAGCTAGGAGGAAAATTATGTATAGGTTGCGAGGACATCATATTTTTTGTCTTCTAGGTTATCGGGGAATGGGCTATTCTAAAGAATATGCTGAAAATATGACACGTTTATATCAAACTTTGAGAGTCAACCCAGAGACATTCGTCCAGCTTGTCAATGGACCAGATCAATTATGTGAAAAGTATCCAAATAATGGGGAATATCATTGCCAAGATACCAACATCTATGAAAGGGATGCTGTGATTCTGGAGAAGATAGGGTTAAAAATTGGTCAAGTTTTAAGATGGAAGGATATTGAATTACACATTCAAAAATCTGTTATCCCTTCAGATATTCAAACAATCTGTGAAACCTGTTCTTGGCGTTCTTACGGATATTGTGAGGAAGGAATTCAATTGATCGTGAACGGACAGGGCTTAAAAAAAATAGAATAAGTTCTCTACCCTTTTGTAAAAAGAAACCTCTCTTTTGTTTTGAACAAATGGAGATGGTTTCTTTTAGTTTTTATCAAATGAATTTACATACAGTGAGGGTTTCCTTCGTCCCTCACTATGCATGAATTGAATTCATCAAGCTGTTACAATTGATCCCCCTACCTATTGAGTGTTGGTGTGATAGAATTGTTAATGCGAGAACAAAAATGGATCGTTTATGTTGAAAGAAGCGTCCTTTGTTTACTATTTGACACACCCTAAGACATGAAATCAACTATTATCTATATTTCAAATGGAAAGGAAACCATTTATGAATCAATGCTCACGCAAGATGCTTACTTTTGAAATACTTTTGGCATTAGTCCTTTGAGAATGGCAAACTTTTTAAATGCACCTGCATGACCATTTAAAAATCCAAAATCACCAATTGATTTATTGGTATGGCGCACCATTTTTACAATACCGTCTAATACACCTAGATTCATAGAATACACTAAATCCGCAAGATCCCTTTCACCTTTTAACTTATCGCCTAATACCCGATCGATCTCTGTTTCATAAGCTTCCACATTGTTAGCTGCAATACATTGAATCGCTAATTGACCAGAAATACATGCATTATCAATTCCTCCACCATGTAATGCAGAAACTAAACCAGCTGCATCTCCCGTTAAGATGATATTGTCATAAACTAATTTTTCAGGTCTTACAACAGGACACATACCACCAAATTTTCTTGTTTTTGTGTAAGTAGATAATCCTTCTTTTTCAATGATCCGTTCTAGCTCTTCCCATGGTTTTAAATGATTCTCACTAAAGAAGATCAATCCCACATTTGCTTCGTTATTTGATTTTGGGAAAATCCAATAATATCCATCATAATGTTCTTCCAGTGCTGCTTTTATACTTCCATATCGATCACTAAAATCCCCCAATAAGGTATATTGAACGGTAATACCTGATGTTTCTTTATAAAATTGGTTGAACCTATATACTTTTGAGGTAACAGATGGGACCCCAGAACTATCGATCACCCAATCATAGTCATACGAAAGTTCCTTTAGTTTTTCTTTAGAAACTGGCGAATTTTCATATATATGCACACCTAAGTCTCTTGCTTCCGCCGCCAATCCAATTTGCCATTCGCGTCTATCGATCATCCAAATATTTGTTTTTTCATCACATGGAAATACATAGTCTTTTTTGATTTCAAGTTCTATTTCTTTTACTTTGAACCGAACTCCATATTTTGGTTCGCCTAGTATATTTAATGTATCAAAAAATCCTTCTGCACATCGAATATGATCTCCAATATTGTATTGATCATATAAATCTATATGTAATCCTTTCTTTGCCCCATCGATTGCGGCCATCAACCCTGCTGGTCCTCCACCAATAATTGCAATTTTTTGCATAAACAGTCCTCCTTCAAATTATGATTAATTTAATTTTAGCACTTCTATCAAACTTTGATCTTACACATTTTGATAAAAATAATCTTTAATGGAATCGCTACCTATTGCTAAAGTTATTCTCCTGCTTTCTTAAATATGCTTCAAGATCAATTACGCCCTCGTGTAATTACGTCTGGAGCTTCTCGATCTTGCCCGAAAACTCCTCTTCAGAATCCTATCCACGTGAAATACTCTATCCATGGGGAATGATCTTCTATCCACGGAGGAAGGGGCTTTATCCACGAGAGTGACTCTTCTATCCACGGAAAAAGAGATTCTATCCATGAAGTTGTTTCTCCTATCCACGGAAAAACGAATTGTATCCACGAACGAGAATATTTACGTCACCGATTGCTTATTTAGAACTCCAAACATTTGAAGTTTTTTCCAAAAATAAAGAGCAATCAGAGTTTTTTCCCTTGTTTGAGAGCTGTTGATTGACTCAAGGTTCAATTAGAAACAAGTGGAACACACGGTTTTTCCCTCGTTCGTTCGAGAGCTGTTGATCCATTGGGATGCGGAGGCCTAAAAAATAGAGCACAGAATACTGATTTAACAACATTCCGCGCTCTTTTATGGATATATTTTTCTGTTAGGCTCGTTTGAAATACAACTAATCCACTACAAGTGATATTAGCAGTTGCGTATCTTAGTGCTCCTTGTTTGCTAAAGGCTTTGCTCCTACCGCTTCACTTTCAAAGAAAACAACCATTGTTTTCTCGTTTTTTCTTAATGGTTGCCAACTTTCTCTTGTCAGGTGATTGATTGAAAAGGCATCCATCTCCTATAAAAAGACTTCTCGAACAATCTATCATCAGCTTTGAACCTCATTTGCTACTTCATGCTTAGAATAAAGTTTGATAGCAATCAATTGTTGCACAATCAAAAGTACTGCACTTGTTGACCAATATAAAGAGAGCGCTGAAGCACTATTTAAACTAACAAAGCCAATCATTATAGGAGAGATAAATCCTATATATTTCATTTGCTTATGCTGACTCTCTTTTAAGGTTCGCAGAGAAAAATAAGATTGCAAATAATACAGAAGACAGGCGATCAAAGTAAGAACAATGTCTGGTGTTCCTAAGTTAAACCATAAAAATGGCTGTGATGCAATGGTTTGATCATATCGAATGGCGTAATAGAGACCCATTAAAAGCGGTGTTTGTAGCAAGAAAGGTAAACACCCTCTGGTAGTAATAGGCATGTTATTCATATACAACTTCAACAATTCCTGCTGATACTCCATCTTTTTGTCCATGTCATCCGTCATTTTGATTTTTTCTTGTAAAGAATCATACGCCGGTTTTACTTGCACCATTTGCTTTTGCATCTCTTTTTGCTTTTTCATTTGATGAAGCATAAAGGGCATTAGAAGTAATCGAATACCACAAGTAATTACAATGATTGCCCATCCATAGCTTCCATGAAAGTTTTCCGATAAAAAATGAATAATGTGTTCAACAGGAATGACAAATAATTGAAAGAAAATATTAGAATCCGCACTATCTGTATTTGTACAACCAGATAATACGATAGATATGAATAGCGAAAAAATGATAAATCCAATTTGTTTCATATACGAATCTCCTTCTATTTTTAGTAATTATCTAAAAATAGAAGGCACTATGCGGTTTATCATCATGAAGAGTCGAGAAATAATGACATTTAATCATCCAGTGAAGAAATGGCACAAACCATAAATTTGAAATATGAACAGGGCATTCATCGTAATGTGCTTCACCTTTAGGTTCTTGTATATCACCTAAAAAAGTCCCATTATTCATCAGTAAACCAATGTAGACCAACAGCCCACAAAGGACGATGAAGCTAGATATACACATATATAGATATATGCTATCCATTAAACTTAGATAAATATCGATCTTCATCATCCCTTTCCTTTATCAAATCGTATGTATGTTTATAACCAATAGATACATGTGAATAGTTGCTGATACTGGATCTATCCATATTCTTCTCTGATGATTCTTTTCTATTTCAAGTCCAGTACATTCGTATTTCGTCCATTCAGCGTTCACAATCAGCAAAATCTCCGCAACACTAAATAGAGATGTAAAAAACAAGTGATCGCTTCAACAGCGTGAATGAAGGGTCCCCCATTTTGGGAAGTTTCACTTTATTTACGTATGTATAAACAAATTTGTTTCATTTATTTTTCTAATTATCAATAGGGATCATTTTTTTCTAAAATTTTTTAATATCTTCATTCAAACTTCACAGTCATTTTATAGAATAGTATCATTCCCTAAAAATCTTTGAATGTCTAGGAGGAAAAAATGAACAAAGGATTATACAATCGTTTTTGGCGATGGCATTTTTACGCCGCATTATTTATCACACCACTATTGCTCACTTTAACACTTAGTGGTATTGGCTACTTGTTTTATCCCAATGTAGAAAATAAAGCTTATGATGATTATTTCTTTGGAAAGAGTGCGCATACTGAAAAATTGACGATCGATGAAGGAATAGAAAAAGCCAAGGGGCAATTTAAAGGCTATTCCGTATCGAAAGTCATCGTTCTTAAGGACCCTTATAATACACGCTTAACAATGGATGACAGAAATGGCGACGAAAAATATGTATTCTTAGATGACAATTATCAAATCGTCGGAAGTCAAAATGCAAAATATACATTTTCGAATGTTATGAGAAATTTTCATAGTTCCTTATTTGTTGGTGGAACAGTCGTCAATTATTTAGTAGAATTGGCCGCTTGTTGGGCTATATTCCTACTATTTTCAGGTGTTTACATGGTTTTTAAAGGAAAGGCATGGAAGAAAAAACAAAATGCATCCCATCATCAAAAAAATAAAAAATGGCATGCCCTTGTTGGGACAATTATTACGCTCCCAATGATCATCATTATTTTCACGGGTCTACCATGGTCAGCTTTTATGGGGAATTTTATCTATTCGGCTGCACAGGAGCATCCTTCTATTGGTATCCCAGAATTAAAGCAAAACCCACCCACTTCTAATATGAGTGAAATCCCTTGGGCAACTCGTGAAAATGATGCACCTACTTCTTCTGATGGCAGTGGTGCACATGCACACCATAATGGTATGTCTGGCATGGATATGACTAACAGCAATAGGCTTAGCGTTCAACAGTTGATGACAAAAGTAGAAGATGCTAAAATTTCTAAACCGTATTCTATTATTTATCCTTCAACCGAAGATGGCGTTTATACTGTTGCTAGGGGAAGTAACACGGGTATAACAGGACTAGATGTGAGTCCTTATGATGAGATCACCACTTATTTCGATCAGTATAGCGGTAAACTAATTTCCAAAGTCGGTTTCGATGAGTATGGTCTATTGGGTAAATGGTTTACATGGGGAATTCCATTACATGAAGGTCACTTATTTGGATGGCCAAATAAAGTCATCAACCTACTTGTATGTCTTGCCTTTATCTTCGTCATTTTCTGGGGAATCAAAACTTGGCTATCCCGTAAAAAGAAAGGGGAATTTTCTGCCCCTCCTAATACAGCAAAGGGCGTTTCTATAGGATTTGGCCTCATCATGATAATCCTCGGAATTATGATGCCACTATTCGGCATCTCGCTACTCATCGTATTATTAATCGAAAGTTGTTTTTGGTTCTTTAAAAAAAGACAACTATCCGTCTAACCTAAAGATGAGTTGAAAAACATCGACTTTTCTATAGTACATGTGTATTTATAAATTATAAAATGGGATACATATTTATTTATAAAGTAAAAAGACCTGTCTGAAATAAAAATCAATCATTGAAAAATTAGAGACATGCGAAATTAAATGGCATGCTTTCATTTTTTAGACGTCTTTCTCCTTTGTTTATATGAAAAAGAGTTCAAAACCTAAATTGTAAAATCTTCTTATGATCAATTATAGGCCACTGAAAAACTATTGCCTCGCTATCTTTATTGATAAAAATTCCATCTTTTCTTTCATTTTATGAGCTAAAAGAAGCTGATTTTATCATATTTTTGGAGATGAATCGACTTTTTCAGTGGTCTTGATCAATTACGACTCAGCGTAATCGTGTCCAAGCTTTTCAATCTCTTCTAAAAAACTCCTCTTCAAAATCCAATCCATGGGAAATACTCTTTTATCCACGGGAAATGGCCCCTTATCCACGGAAGAAGAGGTTCTATCCACGAAAGTGACTCTTCTATCCACGGAAAAAAGAATTGTATCCACGTACGAGAATATTTACGTCTTCAATTACTCATTTAAAGGCTTAAATTAATGGAATATTTTTTAAAAATAGAGAGAAATCAGGGGTTTTTCCCTCATCCGGATTCAATAAAGTTTATCAACTCCTTAAAGAAAGCGTTGCAATCGGTTCATATTTTGGGATTTTATCGATATCTGTTCTATATAATACGACTTTATTGGCTAAGAACGATAAGGGCTGATCACGAAAAGGATTCCATTTTTCTAATAACGCCGTATCAAATTCCTGATCTCCTATCCAATTTCTTGCTAATGTAATATGTGGCTGATAAGAACGAGTTTCCAATGTGAATCCAGCTTCCTGGCATTTTTGATGAACCATTCCTTGAAGCTGAAATAGACTATTTTCATGATTGACTGCACTCCAAAAAATTCGCGGTGATTTCGTATTTCCAAAAATATGAAGTCCTAGGATCTGCAGCTGAAAAGCCTTTTGATCTTTCAGCGCATTACTAACTAGATCGATAACCAAATGCTGCCTCTGTTCATCCATTGATCCAAGAAAAGCAAGAGTGATATGATAATCACTCATATATACCCACTTCTTAAAAGGAAAGAATGGTTGAATCCTCTTCATCTCTCGATACATATTTTCTTTTATGTCTTCTGGTAATTGAACAGCCCAAAAATAATGCTTTGTATGGTTCACCTTATCCCTCACCCTTCATTAATGGATGCCAAGCTTCATAAAACCCCATCTTTTTTTCATTCACCGTATTCATACTATTTTGGAAAGCTTCATATTATATATTTTTATCTTTAACATCTGAATCAATTTCATAATGCAAAATTCAGATAAAAAAACACGAACATTTTAAATCAACATGAACATTAATATTCAGAAATTTTTGTTCCGCTCCAGACGGCGCTTTCCACGGGCTTGGCTTCAATCTCCTCGGGTCGACACGACGTTGATCCCGAAGCCGTTGCCACAGGACGTGGCGAACTTAGGCTTTGTCCCTTAAAACGTTCCTGCGGGGCTTTCAGCTCAAGCTTTTCCCGTAGGACTTTGAATAAGCCTCCTTGAACTCACACCGCACGAAGGAAATGCGCATGCATTTTCGAGGAGTCGCCGTCTTCCGCTTCACAACTATCAAAATTAGTTATTATTAAATGTTCGTATTTTTTTAAGAGGAAAATGATTTATGAAATTGATTCAGCTAAATTTTCAAAAAAGGATTTTATTAGTTGATCCTTCCCTATCACTCTTAAACCATCTATCCTAATTTTTTCCTTCTCAACATACCTACTAACTTATTTCACTACCTTCATGATCATTTTTGCTAAATCATTTTTATAAGATTGTATATTCAATTTTTGATCATTCATCAACATACTTTCAGAGATAGCACCTTGTATCATAACAGAAACATTTTTCACATCAAAATCCGTAAATTCTTTTGTTTCCTGTCCATAACGTAAAATATCTTGTAAAAAAATATATAATGGATCTTCCTCATCATCTGACAATTTGTAGTAAGGAATATTGTCTTCTGTACGTGCATTAAAAATAATTTCGATCAGCGCAACATTATTTTGTTTATAGGTGGCTTGATAAATGACCGAAGCATCAATAAAAGCAACCAATTGATCATACGCTTTTTTCTTTGTTGAAACGCTCTTTTGGATATATTCAAATTGTTTTTCTAATAGATAAGTTAATGTATGGTTGATCACATCTTCCTTATCTTTAAAATGATACGAAATCAAACCTGTACTGACTTTTGCCTTCTTCGCAATCTTCGCAAGGCTTATATTGACATATCCAATTTCATCGAGTGTTTCAATCGTTGCTTTTATAATTTGTTCTCTTCTTGCCTCTGCTATAAAGGATGGTTGATCCCCCATATTAATTCCTCCGTTTATCTGCTATTTCCTTCTCCTCTTTAGTTTATCAATAATCCACACAATTCCAATAATAAAAAGAACAGATAAAGTGAAGCTTCCATCAGTGGGGTTTTCTTCAACCCCCACTGATGGTTAGCTGAACCAATCGGGCTTTTACGGGCAGTTGATTCCCCACCCTATCTTTCTCATTTCTCTCTAAAACTTGAGGTGGGGGTCTTACTGCCCGTTAACGCGGGATAAAATAATTACATCAAATTTACTTGGATAATTTTCAATAAACTGCTGAAGTGGTTTTGGAAGACTTCCTTGGAAAATAGAAGTAATAAACGTTTTAATGACTTTAATCAATAGCACTACAAGTTGAAGTATCAATAGGATTGGCAATAAAGTCACACCACTAACAAACCATTTCCAAGATAATTCTTTATGAAAAAGATAAATAATTGTGGAACCTAAAAACAGCATTATCATGATACTAAATATTACGATTCTCATCCATTGTACAAACCCCAATGATTTTTGATCAAAAAGATTATTAATATAAGCAGCCGCTATTGTTGCCAAAATCATGTTGATGATTGGGATTACCAATTGAAACCACCGAGGAAGGTTTTTATAGCCATCTACTTTCTGCTCCATTTAAAAACATCTCCTTTTTGATTAACCATTTTTTATTTTGATCATTCAATCAAATTTTAACATCACAAGATAATGAAAGCAAGGAGTCAGCAGTAAAGTCAGGTTACATATAAATCGTTGTAAGCATTTAAAAACATCAAAAAAGTCAATTCAGCAATGCCAAATCGACTCTTTATATCGCGTAAGAAACTTTTTCATGTGCTTATAAAATTTAATTTTCATACGTGCCCATTAATTTTGTTAGATCTTTTTAATTTCCATGTTCTTAAAGTCAATCATTAACTGATGTTTGACAAAAAAATCACTGCCAATGATTCCATCGAATCCATACATATGCCGGATATCCCCTAGTTGAATAGGAAAGTCTTCCAATTCAAGATCACTGATCCAAAGGCTCTCTACATTTTGTTCAATACAAATTTCAGTGCCTCCAATTCCGTACATTCTCCTTGTTATGGCATTTTCAAGATCCAATAATAGACCGATTTCCTCAACTAAATCTGTATCTAAAATAGTAGAAGCACAGCCAGTATCGATCAAAAGATTATCAAACCTCATTCTCCTGTCATTATATGCAATTTCCGCAGACACTATGGGTAATCCGTCATCCATTATAAACTTCATTATTTTGGTGAACTCCTATAGAAGATTGCTCAATTACTGTTGTTTCTTCATTATTTGTGTGAAAAATATATAATTCACGATTCTGATTATCACCATGTAATTTTTTATAAACTTTCCAAGCGGCATTTCCATTATCAAAGTCATCGATCACTGACATATCTTCTATCTTTCTCTGATTACTCTTCGTTTCAGCCTGTAGAGCCTCCACAAGGACACAACGATTCGGAAAATGTTGACGAACTTCTGCCCAGTTCATTCCATACGCCTCCGCTCTTTTCATGATTGTTTTTTATGATTATATCATGTTGGTGTAGATATAGAAAAATCAACCATATATTTTGAGAAATTTAGCAAGCGCATCAAAAGTCCATCTATAAGAATAATTGTCTCATTGCTAGCCGATTTTCACACTATTTTTTCTAATTAACACACTTGTTAATAGAATGAGCTATTGGACATTTTTAAAAGGTTCTGAATTCATCTTCCAAATTTTTCTCTAAGAATTACTTCACATATCCAAATCCTAACCTTATCTATTGTTCAAGTTTCAGAATAAGTTTATGTCTGAATTCTTTATAACCATCTAGTTCTCGGCAATCAATATCATCGTTGCTAACGAGTGGATTTTTTTCATCTAATACAATTCTGCCTGGCTTGCCATTCAAAACAATTATTCGGCTTCCTAATGTTATTGCTTCATCCACATCATGTGTTATAAAAAAGATTGTTTTATTCGTTTGCTGCCAAATATGACGCAATTCGTTTTGCAATGACTGCCTTGTAATAGAATCAAGCGCACCAAAAGGTTCATCCATTAAAATAATTTTTGGATTAGGAGCGAGTGCTCTAGCTATGGAAACTCTTTGCTTCATTCCTCCGGATAGCTCATGAGGCAATAGGGTCGCCGCTTCCTTTAAACCGACAATCTGAATATATTGTTCTACTATTTTTTTTCGTTCAATTTTAGATATTTTCTTCATTTTTAAACCGAAGCTGATATTTTTTTCAACTGTAAGCCATGGGAACAAATTTGCATGTTGAAACACTACGCCGATATTGGGCCCTGGTCCAGGATGTGGTTGTTCATCGATAAGAATATTTCCAGCAGTTTGTTTTTCATATCCTGCGATGATTTTCAAAAGAGATGTTTTACCACAACCGGAAGGACCCAGTACACAAACAAATTCGCCATTTTGAATATCTAAATTTATATGGTCCAGCACTGTTCTAGTTGATTTTTTTACGCCATACACCAACTGTATATCGCGAAGTTGAATCAATGTTTTATTTCGTGACATTTCATTGGTTTGTTCAGATGGAGCAATCACCAAGCCCATTCACTCCCTCATTCATTACTTTCCACTATAAATAGCTTCTTGATAAGCTGATAGTTTTGGATTTGATGTAATTATTTTTTGGTCTACTAGGAATTTTCCTGTATCTTCTAAAACCTTTGCTAAATCTCCTTTTTTATCTTCTGTGCCAAGGTATTTTGAAGATTGTTGTTCTTTTGAATCGATCCAGATTAATCCTTTGATTTGATTTAAAATTTCAGTTTCATCAACACCTAATATAGTTGTTAATGATTGTGCTACTTCTTTTGGATTTTCTTTATATTTTGCAATAGCTTGATCCAGAATATCTTTATAATCTGCTATAAATTTTGGATAATTTTGCGCGAATTTTTTGTTAACGATGCCAAGATCTGCTGTGATAATTCCTTTATCCGCTAATGCTTTAGATGTCGTTAATACTTGACCATCTGTATTTTCTATCTTGCCTAATGTAGGATGCCAAATATACGCTCCATCTATATCGCCACGTTTCCATGCAGCCAAAATATCTGGTGGCTGCATATCTAAAATTTTCACTTCATTTTGATTGATACCATTACTGTCTAAAGCCTTTAGTAAACTAAAATGAGCTGTAGAGCCAAATGGGACTGCTAAACGTTTCCCCTTTAGATCTTCGAAGCTTTTAATCTTTAGATTTTTTTTCACCACTAATGATTCTGCTTCACCTATCACATCATGAATATAATATATTTGATATGGTAAATTAGTTGCAATCCCCGTTACAACAGGGACTGTTCCTGCCAACCCTAAATCAATATCGCCTGAAGCCATAGCTGTATTTACATCGCGGCCAGATTCGAATTGAACCCATTTCACTTTTGTATTCGGAAACTTTTTTTCTACTAATTTAAGTTCTTTCGCCAATAATTCCGCATTGGGAATGATTTGATAACCAATTGTCACTTTTTCAGGATAATCTGCTGTTCCACTCTCTTTTCCCTCTTTGTTGCCATTACTACTTTTTGTGTTTGAACAAGCACTCATAACAAGCACTAACACCAATATAAATACTATGAAAATATTCTTTTTCATCAAAACACTTCCTATTCTTTCCCTTTCCAAGGTACTAATTTTTTCTCTAAGCTTCTGACAACTGCATCTAATAGCATTGCCAAAATAGCCATTATAAAGATGCCCATTATCACATAATCGCTTTTTAAAAATTTACTTGCATCAAGCACCATCCATCCCAAGCCTGTAGTTGCAGCTACCATTTCCGCAGCAACCAATGTTGTGTATGTAAATCCAATTGCTGTTCGAATGCCAGTGAATAAATCTGGTAACGTAGATGGAAAGATTACTTTTGAAAATAGATTCCATTTATTTGCTCCAAGTGAATAAGCAACCCTGACTCGGTCCTGTGGAATTTTTTGAACACTCGACATCGCTGCAATATAAAGTGGCGCAAACGCTGCTAAATAAAGTAATGCGATTTTTGAAACATCCTCAATCCCTAGCCATAAAACAAGCAGTGTGTAATAGGCCAGTGGCGGTAATGGTCGGTAAAATTCGATAAAAGGATCTAATATCGCACGTATCCACTTTACTGAACCGCTCAACAACCCCAATGGAATGGCTGTTATAAGTGCCAATAAAAAAGCTGTAAATAAACGATATAAACTATCAAAAACATGAGAAAACAACGAGTTTCCCTTGTAACCATTTTGTACAACATCGACAAAAGCTTTCCAAACCGAAATAGGAGAAGGAATAAACACTGGGCTTACAAGTTTAAAATGTGTAATCAATGTCCAAATAAGGAAAAAGATAAAGATAGATACTAAGGAAACTAGTTTTATTAGATATTTTCTTTCTCTCATCTTGTCGCCACTTTCTAAAGTTTTCGCTCTATTACGTATTTTGTTTTTTTAAATCCTAATTTTTCAGTATAAAAACGAATAGCATCGACTCTCTCAAATTTTGAACATAAAACAATGCTACTGCATTCTGCTTCATTCGCAGTATGCTCTAAATATTCCACCATTCTTTTTCCATAGCCTCTCGACCGATAATTTTCATCACAAACTAAATCATATAAGTACAAATGTTTCCCATCATATAAATTAAACGCAATAGAAATTCCTGCAATTGCTACTAACTTGCTATGATCATACAATCCAATCAGCTTATACCCGCCATCAAGCATATGTTCAATCAAAACCTCAAAATCCTCTTTTATCAAAAAAGGATACAGTTGCTGCAATAAAGGAAAATATTCATTTTGCTGTTGTTGGATATCTATTTCTTGAAAAAACATCTTCATATGACTCCTTTATCCCGCTTTAACGGGCAGTATATCCCCATCACAATATTTAGAGAGAGAAACGAGAAAGATAGATGGGGGATCACTTGCCCGTTAAAGTCCGATTGATTCGGGCCAACAAGATGTTGGTCCCTCAGGTGTTGCCACAGGACGTGGCGTTTTTCACTTCCGTTCCTCTATTTCAGTGGGTGATGAAGAAACCCCACACTGATGGAGGTTCACTTTATCTCTTTAAATACGGGAATAATAGATCAGCTACTCGATGTGCCTCTTCTAGATGTGGATAGCCGGACAGTACTACCGTGTCGATCCCAAGTGCTTCATATTCACGAATACGTTCAGCCACGATTTCAGGATCTCCCACTAGTGCTGTACCTGCTCCCCACCTCACCAATCCGATGCCTGCCCAAAGATTTGGGCTTACTTCTAGTGAACGCTTCGAACCCTGATGCAATGCCGTCATACGTTGCTGACCAACTGAATCCTGACGTGTTAAAACTGCCTGTGTTGCTTGTATAGCGTCTTCTTCAATGTTCTCTGCTAATTTTTCTGCTGCTTGCCAAGCCTCTTCTTCTGTTTCACGAACAATGACATGCAAACGAATACCAAAACGAACCTTTCTGCCAATCTTTTGTGCTCTTGCACGAACATCTGCAATCTTTTCCTTTACTTTTTCAGGAGGTTCTCCCCATGTCAGATAAACGTCTATATGCTCCGCTGCAATATGATGGGCCATTTCTGAAGACCCTCCAAAGTACAACGGCGGATATGGTTTTTGGACACCCGGATATAGTAAGGATGCTTGATCGATATCAAAATATTTTCCTTTGTAATCGACACTTTGACCTGCCATCACACCTTTCCAAATATCTAAAAACTCAGCCGTTTGCTCATAACGTTCATCATGATCTAGATGAAGTCCATCTCCTGCTAACTCAACTGGATCTCCACCTGTTACTATATTGATGAGCAAGCGACCTTCAGACAAACGATCGAATGTCGCAGTCATACGTGCCCCCACTGTTGGAGATATATGGCCTGGTCGTAAAGCAACTAAAAATTTTAATTTTTTGGTATATGGTATAAGAGATGAAGCAACCACCCAAGCATCTTCACAAGTTTTTCCCGTGGGTACTAATATACCGTCATATCCACGTTCATCTGCTGCAATCGCTATTTGTTTCATATATCCATAATCGACTTCACGTTTACCTTTTTCCGTACCAATATATCGCCCATCACCTGATGTCGGCATAAACCATAGAATGTCCATTAAAATTCCTCCTTTAGTTCAGTGGGCGCTTGGTACCTACTGATTGATTCATATTCATCTCATTATCTATTGAGATGGCATCTTTTTATGACTAACATTTTACTTTCGCTCCAAAAATATTTGCTGAATCAGGCGTGTTGATTAGGAAAAAATAAGTGATAATTTTAGCACAATTCTAAAAAACATGTATTTTTGCCCCGTTCATGTAGATTGAAGCGAAGGCTTGCTTGAGTCCTCGAAAATGCATGCACATTTTCTTCGTGCGATGCCGATTCAAGAAGTTAATTCAATGTCCCGCTGGAAAAGCGAACAGTTAAGACCCCCACAGCGCAGCCATTTAAGGAACGGAATCTAAGAACGCCACGTCCTGTGGCAACGATTCCGTGACCAACATCCTGTTGCCCTCAGCGTTCGCCCGCAGGAAAGCGAGCAAGCCGTAGCGGAAATGAGCAATACACTATATTTTATGGGAAACCGGATAATCAACACGCTTGTTGCTGGATGAAAATAAAAAAAGACCTCCTAATCAAAAGATTCAGGAAGCCTTTAGTTGTCTAATCAGCTTATTATTATTCTACTAATAGTATTTTATATTATATAATTCTTATAGGTCAAGTATGTTTTTGGATTTTTATTATTTAAATACTGAATAGTGAAATGAAGGTTTTTAAAAATCAGATATGTTGATTAAAAGTGAAAAATATAAGATTTTTTCTTCATCAACACATTTGAAAATCCGATCTAAGGTGAAGGTGCTACTAATTCGATTTTTATCCGATCTGGATCTTCAAAGTAAACTGCATAGTGATCTCTTCCTCCAGCAAATGGATACTGGTCACTATAAAGGATTTTTACCCCTTTTTTCTTCAACATATTTGTCATCTCATCCACTTGTTGACGTGAACGTGCATGGAATGCTAAATGATTTAAGCCTACTCTGCATCTATGATAAGGAATATCCATAAACCTCTCTTCCACTTGAACAAAAACAATATACGTGTCTCCGATTTTCCAGCTTTGTCCTTTGTCCCATTGTTGAAAACGTTCATACCCCAATTTTTCTAAAAACCAGCCCCAAAAATTAGCAGAATCCTTTAAATTAGAAACGTATAGTTCAATATGATGAATCAGCCCTTCTGCCAATGAATATAACTCCCTTCTATCCTACTTTGCCGATCGTACAATCAGATGATGATATTATTTCTACTAGCAACTGACTTTTGTCCGTGTTGATCTAGCACGAACTCATAAAATTTAACCTAACAAAGGAAACTTCATATAGGCATGTTGATTTAGAAAAAAAATCAGAATAAATATGTGCGTATAAATGTGAAAAACTTCCTGTAATTAACTCCTATCTATATGGATCTTCGCTGCGGCTTGCTCGACTCCTCGAAAATGCATACGCATTTTTTTCGTGCGGTGTGGATTCAGGAAGTAAATTCAATGTCCCGTGGAAAAAGCGAAGAAGCTTTAGACCCTGCACAAGCGGTTTAAGGAACGGAATCTAAGAACACCACGTCCTGTGGCAATGATTCCGTGACCAACATCCTATTGCCCCGAAGCGGCTCAGCGCCCGCCCACAGGAAAGCGAGCAAGTCGTAGCGGAAATCAGCGAATCATCTATATTCAAATAGGAAAAATTAGATAACCAATATACCTGATTCTAATTTTAAATAGTGATAATCGATTTTTTCATCATGTTTTCATTTAACATATCTAATAATTTTATAAATGCTGTACTCATAAATTCATTTTTTCTATAAATAAATACCGTTTCTACGGTTGAAAACATGCTTGGAATAGAATGATATCTGATCTTTTCATGTTGGACATATGGCTCAACAGTCGAAAAAGGCAGCAAGCTGATCCCAAGACCAGCAGATACACAACCAAGAAGCGCTTCCAATGTACCAAATTCCATCGTCTTATTAGGTACTATCCCTTCCTGATGTAGCCATTGCTCCAGTTTGGCCCGATAAGAGCAGCCCGAACGAAATACTAGAAGAGTTCGATTCTGAATATCTTTAATCGATGACAAAGGGGGATGGACGGTATCGGTTATAAGTACCAGTTCTTCCTCTACCACTGTCTGCTGGATAAGATGAGAATGTTCAACAGGACCAGCTACAAATGCCCCATCAAGTTCATATCTCAAAACCCCTTGGATGTTTTCTTCAGTAGGTCCAGTCTTTAATGTGAGCTCTACCTCCGGATAATCATGATGATACTTTGAAAGTAGGGATGGTAATCGGACAGCAGCAGTCGTTTCCATAGATCCGATAATGAGAGGGCCCCTTGGTATTTGGTGGTCTTTCATCACTTTGCTCGTTTCATCTATAAGACGAAATATTTTTTCTGTATATGCTAATAATACTTTCCCTTTAGCAGTTAAGGTAACGCCTCGGTGATGTCGAAAAAATAGAGTCGTTTCAAATGATGTTTCCAATTGTTGAATACGCGTAGTGATATTAGATTGAGCATAATTCAATTTTTGTGCAGCCTGAGAAATACTCCCAAGCTCTGCAACAGATTTGAAAATTTTCAAAGCTTGTAAATCCACTGAAATGCCCCCTTTTTTTGTGCTATCTAAATAACTGATAGCAGGTATCGGTTTTATGTATTATACCATATAACAAAAAAAGGCTATTATAGATTTGTAAAATTTTTAAAGGAGGTGAATATTTGGATAGAAAACCATTTCTTTTTTTAATTGGTGGGATATTGTCTTTAGTCATTGCAATGGGAATTGGCCGATTTGCTTATACGCCTATTCTCCCGTTGATGCAAAATGACCTCTCTTTTTCAAATGCAGTTGCTGGTTACCTGGCCACCAGTAATTATGCAGGATATTTATTGGGAGCCGTTTTAGCAGGAGTTATCCCACTAAAAAATCATCGGGCGGTCTCCTTAAGATTCAGTCTAATCGTTAGTATTATCACTACTGCATGTATGGGCATATTCCATTCTTATTTTCTTTGGTATGTACTACGTTTTCTTTCAGGTGTAGCTAGTTCTTTTGTCTTTGTTTTAGCCTCTAGTATCGTACTAGATCAGCTTGCTGCTAAAAATAAGACAAACTGGTCAGGACTTTTCTATGGAGGAGTAGGAACAGGAATCTTTTTAACCAGTTTAATCATTCCCTCTTTAGATCGTGCATTCAAATGGGAGGGTGCATGGATAGGATTAGCCATCATAAGCGCCATTTTCACTCTTTTCGTATGGATTTGGTTGAAAGATAACTCTCCCATTGCTGTTTCAAAAACTCAACAAGATCTTTCTATACAGGTTCCCCCCACAAAGTGGATTCCTTGGCTCATCATAGCTTATGGACTAGAAGGATTAGGTTATATTGTCACGGGCACTTTTATCGTATCCATTGCAGAGAAAACATCCAGCTTTGATGGCAATGCTACTCTAGTTTGGTTAGTAGTGGGAGTGGCTGCAATTCCTTCATGTATCATTTGGTCATCTCTTGCAAAAAAATGGGGATTTATAAAATCTTTAATAGTTGCAATGCTATTGCAATCGATTGGGATCGCACTACCTGTTTTTCTAATCTCTAAAAATGGCTTATTCATAAGTGCTTTATTATTTGGGGCTACATTTATGGGGATTACTACACTTGCCACAACACTTGCCCGTCAAATGAGCCCATCAAATAGCAGCAAGATCATAGGATATCTTACTGCCATTTATGCTATAGGACAAATGGTTGGACCAGCTATTGCTGGCGTTTTATCATCCTACACCAAAAGCTATAATTCTGCTTTAATAGGAGCTTCCAGCGTAGTTTTAGTCGGCGGCTTATTGCTGCTAAGCGGCATTCAATTTGAAAGAAAAACAGGCAATGAAAATCAGCCTATAAACTATGAAGAATTACAGGGAAAGAGGGAATAAATATGCCATATGTAAATATTAAAATTACAAATGAAAATGTTACGCCAGAAAAAAAGGCCTTACTGATTAAAGGTGCAACTCAATTATTAGTAGATGTGCTTGATAAAAACCCCAATACAACAGTAGTTGTTGTTGATGAAGTGAATACAGATAATTGGGGTATCGCTGGAGAAACCATCACCGTCCGTAGACAAAATGGACAATGATATAAATAAACTATTCGTCCATAGACGGACAATATCATAAGGATCCGCCTCCCTAGCATTGAAAAGTGAAATTTCTATTGATATAGATTTTCTTTTCATCACCACTGATAGTAAAAGGAACACAAGCCCAGATCACTATTTTCTGTGACAATGTCTGCGCTTCGGAACTAATCGAGTTTTTTACTAGCAGTTGGGACCCCATCATTCTTAGGTATGGTGGGGCGCATACTGCCAGTTTAATACGAGATAAGGGTAGCAATATTACCTTTGTCTGACTGAATCCCCCATATTTTATTCTGAATATTTTGATTTCCATAATACAAATAGTAAATAAGACGAAGATGAGGTGCTTTTATGTCAAATGATCGTTTAAAGATTGCTATTATAGGTATAGGACCAAGAGGTTTATCTGTGTTAGAACGATTAATTAGTAATATTGCCGAAAACAAACTTGAACAAGACATTGAAATATGCGTAGTTGACCCTTATTCATTTGGAGCAGGAAAGGTATGGAGAACCGATCAATCCAAGTGCTTATTGATGAATACGGTTGCTTCTCAAATCACCTTATTTACAGATTCTAGTGTAGATTGCAGCGGACCTATTAATGATGGTCCAAGCCTTTATGATTGGGCACGCTTGATCACATTTTTTAGCTCTGAAAAAGATTATGATCGTACAATCTTTGAGGAAGCCAAAAGACTTGAGCCAGATTCATATCCAACGAGAGCTTTCTATGGATGCTATCTCAAGTGGGTGTTTAATTACGTCATTGAAAACGCACCAACCAATGTAAAGATTTCCTTGTACAATACTAAGGCCGTATCTTTAGACGAAAATAATGAAGGAAAACAGGTATTATTATTAGAAAATGAAGTGAATCCTCTGATCATAGATAAAGTGATTCTTGCTCTGGGACATGTAGATATAAAAGAGTCAAAAGAAGAAAATGATCTTATTCATTTTGCTAATAAAAACAACCTTATATATATCCCAACAAACAATCCCGCAGATGTTGATTTAAATTCCATCAATAAAAATGAACCCGTTCTATTAAGAGGACTCGGATTAAACTTTTTTGATTATATGGCTTTGTTTACAGTAGGACGTGGTGGAGCTTTTACACGTGAAAATGGAAAATTAAAATATAAAAAATCAGGCAATGAACCGAAACTCTATGCAGGTTCTAGACGTGGAATTCCTTACCATGCTCGTGGTGAAAATGAAAAAGGCGTAGCCATCCGACATAATCCTTTGTTCATTACTGAGGAAGTCATTGAAAATTTTCGTAAAAAAGTGGATAATGGACAGAAAATTAATTTTTACGATGAAATATGGCCTTTGGTAGCCAAAGAAGTGGAAACTGTGTACTATGCCACCATGCTTAAAGCCGACCAATGTGATTGCACAGCCGAACGTTTTATAAATGAATACAAAAATGCATTTGGGAATAGTGAAGAAGAAAGAAGTATATTGAAAGCATATGCTATAGAAGAAGCTGATTATTGGAATTGGGACAAGCTTTTATTTCCATATAAAAATTTAACTTTTAATAATCAGGATGAGTATAATGAGTGGCTGATCGATTATCTAAAAAATGACCTTATCGAGGCTAAAAAAGGAAATGTTTCCGGACCATTAAAAGCTGCACTAGATGTAATGAGAGATCTAAGAAATGAAGTTAGATTACTTGTTAATCATGGTGGGGTGATTGGAGACTCTTATGAAAACCATGTAAAAAAATGGTATACTCCTATCAATGCGTTTTTATCTATTGGACCTCCTGCTTCTCGAATTGAAGAAATGATTGCTCTTTTAGAATCCGGCGTCTTGGAATTATTGGGACCAGATTTAAAAGTTGAAAAAACTGAAAATTCCAAGTTTTTAGCTTATTCCACAGTATTGCCTGATGAAAAAATAGAAGTAAATGCTTTGGTAGAGGCACGTTTACCAGAGTTTGATTTATTAAAAAGTAAGGATCCCTTATTAGCTTATTTGTTAAAAACAAATCAATGCAAACCATTTACTATTCTGAATACTGACGGTACTGAATATGTTACAGGAGGGGTTACGGTAACAGAGCCCCCTAATAAACTAGTAAATAGCAACGGTACCCCAAATCCAAATCGTTTTGTTTTTGGTATTCCAACTGAAGGTGTCCATTGGGTAACAGCAGCAGGGATACGCCCGGGAGTCAATTCAGTTACATTAATGGAATCTGATGCAATTGCTCGATCATGCTTAGGTCTATCAACAAAAGTAGATAATCTGGAGTTAATATCAAAATGACAACCAAGCTTTATAAACCAAAAAAGGGATTTCTACAGGCAGGAAATGTCGCTTTTATAACCATTGTAACATCAACGCCTATATTTCTTCCTGGAGCGACGAATGATCTTATTCGTAAGGATTTAGATATAAAGGCAAATGAGATAGCCTTTGTCTTTAGTTTATATTGGTTAGGATCCATAATAGGGGCCTATATCAGTAAACGCACGAATAACCATTTTTTTATTCAACAAAAGTTAAATTTTTCTCTTTTAGTAACATCATTGGCATTGGGAATTATATATGTTTATCCACAAATAGGTTTATGGATAGGAGCATTCGTCGGAGGACTAGTATATGGCTATAGTCAACCCTATACAAATACGTTGATCGTTCAAAAATGCGATCATCGTATTCATGGATTCGCTTTTGGATTAAAACAAGCGTCTATACCTCTTGCCACACTTTTTTGTAGCATTACCGTGCCGCTACTAGCTATACCGTTTGGTTGGAGAAATATATTTGCCATTATATCTATCCTTTTGTTGATTTATAGTCTTATCATGATCAAATATTCATTTTCCGATAAAACAGTTCAACCGCCAGTTAAATATAAAACTAAAAAATCCTTGCCGCTTAATCCGCATCTGCTGTTATTAGCTTTTTGCGGTGCATTTGGTGCAATGATTGGAAATAGTTTAGGAGCTTTCCTGATTTCTTCTCTTTCTTCCAATGGAATTTCGTTAGCTCACGCCAGTGTAATAGCTGCAATAGCCGCAATGGCAAGCGTTATCGTACGGATAATGGCAGGAATTATAACAGATAAGTCTGAGGTATCACCGCAAAAGCTACTAGCTGGAATGTTCGTTTTTGGTATGCTCGGGACAAGCTTATTGGCAACTTCCTCATGGATTGGACAAATTTTAGGTGCTCTTCTAGCGTATGGAGCTGGTTGGGGATGGGCAGGTCTGTTACATTATGTAACAGGAAAATCCTATCCTGGATATGAGGGGCAGGCAACTTCTGTTAGCCAAATGGGCGTTTCCATTGGTGCCGCATTAGGCCCGCTGTTATTTGGATGGATATTTACTTTTTTCGGATCTTCCGTAGCGTGGTTTACAATGACAGTTGCTGGAGCACTGGCTTTGCTTTCCGTCATACTAGTCTATAAATTAGAACCTAGAGAGCATTCCCCTCAAGTTAAAAATATTGAACTTGGAAAAATACAATAATTTCTCGTTGGAACTTTTCGTAGTCAATTGAGAGGTTCCAACTTTTTATTTTATGAAGTATATTGGTAAATCAATTTTATCTATTAAGATATTGATTTCCTCTCCAGATCCAATGACTTGGCATGCGTTAAATGGCTTCGAGTCGACAGGATGTTGTTAGTCATGAAGCCATGTTTATAAGACCAACTAAACTCTTTTTTCGGGTATGTTGATTATCCAATATAATCCATAAAAATAGGGAGATTCGTTGATTGTAGCGAAGGCTTACTCGCTTTCCTGCGGGGTCTCATCTATTCGCTTTTCCCGCGGGACATTGAATTGACTTTCTGAATCCACACCGCACGAAGGAAATGCGCATGCATTTTCGAGGACTCGAGCAAGCCGCAGCGAAGATCTATATAAATATTCCTAAAAATACAGGGTTTTTCAAAAATTACACCCAGCAGGTACTCCTAATTTTTGTGAAATCAACACGCGTGTTCTTTTTTGTCAGAAGCCCATTAATGAGCGGTCTTTTTTCCAAATCGTTTTGTAACTCCATAGGCAATTCCTAATGCCAATAAAGCAATCACTAATGATGGAACTGTATGAACATCTCCAAATTCAACTTGAGAAGATAGATTGGAGATAGCTTTTCCTGAAGTGCTTGCGTTTGGTTTATAGAAAATGGTTAATAATATTCCCATCAAAAATTGTACTACAATAAATGCTACCGCAAAAATCCCTACAAACAATAGACTCTTTTTCAACTGAACTCCTCCTTTCTCAACATTACTACGAATGGAAATGATAAAAAGTTTCAAAATTTTGGATAACTATTATAAAAAGCTAATTCAATGATAGTTTTTAAATATATCAAAATTTTCAAAATATTCTTTATAAAGTGTCATAACCTTTTTTAATAATAATGCCTGTCCCCCTTTGTTGGAAAAATCCATCTCTGGTGGGACAGGCATTTAATGGAAGCAAAGTGATTTTCTTATTTTTGAATAAGGAAAGATACAGGGAAACTTACCTATTATTTGATGATGAATTTACTTTCCTGTCTTTGCTACTTTCATCGCTTCTTTAATATATTCAACAGATTGATGAAGCCACTCTAATTCTTGGTCATCAAGTGGAACTTCTAATTGTTGTTCTACACCATTTTTACCAATAATACATGGCATACTGAAAGCAACATCGCCATCATAGCCATATTGTCCGTGTAAAGTTGTGGATACAGGGTACACACTACGTTCATCTAGCATAACCGCTTTGGCTAACGTTACAGCAGATTGCGCAACACCCGCATTTGTCCAGCCTTTACCATTTAGCACATCAAAGGCTGCTTTTACTACTTGCTTTTTAATGCCTTCTCGACTCAAAGGTTCTTTCCCTTTAAAAACTTGATCTAATTCTTTTTCTCCGAACCCTTGTACATTTAAACGACTTAAAACAGGAAAAGCCGTATGACCGTGTTCCCCCATCATGTAACCAGTCACACTTTTTGGATCAATATTATAATTGGTTGCAATAACTTTTCGAAGACGTGCAGAATCAAGCATTGTCCCAGTTCCAAATAGTTGGCCCTTCGGATAATCGAATTCATTTTCTGCTATATAAACCATCGTATCTAATGGATTTGTGATCAAAATAATAATGGCATCTTGCGTATATTTTGTGATACCAGTCATGACTTCACGAATGACCTCTGCGTTAACAGCTGCCAATTGTGCTCTGTCTGGCATCGAATCTTCCTCACTCTTTAGTACACTTGGACCAGCAGCACAGATAATCACATCCGCATCCTCACATTCAGAATAATCTCCAGCATGTACTGTCGTATTAGACATATAAGTAAGAGCCGTTGCATGTGCTTGATCAAGTGCTTCTCCATAAGCAACATTGTTATCAGCATCAATAACAGCTATTTCTGCAAAAAGCCCCAATTTCATCGCATCTGCTAAAACATAAGAGCCTACATGACCCAATCCTACAATGACTAACTTATTTCTTTTCATTACAAATCCTTCTCTCAAATATGTTTTGATCCCTACTCATTTTTTAAAGGGCGTTTCTCCTGTCGCATCTAGTGCTCACACCATAAGAAAATGATTGTCCTCCGCTAGAATCATCTGATTTTTTAGAAAAATGATAGTATAATTTTTGAAACGCAGAGCTTATTGGTTTTATCCATTCATTTCATCGGCAGCATTCTTACTTTTTCTTTCTATCTGCCAATCGCTTCTTTTGTTCCAATTTTTCAATTTCTTGAATGCTTGTACCAGGCGTCGGCAGATCTTCTGGCATTGTTCCACCAAGCTCTTGAATCGTTTGCCTTACTTTTGCTCCTACTTCAAAATGCGTTTGATTGGCATTTTCCTTACCTTGAATGTTTTCACGCTTTAGCTTCTCATCTGTCTGTGTAGCTCGGAAAAGATTAGCAGCAAGTTCTGTGCTCCCCATATAATCCAAGATCTGCTGACCCTTTTGTAAACCTTTTCGTTGACGAATTTCTTTCGCTCCTAAGCCGTCATATAATCCTCTATATCCATGATTTTGGAAAATAGCGTAGTCAATTGATGTTTCAACCCCCGCATTTTTGGCAGTCCTTGCTAGTGATTTATTATGTTCTCTTAGTTCTTCACGAATAGCTAGTCTCTTTTTATCTTCATCTAATGTTTCAAATTGCTTTTGTAATTCCTGTTTGCGAGCTTGGAAAGCAAAATACGTCTGACCAAGTGCTACTATTTTCTTTCTCGGATCTGCATTTTGTACGATTAAATAGCAGGCATAACGAGATAGCATGAAATCATCGATTTGCCGTTTTGTAGCTTTAGCTAAATCGGTCATTTTGTTAAATTCAACAAAATGATCAGCAACCTCCATCCCACTACTCTTACAAGCAACTTTTGCCTTATCAATTACTCTTTTAAAATTTCTCCATTCTTTGTATTGAAGGATTTTTTGCAAATCTCTCGCATACCAAAAATCTCCTCCGAACTCGTTTATTTGCTTATAGTGCTCAAATGTTTGATCATTGTATTTTTCAATGTCTGGCATATGAAATCATCCCCCTTATCATTATTGCAATCCACGCTCGTTCAGATGCTTTTTATCTATGTTTCCAATTATTAAAACCTATTCTAAATACTAAGTGCTAGCCATATTTTTCAATCAATTGGTTCTTCCTTCAAGGATTTACATATCATAAAAAATCAAGGTATATTTGTTTTCTTTGATTATCTACTATTGTAACATAGGAGCATTAATCAAATATTTTACGGTTTTCGCAAATTCCGCAATCTTTTCAGAATTTTTTCATAATCAACACATTTGATATTAATCGGATTTTCAACGTCTTTGATCATAGGAAAATGAGATTTTAATTGATCTCAGGATTTATATTGTTACTCACTCCAATTCTATATTCAAGAGAGGTACTCCTCTTTTCTGTTTTAAAAACAATCAGGAAGAGGTTTATGATTTATAAAATAGATTTTATATTATTGAAGTATTGAAGTAGCCTTCTTCCACGTTTATAAAGTAAAGCTTCCATCAGTGGGGTTTTTTTTCATCCCCCACAGAGCTAGAGGAACTCAGGTTAAAAGCGCCACGTCCTGTGGCAACACCTGAGTGACCAACATCTTGTTGGTCCGAACCAATCGGACTTGTATGGGAGTTGATCCCCACCTATCTTTCTCGTTTTTCTCTAAACCTTGAGGTGAGGGTCTTGCTGCTCATTAACGCGGGATAAAAAAGTCATACATTCCCTCTGTCATTCATTATGTATATAGAGGATTGGCTTTTTAATAAGCTTTTTCCTAGTGCCTTTCTTATTTTCAATTTGAATCTATGTATTCAATTTTTCAATAATAATAGGTATCTCTGTTAAATCATTAATAATATAGTCTGCATTTATATTCTTCCACTGATCGTTTTCCTTCCATATTCCAATCATCCCCACATTTTGAGCCGCTTTCACATCATTTGCAGGATGATCCCCAACAAAAGCACACTCGTTTGTCTTTATATTAAGTTTTACTGCCGCTCGTTCAAATATTCTTGCGTCTGGCTTTTTTAAACCTTCCCATTCCGACACTACAATAGTATCAAAATACTTCTCAATACTTAGCGCCATTATATTATCAAGCTGAAATTGACCTCTCCCATTTGTAATGATCCCCAATTTGATAGACTTCTTCTTTAACATCTCTAAGGTTTTTATTAGATTAGGAAAAGAAACACAATTATTTTTAAAATGTTCCAAATAATCTTCTAGTAATCCTTTCCATGTAATATCGATTATTCTAAATTCTTCCACCATTCGTTGATACACTTTGTCTTTCCAAACATAACCATGACAATCTAATTCTATAAAACTAGAAATGTATTTTTCTTTGGAAATATGCCCAACATATCGAATCAATTTTTCATATTGTTTGTCAATAAATTTCAGTACTGAAGCATCACGGTCTAATAAAGTACCATCTAAATCAAACAAAACTGCCTTTATCATTTGCAATCCACCCCTAGCTTTCTTTTTGCTTTGCATATATTCAAAAACCAAAACCTTAATGTTGATCACAACAACATGTGTATAGGCAAAAAAACTAATCGGTTGTAAGAAAAATAAATTTCGACTTTACCTTAATTTAGATCATATACCTTATCAATCAAAGCTTTTGATCTTTCAAAATCCCCTATTGATTAATATTACAGTTTATTTCACAAAAAAACCTACATAAAAGCAGACATAATAGCTTTTATGTAGGATTGAAGAAATAATATAAATAATGTAGCTTAAAAAAACATCTACATAATATATTTTCTCTGTATTAAGAATGTTTTGTTCTAACAATCAATGATTTTCCTGATGTAGTTTTTTATACTGGTAAGCGGGATGTGTTGAGTGCATATATGGTCCGTCATTTAAGTCTAACTTTTCACGTAAAGTTCCCTCTTTATAAGAAGTTTTAAATCGTCCTCTTTTTTGCAATTCTGGAATAAGATATTCTACAATATCTTCAAATGTACCGGGTATTGTTGCGTAAGCTAAATTAAACCCATCAGCATCTGTTTCTTCTATCCAATTTTCCAATAAGTCTGCCACTGTCTCTGCCGAACCAACAAATACAGGCCCTAAACCTCCAATTCCAACAAAATTGGCTACTTTACGGGGTGTCCATTTTTGTCCACTAACTTCTTCTGTTAATACAGAAAGATCCCCTTGAATGGCGTTCGTTTCAACATATTTGATTTCCTCATCTGGATCAAATTGTGAAAAATCAATGCCCGTCCATCCGCTTAATAATGATAATGCACCTTCTAAATCTATATAGCTTAACAGTTTCTCGTACTTTTGCCGTGCCTCTTCATCTGTCTTACCTGTAATCACAGTAGCTAATGCTAGTACTTTTATGTCCTGTGGATTTTTACCTTGTTTTACAGCTTCTTTTCTGAGACTTTTTACATATTGAATAGCAGGTTCTTTTGTTGGAACTGAAATAAATGCACATTCTGCATGCTTAGCTGCAAATTGAATTCCCCTATTGGAGCTACCCGCTTGATAAATGACCGGTGTTCTTTGTGGGGAAGGTTCACATAAATGAATTCCAGGTACTTTGAAGTATTTTCCCTCATGTTGAATTTCATGAACTTTATTAGGATTAGTGAACACACCATTTGTTTTATCTTTTACAACTGCTCCGTCTTCCCAACTGCCTTCCCACAGTTTGTAAACAACTTCCATATACTCTTCAGCAATATTATAACGTTCATCATGCTGGAATTTATCGCCAATCTCAATATTTTTTGTTCCACTTTCTAAATAGGATGTCACGACATTCCATGCCACTCTTCCTTTAGATAAATGGTCAGCCGTCGACATTCTACGTGCAAATGTATAAGGATGCTCAAAAGTTGTAGATGCTGTAATACCAAATCCAATATGTTCTGTTGCATGTGCCATTGCTGAAACAAGTAAAATCGGATCATTCACTGGAACCTGTGTCGCTGAACGAATGGTTGTCTCTTTTCCATTTTTATATACATCATAAATACCGATAACATCTGCTATAAAAATGCCATCAAAAAATCCTTTTTCCAGAACCTTCGCTAAATTTACCCAATAATCAATTGTATTATATTGATCTGCTTGATCACCTGGATACTTCCATAAACCAGGTGATTGATGGACAACACAATTCATATCGAATGCATTCAAGTAAATTCTTTTTTTGTTTGACATATATATTCCCTCCAAACGTATTTTTCACTTTATAACTAGCAATTTTATAACGATTAATGAAGAGAAACTCCACATCGTGTGAGGGTTTTCATCCTCCACTGTGTATGAATTGAACCAATCAGGCTTTTGCAAGTAGCCGATCTCAACTTATCCTTTGCTTGTTACTTACATTCTAAAAGTTCAAGTTCATTTTCTATTAACATGAACTAAACTAGATTGTTGAAAAATTTTTTGATTATCTAATTCAGGTAAATGATTACCACCCTAAAATAACATTTGGAAAATTCTTCTCAAAAGCTTTTTTTACTTTGTCATTTTGAAAAGCTTTACGTAATATCTCTATTTTAGGATCATTTACACTATCCTTTTGAACTGCAATAGTCTCCATATAAGGAGCGATTTCTTTAGTATTTTTTTCAACCACTATCTGTTTAGCTCTGTCTAATTTGCCAGTTGAAAGTGTTGAAGCAAATGCGAAAGCTAAATCAACATCATCAATTGTTCTGCTTAGCATCAATTGATCAACCTCTTTAAAACGAAGATGTAAAGGATTTTCCTTAATATCTAATAATGATGCCTCTGTTACTTTTACACCTTTTTTCAATTTAATTAATCCTAAATCTTCTAGCATAAATAAAGCACGACCATTATTAGAAGGATCTACAGGAATTGCCACAACAGCATTCTTTTTGATATCATCGATCGAATCATGCTTTGTAGAATATAGACCAGCAACATCTATGTATATATCAAAAGTTCGGACTAAATCCGTATGATGATCTAAATTATATTGTTCTAAGTAGGCCTTGTGCTGAAACCAATTTCCAAATGCCTCCTTTGCATTTACTGCTTCATTTGGCTGAATAATATCATTCATATATTTAACATCTAATTGATAACCTAGCTTTGCTGCCTGTTGTATGGCAATCTTAGTTGCTTCAACATATGCAGGGTTATCAAATACGATCAAAGAAATTGTTTTATCTTTTTTTGAAGATTGGTGGTTATTTGAAGTTCCTGCATTATTCTTACCACTAGAACATGCACCTAATATTAATGCAATAATTAAAGTCAATAAAAGTAGGCTTTTTTTCATTATTTATCTCTCCTTAAGCATATCCGCCCGGAATTGGATATTGATTATCTAAAAACCAATTTCCTAACGTACGCTTTTTATACTCTGCTGGATTATGTAAAGTTTGTGTTCTTACATTTCTCCAATATCGATCAAAATTATTTTGATATGCTGCCGAACGAGCACCCATTAATTCAAAAATACCATTTGCAATTTCAACTGCGACTTCACCAGTTAACACATTTGCTGCCGCTACAATAACTGCCACTTCCCCACGTTCTTCAATCGTAAGTTCCAAATTCTTGTCAAAAGAATCTGATGCAATTTTGGCCGCCTGATCCGCTAATGCTTGTGCTGATTTCAATCGAATAACATAATAACCATATTTACTTTGAATGTACGGATCATCTATCGCTCTTTCATAGCCTGATGTATACCAAGGTTTTGATTTTGTTAAAGTATATTGCTTCGCTTCCAGTAATGCTCCCTCTGCAATTCCTGTAAATACATTTAAATGAACACTTTGAGCAAATGTAGCTTCTAAAGTTGTAAAAGGAGCACCTGTAACATAATCTCCCAATAGAATTTCATCTTCAAAGACTTCCACGTTATGAAATTCTACTGTGCCACTTCCTGTTTGGCGTTGTCCCATTCCATTCCAATCGTCTATAATTTCAACGCCCTCCCGATTTGATGGAATAACCCCGAAACGGACAAGGCTTGGTGAATCCCCTTTCTGCTCCCATGCAATCAGTAAGTATTGCGAGTCTGTCGATCCTGTGCTAAAGGACTTTGGTCCATTTAGAATTATCTTTCCATCTTCCACTTTTCCAAATAATCTATGGTCTAAAGGATTGCAGGAATTACCCCAAAAATAATTATTTTCAGCTGTATCTGTTAAAAAGCGTTTTTGTTGTTCCTTTGTTCCATACATCAAAACATCCGCAATAAATAGCGTATGATAGCCAAATAAATGTGCCAGTGAACCATCTACTTTAGCAAATTCTCTAACGATCTGTAAAACGGTATACCAAGACTCACCAGATCCTCCATACTCTTTTGGAATCAATAATTTTAATAATCCACTTTGGCGAATTAAATCTTTTTGTTTTTTAGGGGTTCCGGCTTGTCGATCGCGTTCTTTAGCATCTACAGCAAACTGCGCTGCCAACTCTTTGGCAGTTGTTAAAGCATCCATTTTCGTTTCACTAAAAATTCCCATATTAAATTATCCTTCTTTCGCTAAAATGATAGTAATCTATATAAAAAATATTTTTATTTCCATTGTTTTTAATTAAAATATTTAAATCTCACTTTTTATGTAAAAGTGTTAGGGACTGTTTTAAAATTACCAACTAGTGATAACAAGTGGATAATTTTCTTTTAAAATTTTACGTACATGTTCATTTTGAAATCCTTTACGTAACGCTTCTGTTTTACCACTATTTTTATCCTCTGAGCGTGTTGTAATAACAATTGTAAATGGTTGGATGTCATCTTCTTTCGTTTCTATGACTAATGCATCGGCAGGATTCAAACCGTTTGAGACAGCAATCGCAGTAAACATAAAACCCAAATCAACATCTTTCAAAGTACGCCCTAGCATTTGCTGTTCAACTTCAACAAATTTTAAATTTTTAGGGTTTTCTACGATATCTTTAACTGTAGCTTCTGTGACTGAAAGGCCATCTTTTAGTTTTAATAAACCTTCTTTTTGAAGCATGAACAATGCACGACCATTATTCGCAGGGTCATTAGGAATCGAAACTGTACCGTTATTGGGAATTTGGCTTAATTTTGTCCATTTGTTTGAATACAACCCAGCCGGATCAACAAATACTTCAATTGCACCAACTAAATCAGAATTATTACCCTTGTTATATTCATTCATAAATGCATAATGTTGAAAAAAATTTGCATAAACATCTCCACCATCAACTAAATTGTTTGGTGTTACAATATCAGAAACATATTTTATATCTAACTCATAACCTTCTTTTTCTACTTCTTCTTTCGCAACATCCGCAATTGCTTTAAACACTGGATCATCAAAAACTGCAAGTGAGATTTTTTTATCCTCTGCACCTGTTTTATTCCCACAAGCAGCTAATAAAAATACCAATAGAAAAGTAAAACCCAAAAGACAGATTTTTTTCAACATGTATCATCCTTTTCATTTTTTCTTATCCAAAACACGTACTGTGCGATTACCAATCATTTGAATAATTTGAACAAGAATGATGATAATCAGAACAGTAAAGAACATAATGTCAATTTTATAACGGTAATAGCCGTAACGAATCGCAAAGTCTCCGATTCCTCCACCACCTACTAAACCTGCAACTGTTGTATAAGATAACAACGAAATCGTAATAATCGTTATGACATTCGCTATACCTGCACGGGCTTCCGAATAAAGTACATACCAAATTATTTGAAATAGATTTGCTCCCATCGATTCAGCAGCTTCCACAACTCCTGTATTGACATCAAGCAATGTTTGCTCAACAAGACGTGCAAACTCTGGAATAACACAAATGGATAATGGTACAATCACTGCAGTTGTTCCAATGGCTGTTCCAACAACGAAACGTGTAAATGGAATAATTGCGATTAATAAAATTAAAAATGGAAAAGAACGAATGATATTAACTAATCCATCTAGAACAATATAAAGTACTTTTTTGTGATGTGTTGCGCCTGGACGGATTAAATAAAGAATCGTTCCAAGCGGCGTACCTACCACAATAGCAACGAACAACGTTTCGCCTAACATATAAAAAGTCTGTCCAAGTGCCGTCAAGATTTCTGGTAAAACATTAAGAATATTAGATAACATAATCAACTTTTGCCTCCAAATTCAATAAATGTTTAAATAAATATTCTCCAATTTCTGAATGGAATTCTGTAATAGGTTCTTTCAAATCAAAGTTTTCGACGATTTCACCATTCTCCATTACGGCAACTTTATTACAAATTTGTTCAACGACCTCCATTTCATGTGTCACAACAACGATCGTAATACCAAACTGCTTATTAATTTTTTTTAAAAACTCTAAAATATTTTCTGTTGTTCTTGGATCAAGTGCAGATGTTGGTTCATCGCACAGCAAAATTTTAGGATTACTTGCAAGCGCTCGTGCAATACCCACACGTTGACGCTGACCACCACTTAAACTTACTGGATATGCATCTTTTTTATTTGTTAGACCCACAATCTCTAAGCATTCAGCCACACGTTTAATACGCTCTGACTTTTTTTCCCTGGCAAGTTTTAATGGAAATTCGACATTTTCAGCAATCGTTTTATTACTTAATAAATTAAAATTTTGAAAGATCATTCCAATAGATTGGCGTTCTTTTAGTAAATCTTTTCGTGAAAGAAAACATAAATTTTTGCCATTGATATTGACTTCCCCGCTGTCAGGACGCTCAAGTAAATTCATCACTCGCAATAGCGTAGATTTTCCCGCTCCACTAAACCCAATAATTCCGAAAATTTCTCCTTCTTGTATTTTAATGGAGACATCTTTTAAAGCTTGAAATTTTCCATCCTTAGTATCAAAACTTTTTTGAATATTTTTTAGTTCAATCAATAAGAACACCTCCACTTTATATAAGTAAATTTATAAATTTAATAGGTATTAGGATACTAAACTACTCTATAAAAATCATTTCAATGTTTTGGAGCTAAAAATACTCTCGCAGCAATATTTAAAAAAATTGCTAGTTATATTTATTCTCATTTATACAAAACAATCCTTAATACAAATTTATTGATCAATTCATCTAATTAATCATTATCAACCTTCATTGAAATTCCGAAAATTTTGATTTTTTAAATTATTTTTCGGTATATTTTCAATTTTGCAATCTTAAATATATTAAAATCTCTAGCTTGTATAATATTAAAGTTACTTTCCAACCTTTTCTTTTTCTAATTTCTCCTCAATTCTCACCTACTATTAAATATTTTATTTTTTAATTGAAAAAGCAAAATAAAAACCAACTAATATCAACTAATAGTTATATATTTTTCCAATATATTAGTTAGATAGTTAAACTTCTCCATCATTATTAAATATACTAAACTAATCACTTGGACTATATTAAAGTATTAGGATATTAATGTTCCACACGATTCATATCAAAAAATTTAAATAGTTTTTTAAAAATCGCCTCCATAAATAGGAATTCATGTAGCAATTCTTGATGTTTGTTAATTATATCCACCTAACACCTACCTGTCAACTAGTTTTTAAACCGTTAATATCTTATTATTCATGAGTTAAAGCATATTAAAAAGCTATGAAATAAGATATTTATTTGAAAATTTAAAAAATTATTAGTAAGGTAACTTCGTTAAATAGATAAATATTATCAACATAAATCATCTTGTAAGCACAATTCTAAATGCATTTTAAAAGAAAACAAAGCTATTCATGAAAAATTGATTGCTTGAGCAAATTTACCATTGACATTTTGCATTAATCAAAAAATTTTATCTATAAAGTAAAATGAAATTTCATAAAATCATTTCTCAATCGAAATAAAGTAAAGCTTCCATCAGTGGGGGTCTTACTGCCCGTTAACGCGGGATAAATTCTTTCACTCTAAAACTTGTAAAAACAGTGAAAGCCATGTAATATAAACTCACCAAATATGAAAAGGTGGCCATGAAAAGATGATTGACTAATCCTATTCCAAAAGTACATTCGTTTATAAAGTGAAACTTTCATCAGTGAGGGCTTTCCTCATCCTCCACTGATTATTAGTTGAACCAATCGGGCGCATGCGGCAATTTATCTCCCACCTAACTTCTTTACTTTCGCTGAATTTTGAGGTAGGAGCATTATTGCCCGTTAATGCGGGATAAATATCGAAGTCATTTTTTGAGTGGGACTAGTCTATATTTTTTGAAAAAGATGTTTGTTAGTTTCTTGTATATGATATCTTTTTCTATGGTCATAAGACCAAGACCTCTTATCCAAAAAATGACGGATGGAGGTTTTTTTATTGTACAAGTAGTATAAGAAATATCGATAAACGAAGCGTGCTTGACACAAGGAATCTATTGAGTTCAGTTAAGAGTTAAATATTACTTTGAATAAAGAGAGGGGCATACTATGTCGCAATTATTGAAAAATCGTTTTGTTCGAGCCATTTTGTTTTCGGCTTTGTTTCTCCAAATAGGGATTTGGGTACGAAATTTTGCTATTTTATTATTTGTTATGGAAAAGACAGATGGGAATCCTTTTGCGATCTCTATGATCTCTGTCGCTGAGTTTGCGCCAATTTTTATTTTTTCATTTATCGGTGGTACTTTTGCCGATCGTTGGAAACCGAAGAAAACGATGGTTTGGTGTGATATTTTAAGTGCTATTTCGGTGTTTGCTGTATTATTCACACTCCATTTTGGTACTTGGAAAATCGTCTTTTTCGTTACACTCATTTCAGCCATTCTATCGCAATTTTCTCAGCCTTCAGGTATGAAACTTTTTAAAATGCATTTAAGTATGGATTTGATCCAATCAGCTATGTCCATCTACCAAACCATTTTTGCTATATTCATGGTATTCGGACCCGTAGTCGGCACAGTGGTTTATCAAAATTTCGGGATTGAAGTATCCATCGCAATTACTGGGATTGCATTCCTTTTTTCAGCCTTGATGCTTTCTTTTATCCCAAAGGACCATGCGGCGGAAAAAGAGCAAAAATCTACCTCATTATTAGATGAAATGAAAAGTGGCATTCAATATGTAATGAGCAAAAAAGAATTAAAACTTCTTGGATTGTGCTTTTTATTAGCAGGACTGGCTTTAGGGTTCATTCAACCACTTAATGTATTTATCGTTACAGATTTATTAGGGCTGGCAAAGGAAAACCTACAATGGCTACTTGTCGCAAACGGGGTTGGCATGATATTGGGCGGAGCTATTTCCATTATGTTTTCCAAAAAAACTCCACCGCAAAGAATGCTAATGAGTGGTATGCTTGCAAATGCTATTGCATTGAGTATCATTGGATTCTCAACAAGTCTCCCCATTACCCTTGCGGCACAATTTATTTGCGGACTATTCTTCCCTTCCATTCAAATAGGGATCAATACTTTGATCTTACAAAATACAAAGTCTGAATTTATCGGAAGAGTCAATGGAACATTAACGCCTCTTTTCATGGGAGCCATGGTATTGACCATGAGCATTTCAGGAAAAATGATGGAGCGATTATCCATTGTGACGGTTATAGAAACATCCGCCGTTTTATTTGTAGTCGGACTGGTCATGATATTACCACTCTATCATATAAAACCAAAGGAAGCAGAAGAAGAGATGCTTTCAAAGCCATAAAAAAATTCACCCAGTAGGGAATTTTTCCCCCTACTGGGTCTTCTTTAATCGAAGAGGACTTTTACAGGCAGTTGACTTCCATTTATTCGCTTTCTCCGGAGGGTTATTCGCTCTCTCCAGGAATTTATTTGCTTTCTCCGAAGATTTATTCGCTTTCTTCAGAGGCTTATTCGCTCTCTCCAAGGTTATTCGCTCTCTCCAGGGATTTATTTGCTTTCTCCGAAGATTTATTCGCTTTCTTCAGAGGGTTATTCGCTCTCTTCGGGTTTAACTTTCAACAATGCAAGAAAAAAGACCACGAAAAAGGGTTGTTTTTCGTGACCAGCATGTTATTCGAAACCATTTGGATTGTTGGATTGCCATCGCCAGGAGTCTTTGCACATTCTTTCGATATCGAATTGTGCTTTCCAGTGGAGTAGTTGTTCTGCCTTTGTTGTATCTGCATAGCAAACGGCGCTATCTCCGGGACGTCGATCGACGATTTGATAGGGAATTTTCTTTCCAGTGGCTTTTTCAAAAGCATGTACAAGTTCCAATACACTATGACCAGTACCTGTTCCTAGATTGAAGGCAGCGATTCCTTTGTGATCTGACAGATACTCTAGTGCTTTTAAATGCCCTTTTGCGAGGTCGACCACGTGGATGTAGTCGCGTACCCCAGTACCGTCCGGTGTATCGTAATCATCGCCGAAAATAGAAAGTACTTGTCGTTTTCCAACGGCAACTTGCGTAATATAAGGCATTAAATTATTGGGAATACCTGATGGATTTTCTCCGATTTTACCACTTTCATGTGCACCGATTGGATTGAAATAGCGTAATAATGCGATACGCCATTCAGGATCAGCATGAGCGATATCTTGTAACACTTGTTCAATCATTAATTTCGTTTGACCGTATGGATTAATAGCGCTTAATGGATACGTTTCATCAATTGGAACTTTATCTGGTATGCCATAGACAGTTGCTGATGAGCTGAAAACGATTTTTTTCACCTGATGCTGCTGCATACTTTGCAGTAACTTGATGGATCCTAACACATTATTTTCATAATAAGCAAGTGGATTTTCAACAGATTCTCCTACCGCTTTTAATCCAGCAAAATGAATGACACCATCGATTTCATAGTCAGTAAAAAGCTGATCAAGTGTTGACTTGTCTCGAATGTCTCCTTTGATGAAAGGAAACGTCTTGCCGGTAATCTCGTGTACTTTTTGAAGAGATATTTGACAACTATTGCTTAAATTGTCGAGTGCAATAATTTGAAAGCCAGCTTCTAACAATTCAATGCATGCATGCGATCCGATATATCCTGCTGCCCCTGTTACTAAAATTTGTTTACCATTCAAAATAAATTCCCTCACTTTTCCGATAAGCTCAAGCCGTATGTTGGCGATATAACCTTTATGGATGAACCCCCTAATGCTTACTATGCAAAATCTAAGTGCATAAGAATTGATGATGAATTATTTCTTGAATACTTCTTGAACAATTTTCTCTGTAGCGTGTCCAGTTTCCCAACAGCATATTTTCTCATAAAATTCATCATATCTTTCTTTATAATCTTCTTCGATTTGATCGATATGTTGGATAGCATCAATGACTTCATCAGTCGTTTTTAAGATTGGTCCTGGCATTTGATTTTCATAATCTAGGTAGAAACCACGCAATTGATCTCGGTATTTTTCCAAGTCATATGCATAATAAAGAATCGGTCTTCGCAAATTTGAATAGTCGAAAAACACGGAAGAATAATCAGTTATGAGGATATCTGAAATCAAATATAAATCTGCAATATCATCATATTTTGACATATTAAAGACGAATCCTTCATAACCATCAATATTCAAGTTGTTCGCAATAAAATAATGCATACGAAGAATGATGACATAGTCATCCCCCAGTTTTTCACGTAGCTTTTGGAGATCTAATTTTAAATCAAACTTGTATTTACCAGCTTCGTAAAATTCATCATCTCGCCATGTCGGAGCATATAATACCACTTTCTTATTTAATGGCATGTTCAATGATTTTTTTATTTTACTGATATAATCTTCGTTGTTATTTTGATACAGTGTATCGTTTCGTGGATAACCGTATTCCAGCATTTTCTTATCAAATTTAAAGGCAGACTTGAAAATCTCAGATGAATACGGATTCGCTGCAATGAGATAATCCCATAGACGCGATTGTTGATAAAAATTCTTTTTGTATTTTGGATTTGCTGAATAGACTTCATCCATGTCAAAGACAAGTCGTTTTAACGGTGTACCATGCCATGTTTCGAGAAAGACATTACCTTCTCTTTTTTTCAAATGGAGTGGTTGTCGCATATTACTGATCCAATATTTTGCTGTGGCTAAATGATAATAATAGGCAAGACTTAAGCGCTTAACTTGTTTCGCATTGCCAGGAAGCTTTCTACCTGTTTCATTGAAAACCCATACAAATTCGTAATCAGGATAATGTTCTACCATATATTCATAAATGGCCTTTGGACTATCTGCGTACTGTTTACCCAAAAAACTAGCAAAGACAATTTTTTTATCATTAAGTGGCATTTTTATAAAGACGTCACGATAAATCTGACGATACAGCTTATTCAGGCTTGTTAAGGATTTTCTCGTATCTCTGCCGAAATGGTGAAAACCTAAAATGCGTGTATATTTTTTATATTGCCCTTTTTGTAAGGCACGTAATTCACCACGAATCACTACATTTTGTTTTTTCACTTGTTTTTCTGACAACAACTTCATGACATTCGAAAGTTTATCAAAAGCCTCTTTCTTCTTATCTTCTTTCATTAATAAGATGAAATTGGAACGATATAATCGGATCAACTGTTTATCTAAATATTTGCAGATCTCTTCATTATTAGCATACTTATTTTTTAATCGGTCATAAATATTGGCAAAATCGTGAAGCAAGAGATCATAGCCGCGTTGAGATAATGATGGATTCGTAATCGGATCATTGCGTAGCCGATAAAAATAATATGAATTCTTTCCCACTACAATTTTGTATTGCTGATAAATAGGCATTAAAAAAGAAAGCTCTGAATAGCTATCCACTTCCTCATCGAATTTTAAACGCAATGATTGAATCAAATGAAGTGGAAAGAGCACACTTAATACTGTCATTCGCTTATAAAATCCGAAATCCGGTAGTAATCTTGTATGAAGCAAGTCTTCTTCTTTTTCCTGTTCTTTCAGTGATTCTTCAATCTCATCCATTTTATTGATTTTTACAATGTGACTAGTATAGATGATTTCGGATTCATCACCTTGCAGTAGAAGTAAATATTCGATGGCTTTTTTATGAAGTAAATCATCGCTATCAACAAAATATACATAATCACCTTTTGCCTGTTCAATAGCTAGGTTACGACAATAGCCAACACCCATTCTTTCACTGTTTGTGATACACTCTATTCTATTATCTTCAGCCACAAACTGATCGATAATTTTAGCTGATTGATCAGTGGAAGCATCATTAACCACAATAATTTGTAAATTTTTATAGGTTTGATCTACTATGGATCGCAAACATTCTTTTAGGAATTCTTCAGTGTTGTAAACGGGTACAATTACACTTACACTTTTATTCATTTATCTGGGACACCCCTTTTTACTTGATGCATTTAATTCCATAAGTTATATTTCCCTCTTCAACCAAAGACCAAACGCCTATTCTAATAAAATTTTGATTTTAGAAGATAGGGAAAAATATTAAATATCGAAAAAAAGTCATGGATCGGCTAAAGTGCCAGCTTATTTGTCTCATTTAATTATCTCATTCATAAATTAGATTTTGATGAGAAAATATGATAATTTTGTAGGCAAAAAATTATTGTGCTAAAGGAATTAAATTACTTCCAAAAATTTTCTGTTTAATAAAGTGGAACTTCCCACAGTAAGGATTTTCCCCATTCTTTATAGTTGAACCAAACTGTGATCCCACAGTTATCTCCCCCTACTTGTGACCCACGTCTTGAAGTATACTTATACTACCCGTTAATGCAGGACAAAATATGCCATCATTCGACATGCATTTAATTTCTTTTAGAAAATGAATGGCAAAATATGATATAATCTGTAGCTATAGATGAAAATTTCTAGATTGGGTGAATGAATGAGAAAAGAATGGTTAATAGGACTATTTTTATTACTTAATAGATGCGTTTTTTCGATGTTCAATTTATTTCCTTTGAAGAAAAAAATCGTTTTTCTTTGTGATTTTGGTGATAATGCAAGCTTTGTCATAGAGGAACTTGTCAATAGAGGCTTTAAAGAAATTGTTGTATTGCGGACCGGCAAATGTAAGAAAAGTTTTATAACATCTGGTGCACGTACTGTGTTGTCGTTTAAAATAACCCATTTGCTTGACTATATAAAGGGTCTTTATCATCTGGCAACAGCTGAGACCATTTTAGTGGATAACTATTTTGCTATACTCAGCGTCACGAATTTCCGTCCAGGTGTTGAATGTATACAGCTATGGCATGCAGCAGGTGCAGTGAAAAAGTTTGGGCTGAAAGATCCAAATGTCATTTTCCGTTCCCCTGCTGCTATTCGCCGTTTTAAACGTGTTTACAGTCGGATGAATAAAGTAGTCGTCGGCTCGGATGAAATGGTAACCATTTTCAAAGCGGCTTTTGAAATGCAAGACCATCAATTTTTGCGATTGGGAATCCCGCGTACAGATTTCTTTTATAATCCCTCTGCAATGGAAACGGCAAAACGTGAAATGCTTGCAAAATACCCGATGCTTAATGGCAAAAAAGTTATTTTATATGCCCCTACTTTCCGTGATCAACAGCTTGATGAACAAAGCATCCCTCTAGATTTTGAGGATATTATCGAACAACTTGGTGAAAACTATATAATGATGATTAAACTGCATCCAGTTGTCGCACGAAATATAGGGAACTTTAGCCATCCATTAATCGTCTCAGTAGAAAATGATGTGGATGTCAATAAACTATTATGTGTAACGGATTATATCATTAGTGATTATTCTTCGATACCATTTGAATTTTCACTATTAGGGAAACCACAAATTTTTTATCCGTATGATTTAGACAAATACGAAATGGAACGAGGCTTTTGGACCGCCTATGACCAGTTGGTCCCTGGACCTGTAGTATCAACAGATGATGAACTTGTATTCGTATTGCAAAAAAATGAATTTGACATGGATCGAATCCAAGCATTTTCTACAACATGGAATGCATTTTCTGATGGTCATGCAAGTAGCAAGTTAGTCGATTATTTATTGAACAGGCAAAAATAAAGTGAAACTTTAATCAGTAGGGGTTTTCCTCATCCCCCACTGAAGTAGAGGAACTCAGGTTAAAAGCGCCACGTCCTGTGGCAACACCTGAGTGACCAACATCTTGCCCGCCCAAACCAACCGGGCGCATGTAGCAGTTGATTTCCCACCTAACTTCTTTACTTTCGCTGAATTTTGAGGTGGGAGTCTTACTGCCCGTTAATGCGGGATAAAGAAGCCATTTCAAGAGTTCTTTTATTTTCGAATAAAGTGTAATATAATACGCATTAGTATATCTATGGAGGCACATTATGAAAAAAGTAATTACGTATGGTACGTTCGATTTGCTGCATGTTGGTCATGTCAATATTCTTCGACGTGCCAAAGCACTTGGCGACTACTTAGTCGTAGCTATTTCATCTGATGAATTCAATGCATTAAAAGGCAAAAAGGCTTATTATAGTTATGAAGATCGTAAAACGATTCTCGAAGCCATTAAATATGTAGATGAAGTAATTCCTGAAAACACTTGGGAACAAAAAATCCAAGATGTAAAGGAACACAACATTGATACTTTTGTAATGGGACATGACTGGGAAGGAAAATTCGATTTTCTAAAAGATTATTGTGAAGTCATCTATCTACCACGTACTGAAGGTATTTCAACAACAAAGATTAAGAAAGATTTAATGGCAAAATAGATTTTTCTTTTCAAAATATTTTCCACTCATGAAGCTCTTTATGTTGAATCCATAGTGTTCAACGAAGAGCTTTTTTATTTATAGCTTTGTTGAGAATAAAGGAAAAATATTGTGGGGTTTCTGTATTCCTTAATGTTTGTTAGGAGGAACAATTGTTTTTTACAGATAGTTGATCATCTCTTATCCTCTGCTTACTATTTAAACCTTGTTATGGGTGCTTGCTGATTTTGTTCACAAGAATCAGCATTAAATCTCTATATCATTCTTATATCCTCGTTCAGCAACTGTCTATGAAACAATTCAACTACCAGCTAAAAGCCCCAATTCAGTAGCAGCATAAGCTACGAATTGGGGCTTTTAAAGTTGGTCAAAATTTTATAATGTTTGGATAAACGCTTCCAAACGATCCATACCTTCTCTTAGTTCTTCATCTGAATATGCATAAGTAATACGGAGATACCCTTCGCCATAAGGTGTGAAGACAGAGCCTGGAATAACCCCAACGCCACCCTCTTGTCTTTTCATCAAACGAAGTGCAAATTCTTCGGATGTGAGACCAAATTTTTTGATGGATGGGAAGATATAAAAGGCACCATTCGGTTTTTTTACTTCAATGCCCATTTTAGTAAGACGGTCAAAAACATAATCTCGACGTCTAATATAGCTTTTGTTCATCTCTTGTGGTGTATCCTTACAGCCGGTTAATGCTGCAATTGCCGCATATTGGCTAGGAAGTGCCGCACAGATGGCATTGAATGAATGAATTTTTGTCACTTCACTTATCAATCTTGCATTTGCCATTAAAAAACCGATACGCCAGCCAGTCATAGAATGTGATTTAGATAGCCCATGAATGAGGAATAAACGATCTTTTAGTTCTGGATAATATCCAAATGATCGATGTTCCCCAACAAATGTATTTTCGCTATAAATCTCATCTGAAATAATATAAAGCTCTTGATCTTTTAAAACATCTGCTAGAGCATCCATTTGCTCATGAGAAATCGTTGCACCAGTCGGATTGGACGGGAAGTTAAATAAAACCGCTTTCGTTTTTGGTGTAATTAATGTTGCTAAGCGTTCAGCAGATGGCTGAAAGTTCGTATCCGTTGTATCTAAGTAAACAGATTTTGCCCCACAATATGTAATAATGGGTTCATATCCTGAATAAATGGGTGCTGGTAAAATAATTTCATCTCCGGGTTCCAAGATGGTACGAAAAACAGAGTCAATGGCTTGAGTTGCTCCATTTGTTACAACAATCTCATTTTCCGGTTTGTAATGACAATTATATTTTTCTTCGAAGAAGGCGGCCGCGGCTTTACGTAGTTCAAATATACCTGAATTTGCAGAATATGTTGTTAAGTTATTTTCAATTGCTTGAATTCCTGCTTGTTTTGCTAATTCGGGTGCTGGAAAATCTGGTTGACCAATTGTTAAGTTAATCGCATCTGGATAATTAACCAATTGATTTGAAAATTTTCGAATTCCAGGTAAACCTAGTTCGGCCATGCGTGGGTTCATAGATAAAGACATATGAAAAATCCTTCTTTCGTTTGTTTAAATTTAGTCATTGTATATATTATACTCACAAATCAGAAAAATGAAATATTTTATTACTTATTTTTTTACTTTTTTCAGCATAAGTTACTGAAATATGACCTCGGCAGAAAAAATAGACATTAAAATAGAGGAGATTTTATCTTTCTTTAAACTTTTTATTTTGAATCAAGTAGTTTTTAAATATTTATTCGAAATAAGAGAGGGGTACACACCCTTTCCTTCTCAAAAAATTGTGCATGCGTAAATAACAAAATTTCTTTTTGTCCAAAGAGAGTTTATGCTATAGTGAACTTGTCCATTGCGAAGAACTTATGTTTTTTCTCATTCATAGGGTAATGATGCAATTTGGTGAGAAGTCACTTTCAGGAACTTATTCACACATGTGATCGTCGCAACTTTATGGGATTCTCATGAGGTTGCTTTTTTAATGGATTGAGCGTAATAATCTACCCAATAATCACAAAGTGAAATGAAACTTCACACAGTGGGGTTTTTTCACCTCCACCGAGTATTAGGTGAACCAATCGAGATTTTATTGGTAGTTGTTCAAATCCTCTTACTTTTACTGATTATTTGATTTTCAGAATGGGGGATCCCTGTTTATGCGTAATAAAGTGTTCAAACTTTTGAATCAACCTATATATGAAGAGATTGAGGTGATTCGTAATCTTTCTTCCTATGGTAGATTCACTCGAAATAACAATTGTAAGCGAAGTTTTCACAAAAAGTTTTCGACAAATTTTTCTTAATTCTTAAACTGTGGATAAGTTTATGCACAATTTCCACACTCTTTTAAATGTATTTAGATGTTTATACACACAGGTTAATCACAGGTTATCCACTGCTCTTTGTGGATAAATGGTAGGTTGTCTACCATCCAACAATTTGGTAAATTAAGTGTACAAACTTAGCAACTATTAATATATTCTTCCACTTCATATATTATACGTTCATTTTTGGAGGTGAAAATACAATTGGATACATTATCAGATGAATTACTGATTGAAGCATACAATGATGCAAAAGCGTATCATTTAAATGCTGATTTCATTCATTTGTTAAAAAGCGAAATTCTTCGCCGCATTATCACAAAAATGCTAGCAGAATCAAAAACAATTGACATAACATATATCAAATCCTGTATTGATTCTAACGAAGTCAATGAATATTTGAATCTTGCTTAAAAGATTGTTCGCTTATAAAATGATATATGTTAATAGGGTGATTATGAAAACAATTTTTTCAAATTCTGTTATCTTTTTCTGTAAAATATTGCTTTATTTTGTCTATTTAAGGATGTTACGTCTTTAAAAGTTTATATAGATAGTATTATTTTTCTGCATAGCCTTCCTTTATCGGCAAATAAAGGAAAGCTTTTTTATACTCAGCATAATGCACAATTGGTTGTTGCACTTGTACTTGGCACATTAAAAATGGAACCATCGTATTTTCATGAACAATACCATGAGCACGCTGTAAAATCCATGGTGTATGTTCATTATATTGTTGGATTAACATTCCCATCGCTTTTGTCCATAAATAATGTCGTTCTGTCAGCCAAAAATCTAATGGTGTTTTCATAATAGGCTCAGATGTGGGCTTTACAGATGCGATCAATATCTCTGGAGCTTGACCATCTTGTTCCCTTCTATTTTGAAATGTTAAAATGTTATGATTTCTCTTTTCATATATATTCGCATATTGAAAGGGTAAAATACCTCCTATCCCTGCAAACTTAGCAACTAGCACCTGATTGACATCTAAATTAAAAAAATAAACACCTGATTTTTCCTTAAATTTCACATAGGTTCGCACATTTAATTCTAAAAAAGAGCTGATACGCGGTATCGCCGGCATAAATCTCACTCTCATTTCCTTCATCTGAAAATAGACAATACTTAACCAAGCCGCTCCATCAAACGTATCAATCTCCAATTCTTTTGGTACATATTGACGTATATCCTCCGGTCCAATCGGCCAGTGGAGAAAACATACATCATGCCACTCTTGTGTCATCACCCATGGTAACCTACTCATAGTCTAGCCCCTTTCTTTTTTAGGAAAGTTGTACAATTAGTATTTACTAAAGGGGGTAGATTCAAACAATTAATGTCATTTCTTGGATAGAGTGAAAAAACAGTGGTGATAATGATGCAGTGCTAGAAAGGTACTGAAACAGTTAATAACACGCTTCTTTCTTTTATAGACTGCTAATTTTTTCAATATATACTACTTAGAACGCTCCAACCTATTTTTTCAATAATAGAACATATTCTTTATCAGCAATCTAAAAAAAAACTCCCCCGATTTCATCATCCAAGGAAGTTTTTCGTATGAATTGATCAAGTGAGATTCACCCAGTGAAAATTTACTTCATCCTCATTGAGTGTTATTAGATCGACCAGGCCCTTACTGGCAGTTAATTCCCATTGATCCTTCACTGATTGCTTAAGTCTTGTAGTAGAGACACTGCCTGTTCATATGGGATAAAGTGAAACTTTAATCAGTGGGGGTTTTCTCTTCATCCCCACTGATGGAGAAGAACTCAGGTTAAAGGCGCCATGCCCTGTGGCAACACCTGAGTGACCAACATCTGTTGGCCCGAACCAATCGGGCTTTTATGGTCAGTTGATCCCCCCTATCTTTTTCTTTTCTCTCTAAATCTTGAGGTGGTGGTCTTACTGCCCGTCAACGCGGGATAAAAACGACATGTATTTTTATAAAGCATGTCTGCCACTTCTCCCACTGATCGTTGCTTGATTTCTGCTATTTTTTCAATGGTCGCTTTGATCATTTTGGGGTGGGTCATCTGTCCGTTAAAAGGGCCTTCAAATGGCCATGGACCGTCCGTTTCAACCATTATTTGTTCCAATGGATAACGCTGAACGAGTTGTTGAATCTCTTCTTCATATAGAAGATCTGGTGTGACAGAGATGTAGTATCCATTGGCAATCATTCTATCTACAGTTTGTGGATTTCCCTTAAACCAATGAAAATGTGCAGCGGTCAATTGGTGTTTCTCTAATAGTTCAATCGCTTGATCTGCATCTTCATAAACAGCGTGTAGAACAATGGGTTTATCTAATTCTGCTGCAAGGACGACAAATTTTTCGAGCAATTCAAGATAAGGCTCATAGCAAACTGTTTTTTCCTTGTTTGAATAATAAGGCAAACCTACCTCTCCAATTGCAACCATATGCTCATTATTTTCTCGAATCCAATCGAATAGCTTCGTCTGAGCCGCTTGATCTGGTAATAGCTGTTCCGGATGGAAACCGAAAGCTGGTAAAATACGATCATCCTGCTGTGAAAGAGCTAAGTTGGCGATACATGACTGTAGATCAGTCGAAACAGTAATAAGATGTGTTATTTTGTTTGGCAACATGTCATTTAAAATAAGCTGTTGCTGCTCTTTCGTGTATTGGTCAAAATGAATATGCGCATCAATGATCATACCTTGCTCCTCTCCTTTTTATCTTTTACAATCCTTCACCTAGTTCATCTTTTAATTGTTTAAAAATCTTTTGTTTTAAATGGAAAAATGGCTCTGTGTTAAGGAGACTTTCATCCCTAGGTCTTGCAAACGGTACAATAACTTCCTCCTTCACCATTGTAGGACGCTTCGTTAAAATATAGATGCGATCTGCTAAAAATAGTGCTTCCTCAATGCTATGCGTTACAAATAAAATGGATTTTCGATTTGTTTCCCATACAGAAAGCAGCCATTTTTGCATACTGATCCGTGTGAATTCATCTAAAGCTGAAAATGGCTCATCTAAACACAACAGATTTTGTTTGCTCAGCATGGCCCGTATAAAGGCAACACGCTGCTTCATACCGCCTGACAGCTCAATAGGATAAGCATTTTCAAATTCCTGAAGCCCTACTTTTTCTAGCCATTCTTTCGCTTCTTGTCTATTGGGTTTACCCGTAAGTTCTTGCACAAGTACAATATTTTCAAGGACTGTTCGCCACGGAAATAGTGATGGCTGCTGTGGCATATAGCCGATTAATCCTCGTTTACCGTGGATCACTTTATGATTTAATGTAATCGCTCCATCATCTGGCTCCATGATCCCTCCGATTAGGTTAAAAATAGTGCTTTTACCACTTCCAGATGGTCCAAGAAGGGCAACGAATTCCCCCTCTTCTACATGGAGCGAAATATCTCGTAAAACTTCTGTTTCAGCAAAGCTTTTTTTGACATGTTCGATGTTTAATAACATTTCCCTACCTCTCTATCTTCCCTTTGATGAATAGCTTTTCAAATGCTTGAATGAGACCAAACAACAGTACACTTAAAAGCATAATGGTAAAGATTGCTACAAATACATGATCGGTACGAAAGGATGCTTGAGATAAGGTCATATAAACCCCGATTCCTTGTTTTGCACCTAACCACTCTGAAATAACCGCTCCCATGACACTATAGGTTGCTGAGATTTTAAGACCTGAAAACAGTGAAGGAAGAGCATAAGGCAATTCCAATTTCCAAAACATTTGTGTTTTCGAAGCGCCTGCCATCTGCATATAATATTTGAGTTCGGGCGCTGTGTTTTTAAAGCCATCTAGTGCTGCAACAACGATCGGGAAAAAGCAAACTAACGCTATAACAATCAGTTTTGGCAAAAGACCGAATCCAAACCAAATGATCAGCAAAGGTGCTAAAACAATGATTGGGATATTTTGCGATAAAATAAGCAAAGGGTAAGTCATTTTTTGTACGATCGGCAAAATATGTAGAATGACTGCAATGATAAAACCAGCAGCACTACCGATAACAAGTCCTAGAATGGCAAGCTTTGTCGTTGCCAAAATATCTGTTGAAAAACTAGGAATCACTTTAAATCCTTCTGAAAATATTTGAGAGGGTGCTGGTAATAGCCACGCTGGTGTACCTGTGATTTTCACAATGATTTCCCAAAGACCTAAAAGAAAAAGGAGGACAATAATCGCTCCCCCATTGCTCCGTAACCATTTCATGAGCGGTATTTCTCCGTTAAGGTATCCATTGTAATCCCTGTTGGTTGGTACAAAATTTTTACTTGCGTAATCACATTGACACATCCGAGTTCAATCATTTTGTCATTCATTTTCTTAATGATCGCCATTAATGCTGATATGTCGCCTTCCATCGTTGTTTCAAGGGGATGCACTTCATATTTGACACCAGATTCGTCGATCACCTTAATCGCCGCATCCACAAAAGGAATTACATCCTCGTAATTTTCTGTTTTCGGTAAAATTTGCACACTAATTAAAGAATTGGCCATGATGATTTCCTCCTTTGTTCCTCATTGACTCATTACTAGCAGTAATCTCCTCTTATGTAGAAGGGGATGAAGCAGAACCCCCCACTACTGTTATTAGAGAACACTGAAAAACTATAGAACTGCCATTTTCATTGACAAAGATCTGCTTTTTCTTTCATTTTATAAGCTAAAAAGTTTATTTTTATCATATTTTCAGAGCTAAATTGACTTTCAGTGTCCTACTATTATTGTGGTAAAAAGTCGTTTGTGAATGCTTTTTTAGGATCAAATTTTCCTTCTAGTAGACCATGGTCATCCATCCAATTTGCATAGTTTTCCCAAACTTCAAGCTTTTGTTCGCCCCATTGTTTAGCGTCATCTTGATATTTGTCAGCAAGCCATTGTTGACTTTTCCTTACCAATTTAGGGTCTAAATCTGGTGCTGCTTTGATGAGAATATCTGCCGCTTTATCTGGTTGATCAATCGCATATTGATAGCCTTGAGATGCAGCTTTGACGAATGCTTTTACTGTTTCTGGATCGTTTTGAATCATTTTTTCGTTTGTTGCTAGAACAGGCGTGTAGTAATCTAATTTTTTACTGTAATCTGTTAAATAAATCATATTTAGTTTTTCACCACGGAGTTCTGCTTCAACACCTGTCCAACCATAGTAAATCCATGCAAAATCTACATCTTTTTTGACCATTGTAAAGAAGTCTGCATCTCCTGCATTGATAATATCTACCTTTTTAACATCTGCATTTTCTGTCTTCATCAATGAATCGATAACGGCTTTTTCAACGGGTGAACCCCATCCACCATAAGTTTTTCCTTCAAAATCTTTTGGCATTTTAATGTTTTTGGCTACTGGTGACGCAAAACCAGAAGTATTATGTTGAATAACTGCTGCAATCGATACGAGAGGAACCCCTTGTACACGAGCTTGTGTGATTCCCTCTTGATAGCTTACCCCAAAATCAGCTTTTCCAGATGCTACAAGTTGATCTGCCCCTGTATCACCTGGTTGGATAATCTCTACATCTAAGCCTTGTTCTTTAAAATATCCTTGGTCCTTCGCTACATATAGTCCCGTATGGTTTGTATTTGGTGTCCAGTCCAAAACAACTGTTACCTTTTTCAATTTTTTCTTTGAGGTTTCCTTTGCATCTTTTGAGTTGTTGGACTGACAACCCGCCAATGCTAATATGCATACTAATAGAAACATATAAAATTTTTTCAACCTTCTTGCCTCCATTTTGTTTTTTGACTAGTTCAAAGTAAAGAAAAACGCCCGGAACCATTCCGGACGTTAACATACATTTAAAAAATCGTTTACTATAATATGCCATGATTTTTAATTGATGTTCCCTCCGCTGATATTAAACAGATCAGGTTCTAAGGGTCAGTATCTATCGGATACATTCTCAGCTGGCATCACCAGCCCCCCTACATTCTTCATACATATGAACTTTTCAGTTTCATTATATCAAAATGAATGAAAATAGGAAGGAACATCTTTTAAGATGTTTTATGCAATATTCGTTCTTTTAGTTCTAACATTTGTTTTTTGGATGGATATAGTATTTCAGAAGTTAATGCTTTGTCAATTGAAACAAGCGCTTGATCCGCTTCATCCGCCTTCAGTTGTGCGTCTGCCAAGTAATACCAATAGCATGAGAAATCATATTTCTGTAATAGTCGCTTATAGTAAGCAACCATTTTTTTGAAATAGTATGGATATACCTCTTGAGCAATCTCAAGATCTGTACCGTTATAGCGGTAAACCTCCACCATGTTAGCCTCTCCAGTATCATGAATCCATATAGCCAACTCGAATTGGCCATCTTTACCGAATTTTCCGGGCATGTCTTCTACAAAAAGCTTACTATAATATACGTAATTTGTTAGTAAACTGATAAAACCATAGACTTTCCATTGCAGCAAAACAAGTTGTGACCATATACCTTCTATTTGCCACCCCACTACTAATGAGTTAACACCTTGAGTAGTCAGTGGGACAGCCATTAAATCAGTAATTGCGTAACCTTTACCTTTTATTTCAATCATCGGGCACCACAAATTATAAGATTTTTTTAGTAATAGTAGATAATTTTCACCTTTAAACTCATATGCAACAATTAGCTCCTTTAATCTGTCGCCATCTATATCTGCCAATAATATTGCAGGTCTGTTATTGGCGTTTTGTATTTTCAAAATAGTGGCTGTTGGTGGCAATATACTCTCCAATAATTGTTCAAATTCATCCATTATCTACCCACCTTTTTACCGTATTGTATGCGTGGTATGGAGGTGAGAAATAGTTAGATGTGATAGTCATTCATAAAATTCCATGGATTTTTTGAAAGTTAATTGCGTAAGGAATACAGTAAAAATTTTTATTTTTTCCTTAACCTCTACAGAATAGCAAGCTCCCATTCCTATAGAAAAAACACCTTCGCGTTGTAAAGGTTCATACCCGTTTTTCAACGAAAGGTGTTTTTGCTTGTCATATTTTTAAATCAGTGCAAGTTCATTTGCCTCTGGTGGATAGTTAATGAACGATTATTTTTCTTTTTTTCCTTCTACAACCACATCGTCTGCACTTATATTTTCACCGAATGCTGGTTTTAATGTTTCATTTACCTTGAAATATTGAATCATACTGCAAATAATTCCGACTGCTATGGCTAACAAGATTCCAATTGCTGCAAGCTTCACTGTTAACCATAGTGCGGCTTTATATTGCGGTAATACCTCTACAAAATATTGCCAATCTATCGTCAATTTTCCCACCAGCTAACAATTAATTATTTACGAAAATGTCTTGTCCAGGTTGAAGTGTTTGTACACCTTCGATTTCAACCGTTTCAGGATATTTTAAGCCCAATCCTGTATTTAAACATACAACGTGTTCATCTTCTTGAATCCAATCTTGTTCGCGCAAAATTCTTACTGCTGCAAATGTTGCCGCACCTTCCGGACAGATAAAATTTCCTTCTAATGATGCTACTTGTTTTTGCGCCTGCAGTAATTCCTCTTCTGAAATCGCAAGAGCACAACCTTGCGTTGCATAAATTCCTTCAAGTACTAAGAAATCTCCCAACGCTTTTGGTACGTTAATTCCAAACGCACATGTCGTGGAATTTTCAAAGAAATTAGATTCCTTTTCACCTTTTTTCCAAGCCTCTACGATTGGGGTACAGCCTTCAGCTTGTACAGCAACTAGTCGAGGCAGTTTTCCTTTTTCAATCCACCCTAATTCCTGTAATTCAAGCAGCGCTTTATAAATTCCAATGATGCCGACACCACCACCTGTTGGGTACAAAATAACATCTGGAACCTTCCATCCAAATTGCTCGACAATCTCGTAGCCCATTGTCTTTTTCCCTTCAATCCGGTATGGTTCTTTTAATGTAGAAGAATCATAAACTCCATGGCTTTGAACTAATTTGCCGACAACCTTTCCCGCATCGCTGATTAGACCATTGATCAGATATAAGTCACCTCCAGCAACATAAACCTCTTTACGAGTAATTTGTGGAGCATCTACAGGCATCACAATCGTTGCTTTAATTTTCGCTTTTGCAGCATATAATGCCCACGCTGCACCTGCATTGCCATTTGTCGGCATAGCTAATTGCTTTACCCCTAGCTCTTTTGCTTTTGAAACGCCGACACTTGCTCCTCGAGTTTTAAATGATCCAGTTGGAATAACCCCTTCATCTTTTATATATAAATTATTTAATCCATACTCTGCTCCTAGTGATGGCAGTTTTTCAAGTGGTGTCATACCTTCACCGAGCGTTATCACATTCTCTTTATTATGTATAGGTAGTAACTCATGATAGCGCCATAAGCTATTGGAACGTTTTGATATATCCTCACGCGATACGGTGGCTTTTACTTTTTCTAAATGATAACGAACCAATAAAGGCGAACCACATTTACATAATTGCTGTATTTCATTTTCCTCATATCTTTCTCCGCACTTTGGACACTCCAGATGTGAAATATAACTGTAGTCTTTCATTTTTCTTCCCCCTAAAAGATAAAAGACTACAATAATCCTCCTGCTTTTTAAGCATGAGAAAAATTGTAGTCTTTGTTTTTTCCAATCAACTATTTTCCTATCAAATTAGTAATACTTTAACATTACTTTTCCTATAAACCAACTATGTTTTTGAATGTAAAAAAATTAATAGAGAAGCCAGTGCGACATTACTTGAAGCGGAAGTCTTCTTGTCGGAAAATAAAAAGCCTCTGACTAAGCAATCAGAGGCTTTTTCATTATTTTGAAATGTTGATATAAAGTTTGCCTGCAGCTTTTTGAAGTGTTTCGTTTTTAAAGCTATCTACTGCTTTTACTTCGATAACCGCTCCATCCGCTACGGTTCCTTCTGGTACAGTCCAGTATCCTACATAATGTCCTGGTGATTCTTCGGATAGTGGCAATTCTGTTGCATTTTGTGTGGTACCGTTCACGTTCGTTAACGGCATATGAATATAGAATGTTGATTTTAAATCTGGCTCGCTATCAAATGTGATTTTAACCGTTTTACCAGTTGTCAGCGTAATGTCATCCGCAGGCGTTAAATTTTCAATAACGGGTGCTGAATAATCCGCAGCGATCGAAACTTTTTTCGTTATTTTATTGCCAGCTTTATCTTTTGCCACAACTTTAATGTCGTTGACTCCCTCATCTAAAAGAATACGAAGAGTGTATTTACCGTCCGTTACTTTAGCATCTTTTCCATTTACTCGTACCCAATCAAGGTTTTCGTCGTTAATGGAGCCTTCAACGGTAGCCGTCTCTCGATTTGTCTTAGAACCATCTTTTGGACTATCGATGGTTAGGGATGGTTTTTTTGTATCTAGGATCACTTTGACAGATTCGGATTCACCTGTTACTTTACCGTCTAGCTTAGAAACTGCTGAGAATGTATTAGCACCTTCTTGTAATGTAGCTGGAATCGAGAATTTGCCATCATCGCCTACAACCGCTTGTCCTATTTCTTGATCGTTTTGTTTGAGCGTGATCTCAGTTGTTGGCGAAGCCGTACCTTCAACCTGAATGGCTGCTTCATTTGTCACTTTGTTTGCGGTTGGAGATGTAATGACTGGATTATTCACTTCATAGCTTACGCGTGCACGAATCATATAGTTTCCTTCATCAGCTGGTGATTTTGACCAACTTCCTGAAACGCTTTGATAACTTCTTCCAGCATTTTGACCATCTTCATCGGTTGCAAGTCCTGGTGTGTTTGGATGTGCGTTTGTTTGACGATATACCATAAAGAAATCATCTTTGACAATGATATTATGCTCACTTAGATCAACAGCTGTCCATTCTCCATTTCGTAGAGCAGTCGCGTCAAAAGGACCGGCAATTTTTTTACCAGGAGTACCATCCGTTCCACCTGCATCCCATACTTCAACTTCAAATGCCGTATCACCAGGTGTTGGCCATGTTGTATCCCAGAATCGGAATACGCCATCTGTTACGATAGCTTGTTCTTTTCCTTCTGGCAATGATATTTTCACAGCCCATGCATTGCCGCCAGCATTAAATGCGTGTGCATTTTCTGCAGTACCATCATCGTAACCAATTTCTCCACCTGGATAAGTGTAGAATGGTTTTAGACTGACATTCTTTGTTGTCGCTTCTGTACCGATCGTGACAGGTATTTCTTGGCTATGATAGCCGCGAGCAACTATTTTTAATGTGTAATCTCCATGATAGGCATTTAAAGAGTAATTGCCTTCAGCATCTGTAGTTACAGGCGTGATATTCGCATCTTCTTCAAGTAGAATGGTCGCACCTTCTACGCCTTCTCCTGTAGACTCATCTGTTATTTTGCCACTCACTGTGTTTTGAGCGATTTCTTCTAGTGTGAAGTTGGCTGTTGTCGTTTCATCTGCCCTGATTGTGACGGATTGCTGTTTCGATTTGAATCCATAAGCTTCCGCTTTCGCAGTAAAAGTACCTGCACTGTTTTTCAATGAATAAGATCCAGTAGCCGGATCGGAATAAACAGAACGATTCGATTCAAGAATATTTATTTGTGCCCCTAATGGTAGAAGTGTTGGGTTTACGACCTTTTCTTCTTTAGGTGCAGATTCTTTTTTAGGTAATACTGGTGTAATTTTTTTCGGATCGACAGCTTCTTTTTTCGCTTCTTTATCTGTTCCTTTTCCATTAATAATACTTATTGCTTTGTCCTTCCCTTTTGTCGCTTTACCAGTTTGGGAAACATCTGCTAATGCTACATCATCAATATACCAACCATCTTTGACGATGCTAGAATCTGAAAATGCATTAAAGCCGATGTAAATACGTTGACCAGCATATGCAGATAGATCCACCTCTGCATTTTCCCAACTAGTTGACGTACCGGAGACTGTCAGCAACTGTGTCCAATCTTCTTTATTTGTCGATACAAAGACATTGCCATAATCATATGCTCTACCAGAAGATGATTTTTCAAAATTATACCATTGCTTGAATTGCAAATAAGCATTGCCTTCTGGCAAATCGATAGGAGGCATTACTAATGTTGCATTCATATTGTTTGCATAATTTCCTTCTAAATTGGTTGCATATACTTTTTCACCAGATGCTGCATTCCCTGGACCAGAAGTTGGTTTTCCCCATTCCCAGCTATCTTCGTTGCCAAATGATGTCCAACCGATTGGTTGGGACTCCAAATCTTCAAAATAGCCAACTGTAATGCCTGGTTTTACCTTTACAGTGTATTCATCACTTACCACTTCATTGTTTCCAAAGTCATTAATGACCCATTTGTACTTGAAATCACCGACTGCGATTTGTTCACCAGGAACGGTAACACTAAACTCACCTGATTTATAATCGCCTGATTTACGACTTGCATCGATACTTTGCCATTCCCCATCAGTATCCTTATATTTCAAGACGACAGATGAGATGCTGATATTGTCAGTGACAGAAGCTGTCAGTTCAAAATCCATACCTGCATAAGTTTCTTTTGGCGCTGTATGTGTTAATACTGGCGCTTCGTTATCTTCACCTTGTTTTGTCACTTGACCTTGCAAAGTACCAAGACCTGAAGCAATCGAAGATACAGCTTGATACGCATCTACTAAACCATAGCCATAGCCATGATTAGGCGTCTGCGGATACTGGGAGTCTGTTAAAGGTGTTGCTGTATCGATGAGGATTTGCTCCATTTCATCAACAGTTAAGCTTGCATTCACCTGACGAAGAAGAGCTGCTACACCAGAAACGGCAGGTCCCGCCATTGATGTACCATTCCATCCCCCTTCATATGCACTGCCCGGTACAGATGAACGAATATTAACACCAGGAGCAGAAACATCAGGTTTGATTTCATCATATGGTGATGGGCCTCGCAAAGAAAAACTTGCTACTGTATTGTTAATATCAATTGCACCAGTGGCAAAGCTTTCAGGATAATTTGCTGGTGCTGCAACAGATCCAGGACCACCTGGATTGGTTAAAGTCGTGTTGCCCGCAGAGAATTCAGGGAAAATTTCAGCTGCGCGCCAGTTTCGTACAACATCACGATACCATTCATCAAGCCCTGGACCTCCTCCCCATGAATTATTGACAACGTCTGGTGCCAGATCAACGCGTGCGTTACCACTTGAATCTGTAGGCGCCAATATCCATTGTGCAGCTTCTAAAAGATCTGTATCCGTTCCGCCATCTTCCGTAAATGCTTTGACAGAAATAAATTTCGCACCTGGGGCAACACCGATTTGGTTAGAGCCATTTGGTTCACTCCCTACCATTGTTCCAGTTACATGTGTTCCATGTCCAATATCATCATATGGTGTAGCTCGTCCAGCTGAGGTTGCATCAAACCAGTTAAAATCATTCGAAACTTGTCCGGTTGAAGCATTGTAGCCGCGATATTTTTGTTTAAGTGCGGGGTGATCCCATTGAACACCTGTATCAATAGTTGCCACGACAGTTCCAGTTCCATCTATCCCCAGCTCCCATGCTTCTGGGGCCTTCACTCGCTCGACATTCCATTCGATGCTTGAAGTTTTAGCCTTTTCCTCTGAGGCACTTTTAGATTTCTTATCCGTCGCTGTTTTTGTTGCTACTGATTTCGTTTTTGAAACCTCTTCTGTACTTGTTTTCGTTGTATAGAGCTGGCGTGTTTCATTTGGCAATACTTTTTCGACTTCATCGAAAGTGGCAACTTTTTCAGCCACTTCTTTTGTAGCTGTAACAGCTATTCCATTTACGATGAAATAAGATTCAATGTCTTTTGCATTGCCTTTATCTACTTCCTTTTCAAGGTATTGCTTTACGGATTCCTGTGATTCAAGTGATGTTGCCTTCAAATCTGATACCACTGCAGAGCGCTGCACAAATTTTGTTTGTTGTGCTGACAATTTGTTCTTCTCTGCATTTTTTCTAGCTTCTGTAGCTATTTTTCCGACAGATGCTTTTTCTTTGAATTTGATCAAGAAAGTTAATTTTTCATCATCTTTAAAATCTTCAAGGAGTCTACTACTTACTTTGTTTTTTACAACAATCGCATTTTGACTGGAGTCACTGAAAGACTGGTAAAGATCATTCGTTTTTGCTCCTGCAATATTTGGTGAAATTAGTGAAAGTGCTATAAGCGCAGATGTCGCAATACTAAATGCTTTGACAAAACCTTCTTTCTTTCTCATTTACATTCCTCCCTTTTTCTTTTTTAGATACTACCATTTCCAGCACAGCGGAAATTTAAGTAAAAAATAATCGAAAGAAAAAACCTTTCCTCCTTTCCTAAAGTGACATTTAGGTAACAGAACCAAAGGTGCTTTAAAAAATCTCTAGTTGTTATAGTTACTATAAATTAACAGAAATGAAAATTTTGCTATAATGTGTCGATTTTTTTAACTATTCTAAAAATTAATACTTATATCCTAATTTCAAAAGGGACTTTAGTAGTTAAATGAACAAAATAGAGGTCTTTGAAAAATCCATTAGTATGCACAAAACTCTTGATATCACTGGAATTATGGGGACTATGAATAATTATCATAAAAAACTATGACTCTACTATTGATCAAAAAATGCGTATTTTATCCCATTAAATGGAAAGATAAAGGACTCACCTATTAGATTCATAGTTTATAAATAAGGCTAATAGAACTAGTTAAATAGATAAAGTGAAGCTTCCATCAGTGGTGGTTTTCTTCATCCCTCACTGAAATAGAAGAACTCAGGTTAAAAGCGCCACGTCCTGTGGCAACACCTGAGGGACCAACATCTTGTTGGCCCAAACCAATCGGACTTTTATGGGCAGTTAATCCCCCATCTATCTTTCCCGTTTCTCTCTAAATCTTGAGATAGGGGTCTTACCGCCCGTTAAAGCGGGATAAAGAATGCATGATATATTTATTTGTTATCAGGCGTGTTGATTATCCAGTTTAATCCATGAAAATAGGGAGATTCGTTGATTTCCGCTCCGGCTTGCTCGCTTTCCTGCGGGCGAATGCTGGGGGCAACAGGATGTTGGTCACGGAGTCGTTGCCACAGGACGTGGCGCCCTTAGACTCCGTTCCTTAATCGCTACGCTGCGGGGTCTCATCTATTCGCTTTTCCCGCGGGAGTCGAGCAAGCCTCCGCTCCAATCGTTATAAATGACGCTAAAATACAGAGTTTTGCAAAATTACGCCAAACGAACATACCTAATTTTTATAAAATCAACACGCGTGATTTGTTATTATCTAAAATATGGTATTTGTTAGAATCAACGTAAGCTGGAATGTTTATTTTTAGAAAAAAATTGAGTAAATATAATTTTTACCAGCATAGGTAAATATGGGTGCATATTTTTATAAAAACAGGATTAAATATTCATTTTTATATTTTAGAAAGTATTGGTATGTATCTTTTTAATGTACTCCAATTCTTATTTGTGTCGAAATTGAGTCGAACGTTAGGATTTTGGAGATATATTTATAGGCGTGTTAATTAGGAAAAAGTCAGTATTCTACGATAGGCAATTGTTTATTGAAGATAAGGTGAAATTTCAGGGGTGTTATTTTAAGATATTGTTTGATTTTAAATGAGAAGATGATGATGGGCAAAAACAAAGCACCTAATCATACAATTGATGAAAAGGTGCTTTCTATGAGTGCTGCATGTTCAATTTCTTAAGTCCTCCATAGGTTTTAAATCTTCGGTGAGTTTGTAAAATAAGTCTTTATCTCCTTGCTCTAAAGCTTGATCAATCAGACGTAAACGATTAGAATCTTCTAGTTCTACAATTAGTAAATCTGTCTCTGATGGTGCTTCTAAAAGTTGTTCGCCAGATTTCAATTCAAGTTCGTCTAAAATAAGTTCTAAATGATCATGAATATTTGAAACTAAGAGTAATTGATATAATGGCAATCGGATAAAACGAGTTCCTTTTTGGAATACGAAAACTTCAGACAGGTTTTCAATTTGTAATGACGTTAAATTAATCACTATTTCTTTTCCTTCTACAGGGATGAAATGAAATAGTTCTTCATCCTTTACAATGGTGAAGTATTGATAGGCAAAAACCATTTTAAGTCGTGCTCCATCTCGTTTCGTGTAGAATGGCTCCATTCTTTTCACTTCTAACATACAAGCTCCCTCCTTTGAAGGAATATTCTGATTATTAATATAATATCATGAAATACTGATAATTGACACAAAAATATTTCTCGCCTTTTCTAAACATTCCCCCAATCTTTATCAATCACGCCCACAGCTTTTTCGAGCTTGCTCTTTTAGCCCCGATTTTTATTGTTTCAACGAGCGTTTGTACAACCGGATATGGATTAAAATCGCATTCATCCCTCCATCTCTAGAGGTGGGTGTCTCCTTAGTGAATCAAGATAAAATTTGCTTATATATGAAAGCTTTATCGTGAAAAATTTCCTTTTGCATTTACGAATGGTATCAAAAAGATTTATAATGAAAGGAAAGTTTTTTTGCAGGAGCGAATGATATGAATACGAATATTTCTGATATTGCCAAAAGTTACGAGGATTTTATTCGCAATCAAATGGCTCAAATAAGTTTAGATCTTCACACAACAAACACTGAAGATGATGAATTGGTGAGACGTGCTGCATTTTTGGCTCGTCATAACTATGTGAAAATTAGTACTTATAGTGAAGAACGTAACGTCATCTCATTCGTAGTTCAAGATGCAACACCGACGAGCGTAACCCTTCATATAAACACAAGCGATCTAACTTGTGATTGTCCAAAAGAACATTGGTGCCGTCATAAGTTAGCAGCCTTGTTTGTTCTATATCAATATATTGATTCCTTATCCACATGGCTTGAGGGATTTCGTGCAAAAAAGATGGTGCAGATGAACTTTTTAAAAGATGAGCGATCTCCTGAATCTTGGCTGCGACTTGTGCAAAATATTTATAAAGCAAATTTATACAATCAACCTGTGTTGAATCCTTATCTTGTAGAGAGCATTTTCTCTGATATGCAAAGGCAGGTTTTCCAACATACTCCATTCGAACATGAGTGGCAAAACTTGTATAAGTTATTTACCCATATGGCATTATTATCTCATGCTTGGAAACATTTGACACCAACGAATGAGTCTTATAGAACCTATTACAATCAATTTATCGAACATGAAGCGGAAAAAGTGAAGGAACATATTCGATTGACTTCTTCAAAGTCCCGTCTTTTTGCTACAGATCCTTTCTATGATACATTACAAAAAATTGTTAATTATTTTCTGTTACATCAAACGGGTTATTTTGAACAACGTTTATATATTTATACTTTTTTCTGGGAGTCTATGTTCAACGAAAAATCTCGACGTCAATCGGAACTAGCTTTGATCGAAAATGATCGCCATATTGCAGATGATGTTAAATTGGAAAGTATTGAATCTATGTTCTTAATCATGTTGAAAAAATACGATGAACTTAAGCATAAACTTGCAGGGATTAACGAAGCAGATATGCTTGTCTGGATGGATTTGGCACGGTTTGCAGATCGCAATGAGGATGATCAGGCACTTTCAATGATTGTACGCGCAATGCTTCCTTGTTTAAATTCGTTCATCAATACCTGGTTATCAACTCGGTATCGCTCAGCATTTGTCAACGCTTTCAATAAATTATGTTCAAAAGTCCATCTTAATGACCAAGAAGCTGAAGTTTTATTTTCTGCCTCTGGTATGTACGGTATGCAACCCTATTCTCTATTTTTAATAGAACGTGGTCGTTACACAGAGTGGGCAGCACTTCATCATCGTTTTCCTTCATCATTAGCCTATTTAGAACTGTGTGGTTTAAAAACTGTATTTGAAAAAAAACCAGATGCTCTTTTACCTTTATATCACGCTCTTGCTATGTCCGAATTAAATCAAAAATCGCGGCAACATTATAAACAAGCTGTACGTGTTTGGAAAAAGATGAAAACTGCTGCAAAAAAAAGTGGAAAAACGGAATTTTGGAATCATTACGTTGATCAGACTCGTCAACAATATAAACGCCTTCGTGCATTACAAGAAGAAATTGAGAAAGGAAACTTGAAGCTATGACAATGAATGCAAATGTACCGGATACCTTCTTGAAAACCATCCAACTTAGCATAGAAACTGAAACAGGACAATCCTTCACTTTGCAAGCACACGAGCAAAATGGCACACCTATACTTGTGACAGAATGGCTTTCCTTTCTTTTTTTCCAATATGAACCCGCTTTTTATGGGCTTACTGCAAACCATTCATCTTTTCATGTTACTCTTTCACCACTTGAAATGGTGGAGTTATTTTCCGAAGAGCAAAAGCATCCATTTATTACTTATGTCGGAATCGATGAAAATGCGAGCCATTGGCTAGAAGCTGCTTTTCATTCTTCTACCTATTGGTATAGCAAAGATTTATGGCAACATATCCAAATCGACAATGATGCTTTTATACTAGATCTACCAATTGATGAACTAACGGAAAAGCTACTTCAAATGGCACTTATTCAAAAGTTGCTGGAAGCAGGACTGACTATTCATGATATACCACCATTGCTTCCATTTTTCCGTAATGGCGGTTGGCCTATTCAGTCAAAAATCGTAGATGATGAAATCTATGTGGGCTTGCGCTTACGTGAGCCTGCAGAAGATCAAGATGAATGGTTTCTTGAAACAGTGGTTCGCAATAAGAAAAGCTCTACTTATTGGACACCCCCTATGCGAAAACGCAAGCTTCCAATTGACTATGCATTGCCGGAAAAATGGAAACATCATGTTGAAGGCATCAAACAATTACAACAACAGATTATCGAATTATTGCATACAAGTGATTACATGGAGGACACAGATCCAAACTATTTTCTTTCATTACATTTGAAAGACCCTGATGTCCGTGAATTTTTGCGTACAGATTTCGTTCGTTTGCAAGCTCTTGGTTTTGAAATTGTACTTCCTGCATGGCTCAAAAATATAAAGGACTCTCGTATCAAGGTCCGTGCCAGTGCAGGTACTGCATCAAATTATAAATCTGCGGCAGGTTTACAAGAAATTTTAACATTTGACTGGAAATTATCCTTAAATGGTCAAGACATATCGATCGAAGAATTTCAGCAAATGGTCAATGATAGTCGCGAATTTATCCGTGCTGGTACGGAATGGGTAAAAGTAGATGCAGCTTGGATGCAGGAAATTCGACAATTGATGGACAAAGCAGAAAATGAAAATTGGACGATTCGAGATTTGTTATTCCAAGAGTTACCGGAAGAACTCACCGCTCCAATTGAAGAGGAAAATGATGAGGATCGTGACGACCCTTTCTTCCAATTCGAAATGCAAAAATCTTTACGGGATTACGTACAAACATTGGTTGATAAGAAAGGAATGCCTGCCATAAAGGTTTCTGATCACCTAAAGGCCTCTTTGCGTCCTTATCAGCAAGAAGGCTTTGAATGGCTCGTCTTCATGCGTGGACAAAGCTTCGGTGCTTGCCTTGCTGATGATATGGGGCTTGGGAAAACGGTCCAGCTTATTTCTTACTTACTACATGTATATGATGCTGAAATAGATGCACCACCTACTCTAATCATTTGCCCTACATCTGTACTGGGAAACTGGCAAAAAGAATTGGAACGTTTTGCTCCATCCTTGAAAGTGTATCTGCACTATGGATCGAACCGTCTAAAGGATGAAAATTTTGATGCCTATCTTCATAAAGAAAAGCCTCAAGTGGTTTTATCTACTTATGGCACTATTACACAAGATATTGACATGCTCGAACATCGGAGTTGGACAAATATTACGCTTGATGAGGCCCAAAATATTAAAAATATGCATACCAAACAATCAAAAGCCATTAGACGATTACATGGGAAGCATCATATTGCCTTAACAGGGACACCTGTTGAAAATCGTTTATCTGAGCTCTGGGCTATTTTTGACTTTATCTACAGAGGTTATCTTGGTAGCTTTTCCCGCTTCCAAGAGGAATTCATCGCACCGATTGAACGTGATGACTCGGAAAATCATAAGATACGATTAAGAAAAAAAATTCAGCCATTTTTATTGCGCCGTACAAAACAAAATCCAGCCCTTATGTTGAATCTACCGGATAAACTTGAACAACGGGAATATTGTCCACTTACTGAAGAACAAGCCGTTCTGTATGAAAGTTTTATACAAGAAACTTTGCAAAAGCTGAAAACATTATCTGGTTTTGAACGAAAAGGTCTTATATTGAAAATGTTGAGCAAGTTGAAACAGCTTTGTAATCATCCAGCTCTCTATTTAAAAGAGCCATTTGAAGGCGCTGAGGAGATGCTGAAACGTTCGGAAAAACTAGATCGGATTGTGACACTTGCTGCCGATATTGCCAACAATCAGGAACAATGCTTAATCTTCACGCAGTATATTGGAATGGGGCATCTATTGCAACATTGCTTCTCTGAGCTTTACGATATTGATGCACCATTCTTGACAGGCAGTATGCCAAAACAACAGCGTGATTATTTCGTTGAATCCTTTCAAAAAGGTGAGTTTCCTATTTTCATCTTATCCTTAAAAGCAGGAGGAACAGGTTTAAACTTAACTGCTGCAAACCATGTGCTTCATGCCGATCGTTGGTGGAATCCAGCGGTAGAAAACCAAGCTACGGACCGCGCATATCGTATTGGTCAAACTCAATTTGTGCATGTTCATAAATTCATCACAACAGGAACTATAGAAGAAAAAATCGATACACTGCTTTCTGAAAAACAAGCATTATCAGAAGAATTGATTCAATCCAGTCAATGGATTACAGAACTAAAAGATGAAGAAATCATAGATTTACTTTCATTTAGTTTTTAGAACTCATTGAGTTGGCTGGATATTGATTTTTCTTCATAAATGGTCGTTGTGAATAAGACTTAAATTTTTCCTTTCGTGGATACAGTTTGATTTTCCGTGGATTGAATGAAGATTTTCATGGATTGGATATAATTTTTCGTGGATTAGACGTCATTTCCCGTGGATAAAGGAAAATTTCATAGATTCTTTTCTTTGCAACCTAAAAAAAGTCCTAAAGAATGAAAAATTCTTTAGGACACTTCTTTAAATTTAATTGTTATGTACAGATAAAGCCATACTAATGATGGCTTCATCCGCTGTCTTCCCCATAGACAGTAAAAAACACCTTTTCCCATTCAACTTTTATATAGTATATCCCCATATACTTTTATTGTCATTTTTAACCTTTTACTAATGGATTCGTTATGTATGTGTTATGCATAACGAATTTTTGTTATTTAGACAGCCATTTTGAATTGTTCCAGTGGATGATAACTGGTTAGATTTTATTTGGATCAATTCATCAAACCCATTGGTGCGGTCTTTTCAATAGGACCGGCTGTCATCACATAAGCCTCACTTTTTCTCATCACGAAAAAACTTTATCTTATTGGCAACCCTTGTACTTCTTCTTTTGGTAATGCAAAGCCTGCAGGTATTTCTTGCGTTTGTCCAGAATTATTCTGCGAAGTTGGCTGCTTTGATCCATTTGAATTGTTATGTTTTTGAATTGCCTTATTCTCACGTTCTTTTAATACTAAGAAACGAACATCTTCTACAACTACCTCGATAACAAATATTCTTTTTCCATCCTCACGCTCATAAGATCTTGTTTGCAGTCGGCCACCAACCCCAATTAATGAGCCTTTCCCGCAATACTTTACTACATTTGTAGCGAGCTTTCCCCAAACAGAACAGGGTATGAAATCAGCATCAATCTCTCCATTTGAATTTTTATAATTTCGATTGATGGCAAGGATAAAATTTGTTTGCACCCTCCCTTCCGATAATTGCCGTAATTCTGGATCTTTTGTAATTCTTCCTACAAGAGCAACCTGATTCAAGCGATCACCTCCTCTCCTTTGAAGTATCCCTATCATAGGAAAATTACAAGTTTTGTGCAAAATCATGAAATAGCGATTTTATATTGATTTTTGAATACGAAATTGCATTTTGAAAATGCCTAATTTTGAACAAATCACGTCATTTCTTGTTTTCTTAATTTTCAAAAAGCATGCGAAATATTATTTTAGCTGATTTTTTATATGATATAATTAATTTACGAAATTCGTCGAAAGATAGGTGATCCCGTTCAGTGAAGACATTTAAAATGTTATCGTTGGAACTATTGAAAGATGAAAAATTACAATCATATCCATTAACCGATGGAATTATTATCAATCAAGAAAATAGCCATAAGTCTTGGATTTTAGAAATGTATATGGATCGACAATATGCCGCTGATTTTGCCCCATATTTAGGTACTGATACTATAATAAATGTCCGTGCCGTTATTTCTTATCCAGATAATGAACCTGCGCTTTTTCGTGTTGTTGTTCAAGACATTGTAGAAATGCCAGATCATGAGCATGTTTCAGTTTTATTAAAAGGAACGTTAGATTCAGGACGACGACAATATGCTGAACAATTACTTTTAGAACTTGTTGAAAAAGGTTTAACAGGTGATGATCTACTCGAAAAATTCAAATCGGATATGCGTGCTAGACCTCGATTGAGAAATTCCACAAAGTAAAACTTCTTTCAGGGAGTTTTCTTCATTCTCTAATGGGAATTAGTTGAGCTTACTTTACTGAGAGTTGCTTTTTCACCGATCCTCTGTTTTTTTGGGGGTCTTGATACGTGAAATTACAGCTTTATGTGGGATAAAGTGAAACTCCATCAGTGGGTGTTTTCTTCATCCCCCTCTGAACTAGAGGAACTCAGGTTAAAAGCGCCTCGGCAACACCTGAGGGACCAACATCCTGCCCGCCCGAACCAATCGAACTTTTACGGGCAATTGTTCCCATCTATCTTTCTTGTTTCTCTCTACATCTTGAGATGGGGTCTTATTGCCCGTTAAAGCGGGATAAACGTGAATAACTAAAAAACTTGGCACACCCTTTTTAATAAGGATATGCCAAGTTGCTATTATTTGTTGTCATCTTTTTCATGATGAACATCGTAACCATTTGAAGCTTTATCATCAACAATGGTTCGATCTTCAACAACAGTATCATTATCTGGTGTAACATCATTGACGCCACGTTTAACATCTTCTGTTACATCATTGACGCCTTTTTCAATGTCATTTACACCCTCATTAATACCTCGTTCAACTGGATGATTGACGCTGTCGTTTACGCCATCTTCAGTTATACCATCGTCATCGTTTACCCCTTCGTTAACACCTCTGTTAACATCCTCCATAGGTGTTTCGGTACGAGTATCCTCGACTGCTTTATTGTTACATCCAACCAATAAGAGTCCAGAAAAAAGTAAGATTGCAGCTGACTGCTTCCACATTTTTTTGTTTTCCTCCTTCCACCATTTTTAAACCACTACACACTGTGTGCGATTCAAAAATAGCATGCGCGAAAAAAATGAAACTATCCTTGAGATTAAAAAATGATTTTGGCTTGTTTGGGGATAATAAAATGAAATACCAGGCGTGTTGATTATCCAATTTAATCCATAAAAATAAGGGGATTCGTTGATTTCCGCTCCGGCTTACTCGCTTTCCTGCGGGCGAATGCTGGGGGCAACAGGATGTTGGTCACGGAGTCGTTGCCACAGGACGTGGCGCCCTTAGACTCCGTTCCTTAATCACTACGCTGTGGGGTCTCATCTATTCGCTTTTCCCGCGGGAGTCGAGCAAGCCTCCGCTCCAATCTATATAAATAATCCTAAAAATACAGGGTTTTTCAAAATTACGCTAAACGAGTATTTCTAATTTTTGTAAAATCAACACATGTGATGAAATACATCATTTTTTGACCTTCCCCTTACCAAGGTTGTATCTTTTTTAAATCGTGTTCTTTTGTAGGATTTTCCATCAATAAAAAGCGACAACAGCATTATTAAACAAGATCTAAAATGAAAAACCACTTCAGACTAGTATGTCCGAAATGGTTTGTTTTAAAGATTTATTTGTCTTCGTTTTGTTGAGCTGGTCCAATAGCAAACAGAATATCGGCTTCACTGACAAGCTCGCCATCTACTGTTACTTTCCCATGACCTTTGCCCATTACTCCACGAAGTTTTGTGAATTCAACTTCAATTTGGAGTTGATCTCCAGGGATTACTTGACGTTTGAAACGTGCATGATCAACACCTGTCAAAAATGCTAAATGACCTTGAAATTTTTCCGATTTCAAGAGCGCTACACCACCAACTTGCGCCATTGCTTCAATAATTAGTACACCCGGCATGACTGGATAACCAGGAAAATGACCGGTGAAGAATGGTTCATTGATAGAAACGTTTTTTATCCCTACAGCTCGTTTACCTTCTTCTATTTCAGTAATACGATCTACTAAAAGAAAAGGATAACGATGCGGTAATATTTTTTGAATTTGATCTGCAGTTAGCATGTTCTTCCTCCTACTGCTTATATGGATTATTTGCCATTCATAATATCAAACACATGTTGCCATGTTGATGGATTGAAAACAGCTAGAGGCTTGCCATTTCCAATTATGCTATACCCAACCATAGAGCCAGTAATCGCGACAACGACAAGTAAAACAACAACAATGATAAGCTTAAAACCGATTGAAAATATTCCTGTTGTCATCCAATTTCTTCCTACACGTTCATTTACTACTTTTCTATTCTGCTTGGCTTCTTGGCGAGTACGTGGTGAAGATTGGTTTTCAGTTTTCTTTTCTGTTGAATTATTTGCCATTACTTGTTCTCCTCTATAAACAATTACTTATCTTACTCCGTTAACGAGCCCCATCATTTGATCAGCCATTGTGATCGTTCGTGCATTGAATTGATAGGAGCGTTGTGTATTGATAAGCTCTGTCATTTCTTTTGAAATATCCACATTAGACATTTCAAGACCACCATTTTGCATGGCTACTTGGTTTCGATTTGCACCTTGCAAGTTTTGTAAAACATCGGCTTGTGCAACACCAAGTTGATTGAAATTATCAGGTAATCCAATGTACGTATCCGAGATGTGCTCCATTAGCTGAGGTTTTTTAACCTGCGTGACACCCATTTGAATGTTAGCACTCGTATTATCATTATACCGAACATTTAGCGTTCCGTCTGCTGTAACAGCAAAGTCTTTCGCATTATCTTTTAATACAATAGCATTACCATTGGCATCTGCAACTGGATAACCATCTCCATTGACTAGCATTACATTACCATTATTTAATGGGGAAAGATAAAAATTACCTTGTCTTGTATAAACCGTTTTTGTACCATTATTATCATCCGGCATTAATATATTAAAATATTGTTTTTCTTTTGTAAAAGTGAAATCGAGTGAACGATTCGTTTGTTGAATGCCACCCTGTTTTGAGTTCATTTGTGCTTGTGCCAGACGAGCACCAACCCCGATTCGGATACCAACTGGTGATTGACGTTTTGTTTTATCTTGTTTATCATTTTTAAATTCTTGGTACAGTAACTCACCAAACTTAGCTTCTTTCGCTTTGAATCCATGTGTATTACTATTTGCCATATTATTACCAATGGTATCTAATTGCTGTTGTAGCTGGGACATTGTATTTGCTGCTGAAACCATAGTACGTATCATTCAGTATACCTCCTAAGTAACCTTAAAATACTTCAATCAAAAAGCCTTGACATAATTACCTTTCCATTTAAAATTGCCTTTGCCTTTCAGAAGCTATGACAACTGCTGAAAGGACTATACCTTTCCAACTTCATTTACAGCTTTGTCCATGCTTCTATCATATGCTTGAAGTATTTTCTGATTTGCTTCGAAAGCTCTATAAGCTGTCATCATATCTGTCATCGTACGGGCTGCATCAACATTTGAACGTTCTATGAAGCCTTGTTTTAATGAAAAACTTACGTTATTTACATTATAAGCTGATGGTAATGGTTGCTCGTCACTTGTATAAAATAAACCCGTATCACGTTTTGCCAATGTATCTGGATTTGCTGAATAAGATACACCTAGACGTGCTACTCGTTGACCATTCTCTGTAATATAACCATCTTCTGTAATTTGAAAATCATCACTTTGTAAAGTAATCTTTTCACCTTGGTCTGACAGCACATAATACCCCTGTGCATTTACTAAATTACCTGCTGCGTCCAATGTAAAATTCCCGTTACGAGTATACGCTTCTCCACCAGTAGGATCTTGTAAACGATAGAAGATCGCGCCTGGCTTTCCTGTTGCATTATTAACAGGCAGATTGCCATCTATTAAGGCTACATCTGTAGGTAATTCTGTTTCTGTAATTTGCCCTTGGGAGTAATCAGGTAATGTCTCTTGCATATAAACACCTGTCCCAACCGCCCCGATTTGTTTTGATGAGCTACCTTCAAAGCCGTTTTCCACATTTGCAGGTCCACTTTTTGTAATACGTGATAAGAGCATTTCTGGAAACGAGCGAATCGTCGATTGGTCTGCTTTATAGCCGGGAGTATTCGCATTTGCAATGTTGTTTGATAAAAGTTCTGTACGACGTTGTTGAGCGATCATACCCGAAGCAACTGTATAAAAACCACGAAACATCGATTTCACCCTTTCAATAAAAATAAAATTTAAAAAGCAAGCGTTCGTTTATATAACAATACTAATTTAATAGGTGTGTTGATTGATAGTCTATATGTATTCGCAAAGATAGAGATGATTGGCTGATTTCCACTACAGATTGCTCGCTTTTCCCACAGGACATTGAATGGACTTTACTAAGCGGGCACCCTACGAAGGAAATGCGCATACGTTTCCAAGGACTCAAGTAAATCCTCCACTCCGATCAATATGCATGGAACTATACAGGGGATTTTCTAATATTACGCCTCATATAATCATCCTAGTTTTTTCCTGATCAACACGTCTGTTCATTTAAAATCTTTGTCTATATAGGTCCTTTTATATTATTTCGGCTATTTTTTTCGATGTTTTGGTGCTTTATCAATATTTTCTAAAATAAGGCCTGTTCCTTCCGCTACACAGTTCATAGGATTTTCTGCGATAAATACAGGTACTTTCAATTCTTCTGTTAATAAATGATCTAAACCATGCAATAATGCTCCGCCACCTGTGACCATCACACCGCGATCAATAATATCTGCTGATAGCTCTGGTGGTGTTTTTTCAAGTACGTTCTTGGCAGATTGAACAATCAGAGCCACTGATTCATGTAATGCCTTTTCGATCTCATTTGAGTGAATTTCAATTGTTCGAGGCAACCCTGTAACGAGATCACGTCCACGAATTTCCATACTTTCATCTCGACCTTCAGGATAAACTGTCCCAATAGAAATTTTAATATTTTCTGCAGTACGTTCACCGATCAATAACTTGTAATTCTTTTTGATGTATTGCAAAATATCATTATCAAATAAATCCCCGGCTACTTTGATGGATTCAGATGTTACAATATCCCCCATTGATAACACCGCAACATCGGTAGTACCTCCACCAATATCGATGACCATGTTCCCACTTGGTTGGAAAATCTCCATTCCAGCACCAATTGCCGCTACTTTTGGTTCTTCTTCTAAAAAAACATTTCGACCGCCTGATTTTTCAGCAGCTTCACGGATCGCTTTTTGTTCAACACTGGTAATATTTGTAGGACAGCAGATTAATATACGCGGTTTAGACATAAAACCCGAAATATTTAATTTATTAATAAAATACCTTAACATTGATTCTGTTACATCAAAATCAGCAATAACTCCATCCTTTAATGGACGAATCGCAATAATGTTTCCGGGTGTTCTACCGACCATTCTACGAGCTTCTTCACCAATAGCTAGCACTTTTTTTGTATCTTTGTCAATCGCTACAACAGATGGTTCATTTAGGACAATCCCTTTTCCTCTTAAATGAATGAGTACATTTGCTGTTCCTAAATCGATCCCTATATCTTTAGAAAACATGTATTTTCCCCTTTCTTTGTGTATCAATATCTGCCTATAGTAATGAATATGTATCTAGAATATTTTAACATAGCACTGAGTTAATTACATCTAATATTTCTTTAATTTGTAGGCAATTTTGTATATATCGTAAGAATTTTCACATAATATTTTTCTATATCAATTTTTAACAAAATGGAATGGATATGGAAAACAAAATCGTGTTAGCAATCTTCTTTTAAAATAAAAGATAGAAAAAGACACCCGCTAATCAATCTGCGAAGGTGTCTTTTTTTCTGTATTGCGTGAAAGCCATTTCTGGCGTGTCGCTTCTCCACCACGAATATGCCGGATGGATTTGTGGTAAGCCAAAATTTCGCTTACCTCTTTCGCTAATTCCTCGTTTACCTGTGACAATCTTTCAGTGAGATCCTTATGAATCGTGCTCTTGGAATATCCAGTTTTTTGAGCTAAAGCTCTCACAGTCTGTTGCGACTCTTTAAGCATTAAACCAAGTTTTAGACATCGATTGCGAATATGTTCGTGCACATTCTCTTCCTTTCCACAATGTACGAACGTTTCTTCACCTTATGTCTAAAACCTTGTGCTTAGAACCTAGACAGCCGAATTATCTAAAATGCAAGTAAACTTTTTGGATTGATGTGTTTACCTTCTTGCATTACTTCAAAATAAAGATGTGTACCAGCATTTGGATTGTATTCATTGGATATCGCTTTACCAAGCACTTGCCCTTGATCTACTTTATCGCCTTTTTTAACTGCAATATCACCAACAGAACTGTATTTAGTGGTCATACCGTTAGAATGGGATATTGTAATTTCATTTCCAACAAATGCATCATCTTTTACTTCTTCTACTGTTCCACTAAGAGCAGCAAGTACGTCGAAGCCTTCACCGTTAACTGAAATAGCAATACCTTCACTAGTCGTAAAGGTTTGGTTAAATACCAACAATGCACCTTCTCTAGACTGTTCGTTTGCTTCAACATCATAGTAGTCCTGGATTACCTTTGCATCTTTTAAAAGTGCTTCTTTGAACGGATACTTCACGGACTCGGCAGTTGCGTTTGTTTCTACTGTTGGACTTTCGTTATTATCATTAGTAGCTGTCAATTGGCTAGTCCCTGTCTCTTTAGGAGAGTTCGTTAATGCTGAATAACCCCAAACACCTGCAACTAAAAGAATGGAAAAGCTTGCATAGATTACTGGCCAAAACCAGCGTTGTTTTGTAACATTTGTTTTTTGTGGAGTAGGTTTTTGCTTATTATCCTCTCTCATTTTCATCACCTCATTTGCTATTGTTGTCAATAGCTTGAGAGTTTAAACATAGAGAAGAAGATTTTTTTAGTTTTTCTATTTTTACGTGTTGATAGAAATGTTGCAAGATCTCTTTTGCAGTGGCCCCCTTTTCTGCAAGTGCCTTGGCACCGTATTGACTCATCCCTACACCATGACCATAACCCGTCGTTTTGACCTGAATAATTTTCTTTTCAGCATTCCATTTAATCGTAAAATCTGTAGAAGCCAACTGAAGCTTTTCACGTACTTCTCTACCAGACCATTTAAAATCTCCTGATTTAATGGTTTCAACTCTTCCTGAATTATTATGAGAGATTTGGATATTTTGTATTTGCGCTTTTGTCCATTGCTGTTGGAAAGCTGTATTCCATTGTTGTAGCGTAAAATTGTAATTAGTTTCATATCTTGGAGATTCTTTTTCAGTAGTTGGAACTGTGACAGATTGTAGATAAGGAATGGAATGACCACTATAACTTTTCGCACTTTCAGTTTGGCCGTTACTAGTCGAAAAGAACATAGCCGTAATCAACTCATCTTGATAAACTAATACTTGTCTCTTTGTTGCTTGTACAGCTTTTCGAATTTTCTTTTCATTTTTTTCAAAGTTTTTTCCCCAATCTTTCTTTCTTTGTGCTTCGTCAGCAAAAGCCTGAGCTGAGACATTTGGCTCTATCGAATTTTCGCCTAAATTCGTTCGTTTTAAGGCGAATGTGCGTGAAGCAATAGTTTGTGCCTTTAATGCTTCTAAATCAAAGGAAACAGGCATTTCTGCAGCTACAACCCCAACGAGATACTCTTCCAGTGAGTATGCCTTTTTTTCTCCTTGTATTTGTATTTGGATATTGCATTCTTCGTCCTTTACTGTATTTTCCTCTCTCTGTCCCTTTGCCACAGTACCAGAGGTCGGAATTGACACATACTCCTTGTCCATCGCAAAAAAAGTGGGCAATATGAATAAGATAGCTATAAAAATTAGAATATAGAGGTGTATTTTTTTCATATTCAAAGGTATGCTATCGGAATGTTTTTTATGATTGGTTTCTTTCAATTTTATCGTAAAAAATTTTTATGCTTTTTGAATATAAAAACCCACTGCAAACATAAGTATGTAGTGGGTTCGATCAAACGATTGGATTGTATAAACCTCCATAACGACTAATTTGGTTGAAGCTCTTTTTCGAATACTTCTTCAGATGAGACACGTTCAATATCCGCACCTAGAGCGGCCAGCTTTTTGTGGAAATCGACATATCCTCTATCTAAATGTTTTAGTTCAGAAACACATGTAATGCCTTCTGCAACTAATCCTGCAAGAATCAATGCGGCTGCTGCCCGTAAATCGGTTGCAGCTACTTCTGCGCCTTGTAGCTTGCATGGACCATCGATAATAACGGAGCGTCCATCAATTTTTACATTCGCATTCATTCGACGGAACTCTTCGACATGCATAAATCGATTTTCAAAAACGGTTTCTGTAATAACGCTTGCTCCCTGTGCTACAAGCATCAAAGCCATAATTTGTGATTGCATATCTGTTGGAAATCCGGGATGTGGCATTGTCTTTACATCTACTGCCTTTAAAGGATGTGTTGCACAAATACGTAAACCTGCTACTTCTTCCTCGATTTCAACACCCATTTCTCGCATTTTGGCGATAAGTGCTGTCATATGTTCAGGCACTGCATTTTCGATTAAGACATCTCCACCAGTAATAGCAGCAGCTACCATAAATGTTCCAGCTTCAATTCGATCAGGAATAATTGAATGTGTTGTACCATATAATTTCTCAACACCTTCGATACGAATGGTATCTGTACCAGCACCAACTACTTTTCCGCCCATTTCATTGATGAAATTAGCTAGATCCACTATTTCAGGTTCTTTTGCGGCATTTTCAATAATTGTTGTACCTTCTGCCAGCGCTGCCCCTGTAAGAATATTTTCAGTGGCACCTACGCTAGGAAAATCAAGGTAAATTTTAGCACCTTTTAAACGTCCTTCTGTTGAGGCTTCGACATAACCATGTCCTGTAGAAATTTTTGCCCCCATTAATTCAAAGCCCTTTAAATGTATATCAATTGGTCGAGAGCCAATAGCACATCCACCAGGCATTGCAACCCTTGCATAACCGTTACGCGCCAAAAGTGGCCCCATTACTAAAATAGATGCACGCATTTTACGCACATATTCAAATTGTGCTTCAGATGATATTTGGTTAGATGCATCGATTTCAACAGTATTTTCTTCGCTTGAGAATGTGAGGTGTACATTCAAACTTTTTAAGACCTCATCAATTGTATAAACATCTGCCAAGTTCGGCACGTTTTTAATGATATTTTTTCCTTCAGATGCTAATAATGATGCTGCAAGAACAGGTAGAACTGCATTCTTTGCTCCTTCTACTTTTACAATTCCGTGTAAAACCTTGCCGCCTTTTACAACAATTTTCTCCACAATATGTCCCTCCGAACTTAATCTAAATAACTCTCTCTTATATTTCAGCTCATAAAATTCTTTTTTTAGTTGATCAATGTCAATAATTAGTAACAAAACAACTTACATAATACCTGTTTTTCATGTTGTTGACAAGAACCGATTACACTATTTTAAATTTCTACGAATAAATAACTATAGTAATACTATATTACGTTAAAATGCTAGAAGTGTGTTAGTAAATTTCTGTTTCTCTTCGTTATGAAGAAACACAATTCTTGAGAAAATTAAACAAGTTTCACCAAAATATTTCCTGGGCAATGGTTATGCTATATGCAAAAGAAATAATATAAACACATAATGTGTTTAAAAACGCACATACCCTTATTGTAATATAAAATTTACCAAAGTGCTGATTAATTTTGTTAATGTTTGTACAATAAGTTTGTGCCGTTATTTCTTTTGCATACAGCATATATTTAATTGAATAAATATGGTAATTGTCTTGACCATGTTGAAATATCAATGAAAAAATTGGATACAGTTGATCCAATCGCGATACTTAATAAAATAAGTAAAAGTTGAATTTGAAAAACATGATTTTTTTTAAAAACCTTTTCATACATGAGTGCTTGTAATGCATAAAATGTTATAGCGATAAAGAAAATATGTGAGCAGGTACTTACTAGAGCATTTTGTCCGATTCCAAATGATATTGATTCCATACTTTTCCCCCATTTTTTATTTAAAGGTTCTGTTTAGAAATACTGTTGTTTATCTGATTTTACTTAAGTAAATACTTTTTACTGATCAACCAAGACTTAACAGCCCTATTTTAAAAAGCGAGCAGAAATAAAATTCTGCTCGCTTTACAGTTAATCCACTACTTAGATGTTACCCTCTTTAACGTTGATACGATTCATCGCACGTTTTAAAGCTAGTTCTGCACGTTTGAAATCAATGTCATCTTGTTTACTTTGAAGTCGTTGTTCAGCACGTTTAACTGCTTCTTTTGCTCGAGCAATGTCGATATTATCGGCAAGTTCTGCAGAAGGAGTTAAAATAGTAACTTTATCGGGACGAATCTCAACAAAGCCACCACTTACTGATACGACTTCCGTGTTATTGTCTTTTTTTAGACGAACAGCACTAACTACTAAAGGAGCAACTGTTGGAATATGTCCAGGCAGAATACCCATTTCACCAGTTACAGTTTTTACGATAACCATGCTAACTTCTGAATCGTATACTGGGCCGTCGGGAGTGACAATGTTGACTACAGTCGTCTTCATATTTTTTCCTCCAAGTCCCTAGTATTAAAGTTCTACGCCCATATCTTTTGCTTTCGCAACAACTTCTTCGATTGTACCTACAAGACGGAATGCATCTTCAGGTAATTTATCGTATTTACCTTCAAGAATTTCTTTAAAGCCACGAACTGTATCTTTTACATGTACATATGATCCTGGTTGACCTGTAAATTGTTCAGCTACATGGAAGTTTTGAGATAAGAAGAATTGAATTCGACGAGCACGTGCTACAATCAATTTATCTTCATCAGATAATTCATCCATACCTAAGATAGCGATAATATCTTGTAATTCATTGTAACGTTGTAATGTTGCTTGAACTCGACGAGCAATATCATAGTGCTCTTTACCCACAATTTCAGGTGATAATGCACGAGAAGTTGAAGCCAATGGGTCAACAGCTGGGTAGATACCCATTTCAGAAAGTTTACGTTCAAGGTTGGTTGTAGCATCTAAGTGAGCAAATGTTGTAGCTGGAGCCGGGTCAGTATAGTCATCGGCTGGTACATATACAGCTTGAATAGATGTTACAGAACCTTTGTTTGTAGAAGTGATACGTTCTTGTAAACGTCCCATTTCAGTAGCAAGTGTTGGTTGGTAACCAACGGCAGAAGGCATACGACCTAGTAAGGCAGATACTTCTGAACCTGCTTGAGTGAAACGGAAAATGTTATCGATAAATAATAGAACGTCTTGTCCCATTTCATCACGGAAATATTCAGCCATTGTAAGACCAGTTAGGGCTACACGCATACGAGCACCTGGTGGCTCATTCATTTGACCGAATACCATCGCTGTTTTATTAATAACACCTGAATCGCTCATTTCATAGAATAAGTCATTTCCTTCACGAGTACGTTCACCAACACCAGAGAATACGGAAATACCACCATGTCCTTGAGCAATGTTGTTGATCAATTCTTGGATTAAAACAGTTTTACCTACACCGGCACCACCGAATAATCCTACTTTACCACCTTTGATATATGGTGCTAATAAGTCTACTACTTTAATACCTGTTTCAAGTACTTCAACATTTGTTGAAAGTTCTTCGAATTGAGGTGCTTCACGGTGAATTGGGTCACGGCGAGCATCTGCTGAGATTGGATCTTGTAAGTCGATTGTATCACCTAGTACGTTGAATACACGACCTAATGTTACTTCACCAACTGGTACTGAAATTGCAGCACCTTTGTCTGTTACTTCTGCGCCACGTTGTAAGCCATCTGTAGATGACATTGCAATGGTACGAACAGCATTATCGCCTAAATGAAGAGCTACTTCTAATGTAAGTGTTACAGCATCTTCATTAGGACGTTTGATTTCTACAGTTAGCGCGTTATTAATATCTGGTAATGTGTTGTTATCGAATTGTACATCGACAACTGGACCCATTACTTGAAGAACGTGTCCTGTGTTCATACTTGTATTTCCCTCCTATCAAACTAATTACAAAAGGTTAGGGAGAGCCTATTCTAAGGCTGCAGCTCCACCAACGATTTCGGTAATTTCCTGTGTAATATGCGCTTGACGTGCACGGTTATACAGAATTGTTAAATCATTTATTAAGTCATGAGCGTTATCTGTAGCGCTCTTCATTGCTGTCATACGTGCAGCATGTTCACTCGCTTTACCATCTAGTAACGCACCATAAATCAAGCTTTCCGCATATTGTGGTAATAACACTTCTAGAATTGCTTCACCTGATGGTTCGAATTCATAAGAAGCTGTTACAGTGCTTGTTGGAGTAAGATCAGTAATTGGAAGTACTTTTTTCTCCGTTGGTTCGTTAGAAATTGCACTGATAAAGTGACTATAGTACATATAAAGTTCATCATAAGTACCATCTGTGAACATACCAACAGCTTTACGAGCAATTTGTTTAATATCTGCAAATGAAGGTTGGTCAGGAAGACCAATTTCTTCATCAACTACGTTAAAACCTTGTTTTTTAAAGAAATCACTAACTACACGACCAACTGCAAAAATAACAACATTATCTTTTGTTTGATTGCGTTTATCCATTCCATCTAGTGCTGCACGAATAACATTTGAGTTGTATGCTCCTGCTAAACCACGATCGGAAGCGATCACTAAGTAAGCAGATTTTTTCACAGGACGAGCGATCAACATTGGATGTGAACCATCTGGTGTACCTGCTGCGATTGCGGCAACAACATCTTGAATTTTATCCATATATGGAACGTAGGCTTTCGCATTTGCTTCAGCACGTGACATTTTTGAGGATGACACGAGCTGCATAGCGTTCGTAATCTTACTAGTACTAGTTGTAGATTTAATACGTTGTTTTACTTCACGTAATGATGCCACTGGTATTTCACCACCTTACAGTTTTATTTTAAAATTCACAAAACTATGCCATCTTACTCAGCTGAAGAAGCGAAAGTTTTTTTGAAAGCATTGATTGTTGAAGCTAAATCCTCATCAGATGGAAGACCTTTAGTAGTGCGAATTTGATTTAAAACGCCGGCGCCATTTTCATCATTAACATCTAACCAAGCATATAGCTCTTGTTCAAAACGAACGATATCTTGAACTGGGATATCATCTAAGAATCCTTTAGTTAATGCATATAAAATAACAACTTGTTTTTCAACTTTGATTGGTTTGTTAAGATCTTGTTTCAACACTTCTACTGTACGTTTACCACGTTCAAGTTTCGCTTTAGTAGCGGCATCAAGGTCAGAACCAAATGCAGCGAATGCTTCAAGTTCGCGGTAAGCAGCTAAGTCAAGACGTAGTGTACCAGCAACTTTCTTCATTGCTTTGATTTGTGCTGAACCACCAACACGTGATACAGAAAGACCTGCGTTGATTGCTGGACGAACACCTGAGTTGAATAAGTCAGATTGTAAGAAGATTTGTCCATCAGTGATGGAGATTACGTTTGTTGGAATATAAGCACCGATGTCCCCTGCTTGTGTTTCAACGAATGGAAGAGCAGTGATTGAACCGCCACCATAAGATTCGTTCAATTTAGCAGCACGTTCTAATAAACGACTGTGTAAGTAGAATACATCACCAGGATAAGCTTCACGACCTGGAGGACGACGTAATAATAATGAAAGTTCACGATAAGCAGCTGCTTGTTTAGAAAGATCATCATATACGATTAATACGTCTTTACCTTGAAGCATTAATTCTTCACCCATAGATACACCCGCATAAGGAGCTAAGTATAATAATGGTGCTGGAGAAGAAGCGCCTGCAGTAATAACGATTGTATAATCTAAAGCACCGTTTTTACGTAAAGTTTCAACTAAGCTACGTACGGTTGATTCTTTTTGTCCAATTGCAACATAGATACATGTTACATCTTGGTCAGCTTGGTTTAAAATTGCATCGACTGCAACAGATGTTTTACCTGTTTGACGGTCACCGATGATTAATTCACGTTGACCACGACCGATTGGAACTAAAGCATCGATTGCTTTAATACCTGTTTGTAATGGTGTATCAACTGATTTACGAGCCATTACACCGAAAGCAGGGCTTTCGACAGGGCGAGTTTTAGTAGTATTGATTGGACCTTGTCCATCAACTGGTAAACCTAGTGGGTTTACAACACGACCAATTAGTTCTTCACCGACTGGTACTTCCATAATACGACCTGTACGACGAACTTCATCGCCTTCTTTGATGCCTTTAGCTGGGCCTAGGATAACGATACCAACGTTATTTTCTTCTAGGTTTTGTGCCATACCAAGAACACCAGTAGAGAATTCTAATAATTCTCCAGCCATTACGTTGTCTAGGCCGTGAGCACGAGCGATACCGTCACCAACAGTGATGATTGTACCGACTTCGCTAACTTGCAATTCAGATTGGTAATTTTCCATCTGTTTTTTAATAAGTCCACTGATTTCTTCAGCTTTGATGCCCACGTTTGTCACCTCTCAAATAATTATTGGATTAACCGATCAATTCACGTTTTAAGCCAGCAAGTTTTGTTGCGACAGAGTTATCGTAAATTTGGTTTCCGATTTGAACTCGAATTCCACCAAGTAGTGATGCATCGATTTCGTTAGTAATACGAAGCGCATTTTTTCCTACTTTTTGAGCAAATACAGTAGAAATGCGGTTTGCTTCTTCTTCAGTAAGTGCACGTGTTGAGAATACGACTGCATCTGCAACACCTTGAGCATTGTTTGCTTGATTGATAAATGCATCAATAACACTTACTACTTCATGTATACGTTTTTTATCAATTAAAAGTTTTAAAGCATTGATAATAATTGGTTGTACGGAAGCGAATAACTCAGAAAGGATTGCTTTCTTTTTGTCAGCATCGATTTTTGGCGTATCAAGTAATTTGAATAATTCTTGATTTTTTTCAAAAACGACTTTCACTTCACGCAAATCTTCTGTTACTTCTTTTAAAAGATTTTTTTCTTGTGCTAATTGAAACAATGCTTTAGCATAGCGATTCGCTGCAGTCGATTGACTCATCGATTTTCCCCTGCCTTCGCAATCGTTTCTTCAATTAGAGAACGATTATCTTCTTCTGAGACTTCTTTGTTAAGCACTTTAGAAGCGGCAAGAACAGAAAGTGAAACCACTTCTTCGCGAAGAGCGGTAATTGCTTTTTCTTTTTCAGTCTCGATGTCACGTTTCGCAGATTCTTGTAAACGTGCTGCTTCATTACGAGCTGCTGAAACAATCTCTTCTTTTTGAAGATCTGCTTGTTTCTTAGCGTTTTCAACAATTGCTTGCGCTTCCACACGAGCTTCTTTAAGAAGGCTACGTTGTTCTTCTAATAATTTCTTCGTTTCTTGACGACTTTTTTCAGCTGTTTCTAAGTCACCAGCAACTTGTTCTTCACGTTGTTGCATAATTCCCATCAAAGGACCCCATGCGAACTTTTTCAAAAGAAGCATTAGGACGATGAAAATGATCAAAGTAACTAGGATATCTCCCCAGTTCACACCAGAGTGCGCTGCTTCACCTAGTGATAGATAGTCTAAAAACACGATTGTTTCACTCCCTTCAAGAGCTTAGAGTTCAAATCATTTATGATTGGAATCTTTGTTAGATATAAATTCTAAAGGAATTTTGCCTTATAAATATAAAGGCATAAAGGAATGGCGAAGGATTCCTAATGAAATTTTCTTCGCCATCTCATAAAACAATTACAGACGATTATTTATTCATAACGATAAATGCGATAACTACCGCGATGATTGGAAGGGCTTCGACTAATGCTACCCCGATGAACATAGTTGTTTGAAGAACGCCACGAGCTTCTGGTTGACGAGCGATACCTTCTACTGTTCTTGAAACGATTAATCCGTTACCAATACCTGCACCAAGTGCACCTAAACCAACTGCGATTGCTGCTGCTAATAAACCCATTGTAAATTTTCCTCCTTGGAAATAGTTCTTATTTTTTGGTTGTCAGCTGTCTAGCAAAGAGCTAAACAATTTATACTTAATGGTTTTCGCTCACTTTGTGAGAGATGTAAACCATTGTTAACATAACGAAAATAAATGCTTGGATTGAACCGATGAAAACGGAGAACCCTTGCCATGCTAGAGTTGGAACTGCTGCTGCTAGGAAGCCCCAGCCTGACCATGCAGTACCTAGACCTGCAAGTAAACCTAGTAGAATTTCACCTGCATAAATGTTACCGTAAAGTCGTAGACCCAATGTCAATGTATTGGCAAACTCTTCAATGATTTTCAATGGGAACAAGAAAAACATTGGTTTAGTAAACGACCCGATATAATGATTCATACCACGTAGTTTAACTCCATAATAGTTTGATAATACTAGAATCATTACGGCTAGAGTCATTGTGATTGTAGGATCTGCTGTTGGCGATTTCCACCAAAGTTCTCCATTTACTTGTACTGAGAAAGGAAGACCCAGCATGTTCGCAACAAAGATGAACATAATCAGTGTGATTCCTAAAACATGGAACCTTCCACCAGTTTTCCAGTCCATATTGCTATTGATAATATTCTTTACGAAATCCATTATCCACTCCATAAAGTTTTGCATGCCTGTTGGTTTTAACTTCAGATTTCTAGTAGAAATGAAAGCAATTAAGAAAACAATTACAGCGGTAACCAGTAATACTAAAATATTTGCTGGGTTAAATCCTAATCCCCATAACTCAAAATGCGGATTTCCATGTTGCACTTTGCATTCACCTCACTTTCAAATGTGCTTATTGGTTTTTTTCATGAAATACGATCCTGTCTACTAAAAGCAGAACGTACGGAATCATTAGCCCAATGACCACACTCACCAAGTGAAAATACTTTGGCCAAGTAATTGCCACTGCTACAGAGGCAACACCAGATGCAAAGCGTAAGCCCGATCCCATAGATGGTACTTTTTTGCCTTCACTTAATGCCTGATCAAAGCGTTCCATTCTTCGGACGAGAATCCAAAAGTTATAGTGACCAAAAAGCACACCCACTGCGAGACCAGCAAATACAGTTTTATATGCCGTAAATCCCCAGCCTAACGCAAAAAATGCGAGCAAAAAAAAGACAGCCTTCTTCTGCTTAGCAAAAATTTGATGCAATTCTAGCATTGGTCTTTAATCTCCTGAATCTTATTTTCTTCGAATGATGGAAGTATAACTGACCACCGAATGGATGTCGGATAAGTAGTGTAAAACTACACTAGAGGTGGAAGCCGTTTAAACTCACATTTGAGTTGAATCGGATCCAAATGGTGAGAGATAAGCTTTAATGATAAACTACCGCCTCATAAGGACATCTAATAGACGTACAAAAACCGCTAAAACTTTACAGAAAATAATTTTTACTGCAAAATTAGTAGAAACTTGGTATCTAAAGAGTTTCCATTATGATTTTGAGCCATGAAACCCTTATCATTCTTACCCTTTGTAAGCATACAATAGTGAATATTTCATGTCAATTGGTTAGAGTGAAAAACTTCACAAGCAATGTTATTTTGTCAAATTGTAGACAAATTTTGAACAAAATATTTCAATTCAGAATTTTTCTTTTACGACAAAAAATATAAAATTGTTAAAAAAGAACTATAAATCATGAGGTGTGTTTATAAGTAATTATTCTGTATACCAAAAATAGTATGCTAGAATACTATCTAGCATACTATTTTACTTTATAGGAAGCCTTATCTATCCTACTTATTATTTTGTGATAGGTAATCGAGCAATGCTTTTACAATTCTTGCAGAAGCATGTCCATCACCATAAGGATTGGATGCTTGCGCCATTCTTTGGTATTCATGCTGATCTACCAATAATTCTTTTGCCACACGATAAATTGTATCCTCATTGGTCCCTACTAATTTCAATGTACCTGCTTCAATGCCTTCTGGTCTTTCAGTCGTGTCTCTTAAGACAAGAACAGGTTTACCAAGTGAAGGTGCTTCTTCTTGAATACCACCTGAATCTGTCAAAATCATATAAGATTTTGAAGCAAAGTTGTGAAAGTCAAATACTTCAAGAGGTTCGATGAGATGGACTTTAGGTTCATCTCCTAGTATTTCATTAGCAATTTCACGAACAACTGGATTCAAGTGCACTGGATACACAACCTGAATATTATCAAACTCCGCTAATAGGCGCCTGATCGCTTTAAACATATGACGCATAGGTTCCCCTAAGTTTTCACGACGATGTGCTGTTAGTAGGATCATTCGATCTTGACCGATTTGTTTTAGTACCGGGTGCTCATAGTGATGACTAACCGTTGTTTTCAACGCATCGATCGCTGTATTACCTGTTACAATGATACTTTCTTCTGCCTTATTTTCACGCAATAGGTTGAGTTTTGCTTGTTCAGTAGGTGCAAAATGAATATCCGCCATCACTCCTGTTAGTTGACGGTTCATTTCTTCTGGATAAGGTGAATACTTATTACCGGTTCGTAGTCCTGCCTCTACATGTCCAATCACAATTTGATTGTAAAATGCGGCCAAACTTGCAATAAATGTTGTCGTCGTATCACCATGTACAAGAACAATATCAGGTCTTGCCTCTTTCATAACAGCATCAAGTCCTTCAAGCCCTCTTGTCGTGACATCAAGAAGCGTCTGACGATTCTTCATAATATTCAAGTCATAATTAGGCGTGATTTGAAAGGTTTCAAGAACTTGATCTAACATTTGTCTATGCTGAGCTGTTACTGTAACAATTGTTTCGATTTCATCGGGATGCTTTTCTAGCTCTAATACGAGTGGTGCCATTTTAATGGCTTCTGGTCTAGTTCCAAAAACAGTCATAACTTTCCACTTTTTAGACATTTCAGCACCCCCTCTATTATTTTGTTCCGAATAAACGATCCCCGGCATCACCAAGACCTGGCACAATATAACCGTGATCATTTAATTTTTCATCTAAAGATGCGATGTAGATATCGATATCAGGATGTTCCTTTTGGATGGCTTTAACACCTTCTGGAGCTGCGATTAAACACATGAATTTAATATTTTTTGCCCCTCGTTTTTTTAGCGAATTAATCGCTTCTATAGCCGAGCCACCTGTTGCTAACATTGGGTCAACGATGATAAAGTCACGTTCTTCTAAATCTGCTGGGAATTTCGCATAATACTCAATAGGTTTTAAAGTTTGTGGATCTCTATATAAACCAATATGAGCAACTTTGGCAGCTGGAATTAGCTTTAAAACACCATCTACCATACCTAAACCTGCACGAAGAATTGGTACAATAGCAATTTTCTTACCTGATAAAACTTGTGTTTTCGTTTTGGTAATAGGTGTTTCAATTTCAATTTCTTCAGTTGGCATATCACGTGTGATTTCAAATGCCATAAGTGTTGCTACTTCGTCCACTAGCTCACGAAATTCTTTTGTTCCTGTGTTTTTATCACGAATATATGTTAGTTTGTGTTGGATTAATGGATGGTCAAATACAAATACTTTACCCAAAAAGATCTCTCCCTACTTTATATTTATCTTGCTTATTATAGCAGAAAAAAAACGGTCTTATGTAATTTTGATTTTTCTTTTTTTAATTATCCCAGTTCGTTTAATAATTGGTTTGCTTGATCCATCGTCATCGGTTTGTAAAAATGATAACCTTGACCAACATCACATCCAATATCACTTAATATATCTGATTGCTCTTTATATTCGATTCCTTCTGCCACCGTATTTATATTTAGATTATTCGCCAATTGCACAATCGTACGAATAATAGCGAATGTTTTTGGATGATCAATATGATCGATAAAGCTTTTGTCGATTTTTATCTCTGCAAAGGCTAATTCAGTCAAGTAATTCAAGGAAGAGAATCCCTTTCCAAAGTCATCCATTGACGTTTCAAAGCCATGTAATTTTAAACAACTGATAATGGTACTTGCCTTTTTAAAATCAGCTAGACCTATATTTTCGGTAATCTCTATTTTAATATAACATGGGTCAATTTGATATTGACGTAACTTTGCTACTAGATTATCAACAAAGTCTTTCTTGTAAAAATGTTGCGGTGATGCATTTACTGCTACTTGGTATAAAGGTAAATTCAAATATTTTCGATTAAATAGCCATTTTAATACTTCTTCTAAAATCATATCCTCAATTTCAATAATCTTTCCTGTATGTTCAGCAACTGGAATAAACTCATCTGGATAAATCATATTCCCATCATGGATCTGCCAACGGGCTAAAGCTTCAAAACCAATAATCTTCTTTGTTTGAAGAGAAAGTTTTGGCTGTAAATATGCCCTGAACTCTTTTTCTTTCAATCCATAAATGATTTGGTTATATATTTTTCGTTGTCGATATATTCTGTCATTTTCTTCATCATTAAAAAGTTGAATGTGATCGCCCGGTTTTTCCATCGATTTTGAAAATGCCTGATCAGCATGTCTGATGCACTCTTCTAAAGAATGATCATCGTCTATTGGACACACTCCTACACTTATGGTGATATAAATTTCAGAGTTTTCTATTATGTATGGGCTTTCTACAAGAGATTTTATCTTTTTATAGCAATTAAATCGTTCACTTGATTCTGAAGTATAGATGATCAATGCATTTGTCACAAAAGATGCGATTATATCATTCTCATTTGCCTTTAACGATGCCATTCTATTCGCTATCTGTGTCAATAATGCATATCCTGCTTTTCGACCATATATATTCACAATATCATCATATTCTTTAGGGGATATTATACTAATATAACCTTTTGGACATTCTGAGATTTTTTCTTGTATCTTTCTTTTAAAATACTCCAAGCTATACAATCCAGTATTAGGATCTCTATAAATATATCTCCATGTCTTCTTTTGTTGCCTATTATATTTATCCACAGCTTTAATAACCACAAATAATTGTTGGAAAAATGATACATCCATTTTTTCTAATACTAAATTTTGTGAATATGCAATCATAAATGTACCCATTAATTTTTGTTCATCATGGATGGCTATTAAAATAGCTTTATCATAATGAGTGCGATCATCATTTAATAAATAGCTGTATGGTTCCGTTAAAACATTTTCTATGGTATATGTAGAATTTTTTCTCAATGCTTTTTTTAAATAACTGATACATGTAGACATTTCAATTTTATTCCATGCATCAATTATTTTTTGCGAAAACTTTTCTGATAAAATCTTTTGTGCCGTATCATCTTCGTCATAAAGTATGAGACTACAAGCAATATCGCTAGGTGTATATTGCTGCTCTATTGTTTTACAAATATCTGATAATATTATTCTAGGGTCTTTATCCTGATTATAACTTTGCATAGTTCTTCGATAAATATCATATAACATCTCATTTTTGGTCTGTTCTGTTATATTATAAAAAGTAGCCATGTATAATGTTTTTGCGTTTCCATCAAATTGCAACGGACGAAATGTTACTTCGCATTGTACAATGTTATTTTCCTTTGTTATGATATACATTTTCGTCATAAATGGATGGTTTGTTTTAGAAATTTTTCCCTGTATTTCTTGCAGTTTTGCCTGATTTTCTGATGGCATTTGATACGAAAATAAAGACGCCCCTATTACTTCTTGTTCATTGTATCCAGCTAATCTGATAAAGCTACTATTTGCAAATACTATTGGGTAATCATTACTTTCTGCATCAAACACCACCACTCCCCCAATAACTCCATGTTTCTGTTCATCATTAAAGTTTTGAAGCCAATCCATTAATTCATCGGATAATTGAGGTGAATGCATATTCACAAGATTTTCCTCCCCGTTGTCAAAATAACGAACACCATTGATATAACTATTATACTAAATAGATAATCAAAAAAACTACTTTTGCATTATAGCAAAAGTAGTCATTTTCGTTTATTTATTATTTTGAATAAATTGGGTGATTATCTGTTAAGGCTTTTACACGTTTAATAGCATCTTGTTTTACTGCTTCATCTTCAGGATTTTTTAATACTGCAGCTATAATAGACGCAACTTCTTTCATATCTTCTTCTTTAAAGCCTCGGGATGTTACAGCTGGTGTACCAACACGAATACCAGAAGTGACAAATGGACTTTCCGGATCGTATGGGATGGTATTTTTGTTGGCTGTAATGTTCACATCATCAAGTAATTTTTCTGCAACTTTACCTGTTAGACCTAGAGAACGTACATCTAATAGTAATAAGTGGTTATCTGTACCACCTGATACAAGTTTGACGCCTTCTGCTTGCAATGCTTCCCCAAATACTTTTGCATTTTTGACTACTTGTTCAATGTATTCTTTAAATTCAGGTTGTTGTGCTTCACCGAACGCTACAGCTTTACCTGCGATGACATGCATTAACGGACCACCTTGAATACCTGGGAAGATGGATTTATCGATTTTCTTGCCCCATTCTTCTTTGGCAAGGATTAATCCACCACGAGGGCCACGTAGCGTTTTGTGTGTAGTTGATGTTACAAAGTCTGCATATTGTACAGGATTTGGATGTAAACCTGCAGCAACAAGACCAGCAATATGGGCCATATCAACCATGAAATAAGCTCCAACTTCATCAGCTATTTCACGGAATTTAGCAAAGTCAATGATACGTGGATATGCAGATGCACCTGCTACAATGAGTTTTGGTTTATGTTCTAGAGCTTTTTGGCGGACATCTTCATAATCGATTAAGTTTGTATCTTTTGTAACACCGTATTCTACAAAGTTATATTGAATACCTGAGAAGTTAACGGGGCTCCCATGAGTTAAATGGCCACCATGAGATAAATTCATCCCTAAAACTGTATCACCAGGTTGTAGAATTGTAAAATACACCGCCATGTTAGCTTGTGCACCTGAATGTGGTTGTACGTTGGCATACTCAGCACCAAAGATTTCTTTTAAGCGATCACGAGCAATATTTTCCACAATATCTACGTACTCACAACCACCATAATAACGTTTACCTGGATAGCCTTCAGCATATTTGTTCGTTAATACGGAACCTTGTGCTTCTAATACTGCTTTAGAAACAATGTTTTCGGAAGCGATTAACTCAATATTCGCTTGTTGACGAGCAAATTCTTTTTCAATTGCTTCAAATACTGCTTTGTCTTGTGACGCAATAGTTGATTGTTCTTGTGCTGCAAGATTTTCCATTACATCTATTCCTCCTAATTTCTACTCTTTGTTATATACTGCTCTCTCGCCACCAATCAATTTAGGGCGAGTTTTTGCAACTGTCACAACTGCATCTCCAATATGTGAGATAGAAGTGCGAACAGGAATTGCCACTTTCTTTAAATGCATACCGATTAATGTTTGACCAATATCAATGCCTGCATGCGCTTCTATCTCTTCAACCACAACTGGGTCTTGAAATTGCCTATACGCATACGTAGACATTGAGCCACCAGCTTTTTGAACAGGTACGACAGAGACTGGCTCTAATCCATATTGTTCAGCTACAGCTCTTTCTATAGTTAAGGCTCGATTTATATGTTCGCAGCCTTGAAACGCTAAATAAAGTTGATGTTTTTCAGCAAACGCTTCGAATGGTTTATACAAAACTTCAGCAATTTCTAAACCACCTGCAGTTCCAATTTTTTTACCTTTTACTTCAGAAGTCGAGCAACCTATGACAAATATTTGCCCTTTACGAAAGGTAACCTGTTGTTCAAATTCAGAAAGCAATGTTTTTAGCTGTTCTTCTATTTGCTGTAAGTTCATCGTTTAAGACCTCGAATCCTGTCAGTTATTCTTGTTCTTCTAAAGCCTTGATTTTGTTGATACGACGTTCATGGCGTCCACCTTCAAAATCTGTTGATAACCAAGTTTGAACGATTTCACGTGCAAGTCCTGGACCAATGACTCTTTCACCCATCGCCAACACGTTAGAATCATTATGGCAACGTGTTGCTTTTGCACTGAATACATCATGGACTAATGCGCAACGAACACCCTTTACCTTGTTGGCTGTTATAGACATCCCAATACCCGTTCCACAGATTAAAATACCACGATCAAACTTGCCACTAGCTACGCCATTAGCAACTGGTAAAGCATAATCTGGGTAATCGACTGAATCAGATGTTTTTGGTCCAAAGTCTTCATAACTGATCCCTAGTTCTTCCAGTAAAGCTATGATTTCTTTTCTTAAATGATTGCCACCATGATCTGATGAAATTGCAACTTTCAATGAGTTCCCTCTTTTCAATTGTTCTATTCATCATCAGTTTACCACTTCTATATGTATAATGACATATTTTTCGTTCAAATGCGAGGGTTAGTTTGATAAAATACGAATAATTTTATGATTGAATCTAAATTATATGATATATTGTCGTGAAATTACGAATATATAAGTCATTTTATTGTTATAAATTCGTAATTTGACGATTGAAGAGATTTTGTAAGACTACATTTCAATCTCTGTAAATGAAGCTAAAAATACAGGGCTTTTTAGAATTGAAGTAAATATAGATCCTGATTTTTTCCTGATCAACTCGTCTGAGATCAAAAAATAGTATGCTAGGGAACACCTCTAGCATACTATTTTGGAATAAACTTCTTTTTTGGTTAAACGCTTGTCACTGGAAATATGTTTTTTTACATTAACGTTCGAATTGTTGAATCACTTGATATAATTCTTCGGATTGTTTCTTTAAAATTTGAGATAACTCGTCAATTTGCTCAATGGATCTTACTTGGTCATCAGTTGCACTTTGTACTTCTATTGCGCCTGCAGAGGTTTGTTCTGCAATAGCAGCTACTTCCTGAGATTGATGTGCAGTTTTTTCGATATTATGCAACTGCTTGCTAACAAATTCAGAAATTTCCACAATAGAATCTGCCATTTCACTAACCGTTGAGGTCATTCCATCCACTGCAGAAGTTGTTTCCGAAATACGTGCTACTTCACCTTTCGCAAAATCAACTTGTTCTGTCATTTTACCAACGACTGTCTGAACATCTAATTGAATCGTTTGAATTAACTCTGTAATTCCTTTTACAGCTTCTGCACTTTCATCTGCAAGTTTACGTACTTCTTCCGCTACGACAGAAAATCCTTTACCATGTTCTCCTGCTCTTGCTGCTTCGATGGAAGCATTTAATGCTAAAAGATTTGTTTGTTCAGCAATATCTCCTACTAATTGGATAATTTGTTCTATTTTCAATGCATTTTGTTCAAGCTGATGTATATCTTGAAGCGCCAGTTGATTGCCAGATGCAATTTTTTTAATCCCATCAACTAATTGATTGATAGCACCTGTCGTATGTTTTAATTCACTCATCATCTGTGTAGATTGACTAGATGACGTTATTGCATGTTGATTTACTTTTTCTGCCAATAATCGAACATCTTCTAAAGCTTCTGCTGTTTCTTGAATAGCCCGTGCTGAGTTTGAAGCCCCTTCTGAAATATTAGAGATCGTTTCAGCAATTGACTCTGTTTGCTTAGATGCTTGTCCCGTTTCTTCAGACAAATTGATAACTGTTTTATTGGTTGTTTGGAAATTTTGATTGATACTTGAAACCATTTGGCGAAGACTGACAAGCATTTTTTGGAAAGCCTCTGACAATGAACGGATTTCATCTGAACTATTTGGTAATTCTATATCCTTGCCAATTTTTCCTTCGGCAGCTTCAATCGCTACATCTTCCAGTTTTTGCAACGGTTTGACTAATAGAGAACTAAAAACTCCAGCTAAAATACCAGACCATATGATACCTAAAGTATATGTAATGATTTGAAATACGATTTCTTTAACATTTGGAAAAAAATAAGGTTGCAAATACTCGATAAAGAAGAAGCTAACGCTATATGTAATGACTGCCAAACAAGTTACAAATAGAATAAGTTTCTTTTTTAAACCAAAAGAATGTTGAACACTTTTTTTTGTCATGGTTACTCCTCCAATAATTTCTTTTCAAGTTCATCCATCAATATGCTAAGTTCTTGAAATGTTTGACGATATGCTGATATATCCCTGCCAAACGGATCTAATACATCTAAATCACTAGATTCAATCGCGTATTCTTTCAATGTGAAAGTTTTATCCGCCACTTGTGGAAATAATTGCAAAAGGGATTCCTTGTGTCCAGTTGTCATAGTTAGAATCAAATGAGCCCAGCGTAGATCCTCTAAGCTAACTGGTTGCGAAATATGTTCGTAATCAATGTGCTGCTCTTCTAATACGTTTTTTGCATTTGGTGACATAGGACTACCAGCCATAGCGTAAATTCCTGCTGACTTCACTTCAGTTTTCGGCAGATTTCTTGATTTTAAAATAGCTGCTGCCATTGGACTTCTACAAGTATTTCCAGTACATATAAAATAAATATTCATCGGACATCCTTACCTTTCAATTATATAATAAAATGAAGCAATAGTACTCACTTTTTTTACAAATCGAGAGAAATAATACCCATCAAAAGTAATACAATCCCTGCAATTACCTGTAAATATACTCCTATTTTTATGGGGATCCTTTTATTTAGGGCTAATGCAATATATGAAAATGCAAATGCAAATACTCCCATGCTACAAACAAGTAGTGATTCCTTTAATTGAAGCATACCAAAAGATATACTAACTGAAAAGGTATCTAAACTGGTAGTAATTGCTAATAGTATAACGGGTATATGGGCAGTTTTCTGCTCCTTTACTGCTAATAATAGTTGTACACCGATCATACTTAATAATATACCTGAAATATTCTGTGCAAGATTAGATATATATAATATGAGCCATTCGCCAACATGAAAACCAATAAAAGGAAAAATCATATGGAGAGCACCTGTCCAGAGTGAAAGCCAAAAGCGATATTTCACGTGTGGTATCAATAAGTATATTGTCAACACATCCATAGCTGTGATAATAGCCGCAACAATTTCAGTCACAACGCCCCTCCGTTCTATAGGAATCTCTTTTATCCTATGTTTTGGACTTTATCCGTTATGCTGGAATTTTGTGGTTAGAATCATCAGAATATGACTCCATCATTTAATGGACGCATTTAAAAATTCAATTAAAGGCTTTTAACAATAAAAAGCGAATAAGATTTTATATACATATCGTGGAATGAATCATAGGAGGAAATGATCATGAAAATCCAATCAAAAGAATTTCATCTTCACCATCTAAATTATATTGTAAGATCGGCAAATGAACAGGATGCTCAAGATCTGTCTATTATAAGATTACAAATAGATGGCGAAACAGAAAATTTAGATAGAGAAAAAGGGGAAGCGTACATAGATAAAATCGGCTTTAAAAAAATGATAAGAGATGATACAGAAAGTCCTCATAATCTATTCTTAGTTGTGGAAGCCCATAAAAAGATTGTAGGATTTTCAAGATGTGAAGGAAACAATTTGAAAAGGACTTCACATAAAGCGGAATTTGGAGTCTGCATATTAAAGGAATACTGGGGATACGGAATGGGCAGTAACTTATTAAAAGAATCCATTCGATGGGCAGATTCAACTGGCATAAAAAAAATGATTTTAAATGTTCTTGAAACAAATGATAAAGCCATTATGCTGTATCAAAAATACGGTTTTGAAGTAGAAGGAATATTAAAAAAGGACAAACTTCTATCTGATGGGAATTACTATCATACTATTATAATGAGTAGATTGAAGAATTAAGAAATCTATGGGAATTTTTTAATGATTTTTCTTTAATACTTCAAATTACTATCCACTAAAAAGTAGCCGGTCATGAGAAATAACTTGTCCAGCTACTTTTATATTAAGCTATTAGGCTACAGAAAGTTCCCTTCTATTGTTTAAACCTTTTTTACTTTTGAAAGTCTTTCGCATACCATTTTCCACCTGCGGATTTTTCAAGGCGGTTCATAATAGCTGCGCCGACTCCCTGTGTTGTGGTAACTGTTGCTAAAACGATATCTGCGGTCGTTAAATCACACGCACGTAACGCATGAAAAAGATTGGCTGCCATATCGTCCTGACTTTCCCCCAAAGTAAAGAACCAATCCGGCGCTAATTGTTCAAACCTTTGCGGTGCTAATAATGCCACCTTATGACCATCTTGATGTAATTCTTGAAGAGCCTCTGCAACTTGCTGTTCATCTTTTTCTATCAAGAAAACAGGTGCGTTTGGTGCATAATGCGTATACTTCATACCTGGCGCACGCGGAGCACCTTCTTTTTGTTCCATATGTGTTGGTTGTTTGACAGGTCCGATTATTTTTTCAAGCATTTCTTTTGTAATAGCACCTGGTCGTAAAATAACAGGAGTTTCTAATGTTAGATCGATGACCGTAGATTCCACTCCAACTCCCGTAGCTCCACCATCTAAAATCATCGGGATTTTTCCTGCTAAATCTTGTTCAACATGAATGCCCTCTGTGGGACTTGGCTTTCCACTACGATTGGCGCTTGGAGCAGCAACTGGCTTCCCTAATTTTTGCAGTAATTTTAATGCAACAGGATGACTAGGCATACGGATTCCAACAGTATCAAGCCCGGCGGTCACACTTTTTGCAAGTACATTGGGTTTTACCTTGAAAATCATTGTTAAGGGGCCCGGCCAAAATGCATCCATACATTTTCTTGCTTTATCTGAAATATCAATTACATATTTTCCAATTTCATCGACAGTACCAATATGTACGATTAATGGATTATCAGACGGTCTCCCTTTTGCTATATAGATTTTTTTGACGGCTGTGTCATTTGTTGCTACGGCTCCAAGACCATAAACCGTTTCTGTTGGAAATGCTACTAATTCTCCCGCATTTAACAAATCCACAGCTTGTGAATAACTTTTTTCGGAATCCACATGATTATCCACAATTAGACGTTGTGTTTCCATATCGTTTCCCCCCATTATAGAAGAGTTTTCAGAAAGTTATGCACAATTTGTTGATAACATTGCTTGAATTGTGGACAATTTACCAAATATTGTGGGTAACTCTAATCTTTATCTTTAATCTTTAAATAAGTCTTTCAACCATTCAATGATAAAAAATTTTGGCTTTTCCTCTGCCTTTTCTTCTTTCTTCTCTTCTTTCTTTTCTTCTTCATCATGATAACAAACTTTAGGAAATAAACCACACCACCAATTATCTCCTTTGCCTGCACCAATCTTCACAACGATTGCTTGATACTTATCTTGAGCATACAATTTTTCCTCATCACGTTTTGGTGGAAATAATGCAGCTCCAGTTGTGATTTGAATATTTTCATTTTCCATTTCGGTCGCTAATTTATTTTTGATTTCCTTTTCAATTGCTGATAGATTCAGATCTGTCGATGAATTTTGTACTGCATGATCTAAGATGGGTTTAATTTCTTTGACTAGCTGATGTTTATACTGTTGGTCTTCTGCAGAATTGCTATTCGCAATAATACGAAATCTTGGTTGTTCTAATTCCACACTATATTGCTCTGTTAAAAATCCCTGAATCACAATAAGGATTAACTGTATCAATAAAAGCGCTGTGATAAATCGCAAAAAAATCGTTGCTTGTGATGGTCGTTTTGGTTGTTTAATAGTTTCATATGTCCATGTTTGTGGTTGTTTTATCATATAGTAATCTTCTATCATCTTATATCCCCTCCATGACTCTATCATGGACAACGAGATTACTAATTATTCACCTAGTTCACAAAAAACCATGCGATTTTTTCTATTTATATCTTGCAGTATATCAACTTTTGCTTGTGGAAAACTTTCTTTAAATAAATTCGCCACAGCTGGTCCTTGCGTATAGCCAATTTCAACCCCTATAAAACTAGGCTTCGCCATCAAATTTGGTAGATTCTTTGCGAGTCTTTTATAAAATGCTAGTCCTTCGTCATCTGCAAAAAGTGCAGTATGTGGTTCATGATCCAGTACAACTTCAGACATTTCTTTTGCTTCGTCGTATGCAATATATGGTGGATTGGATAATATAACTTGCCATTTTTGTTGCTCGATCGGTGCTGTCAAATCGCCCTTCTCAAAATGAATTTCGGCATTCAACAGTTTGGCATTCTTTTTAGCTACTTTTAAAGCATTTTGTGAGATATCTGTTGCTGTTACAAGTAAAGATGGGATTTCTTTTTTCATCGTAATAGCAATGGCACCACTACCAGTTCCTATATCCGCTAGTTGAATGACTGGCTGCTCTCCAAAAATACGTTTGATGCGTTTAGTTGCTTCTAAGACCAGTTCTTCTGTTTCTGGTCTTGGGATGAGAACAGATTCATCGACCCTAAAAGTTCGTCCGTAAAACTCTTCTTCCCCAAGAATATATTGAATGGGCATTCCCTTTGCATGGGATTCAACCATTTTCCAGAAAACTTGACAATCAGCTTCCGCGATCTCGTCTTGCAGACTAACTAATAAGTCTGTGTATGATTTTTTTAATACATGTTGTAAAAGAAGTCTTGCGGCAATTTCTTCTCGACCATTATCTCGTAAAAAAGAAGAAGCCCTATTCAGGACCTCATAAATAAACTTAAATTGCTGTGTCATTCAGTGCATCCAATTTTTTGGCTTGTTCTTCTAAAATCAATGCATCAATGATTTCATCTAATTTACCTTCGATAATTTGGTCGAGTTTTTGAATGGTTAAACCAATACGGTGATCTGTTACACGGTTTTGAGGATAGTTGTAGGTGCGGATACGTTCCGAACGATCCCCTGTACCAACAGCTGATTTACGCTCTGCATCAATTTCACTTTGTGCATCTTGTTGCAGCTTATCATATACACGTGCACGAAGTACTTTTATCGCTTTTTCGCGGTTTTTCAGTTGAGAACGCTCATCCTGCATAGCAACAACGATACCTGTTGGAATATGTGTCATACGAACAGCAGATGCGGTTTTATTGACATGTTGGCCACCTGCACCTGATGAGTGGTAAATATCTACTCGGATGTCCTTTTCTTGAAGATCCAATTCTACTTCTTCCGCCTCTGGCATAACTACAACAGTAGCTGTAGATGTATGGACACGACCTTGTGATTCTGTTTCTGGTACACGTTGTACCCGATGTGCACCACTTTCATATTTGAATTTAGAATAGGCACCCTGACCATTGATCATAAAGATGATTTCTTTGTATCCACCAAGTTCTGTTGGATTCGCATTCATAATGTCGATTTTCCAACCTTGTGCTTCAGCATATTTGCTATACATGCGGAACAGTGTGTTTGCAAATAACGCTGCTTCATCTCCACCAGCAGCACCACGGATTTCCATAATGACGTTTTTGTTATCATTCGGATCTTTTGGAATCAATAAAATACGAAGACGTTCTTCATAATTTTCGATTTGTTTTTCTAAAGTATTAACTTCTTCTTTTACCATTTCTTTCATTTCTGTATCCAATTTATCTTCTAACATTTCTTTAGCTTCTGCTAACTGTTCTTTTGCAGATTTATATTCGCGATAAACATCTACCGTTTCTTGAATATCAGACTGTTCTTTTGAATATTTTGCTAATTTTTTTGAATCAGATACCACATCTGGATCGCTTAGAAGTTCATTTAGCCTTTCATAACGATCTTCAACAGCTTGTAGGCGATCAAACATTTTTTTCACCTGAACCTTTCTATAAACATTGATTATTTTATTAGTCGAATCAATTTCATCTATTTAATTGACTCAATCGCATAAACGATACACTTTTTAATGGATTGGATTCATATAGCTAGTACATATAGTCCATTAGTTCGTACTCACTGTATGATAACGAGCTGTTTCCAATTATACGCTCCTTAAATAGTATAATGAAAAAAAGTCGCTATCGCTACTTTTTTAGGAAATAAGCATTGAACTACCTGAACAAAAATGAATTTTAAAGCTTTGCTTTCCTCGCAAAAAAATCTGCTTTTATCTAGAAATTAGAACAAGCAGATTTTTACTCAATAGATTTCGTATTGTTTTGTAGAATAACTCTTAGACAGTCGCTATCTTATTCATTTTCTATCATATTAATGGTCTGTAGAATTTCACTTCAAAACTCAAGTGACAAGTAGACGATTACTCTCTACCTGTAAAAGCCGCATTGATCCAGCTAACACATAATAGAAAAAACCCTCATTGCATGATGGTTCACTCTACTTTTCCATATGCACTTTTCCTGTTGGTACGATATGGTGATGGCGGCAGCGAGGCTCATAGGCTTCTGCAGCACCAACCAAGATAACAGGATCATCAGCGTTGGCAGGTTGTCCGTTGATCAATCTTTGCGTTCTGCTAGCGGGTGCACCACAGACACTACACACAGCTTGTAACTTAGTTACCTGTTCAGCAATTGCCATTAATTTAGGCATTGGACCAAATGGAATACCCTTAAAATCTTGATCGAGTCCGGCTAGTATGACGCGATACCCATGATTTGCTAAGCCTTGAGCTGTATCGATAATATCTTCATCAAAAAATTGTGCCTCATCAATAGCAATCACATCAAAATCATCCGTAATATAATTCCACGTTTCGCCTGATTTTTCAATAGGGTGTGCAATGATTGTGGCTCCATTATGACTGACAACTGCTTCTTCGCTATAACGATTATCAATTCTGGGTTTAAATACAGCAATCTTTTGTTTAGCAAATTGAGCTCTTCGTACACGTCGAATCAATTCTTCCGATTTTCCTGAAAACATACTTCCACAAATTACTTCGATCCAACCATTTTGAGTCATTGTGTACATCAACTAGACTCCTTTCAACTATACGTCTATCATTAAAGAAAATATTGTTCCATGGTTTTCTATATAATTCATCATATATTCATTACATAAATTTTAATATAAGCAACTGCTTTATACTACACAAAAATACTGATTGAAGCAAGAAGAAAAAATACCTGCCTCGCAATGAAATGCTAGGCAGGTATTTAAAATTAACATTACTATTTAAGACCGTATTTTTTGTTGAAACGATCTACACGTCCATCAGCAGACGCGAATTTTTGACGTCCAGTATAGAATGGATGACATTCACTGCAAAATTCAACAGTGATATTTTCTTTTACTGAACCTGTTTTAAATGAATTACCACAAGAGCAAGTTACTGTTGCTTCTTTATATTCTGGGTGAATTCCTGGTTTCATGTTTGGTATCTCCTCTCGCCCTGAACCATCCGGAACAGAGTATTATAAGAACTGTTGCCTTACACGACCCCCAATTAATCTGTCGCATATGCAACGCATATGAAATGCATTATCCGTAGTATAACAAGAAATCAAAAAAAGTGCAATATAAAATTCGGAACCAACACGCAGTAAACAGCGGTTCCATCCATATAAACTATATCAGGCCTTTACCATTTCGTGCTGCTTTCATATCGGTATTCAATGTTTCAAAAAATTCTTCATTTGTCTTTGTATTACGCAATTTTTTTAGGAAACGTTCTGCGAAGTCTGGGGAATCTGAAAATGTCTTTCGAATTGCCCACAATTTATCAAGTTGATCTTTTGGAATCAACAATTCCTCTTTTCGTGTGCCTGATCGTCTAATATCAATGGCTGGGAAAATACGTCGTTCTGCTAGACTTCTATCTAAATGTAACTCTAAATTACCTGTACCTTTAAATTCTTCATAAATCACTTCATCCATACGTGAGCCTGTATCAATAAGGGCTGTTGCTAGAATAGTTAGACTTCCGCCTTCTTCAATATTACGGGCAGCACCAAAGAATCGTTTGGGTCTATGGAACGCCGCTGGATCAATCCCACCTGATAATGTACGACCACTTGGTGGAATGACTAGATTGTATGCACGTGCAAGTCTTGTAATAGAATCCATTAAAATAATAACATCTCTTTTATGTTCTACAAGACGCATTGCTCTTTCTAAAACAAGTTCTGCTACTTTTACATGATTTTCAGGTACTTCATCAAATGTTGAACTCACTACATCCGCTTTAACAGAACGTTCAATGTCTGTCACTTCTTCAGGTCGTTCATCGATTAATAAAACAATTAACTCTGCTTCTGGATATTTTTCTGTAATTGCATTGGCAATTTCCTTCAATAATAACGTTTTCCCCGCTTTTGGAGGAGCAACGATTAAACCGCGTTGTCCAAATCCAACTGGTGCAACTAAATCCATAATACGTGTGGATAGTTTAGTAGGAGTTGTTTCCAATTTGATTTGTCGATCTGGGTATAGTGGCGTAAGTGCTGGGAAATGCACGCGTTCTTTTGCTACCTCAGGATCTTCCCCATTCACGGCTTCAACATGTAAAAGCCCATAGTATCGCTCGTTTTCTTTAGGTGGGCGCACTTTGCCCGTTACCTTGTCACCATTTCGAAGACTAAAACGGCGAATTTGTGATGCCGAAATATAAATATCTTCTGAACTTGGAGAGTAGTTAATAGGTCGTAGGAAGCCGAAACCCTCTTGTTGGATAATTTCTAATACGCCTTCCATGAAGAAATAGCCTTCACTTTCAGCACGTGATTTTAATATCGCAAAAATTAATTCTTTTTTCGTTAACTTTCCATAGTATGAAATTTTGTATTCACGTGCAAGCGCATACAAGTCCTTTAATTTCATATCTTCTAGTTGGGAAATAGTCTTTGTCGTCATAGGCGTAACACCACTCTTTATATAATATTATTAAAAAAAAAATCAAATTATGATATGTGAGTTTTGCGAATTTTTGAATGGAATATGCATTAAGAAGAGGCCCGGCATATGCCGGGCAAGTAAAGATTGGAAGTTTAGTCTTGTATATATAGTTTTGGTTTTTTTGTCAAACTATGTCTGCCCTCGATAAAACGAACAGTTCCTGATTTTGCACGCATTACGACAGATTCTGTTGTACAAAAACTACCTTTAAATTGTACACCTTTCAACAATTCTCCATCTGTTACTCCAGTAGCTGCAAAGATGGCATCATCGCCTTTAACTAAATCATCCATTTTTAAAACTTTATTTACTTCGATGCCCATCTTGTGGCAACGTTCTATTTCTTCATCATTTGAAGGAACCAGTCTACCTTGGAATTCTCCTCCAAGACATTTTAATGCAACAGCTGCAATTACACCTTCTGGGGCACCACCTGTACCCAATAGAATATCCACACCTGTTTCATCAAATGCAGTATTGATAGCTGCTGCTACATCACCATCAGAGATAAATTTAATACGTGCGCCGGCTGCACGAATTTGATCAACGATTGGTTGATGACGTTCACGGTTCAATAATGTAGCCACGACATCTTCAATATTTTTATTTTTTGCTTTTGCTACTGCACGTAAGTTGTCAATAACGGGTGCATCAATATCGATTTTACCTGCTGCTTCTGGACCAACTGCGATTTTTTCCATATACATATCAGGTGCATGGAGTAAGTTACCACGATCAGCAATGGCTAATACAGTTAAAGCATTGCCACTTCCTGCCGCAACGATGTTCGTACCTTCTAGTGGATCTACTGCGATGTCAACTTGAGGACCTTCTGGATCAGATCCAAGTTTTTCGCCAATGTAAAGCATAGGAGCCTCATCCATTTCTCCCTCACCAATTACAACCACTGCGTTCATTGGAATTGAATCGAATACTTCACGCATTGCTGTAGTTGCGGCGTCATCTGCTTCCATTTTGAGTCCACGGCCCATCCATCTTGCTGAGGCGATTGCTGCCGCTTCTGTTACACGAACTACTTCCATTGATAAACTGCGTTTCATTTTTTACTGTTCCTCCCGTTTTCCTGCCTTATGACCGGAATCGTTTCACACTAAAACCATTATAGCATACCGAACATTATCTGCGGATTTTTTTCAGTTTAATCTATTCGTCACACTGCTTTTGCGGTTGGGTTCAATCGTTTCTCTACGGATATCTGCACCTAATGCTTGTAATTTATCAACTATATTGCTGTAGCCACGCTCAATGTGATAGATATCATGGATTTCTGTTTCACCTTTTGCAAGTAATCCCGCGATAATTAACGCAGCTCCTGCACGTAAATCTGTCGCAGTCACCGTTGCAGCCTCTAACTTGGTTGGACCTGTTATAATAGCGGAACGTCCTTCTACTTTAGCATTTGCATTCATTCTGCTGATTTCATCAATATGCTTGAATCGCGCAGAATAGATAGTATCTGTAACAATAGAAGAACCGTTTGCTTGTGTTAAGAGAACCGTAAAGGGTTGTTGTAAATCTGTTGGAAATCCGGGATAAACAAGCGTCTTAATATCGACTGATTTTAAAGCTTCCGTTTTGGGAATGATGATACGTTCTTCTTCTTCAATAATCTTTACGCCCATTTCACGCAATTTAGCTGTCACTGCCTCTAAATGTAGCGGAATGACATTATCGATGATGACACCATCCCCTACTGCGGCAGCCAAAATCATATATGTTCCAGCTTCTATGCGATCCGGTATAATTGTATGATTTGTACCATGCAATTCTTCAACGCCTTCGATTCGAATAACATTTGTACCTGCACCTTTTATCTTTGCACCCATATTCGTTAATAAAGTGGCAACATCAATAATTTCTGGCTCTTTGGCAGCATTTTCAATAACGGTTTTCCCCTTAGCCAGTACAGCCGCAAGCATAATATTAATCGTTGCTCCTACGCTGCTCACATCTAAATAAATCTTCGCGCCATGCAATTCTTCAGCACGCAAATAGATAGCACCATGCTCATTCGTTACCTGTGCACCTAATGCTTCAAATCCCTTAATATGTTGGTCGATGGGGCGAGGTCCTAAATGACATCCTCCTGGCAAACCAATCACCGCTTTTTTGAAACGTCCTAACATGGCACCCATTAAATAATAGGAGGCACGTAATTTTTTTACATTGCCATTTGGTAAGGGCATATCTATCATTAGACGAGGATCGACTACCATATGCCCATCTTTAAATTCAACTTTTCCACCAATTTCCTCAAGCAAGGCCTTTAATGTCCAAACATCTAAGATTTCTGGTAATCCTTCAATCGTTACAGGAGAATTAGCCAAAATAGATGCCGGGATTAAAGCAACCGCACTATTTTTAGCACCGCTTACTTTAATGGTACCTTTTAGATGTTTTTCTCCTGCAATTTTATATACGTCCATGTAAATCTCCTTATATTATTTATCTTTATTTGCCCAATCTTTCATGAAGCCTTCAATTCCTTTGGCAGTCAAAGGATGATTAAATAATTGTTTTAAGACTTTAAATGGTGTAGTAGCAATATGCGCGCCTGCAAGGGCTGCATCTGTGATATGTTGTGGATGACGAATGGAAGCTGCAATAATTTGAGTTGGAATTTCATGAATAGCGAAAATTTCAGCGATTTCACGTACTAATTCTGTACCATCTTGACCAATATCATCTAAGCGACCTAAGAATGGAGAAACATAAGTTGCACCAGCACGTGCTGCCAATAATGCTTGGTTTGCACTAAAGATTAATGTGACATTGGTTTGGATGCCCTCCTTTGAAAGAGCAGAACATGCTGTCAATCCATCTGGTGTCATTGGTAGTTTAACCGTAATATTAGGAGCGATTTTAGCTAATTCATGACCTTCTTTGATCATACCTTCAGCATCTAATGAAATAACTTCTCCGCTTACTGAACCATCAACTAATTCAGCGATTTCTTTTAAACGATCGTGAAATGAAACGTTTTTTTCTTTCGCTACTAATGATGGGTTGGTCGTAACACCAGAGATAATTCCCCAAGAATAGGCTTCTTTAATTTCTTCAAAATTGGCTGTATCAATAAAAAATTTCAATTTGTATTCCTCCTGAATGATGGAAAAATGGAGAAGATTCGATTTTCCATCGATGTCTTCTCCCAATTCTCTCTACTAAAAATATATGCTTAAGCTTTTTGAGAGCTACCGAATTCGCGTATTTTACCAATGACCGTTGCTTTAATCGCTTCACGTGCTGGTCCCAAGAATTTACGTGGATCATAAACCTTTTTATCCTTGTCCAAAATTTCGCGAATCACTTTTGTAGCCGCGATTTGGTTTTCTGTATTCACATTGATCTTCGCAGTTCCTAAAGAGATAGCATGTTGAATATCTTTTGTAGGAATACCTGTACCACCGTGTAATACTAATGGAAGACCCGCTAATTTTGATATTTCTTCCATTTCTTTAAAACCAAGATTTGGTTCGCCTTGGTAAGGACCATGAACTGAGCCAAGTGCTGGTGCTAAACAATCAATAGAAGTCGCTTCAACCAACTTACGACATTCCTCTGGATCCGCATACATAATTCCACCGATCACGCCGTCTTCATTGCCACCAACTGTTCCTAATTCTGCTTCAACAGAAACACCATGTGCATGTGCATATTCCACCACTTTTGAAGTGATTTCAACATTTTCTTCAAATGGGTAATGAGAAGCATCGATCATCACAGATGTAAAGCCTGCGTCTACTGCTTCTTTACATTTATCAAAACTTGAACCATGATCTAAGTGAATTGCTACTGGAACAGTTGTTTTGTAACTTTCCATAAGACCTTTAACCATATTAACAACAGCAACAAAGCCGCCCATGTATTTGCCTGCCCCTTCAGAAACGCCTAAAATGACAGGTGACTTTTCTTCCTCTGCTGCTTGTAGGATCGCTTGTGTCCATTCAAGGTTATTAATGTTGAATTGACCAACAGCATAACCATTTTCTTTTGCAGTAATTAACATTTCTTTCATTGTAACCAAAGCCATCAGTAAATCCTCCTTTAGGATGTAGCATGGTATAAATTTGAATAATGACACTATCATAATAACAAAAAGAATAAGCATTGACTACCGTCTATACTTATTCTTGTATTAATTTGTTGATCGTGTCCTTTACTTCAAAAATATCAAATGGCTTTGTAAAAAAGTGGTTCGCACCCAGCTCTTTTGCCTGATGGATCAAGTCCGTATCCCCATTTCCCGTCATCATAACAACCGGTAATTCTTTGAACAAACTTTTGATATGTTTTAAAATTTCTAGACCATTCATGCCAGGAATTTTCATATCAAGTAAAGCACAATCTATCACATTATTATCTACATATTGAACTGCTTCTATCCCATTAGAAGCTAAAAATGTCTCATAACCTTCGTTTTTGAAAATTTCATTCAGTAATAATCGAATTCCTTGTTGATCATCGACGATTAATATTTTTTCACAGAACCACTACTCCTTATTTTAACATCCAATATATAGTATTCGTGCCTGTCCCTTTTATGTCCTGCATAAAATTGTAAAAAACAAATACTCACTTTTCAAGATGATTTTGCAATTAAAATCAGCCATCTTTATAATAAAAATCATGAGGTGAAATAAAATGTTAAAAATGCTATCGACGCAAACTGGTGGTTTGCTTGCTCAAATCGCTGCTAATCAAGAAGAAGCTATAGAAGAGTCCGCTCGCTTACTCGCTCAGGCTGGTGCCTTCGAAGGTACTGTTTACTTCGCTTGTTTTGATGAATTACAAGCAATCGAATTGAATGCGTTAAAAGCCGCTGAACCATTCAAAAAATTGCGTCCTTGGACAAAACATGTGGAAATAACGGATATAGATCGTGTCTGTATTTTCACCCGTCATGCAAATCAGCCAGATGCATTGGCACTGGCTCATCAATTGTATGATGCTTTTATCCCATTTGCAGTTGTTGCAAATGACAAAGAAGAAGATGCAGGTGAAATGGCTAACTTGGCATACACCTATATTCCAATAGGTATTAAAAAAGGATTGTTACCCAATGAATTAGGCGAACGAATTGTTTTACCACATACGCTGGCGGCATTATTTATCTATGAAGCCATTAAATTATCTTACGATGAAATACTAGCAGGAATGTAAATTTGCTTTTACTCTAAGAACCTTTATATTTTTTTAGATGCTTAGAAACTGAAATTTTTACTTAATAACACACCTTTTTGATTAATAAAATATAATGTATTCGCTACGGCTTGCTCGCTTTCCTGAGGGCGTGGCTTGAGCATCCTCTCCTCACTGCGCTGTGGGGTCTCAACTATTCGCTTTTCCCGCGGATTTATTTGCTCTTTTCGTGGGTTTATTTGCTCTTTCGAAAGGTTTATTCGCTCTTTCCGAGACTTTATTCGCCCCCTTGGAAGGTTTATTTGCTCTTTCCATGGGACGTCGGATTTGTCTTCATTTATCACCTATTTTTTTCAATCAACACATGTCAAAACTCGCCACCTGTCGCTTCAGTTGATAAGGTGTTTTCTCTCCAACCAATTCACTCCTGCTGTTTCGTGCTCATTACAAAAAATCTGCTCATATCTAACATTAGAATGAGCAGATTTTTTACTAACTTGTTTCCGTATTATTTTGTTAAAACTTCACTCAGTAGTGGTCTTTTTTATCCCACGCTAATTGAACCCATCAAGGTTTTCTTATACAGGTAGCTGTCCACACACTCATTCTCTATTTACTCCTTGAGTCTGGATGTGAGGATCTCACCTCCCGTTAATACGAGATGAATTTTAGGAAAGCACCATCTACTTTCAAATCACTCTCTATTTAACCGCTGCTCCAATAAATTCTCGGAATAATGGTTGAGGACGGTTTGGACGAGATCTGAACTCTGGGTGGAATTGAGATGCCACAAAGAATTTCTTATCTGGTAATTCAATAATTTCAACTAAACGTTCATCTGGTGAAGTACCAGAAAATACTAAGCCTGCTGCTTCCATAGCCTCACGATATTCGTTATTGAATTCATAACGATGGCGGTGGCGTTCATATACTAATTCATCATTATAAATTTGTGCCGCGCGAGATCCGTCTTTTAGTTTACATGGATACAAGCCAAGACGAAGCGTACCACCTAAATCTTCAATATCTATTTGTTCTGGTAGCAGATCAATGATTGGATATTTTGTATTTGGATTTAATTCTGTAGAATGCGCACCTTCAAGACCGAGTACATGACGGGCAAATTCAACTGTTGCAAGTTGCATACCTAAGCAAATACCTAAGAATGGTACATCATTTTCACGAGCATATTGTATAGCTAAAATTTTACCTTCTACACCACGATCACCAAATCCACCTGGTACAAGAATGCCATCTGCATCTTTTAGTAATTCCTTCACGTTTTCAGTTGTGACATTTTCTGCGTTGATAGCATTTACTTCAATATCCGTGTCAAATGCATAGCCTGCATGTTTAAGGGCTTCAACAACAGAGATATACGCATCTTGTAGTTCAACATATTTACCTACTAGTGCAATTTTTGTGGATTTTTTAAGATTCTTCACTTTATCTACAAGTACTTTCCAATCTGTCATATCTGCTTCTGGTGCATGAATACCGAAATGCTCAAGCACGATATCATCTAAATCTTGAGATTGTAGATTCAAGGGAATTTCATACAAATGCTCTGCATCTACACATTCGATTACTTCGTGAGGTTTTACATCACAAAATAGAGCTAATTTTTCTTTCATTTCTTGAGGTACTGGACGATCTGTACGAACAACAAGAATATTTGGCTGAATACCTAAAGAACGTAACTCTTTTACAGAGTGTTGAGTTGGCTTTGTTTTTAATTCACCAGCTGCCGCAATATATGGGATAAGCGTACAGTGTAAATATAATACATTGTCATTGCCAATATCGCGCTTCATTTGACGAATAGCTTCAAGGAATGGCAATGATTCGATATCGCCTACTGTTCCACCCACTTCAGTAATAACGATATCTGCATTTGTTTCACGACCGGCACGTTGAATACGGTCTTTGATTTCATTTGTGATATGCGGAATGACTTGAACCGTTCTACCATTGTAATCACCACGGCGTTCTTTTTTCAAAACAGTTGAATAAACTTTACCAGAAGTAACGGTTGAATGTTTGCCTAAATTGATATCAATAAAACGTTCATAGTGACCTAAGTCTAAATCTGTTTCTGCCCCGTCATCAGTTACAAATACTTCGCCATGTTGATATGGGCTCATTGTTCCGGGATCAATGTTGATATATGGATCAAATTTTTGAATTGTCACTTCTAAACCACGATTTTTTAATAATCTTCCTAGTGAAGCTGCTGTAATACCTTTTCCTAGTGATGATACTACACCGCCCGTTACAAAAATATATTTGGTCAATGCAAATTCCTCCTCTATAGTAAGTGTTTCGTAAACACTTATAAAAAATACAAAAAACGCTCCTCCTGCAAATAATTGCAGAGGGAGCGTATTAATTATACGGTCATTCTCCTTTTTTGAGGAGCCCAAGTAAAAGGGTATACGAAATTACTTAAATTGTCAAGATGTTATTATTTCTCTTTGTCTTCTTCTAATTCGTCTTCTTCATCTAAGTCTTCTTCAATATCAAAATCTTCATCGTCGATTTCAATATCTTCATCTAGATCATTATCATCAATATCTTCAATGTCGGCTGAATCGAAGTCTTCTTCTTCATCATTTTCTTCATCGCCATCGTCATCAACAAATTCATCAAAATCTTCATCAAATATGATGTCATCATCATCTTCAGCGACGACATCCTCATCAACGATTGGCGCTTTTGCTTTCTTCTTACGGACTTTAACAGTTGGTGCAGTTTCTTCTTCTACTTGTTCGATCGCGTACCATTCGCGAATACCCCAACGATTTTCGCCTAATACAAGGAAACGTCCATCAATGTTGATATCTGTATAGAATTGGATAGATGCTGCTTTCATTTCTTCTGAAGTGCGAGCACCTAAGTCAATGATTGCCTGAATTATTTCAGCAAATGACATTGGTTTGTGGTTTTCTTCTAAAATAGCGTATGCTAAGTTAATTAAGGATTCTTCTATTAATTGTTCTTGAGTTAAATCACGAGGATTCAATACGTGCACGTCCTTTCTTCATAAACATAATATCCATTATAAACAATTATACTTTATTTTTGCCACAATCAATTCTTCTTTTTTTCTATTCTTAAACGATAATACCCATAAATAAACAAGTATATAGCGAGTAGAAGGAATGATATAGCTCCTAATTGCTTATCATATATATAATAGGTCAGTACTAAGCACAATATAATAATCATGAAATGCATCACGATTTTCACTGTACTGTCACTTCCTTCAAAATAGTCTAGTCAGTATTTCAAATCACTCACGCTCGCTCCAGCTAACCAGTTGTCTGGATTTTTTCGAGCTTGCTTAAAAAATCCTTCTGATTTAGCGAACGCTTGTACTCCCATTGAATCAAGATAAATGCGAAAAAGAAGGCCTAATCAAACGACTAGACACTCCGTAATTATATCAAAAGTCATAAGTTCTTCTATCAAATTTACTCTGTTGAATAAGCATACTCCTCTATCGCTTATTCGTAAAGTAGGAGAACGATAAAAAATGATGGCATGATTACTTTGGAAGTGACGATTGTTATTTTGGCTTTCTCTCGCATAAACAAGCAGTATGGGTCACACCTAAAACACAAGGAAAAAAGAGGATCAGCCGGGATCCAACTGCCTATAAAAACCCCATCTATTCAACGAACACCCAGTAAAGGATGAAGAGCCCTCACTGGGTGAATTTTCACTTTTCTTAGACTTTGACTTTTTGATGGAACATACCTGTATTGTGACCACAAATGAAGAAATGGATGCTTACATATTCCTTCTATATTTTCCCCCAACTTCATAAAGCGCATTGGTAATTTGACCTAAGCTTGCTACTTTGACAGTTTCCATTAGTTCTTTAAAGATATTGCCACCATGTTTGGCTACTTCTTTTAGTTTTTGTAATGCTATTACTGCTTCTTCTGCATGTTGTTGCTGGAAGTTTCGCAAATTTTGGATTTGTGCTTCTTTCTCCTCTTTCGTTGCACGTGCAATCTCCATACTATTGACCGCTTCCTCTGATGGCGGATTAGGATTTAAATACATATTGACCCCTACTATTGGAAGTTTACCTGAATGTTTTAGGGATTCATAGTACATGGATTCCTCTTGGATTTTCCCTCTTTGATATTGAGTTTCCATTGCTCCCAGCACACCACCACGATCATTTATCCGATCAAACTCTGCAAGTACTGCTTCTTCCACAAGTTCTGTTAGCTCTTCGATAATAAAAGAGCCCTGCAATGGATTTTCATTTTTGGTCAACCCATGTTCTTTTGTAATAATCATTTGGATAGCCATCGCACGTCGAACAGATTCTTCTGTTGGTGTCGTAATGGCCTCATCATAGGCATTCGTATGCAAAGAGTTACAGTTATCATGCAGGGCCATCAGTGCTTGCAATGTTGTACGAATATCATTGAAGTCAATTTCTTGTGCATGCAGGCTTCTGCCAGATGTTTGGATGTGGTATTTTAATTTTTGACTGCGTTCATTTGCGCCATATAGATCACGCATTGCCACTGCCCAAATGCGCCGTGCAACACGTCCCAGAACACTATACTCCGGATCAAGACCATTTGAGAAAAAGAACGAAAGATTTGGGGCAAAATCATCTATATGCATGCCACGACTCAAATAATATTCTACATACGTAAAGCCATTTGCTAACGTGAAAGCAAGTTGTGAAATCGGATTTGCTCCCGCTTCAGCAATATGATAACCAGATATCGATACCGAATAATAGTTACGTACTTTCTTATCAATAAAATATTGTTGAATATCCCCCATCATACGAAGTGCAAATTCGGTTGAAAAGATGCAAGTATTTTGCCCTTGGTCTTCTTTTAAAATATCTGCTTGCACTGTACCACGAACAATATTTAATGTTTTGGCTCTAGTTTCTGTAAACTCTTCCACCGTTAAAGTCCTGCCCAGTTCTTTTTCACGTTTTTGCACTTGTTGATCAATTGCCGTATTCATAAACATAGCTAAAATAATAGGCGCTGGTCCGTTGATCGTCATTGAAACGGATGTTGACGGTGCACACAAGTCAAATCCAGCATACAATTTCTTCATATCTTCTAATGTGCAAACGTTTACACCTGATTCACCAACTTTACCGTAAATATCTGGACGTCCATCTGGATCTTCTCCATATAATGTTACAGAATCAAATGCTGTTGATAGACGCTTGGCATCATCATTTTTGGATAAGTAGTGAAAACGATGATTCGTACGTTCTGGTGTCCCTTCTCCAGCAAATTGCCGTTTTGGATCTTCTCCCTGTCTTTTAAATGGAAAAACGCCTGCCGTATAAGGGAAAGAGCCTGGAACATTTTCTGCATAAACCCAGCGAAGAATCTCCCCATAGTCTACAAATTTTGGTAAAACAACTTTTGGAATTTTAAGACCTGATAAACTTGTAGTCGTTAAAATCGTACGGATTTCTTTATCACGGATCTTTGTTACAAGTTCATCGCCTTGATAATTTTCTTTTAATGTTTGCCAGTTATTAAGGATTTGTTTTGATTCTGTTGATAGTTGATTCTTCACACCATCTAGTAACTGTTGTAATGATGGGACAAGCGTAGTATCAAGTGATTCTTCCTGCATTAATTTTAACGTACCTTCTAATTGGAACAACTTTCTTGCTAACTCTGCTTGCTGCACCGATTTTTTATGATAAGTCCTTACAGCATCAGAGATTTCCCGTAAATAATAACGGCGATCATTGGGAATAATGACATTTTGTTTTTGCGTTTTGACAAATTGCTCATAGGAAGTATCCCAATTATATCCATACTTTTGATTGATAATTTGGATTAATGCTGCAAATAAAGAATTGGTACCTTTATCATTAAACTGACTTGCAATGGTACCAAAGACAGGCATCTCATCCACATTTTGATCCCATAATTCATGGCTACGTTGATATTGTTTTTGCACTTGTCGAAGTGCATCTTCTGAGCCTTTTCTTTCGAATTTATTGATAACGATTAGATCTGCAAAGTCGATCATATCGATTTTTTCAAGTTGTGTAGGAGCGCCAAACTCGCTAGTCATCACATACATAGATAGATCAGACACCTCCGTAATGGCAGCATCCCCTTGACCTATACCACTTGTTTCAACAACGATCAAATCGAATCCTGCGACTTTCACAATGTCTAAAACATCGCTAAGCGCAGCAGATAATTCTGTATGTGAATTGCGTGTTGCCAAACTTCTCATGTAAACACGATTATTAAAAATCGCATTCATGCGTATCCTATCTCCAAGTAAAGCACCACCTGTTTTTTGTTTAGTTGGATCGATGGAGATCATTGCAATTTTCTTATCTGGGAATTCATGAAGAAAGCGCCGAATAAGTTCGTCTGTCAATGAGCTTTTCCCCGCTCCACCTGTACCGGTAATTCCTAAAACAGGTGTCTTTTTAGACAATCCTCTTGCTGTGTCTAGCAACTCTTCCACTTTTGGATATTTTCCTTCCTCAACTGCTGTGATGAGCTGTGCTAGTATTTCAGGCTTTTCAGTTGTCAGCTGATGAATTTTATCGATCAGATCTCCTTGTATCGTTGAGAAATCACTTTTTTCAATCATTTTATTGATCATACCTTGTAATCCAAGGGCAAGACCATCCTCGGGCGAGAATAGATTTTTTACACCATAATCCTGAAGCTCTTTAATTTCCTTCGGTAAAATAACCCCTCCGCCACCGCCAAATATCCCAATATGAGGTGCACCCTTTTCCTTTAGAAGATCATGCATATATTTAAAATACTCCATATGACCCCCTTGGTAGGATGATACCGCAATTCCTTGTACATCCTCTTGAATCGCAGCATTGACGACTTCCTCCACAGAACGGTTATGACCAAGATGTATGACTTCTACTCCACTCGCTTGTAGGATACGACGCATAATATTAACAGATACATCATGACCGTCAAATAGACTTGACGCTGTTATAAACCTTACATGGTGTTGTGGCCTATACTTTTGCATTTCTAACTTTGTTGTCATTGAAAAATTCCCCCTTTTTGCATCAGAACATTTCCCCCAGATAGAAAATGCAAGGAAAGAAACGGCAATTACTACTGTCCGTATTTTTCTTCCTTGCATCCCTAAAAACTTTATCCCGCGTTAACAAGCAGTAAGTCCCCTACTTTTAGACTCAAGCAAAAGTAGAAGATCCACGAAAACACCGCTTTATATGCCAATTCGTTCAACTCTAACTCTCAGTGAGGGGTGAAAAAACCTACTAAGTTGAAGCTTCACTTATACTTGAATACCATTTAGTAATATCTTTGTTTGCATCTTGATATAGTCTTCTATGTTTAAATTCTTCCGCCATGCCCAACGGCGAAATGCCCACGCTTGACCTTGAAGAACAATTTGGTGAGCCAGAAGATTGAGCTCTGCTATAGACATTTGGAGTTCCCCTTTTTTCTCGCAGCCTATTAGCAAAGCCTTAAAAAGCCCAACCATCTCCATTTCTTTCGACAATACATATTCGAGAGCATCTTTTGGCAGAGATTTCGATTCTTGATACATGACAAGCATTTCATCTTGCATGTCATCTACAAGATGATAATATTGATAGATTGCAGATACTAACCCCTTAATAGTCGCTTCTTGCTGCTGCAAAGGTTCTAATCTTTTGAGAACCTCTAAATAGATGTTGTCGCAAACTAGATAGAGAATATCCTCTTTTGTTCGAATATATTCATATAATGTACCAATACTAAAACCCGCTGCTTTCGCAATTTCTCGTGTTGTTGTTCGATGGAAACCTTTTTCTTTAAAGAGACGGATTGCCGCTTGGATCATTTCTTTTCGTCTTTTCTCGATGAGATTTTCATCTTTAATGGAGGTGTGAACTAGCCTTTTATTTTCTTTTGCCATCTATTATTTTAAAAGCATCCGAGAGATTACGAGACGTTGAATTTCTTGTGTCCCCTCATATATTTGAGTAATTTTAGCATCACGCATAAAGCGCTCTACTGGATATTCCTTTGTATAACCATAACCTCCAAAGACTTGAACTGCCTCAGTCGTTACTTTCATCGCCGTATCACCAGCCATTAGCTTTGCCATAGCTGATTGTTTACCATATGGTAAATTATTTGATTCTAACCAAGCTGCTTGATAAGTTAATAATCTGGAAGCTTCCGTAGCAGTTGCCATATCTGCTAATTTAAATGAAATGCCTTGATTAGCAGATATCGGTTTACCAAATTGAACACGCTCTTTTGAATAATCTACAGCTGCATCTAATGCCCCTTGTGCAATACCGACTGCTTGAGCGGCAATCCCATTACGGCCACCATCTAGTGTTTTCATCGCGATTTTGAAGCCTTCACCCTCTGCACCAAGCAAGTTTTCTTTAGGTACACGACAGTTATCAAAAATAATTTCTGTTGTGGGTGATGAACGAATGCCCATTTTCTTTTCTTTTTTCCCTACTGAGAACCCTTCAAAATCAGCTTCTACGATAAAGGCAGATGTGCCCTTTTTAGCTTCTGGATCAGTTACAGCAAAAACTACATAAATATCTGCGACACCACCGTTTGTAATAAAGATTTTAGAACCATTTAAAATGTAGTGATCGCCATCAAGTTTCGCTGTTGTTTTCATACCGCCAGCATCAGAGCCTGAACCTGGCTCTGTTAACCCATAAGCCCCGATTTTTTTGCCCTCAGCCATTGGGCGTAGATATTTTTGTTTTTGTTCTTCGGTACCAAATTTATATAAAGGCCAGCCTGCAAGCGAAGTATGTGCTGAAAGTGTTACAGCTGTTGATGCGCAAACACGTGACAATTCTTCAACAGCAATCACATAGGCTAAATAATCGGAGCCAATGCCGCCGTATTCTTCTGGCCAAGGTATACCTGTTAAACCTAGCTCAGCCATTTGATCAAAAATTGCACGATCGAATTTTTCGTTGTCATCACGTTCTGCTGCAGTAGGAGCAACCTCATTTACCGCGAAATCTCTTACCATTTTTCGAATCATTTCGTGTTCTTCAGATAGTTTAAAGTTCATATCAATTATCCCCTTTGTGTTTTATTTTTATAAAAAAGCCCTCTGTGATTGTTATGTTTTATATCGTAGTGCTGCTGAATCAAGATAAACATCTTGCAATAACCATTCGTTGAATTTCATTGGTGCCCTCGTATATTTCTGTGATTTTCGCATCTCGAAAATAACGTTCTACTGGGTATTCTTTGGTGTAGCCGTAGCCCCCAAATATTTGAATGGCCTCTGTCGTCACTTCAACAGCTGTTTTGGAAGCAAAAAGCTTCGCCATTGACGCTTCTTTTCGACAGGATTCCCCCATTGCTCGCAAGCTTGCTGCTCTATATATAAGTAATTTAGCTGCTTCGATGGATGTTGCCATATCAGCTATCTTAAAGGAGATTCCCTGGTTTTCAGCAATTGGTTTTCCAAATTGTTTTCGTTCTATCGCATATTTTGTTGCTTCTCCTAAAGCCGCTTCTGCGATTCCTAATGCTTGTGCAGCTATGCCAATGCGTCCAACATCCAAATTCGCCATAGCTATTTTAAAGCCTTCCCCTTCTGCACCAAGTAGATTTTCCGCAGGAACTTTCATCTGATCGAATGTGAGCTGGACTGTCCTCGAACCATGTAGCCCCATTTTTCTTTCATCCTTACCAATGATTAACCCCTTTGTATCCTTTTCGACGATAAATGCTGAAATGCCACTTGTACCTTTTGATGGATCTGTAGATGCGAAAATAAGATAGATATCTGCCTCTCCACCATTAGTGATAAAAACTTTTGAACCATTCAGTTCATAATGTTTTCCTGTTTTTTTCGCTGTCGTTTTTAAGGAACCTGCATCTGATCCTGATGAGGGTTCTGTTAGACAAAATGCTCCTAAATATTCTCCAGAAGCCAGTTTGGGAACGAAACGTTGTTTTTGTTCTTCATTGCCAAAATAGAGGATTGGATTTGTTACAACCGATGTATGCACAGACAAAATCACCCCAATGACTGCACTCACTTTTGATAATTCGTTAATGACCATAATATAAGACGTAAAATCCATTTCGGAACCGCCATATTTTGCTGGTGCCGTAATTCCCATAAGTCCTAGCTCTCCCATCTTAGCTAGAATATCACGTGGAAAATCCCCATTTTCCATATTGTTGACTTGTGGGGCAACGACATCCTTTGCAAAATCTCGAACCATATCGCGCATCATCAATTGCTCTTCTGTGAACTGTAAATCCATGAGGAATCTCCCCTTTATCATGCATTTATATCCTTACAAGCGTATTGATTATTATCCAATTTCCCCTATAAAATATAGTGTATTCGCTGATTCCCACTACGACTTTCACGCTTTGTTGTGGGCGAGCGCTGAGCCACCTTAGGACAACAGACGGTGGTCATGGAATCGTTGCCACAGGACATGGCGTTCCTAGACTTCGTTCCTTAATTGTTCATATGGGTCTCAACTGTTCGCTTTTCCCACGGATTTATTCGCTCTTTTCGTAGGAGTATTTGCTCTCTCGGAAGGTCTATTTGTTCTTTCCGAGACTTTATTCACTCTTTCCGTGGAACATTGGATTGTCTTCAGCTTTCCTAATCAACACGCCTGATATCCTTATTAACAAAAGAAGTGCTCAGCATTTATTTTATTCATAATGGTAAAACCCTCTGCCAGTTTTCTTTCCTAACCATCCAGCTTTAACGTATTTTCGCAATAGTGGGCAAGGACGATATTTGCTATCACCAAAGCCTTCATATAATGTTTCCATGATGTAAAGGCATGTATCCAAACCGATAAAATCTGCTAAAGTTAACGGTCCCATCGGATGATTCATCCCTAATTTCATCACTTGGTCAATGGCTTCTTTGCTTGCCACACCTTCATAAAGTGTGTAGATAGCTTCATTGATCATTGGCATTAACACTCGATTGGCAACGAATCCAGGAAAATCATTTACCTCCACTGGTACTTTTTCGAGTTTTTTCGTTAGCTCTTCGATATCGTTATACACTTCATCGGAAGTAGCTAAGCCTCGAATGATTTCAACCAATTTCATCACTGGCACAGGATTCATAAAATGCATACCGATTACTTGCTCAGGTCTTTTGGTTACTGCTGCGATTTCTGTTATTGGCAGTGATGACGTATTAGAAGCGAGAATAGTATGTTGTGGAGTGATATCATCTAGTTGTTTAAAAATAGATTGCTTGACTGTCATATTTTCTACAGCTGCTTCTATTACTAAATCCACGTCTGCTGCGTCCTCAATCGATAATGATTTTGTCAGTCTTTGCAAAATGATATCTTTTTCATCTTCCGTTATTCGTCCTTTCACGACATTCCTTGAAAGATTTTGGGCGATGGTTTGAACTCCCTTAACATAAGATGCTTCACTAATATCGTTTAGTTTGACGTCTAATCCTGCCTGTGCGCAGACTTGAGCAATCCCCGAACCCATTTGCCCTGCGCCGATTATCATTACTTTTTGAATTGTCATTTTTCTACTCCCCCTTGTGTTGGAACTTCAATCATGATAGCATCCCCTTGACCACCCCCTGAACAAATAGCTGCAATACCGATTCCACCGCCACGACGTTGTAGTTCATAAGCTAATGACAAAATGATTCTTGCTCCCGATGCCCCAATTGGATGCCCCAGTGCTACAGCCCCACCATTGACATTTACTTTATCTAGGTTGAGCCCTGCAATTTGACTGCTTGCAAGCGCTACAACTGCGAAAGCCTCATTGATCTCAAATAGATCAATATCCGCTATCGTCTTACCAGTCTTTTCTAAGATTTTGTTGATCACAAGCCCTGGCGTTTGTGGAAAATCATTTGGCTCTACTCCTACTTCTGCATGACCAATGATATATGCAAGTGGTGATAACTGATGTTCTTTTGCATATTGCTCACTTGTGACAACTACTGCACAAGCTCCATCGTTGACGCCCGGTGCATTACCAGCTGTGATCGTACCATCTGGACTAAATGCCGCTCTCAATTTACCCAATACTTCGATTGACGTATCCTTTCGTGGAGCTTCATCTGTATCAACGACAACGGCATCCCCCTTTCTTTGAGGGATTGTCACTGATACGATTTCTTTCGCAAATTTCTCTCCTTCTATTGCAGCTATTGCTTTTTGATGACTACGCAATGCCCATGCATCTTGTTTTTCTCTTGAGATTTCAAATTTCTCTGCTGTTTCATCACCATATGTGCCCATGTGTACATGTTTCGGATGAAGTGCACATGAAAGGCCATCATAAACCATCCCATCGACCAGCGTTGCATCCCCCATTCGCAAGCCGAATCGACCTTTTGGTAATAAGTACGGTGCATTAGACATGGATTCCATTCCACCAGCTACTATTACTTGTTCCTCACCCAATCGAATGAGTTGGTCTGCAAGTGTTACACTACGTAATCCTGATGCACAAACTTTGTTAATCGTTTCTGTTTTTACAGAGTATGGTATTCCAGCCTTTGTAGCGGCTTGACGAGAAGGGATCTGGCCTTGCCCCGCCTGTAAAACCGTTCCCATAATGACTTCATCTACTTGCTCAACCCCTATATTGGAACGCCTTAATGCTTCTTTTATCGCTACACCACCCAAATCACTGGCCGATAAAGAACTCAGTTTACCGCCTAACTTTCCAAAAGCTGTCCGTGCTCCATTAATAATTACCGATTTTTGCAAATTAAACACCCCTTTAATTTGTCATTGAATACGCTTACATGGATCATAAAAAGAAAATGAGTGCTCGAATTTCCATATTGACTGAACGCTCACTCAATAAAATCTTGAAAAAAAAGAGAAGGTTTTATTCTCTCTTCTCCCATTTATCCTTCATTAATGGACAGTAACCCACTTCCAAACGCAGATAAAAAGTAGGAAGATAAGCGAGAGGAACAACTGCCCGTAAAAAGCTTGATTGGTCCAACTCCCCCTCGCTATGTGAAGCCTTGCTTTATAAATATTGTATAAAAGTTTTAAATATTATGCAATACCCTATTTTTTTCTGTTTATTGTATCGTTTCTTCTATATCTATTTTTGTGACTTGAACCTTCCCGCAAACAGATTTCTCTAACAATTCTGCGATATCATATGTGCTTATTTGATCTTCTACTTCTTTTGCTTTCGTACCATCTGACAGCATTGTTAAGCAATAAGGACATCCTGAAGAAATAATCGTAGGATTCACTGCCAACGCTTGTTCTGTACGAGCTACATTGATACGGTTCCCAACATGTTCTTCCATCCACATCAGCCCACCACCTGCTCCGCAACACATGGCATTTTCATGATTGCGTTCCATTTCAACCAGTTTAACTCCTGGAATCGCTTTAAGAATCTCACGTGGTGCATCATATACATTATTGTAACGACCCAAGTAACAAGAATCGTGGAATGTAATGGTTTCGTTGATTTCATATTGTGGTTTTAAACGCCCTTGTTGAACTAGATCATATAACAGTTCTGTATGGTGGTATACTTCTCCGCTCCATCCAAAATCGCTGTATTCATTTTTGAAAATATTATAAGCATGTGGGTCAATTGTTACGATTTTGCTAATACCCGCTTTTTCAAATTCCTTTATATTAGCTTCAGCAAGTTCTTGGAATAAAAACTCATTTCCTAAACGGCGTGGCGTATCACCAGAATTCTTTTCTTTATTGCCCAAAATAGCGAATTTTACCCCAGCCTCATTCATCAAATGAGCAAACGCTAAAGCAATTTTTTGTGAACGATTATCAAAAGATCCCATAGACCCTACCCAGAATAGATATTCGAATTCTTCACCTGCTTTTGAAGCCTCTTTCAGCGTAGGGATATGCAAGTCTGGACGTGCATCTCTCCAGTTTTCCTTTTCTTTACGATTGATTCCCCAAGGGTTTCCCTGCCGTTCAATATTTGTCATTGCGCGTCCAGCATCTGATTGTACTTTGCCCTCTGTCATTGTTAAATAACGACGCAAGTCAATGATTTTCTCAACATGTTCATTCATAACTGGACATTGATCTTCACAGTTACGACAAGTAGTACATGCCCAAATCTCTTCTTCTGTGATAACATCGCCGATCAATGAAGGGCTGTATATGTCTTCAACAGTCGCCCCCTCTGCCCCAGCTGCAATAGCAAGTTGGTTCCCTTGCGTATTCTTGAAAAACATTTTCGGTACCCATGGTTCTTGATGGGTTTGTACTGCACCAGTAAAAGTCAGATGATCACGAAGTTTTGTCATTAAATCCATTGGCGATAGCATTTTTCCTGTGCCACTGGCAGGACACATATTCGTACAACGCCCACACTCAACACAGGCATAGAGGTCAATCAATTGAAGCTGTGTGAAGTCTTCTATTTTTCCAACACCAAAAGATGGTACTTCCTCTGATTCTTCATCTTCATTTTCCAATGCTCCAAAATCGATTGGCGTTAATTTCCCAGCTGGCGTCAGACGATTAAAGTAAACGTTTACAGGACCAGCGATTAAATGGGCATGTTTAGATTGTGGTACATAAACTAAGAATGTCATAAGAGTTATTAAATGAATCCACCACATGATGAAAAATATAGTAATCGCAGCAACAGGTGGTAGGAATCCAAACACCGTGCCGATTAGAGAAGCGACTGGCTCTGACCAAGAAGCCTCTTCCCCATGCCAAATCATTCCCATTCCATTACCGACAAGTACAGAAACCATTAAACCTCCGATAAAAATTAAAACAAGTCCCGACTTTAACCCCCGTTTTAGTCGAACAAGCTTTTCGATATAACGACGATAAAATGCCCAAACAACAGCGACTAAAATAACAAGCGTCACTATTTCTTGAAAAAAGGTGAAATATGGATACAGTGGCCCAAACGGTAAATGTGAACCTGGCTTTAGACCTTTCCAGATAAAATCGATAGCCCCGAACTGAACCAATATAAATCCGTAAAAAAACATGACATGAATGGCACCGCTCTTTTTATCTTTTAATAATTTCTTTTGTCCAAAAACATATACACCGATTTTTCGTAACCGTGCTTTAACATCGTTATCAAATTCAACTTTTTTCCCCATTTTAATAAATTGATAGCGTGTCTTTACTAAATACGTGAATAGTCCTAATCCATAAGCAACTACAGCTAAAAATAATAGCCAATTAATGATTAATAATGCAGACATTTCATTTCCCCCCTCTTAGTTGCTCCTTCCACCTTTGCTTTTACTATTTTGGTTTAATAGTAGTTTCTAGAAAATACCTTGTTTTAATCATTGTAAAATATGAATGAGCATTCAGTCAATCTTATTTTTTATAAATTCTATAATAATTTCTCTAAAAATATTAATATTTCTACTTTAGCAAGGGATTTTAATAGTTGTATGAATTATATAATTAAATCCATTTCCTCATGCAAAATCCAGATAAAAATACGCACAGCTTTCACGTTTATACTTTTAATATCAGGCGTGTTGATTATCCAATTTAATCCATGAAAATAGGGGGATTTGTTGATTGCAGCGAAAGCTTGCTCGCTTTCCATGGGCAAGCACTGAGCCATTTTCACAGCCTGGCACTTTATAATCATTTCCTGCTCCACGGCTGGATTTAAAAAGAGCTGCCATTATCGCTTAGAAAAAATCACAATAATGGCAGCTCGAGATTGTTACCTTTAGCTATCATATTGACTTTTGAATTTAAAAATCTCATCAACAGCTTGACGATAGCCTCCCAATTCTTTTAGAGATTCCCTAATTGTTGCAACAGCTTTGTGGAATGATGGATTGTTTAACACTTGGTCTGCAACCTCATGTAATTGATCTGCAGTCAAGCCTTGCATTTGCAATTGGATACCTGCTCCATTTTTGGCGACCTGTTCGGCAATTACCGGTTGATCTGCGCTTTGTGGAATGACAACTAGCGGAACCCCGTTATAAAGGCCTTCAAAGGTGCTGTTCATTCCACCATGTGTGATGAATAATTTAGTATATTTCAACACCTCGGTTTGTGGAACATAATTTTGAACCACAAAGTTTTTAGGGATTTCTCCTAGATCTGCTAGTTTTGTTTGTGCACCAACTGATAGGACAACCGTGTGTTTCGTATCCTCAAATGCTTTAAAGCAAAGTTTATAGAAGTCTATTGCCTGATTACGAACGGTACCCAGTGAAATGTAAATGAGGCTTTTTCCCTTGATTGCTGAAAGGTCGAAGTTTTCTTGAGTTGCACGCGAAGAGATAGATGGCCCTACAAACTTGTATGTTTGATCAAATTCTTCACTAAATGGCTGAAACATTTTAGGGATATATACAATAGTCAGTGAAGCAGGGTTACAAAATACTTCATATGGAGAATGGATTTCTACGCCATATTTTTCCTTCACCCGTTCGGTCAATTTTTGAAATTCACCATATTTAGCTTGAACAACTTCTGCAGGATTTTGTTTAGAAAATTGCTCCAACAATTTATCAAATGATGCTTTTGTTTGCGCAAAAGTAGTGCAGGAGCTGATAGCTGGAAGCTTCAGTTTTTGCGCGAGCAAATATCCACAACCAAACATAGAATCGTGGATGATATAGTCAAAGTGTTCGCCTTCGATTTGCTCCAAAACACTAGGTATCATAATATCTGCAGTAAGTAAAAGGCCATTGACTCTTTCGAGAATAGAATTCCTCCCACCTGAGATAAAGGCTTTGATAAATTTTTGGACATCGAATGTTCGCACTGTAGCCCCCGTCTTCTCAATGCGCTCGCGAAAATCTTCGTATGTAAAATATACGACTTCTTCTCCACGTAAAATAAGCTCTTGTACAACACCAATCGTTGGATTAATATGCCCTTCTGATCCACCATTAATAAATAAAACACGTGCCATTATAACGACTCCTTAGGAAAAATGTTTTCTAGATTTTGTATGAGTATAGATCTCTGCTCCATATCTTACCTGACTCAATTAATTGAATTAAATTCATCATAATACAATACTTGAAAATCTCAAATTTAAATCTTTTTTGAGCTAGCTCGCATCATTGGCACAATTCGTTCAATATAAAGTGAAGCTTCCATCAGGTGGGGGTTTTCTTCATCCCCCACTGAACTAGAGGAACTCAGGTTAAGAACGCCACGTCCTGTGGCAACAACTGAGTGACCAACATCCTGTTGTCCCAAACCAATCGGGCTTTTACTGGCAGTTGTACCCTCACCTATCCTTTCTCGTTTCTCTCTAAACCTTGAGATGGGGATCTTACTGCCCGTTAACGCGGGATAAAATCTATTTTTGCTTTTTGAACCATGATCCTTAAAGAAAAAAACCCAATCAATTTAAACTTCACACAGTGATGGTTTTCTTCATCCCCCCACTGTATGCTAATTAAATCAATTGGGATTTTATAAGCAGTTGCTTCACCCAATTGGATGGAGCAGATTTTTGTAGAACAAGACTTCTAATCCTTTGCTTTATCTTTTCTGCCACCATTTCTAAACACTTTCGCACCTCGAATATATTCAACATCTGCCACATTCAAGCGGACATTTACTACACGTGCTGCTGCGAATAGGTAATCTGATAGACGATTTAAATAACGTTGAACAACTGTAGGGACGTCCCCTTCTTTTGCATTTTTCAATAATGTTACCGTTTGACGCTCTGCACGTCTGGCGATTGTTCTTGCAATATGCAGTGTTGCAGCTGATGATGATCCACCAGGTAAGATAAACTTTTCAAGTAAAGGAGGTTCATCCATTAAAATATCGATTCTTTTTTCTAATAATTCTATAGGTTCGTCTGTCATTTTATAATGGCGTTCTTTCATCACATTTGCCAAATCGCCGCCACAATCGAACAGTTCGTTTTGAATGTTTTCTAAATCCTGCAATAAATCTTGGAATTTATCTGGATCTAACTCTGTTACTGCTTTACCGATGAAAGAATTGAGTTCGTCAATTGTACCATATGCTTCTACTCTTAAATCATCTTTATCTACTCTTCCACCTATAATACTTGTTTTTCCCTTGTCTCCTGTACGTGTATACAAATTCATCCGTCATCCTTCTTTCTTTTTGATATTTTTTAGCAGGGTTTTTCAAAAATTACGCTAAACATGTATTCCTCATTTTTGTAAAATCAACACGCGTGTTATTCTATAGCAGTAATGCTTTTTCGTGTAAAAAATTTTTCATACATAGACTAGGAATCAATTATGAACTTACTTCAGTGGTTCAGCTAATCCATACCAAATTCTTGTGACATGCTTGCTTGTTGCAAATAGTTGTTGATACAATCTTCCAAGAGTGTCTCTTAATCGGCGTTCTTGCGGATCAACAGGTACGATACCTCTACCCATTTCTGTTGCAATCACAATTATTTGATGTGTTTTATCTAATGATTGTAGCTTTTCTGCTATTTTACTAGCAAGTGATATTTCATCTTGTTCAAGTAATGGTTGGATAACCTTTTCCAGTCCAGAGACAACAACGACTTGGTTAGTCGGTTTTTGAGGTAACTGTCCAATATACCATTCTACATCGTTCAGCTGCTGTTTTTTTAGCCACCGCCTTACATATTCATGTTTGCCGTTATAGGCACCACCGATAAAGACGTGCATCGTTTTCCCTCCTTAAAATCTTCCTTCGTGGTCCATTGAAGCTTGAACAATTCATCATGTGACGCATGCCAATCCCAAAATTCACTAGGCTCTGGCGCCAATTGAACCAGCAATGTACGGATGGTACCGCCATGTAATATAAGTGGATAAAGATCAAAATCCTTTGGTAATCTTCTAAAAGCGGCCATACAACGCTTGGTAACCTCTACCAAGGTCTCACCTGCTGGTGGAGCCAAATGAGTGGGATCATCAATCCACTTCCTATATTGGGGAATTTCTTTTAGATCATCATACGTTTTCCCCTCGAATTCCCCAAAATTGCTTTCTCTAAAACCAGCATCGCTATAATAGGCTGCACTTGGAAAATAGAGCTTAGCCGTTTGTCTACAGCGCTTTAGATCGCTTCCAAAAGCAACTTTTCCATAGCGACTAATAACTGGCAAATCTTGATTTGGTAAAATTTCTTCATCCGTCCATCCTAAATAACGATGTTCAACATTGCTTTTTGTCCTTGCATGGCGAATCAGGTAAACAGTAACAGCGTAATCCATAAGACAGCCTCCATCCCCTCTATAAATGCACCAAGTAAATCACCCGAGCTACCGCGGAAATTTCGGATCGTCCACCATTTATAAAAGAATGCAGCGGCTATGACAACGATAAGAAGAGCCATCATCAACTGCCATTGACCGCTTATCCAAACAATCAATACCGTACCGACTATTGTTGAAATAATGGTATTGATTAGCCATGATTTCGTATGTAAATGTTGTTTAAAAAAATAGGCTAATCCCTTTTCCTTTGAACATTTCGTCTGAATAAAATAAATGGACATTCCTAATCGAGATAGAAATGGCACAATTATAAGCCAAATCACATTGAAATCTTGATGACCAACTAATTCTGAAATAAAAAATATTTTTGTTAATATCAGAAAAACTAATGACATTGCACCAAAAGCTCCAATACGGGGATCATCTAATATTTCAATTCGTTTTTCTACATTACGATACGAAAAATAAGCATCTCCCATATCAACAAAACCATCTACATGTAATCCGCCCGTCCAAATTATATAGCCAAATACAAGAAGAAATCCCGTCAACATTGGACTAATATCGGTATATGTTTGAAGCATATAAAATATAGCTGCTATTATTGCACCCATGATCGCACCAAGCCATGGCAAAAAAGAAAACATGGCGGTAATGGTTTTCTTGGTTAATGGCAACTCTTTATGAATGGGCAATACAGTAAAAAATTGAAATGCTAATAATATTCCATTGACCATGTTTTTCATTCCAATACACCTCCCTTATTTCCATTCGTGTACATAGCTATATTCCATTTCAATGGCTTGTGTTGCCTGCTGTACAAACCATTGATGAAGATGCCCTAGATGTTGTTGATAGAGCTTTACCTCTACGCTGTTCGATACAGGCTCGTCCAATACTTCGTTAGAAACGATCACAAGCGGAATTTGCATCGCATGTAACTGTAAAATGGTGGCTTTCATTTCAGCCATTCTTTTTTCAAGTTTCAAGGGCCTTTGCCAGTTGCATATCCCTGTTTCAAATCCTTCATAAAACTCATTCGTCAGCCATGTTGTGACACAATCCCATAGCACTGCATCCCCCTGCTGAATGGTTGAAAGAAGTTGATGTAAATCAGTCGGTTGTTCTAAAGTAACCCAATTTTGCGGGTGCTTTTGACGGTCAAGCTGGTGCCTTGTGATGCGTTTTTTCATTTCATCATCAAAGGCTACACCCGTAGCTACATAAATAAGCCGTTTCACATGGTACGATTCAGCTAACAATTGTAGCTGCTGTTCTGCATAGGCACTTTTCCCACTCCGAACACCACCAGTTATAAAGATCAGTTCTGCTTCAGCCATGAACCCATCTCCTTTTGTAATGCCTGCATTGCTTTTTCATCCTTCATCCCTACACGGAACCATTCGCCATTCATGCCTCTAAAATTCTCTGTATGTCGAAGAACGATTCCTTTTTCCAACATGGCATGAAAGAAAAGCTTAGATTGTTTTGGTTGAGGTAGTTGAAAGCTAACGTAATTTGTCATGCTCTTAGTTGTTTGACAGCCATGGCGTTGTAGAAAGGACGTCAATTCTTTTCTACTTTTCTGCGCATAACGAATCGCTTCGTCCCGATATTTACTTTCCTTTAGACAAGCTGCACCTATAGCTGCGGCTAAACCATTGATATGCCAATGAGAAGTTTTTTGTTGCAGCCTTTCAATGATAGTAGGTGATGCAACCATATAGCCTAGCCGAACCCCTGCGATCGCATACATTTTCGTCATAGAACGGACTATCATAATATGCGGGTTATCTTTTATATAAGGAATCATGGAGGCATCCTCGCCTATCCAATCAATAAACGCTTCGTCTAAAACAATAGAGCAATTCGCTTTCTTTCCTTCCTCCATTAGGAAAAGTAGATCCTCTTTTGACGGCAGCACTCCTGTTGGATTATTGGGTGTGCAAAGATATAAAATATCCGCTTGCTGCATAGCCCTGATGATAGATTCAATGGGGAGCTTCCAAGTCGCTATATCTTCCACTTCTAGGTGAATGATTTCAACATCATTTACTGCCAAAGTTGCTTCATATTCAGAAAATGTGGGATCAATCACAATCGCCTTTTTTTGATGGAATAATAGAGCTAATAATGAAAAGATTTCTGCCGCTCCATTTCCTAATAAAATCTGTGCCTCGCTCACTCCATGAAAATCGGCTACAGCTGAGAGAAACGGCTGCCCCTGTGGATCTGGATAGCGTGAAATAAGGTGAAACAGCTCCCCCCAATTTTCTTGTATAAACATGGGCGGTCCCGCAGGATTCACATTTTCACTAAAGTCTATAATTTGCAATGGCTTTTGAATAGATAGCTGTTCGTATAAACGATGCGGATTAGCACCATGATTGGGTAATGACAATATAAATCCCTCCTATCAAAACTCCAGCCAGCCAGAACCATATGGTGACTACATGCATTTGTTGGATCGCTAGTTTAATATGTCGTGGCGCAAGTTCTATTTCTGGCACTCCCATCCTTGCTCGTTCAGAAATAATTCCCTTATAGCTATTTGTACCACCTAATTGAATAGCAAGCTGATAAGCTGTGGCTGCCTCCAAAAATCCACTATTCGGACTTGGATGTTTTTTGGCATCCTTTAACCACCTTTTAAAGCGGTAAGAAAAGGCATGCATGGACTCTTTTTTGGTGCCGATGAGCATAAGAAAGCCGGTTACTCTACTCGGTATGTAATTAAAAAAATCATCCGTATGCGCTGCGACAAACCCGAAATCACCATACTTTTCATTTTTGTAGGCTACCATCGAATCAAGTGTATTCACTGCCTTGTACATCCAGGCTCCTGTTGCCCCAAATAAAAATGCCCAAAATAATGGTGCTGTGATGCCATCACTTGTATTTTCTGAGACGGTCTCAACAACGCCCCTAGTCACTTCTGGTACAGATAATTTGTCTGTATCACGTCCAACAATCCAAGAAAGCTTGACTTGTGCTTCTTTTATATCCCCTTTAATAAGTGGTGTATAGACATCCATTGCTGCTTGCTGAAGACTCTTTTGCGCTAAAGCGATCGCAATCAGAACGCCCTCTACCAATATTCCAAATACTGTTCCTACCTGATATGCGGCAATCACGATCAGATAAGCGACAATTGTCGTCACGCCAACCACTAAAAGGACCAGAAAAAGCCCTTTCGTCTTTCTGAACTGTCTTTTATTGAGCCTGATGGTTAACCATTGAATAAAATGACCGATCCACCTCACTGGATGGGGCATCTTAGGTGGATCACCGATTAATCGATCAAGGATCACACCGATTGTACAAGCGATTAAGTGTGCTAATACGAACATTTTATAGCATCCCCTTCGCTCGTTTATAATCTTGTAATGCAATACGTGTCGTTTCATATACACCGTGACCAATTAGTTTTCCGATACCCGTAATTGTTCCCGCATACTCAAAGAAGGGGCCTATTTGTGTAGCTGCAATTAGTACACTATCTGTTGACGTTCCAGTTGCAATCGTATTTGAAACTTTATCTTGAATTTCCTCCATTGCTAATGCTTTTACTTTCGCTTCCGTTGCCGTTATCATCGCTTGCATAAAGGACTCATCCGTTAATGTACCATTGATGAAGACCCATGTATTGATCGTTCCAATATGCGGCTTTTCAGAACGTTCATAGGCTTTTGAAACATCGACAGCGTTTCCCACACCTGCTGTGACAGCAACAACAATACTGCCGATTAAAGACGAAAAATCTCTAATGACAACGTGCTCTGATGCCACTGCTGTCATCATGGCTACTGTATTAGATGGTGAAAAGCCATGCTTTTCAAGATATCTTCTTAACTCTTCATGGGCATCCTCACACATATACCCTTTATCCACTGAACGATTGATAAATGATTGGAACCAACCAAATCCCGCATTGTGAACAGCAGAGGAAACCGTTTTCAACGGAAAAGATGTTTGTAATTCAACAAATTCATCACGAATCTTTATTTGCTGAGCAGTGATGACAGAAAAAGCTTGTCTCTCTTCCTGTAATTCTGGTATTAACGTAATCTGTGGTTTCGGTAATACGGGATGCGGATAGCTGGATACTCTTGTATGGTAAACATCCATCACATGTTTCTCTTTTAAAACTTCATGCGGCTCACCTATTGAGCTAATTTGTCCATTTTCAAGTAAAAGCAATCGATCGCAATAAAGAGAAGCTAGATTCATATCATGAAAAATAGAAATAACTGTCAATCCATTATGCACGACCTCATATCGAATCATATCCATTAGTTTTCGTTGGTGTTCGATATCTAAATGATTGGTTGGCTCATCCAACAGCAATAGATCCGAGCGCTGTGCCAATGCTTGCGCCACAAAGGTACGCTGTTGTTCGCCACCGGAAAGAAATTCTAACGGTTGATCTTTGTATATGGTGACTCCTGTTTGTTCCATCGCTGTGACAACAGCTTCCTCATCCTCTTTTGTCCATGTTTGAAGCCAGCTATTTTGATATGGATAACGTCCAATTGATACCGTCTCACGAACAGAATGCGAAAAAGCATAGGCATGCAATTGTGGCAATACAGCCATTTTGCGTGCTAATTCTTTTGTGTCATAATTTTCTCGATTCTTCCCATCTATCAAAACTGTGCCACTTGTTGCTTCTATGATTCCACTAATCAGTTTAATAAGTGTTGACTTTCCACTCCCATTCGGTCCTAGAATACCAACAAATTGTCCCTTTTCCACTGTAAATGAAATATTTTTTATAATCTCTTTTTTAGGGTCATAACCACCACTAAGTCGTTCAACAATAAGCATTCCTATGCCCCCTTCGTTCTACGCTGACGGAAGAAAATATAGGCAAAAACTGGTGCCCCAATAAAGGATGTAATAATACCAATCGGTAATTCCGTTGGTGCAATAATCGTTCTCGCCAGCAAATCACAAAGAATCAATAATGATGCCCCATTGATAAAAGATAAGGGCAATAGATGGCGATGATCAGCTCCAAACATTAACCTCGTCATATGTGGAACGACCAAGCCAACAAAGCCGATCGTTCCCGATACCGCCACTGCGGAACCAGTCAAAATAGAGCCTCCAAGCAAAAGAAGACGTTTGCTTCTTTTTACATTGACCCCTAAATATTTGGCCCGTTCCTCTCCAAATAACATAGCATTGAGTTCACGACGATTGACCCATAGCATCAATGAACCAAATATGATGAAGGGGAAAATCATCTTGACATAAGGCCAACCACGCATAGATACACTCCCCATCAGCCAGCTAATAATTTGGCGAAGTTCTTCTCCTGTTAAAGCAATCATCAGGGAGATAATAGAACTTAAAAATGAGCTGACGATAATGCCGGTTAAAATCAATGTTTCCATCTTCATCATACGATCAACCAATTTTGCAAAGCCCAAAACAATAAACAATGATACTAGAGCACCTATCATGCTGAATGTTGGCAGCGTATAAATGCCTAAAATAGGTGTCGTAATACCGAAAAAAAGCGTCACCACAGCCCCCACTGAGGCGCCAGATGACACTCCTAACGTATACGGATCAGCAAGCGGATTTTTTAACAATCCTTGAAAGGCAGCGCCTGCAATCGCTAAAGCTGCCCCAACAAGTCCTGCTAATATGACACGTGGCATACGAATTTTCCATAATATATTTGTTGCCGTTTCATCAGCTCCAGTATTCCATAACGTACTGATTGGTACCTTTACTGAGCCTATGGAAATACCGAGCCATATACTTATACATAAAATGATAAGCGCTACGATATATCCCATTACTATTTTTCTCATTTAAATGCCTCTGGGTAAACAGCCTTTGCTATTTCCTCTAGCCCATCGGCAAGACGAGGACCTGTACGAGCTGTCAAATCTTGATCCACTTTTACTACGGCATCATTTTTAACAGCTGTAATACTATCAAAGCCTTGACGTTTTTTCACTTTCTCTACGATATTTGGAACATAGTCTTCCATCACAATAATGGTATCAGGATTACGTTTAACGATTTCTTCTGTATCAATTTTAAACCAACCTGATTGATCGTCTACCACATTTTTAATCTTCGCTAAGTCAAAGATTTCTTGCATAAATGTATCTTTACCTGCCGTAAAAATATCCGGTTCATCTGCCGTTTCCACAAAGGCAGTACGTTGTTTTACATTCGCTACTTTAGCTTGAACATTTTTTACTTTTTCCTTCATACTTGTGATAATTTGATCTGCTTTTTGTTCTTTGTTTGTAATTTGGCCAAGCTGTTTGATCGTGCTGTAGGTTTCTTCAAAACTTGTCGCACTTTTTACAACAAAGACAGGAATACCTGCATCTTTTAACTGTTGTAATCCAGCCTCTACTGATTTTGCATTAGATTCATGTGCAAATACTGCATCAGGTTTTAGGCTCAATACTTTTTCAACATTGAATTCCATACCGCCTATTTTTGTCTTTTTAGTAGCGGCTTTGGGATAATCATCGTTATCATTTACCCCTACAATTTCATGTTCTAAACCTAATGCGAATAAGATTTCTGTATTACTTGGAACTAATGAAACAATTCTTTTGGGTGCTTCTTTGAATTCTATATGATTACCAAGTGCATCTTTCACCGTCATTGGGTATGTGGATGTTTTGTCATTGGTTTGAGAAGTGGTATTTGTTTTATCAGTAGACGATTGCTGAGTATCTCCTTGGCTACACCCAACAAGTAAAACAAATGCCATCATCAACACGCTTACTAGTTGCCATATTTTTTTCATGAAAAGTACCTCCTTCAGCATAATAAAAAACCTCTCAATTCATTCGAGAGGCATCATGATTCCAGTGTATTGCATACACTGTCACCCATTCTATCCTCGTAGTCATTGTTGGCGTGATCCTATACGGCAGGTATCCTGGCTTGTGTTCAACGCTCATCGTGCCTTCCCAAAAAATTTTTCAGTGGCTATTTACGAATCACTCACACTTACAGTGGCGGGACCGCATCGGACTTTCACCGACTTCCCTTTTCACTCAACATTTTAGCAGTGTCAAGAACCGTACATTGATTTTCTATTGAATTGTTTATCATTATACCGAATATTTTGCTTTTGTAAAAGACAGGCGATGAGATATTGAGAACTTTTTAGTATATATTTTTGATACTTATAGCTATTTTTTACTAGTAATGATATTTGTACTGTTAATATAAAATTTCACGTTGATTTGACAAAATTAGATGTGCCTGTTTGGCGTAATTTTTGAAAAACCCTGTATTTTTAGAACCATTTATATAGATTGGAGCGGAGGCTTGCTCGACTCCTCGAAAATGCATACGCATTTCCTTCATGCGGTGCCAGTTCAGTGAAGCTCATTCAATGTCCCGCGGGAAAAACGGACAGTTGAGACCCCACAGCGAAGCGATTAAGGAACGGAGTCTAAAAGCGTCACGTCCAGTGGCAACACCTGAGTGACCAACATCTTGTTGGCCCGAACCAATCGGACTTTTACGAGCAGTTGAGACCCCATCTATCTTTCTCGTTTCTCTCTAAATCTTGAGATCGGGATCTTACTACCCTTTAAAGCGGAATAAAATTTAGTCAAAAGAAAAAAGCCAACGAAACAGCGATTTCGTTGACCATTTTCTATTAATAATGGTTGAGCAGAAAAATTGCTTAACTACTATGCATTTTAGCTTCTCAAACAAAAAACAGAAGAACATTTTGTTCTGATGCAATCAATGCACTAAATACTACATTTTTTCCGGTGCTGATACACCAATCAGTTTTAGAGCATTTGCTAATGTGATGCGCACTGCTGTAATTAGGGCCAGGCGTGCTTCAGAACGTTCTTTGTTGTCGTCATCTAAAACTTTCTCTGCATTATAGAAACTGTGGAATGTTGCTGCTAGTTCTTGGATGTAGTTTGCAATACGATGCGGTGCGCGTACACGTGCTGCATCTGCTACAATTTGTGGGAAATCCCCCACTTTTTTCAATACTTCAATATCTTTTTCTGATGACAATGTATCAAGATGATCAATTGAAGCCGCAAAACCTTTTTCTGATGCTTGACGTAAGATCGAACAAATTCGCGCATGAGCATATTGAGCATAGTACACTGGATTTTCGTTTGATTGCTTCACAGCTAAATCTAAATCGAAATCTAAATGCGTATCACCTGCACGCATTGCGAAATTGTAGCGTACAGCATCTAAGCCTACTTCTTCAACTAGTTCACGAAGAGTAACTGCATTCCCCGTTCGTTTTGACATTTTGACTTTTTCACCATTGCGTAGAAGATTAACCATTTGGATTACTTCCACTTCTAATACATCACGATCATAGCCAAGTGCTTCGATAGCAGCCTTCATACGTGGGATATAACCATGATGATCGGCACCCCAAATGTTGATAAGTTTATCAAAGCCACGACGTAATTTGTCTTCATGATAGGCGATATCTGGTGTTAGATAAGTATAGGAACCGTCTGATTTAATCAATACGCGGTCTTTGTCATCACCAAACGTAGTAGAACGGAACCAAGTAGCACCATCTTGTTCAAATACATGACCGTTGTTTTTTAATTTTTGAAGTGCTGTTTGAACTTTTCCTTCTTTGTATAAGGATGTTTCAGAGAACCAGACATCAAAATCGACACGGAAGTCTTTTAAATCTTTTTGGAGTTTGCCAAATTCATGTTTTAAACCGTGTTCACGGAAAAATTCAAAACGTTCCTCTTCAGGTTTTTCTAATACATCTTTACCATATTCTGCAGATAATTCTTTCGCAATAACAATGATATCTTTTCCGTGATAGCCATCTTCAGGCATGTCCGATTCTAAACCTAGTGCTTCACGATAACGTGCTTCTAATGATTTGGCCAATTTTGTGATTTGATTACCAGCATCATTAATATAGTATTCACGTGATACATCATACCCTGCAAAATCTAACACATTACATAAAGAGTCCCCAACAGAAGCACCACGAGCATGTCCTAGATGTAAATCTCCAGTCGGGTTTGCGGATACAAATTCGACTTGAATTTTTTCGTTATGCCCCGCATCGGTACGACCATAATTAACATCTTGATCGAGAACAGTCGCAACAACTTCGGCCAAGTAGTCCTTTCGTAAAGTAATATTCATAAAGCCTGGTCCTGCAATATCGATTTTTTCAATATTTGTGCCCTCGGTTTCAAGGTTTTCCAAGATGGCTTCTGCAATAGCACGTGGTGGTTTTTTTGCTAATTTTGTTAATTGCATAGCAATATTCGTTGCATAGTCACCGTTCGCTTTGTTTCTTGGTGCTTCTAGATGAATGTTCAATGCATTTGCATCTTCTACAAGATTTGCTTTTTGAATCGCTGCAACAAGCGCTTCTTTAATGGCTTGTTGAACTTGTTCTACTGCGTTCATTAATTTCCCTCCGTATAGTTCAGTTCTAGACAATAATCTCCGACAGATTGTTCGCCTACTAATAATTCATATTGCACATAAAATCGACCGTTTTGAATAGATTCAGACGGTTCAAATTTCATCTCTTTTGTCAATGTTACAATGGGTATTTGACCATAATTACTATTATAATGACCTTTTCTTGCTTGTCCAAGTACAAATGGCATTCGCATTTTAATGTCACCATTTCGAATGATAACCGCATCTTTTTGGCCAAATCGTAAAGTTGTATTTCTATGTTGATCTTCTTGTACTTCTTCGTATCGTAAATAGATTTGATCTTTTTTTTGCATAATTGTGCCCTCAGACCAAAGTTCAAATTTCTCTGGTTCTGTATCTTGTTGCGTAATCGTTGTTATAATTTTTATTTTTACGGGTGCTGTCAGTACATCTGACATTTTATGACGCCTCCGTTTTCTTTTTGATGTAACCTTTTTATTATAGGATAGGAATCTACTTGTTTTCAAGATGCAACATTCAAATGATGGTTTATTATTTTCTTTTAACAATAGATCAGTATGATAAAGCAGACTAAAATACATAGATTTATCAATTACGCCTCAGTATAACTGCATCTCAATTTTTTTCGAGCTTGTTCAAAAAGCTCCGCTTCAAAATCCGTGACAGCTTCTTATAGACAATTCACTAAATTCCACTACGGCTTGCTAGCTTTTTTCGCGGGACATTGAATGAGCTTCACTGAGTGGGCACCGCACAAAGGACATGCGCATGCATTTTCGAGGACTCTAGCAAGCCTCCGCTGCAATTTATAAAACGGCATGAAAAATATGGAGTCTTTCACACTTCCCCAGCTTTTATCAATGCACAACTCACCTGTTCTTATTCGAATCAATTTCATAACTCCAAATTCATACAAAAAACACGAATATATTCCCTTCAAACATTAAATTTGTGAAAATGTTTTATTCGACAAAATTAGTGTTTTTCCTTCGTTTAGTTTATCTAAAGACATCACATACTAGATTCAACGATGAAGAAAGGAAGCGATTGGGATGAATAGAGCTGAATATCAACGGCAGCGAAAAAAAAAGCTACGACTACGGAAAATCGTTATTTGGGTTATCGTGTGTGGCTCAGCACTTGCATCTGCTCTGCTGTCACTCCGAATATATGCTCAAATTACAGGAGCTCCTTCTTTAACCGTCCCTAAAGCAACGGTTTTCTTAGACGCAGACGGAAAGCAAATAGGAGATAAATTCTCCCAGCAACGACGGTACTGGGTCGATCTTGATGAAATCTCTCCCTTTGTAACAAAAGCACTTATTGCAACGGAAGATCAAAATTTTTATAGCCACCATGGTTTTGACTATACACGTATTGCCGGGGCTCTCTTTAAAGATATAAAAGCGATGAAAAAAGTTGAAGGAGCAAGTACGATTACTCAACAGTATGCTCGAAATTTATATCTTACCTATGATAAAACATGGGTCAGAAAAATAAATGAAGCGCTATATGCCTATCGTTTAGAAACTTTTTATGATAAAGATCAAATATTAGAGGGTTATTTGAATACAGTGTATTTTGGACATGGCATGTATGGTGTGGAAGCTGCAAGCAGATACTTTTTTGCAAAATCAGCCAAAGATTTAACACTTCCAGAAGCGGCGGCTTTAATAGCTATACCAAAAGGGCCAAGTATTTATTCGCCGCTGGCAAATGAAGAAAAGAACCACCAAAGACAACAGCTGATTCTATCATTAATGGAGCAACAAAATATGATCACAAAAGACGCTAAAGAGCGAGCTCAGCAAGAAAAGCTTGCGTTCAAATATGATGAATGGGACAGTGGAAAAATAAACGCTCCCTATTTTATCGATACTGTTTGGGCAGAAGCGCAAAAAATATTGGAGAAGAACGGCCGAAGTATCGAAGAAGGCGGTTGGACGATCCAAACAACTTTAAATCCTACACATCAAATAGCAGCTGAAGAAGCGATTAAAAAGAATTTGCCAAACTCAGGTCTACAGGTGGGATTCGTGAGTATGGATCCCAAAACAGGCTACATTACAGCATTGGTTGGAGGCAGCCAATATACGAAAAGTCCATTTAACCGTGTAACACAAGCAAAGAGACAACCGGGTTCAGCCATTAAACCATTGCTGTATGCCACTGCTTTAGAGGATAATTTTTCTCCTTTAACATTCATGGATGCCGAACAAACCATTTTCACTTATGATGGTGGGCGCTCTGAATACGAGCCGAAAAACGTTAATGGTAAATTTGCGAACCACCCACTTTCTTTGGCACAAGCACTTGCCATTTCAGATAACATTTATGCAGTGAAAACTTTTGAAGAAGTAGGCTATCGTAAATTTAGACAAATGCTAGATCGCTTTGGTTTAGGTGGATCTTTACAAAACACGCCATCTGTTGCTTTAGGCACCACCGAAGTTTCTTTAAAGGATATTACTTCCGCCTATAATACTATCGCAGCAGGCGGTGTAAAGAGAACACCGATCACCGTTCTCTCCATTAAAGATTCTAATGGTAAAGTACTTTACAAAGTGAAAAAACATAGAGAATCTAAAAGAGTGTTGAAAAAAGATGATAATTTTATCCTGACGCAATTAATGACAGGTATGTTTGATCCCGTATTTAATGACTATGCACCAGCAACTGGTGTTAGCATTCGCAATAAGCAAACACGTCCATATGCTGCAAAATCAGGAACGACATTAACAGATCAAATGATGATTGGATTCACTCCTTCGCTGACAGCGGGCGTTTGGAATGGTTATGACCAAGGAAAACAAATGACAGATACTGCTGATAGCCGTGCAACCAAGCAAATATGGATCGACTTCATGGAAAATGCCCATAAAGATTTGCCAAGTGAACCTTTTATAGCGCCAGATGGTGTAGAAGCGGCTATCATTGATGTAGAAACAGGTGGCATTGCAACCAAAAGCTGTAGCAGACAACGGGTTGTTTATCTAAAGAAAAAGGATATACCGAAGAAAAAATGTACAGATCCATCGATCGTAAAAGATTTAACAAGAGATACGAATGATTCATGGAGCCTTTTTCCTTTTTCATTCTTTGAATAATATGATTCAAAAGTAAAACGCTTTTCTTTGAGGAATATTGAATCCTTTTAGAAAAGCGTTTTTTCTTATTAATCATATGATGGATCAATTGGTTGCACCCTTACTGCGAGTGAGTTGCGAGCCATGATGGAGTATATATTTTCCTTATCAACCAAAATGATCTTCTAACTAAAAAAACTTCCATTCTATCGGAGTCCGTTATCCTTTAGAATGAAAGCTTTACTACTTACTGAATATGAGAATCATGTGGCATTAAGCTTGATCCTTACAAAATGCCACATGACACCCATCATCATCAATAAGTTTTTGTCCTAGCCTACCTTTGTAAGCTTTATTTCAGTTTACTTCCTTTCTATGACGGTTTCAACTATGTATTTGAAAACGCTTAGAAAATGTCACAGATTATTCAATAATTAGGTGGTTAAAATCCCAAATCTGTACGTAATTGAACATCACTACTTTTCCACATATCCTCATTAAAGTTCTTTAAAAACTCTCCTAAAACATGTTTGGAAGAGTCATCCATATGTTCAACAATTATATGGCGTTTCATCGATTTATCCATTTTGTTGACATGATCTGCTAATATTTTATAGCCACGTCTTTTTTCACGATTGACGACCATTTCGCATGCTGTTACACCAGCATAATATGCACCTTCTGGTTTTTGCTCAATGGTCACCCATACTAGCCAATAAGGTTTGCCACCTTCTGAATCAGTACGGTCTGTTGTAAATTTGATACCTCTTTCTACCGCACTCCGAGCATGCATAGCGCCAATATCCACCTCAGCCGTTTTTTCTTGTATATCGATAATAACCGGTGATACGTTCTCAAGTGATATGGATCCGATGCCAAATCCTTTATGACCATCAGTTGGATTATTTTTTAGAATCGTAAATTCCATTTTTTTAGGTTTTTCTTCATTTGCCATACGCTAAATCCCTCCGTTCTGTTATTATAACGAATATACACTATATTTTACACGAGGAGGGCTTACAATGCCTGTAGTTACGATTAAACTGATCGAAGGACGTACTGATGAACAAAAACACAATCTTGTTGAAAAGGTGACCGAAGCGATTTCTGAAACGGTCAATGCACCAAAAGAAAATGTCACTATTATTATTGAAGAAATGAAGAAAGAGCATTATGCAGTTGGTGGCGTGCGAAAGAGCGAACAATAAAGTGAAGCTTCCATCAGTGGGGGTTTTCTTCATCCCCCACTGATGTAGAGGAACTCAGGTTAAAGTCGCCACGTCCTGTGGCAACACCTGAGGGACCAACATCTTGTTGGACCAAACCAATCGGGCTTTTACAGGCAGTTGATCCCCCACCTATCTTTCTCGTTTCTCTCTATACCTTGAGATGAGGGTCCTACTGCCCGTTAACGCGGGGTAAATAACAGGCTTTCGAAAATAACCTTCAATAAAATGAAAATGGTATGCGAACTTATGAACTTTTTCGCATACCATTTTTAATGACTATTTAGTTCACTTTATATTGATTGAGCATATCGATCAGCTCAAAAGCATCTTCCATCTCTTGCTCGGTAAAATTCAATTTTCCTTTGACAACATGAATTTTTTCTATTTGCTCTGTCTTGGGCAATTCATCAAAATATAGGAGTGTTGAAACAAGTTCTAAAAATCTTGCACTCTTGTTGTTTAAAATATAGACAACCTCTTTTAAATTTTGTGGTTCCTCACACAAAGCTTCGGAAAAATCCGCTCCTTTTTCGGTTGCTTCATAACAATATTGAACATATGAACCCTTGTCCTCCATTTGCTCTGTTAAAAAACCCATCGTGCATAATTCCTCAACACGTAATGTAAGTTCTTCTGAATAGGGACCGTAAATATGAAAATGATATTTTTCGTGGAATGGAAATTGCATTTTTTTAGCGATATAAACCATTTTTTGCAATTTTTTTCGGCCAGTAACTTGTCCCGCCAATGACACAAATTGTACGACTTTCGCATGTTCTTCTAGCACGTTTTTCTCCTTTCGAGAAGATTTAACCTCTCAATACATTTAATATTTGTTTTCTTAATGTTTTTTGCTTTCCATTTTTCAACAATGCATCTTCTGGAAAATATAATTTGTGATCAGATCGACGTTTACCTGATATTGCATCAACGATTTCAGAACAACGTGATAACTCTTTAATTTCCCCATTCGGCATTAATAATTGAATGGGCACTCTTTCCTCTTCTTCGCCAGGACGATAGAAATCATAAGGCAAATCCGATGTAGAATCATGTACTAAATAATATTTGGGATTGATCCCCGCTTGGATAAATAAATCTTCTAAATCTCTTAATTTTTCATATTCATTTGCTGGATCAAATTCAATATATTTGAATAATCTTCTATTGATAAAACGGCGACTTAAATCGCTCAATATTGGATCTTTTTCTTTTATCCACATTTGAAAATATGTTAGTAAAATACTTTCATCTAATGATATATAATCTTCCAATTCAATATTGTTATTAAAAAACGCTTGAAAATGTGTAGGTTCGTGGATAAATTGATAATTTTCTTTACTTAGCTCTTTTGCACGATGAAGGATTTTATTTAAAATGACCTCAGCACTTCTAGCAACTGGATGAAAATAAACTTGCCAGTACATTTGATAGCGGCTCATAATATAATCTTCAACCGCGTGCATACCACTTGATTTGATCACAATTCGGTCTTCCTGTGGACGCATCACACGAAGGATTCTCTCCATATCAAAATGTCCATAACTAACACCTGTGAAATAGGCATCTCTTTGTAGATAATCCATACGATCTGCATCAATTTGGCTTGAAATCATACTAACAACTTGTTTATTGACATACGTTTTAGCGATGACATCTGACACTTTTTGTGGAAAATCAGGTGCGACACGACTCAATACTTGATTTACCTCTGTATCACCTTTAATGATCGCTCTAGTGTACTCCTCATGATCTAAATCAAAAACATGTTCAAATGCGTGGGAAAATGGTCCATGACCTAAATCATGCAATAACGCCGCGCAAAGCACTACTAGGCGTTCGCTTTCATCCCATTCTTTTCTACCTTTGAACACATCATCGACCATTCGCCTGACAATTTCATAGACTCCCAAAGAGTGACTAAAGCGACTATGTTCTGCTCCGTGAAATACCAAATAAGTCGTACCGAGCTGTTTAATACGACGTAAACGTTGAAACTCTCTTGTACCTATTAAATCCCATATCACTTGATCGCGCACATGTATATAGCGATGAACCGGATCTTTGAATACTTTCTCTTCGTCTAGCTTTTTAGTCGCATAACTCAATTCAAGCACTTCCACTCTTTCTATTTTAAAGTTCCGTAATCTATATATTTCAACATTATAAACGAAAAAACCACCTTATTGAAAGGTGGAAAAAGTCGTGTTATGAAAAAAATAATGATACGTTTTTATTTTCATTCGTTTTCTTGATAACTTTCTGGTAATCTTTTTTGTGATTTCAATTTGGCGATAATTTTTGGTATTAATTCCTCTTCCGTATGCGCCGCGCATGGACGATTGTTGACGATTGTAAATGTTTTGCGAAGTCCAGGACCGCAGTATGATTGGCATTTAATATCTATCGTAGCATCAGGATCGATTGCTTTCAGTTTAGGAATTAATGTTTTTAAATTAACGGCCTGACATTCATCGCAAACACGGAATTCGTTTGCCATTTTGTCTACAACCCTTTCTATATCTCAGTTTTAAGTCTATCTATTAGTGTATCGTATTTCCTATCTTTCGTTCAAGATATTTTATCTGATAAAGCTATTACAAGTTTATGAATAAAAAATATAAAAACTGTCTAGGCTAATCCTATGAATGAAATAGGAGGTTTGAAAACAATGAAAACAAGACAAGATGCTTGGTTACCAGAGAATGATGAATTATTGGCAGAAGCTGTTTTACGCCATGTGAAAGAAGGAAGTACTCAGCTTACCGCCTTTGAAGAAGCAGGTGATGCGCTGAACCGTACCGCTGCTGCTTGTGGTTTCCGATGGAATGCGGTAGTACGCAAAAACTATGAGAAGGAACTAGCTTCTGCTAAAAAAGAGAGAAAGGAAAGAATGCGAATTTATGGTGCTTCTGCTCGTAGAAGAACAGCAGGGCTTTATCTGCTACCAAACGAAAAGCATAATGAAGTCACACGCACGATTCCTCTTTCTGCAATGTCTATTGACCTTGTAATTGCCTATTTAATGCGTTTACAACAAAGTAACTTCCATGATGAGGAAATATCAAGATGGCGGCATTTAGCAAATATTGCAAATGACAAGGCAGCGAAAATGGAAAAAGAAGTACTTCGTTTAGAAAAAGAACATCGTAATATGAAAAAAGATTATGATCAATTTATGCAAGTGATGAACCGTGCAAGACGTTTAATGACGCTTGGCACAGAAGATGAGCATATTGCTCCTGTCTTTACAATGGAGCGAAACGGAAATCTTGTCAAAAAAGAAGATGCATCCGTAGGTATAGAGGAATAAAGTGAAACTTCCTGCCCATTAACGCGGGATAAATACAAAAATAGACTGTAAACAAACTCCAAAATTTGTTTGCAGTCTTCTTTTGTTTTATTTTTTATTTGCATCAATTTCAGGCTCTAATTCTTAGATAGCATCGATTGATTTCTTTCAAGCACTCTCTTTAAGTAGAAAGTATACAGTTCCATTTCGTCTGTCTGCAATGTACCTATTTTCATCTCATCGCTTAAAGAGATTAATAATTGGTGTAATGTGAGAACGGTTTGTTGCACAGTTAGCGATTCATCTAATAATTCGTTTAAAGAAGCCATTACTTCTGGTTTTATAATAGGATATTGAAACTTTGTTTTCTCTCCTTGCAAGCTAACCTCATAGAAATCTCGTACAAGCATGGCTCTTTCCACTCCACTGCCTTCTATGCATAGATAAATTTGTATGGCAATCCCTTGGCGTAAGCGACGTTGTGAAATCCCTGCAAATTTCTTGCCAGCAATACTTAAATCATATGAACCGGGACAATAAGATCCTACAATCTCATAAGCTTCGATTTTATCCGCAACCTGTGGAAATAATCGCTTAATCAATGTGACCATAATCTCATAGCCTGTGTTAATATCAATTTTTTCCTCCCGCTCAGATAAAACAAGTGATATATTCAATACACCCGGATCTAACACAACCGCTAGTCCACCAGAGTTGCGTATAATTGGCTCAAATCCTCTTTTTTTTAATAATGCCATTCCTTCTTGAATATGTGGTAGTCGATGATCCTGTATACCAAGCACAACGGATTGATCATGGACCCATGTCCGAATAGTAGCTGGTGATTGTCCTTGTCCTACGAGATGGCAAAGCGTGTCATCGGCGGCAAATGATTCTAATGGCGAATGCCCTATACCGCTGATAGATTGATCCCAAAAACGCCATACGGATTGTTGTAAATAATTCTTCATCGTTCAATCTCCTGAAATTATTTTATATTGATCCCGCTTTAACGGGCAGTAAGACCCCATCTCAAGATTTAGAGAGAAACGAAAAAGATAGATGGGGGAACCACTGCCCGTAAAAGTCCGATTGGTTCGGGCGGGCAGGATGTTGGCCCCTCAGATGTTGCCATAGGACATCGCATTTTTCACTTTCATTCCTCTATTCCAGTGGGGAATGAAGACAACCCCCACTGATGGAGTTTCACTTTATATTAAGCATACATGATTTGTCCAAACATCTCATGTCAAATTCGTGAAACTCAAGCGTTCTACGTACTCCTATCAAGCTTTTATGTTAAAATAAGCGTGAATGATTCTCAATAAGAAGGAGTGTCCATAATTATGATCGAAGCAGCAAAAACACTAGACGGTTGGTACGCATTACATGATTTTCGCTCAATTGACTGGGCTTCATGGAAATTAGTTTCTGAGGAAGAACGCCAAGCAGCTGTTGATGAATTTATCAACTATCTAGAAAAAATCAACGAAGCAGATATTGCAAAAACGGGTAGCCATGCTTTCTACTCAATCTTAGGGCAAAAAGCCGACTTCTTGTTAATAACAATGCGTGAAACAATGGAAGAACTGCAAGATCTTGAAAACGAATTCAATAAACTAGCGATTGCTGATTTTACAATTCCAACATATTCATATGTATCTGTAGTTGAACTTTCTAACTACTTAGCAAGCAAACAAAACGGTGATGGACCTGTAGAAGATCCATATCAAAATCCACATGTTCGAGCACGCCTATATCCCGAATTACCACGTTGGGAACATATTTGCTTCTATCCAATGGATAAACGCCGTCAAAAAGGCGCTAACTGGTATATGCTAGAAATGGATGCACGTCGTGAATTAATGCGTTCTCATGGTTTGATCGGACGTAGTTATGCAGGAAAAGTAAAACAAATTATTTCTGGTTCAATCGGATTTGATGACCATGAATGGGGCGTTACACTATTTGCACATGACGTTCTTGAATTTAAAAAACTAATCTACGAAATGCGCTTCGATGAAGTTTCAGCACGCTACGCTGACTTTGGTGAATTCTTTGTTGGTAACATTATGGATAAAGAAAAATTAGTTAAATTCTTAGAAGTAAAATAGACGAAGAAAAAGTCCAACTCTTCTTTTATACAAATAAGAAGAGCTGGGCTTTTTTAATAGGCAAAACGTTTATCTAGCTCTGCTAGTTTTTCAATTATTTTTTCTTCTACTATCGAGTCTTTCTCAATACTTTCATCCGCATAATGAGACAATATGGGATGTTGACCAATCATCACACTGTGTTGAGCATTCTCAAACATCGTTATATCATTGACATCATTACCAAAAGCAATATATTTTCCTTTTTGAACACCTAGCTTTTGAAGAGCGCTCCATTTATGAATTCCACAAGGGCTAATATCTAACATACCCTCTTGATGATGAGTATGTATAATGACATCTAAGTTCTCAAGCTTTTTCTTTAAACTCTCCATATTAAACGATGTTAAAACTGCTATTTTGACGATGTGTTCTAATCTTTCTAATGATCTATTGACTGCAAGTTTTTGGGTATCTAAATTATTTAAAATGGGATGATCTACTGGGCCTGTGTAAGAATAATCCCAATCTCCATCGATTAAATAAGTAGCATGATATTCTTCTATTAGTACTTTTATCTGTTTTAAAGTCCTATCATCAAACTCCGCGTTTTGCTTTACATTTCCATTCATACATATTAGGGAACCATTACCTCCTACCATTTTATAGCCATGAAATCTTTTATGTAAAACCGGTAACATATCGCGTATTGGGCGAGCAGAAGCAAAAATGACTTCATGCCCTTTCTCTGTTAAATGCTCCATACTATATAATATAGGTTCAGTAACAGGCTTTCCTTCAAAACAAATCGTACCATCTAAGTCAAAAACAAATTGCATATGAATGAACACTTCTTTCTATATTTTTACGTCATGGATTTTTAAACCTCTAGTTGAAAATAGATAATGGTATTCAGCTTATTTCTGTCCTATTACATATAGGGACATCTCAGTTTTAAATTATTTCCCTTCTTCCAACAAATTTATACATGATCTATGGGTTCTTATTTTAGAAAACTGTCATATATAAAGAAGAGGAGGTCATGTAATGCCTGTTGTGAAATCAACCTCAAGAGAACTTGATCGACTAGCTCGACTCATGAGGGCAGAAGTAGAAAGCGACGGTGATCTTGGCATGCTAATGGTTGGCAACGTTAGTGCTAATCAAGTTTTAGGCGATTATTTGGCCTTTCGAGATAAGATCATAGAACGAATGTTTTTCAAAGTCCCGGTAGTTTTGAAGCAATATAACCAGAAGCTACTTTGACCAGAGAGCAAGATCGTCGTTTAGCCCAGCGTGTTACGAATGGTGAACGATTCCACCCAGCAACCCGAGCATTATGGTTTTTTCCAACCGGTAGGTAATTGTCCAACAGATTGGTACGGTCAGTGGAACATCGGCCGTTTTAAAGCACATTGGCTTTTTACACCATCAGTTGATGATTGCCCACAAGTATAATATTTTGAAAGGAAGATGTAATGGTTCAATATTATTGGACACCAAATTATCAAGGAGCTACCCCATATCCCAGTGGTACTATTTATCCTGGTAGCACGCCTTACCCATCCGGCGCTTCTCAAACTTCATCTGGAACACCACCTGTTGCTAGTCCTGTTGTTCAAGGTCGAGAACAATCATATATTGAAAACATTTTGCGCTTAAATCGTGGGAAAATTGGAACTTTCCACTTTTCTTTCGAACATGCAGTAGCAGCTGGAGAAAATACGATCGCTATAAGGGGCGTTGTTGAAGCTGCGGGTCGAGATCATGTTATTTTACGTGACAGCAGAACAAATCATCGATTCCTCTTCCCTATGATTTATTTTGACTATGCCGAATTTGATGAGCAGATGAGTTACTTTGACCAAACACCATAAAACACCAAAAAAATGTCATGTGTTATAAAATAGCACATGGCATTTTTCATTTTAGAAATTAATAAGCTGTTCGGAGCCGGTTTCGCTTTTATTTGTCTAGCTGCACCGGCTTGCCGCTCGAGGTCACTTCACCTTCTCGGTGTAAAGCTAAAAAGATGCTTTCGATTCGAAGCTTCCAGTGCTTGTCGCAGCAGTTCGAGCCGGCTCCGCTTTTATAGTTTCGATGCAGCTAGGATTACCATTAGCCATGCCACTAAAAATAATACACCGCCAATTGGTGTAATCGCGCCTAATACTTTTATTTGCGTAATAGATAACACGTATAGGCTTCCTGAGAATAGAATAACTCCGATAAACATAAGAATTCCTGCACGTGATAACATTGGTGTAGGACCCAAAAGACTTTTACTCATTAGTATGCCAATCACGATTAAACCAACAGCATGGAACATTTGATATTGTACGGCAGTTTCCCATACAGCTGCATAATGCTCTGTTAATACATCCTTTAAAGCGTGTGCACCAAATGCACCAAATGCCACTGATAGAAGGGCAAATACAGCACCTGCAATCATATTAAATTTCATAACCTTTTAACATTCCTTTCTAAAAGTCAAAAATTGAATCACCATTTGCATCGTCTTCTTGCAGTTTGTTGGCGTTTAAAGTCCGATTAGCTTGTACAGAAGTTTGCTGCGGTAATGGATGCTCAGTACTTATCATCATTTTAGGAATATGATTCGTAGACGATGGCTTTGATCCTTCGACATGTAATGCCACATCACATAATGCGCGAATAGCAGAAAGTTCTTCACGTATTTGTGTATCATTCATGGCAGATTGAGCTTTAACAACATGCTTGGCTATCTCTGCTACAACTACTTCATAAGAAATCATTGTACATTTCCTCTCCCTTTCGGCTCAAACTTTAAACAATCCATACCTGACGAGTTCTTTACGATAATTGAAGGGATCGCTTTACTTTTGAATTGATAAGCACGACACCCCCTAGGATTTTGTGGATCCCAGGTGATGAAAAAGTGTCTACATTTAAAACAACTCTGTTGCATCATACATCCCCTCTCCTTCTTCAGTGCTCCATTTTTACTTTTGATCGTTTTATTGTGTGAAATAACTGCCCCTTTCCTTTTTGACAATATACTACGGACAGCTTTTTATTGAATTATATCACCCAAAAACAAAATAAGTATACAGCAAAGAAACGATACTTTTCTTCTTTCTCTTAGTTAGCTATTTAATGATAAAGCGTTTCTATTAACATTTTATAATCTTTTTCATCAAAAGAAATATCTATTCTATCTATTTTTTGAGAGTTAGGTACAACAAAAGTTGTTTGACTGAATTTCTTTTTTTAGGTCCAATTGAATCAATTTCATAAATCATTTTCTTTTTAAAAATACGAACATTTAAGAATAACTAATTTTGATAGTTGTGGAGCGGAAGACGGCGACTCCTACGGGAAAAGCTTGAGCTGAAAGCCCCGCAGGAACGTAGTGACGAGGAGATTGAAGCCAAGCCCGTGGAAAGCGCCGTCTGGAGCGGAACAAATACTTCTGAATATTAATGTTCATGTTAATTCGAAACGTTCGTGTTTTTCATCTAAATTTTGCATTATGAAATTGATTCAATTACATTAAAAATAAAATCTAAAATTTTAAAACATTCCATATCTAGTCCTTGTTCAAAGTGATTTTTCAAACTTATAGTTACAAAATGATCAAATTTTGTAACTCTTGCTTTCTGAGGCGGAATTTTGTTATGTTTGCAAAATGCTTGAATAGCAGCTTTAAAAAGATCTTTTTCTAATGTCATTAGAGTTATCCTTTCTTTTTGTATTAGGGGGTTATTTATTAATCGATTTTATTGATATGCAGAACATCATTTGCTTTAATTTCCACTACAGTTTACTCGCTTTCCCTCAGGTGTGCGACTGAAACCACTTCTGAGTAACAGATATTGACCATAAAGATGAGTAGTCGCACAGGACAGACTCCTGCTTGGACAGTGGCTTTGGCTGTGGTTATTCCTGTCTTCGTTACGGCTCCTAATCCTTTGGTTTCCACTGCGATAATTTGAGAGTTTCTAATGCGTAGGATATCCACTTGGCAAGCAACTCGGCATCTCCGTTGATTACATCTCATTTAAATGATAATGAATCTAATTAAAATCATTCGGATTTTAAAAAGCCTTCAACCTCGGTGGAGATTGAAGACTTTATTTATAGCTTGTTTTCAAGTTTCTTGTATTACTTTTTAGGAATAATCATTCATTCTTAGTCCTTTGAATGAATCGGGAGAAGACTTAAATTTTCTCATTCGTGGATACAATTCATTTTTCCGTGGATGAGCGAGCGACTTCCGTGGATGGAATGGGTTACTCCGTGGATAGGATCGTATTTCCCGTGGATAAAGTCCTATTTCCCGTGGATAAAAAGCGATTTCTTCCCTGAAATAGAAATCTTTTTCCCTGATATAAAGCGGGATTTCCCTCAGATGGCTATTTTGTCAAATCAAAGTCGATTGGCTCCTCGCCCCATGCAATAAGCTGATTGTTGATCTTAGAAAAAGGACGACTACCAAAGAAGCCTCTATGTGCACTCAAAGGGCTTGGATGTGGCGCTTTGATAATAACATGACGTTTGGTATCAATCAGTCTTTCTTTTTGTTGTGCAGGTCTTCCCCATAGCACAAAGACGATCGGTTTTTCTCTTTGAGATAATTTTTGAATCACTGTATCCGTGAATTGTTCCCAACCTTGATTTTTATGTGAATGGGCTTGATGAGCACGAACAGTGAGTACTGTGTTTAATAACAAAACCCCCTGTTGTGCCCATTTGATTAATGTGCCATCACGAGGTATATCGTACCCCAAATCATCATGCAATTCTTGCAATATATTTTGTAAACTTGGTGGATGCGGTACTCCTGGTCGCACGGAAAAACTCATTCCTTGAGCTTGACCCGGGCCATGATAAGGATCCTGCCCTAGGATGACTACCTTCACCTTATGATAAGGTGTATAGCGAAAGGCATTCCACATATCTTGCATCGGTGGATAAACTGTTTGCGTAAAATATTCTTGTTTTAAAAACTCACGTAATTGTAAATAGTATGGTTTATCAAATTCTTCTCCTAATAATTCTTGCCAATCATTATCAAAAATAATTTTTGTCATTTACTACTACTCCTTAAATTTTACTGTGACATGGTATCCGACTAGTGAGAACATATCTGCTACTGAATTTTTTGCGTTTTTCTCAGCAGTTTTAAGCACTCCTTGTGTTGTTGCCTCTTCAATCATCTGTTTTTTTGCCTCGTCTGCTAAATCATAGGCCTTTTTAATATCTGGCTCACTACGAAATAAGCCTGTATTCGTAAATACCTGTGCTTTATCAAGATAAAGCTCTGGTTCTCCTAGTATTTTAGCAGCTGGTAGAGTAATTGTAGCTGTTTTATCCCGTTCATCAATATCCACATTTTTGTCAGTGACATTTGAAAAATCGACCCCTGCTTTAACACCGCCTGGGACAATTACCAATATTTTACTATTTATTCCAGGCAAATCCATCCCAATTTCTTTTCCAAACAGTTTATTATCTTCCTGCTCAACCGCAGCCTTCGTATATACTTCTACTGTTGTTAACTCATTTAGATCTTGTATTCGCTCTACAAATGAACCCTTTTGTTCTGCGAAGCTATTTCCTTGAATAAGTTTCCATGTTACAAACGGTACGATTAAAATTGTTAAAATAATAAATAAAATACCCCATATTTTCCAATTCTTTAATAGTTTTATCCTCCATCTATTTTGAAAATGAGTTTGAGAACCTTGTGCAGCCTCCATAATGGTGGCTGCCTGTTCTTCCTCTACATGAAGATTCCTTAGTAATTTTTCTAACTCTTTATTTTTTTTCATAAGTATCCCTCTTTTCTTAATCTTATTATATCTTTCTATTTATCTATTTTTAAGTTATTGTAGCGAAATAATAGACTAGTTGTCGAAGCATCAAGTTTCAATATCATTTATTTTTCTCATTCTATCAACCTACATCAACAAAAAACAGCCGAATGGAGCAAATAAAATCCAAAGCAACTATACAATACAGTTGAAAAATAATGACTGATATACAAAAAATAAAGCATATGTACCTGAAAAGGTGGAGTCAGTAGGAATGATTTTCTTTTACCTGCTCTTTTTGATCATGATGGTTGTATTTATTGCTTTAGTGATGGGCTCTACCAACAAAATCACTATATTATAGCAATGATCATAGCTTTTATCACAATCAATGTTATTATTTTTTGTGGGAATTGATTCGGGCAGTTTCTCTTTCAAGTTAAAACTGACCATATTAAATTTATGCTTTTTGACTATTTTCTTCTATTCAGTTTAATACATATAATAAGAAGCGATAGAATTGCGCATATTCCGCTTATGAAAAAGCGATAAAAGGACAAGCTATAATAGCTGTTATCCGAAAAATTTGATCATTCCATTTACAAAGGAGTTTTTTAACTATGTCATTGAAAAAAACATTAACAATCGCTGGTTCTGACGCATCAGGTGGTGCTGGTTTAGAAGCAGATTTAAAAACATTCGAAGAACACGGAACTTACGGTATGGCCGCTGTTACTGTAATCGCTACAATGGATCCAGATAATAACTGGTCGCATGGCGTTTATACATTGCCAATCGATACTCTTAAAGCACAACTAAAAACAACTTTTTCTACAGGTATCGATGCTCTTAAAACAGGTATGTTGTCAACAGAAGAAGTGATTAGAACTTCCGGTGAAGCCATTAAAGCTTCAGGCGTACAAAATATTGTCATTGATCCAGTTATGGTATGTAAAGGGGAAGATGAAGTGTTGAACCCTGGAAATGTTGATGCCATGATTACATACTTACTTCCACTTGCTTTAGTGACAACTCCAAACTTATTTGAAGCAGGTCAATTAGCAGGCATCAAAACACCTAAAAATATTGACGAAATGAAAGAAGCCGCTGAAAAGATTCACGCTCTCGGTGCGAAAAACGTTGTCATCAAAGGTGGTCGCTCAATCGATCCCCTTAAAGCATTCGACTTATACTATGATGGTGAAAAACATTATTTATTGGAAACACCAAAAATCAATACAACTTATAATCATGGCGCAGGTTGTACATTTGCTGCGGCTGTTACAGCAAACCTTGCAAATGGTCTTGATGCAAAAGCAGCCATTATTGAAGCGAAAGAATTTGTAGCTGCTGCCATTACTCACGGTTGGAAATTAAACCAATTTGTTGGACCTGTTATGCATGGTGCAAAAGCCGTTTATGGAGCTCCAGAAATTACAGTAACAGAAATTTAATAACCAAAAGAGAGCTTCCACTCTATTCTATAGGTGGAAGCTTTTTTATACTTTATGATAGGACAAAATTCAATTATGCTTTTTTCATCGTTTTTAATACCATTTTTTTAATTGTACTTTTCGTCGACCCCATAAATAAACGGTGCTCAATAATAAACCAGCAGACATCAAAAGTCCTGACACCGCTGTTATGAGACAAATCCATTCGTATATGGAATACTCGAAAATTTTCATCCACTTATAATCATTGCCCCATTCATTTATAACAAGGTTCATCCCAAAGATACCAGAAATCACTGAGAACATCGTTAAGATAAATAGTAATTGGTTTTGTCTTTGATCTGCTGTTTTCTCCTGATTAACATAGAGGGCATCCAATGTTTTGGCAACATCTCCAAATAACTCATCAATCCTAAAAATACTACGTAATCTTTTAGCCGTTTCCCTACTCGATGATCGACTGCTAACTTCTTGGAAATAAAATTTAGAAGAAAACATGGTAATTTGTTTCATTAATTTTTCGACATATATTTCATCCTTTCTCCAAGAAAGTTCACTATATCGAAAGGATAATTCTAATAATGTTAGTTTATAAAAATAGTGTAATAATACATTGTAATAATGAACGCCCATAAATCGAGCTCTTGCTTTCTTTCTCAATACATCGTCCGCTTGCCGAAAAACAATCGTTGTCTGAACGTGTTCTGTCGTGATATCGCATAATTTTGGCATGTATCGATTATTGACCTTCGTTTGTAAATAGTCTTTCATATGTTCTTTATTTCCTGCAGAAACTAACGGAATTCCATCTTCTGTATAGCCGTCTAATTGACTAGCTCGATAAATCTGCTCAATAGGCAATTCATCTTCATCGACTTCAATATAGGAAGAAACAAGCATCCGCTCATCTTCAAAAAAAGGCAGGCTTCCATAATAGCCATTTCGTACTTCATCATGAATGGTAAAAGGCTGAATCTCTGGACAAATATACATCATGATGAAATCATTTATCGTATGAAACGTATAAGATGAAACAAAAAGTCGAACACCTTTTTCATCCAATGCTTTGGGTTCTAGTATTCGAAAATGATGCATAAAATCCAATGCTTCGGATAATGAATACTCATTGTCTAATTCAATTCGCAGATTAACGAAGCCAACACCAAATGGGCAAAGGATCACATCAACACTTAATATTTGAAAATGATAATGACGTTCATGAATGACTAATTCACCTTTTTTCGGGATTGCTTTCGTAAAACGATGGAAAGCATCTTCATCCATACTACTTGGAAAAAGACGGCGTTCTATGTACGGCAAAAAATGTTGATTCAGTGCAATGTTCGAAATGTGGATATCTCCATAATAGGCAGATTCCTGGGTCTCATCTTGCAGATCAAAAAATTTAAAACCATTTGCTAATAATTCTTCTGACAATTCCTTATCTTTTTTAGCGACAAATAAAAAAGGCATCATAGACGTCATCAATGCTTTTGAAATCTTACTTTCTTCGTCCACACTTGGTAATGTAAAGTTCACCCTTCTCGCCTCCCATAGCTATTATTCCCATTATAGCCTTTTTTATAAACAACATTTACTTGAATTAATTTCATAATGCAAGATTCAGATAAAAAACACGAACATTTCAAATCAGCATGAACATTAATATTCAGAAATTTTTGTTCCGCTCCAGACGGCGCTTTCCACGGGCTTGGCTTCAATCTCCTCGTCACTACGTTCCTGCGGGGCTTTCAGCTCAAGCTTTTCCCGTAGGAGTCGCCGTCTTCCGTTCCACAACTATCAAAATTAGTTATTATTAAACGTTCGTATTTTTTTAGAAGAAAATGATTTATGAAATTGATTCACTTAAACACCAAAATAAAAGACTGTCATATAGTTAAAATGTACTGTTGAGAAGTTCTTTTATCCCTCAATGAGTATTGGTTGAACTACTCGGACTTTTACAGACAATTTGTTTTTCATTCCTGTTTTTTCTTGCGACTTGAACCGTTTGTGATTGCGTAATCGGTCAAAAGGATACTTAGTAATCGCATTTATATAGAGAATTCACTATACTAGGAGAATAGGATTCTATCCCTTGAAAGGAGCATTTTGATGGAAATAGTAGATACAAAAAAGCTTCAAGAACTTTTAAATTCCTTTGCTAATAAGGAAGTCTATATACACTTAGAAACGACGAACGGTGCTTATGCAAGTCACTTCGATGAAAAAGTTTTCAATGCAAGCGCCTTTATACGTAATGTCAAATTACGTTATGAACTAGGGAAAGTAACACCAGATTCCCCGCATCGTATCGGCTTGAAATTACACGACAATGGCTGGGTCTATGCACAAGGTATTACACACTATGAATTAGATGAACTGGGTCGCTTATTGATGGCTGGACACGGCTATGACGGCAAATTAGCTGTCGCTTTAGAAATTAGCGAAAAACCATTTGCATACTAAAAGGAGTTGAATTTCATGCTACAACCTGAACGTCAAATACTAGTTGTATTCCCGCATCCAGATGATGAAGCATTTGGAGTATCTGGAACATTGGCACAATACGCAAAAGTTGGTACACCCATTACATATGCATGCCTTACTCTTGGCGAAATGGGACGTAATCTAGGAAATCCACCTTTTACAACTCGTGAAGGGCTGCCTCTTATCCGTAAAGAGGAGTTGAAAGCCTCATGTGACGCGATCGGCATCAAAGATTTACGTATGATGGGTCTGCGGGATAAGACTGTTGAATTTGAAGATGATGAGAAAATGGTTCAAATGATCACGGATCTAATCGATGAATTAAATCCTTCCCTCATCATCACCTTTTATCCAAATTATGCAGTACACCCTGATCATGAAGCTACTGCAAGAGCTGTTGTGCGAGCAGTACGGCGCATACCTGAAGAAAATCGTCCTCGCCTATATGGTGTCGCATTTGCTAACGATACTTTAAAAGGGCTTGGCGAACCAGATATTGTGAATGACATACGCGATGTAAAAGAGGCGAAATGGAATTCCATGCATGCACATATTTCACAAACTGGCTGGATCCTTCAAGAAGAAGCCAAACGAAAAAACGAAGGGGCTACAAATGAGGATAACTGGCTCACAATTGAACGTATGTATTCTTACCGCTGGCATGAAGATTTTGAAGCTAGCTTCTAATTAAAATCCAAAGGGCTACACTACACGAAAAGATAAAGGCACTGAAAAATTTAACCCATCTCCCAAAATGTGATAAATGGTTTCCTTAATCCTTAAGAAATTATACGCATTTATCAATAAAAATGGCGAAATTATTATTTTTCAATGTTCCCAAAAAATGTAGATGCATAGCCCTTTTTTCAAAACATTGATTATGATAAAAAGCCACTTACTCCACCCATTTTCTTCATTTTCGTAATTATTATATAAAATATTTAGAATTAACTTAAAATTTTGCGATTTTAGAGATATAATAAGTTAAACTATTTTGATGACTACTGAAAGCAGGAGGTTTTAAGATGACTGTACAACAAGAAAATACTGTACAGGTAGAGAATGTACTAATCGCCTATCAATTTTTGAAAGACGTCGTCGTGCATACACCTTTACAAAAGAATGAATATCTATCTGAAAAATATGAGTGTAATGTTTACCTAAAACGTGAAGATTTACAACACGTACGCTCATTTAAATTACGAGGCGCTTACTATAAAATCAAAACAATCGAAGAAGAAGCCCGCGAACAAGGTGTTGTTTGTGCTAGTGCAGGAAACCATGCACAAGGTGTTGCTTACGCCTGCGCCCATTTAGGTATTCACGGACATATTTTCATGCCAACAACCACTCCAAAACAAAAAATTGACCAAGTTCGAATGTTTGGTCGTGAATTCGTCGAAATTATTTTAGCTGGAGATACTTTCGATGACTCCGCGAAAAGTGCAATAGAATTCTCAGATGCAGATGGACATATTTTTATCCACCCATTTGATGATGCAGAGATTATTGCCGGACAAGGAACAGTCGCTGTTGAAATTATGAACGATATTGAAGAGCCTTTAGATTACGTTTTCGGTACTATTGGTGGTGGTGGCTTGATGTCTGGAATTGCCACATATGTGAAAAACGTTTCACCACAGTCATCTATCGTTGGTGTTGAACCTGCTGGTGCTGCAAGTATGAAAAAAGCACTTGCAGAAGGTCATCCTGTAGAATTACCGCATATCGATAAATTTGTTGATGGTGCAGCCGTTCAATGTGTAGGTGAAAAAACATTTGAAATTTGTAACAAATATTTAGATGATATCATTATTGTGCCAGAAGGAAAAGATTGTACAACAATTTTGGACTTATATAATAAGCACGCTATCATCGCAGAGCCTGCTGGTGCTCTGCCTGTTGCTGCACTCGATTATTATAAAGATCAAATCAAAGGTAAATCCGTCGTCTGTATTATTAGCGGTGGTAACAACGATATTAGCCGTATGCAAGAGATCAAAGAAAAGTCACTTATCCACGAAGGATTGCTATACTATTTCCTAGTCAGCTTTCCACAACGCGCAGGAGCACTTCGTCAATTCCTAACTCAAGTTTTGGGACCCGAAGATGATATCACAACTTTCGAATATACAAAGAAAAACAATAAAGAAAGCGGCCCTGCACTAGTCGGGATTGAATTGAAACGTCCAGAAGATTATGCTGGATTACTTGAACGTATGAAGAACAACAACTTCTCATTCAAAGTTGTGAATAATGATAGTACATTGTTTGCATTGTTAGTATAAAATTGGTCATAAACACTGCCAATACCTAAGAAAATTTCTCCTTATAAGCATAAAAATGAAAATCTTCCTTTGTAAATAATCGTAAAAAAGCCTCCAAAGAAGCCATGATCTTTGGAGGTTTTATTGTATGAAATAACCATTATGATAGACAGCCATATGACTTTTTTTATATTGTTCAAAGTCATAAATAAGCTGCTCATGCATTATTTTGGACTTTTGTACACTGATCCAAAAAATATCAAAGGAATACCTTGAAACTGGCGATTTCAATTTATCAAGACGCTTTTGGATGTCTTTTTTAGAATTTGTAAATGTAGCGATCACTGTTGCTTTACCGACGCCAGGATAATTTGTACAATAGATATCCTCAATTTCATGCCAGTATATTTTATGATGGCTAAAATCTACATATACCCCTTCTTCATCCCAACAGATCCCTCGCATTTTCATACGCGCGATCAAGTAATAAAAACCTAAAAATGAAAACGAAAAGTAAACGACGATACCTATAACGAGCATCACTATTTGACGCCACGTCCAACTATTCAAATCTGGATTGCTAGCTATTTGTGCAATGACGCCAATGATCGTTAAAAAACCAAAAATCAGTAATAAACAGATACTCCACACATTCGGCAAAAATTTATTCATTTAAGTGCTCCCAGCTTTACATATAGGATTTCCTATCAGTGTTATTTCATCTATTTTAACAGCCATTATCGTAATTTTTAAATGTATCTTTTAAAAATTAAAATGGTCATCCATTCTCTATTATTTTAAGTTGATTCTATTATAGCGGATATTAAAGAATTGAGCTTTAATTGGATATTAAACTTGAAAAATTAATATTTTTAGACTCTACACCAAAATCTGTTCTTGGCATAAAAATTAGATGTCCTATTGATTTCCGCTACGGCTTGCTCGCTTTCCTGCGGGCGAACGCTGGGGGCTGGTCACGGAGTCGTTGCCACAGGACGTGGTGCCCTTAGACTCCGTTCCTTAATCGCTACGCTGCAGGGTCTCATCTGTTCGCTTTTCCCGTGGGACATTGAATTGGCTTCATCGAATCAACACCGCACGAAGGAAATGCGTATGCATTTTCGAGGACTCGAGCAAGCTTCCGCTCCAATCTAGCTAAAGCTAAAATTAACTATTAAACACTATCTTTTACCAATAAATATGCCTATTCATTTCGTCAAGCACATGTTTTGGCAAAACTTCTATTTTAAGAATTTTTAGAAGGTTTTTGTAGAATTTTTTTATATGGCTAGAAAGCCGTTTCTAGTCATTATGACAAAGCATATGAAGATCGCATTATAGCGTGGATTCATTATTACAGCCATCAAAGAAAAACTCGGTGTCAAGAACCCAACCTAGGATTCTTAAAACCGAGAGAGTCGCCTAGTATTCAATTTGATATAATATTCAACTCTTTAAGAACCTCGTCCATCAGTATCTCTCTGAATGATCTTTTTATTTTTCCAAACAGATCTTTACCGATTACAGGGCTCTTTAGATACTTTACACACTTAATAAAGTTCGATCGGATACCATTTTCTCTCCGCGTATGTGTTGGAATTGAAGCATTAAGTCATCTATTTGTAAATCTTTTTTCAGAGATGGTTCGACTTCTAAAATAATTTGTCCCTTATCCATCATAATTAGACGATTTCCTAAATCGATGGCTTGTTGCATATTATGTGTAACCATCAACGTTGTTAGTTTATCTTTTTCTACAAGCTGTTTTGTTAAATTAGTAATTAACTCTGCTCTTGATGGATCGAGAGCAGCTGTATGTTCATCTAGTAAAAGAATATTTGGTTTTGTAAAGGTAGCCATCAATAATGACAGAGCTTGGCGTTCTCCACCAGATAACAGACCAACTTTGGCATTTAAACGATTTTCAAGATTAAGATGCAATGTTTCTAATGATTCCTTGAAAAATTCTCGGCGCTTTTTATCTACACCTATTCGAAGCGTTCTTTTTTGATTACGTGAATAAGCGATTGCTAAGTTTTCCTCAATCGTCATTGTTGGCGCTGTACCTGCCATTGGATCTTGGAATACACGACCGATAAAATGCGACCGTTTATGTTCTGGCAGTCTAGTGACATCCTTGCCATTAATCTCAATCTTCCCAAGATCTGGTGTTAAGGCCCCTGAAATCATATTCATCATCGTAGATTTACCAGCACCATTACTACCAATAACAGTGACAAAATCACCTGTTTTCAACTCTAAATGAATATTATCTAAAGCAATTTTTTCATCGGGTGTCGCTTCGTTGAAGATTTTATTGATCCCTTCTAATTTAAGCACTCCTCTTCCCCTCCTGTTTCACTGCTCTAGCATGTTCAGCACGGCGTTTAGCTATGCGGGATTTCTCTTTTTGCTTTGCTCTTAAAGTTGGGATAACTAACGCGATCACTACTATAACAGCCGTAATTAGCTTCATATCACCTGTATCTAAAAATTCAACTTGCAATGCTAGGGCAAGAACAATTCGATAAATAATGGCTCCGAAAATAACAGCAAACGTTGTACGAGCAATTGTTTTGGTACCAAAAATAGCTTCACCGATGATAACAGAAGCTAATCCAATCACAATCATCCCAATGCCCATACCAACATCTGCAAATTTACCGTATTGTGCGATCAAAGCGCCTGATAGTGCAACTAGACCATTGGATAACCCTAAGCCTAAGATGGTTAATGTATCGGTGTTTGCAGAAAAGCTGCGGATCATTTTGCCATTATCACCTGTTGCACGAATAGCTAAACCAATTTCTGTTTTGAGGAACCAATCAAGGACAAACTTAATCGCAAAAGTCAAAATAAACATGATGAAAACTGTGCCCCAAGTATTTGGAACATGTTCAACTCCCATGTTTGATAACATACCATTGAAAGCTTTATCGATTCCTAGTTTTCCCCAGAATTCAGAGAATGCTGTGAATAATGAATCGGAATTGGCAAGTGGAATATTGGGTCGTCCAACAGCTGTATCTATTGTCAGCCCCATTATTCGTAAATTAATCGAATATAAAGCAATCATCATTAAGATCCCTGATAATAGTGAATTGATTTTTGCCTTCGTATGCAAAAGACCTGTAATGGAACCAGCAGCAAAGCCAGCCAATGCTGCACATATTGTGGAAATGATCGGATTGTATCCTAATGTGATCATTGTTGCTGCTGTTGCGGCACCTGTTACAAAGCTACCGTCTACTGTTAAATCAGGAAAATCTAACACTCGGAATGTAATATACACTCCGAGTGCCATGATTGCATAGATGATCCCTTGCTCGACTGAGCCGAAAATTGCTGTAAACATAAAGAATCATCTCCTATCTATTTAACTACTTCTGCTTTCCATTCATCTTTGACGTCTACGCCAATTTTATCTGCTGTTGTTTTGTTGATTTCAAGTTTTAATTTTGTAGGATATGCAACAGGGATATCTGCTGGTTTTTTACCATTTTTTAAGATTTCCACTGCTTTTTGACCTGCTTCATAACCGATATCATAATAGTTAAAGCCATATGCTCCAAGACCACCACGTGCTACAGAGTCAAGTTCCCCTACCATTACAGGAATTTTCTTATCATTTGCTACGTCTAGTACTGACTCAAGAGCTGACACAACTGTATTATCAGTAATGATATAAAAGGCATCCACTTTACCAACTAATGATTCTGTCGCCTGTTTTACTTCTGCTGATGTTGATGCTGACGCTTCAACAATTGTGATGCCCGCTTTTTTTGCTTCTTTTTTCGCAATATCTACTTGTACACGAGAGTTTTGTTCACCTGAGTTAAACACCATTCCTACTTTTTTAGCACCTAATTGTTCTGATAAAAATTTAACTGTATTTGGAATAGCATCAGGATGTGTATCAACCGTACCTGTTACATTACCACCTGGTTTTTCCATTGATTTGACAAGTTCTGCACCAACTGCATCTGTCACCGATGTGAAAACAATTGGAATATCAGATGTTGCCGCAGCTACCGCTTGTGCACTTGGTGTAGAGTTAGCAAAGATTAGATCGACGCCGCTTCCTACCAAGTTGTTGGCAGCTGTCGTATTAACACTTTGATCCCCTTGAGCGATTTCAGTTTGATATTCAACTTTTAATCCTGCATCCTTAAGAGCCGCTTTAAAACCTTTTGTAGCTTGGTTTAATGATGGATGTTCTACAATTTGTGTAATTCCGACTTTATATGTTTTGCCTTCTGCTGCATTAGAATCCTTTGTATCAGATGACGAATTATTTTTACTACCGCACGCAGCTAAAGCTAATACGATGATAGTTGTCATCAAAAGCAATGCGTACTTTTTCATTTTCTTCATAATATCCCCCTCAAATTCTTGTTGTCTCTTATTCTTTTAGTAACTAAACACAGTAATTATTACAGAAGACTTTTATAACCGTCAATAATATTATGAATGTTTAAATTAGTTTATCGCGTTGAACTTCAACGCTTCACTGCGATGAAATGCTTGTTTATAAGGATTCTCCATACATTTTATAAAATGTGTCTATTTTGTGAATCTTTTAAATAAGCTTCTGCGTTATACATTTCTATTTTTAAAAATATGATTTGACATTTTTATTTAATATATTTACAATGTAAATTTGTTTCTAACAATATCGTGGTTCGAAACCATCCCACGTAAAAAAACTAGGGGGAACTGAAAATTGAAAGTAAAATCAATAGTTATCAACGGGATTATTGCAGCACTATATATTGCTGTAACAATGCTTGTCCAACCTTTTGGCTACAATGCTATACAATTTCGTCTATCAGAAATGTTTAATCATCTTGTTGTTTTTAACAAAAAGTATATGATAGGTATTGTTTTAGGAGTCTTCATCGCCAATCTGTTTTCACCGCTTGGTATGTATGATTTAGCATTTGGTGTTGGGCAATCAATCTTATCGCTTGCCATTACTATTTGGTCAGCTCGCTTTATTAAAGGACAGGCAACACGTATGATCTTTAATACGATCGTATTTACGATTATGATGTTCCTAATCGCCATAGAGATCCAACTTGTGGGAGATATCCCATTTGCACTTAAACCATTCTTATTGACATGGCTTACTTGCGCGGCTGGTGAATTTGCAGTCATGGCTGTAGGTATTCCTGTGATGATGCTATTAAATAAACGCCTTCATTTTAATAAATTGATAGAAGAGTAGACGGTTTACATGTAAAAAGAGCATTTCAATGAAAGTTTCAAAGAAATGCTCTTTTTCTTATTGTAGATATCCGAAAAACCTAATAAAGTGAAGCTTCCATCAGTGGGGGTTTTCTTCATCCCCCACTGGGCTAGAGGAACTCAGGTTAAAAACGCCACGTCTTGTGGCAACACCTGAGGGACCAACATCTTGTTGGCCCAAACCAATCGGACTTTTACGGGCAGTTCATCCCCCATCTATCTTTCTCGTTTCTCTCTATATCTTGAAATTGGGATCTTACTGCCCGTTAAAGGCGGGATAAATCTATGAATGAATTACATAATCTATCATGGTTTACGTCCTTTTACATCCTCACGAAGTTTGGCTTTCAAGAACTTTCCTACAGATGTTTTGGGAATCTCTTTTAAGAAAACGATATCATCGGGTATCCACCATTTGGCAAATTGCCCCTCTAAATGGGAAAAAAGCTCTTCTTTTGTTGCTGTGCTCCCATCTTTTAGAACCACACAGGCAAGTGGCCTTTCTTGCCATTTTTCATCTGGCACTGCAATCACCGCGGCTTCAAACACCCCCTCATGTGTCATCAAAGCATTTTCAAGATCCACTGAAGAGATCCATTCTCCTCCGCTTTTAATAAGATCCTTTACTCGATCAGTTATTTTAATATAACCTTCTGGTGTGATTACCGCGATATCACCTGTATATAACCAGCCATCTTTAAATGCTTCCGCCGTTCTTTCATCATTGTAATACTTATCCGCTATCCATGGTCCTCTTATGATTAACTCGCCCATCGTTTTACCATCCCACGGAGCATCTCCATCATCATTTACAATGCGTGTTTCGATTAATGGTACTGTTAACCCTTGGGTTGCACGAATATTTAGTTTATCTTCTTTTGACCATTGTTCTATTTCAGATGTATAAGTAGACAGGCTGACAATTGGCGTTGTTTCCGTCATCCCGTATCCTACGATAAATGGCACTTTATATTTTTCCTCAAAGGCTTTGATGAGTCCTTTTGGTGATGCAGATCCACCACAAACAATGGCACGCAGGGATGATATATCTCTTGGTTTTTCTTCTAATTCTTTTAATGCGCCTAGCCAAATCGTAGGTACACCCGCCGTTAAGGTCACCTTTTCTTGCTCGATTAGATCTAACAGCAACGCGGGTGTGAACATAGGTCCAGGCAATACTTGAGTTGTGCCAAAATTAACAGCTGCGAATGGTATTCCCCATGCATTGACATGGAACATAGGGACAACAGGCATTGCTATATCATTCTCGTGAAGTCCAAATGAATCTACTAAACCAAGTGCTAAACTGTGCAGCACTATACTGCGATGTGTATAAATAACACCCTTCGGAAATCCTGTAGTTGCACTCGTATAACACATTCCCGCTGGCATATTTTCATCTAAATCTTCTGGAAACTCATATTCTTCTGCATCGGCTATCAACTGTTCATATGAATGAATATTGTCTGATGTTGGTTCAGGTAGTTCCGAGCCATCTTGCATGACTATAATATGTTTCACGGATTTCAACAGTGGAATCGCTTTCTTTATTAATGGAAACAAATCCCCATCCACTAATAATATTTCATCCTCTGCATGATTGATAATATAAATAATATGTTCTGGGGATAGACGTATATTAATCATATGGAGAACAGCTCCTGCACAAGGAACAGCAAAATAAGCTTCTAAGTGTCGATGATGATTCCATGCAAAGGAACCCACTCTCGTTCCTCTTTTCATCCCCAATTTGGTCAACGCATGTGCTAACTTTCGAGTACGTTGCCCAAACTCTTTGTATGTGAAGCGATGGATCGTATTTTCAGCTGTTCGTGAAATGATTAATTTCTTTGGAAAATAACGTTCTGCTCTCTTGATAAAATCTGTTAATACTAGTGGTGTCTGCATCATAACTCAACCATCCCCTTATTTGTGATCATTTTTTAAAATCATCCATCTATATGAATCAATTTCACAAATCATTTTCTTCTTGAAAAATGCGAACATTTAGTGATAACTATTTTTAATAGTTGTGGAGCGGAGGACGGCGACTCCTCGAAAATGCATACGCATTTCCTTCGTGCGTTGTTAGTTCAGGAAGTTTATTCAAAGTCCTACGGAAAAAGCTTGAGCTGAAAGCACCGCAGGAACCTTTTAAGGGACAAAGCCTAGGTTCGTCACGTCCTGTGGCAACGGCTTCACATCTGTCGCTTACGCTTTCGATGCTGCGGAAGAAGATCTCTTGTTGCCCCCAAGAAATTGAAGCCAAAGCCCGCGGAAGACGCCGTCTGTAGTGGCACATACAAGTCTGAATGTTAATGCTTATATTAATAGAAAATGTTCATATTTTTTATCTAGATTTTGCATGATGAAATTGATTCGTCTATAAGAACATTTCAATTTTCTAACTATCAGCTCAACTAGTGCAGAAAATTCTATTCATCTAATTGATATTATGATTTTAAAAAAAATTTATGAATAAACGATATGATTTAACTAAAAATAGGAACGTTTAATCTTTTCATTTTGGGGAATACCATAAGTAACATCTAAAATAGGAGGAGATTGAGATGATCAGTAACATTTCTGTAGAAAATGCAGTACAAGCAAAAAATCAAATTGAGAAGTTAGAATCACAAGGTTTGAGCCGCGATAATATTTATATTTTTGCTCATGGTGATGAACGCGAAGAAGATATTGCAGATGCACTCCATACAGCCGAGGTAGGTATCAAAGAACAAGGATTTTTCAGATCCATGAAAAATTATGTAGTTGCCCGTGGTAATGAGCTTCGCAGTCAAATGGAAGCTGTTGGTTTAAGTAAAGAAGAAGCTGCTCAAGCAGAAAAAGAGTTAGACCAAGGAAAACTCATTATTATCGCACGAACATTACAATAATTGTATTTATTTTAATGAATAAAGCGAAACTTCACCTAGTGTGGAGGACTTTCTTGGGTGTTAGTTGAACATTAGACTTTCCATGTAGTTGATCCTTATTTTTCCGTTCGTTACTTGTGTCTTGAAGAGAGGAACTTTGCTGCCATCAATGAGGAGCAAAAGCAACCTATCAGTTGAGATCATCCCTCGCTTATAGGTTGCTTTTTTAAATTTATCCCGCTTTAAGAGGCAGCAAGACCCCCTCTCAAGATTTAGAAAGAAACGACAAGGATAGATGGGGAATCAACTGCCGCATGCGTCCGATTGGTTCGGGCAGGCAAGATGTTGGTCACTCAGGTATTGCTACAGGACGTGGCGCTTTTCACTTAAGTTCCTCTATTTCAGTGGGATGAAAAACGCCCACGGATGGAGTTTCACTTTATCCTACTATTCAATTAGGCTGAATGGCTAATTTTTTTTTCTAGCTTTTTAAGCATATCAATGGTCATTGCATCCAAATCATATTGAGCGTTAAATCCCCATTCTTCCTTTGCAGCACTTGCATCAAGAGAATCTGGCCAACTATCTGCGATCGCTTGACGAATTGGATCAACATCGTAATCCATTTTGAAACTTGGCATTTGCTTACGAATTGATGCGGCAATCTCTTCTGGCTCAAAACTCATTGCTGTTAAGTTGAAGGCATTACGATGGATCAACTTATCCGGGTTTGCTTCCATTAAATCAACAATTGCTTGTAATGCATCCGGCATATACATCATATCCATATATGAACCCTTTGCTATATAAGATGTATATTTTCCTTGTTGTACGGCTTTGTAATAAATATCTACAGCATAATCTGTTGTACCGCCCCCTGGAGGCGTTACATAAGAGATTAGGCCTGGGAAACGAACACCGCGAGTATCTAAGCCAAACCGTGTATGATAATAATCGCACAGCAATTCACCAGCCACTTTGTTGACACCATACATCGTTGTTGGACGCTGTAATGTATCTTGTGGTGTATTGTGTTTTGGGGTTGATGGTCCAAATGCGCCAATAGAACTTGGTGTGAAGAATTGTAAATCTAATTCTCGAGAAACCTCTAATGCATTGACAAGCCCACCCATGTTTAAATTCCAAGCCATTAAAGGTTTTGCCTCTGCCGTTGCGGATAATAACGCTGCCATATGCATCATCGTATCTGCGCCGAACTCTTTTGCTATATCATGCATACGCTGTGCATCCATGACATCTAATAATTCAAAAGGTCCAGCCTGTGTGGAAACCTTTCTTATATCTGTTGCTAATACATTGTCTGTACCATATTCATCACGGAGCTTCGCTACTAACTCTGAACCAATTTGACCGCACGCACCAGTGATCATAATTTTCTTCATTTTATTTCCTCCTCTTGCTAACTACAAATGTACTTCTGGAATATACACGTTTTATATAAATACAATTGTATTTTTCAGAAATACAATTTATTCTATTTAATTTGCGTTTAATCAGTGTTTCTATTACAGCAATTATATAATGTATTTTTAAAAAATACAATATTTGTTTTTCTTCAGTGAACATATATATCAAAAGACTTTTTTGAAAGTTTTGATTATAATGAGTAAAAAGGAGTGAAATTTATGCAGTTATGGAAATTAACGCTGATTTATTTATTTGCAATTATCGCTTGTACTTTTTTGTTGTTAATGGATATTCCAAAATGGCTAATTTTCATTTTGCTTTTTCTTTATGTTTTTTCATTCACCATGTACCCTTACTTCAACGCACTTTTATGGACAAATAATCTCAAGACAGTTGAACGTTTTCTTAAAGCCAATAAACATCGATCCTTATATGCATACCCATATGCGATCGCCAACCAATCTGTAGTTGAACAAAGAGCTGCCCTACAAAAAATTATTACCTCCCATCAGCAACCCTATATAAAACACAATTATGCTTCTATATTAGCGATTCTTGAAAAAGATTATGATCGTGCTTTATCAGAAGCAAAGCAAATTACAAAAGAGCCTTTTCAAAGTTACATGATTGCACATAGTGAAGCCTATTTAGGAAACTTTGAACAGGCGAAAACCTTAATACCGAAGCTCACAGAAAACTGGATGTCGCCTTCGATTGAAAGCTTGATTTCCTTTAAACAGCAGGATGGCGAAAATTTTAAACATTATGCTACAAAGGCCATTCAACAAGCGAGGGGCATTCAAAAGTATTTGCTCGTTCATAATTTTCGAAAATTGGGGGAGAAATTGAAGTAAGTAAATTGGTTGTGACATTTCATTCGGTTAAAATATACGAGAAAAAGGCGCAGAATACTGATCAAACAGTGTTCTGCGCCTTTAGTATTGACATATTCTTCTTGAAAAAGATTTCTTAAGTAAACTACATATACCATCTTTTCATTGATTTTGCTTATTTTCTATTTTTCATCCATTCAGGTTTACCAAATCCTTTGAAGTCTGAATCGATTACTTTTTCAAATTCAGCAGATTCTACAACTGCTTTAAGATCTTTTGCAAGTTGTGAATTTTCATCTGCCTGACGTACTGCTACAACATTACGGAATTGATCTGGCATGTTTTCAAGGAAAACAGCGTCTTGTAATTTCATACCTGCAGCTAATGCAAAGTTTCCTGGTACGCCGGCTATGTCAGCACTTTCAACAGCACGAGGAAGACCTGCAGCTTCAATTTCTTTGAATTTTAAATTTTTAGGGTTTTCTGTAATATCTTTTGTAGAAGCTTTTAATTCATCGATTTTATCATTAATTTTGATTAAACCTTGTTCTTGTAATGATTTTAAAGTACGAGCTAAGTTTGAAGGGTCATTAGCAATTGCTATTGTTGAACCGTCTTTAATGTCAGCTACTGTTTTATATTTCTTAGAGAAGAAGCCCATTGGTGCAGTTGGTACAATGATTAATCCTTTGATTTTTGTACCATTTTGTTTATTGAAGTTTTCCAAGTATATAGAGTGTTGGAACAAGTTTGCATCAATATCTCCTGAATCCAAAGCTTTGTTTGGTTGGATATAATCGCTGAATTCTACTACTTTTACTTTATAACCTTTTTTCTCAAGTTCAGGAACAATTGCCTTGTTTAGCATATCACTATAAGGGCCAGCTGTTGCTCCAATTTTAATATCCTTTGTTTCTGTCGCTTTGTCTGTGTCTTTTTTTGCTTTATCTTCGCCACAAGCAGCTAAAGCTGTAGCTAATACTAAAGTCAATAAAACAAGTAAAAATTTCTTCATTATTGTAAAGCCTCCTATTATTATCTATGAAAATCTCTGACTTATCATTTTCCAACTGCTCAAGGTCGCTTTCCGTCAAAAACGAAGATGACGCTTTTGTTTCAAGCTCCTAAAACAACTGTCGCAACTGAACGAGCCATTTCCGCTTAACGTTTATCTACTACTTTTGCTATTGCATCACCAGCTAATTGAATCACTTGGACAATCACGATTAAAATAACAACTGTTGCAATCATGATGGTATTGTCATAACGGTAGTAGCCGAACCGAATGGCTAAGTCACCGATACCGCCACCACCAATAATTCCTGCCATCGCTGAAGAAGCAACTAGGCTAATAATCGTCATCGTAACCCCTTGAATCACACCTGATTTTGCCTCAGGAAGCAATACGTCTTTAATAATCATCCAACGTGTTGCCCCAACAGCAATTGATGCTTCAATGACTCCTTTATCAATTTCACGAAGAGATGTTTCAACAAGTCTTGCAAAAAATGGCGTCGATGCAACAGATAGAGAAACGCTTGCAGCAATCGGCCCTATCGTGTCACCTACTAACCATTTTGTGAATGGGAATAATGCTACTAAAAGAATAATGTATGGAATCGAGCGAATTAAATTGACGATAAAACCAACAACTATATTAATGAAACGATTCCCAAGCAGTCCTGATCTACTTGTAGAAAATAGACCTTTACTGGTGATGAACAGTAGTAACCCAAGTGGTAAACCAATCACTAAAGCGATTGATAAGGCAATGCCCACCATTAGAAGGGTCTGACCAAATGCTTTCCAAATATCTGGAAGCATCTCAGCAAAATGACTTGGATCAAATAACATGGTCTAACACCTCCACTGTTACTCCTCGATTTTCCATATAAGAAATCGAACGTTTTATATCTTCTACTTGCCCATCCAACTCCATTAGAAAAATGCCGAGTGGTTTTTCCTGAATATATTCAATCGTGCCATGAAGGAAATTACCTTGTACTTTAAATTGCTGAAGCATGTCCGAAATGACTCCTTCACCAGCTATATCACCTTTGAACAAAATTTTAACGATCTGTCCTTGGACATTTTGTAGAATCGCTGATGGAATATCAAAGGATACGATACTGCTAATAAATTCTTGTGTTAACGGCTTTTCTGGATTGGCAAAGATATCATAAACAGGGCCCTCTTCTATCACTTTACCATTCTGCATAATCGCCATACGATCGCAGATTTCTTTTACAACATCCATTTCATGGGTTATAAGAATAATCGTAATACCGAGTTCACGATTAATTTTCTTTAATAGTCGTAAAATAGAGGTGGTAGTAGTTGGGTCAAGTGCTGACGTTGCTTCATCACAAAGCAATACAGATGGATTATTAGCTAATGCTCTTGCTATCCCTACACGTTGCTTTTGTCCACCACTTAGTTGGGATGGAAACACATCTTTTTTATCCGTCAGTCCTACCATATTGAGCAATTCTTCAACTCGTTCATTGCGCGATTCCTTTGGTAATTTCGCAGCCTTCAGTGCAAATTCAATATTTTCACCGACTGTTTTTTGGCTGATTAAATAAAAGTGCTGGAAGATCATACCGATTTTCAAGCGTGCCTGACGAAGCTTCTCGCCCTTTAGCTTTGTTAAATCTTGTCCATCAATTAGAATTTGTCCATCCGTTGGTTGTTCCAACAAATTAATACAGCGCAATAAAGAACTTTTTCCTGCCCCGGAATAACCAACGATACCAAATATTTCTCCATCTCTAATTGTTAAAGAAACATGATCTACACCAATTATTGATTTCTTTTTTGCTTTGTATACCTTTGATACATTTTGTATTTCCAGCACATACATCCCTCTAATCCTATCAAATTGCTATTGTATAAAATATACATAATCTATCAGTAAACTACGTATTCTTATAAAAAAAGATACACCTTTCTACTGAAAGACGTATCTTTTTATCGACGTTTATTTATCTTTCAGAAATAAATTCTGTAGGAATTAGCACCTTCCCTAATGGGGGTTGCTGGACTTCATAGGGCCTTTCCCTCAGTCGCTCATGATAAATTCCATTTGTCAAGTTGTAAGTTTATGATACTCATCATATTTCCTTTTAAGTCATTTGTCAATGAATTTTAAAAATTTATATATGGCTCCTATTCATCATCTGTAAGATTGTATATGATGCACCCATTAAAAATAGATGATCACCAGATGATGAACCATTAAAATCCTATTCTTTCATATATAGGTTAAACATTTCTACTTTAAAATATCCTTGTATAATTCTGGGCGTCTGTCATCATACACTGGAATTTTCTTACGTACTTCATCCACTTTTGAAAAGTCCACATCGACTATGGACAATTCCTCGTCCTTCTGACCGATCCATAACACTTCGCCCCATGGTTCAATAACCATCGATTGACCATTAAAGTTTTCTTCTTTGTGGCTGATCCGATTAACTGCAATGATAAAGCATTGATTTTCAATAGCGCGTGCTTGCAATAACACTTTCCAATGATCGATTCTTGCAGTTGGCCATTGTGCCGATACAAACAAGACTTTAGCTCCCTTTAATGCATGAAGTCGCAGCCATTCTGGAAAACGAATATCATAGCAGATCACGCCGGCTGCTGGCAAATCGCCTAATACAAAATTGTTTTGTGTCTGCCCTGCCGATAAATGCAGATGTTCATCCATTAAGCGAAATAAATGGACTTTATCGTACTCGCCTACTAATTCACCATGATGATCAACGGTGTACATCGTATTAAAGAATCCCTTTTCTTTTTTGGTTGCTACTGAACCACCTACAATATGAATATGGAGCTCTGATGCTAGTGATTGAAGAAATTTCTTTGTTCTTTCACCATTCACATCTGCAAGTTCATCTAGTTTTTCTAAAGCGTAACCCGTGTTCCACATTTCCGGTAAAATGACGAGTTCAGCCCCTTTACTTGCTGCTTGGCGAATAAATTCCTCTGCTCTTGTAAAATTTTTTTCAACATCCCCAAAAGCTACATTTAATTGAATACATCCTACTTTCATTTTTGCACCACCTATAGACATTTTCTTAAAAAGGTTATACTATTTTTACTAAATCATTTTTTTATTCTGAAAATTAAGCTTTATATTATTCTAGCTATTTCTAATTCAAATGTATAGTACAGCGTCTTAATACATTTATGAGAGACTTGGAGGGAATTATACGATGGAGTTATCTGAAAAACTACAAAATCTACCTAAACAATTTTTCGCAAACCTTGTAAGACAAGTAAATCAAGCGGTCGCAGAAGGTCGCGATGTTATCAATCTAGGGCAGGGTAATCCTGACAAACCAACCCCAGCGCATATTGTCAAAGCAATGCAAGAAGCAACGGCTAATCCAGAAACGCATAAATATTCCCCATTTCGAGGATTAACTGAATTAAAAGAAGCCATCGCTACATTTTACAAAAGAGAATACAATGTAGACATTGATCCTAATACAGAAGTGTCTATTCTTTTCGGTGCCAAGGCTGGACTTGTTGAACTGCCTTTAGCGATCCTCAACCCTGGGGATACAATGTTGTTGCCAGACCCCGGCTATCCAGATTATTTATCGGGTGTAACATTGGCAGATGTAAAATTTGAAACGATGCCACTATTAGCTGAAAATGATTTTCTTCCAGACTATCAACAGCTTTCTGAAGATGTTAAAAAAAGAGCTAAATTAATGTACTTGAACTACCCGAACAACCCAACAGGTGGTATCGCTACAAAAGAGTTTTATGAAGAAACTGTCAAACTAGCAAAAGAAAATAATATAGCCGTATTGCAAGACTTTGCCTATGGTGCAATTGGCTTTGATGGCAACAAACCCATCAGTTTCCTCCAAACGGAAGGAGCAAAAGAAGTAGGCATTGAAGTTTATACATTATCAAAAACATTTAACATGGCTGGTTGGCGTGTTGGTTTCGCCATCGGCAACCCACAAATTGTTGAAGCATTAAACCTTATACAAGATCACCTCTTTGTTAGCCTATTCCCAGCAATACAATTAGCAGCAGTTGAAGCATTAACTGGAGATCAATCTTGTGTCAAAAAACAAGTAGCTATTTATGAAAGCAGAAGAAAAACTCTTATCAAAGCATGTAAAGAAGTAGGATGGCCTGTAACCGCTCCAAAGGGCTCTTTCTTTGCATGGCTTCCTGTTCCAAAAGGATTCACAAGTCAACAATTTGCTGATTTTCTTTTAGAGAAAGCAGATGTCGCTGTAGCTGCTGGTAATGGTTTTGGCGAACACGGTGAAGGTTATATACGTGTAGGATTATTAGTAGATGAACAAAAATTAACAGAAGCGATCAAAAGAATTGAACAACTCAATTTATTTAAAGAAACGGTATAAGAAAAATATTGGCTAATGAATGAAGGTCAATATTTCTATTATCCTAATTTATTTTTACAGAAAATAGTATTTCAATGTACTAACTTTTTACTTTAGACTAAATAATCGTAAATTTAAAAATAATCTCTTATCAAGAGTAGCTGAGGGACTGGCCCTATGAAGCTCGGCAACCTTCCCATATTGAGGAAAGGTGCTAATTCCTGCAAAGCATGACAAATGTTTTGATCGATAAGAGAGGTGAACTCACAAAGGTGAAGCCCCTCTTACTTTTAAAAGAAAGAGGGGCTTTTTTTATGAAACATGATGGATCGATCTTTCTATTTCTAGTTAATGACCAAACTTACCTAAGCATACTCATATTATTTAGCTTTTGATTTGCTGAATCGTTGCTTTTCAAGGCGATTAATCTGTACGATTACTCCATCTTGAATCGTAATATGCACTTCTCCAAATTGAAGTCCTTTAATGGCATTTAAAATGGCTCTAATTTGTTCTGAGTCCTCATTCAACTGTTGGGTCATATGATTTTCTCCTTTACAAATTGATTTTTCCGTACTATTTGAGATCAAAAATGATTTACGTTCAAGTTCTATTATCATAGTGTTTTTATTGTTAAAAGAACCAAACAAATATTTTCCGTTTTTTATTTTATTTTGAAATTTATTATAATTATTAACAATTAAAAAGTCAATACAAATTCTTATAATTCCTAGTTAAATACTAAAGTATTTAATTTCATCCTATGACACATTTTAAATTAAAAATACATATCCTACTTTTCTAATCAACCTAGCCAACACAAAAAAGACTATGTGAGTTTCATTTCTTTACTCACACGGTCCATTTTTAAACTTTATCTTACATTAACATGCAGCAATCCCATTCTTCATCACTCTAGTAACATCCAGAAGTTAAGTAGAGGTGCTGTCTGCCTGTAAAAAGCGATTTGGTTCAACTTTCATCCAGTATCGTCCTAAAACGCCGATACTGAATGAATTTTCCTTTTTGACCCTAATATCATAGATATACTGACATCCAAAATTTATACGAAATGATTATACTTTAAATCGTTGAACTTGCTCTTGTAGATGAACTGTACTAGCTGTCAATGTTTTGGAGGCAGAGTTAATATCTGCAATTGTCGCAACTTGTTCTTCTGTAATAGCAACAATTGTTTCTGTTTCATTTACTGCAACATTTGCAGTTTGCGCCATTTCTTGAACAGATGCGGCAACCTCCTCTGTAGAAGCGGATACTTGTTGTGTTGCTGACGATATATGTTCCGTCTTCTGTGTCATGTCATCCACCGAATTTAAGATTTCATCAAATGCTTGCTGAGCCTTCTGTATAAAGTTAACACCATCATCAACATTTGATACTGTCACTTCGACAGCATCCTCAACCTCTGCTGTATCCGATTGAATAACCGACGTTAGATGAACGATTTTTTCAGCAGAATTTCTAGATTCTTCTGCTAATTTTCTTACTTCATCAGCTACTACTGCAAAACCTTTTCCATGCACACCTGCACGAGCTGCTTCGATCGCTGCATTTAAAGCAAGTAAATTCGTTTGATCTGTAATTTCCGTGATGACCTTCGTGATATTGCCAATTTCTGCTGATTGTTGGCTTAGTTTTCGAATCTTATCTCTTGTCATAGATGAAGATTTTTGAATAACTTTTAATTGGTTGGAAGTTGTTTGCAATGTTCCATTTCCCTTTTGCGCTATTTCTTGCGTCTCCACGGCTTTACTATGCACTTCTTGGGTAGCATTCGCAATGGTTTGCACACTACTGGCAGTTTCCTCTATAGCAGTTGCACATTCATTCCCCACTTTAGCCGTTGAATTCGCTCCCTCGTTGATCATCGCCAATTTTTCGGCGACTTCATGAGAGGTAACTGCGACTTCATCCGTACTAGCTGTTAATTCTTCTGCAACAGCCGTTGTATGTTCAACATTTTCCATTACCTCTGAAATTAATGCCTGTAAATTGGTTTTCATGGAATTGAATGATTGTGCTAAAGAATGGATCTCATCTTTTGTATGAACGATGATATCGGGATGTGTTAGATCTCCTTTTGCAATAGTAATAGCTGCCTTATCTAAAGCACGTACAGATTTCGTGATTTTTTTCGTTATAAATAATGAGCATCCAATGGCAACTAATAGACCGATGAATGCACCTGCTAACATTATGATGATCCCCTGTTGTACGCTATCTTCTGCTGCTTGACGACTTTCATTCATCTGCTTTGTTTGATCATCAACAATTCTTTCTACACTACTTAAAATCATTTCATTAGCAGGGCGAGATTCACTAGCGATGATATCCGCTGCTTGAAATTTATTTCCTTTATCAACCATCTCAATAGCATTTTGTGTACTTTTTAAAAAGATATCTTGATTATTTTTAATATTTTCTAGTTCTTGTTTCATTGGTCCTGACTTTAAGCCAGGTTCAACTTCTTTTATAATTTTGGAGACATGCTCCTGCTGCTCCTTTAAGCTATCTAAATTGTCTTGGATCGGATTTAATGCATATGAAGTAACAAATGTACCTTGCATAGCAGAGGCGTATTTAATCTCTTTAATCGTCATCGTTTTTGTTACACGTTGATCTAAAATCTCATGATATGTATTTTGTATATTTTTTAATTGTACATATCCAGTAATCGTAATAACGACCATAAAAATAATCAATATGGAAAATGCTAAATATAGCTTTTTACTAATACTCATACTGTCGCCCCCCATTATAATTGTCATGGCCTACTGATTACTCATGACATTTTAAAAGAAAATAGATATTAATTACTATATCAATTTAATAATATAATTTCTATTCTTTTTTAAAAATTATTTGAAAATTTTTAACTTTATTGGATGAATGAATTTTTTAATGATAAATTAATGCCTTTTTCATATAAAATCTCTTTATTTTATATAAAATATCTAATATATAGTTATTTAAACCTATTTTTATTATAGTCATTTTATAACACTTACAAAATCTATGTATACCTATCATTGATATGTTAACTGTTGAATTCTATTCAATTATTATTTTAATATATTAAAATATGTATATTTTATAAACGATCATGTAGTTGTATGCGCAAACATTCTGTATCACAGCATAAACTTTTTGATCCATGATAGTGATCTTATTGCAATTTAACATATGACAAATTAACATCATATGTCATATAAATCCATATGAAAAAAATGATGATTAAATTGAACAAAAAAATCGTTATGACAGATGAAAACATCTTGTCATAACGATTAAATCGCTTGGATAGATTTTAGATAACACCAAGCTCTTTTCCTACTCTTTCATAAATAGCAAGCGCGTTATCCAGCATTTCTTTTGTATGTGCAGCAGTTGGCATATTGCGTACACGTCCTGTACCTTTAGGCACAGTTGGGAAAACAATAGCTTTTGCATAGACTCCTTCTTCGATTAAGCGAGATGAAAATTGTTGTGTTAGTTTTTCATCACCAATAATACATGGAGTTATCGGTGTTTCAGAATGACCGATGTTAAAGCCAAGCTTTTTCAAACCTGCTTTTAGGTAGTTTCCATTTTCCCAAAGCTTATCACAAAGCTCTGTTGAATCGATTAACATTTGAACTGCTCGAGTGATCGCTGCTACGTCACCTGGTGGTAGAGCTGTGGAAAATAAGAATGGACGTGAACGGACCTTTAACCAATCAATCAGGTTTTTCTTACCAGCTACATATCCACCAACTACACCAATGGCTTTTGATAATGTACCGATTTGGAAGTCGATGTCATTTTGTAAACCAAAATGCTTAACAGTCCCCTTGCCCTTACCTGTTACACCTGTGCCATGCGCATCATCGACATATGTAATAAGGTCGAATTCTTTTGCGATTTCAACGATTTCAGGAAGCTTTGCAATATCACCATCCATAGAAAAAACACCGTCAGTAATGACCATGACTTTATTGTAAAGACCAGATTCTGTTGCTTCTTTTGCCTTTTTATGAAGATCTTCCATATCAGAGTGATTATATGCAATAATTTTTGCTCTTGAGAGACGACAACCATCAATAATGGAAGCATGATTTAATTGGTCAGAAAGAATCGCATCATTTTTATCCATAACAGCAGAGATAGCTGCCATATTACAGTTAAAACCAGATTGATAGGAGATCGCAGCCTCTGTTCCCTTAAATTCAGCTAATTTTTCTTCTAATTTAACGTGTAAATCGAGCGTTCCGTTAATCGTACGGACAGCTCCTGCACCTACACCATAAACATCGATCGTTTTCTTAGCAATTTCCTTTAATTCCGGATTTGTAGCTAAACCTAAATAGTTATTAGAAGATAAGTTGATCAGTTTCTTACCACGTACTTGAATAATTGGACCATTAGCACCTTCTACAGGATCTATTTCATTATATAAGCCTTGGTCGCGAAGCTGTTGTAAATTCTTATTAACGAACGTATTGAGTACGTTTGACAAGGTCTTCATCCCTTTCATACGAGTATACCGATATTGTAGCATATACCTTCATCATTTTGTACACCTGAAAAGAACTATTATAAAAATATTACTCTTTTTCCCTTATAAATCTTCTTTCATTGTTCTTTCCAAAAATACAGTTGTATTTGAACACAATACTTTTAAAAAAAGACTAGTTCTTCTTTTCTTCACTTTTTTCCCAATGAATCATGCGATAACCTACTCGAATATGTGTTTGAATGAATTTTCCCTGATTTAAATCTTTTTCAATTTTCTTTCGAAGTGTAGCCATGAAAACACGTAAATTAGGTATATCTGTATCCAATGCATCTCCCCACACTTGTTTTAATAGATAATTGTGCGTAAGTACTTTGCCAAGATTTTTACTTAAAGTTTCTAATAGCTTATATTCGTTTGGCGTGAGATGAATTTCCTTATTGTTAACAAACACCGTATTAGATAAATAATCGATAGAAAGTGGCCCGTTAGTAAATATAGGTTGCTCTTTCATGGTAACAACATTAGAAACTGAGCGTCTTAGAGCAGCACGAATACGGGCAAGCAGTTCATCAACACTAAAAGGTTTTTCAACATAATCATCTGCTCCCATATCGAGTGCCTTAATCTTCTCAGTTTCTTCTCCTCTGGCACTAACGACGATAATTGGTATTTGCGACCAAGTACGAACTTTTAGAATAATATCGATACCATCTATATCAGGTAAACCAAGGTCTAAAATGATGACATCTGGCTGCATCGATATAACTTCTCTTAATGCCTCTTTACCTTTTGTGGCAAGTTTATAATGATAACCATGGAGCTCAATCGTCATTTTCATTAGATTTCCAATGGCAATATCATCTTCAATAATGAGAATTCTTTTAAGATTCATTTACTACACCTCCCCGTTTTAGATAAAAGCTAAAAATCGTTCCATGAGGTATATTATCTCGAACCGTTAATTCACTTTCATGTAATTTCAAAATGGTTTGACACAGAGATAAACCAATGCCTAATCCCCGCTTTGTATCACCTTGCCCCATATGACTCTTTTTAAACGTTTGAAATAGCTCTATTTTTTGTTCATCCGGGATACCTTTTCCAGTATCCCGTACTTCAATGATAACGTTGCTTTCCCTTTCAAAAGCATATACAGCGACGATACTTTCTACAGGAGTATAGCTCACAGCATTATCTAATAAATTAATAAGAACTTGCCCAATTAGCCTCGTATCCATATGCGCTAAAAGGAATTCAGGTTCAATATATGCTTGAATTGGGCGGGTACTATTTTTGGAAAGCTGGTGAATAGCCTCATGTATAACATCTTCAAGTAATTCCTCCTGCATTTGAAGAGGAAAATGTCCATTACTCAATTTTGAAACAGCTAGTAAGTTTTCAACAAGTTGGACAAGTCGATTAGCATTATAATATATATCTTCATACAATGTTTGACGTTGGTTGCCTGACATTTTTTGATCATTCGTTTTCAATATATCTGCATGACCTGAAATACTGGTGAGTGGTGTGCGTAAATCATGTGAAATTGAACGTAAGAGATTGGATTGAATTTGTTCTAACTCCTTTTCGCGACGTACGTCCTCATTAATACGTAATAATTGCCATTTATCAAGTGCTAGTGAAAAGTCATTTAGAATCGCATGCAATACTTGCCATTCAAAGGATGGCAACTGTTCTTTTTTATGAAGAGAAATACCCATTACACCTATTACCTTATTATTCGATAGAAAAGGAACATAATAGCCATGTGCTTCTTTAAAAACATCTGTTGTCATCCCCGCTGTACGCTCATTATTTATAACCCAATACACAATAGCTACCTCATTTTTATCGCTAAATCGATGCTCCTGCTCACAATTTTGTGTTGTAGAAAGAAAAGGTGATTTATAAAATGTATGATGGAGCATTTGCTTATCATCAACCAAATAAAAACACACAGGTCGCTCTGTTATTTTAACAATTTCCATAGCTCCTTCTTCTATGAGCCGTTCATATGTTGATGCTGACTGTAGCTTACGATTCGTTTCCAATAAAGTCTCCATTCGATAGGATTTCTGGATAGCCTGTCGTCCTTGCATTTTTACTTTTTTCATTAAGCTACTGGTAATAACACCCGAAACGAACATAATGGTAAACGTCATTGGATAATCCTGATGATATACCTCAAACGAAAAAATAGGTTTCGTAAATAGAAAGTTAAAACTCAACACTGCCACAAGTGAGCTAATGATATTCATTAACCACCCTGTCGTCCAGATAGCAACTATTAAGACTCCTAATATAAAAATCGTTATAATATTCACTTCACTGATGCCAAGCGATTTAAAAAATAGCCCAACAAGTGCTACGATTACAAAGACAAAAATCATCTTCAAAAAATCAAGAGGTTGTAATTTGAAATCTGTTTTAACATCTATTTTTTTCTTTGGCGTATTCTCTTGATCCGGTACAATATATATAGACAAATCTGGTAAAAGCTCATTTATCTTATCAGTTATTTTCGTTTTCCCGAAAAAGTTTGATTTTGTCATCGTTCTTCCGATGACTAGCTTTGTTACACCGCTAATTTGTGCATAATTTGCAATGGCAGTAGCAATACTGTCTTCTTGAACAGTGACAACTTTTCCTTCCAGCTGTTGTGCCAATTTCATATGATCCTTCAATCGTTCTTCGTCTGCTTTTGATAATGTCAAACTATTTCCTCTATCTACATAAAGTGCAGTGAATTTACCGTGCAATGCTTGAGCAAGTCTGGCAGCAGTTCGAATTACTTTTGCATTTGTTGGAGAACTACTAATGCCCACTAGAATATGCTCAAGCACATTATTTTGTACAGTATTTAACTGTATACACTTTGTCTTCAAATGAACCGTGTCAGCAATTCTCCGAAGAGCAATTTCTCTGAGTGCAATGAGGTTGTCTTGCTGGAAGAAATGGTTTAATGCCTTTTCTACATAAGGTTGTTTATATATTTTGCCCTCTTTTAATCGCTTGATTAACTCCTCAGGTTCAATATCAACGAGTTTAATCTGTGACGCCTGATCAACGATAGCATCTGGAATTCGCTCTCGAACTTTAATTTGTGTTATTTCCTCAACAAGATCATGAAGACTCTCAATATGTTGAATGTTTAAAGTTGTATAAACATTAATTCCCTGATTGAGCAGTTCTTGAACATCTCCATAGCGCTTAGCATGACGCAGATTAGGTATATTTGTATGAGCTAATTCATCGATTAAAACTAGATCCGGTGCTCGTTGAATAATCCCATCTAAATCTAACTCCCTAAATGACTTTCCTTTATATGAAAAAACTTTTGTAGGTACTACCTCAAAACCCTCAATTAGTGCATTTGTTTCCTTACGGGGATGCGGTTCAATATAACCGATGACAACATCAGTCCCTTGCTGTAATTGCTCTTTAGCCTCTTTGAGCATGGCATAGGTCTTTCCAACACCTGCCGCATACCCCAAGAAGATTTTTAACTGACCACTTTTGCGATTTGAATTGTGAGTCATTTTCCTCACCACCTTGCCCTCATTATAATTACTTTTTACAAAAAAAGGACATTCTTCTCAACATCTTAATGCCATCTTAATATCTAAGCTTTAATCCAAACACTACATTAATTTCTTTTCAACTATAGTAAAACCAATCATAAGAAAGAAAGGATGGAAGGATAAAATGCTGGAATTGTGCATGATTTTCATATTACTAGCAAGCTTTTTGAGTTTGTTTGCCTTAACAACATACTGCTACAAATTAGTTGAAAAATAGAGGTGAAGATTAAATGTGGATGTTATTAGCAATCACGATCCTTGTCATCGTATATCTAATTCACGCTTTACTTAATCCAGAAAAGTATTAGAGGAGGTTTTAATTATGTGGCAAATTATACTCGTCTTAGTCATTTATTTACCACTTGTCCTGATCATTGGACGTTATCTGTATAAAGTCACAATGGGAGAAAAGATGTGGGGAGATTCCTTTTTTCAAAGAATAGAAGGCATCATTTATAAAATTAGTGCAGTGAAACAAGAAGATATGACAGGTAAACAATATATATTTTCCTTACTATTTTCAAATGCAGTGATGATTGCCATAGGATACTGTCTATTACGTCTTCAATCTGTACTTTTTTTAAATCCTAACAATATTGGCAATATGGAAACTACACTATCATTTAATACGGTCATTTCCTTTATGACAAATACAAATCTGCAACATTATAGCGGTGAATCCGGTCTGAGCTACCTATCACAAATGCTCGTTATTATTTTCATGATGTTCACGTCTGCTGCATCTGGGTATGCGGTATGTATGGCCTTTTGTCGAAGATTAATAGCGAAAACAGATACGCTCGGTAATTTCTATGTTGACTATGTACGTGTCATTACTCGTATTTTATTACCTTTGTCTTTTATTGTTTCTCTTATTCTAGTATCACAAGGCGTTCCCCAAACCTTTCAAGAAAATATTACTTTAACTACGATTGAAGATAAACAACAAGATATTGCTCTTGGACCGATTGCAGCAATGGAATCCATTAAACATCTAGGAACAAATGGTGGTGGCTTTATTGGAGCAAACTCATCTGCTCCTTTTGAAAATCCAACAATACTGACAAATATAGTAGAAATCCTTTCGATGATGTTACTACCAGGAGCTTGTGTTGTGACACTTGGTCTAATGATTGCCTATCGAAAAAAGCGCAGTAATAACGTTTGGCTCGGAAAACAAGGTGCCTCTATTTTCATTGCGATGAGTATCATTTTCTTAATAGGGGTCGCTGCTGTATATATAAGTGAAAAATCTGGTAATCCGGCTATCCATGCGATTGGCATTGATGATCATACAGGCAATATGGAAGGAAAAGAAACACGCTTTGGTATCGCTCAATCTTCATTATTCACTGCTGTTACAACAGCATTCACTACCGGCTCTATAAATAATATGCATGACACATTAACTCCCCTCGGAGGTCTAGTACCATTATTTAATATGATGCTCAATGTTGTTTTTGGCGGTAAAGGTGTCGGGCTAATGAATATGATGATGTATGTTCTCCTGACCATCTTCATTGCTTGTTTAATGATTGGCCGAACACCACAGTTTTTAGGAAAGAAAATTGAAGCAAAGGAGATGAAGCTCATTGCACTTTGTATTTTAATTCACCCTGCCCTTATTCTTGGATTCTCAGCATTAGCTGTTGTCACAGATGGTGGAATCGCAGGTATTACGAACCCGGGTGCACATGGATTATCACAAGTGCTTTATGAATTTGCTTCATCCTCGGCAAATAATGGTTCTGGATTCGAAGGACTACTCGACAACTCAACTTTTTGGAATGTCACAACTGGTTTAGCCATGTTCTTCGGTCATTATATATCTATTGTGCTACAAATTGCTATTGCCTCATTATTGGCTAAAAAACTTGTACACAATGAATCCGTTGGAACTTTAAATACGAGCAATGCAACATTTACCATATTTCTTGTCGCAATTGTCCTTGTTGTAGGTGCGTTGACCTTCCTACCAGCGCTTGCTCTTGGACCTATTACTGAATATTTACAACTTAACTCATAAGGAGTGAGAATATGGAAACAAAAAAGAATAGTTTCTTAACAAAAGAGATAATCGCTACCTCACTTGCTAGTGCATTCAAAAAATTCAATCCGGTCTATATGATTAAAAATCCTGTTATGTTTGTAGTGGAAATCGGCTTTTTCCTAGTCGTGCTATTAACAGCCTTCCCTTCATTATTTCACTCAGGCAATCAGGAATTACGTTTATATAACGGGATTGTGGCAGTTGTGTTATTCCTGACTATTCTATTTGCCAATTTTGCAGAATCAGTTGCACAAGGTAGAGGGAAAGCGCAAGTCGCGACATTGAAAAAAACAAAATCCTCTACTTCAGCTAGAGTTGTGATAGATGGTAAAGAAGTGATGAAACCAGCAAGTACACTTTCACATGGAGATATTGTTATTGTACGGGCAGGTGAAACGATTCCAAATGATGGCGAAGTAATCGACGGCATTGCTACAGTAGATGAATCTGCTATCACTGGAGAGTCTGCACCAGTGATAAAAGAAAGGGGCGGGGACTTTTCATCTGTTACCGGAGGAACCGTTGTGACAAGCGATGAATTAACCATTAAAATCACTTCACTCCCTGGAGAATCTTTTTTAGATAAAATGATTTCTCTTATCGAAGGAGCAAATAGAAAAAAGACTCCCAACGAAATTGCATTGAGCACTTTGCTCGTAAGCTTAACAATTATCTTTTTGTTAGTAGTTTTGACACTTTATCCTATGCTGCACTATTTGAATATCGATATTTCAATTGCAACATTGGTTGCTTTAACAGTATGCCTAATTCCCACAACCATTGGAGGATTACTGTCTGCAATTGGCATTGCGGGAATGGATCGTGTTACTCAATTTAATGTAATCGCCATGAACGGTAAGGCCGTTGAAGCATGTGGTGATGTGGATACATTAATTTTAGATAAAACAGGAACCATTACTTACGGAAACCGTATGGCAACAGCATTTCTTCCGGTATCCGGCATAGCTCAAGAGGAACTGAAAGTAGCAGCCTATTTAAGTTCATTGACAGATGATACACCAGAAGGAAAATCGATTGTTGCATTAGCTAAAGAGCAAAATATTTCGATTCAAAATGTCGAAGAGCTTATACAAACAAGTGAGCATATCCCTTTTACGGCACAAACGAGAATGAGTGGTCTCGATACAGCAGATGGTACAAAATTTCGTAAAGGTGCTTACGATGTAATGAAAAAACAAAGTAAAGTTGTACCCAAAGATCTAGAAAAACTAATCCATTTTGTATCTAACGAAGGTGGTACACCTCTAGTTGTGATGAAAAATGAAATCATTCTTGGCGTTATTTACTTAAAGGATGTCGTCAAGTCTGGTCTGAAAGAGCGTTTTAAACAATTACGTGAAATGGGTATTCAAACCATTATGTGTACAGGAGATAACCCACTTACAGCCGCAGCTATTGCAAAAGAAGCGGGAGTCGATAGCTTCATAGCAGAAAGCAAGCCGGAAGACAAAATTCAAGTCATAAGAGATGAACAAAAATTAGGAAAAGTCGTTGCAATGACTGGAGATGGAACGAATGATGCGCCAGCGCTTGCACAAGCAAATGTAGGTATGGCTATGAATTCAGGCACTAATTCCGCAAAAGAAGCAGCAAATATGGTCGATTTGGATTCCGATCCAACCAAGCTCATTGAAGTAGTTGAAATTGGAAAACAGCTTCTAATGACGCGGGGAGCATTAACAACATTCAGCATTGCCAATGATATTGCAAAGTACTTTGCCATCATTCCTGCAATTTTGTTAATCGGTATTCCAGAAATGAGTCGCTTAAATATTATGCACTTAGATTCACCTATAAGCGCTATCTTATCAGCACTCATTTTTAACGCTCTTATTATTCCCCTGCTTATTCCTGTAGCTATGAAGGGCGTGCAATATAAAGCAATGAGTTCATCTAAACTGCTAATCAAAAATACGCTGATTTATGGAGTAGGAGGAGCAATCGTTCCTTTTATCGGTATTAAAATCATTGATATGATCATTTCACCATTGTTAAAAACGATGGGAATTTAATAAGTACAGGGGGTATGAACGATGAAAAAAATCATTTCACAACTCAAAACAGCATTTTTAACCTCTATTGTAATGATGATTATTTGCGGGCTTATTTATCCATTCGCTGTAACTGCACTTGCACAGCTTGCCTTCCATGATCAGGCAAATGGCAGCCTGATAAAAATAGATAATAGAGTCGTAGGTTCCAAGTTAATCGGTCAAAATTATAAAAATCCTGCTCATTTTATAAGTCGTGTTTCAAGTGTAAACTATAATATATACGAAAAAAATGACACGAAATATGCAGGTGTAAGTTCCGGTAACTTTAACTACGCTCCTTCAAATCCAGAATTAACAAAGCGAATTACGAATAGTGTTGATGAATTTTTAAAAGAAAACCCTACTGTTTCTAGGACAGATATTCCTGCTGATTTAATGACAAGTTCTGGCTCCGGCCTAGATCCACATATTTCAATTGCAGCAGCAGAAATACAGATAGATCGAATTGCAGCAGCATCTCATTTATCAAAAGAAGAAATACAGGATATTATAAGAAAGACTACATCCCAAAAGACATTTGGGGTGTTGGGAGAAGACAAGATGAATGTGCTGGAAGCAAATATATTAATTGACCAAAAGATGAAATAAGAACTTATTCTCAACATCATAAAAAAATAGAAACGAAAAACAAATGGTACAGTTTTTCGTTTCTATTAATCTTTTCATCCAACTATTTTTTCCTATCTTTTTTCTTTCCTTTATTCGGTTTATCACCTTTTAAAATGACTTCATATGAAAAATCAATTGGATTTAATTGCCCTGCTTTTGCTGCATAAGAAGTAATCATTTTCACATTGCCCTCTTTTAATATTCTTCTAATATCAAGTGCTTGTGAATCTGTGACATTAAATGGATCAACATGATAAACACGTTCTTTTCCATTTTTCTTTGTTTGTATAAAAGTCACAACATATTCCAGATATTCTTTTTTAATCTGTCCGATCGATTGGAATCCATCTGTTGAATCACCTGTTTTTAAAAGTCCGATCTCTGGGATGCTGATATTATCTACATACCAACCAGCTTCCTCTGAACCCCAGTCTGTCATATAGCGAAATGCGATCAATACTTTTTTACCAGCATAGTTAGATAGATCAAATGATTCTGTCGTCCATCCGCCATTTGTTCCCGTAAATCCAGGCAAATTTTGTTTCGTATTTGGATAGCCTTCCTCCGTAATGTCCGATCTAGTATTGTTATTTCCTAGACTCGTCCAAGTCTCTCCATTATCTGTAGATACTTGAACTGCTCCAAAGTCCCATTGCTCTTCGATTTGATAATAGTGATCAAAATTCAAGGTTGCCTTATTAGTAGAAGATAAATCCGCCTCAAAAATCATTTGGTTATCAGCCTGACTTCCTGTATTCCCCCATAGAACCTGCTTACCAGAACCAAGTGGATCTACTACAGACTTCCATTGTAATGGTAAGAAATCTACTCCGTTAAATTTCAAACCTCTTATTTCTTTCGGAAAATCAAGAGATTTAAAATCTCCACCCCATGCAGGGACACCCTGCTTTTCATAAACTAGTGCCTTTTCAAAATCGATCGTTTCACCACGTTTTGTCCCTTGTTGATCAACGGCTAAATTTCGTAAATCAATGCTATCAATATTGTAATCTTTACTGATCGAGCTATCATCTAGTGTAATGGCTGTTATGAAATTCTGATAAACATCTGTAAAATCCTTTTTCTTCTTATATTTTTTTAATATCTTCTCGACACTGGTAATACCTTGCGATGAGCCATCTGTTGCTAAAGATTTGATGAAATTATGGCCAAACTTATCATATAAATACAGCATGAACAAGTATACTTCACCATAATCTGCAATCGTTTCTGGTCCTGTTTCTGCCTGATCATGCTCATCCCAATTGACAAGTGAATTTTCCGGATGATCTAGGAAGAAATTGATCGAACCATCATCATGTCCGTATCCACCTAGATATTCTGCAAAGGTAGATAACCCTTCGTTGATCCATGATTCTTCAGAAGGATCATGATCAGCTTGAATTAAATGCTGTAATTCGTGAATCGTCGTACCAAAGAAAGTATTTTCTAAACGAGTATCCCATGAATTTGTATCGATCGTAACAATATTACGATTAATATAGTTTTCTATTGTTTGCCAGAAGAACCCGGCAACAAAGAACGGATAGTCTGGATTATTCCATCCTTCATCTTGGATATTGTCAACTAGCATGATCACTTTATCTGATCCTGTATAATAATCTTTTGGTAATCCTACCATTTCCGGTAAAGGCGATTCAGAGCCATCTAATGTCTCAGGTGTACCAAAAAAATCTGTTGCCTTTGGGTAAATATTGTTATCAAATTCATCGCGAAGCTCGTCCACTTGTGTTTGCGTTACAACATCCGGTTTTTTAGGATTATCTGGACCATACGATAAATCATGGGCTACCCAAATTTCAACATTATCCCCAACACTCCTTAAAGTAAATTCTTTAAATTGTAGATTTCTATTTAGGAATACTTTGGTGCCACCATCATAGGTGAAGTTAGGATCCACTTCTTCATCAGATAATGCTAAAGTTTTTGCTTTACTAGCCTGTTCTTTAATCTTTGCTTCAGCTTTCTTTTGAAATTCTTCACTTTCAGCTTGTCCCCTTAGTTGGTGATCGATATCAATTCGATCTCCATATCGATCTGTATTCCAATTCTCATAAGATTTTGTCTCGGCTCTTGCATTTTCAGCAGACACCGGACTTAGTAATGACAGAGCTAAACTACTTGAAAGTAACAAAGGAATCCACTTAATCTTCTTCATAAAATAACCCCTTTCACCCAATATTTTGAAACACTTACATAAATAATCCTAACATGATAGAATATTCTGAAAATGATGCAGGAGTATGATTTTTGTTCTAACGAAAGTACCTAAATAAATGTTAAAATATAGGAATTTACTGTAAGAATTATTTAACAACTGTTAATAATTACATCTTTTATCGACAAAAAAAGAGTCTCCCATTTGTTTTCTGGGAAACTCCTTTTAAAGGGACATGTATTTAGCACGATACCCCTGATTCTTAATATTATCAAGACAACGATGAAATTCAAGTAAGTGACGCGAATTTCCCCTCTGCTGCTTTGACAAGATTCTCTGGTGTAATAAGAATTTGCATACCGATCTTCCCTGCACTCACATACATTTCTTCCACTTGTTCAGCAGAAATATCGACAAATGTTGGATAATGCTTTTTCATGCCGATTGGTGAACAACCACCACGGATATAACCTGTGTTAGGGAGCAAATCCTTTACATGAAGCATTTCAATCTTCTTTTCCCCAACAACTTTTGCTGCTTTTTTTAAATTCAATTCTTCAGCTACTGGGATCACAAAAACATAAAGATTTCCTTTACCAGCCGTAGCCACGAGTGTTTTAAAAACTTTTTCTACAGGTTGATGGATCTTCTCAGCAACCGAAACACCATCTATTTTTCCTTCTTCTACTTCATACTCCGCAAGTATATATGGGATCTTTTGTTGATCCAAGAGCCTCACTGCGTTTGTTTTTTGTATTTTATGTTTTGCCACAGAATATCACTTCCTCTAGACAGCACGATAAATGGTTGGCTCTGTAAATTGGAATCGTTGTTTAGCCATTTGCATGTGGAAGGAATATAAAGAAATGGCCTTTTTAAAAAGACGCTGTTTCCCCTTTTCTTGTGCGATTGTAGCCCTATCCATTGCAGTAGTACTATCAGACTTTTCATGCTCACTCATTTGTATAACATTTGATAATTCGCTTTTTGGAGTAGATTGACCTTGTACTTTTTGAATTGTTTCGGTAGTAGTTGCAGCCACTTGTAGATCTTGTTCACTTGGGTTTTCAGAAGCTAATGCTGCATCACGTACATCCTCTAAAATGGCAAGCGTTTGAGCATAAGTATCCTCCTGGGATGCCATGTTCGTTAATTGATTTGAAGATACCTCATTTTTCGCAGTCAAACTTGGATCTTCTTTTTGTACTACATAATCTTTCCTTTGTTGTAAATCGCGAATAGCCGCTTGAACTTCAGGTTGATGCTCTTTTTCTTTTTTTCCTGTCAATAAATCTACCAGTTCTTCAAGTGCTGGATTAAATTTAGGCTTAAAATATTGGGCGTTTTTTCTATAAGCATCATCTGCTGTTTTCTGACGAAGCGCTCTCTTACGATTCTCCATTTCAATATAACGATCATTTACAAGAGAAGTCACATTCATGTCAATCACCTCTTTTCAAATATTTATATAGTTATTATCATATTAGCAACAATATATGAGAGATAAAAATGTCTATTTTCTCAAATCCACCAATAATATTACAAGGGAAAATATAACTATTTATTGGTAGTTCTATTAAACCTTTATATCTAAATGATTTTGTAATGCTTTGACCCTAGCATTATCGATTGGCTCTTTTTTCTTTTTCCCATACTTTTGAATATTACATTTAGCTACTTTAGTATGACTTGATCATTTTTTACGACCTTCAAAAGTTGACCGTTTCCTGTATGACCATATGAACATACAAAAATACATCCAATATTTTTACCACATAATGCTGGTTTTAAGTAAATTGAGCAGTGATCACTGTTATATTCATATCTAAGCTTTTGTAGCTCATTTCAATATCTTTTTCTGTTTTTTAGAAAAACAATCATATTATTAATAATAATCGGTTCTTTTTGCCAAACCTTTAACAATTTTATTTTATTTTTCATTTCCTTGAATCAATTTCATAATGCAAAATTCAGATGAAAAACATGGACATTTCGAATCAACATGAACATTAATATTCAGAAGTTTTTGTTCCGCTCCAGACGGCGCTTTCCACGGGCTTGGCTTCAATCTCCTCGGGTCGACACGATGTTGACCCCGAAGCCGTTGCCACAGGACGTGGCGAACTTAGGCTTTGTCCCTTAAAACGTTCTTGCGGGGCTTTCAGCTCAAGCTTTTCCCGTAGGATTTTGAATAGGCCTCCTTGAACTCACACCGCACGAAGGAAATGCGCATGCATTTTCGAGGAGTCGCCATCTTCCGCTCCACAACTATCAAGATCAGTTATTCTTAAATGTTCGTATTTTTTAAAAAGAAAATGATTTATGAAATTGATTCCCTTAAAAAAGATTTTAAATAAAGTGAACTTCACAAGCAGTTAGTCAAAAGAAAAAACTGATTTTGGCAAAATTTTTCCAAAACCAGTTTTTTAAAATATAATTTTTTCACATCATATCAATTTTGCATACAAATCTTTTTTTTGCTATATATACGGATATTTTAATGTGCATTTTCCCTTTTTTCATAGGCAAACAGGACCATTAATAATCCTAAAACTGAACATATCCCATACATAAATGAATAAGACGAAATGTCTGCGATCGGGCCCATAATAATACCCCCAAGCGAAACACCTAAATCGGCCATTGCAATAAACAACCCTAATAATATATTACGGTTATTTTGCTCTAAAACAAAGCTCAAATAGGTTGTTAATGTCGGGTAGATCAATGCTTGGGCTATTCCCATCAAAAATGCGCCAAGATAAAAGAAGATAGCACCCTCTCTTGACGCAAAGCTAATAGAATATGAAGCTAGTGCCAAAATAAACATCGCTCCCATCATGAAAACAGGGTGCCACTTACCATCTGAGGGTATTCGTTTTCTTAACGTAAAACGACCAATGACCACAACTGCTGCTTGAAGCATCAGATAAAGACCTGCGTTTCCCCTTTCAATTTCTTTGGCGTATAATGGGACAAAAGTTGTTACTGCTCCAAAAACGATAGAAGCCGTCAGCATTAAGACGCTACATTTGAATAAAAAAGGATTCTTTACTAATTCTCTAAAAGAGCTTAGAACATTCGCGTTTTGGTCAATAGCTGTTGATCGAGATTGTTCTTTTTTAGATTCTATCTTGATATTAAATCCAACCAAACCTGTAATGATTGCGATTCCTACCATCACAACCATAAATAAGTCCATTCCTTGCTGCCATATACTTAGCGCTAAAATTGGTCCCAGTATACCCGGTATATAAGAGAACAACGAATAAAGTGAAATTCCTTGCGACCTATCCTCTTCCGGTAAAGCATCAATAATACCAATTTGTAAAGCCATAGAAAAGAAGGCTGTTGACACCCCTTGCATCATTCGGGCAATCAAATATCCCCCTAATCCTGTAAATGGATATAAAATCAAAGCAATACCATTGACAACTAAAATGATATGTAACACTTTTATGGGACCATGCTCTTGTATAATATGTCCTGCCCAAGGTCGAAAAAACATCGTTGTAAATAAATAAGCACCCATAATAACACCTATTGTTGTATTAGTAGCTCCTAATGCTCCCCCTTGTAAAGGGATGATCACATTTAAAATGGCATTCGCACTAAAATAAAGAAGCACTAACAAATATAAGCGTAAAAATGGCCAAGACATAGCTCCTTTCAAAATTTTCTCTCCTTCCATTTCATGTTGCTATTTCTTTTTAAAATGTAATAAGATTGTGTAATAATTTTTTAGCATATAATGACTTTACATTTGGCAAATTATTTGTTTCAATTGTTTCCTGAATCTGACCATCTTTGAAAATGATCATACGATCACAAATATAAGCTGCCGCTTGAATATCATGAGTAATAAAGATATATCCCATATCATAAGTAGCTTTTAATGCTTTTAGCAAATCAAGAATTTGCAGTTGAATAGATACATCCAGTGAGCTAATAGCTTCGTCTAAAAGGATAAATGTTGGTTCTGTTGCAATGGCACGTGCAATACATACCCTTTGAGCTTCTCCTCCCGATAATTCATGAGGATACCTATGCCTATATACTGGGGATAGACCAACTTGAATCAGCAATTGGTCAATTAATCTAGTTAAATTTTTGTTGCTTTTATATATCTTTAAAGGCTCTAAAATTGCTTCTTCTACTGAAAAAAACGGATTAATGGAAGATCGATAATCTTGAAACACAGCACTTATGTTTTCTTTTCGATTTTCCCTATCATAAATACTCTTTCCATCGATCTCAATAGAACCATTATCTGGTTTTTCCACACCAATCAATAATCGGCCTAATGTTGATTTACCACTACCACTTTCACCAATAATTCCGAGACATTCCCCGCGATCGCATTCAAGATTTATATTCCTCAAAATTCTCTGCTTATTATTTTTAAAAAATCCGTTCGTTCCATACGATTTATCTACATTATTAACTTTTAACAATACAGGCTCTCCCTCATTACGTTTTTAAAATTGTCACTTAATGCCCTGCGAGTGTTGATCAAATATTTTGTATATTCATGTTGTGGATTTACAAAGATTGTTTGCGTATCGTCTTGTTCCACCACTTCTCCATCTTTCATTACTAATACTTCGTCCGCGATCTTTTGTACAATCCCTAGATCATGTGAAATAAATATAATAGCGCTTTTCATATTTTGACGTATTTTCATCAACTGCTCGACAACTTCATACTGTGAAATCGTATCCAATGCTGTGGTGGGCTCATCCGCAATCAGAACGTCCGGCTCTAACACAAGGGCCAGTGCAATCATAATACGTTGTAGCATTCCACCTGATAATTGATGAGGATATTTATGCATAAGTTCTTTTGCATTTTTTAAATTGACACTTTCCATAGCTTGAATCATTTTTTGTTCAATTTCTTTCTCTTTCCAATCGAAATGTGTCTGCAGCGTTTCTTGCAAATGGACCTTTATCACACAAGAAGGATCGAAAGCGGTCATCCCATTTTGAAGAATCATATATAAATGTTTTCCTCTTTTTCTCCGCATCTGTCTTTCTGAAAGTTGATGCAATCCTTCATTTTTAAGAAAAATTTCACCTGTTTGCTGTAACGATCTTTTATTTAGTTTCATAATGGCTCTACAGGTTACAGATTTACCACTGCCACTCTCCCCTACAATAGCGAGACATCGACCTTCCTCTAATTTAAAAGATGTATTGTGTACAATGATGCGACCCGTGTGTATATCCCAAACATTCAAATTCTTTACTTCTAATATTTTCATGACTTATTTAGCCACCTCTTTTTCGTTCAACACTGTCTTAAAAGGTTTTAGCCCACTACGGTTCTTTGGCTTTCGTAATTGGGGATTTAACGCTACTTGTAAAGAGTCTGATAAAAAATTAAATGCTAAAACAACAATCACGATAGCGACACCAGGAGCAATCATTAACTCGGGACGAGTAAACATTACTTCTCTCGCTTCACTAAGCATCATTCCCCACTCTGGATTAGGCGCTTTAATTCCTAGTCCTAAAAAAGAAAGCCCTGATATTTGTAGAATCATCGATCCCATTGAACTACTTGCAGTTACTGCAATATCTGAAAAAGTGACCGGAAGAATATGTCTAGCAATAATATGAATATGTGAACGGCCAATTGCTCGAGCATATTTCACATAATCCAATTCAACATACTGCATAACAGAAGTTCGAATGATACGGGCGAACCAAGCCCATTTCATTAAGATAAAAGCGATCAATATATTTCCTAAACCTGGTCCCAAAATAGCGACGATAGCAATGGTAATCACATAAATTGGAAAGGACAACATCACATCACAAATCCTCATCACAATGGCATCTACATTTCCTCTAAAATAACCCGCTATGAACCCCATAATGGCTCCTATACAAACCGAAAGGATCAAGGCAACAAAAACCCATAGGATACTTGGGCGAATACCATAGAGCATTCTTGAAAGAATATCCCTTCCTAAATGATCGTTTCCTAATAAATACTCCCATGAAGGTGCTGCATAGCGAAGCTTCATATCCACAGCCAAAGGATCGTGAGGGGCAATGAAGGGGGCAAATACCCCCAACAACATTACCAGCAAGATAAAAATGAAAGATGCCCTCCCTAATTTATCCCTATATAAATTTTTCACTACTTTCATGAGTTATCATTCCTTATTCGAGGATTTAACGCAGCGTTCAAAATGTCTGAAATCATATTAAAAATAACAAAGGCGACTGCGACGATCAGAACATAGGCTTGAATAACTGGAAAATCTCTGCTCAAAATAGCCTCTATACTTAGACTCCCTATTCCTGGCCATGCGAAAACATTTTCAACAACCACTGTCCCTCCTAGGATTATAGGAATAGACATACAAAATATTGAAATCGAGACCTGTAAAGAATTTCTCAAAATATGCATCGTAATTTTCTTTTCTGATAACCCTGAAGATCGACCATAAATTACATAATCTTCGTTTAAATTGTTTAACATTGCACTGCGAATCGTTCTAAAATAAATACCGATATACCCTAAAGAGGTTGCGATAACCGGCAAAATATAACTCTTCATTCCGCTCATCCCACTGGTTGGCAATAAATCTAATTTAACCGAAAAGAATAAAATGAGTATTGCACCAAGCCAATACGTTGGTACAGCTGTTAACACGAACAAAACCGTCCGTAAAATACGATCTATTATCTTTCCTTCTTGAAGAGCACAAATCACACCCAATAAAACAGAAAAAAGAATAATTACCAAAGAAGAAACAACTGTAAGCTTTAACGTATTGAAAAAAGAAGGTCCGACTAATTGCCACACTGACTCATTTTTCACATATGAATCACCAAAATCTAATTGTAAACAGTCCATTAGCCAATCAATATATTGAATGATGAACGGCTTATTTAGACCCAGCTTTTCATTTGTTTGTTCAATTAGCTCATCTGTAATAACAGGGACCTCCTGTGCTCGCAGTATCGCCTCGGCCGGTTCCATGGGAGAAAAGCTAATTAATACAAAGGTTAAAAAAGATACAGCCAGTAAAATTGGTACTGTGATAAGTATCCTTTTTACAATAAAGACTCCCATCGACATTTTCCTTTCCAAATATCTTGTAATGAGTCAACATCATTCGTTAAGAGATTTCACCGCTTATTCAAAGTACATTTTTTCAAAAGGCAATTCATATTGTGTTTGTTCAAATGAAATCCCATTTAAACTTTTGGGAGCAATAACTGTTACATTACCATTTGTAATCGGTATAAAAATAGCTTCTTCATGAACGGTTGTTAATATATCCTTGTATAATGCTTTTCTACTGTCTTCATCTGTAGATGTTAAAACATCTTCGATTTTTTGATAGAGCTGCTCTGCATTAGGTATCCCTTCAGTAGCATGCAAATAGGAAGACTCTGATGTAAACGCTGAGATCGTGCTTTGCGGATCATAGGCTAATCCCCACGTTTGGTTGAATAATAAATCATAATCTCCTGTTGTTCTTCTATTAGCGATGGAAGATGATTCTTCTCCTACTAATTCTAAATTCATACCAATTTTTTTCAGTGAATCTTGAATCAATTCCCCTTGTGCTTTCTGCGATGGCGACGTACTATCGTAATAAAGCTTCATGGTCAATGGCTTTCCTTCTTTTTTCATTGCCGTTCCCTTTTCACTATTTTTCCATCCTGCTTCCTCTAAAATTTCTTTTGCCTTATTCACATCATAGTCTCTTTTCTTTAATTCAACATTTGCATACGGCACATTAGAAGCAAAAAGTGTATCTGCTGCCTTAACAGTCCCACTAAAGATGTCACGGCTAATCGTCTCCCGATCAATCGCATGCCAAATTGCTTCACGTACGCTCCGTTCATGAACAGGACTATCTTTTTTCCCACTGTTAGCCACGATCATACTCGTATTCATTGGATTACTTCTCACTACTTGGTAATCCCCTGTTTTCGCCAATTGTTCCATTCCTTCAACATTAATGCTGTCTGTTCCCCAATCATCTGTAAAAGTAAAATTCACTTCTCCTTTTTGTAAAGCTAAAAGTGTCGTTTCTCCAGCAGGGAGCACTTTTGCTGTGATTTTCTTGATTTTCGGCGCACCAGCCCAGTAGTCTTTATTTGCTTTAAAAATGGCATACTGATCGACCTTATGCTCTGTTAATTTATAAGGTCCTGTCCCATGGAATCCTTTAACGCCATCCTTTGTTCCACCATCCTTAAAATCTTTTGGCGAAAGAAAAACATAAGGGCGTGTCATTGATAATTCTTCTAATGTTGGATAATAAGCTTCCGATAAGGTCAATTTCACAGTGTATTCATCTGTAGCCTCTACATTTACAATCTTGGTCGATAATTTTATCCACGAATGTTTTTCTTTATTTTTTTGCACAGCATCAAAGTTTTTCTTCACTGCATCCGCATTAAATGGTTCTCCATCATGAAACTTTACGTCTTCTCTCAAATGGAATGTATAAGCCTTCCCATCCTCTGAAATATCCCAAGACTTTGCTAATAGTGGCTTAATGCCATCTTCTGTATTTTCTACTAAAGATTCATACACCATTCCTTGAGCCGACATAGAACCTGGATAGAGGTGAGGATTCATATCATTGATATCCTTTACTGTTGCATATGTTAACTCGTCTGACTTTTCTTTTTCCCCTTCTTTTGAGGTAGAGCATGCCGATATAACCGATAAAATTACAAAAATTGAAATCATCAACCAAGTTTTTTTAAACACGATTTTCTCTCCTTTTCTCTTCAAAAACATATTATTCAATCCTGCACTACGGGTAATAAGACCAGATCCACCCATTTCAAGACTCAAGTAAAGCAGAGGACCAACTTATTAAGAGTCCGATTCAGCCAGTGAACATTTCATCTTAGAAAAGCCCCTCAGCACTATATGAAATTTTACTTTGTAAAAGTGGTTGTTTCTAAATTTGACTTTATTTCATTGCAAATCAACTGGATATCTTCTGAATAAGTTCGCACAGTAAATGCGTCTGATCGTAAAACTTCAGATGAAGCCGCCACAACCTCTTGTATTTTTTTCTCATAAATTTGGATAAATTGATCGATCATTGGACAATCAACGTTTAAACACCTAGCAATCCCTTGAATGATTTTCACACGGTAATAATCTTCCTTTGGCATTCTTGGAATGTCCCAATAACCATCAAGATTAAGAAACATTTTTCGAATTGGAACAGCTGAAAAGTCAAAATATCTTCCTTCTACGTCAGGAGTAGAAAATGGATCGATTAATAATGATGCATAGCGAATATATAGCAGATATTCTTGATGGATAGGTTCAAATTGCTCAAAATTTTCAATATCAGAACGTGATAAACTTTCTGACCTCAAAGGATAATTGTCATCTACCATAAACTGCAAAAGATTAAGAGTCTTAATGTTTAATCGCTGAACAACTGCCATGATCTCTTTCCAATGATTCAATAGATTATGGATCAATTGCTTTGTGATTGGTCCCTCAGGATATAGTTTATAAACATATTTCTTGACCGTAGTCTCTTCAAATATTTCCTTTAGTGAGAACTCATTCATAAATAAGGGAGGATGTACATATAAAGAAATATTTCTTGTCTCCGCTTCTAATGGAGATGCCATCATTTCTAGCTGAATACCCAATTGATGAAACAAATTCTTTAATATGGTCATCCGCTCAGAGTTGTTTTTCGTCGAACCTATATATACCTTTTTCTTCATACCTGTTGTTAGTACTTCATTGGACGGTGTATCATTCAACCATCGAGTATCCCCATAATATGTAGAAAAACTAATAACTTCTGCCTGAGAGGATACGCTCTTTAAATAACTAGCAATCAAACTATTAGAACCAAATGTGGGGGAAATCAAAACAACACATTTAGCATCCAATAATACTTTCTGATCCATTTGCTTTAATACTGTGGTATAAGCGTCTGTAGTTACCGAAAGAATAATCGTATCCCAATTACCTGCTATCTTGTGGTAACCTTTATAAAGCTTGTCGATGACACATTCTCCATTTAATGTATGATGTTGTTTATTTTGTGTATTAGCCTTCACTAAAAAGCCTTGCTTTGCTATGTTTTCATAAACGTTCTTCGAGCGAATAGACTCCCTACCAGCAATACTTATTTCACAATTCAGATTATTCTTAAAATTAACAGCCAGTTGAATGGATGTCGGCCCTGTCCCTAACAATAAAACCCGTTCGAACGGTGTCATACTAAATATCATCTCCATATTTTCTGATCATGCTTTTTGGTATAAAGCCACATCGAATACATTATGAGGTTGAAGTACCTGTTCAATTAAATGCCATTTAGTATCATCCACTGTTTTCATTGGATAGTTAAACAGTGATTTCAAGTCATCACCGTATCTCATAGCGATTAAAACCTCGTTATTCGTGAGATCATACAATTGATCTAAAATATCATATTTACGGCTAACTGTGGAACTGAAAATAATATGTGTAATATCATGGATGCATTCAAGTTCCTCAACAAACTTATTTTCAATTTGAATATTTAGTTGATCTCCTAATTTCGCCACCACTCTTCTTCCTAATATTATCGCCTCATCATCGATGTCAATGCCGATAACCTCAGCACCTGTTCGTTTTGCGATTAATAATGGTGTCATCGGAAAAGATCCCGAACCTACTAACAATACTTTCGATTGGGCAGTAATATGGAAACTACTAAACTCCTCTTCAATACAGCTCTCTATATTTTGAAAATAACGATTACTTTTTTCATCTTCATTTAATAATTTTAAAGCACGGTATTTCTCCATAATCTTTACACTATAAGCTGAATTCTCTCTCAAATTATTAATAAGATCCTTTATTTCTCCTGATTTTTTCAATACTTTCCACGGAATTTGGTTGCTCTCTTTTGTAATAAAGACGGAATAGTCATTAATCGTTTTCTCCAATTCAATATAGCGATTGAATGTGTCATCATAAGCCTTGACCATTTGTTCAAATTGATCAGCAAAAAGATGTAAACTCCTTATAAACTCTTCTGTCTTCTCCACTGACTTCACTCCTATTTTTACAATTTAATATACGCCCTTCCTTTTGCAACAATGTCGACGATTCCTTTAATCTGTACATGCTTTGATTTTTCAGTATAATTTGCCGATACTTGAATGGTGCCACCTGGCTGCTTTATTTTCTCCATAATCTCTCTCTTCTTTTTCCATGCTAAATATATTCCTATAGATGCAGTACCTGAGCCGCACCCTCGTTCCCAAACCATACTTTCTAAGGCAGGTACATAGATTAAAGGGGCTAACTCATTGCTTTCTTCCCTATACAATAGTATTCCTATTAATCGCTCGTCCAACGCTTTACCAAGCAGTCTCGCTAAATCTTGAATCCTTTCTTTCAAATGATTACTGAATGACCTTACTTTTAAAATAATATGCAAATAACTATCATATCTTATAAATACGATGTCCCTACCAATACCTTCATAGTCAATCGTACTCTGCCAGATCTTTTGAGGAATTGGCATTTTTACTTGACATTCATATCGGTCTATATTTTTTTGCACATTACATAAAACTAAATCATCTATACCAGAAGACTCTAATACGACATTAGCTTCAGCTTGTTGTTCAGATGCGATTAAACAAGCTAATGCCATACAAGAATTGCCACAAAATTCTTCTCCCGCCATAAAAAGCTTAGCAGTAGCTTGATCATTTGTTGATTTTTCTATAAAACCTACTTGTTCGGCATGTACGCTATCATAAGACATGATTTTCGCGGCAATTTTGGGATAGTCTTTTAAAGGATGATTTGTTTTAATAAGGATTGTCATATTTTGTGTAGCACTCAATTTTATAAATTCTACTTCTTGCTGCATGATAACCCCCTTCTGAAAGTGTCCTCTGTTTTCTTTAAAGTTCTACTTCACAAAAACTTCATAAATCGTAATGATTACTATTATCATTTACATATTTTAATCTAACATACTTATTGATAATGTCAACACAAAAAATTAAATATTTTTATTTTTTTACAATATATAGGAAGACTATCATTTTTGCAGAACACTTGAAATTATTCACTTTAATAAAACAAAAACGTAAATTTATTCTTCTAACCAAGAATGGTTAAAGCTACCTAAATGCAAGTATGGTATAGTAGACGGGACATGGTTAGTAAAGGAGTTCGAAAAATGGCAAAAAAAATTGTAATTGCGGAAAAGCCTTCTGTTGCACGTGATATAGCAAATGTTTTGAAGTGTACAAAGAAGGGCAATGGATTTTTAGAAGGAAACAACTATATCGTTACGTGGGCTTTAGGACATTTAGTCACTTTAGCTGATCCTGAAGAATATGATCTTAAATATAAAACATGGAATTTAAACGATCTTCCTATGCTTCCACAACATATGAAATTAGTGATTATCAAACAAACTCAAAAACAATTCCATGCTGTGAAAGCACAATTACATCGTAATGACATCGATGAAATCATTATCGCAACGGATGCAGGGCGCGAAGGAGAATTAGTCGCTCGCTGGATCATTGAAAAAGCCAAAATTCGTAAACCGATTAAGCGATTATGGATCTCCTCCGTTACAGATAAAGCGATTAAAGACGGATTTAACCATTTGAAACCTGGCAAAGCCTATGAAAATTTATATACTGCGGCAGTAGCACGGGCTGAAGCAGATTGGTATGTGGGTTTAAATGCCACTCGTGCCTTAACAACAAAGTTTAATGCTCAACTAAACTGCGGCCGTGTACAGACGCCAACAGTTGCAATGGTTGCCGCACGTGAAGATGAAATAAAACATTTTAAACCTCAAACTTACTATGGCATCGAAATTCAAACAACAGATGGACTTCAATTGACATGGCAAGATGCAAATGGTAGCAGTCGCAGCTTTTCAAAAGAAAAGATGGATACGATAATTCAATCACTTGAACATAAAAATGCAACGATCTTCTCCGTTGAACGTAAGATGAAGAAAACCTTTGCACCTGCTTTATACGATTTAACAGAACTTCAACGTGATGCCAACAAAATTTTTGGATTTTCAGCCAAGGAAACATTAAATATCATGCAAAAATTGTACGAGCACCATAAAGTTTTAACTTATCCTCGCACGGATTCGCGTTATTTGTCTTCAGATATCGTAGGTACGCTTCCAGAACGTTTAAAAGCATGCGGTATAGGAGAATATCGCTCTTATGCTCATAAAATAGCCGCAAAACCGATTAAAGCAACGAAAGCATTTGTAGATGATCAAAAAGTAAACGATCACCACGCTATCATCCCAACTGAAGGGTATGTAAATTTAGCAAAATTTTCAAGTAATGAACGTAAAATATATGACCTTGTCATAAAACGTTTTTTAGCAGTGCTGTACCCTGCCTTTGAATATGAACAATTAACTGTAAAAGCAAAAATAGGTACGCAACAATTTATCGCTAAGGGTAAATTGATCCTCAATGCTGGTTGGAAAGAAATATACGCCAATCATTTTGATGATGAAGAAACAACGGATGATATAAAAGAGCAACGGTTACCTCAGCTTGAAAAAGGGGATATATTAAAAACAAAATCCATTATACAAACGTCTGGTCAAACCAAACCACCAGCTCGTTTTACAGAAGCTACCTTGCTATCTGCTATGGAAAACCCTACAAAATATATGGGATCAAATGATAAAAAGTTAGCAGATACACTAAGATCAACAGGTGGACTCGGTACAGTTGCCACGCGTGCCGATATCATCGACAAATTATTCAACTCATTCCTAATCGAAAAAAGAGGTGGCAAAGAGATCTTTATCACCTCTAAAGGACGGCAGTTGCTGGACTTAGTGCCAGAAGAATTAAAATCACCCGCAACAACAGCAGAATGGGAACAAAAACTTGAGCTAATTGCAAAAGGAAAGCTCAAAAAAGACCTATTCATCAATGAAATGAAGGATCATACGAAAAAAATCGTCATGGAAATTAAAAAAAGTGACAAAAAATATAAGCATGACAATATTTCCACTAAATGCTGTCCAGATTGTGGGAAGCCAATGCTCGAAGTCAATGGAAAAAAAGGCAAAATGCTCGTCTGCCAGGATCGGGAATGTGGTTATCGAAAAAATGTATCACGTATCACTAATGCTCGCTGCCCACAATGTAAAAAGAAAATGGAGCTTCGAGGAGAGGGTGAAGGTCAATTCTTTGCATGCAAATGTGGCTATCGAGAAAAACTGTCTACTTTTAAAGCCCGCCGTGAAAAGGAAGGTAACGGAAAAGTGGATAAACGAAGTGTGCAAAAGTATTTAAAAAAACAACAAAAAGAAGAAGCGGTTAATAATCCATTTGCAGAGTTATTAAAAGACATGAAGCTGGATTAAATGATTTTCTAATGAAGGAAATTTCACGCAGTGGAGGTTTTCTTCATTCTCTACTGCACATGCGTTGAATCAATCAGTGCTCCCTGCTTTTAATTTGAAGTTTGAAGTGAGGAGTTTACGTTCTGTTTATATAGATAAAATAATTTGAATGCAAAGACGAAGGAGTTACGAATATCCATGAATATATTCGTAACTCCCTTTTCTTATTGTATAGCTAGATACATTAGACTTTTGCATCCCAATTACATTTTCAATTGGTTACTAGGATAACAAAAGATTTATCTTTTTCACTTTAGTCGCGTTTGTTTTTAAACTGGAAACTTTTTGCCTGTTGCTTTTCCTTCGCCCATTGATAATCGCCTTGATGAATTGTCACGGTTTGGTGTTCAATCCACGCAATCCTCGTAAAAATTTTTTGTAAAAAATAGCGATCATGGCTTACTGCAATGATGGTTCCTGTAAAATTTTGAAGATTATCCTCTAATACTTCTCGCGATTCAATATCTAAATGATTGGTCGGTTCGTCCAAAATCAATAAATTGATATCTTGCTGCATCAGTTGAGCAAGCCGTAAGCGCATTTTCTCCCCACCACTTAAATCACACACTTTTTTATATACATCAAAGCCATAGAATAGAAACTGTGCGAGTACATGCCTTGCTTCTCCTTCAGTCATAGAGATATTTTCACGGAAGGCATCGATTAATCTAGCTTGGTCATCAAACGTTTCAAATTGTTGAGCAAGATAACCAATTTTCACATTACGACCAATGATACACTGTCCTCTATCTGGCTTCACCTCCCCAAGCATCATTTTGAGTAAGGTGGATTTTCCTGTACCGTTTTCGCCCACAATCGCTAAACGATCTTGCCAATATACAGAAAAACTAACGTCTTTCAGCAATGTTGTCTTATAAATCCTTGCAGCATTCTTAACGGAAATGACTTCTTTACCGCTTCGATCCTTGGCCTCTAATTGTAAGCACATTTTCTGACTGTTTTTTGGCTTTTTAACTAATTCTATTCGAGCCAGAGCTTTTTCCATACTCTTTGCTTTACGATATAAATCTGGATTGGGCGGTGATGCTTCATTCGCCCATTGTCTTAGACGTTTAATGGCTTCTTTCATTTTTTTAATCTTTTTTTGTTGCTCCTGATATTGGGCAAATTGTTGAGCAATCTGTTCTTCTTTTCCCCTTACATAGTCATCATAATTTCCATGGAAAATACTCGCTTCTCCATCTTCTAGCTCGATTACTTTTTGTACAACATTATTCATAAATTGGCGGTCATGCGAAACAACAAGTACTGTACCAGAAAAATTTTTGATATATTCCTCTAACCACTCAATAGCTAGTAAATCTAAATGATTGGTCGGCTCATCTAACAACAAAATAGAAGGATTTTGAAGCAAAAGCTGTCCTAGCATAACCTTTGTTTTTTCGCCACCACTCAGATTTTCAAAAGGCTGCTCCAGCAATTGATGAATCCCTAAGCCGTTGGCGACACTTGTCATTTTGGACTCTATTTCATAACCACCTGATTGCATAAATTGTTCCTGTAATTGTCCATATTCATTTAATATTTTTTCAAGTTTTTCTGCTACTGCCATTTGCTGCTCAAGTTCTGTCATTTTGCGCTGAATCGTTAATAGTGGAGAAAATGCTTCCTTTAAGACATCTATTACTGAATGATCAGGATAAAAAGGAATTTGATGCAAATAGCCAATCATATGATCTTTCTTTTTTATGATCCTTCCTTCATCAGGTATTTCTACACCGGCTAATAATTGTAATAATGTTGTTTTCCCGCATCCATTATTTCCTACTATAGCTACATGTTCAGCTGTCTGAACTTCAACTGTTAAATTTTCAAAAATCATATGACCACCAAATGACTTGGTGATGTTTTCTGCCTTTATAGACATTTTCTTTCCCTCCGAATACGTAGCGGAAAAGTCTTCACATACAAAAAAGACTGCTCATTAACGAGCAGTCTCTTCTTTTTAAAAATAGGTGAAAAGAATGGTTAATCAGCTACGTTTTTTATTTGATTTGCTTTAAAAAAGGACATAGTTATCCCGTTATGAGCAAAATCAAAAGTAATGACACGTGCAAAATACATAGCTGTATCTACATTTACACTTGTCACCATAGCTGAATTTTTCATTCTTTTCACCTCCGTTCAAATCTATTAAGTAAATTATAGCATATCATCCAATTGATAACAATCTTATACAGGAAAGGATCGTTATGCTTCTTAATTAGAGTAACTTATTGTTGCATCTAATGTTGGTCGATCGTTTCTTTTGGTAGATCCTCACTTAATCTACAATATTTCACAAAGACGCGTGCCATTTCACGAAGTCGCTCATGAACGTCTTTATCAATAATTTTATACTCTTTATCAAAATGACCAGCATGTGTATAAACATAGTTAGGTGTTACTAATGCGCGGAAATAATCAAGGATTGGTTTTAACTGATTTTCCACTACTAAATGATGTTGATAAGTGCCCCCGTTTGCAACGATTGAAACTGGTTTATATCGCAATGCTTTTGGATGGAGAAAGTCAAATGTATTCTTTAAAACACCTGGGATAGAGCCTTGGAAAATGGGTGTTGCAAAAATATAGCCATCTGCTCCCTCAATTGTTTTTACCAATTTTTTCATATCATCATTGTATTCGTCAAATGGGCGGCCATCCACGAATTGATGATCAAAATCAGCTAAATGCAATTGTTCAATTTCTAAATGATGGTCAAATTCTTTAATATATTGCTCAACTTGCTCTAAAATGGCACCTGTTTTTCGTCCTATGATGGTGCCGTCAACAAGTAAGATTTTCATAAGTTGTTTCCTCCAATTCAGAATTCCTAAATTTATTGTAACAAATGCAGCAGCCCTATATAAGGTGTCACGCTTAAAATAACAAATAAATCAGTCTTTTGACGGAAAAATAAAATCATTTTTTCAGTTATATATAGATTTTTTGTAAGTCAGGATGGACGAGCATTTTTATGCTTCTTATGGAGAGTATCCAAAGTTCCTAGAGTTTCACGATGATTTTATACATATTACACATCTTCATCCCATAAATTGAAAAGAGCAGTGGAAAGGATGGAGATGTATGAAATATCAAAACAATGAGGAAACAACGAAAAAGATAGCCTTTGTAGGAGCTGTAACTTCTTGCCACAATCTTTACCCGATCGAAAGAATCATTACGCTCTCTACAATGTTCGATAAACAGCAAACTCAGATACTTGTTCAACACGACGAACAAGCGATTGATTTTCTTATTCAAAAAGGCTTCAATCCAATTGTTTATAAAAACGAAAAACAATTGATATCAGAACTTTCTAGGCTCTCTCCTGATATACTTATTCATGATGCAGGGAGTACTGAATTACCTTTGGTCGATCATTTAAAGACGTTTATTCCCACAATTCTTCATTTTGATGATTTCGGAGATGGCGGAACAGCTGCAAACTGTGTTTTTCAAACACTTTATCAAGAAAAACGTGAAAAATTATTACCACATTTTTTAATTGGCCCTTCTTCATATGTTGTACCAAAGCAATTACAGGCGATCCAAAAAACAGCAAATGATTCATTCGATAAACCTCATATTGTTGTGGCAATCGAAGGAATGGATCCAGACAACACCAGTTATCGTGTTTTACGCCATTTATTACAATTGCAAATTCCTATTAAAATATCGGTTATCATACAGTCTAGTTATGCACATGATGTAGATGAACTTAAATTAATGGCACTTAGCCGAAAAAATATTAAGATCATCCAAAAAAACAATGCCTTTTATGAGTTACTAGGCACGGCAGATATCGTTATTTGTGGTGCAAAATATACACCTTATAAGGTTGCGACGATCGGTATCCCTTGTATTGTAACTTGTCAAGATGAATTAGATATGCAGCATATTTTTCCTACTGAAACGAATGGTTTTATTAATCTAGGATTGGGTAAAAAACTAAAACAATCTCTCTTGCAAAATGCTGTCATGGAATTTCTGTTACATGATGCAAGGCGCGAACATGCGGTTCGTAAACAACTCAATATTGATTTAAATCGCAATAATCAATACATTCAGTCGTTATTAAAAAGTTTTATCTCCAGCCGAACAAAATCAACTGCTTTTTTAGTAGAAGAGCAAGCCAAAAAAACAAGTGGTATGATACAATAACAAAAAGATAGAACTTCAATTGATCTTATCCATAAAGGAGATTGAACATGCCAATGAAAGATGAAATACTATTCCAAATCGCTGAATTAAAAAGTGACTATATTCGTCAACAAGGCGATATCGAAAAGTTAGAATCTACAGGATATCCTGAACTGATTGAAAAAGCTGAAAAACGACTTGCCGATATGGAGCAACAGCTAGCTGAATTAAACAAACAGTTAAAAGCTTATGAATAATCCCCAAGCGCCTGCCTTCATAGAGGCGCTTTTACTGTTCGATAAATTTTCAAGTAATTTTATACAGATACCTTTTAACCCCCATAAACAGGCAGTAAGACCCTACTCTGAAATTCCCGTAAAACAAAAGTTGTATGAAGCGACTGCCTGTATAAGCTAGATCGAATCGGTTCAACCCATTCACGGTGAGTGAGGAAGATGAAAATCCACCACTGAATGAAGTTCGCTTTATCCAATACACTACTAATTACACTACCCATGCATACTCTATGCATGGATACGGAGGACCCAAAATCAATGAGTATATTAACAGTTGAAAAATTAGGCCATACTTTTGGCGATCGTACCCTATTCAAAGATGTCTCTTTTCGAATTGTAGAAGGAGAACATGTTGGTCTTGTTGGTGCAAACGGTGTTGGTAAATCCACATTGATGCATATCCTAACAGGAGAACTTATTCACGATACAGGACGTGTGGAATGGCTTCCAGGCACACACTATGGCTATTTAGACCAACACGCTGTATTGACACCTGGTAGAACTATGCGTGATACATTACGTGATGCTTTTTTACCTCTTTATAAAAAAGAAGAAGAACTTAACGAAATTACAGCTAAAATGGCTGATGCTACACCTGAAGAATTAGAAAAACTTCTTGAAGATATGGCTGTTATACAGGATGCCTTAGATGCTGGCGATTTCTATTCATTGGATATGAAAATCGAAGAAGTGGCTCGGGGACTTGGCCTTGATGCAATCGGTTTGAATCGTGATGTTACTGCACTATCTGGTGGTCAGCGTACAAAGCTTTTACTTGCAAAACTCCTTTTAGAAAAGCCAAAAGTTTTACTATTAGACGAACCAACAAACTATTTAGATGAAGAACATATCAATTGGTTAAGTAATTATTTGAAAGATTATCCGCATGCCTTTTTATTAATCTCACATGATACAGAATTTATGAATGGTATCGTCGATGTTATTTTTCACTTGGAATTTTCAAAACTAACACGTTATACTGCGACGTATGAAAAATTCCTTGAGCTTGCAGAAATCAATAAGCGCCAACATATAGATGCTTATGAAAAGCAACAAGAATTTATCAAAAAGCAAGAAACCTTTATCGCCAAAAACAAAGCTCGGTTTTCAACTACTGGTCGTGCAAAATCTCGTCAAAAACAATTGGATCGCATGGAGCGGATTGATCGTCCTGAAACAGCTGCGAAGCCTCAATTTTCCTTCAAAGAAGCTCGTAGCTCTAGTCGTTATGTGGTAGAGGCTGAAAATTTACTAATCGGTTATGACAAGAATAAGCCATTGCTTCCGCCACTTACCTTCCAGATTGAACGTGGCGAAAAAATCGCCCTCGTTGGGATGAATGGTATTGGTAAATCGACATTATTAAAAACTATGTTAGGCAAAATCCCAGAACTTGGCGGTAAAGTCGACCATGGTGATTTCTTATTCCCTTCTTATTTTGAACAAGAAGTAAAAGCTGAATCAATTACACCAATTGATGATGTATGGAATGCTTTCCCTTCTTTAGAACAAGCAACGGTTCGAGCATTACTTGCGAAAACAGGCTTAAAAAATGAGCATATTTCCCGCCCACTCAACCAATTAAGCGGTGGCGAACAAGCAAAAGTTCGATTGTGTAAATTAATGATGGAAGAAAGTAACTGGATGCTTTTCGACGAACCAACAAACCACTTAGATATCGATGCCAAAAACGAACTAAAACGGGCCATGAAAGAATATAAGGGAACCATCGTTTTGGTCAGCCACGAGCCAGAATTCTACGATGGACTTGTCACAAAGGTATGGAATGTCGCAGAGTGGTTTGCTCAAGGACATCAATAATGAATGGCAAAATTTCTTTAGAGAAATTATTTGCTTGTCAAAAATGGCAATAATAAGATTTATCCTTCATACGCTTATATAAGCGAGCATTCTTAAAGATTATTTTAAAGCCTTTAAGGATGCTCGTTTCATTTTCATAAGCGGAAATCAACGAATTTCCCTGTTTTTATGGACAAAATTAATCAATACGCCTGAGTTTCTTATATTAAACTTTGAACAACTTTATCCCTTTATTTTATACGCTTCATCATTCTTTTTATTGAAGCCTCCTATGAAAAAATTTTTTATTTTCCAGGCCTATCACTTGAAAACGTATAATTATTCATGGTAAAAAAGATATAAGGATGGTGTTTCTATGGGCAACAATGACAAATCAGATAGTATATCGAAAAGGAAAGCAAAACATAAAAGAATTATTTTACGCTTTGCTTTTATCACTCTTGGTGCTTTAATCATGGCTATTGGTCTTGAAAGAGTACTGATCCCCAATCATTTAATTGATGGCGGTGTTACGGGTATTGCCATGATGGCATCTCACATAACAGGCATATCTCTTGGTCTATTCCTCTTTTTATTCAACTTACCATTTCTCTATTTAGGGTATAAACAAATCGGCAAAAGTTTCGCTATTTCAGTAGCATATGGAATTGTCGTATTATCTCTTGCAACATCTTTTTTTCCACATGGACAAGTATTTACAAATGATACGCTTTTAGCAACCGTGCTCGGTGGGATTATGCTCGGAATAGGTGTCGGGATCGCTATTCGTGCTGGAGGCTGTTTAGATGGTAGCGAAACACTAGCTATTTTATTTAATAAAAAGCTACCATTCTCTGTTGGACAAATCATTTTATTTATGAATCTATTCATCTTAGGGAGTGCTGGATTTGTATTCGGCTTCGACCGTGCCATGTATTCTTTAATCGCTTACTTCATAGCTTTTAAAACAATTGATCTTGTATCAGAAGGCTTCAACCAAACAAAGTCAATTTGGATTATCAGTGACCAAGCAGAAGAAATTGGTGAAGCCATTATGGATCGGTTAGGTCATGGGATTACTTATCTTAACGGTAGAGGTGGCTATTCAAAAGATGACAAACAGGTTATCTTCTGTGCCATTAACCGATTAGAAGAAGCAAAACTAAAATCCATTGTAGAAGACGTTGATCCAACGGCATTCTTGGCCTTCAGCAATATGACTGAAATTCTAGGTGGCAATTTTAAGAAAAAGGATATTCACTAACTTTATTCATAGCATGGGATTGTCCCAAAGATAAAAATAGTATGCTAGAATCGCTTCTAGCATACTATTTTTTTGAGGTACAAAAAACAACCCATGTAGATTCCTATGAGAATCTGATAAAATAAACATTTCACGAATTTGCTCATTTTTTCATAAATTTCGCGCTTTTTTTCTTAAAATTCTATTGATTTATTTATATCTTACTGGTAAGATATAAATATAATAAAGATAAAGAAAGTGGGAATCCATATGACAGTTACAATTTATACTCAAACAAGCTGTACTTCGTCAAAAAAGGCTTTACAATGGCTAAGGGACAATGATATATCCTATAAAGAAAAACGTATTACATCTGAACCCTTGACACTTTCAGAATTCAAACGCATCCTAAGCATGACTGAAGATGGTACCGATGAAATCATTTCAAAAAACTCTAAAGACTTTAAAAACTTAAATTGTGACATTGAACAACTGTCTATACAAGAACTTTATAGCATCATAAAAGATCATCCAAAAATGTTACGTAGCCCTATCCTTCTAGATGACAAGCGTCTTCAAGTTGGCTATAACGAAATGGACATTCGCCGCTTTATCCCACGAAAAGTCCGCGCTTATGAACTGTATGAAATGCAACGTTTATCATACGAAAGCTAATGATACATTTTGGAGATGAAAATTATGAATGAGGCAAGAAGAGAAAGTATCACTTCCCTTTTTGAAATCGTATCTTCGCTAGAAAGAAAATGGGCAAATGAGTGGAATAGTCACAATACAATAGGATTGTCTAAAACACATATATTCATACTTGATTTGCTTGATGCAGAAGGACCTATGCGCCCTTCTGCTCTAGCAGAAAAACTTCATGTTACGACAGGTGGAGTCACTGTACTCACTACTAAGTTGACAAAAGCAGGTTATATTAACAAAACACAAAACGAAACCGATCGCCGCGCTTCTCAACTTGAGATTACTGATACGGGACATGAACTTTTAGAAACCGCTCATGAACATATTACCAATATTGTTGATCGTATGTTTGGAATGCTCACAGAAGAAGAGATTGATTCTTTGCGATCTATTTTCTCTAAATGCTTACTTGGATAAATCTAAAGAAAACCCTTGTTTTTATAAACCATATATTATTATATCTATGTAAAAAGCAATTATTTAAAACAAAAAAGGCTTACCCCCAAATGAAAGAGTAGCTGTTTGAAAAATAAAAAAGTACAATTCGGTACTGCACCCCAGAAGTTAGAGTAAAAAACTTAACTTTTGGGGTGTTTTATATGATGAAATATAGCGATGAATGGTGCCTTTTTGCTTTTAATCAGACGTGGCGACTATCCAATTTTATCCACTAAAATATAGAGTATTCGCCGATTTCCGCTATGGCTTGCTTTCTTAGGCTGTGGGTTTGAGCCTCCCCGCCTCCCCTTTCACTATGACCGGCATTTTAAGACTCATGCTTTTCTCATAAGCCCTTGAATTAATTTCACTAATCAACAAACGCACCATATGAAGGCGATCCTTATGCATCCTCGAGAAGTTGTCACCTTCCACTCCCAATAGAATATAAACATCTCCCCCGGCTGTCATTGCAAAAAAAGAAGTTATCCCTCAAAAAATCAAGAGACAACTCCTTGTATTTTTATTCACAGCCAACAACCTCTGCATAGATTGTGTGTTGCAGTGATTAAATGAATTTCTAAGCTGGTAGTACGACTTCTGCTGATGTTGCATCAGACATCATAAGATCTTTTAAACGTTGTTTGGCGCGGAACAGACGAGACTTCACGGTTCCTATTGACACTTTCATCAATTCAGCAATTTCTACTAAAGAATATTGATTTACATAGAAATACAAAAGCGTATTGCGGTAGATACTATCTAACTGGCTGATCTTATCTTGTACAATTTTAGAAATAACTTCTTGTTCCACCACTGTTTCAGTAGATGGGTCTTCATTGGGAACCAAATCTAATACTGGTACGTCTAATGTTTCAGGTTGACTCATCATATATTTGCTGCGGCGAACATTTTTTCGATAGCGATCACGAAAAGTATTCATACAAATAGTAGTAAGCCATGCTTTCACATGTTCAACTTCTGCAACATATGATTCATAACGGACAACCTTTACCCAAACTTCTTGCATTAAGTCTTCTGCCTCTGCACTATTGCGAGTCAGTTTCAAACATAAATGATATATGTAACGATTGTATTCTTCATAAACTTGTTCAAGTGTAGTTTTCATTTTTAACATCCTCCGGGTTTATCATCTTGCTTTGATAAACCTATTTTCGCAAAAACAAAGCTTTCACTCTATCGGATTAACTTTCAATTTTATTACATTCATGTAAGGTTTGTAAATGAAAGATGTAATATTCGCTTTATATGAATGATCTCAAGGGTTTTAAAGCCATCTGAGATTTACCCAATGCCATCTATATAGCATTGTTGGGAGGCAAAATTATTTTTAGTTAGTTTCCCCCAATTAAAATTATCACACGTGTTGATTTTGCAAAAATTAGGAATACATATTTGGTGTAATTTTCGAAAAACTCTGTATTTTTAAAACCATTTATATAGATCTTCGCTGCGGCTTGCTCGACTCCCACGGGAAAAGCGAGCTGCTGAGACCCTCCTGCAGCGTAGCGATTGAAGGAACGGAATCTAAGAACACCACGTCCTGTGGCAACGACTCCGTGACCAACATCCTGTTGCCCCCAGCGTTCACCCGCAGGAAAGCGAGCAAGTCGTAGCGGAAATCAACAAATCCTTCCTGCTTTTATGGGCAAAATCGGATAATCAAAACGCCTGCGTATTTATATTCTTTTTCAAAATAATCCTCCATCTGAAATTCATAATTTATCTTATTTATCTACAGCTTATTATACACTAACAAAAATGTATAAAAGAGGAATTCCTTTGAAAAAGCCATCACTTCCATGTTACCTGACACTGTTTGGATTACTGTATCCAAATTCACTTTATCGGTTGTTTTGTAATGGTCAATTTGGTAATTCGGTTATCATCTACCTCATTGACAACGATATGAAGATTTTCAAAATCAAACGATTCACCTGTTTCAGGAATATGCAGGCTTTGTTCAAGCACAAATCCGCCAACTGTTTCATGATCTTGAGGAATATGAACATGGAAGATTTCATTGGCTTCTTCGATCTCTAATCGACCGTGACACACTAGCTTATCTTCTGTTAATTCATAAACTAATGACTTTTCTTCTTCATCCGACTCGTCTTCGATTTCTAGACCGATCATTTCTTCAATTATGTCTTCATGTGAAACGATTCCAAGTGTACCGCCATACTCATCTAATACAATCGCTAAATGTTTCTTTTGTGTAAGCATCATTGTAAATACCTTTTCAACACTCACAGTGGAAACGACAAATAAGGGTTCTGTATCCACGAAATCAACCAGTTTTTTTGATGGATCTAATGACCATTCTACGAATTTTTTTGAATAAAACATCCCCACTATATTATCTAAACTTTCTTCATAAACTGGATAGCGAGTAAACGAATACTCTAAAATCGTATTTCTTACCTCGTCATATGTAGCATCAACTGTTAAACCAATAACATCCGTACGATGTGTGCTCATTACATCTGATACATCTTTGTCTGGAAAATCCAACATTTCCTTCAATCGATCAGATTCACTTTCATCAAATGTACCTTCTGTTGACGCAACATCAACCATTCCTCTTAATTCTTCTTTTGTTAAAGTCGCTTTAGTCACTGCCCCATTTGAAATAATACGGATAAATATATTCGTAAAGCGCTGCAAAATCCAAGTAATTGGCGTAAAGATTTTGACGCATAATGCAATAATCGGCGCTACTACATAGGCAAGTCGATCAGCAAATGTAACAGCAATCGTCTTCGGCAATACTTCACCAAATACGATAATAATAATCGTTAAAATCGTCGTAGCCACTGAAACTTTCCAACCATGACGCAAGGCAATAATCGTCAATAATGTCGGCATCAAAATGTTCACTGTATTATTGATAATTAATATCGTCGTGATCATACGATCCTGTTGAGCAATTAAGAGGTTGAGTTTTTGAGACATACGATCCCCTTGGTTTGCTCGCAATTGGATCTTCATCCTACTGATAGCTGTTAGAGCTGTTTCACTTCCCGAAGAGAAAAATGAGATGAGCAAACAGATGATTAACCCGAAAAATTCCAACTATATTCCTCCCAAAAGACTGTTCTTCCGCACAAAATATATACTTTATAATATACCATATTTTAACGATTCCTGTGTTTCAGAGGGCTGCACTTTCTCAATAAAATGATGGCTGTGATATAATAATTCTATTATCGAAATACTGAAATGAGGGATTTGAGTGAGTCAATTGAAAGCATTAGATACTTACTTTACTACACATCGTGATCAACAACTCGAAGAAATGAAACAATTTTTATCTATCCCAAGCATCAGTTCTTTATCTGAACATAAAGAAGATATGAAAAAAGCCGCTGCTTTCCTTGGGGACTCCATGAAAAATGCTGGACTAGAAAATATGAAGATCCATGAAACAGCAGGGCATCCAGTTGTAACAGCCAATTGGTTACATGCTGAGGGCAAGCCAACTGTTTTAGTTTATGGTCACTATGATGTCCAACCAGTAGATCCTATCGAATTATGGGATAGTGATCCTTTTAAACCTGAGATCCGTGACAATATTTTATATGCGCGTGGATCAAGCGATGATAAAGGACAAGTGTTCATGCATGTAAAAGTCATTGAAGGCTTCATGAAAGAAAATGGTACATTGCCTGTCAACGTAAAATTCTTAATTGAAGGCGAAGAAGAAATCGGCAGCGTACATCTTCCTGCATTTGTTGAAGCACACAAGGATGAACTTGCTACAGACCTAGTATTGATCTCAGATACAAGCCTTTATGCACCAGGACGTCCAGCTGTATGTTATGCATTACGTGGATTAACAGGTGTTCAAATTGATGTTCGTGCTGCAAAGGGAGACCTTCATTCAGGTATTTATGGCGGTGGTGTTCAAAATCCTATACATGCTCTAGCCGATATTCTTTCATCATTCCACGATGAGCATGGCTCTATTGCAGTAGAAGGCTTCTATGACAAGGTTCGTCCGATTACAGCTGATGAAAAAGCAGCCTATGAAGCATTAGGTTTTGACGAAGAAAGCATAAAAAAAGAGGCTGGTGTAAAAGAATTATATGGCGAAGAAGGCTATACGTATCTTGAACGAACTTGGGCTCGTCCAACTTTAGAGGCAAACGGCGTATTTGGCGGTTTTTCTGGTGAAGGGATTAAAACGGTTCTTCCCGCAACTGCTGGCGCTAAAATTACTTGCCGCTTAGTTCCAGATCAAGATCCTGAAGAAATCGTAGAACAATTACGTGCGCATATTGAAAAACATAAACCAGCAGGTGTCGATATCACAGTGACTGATTTTGATAAAGGAAAACCTTTTATCACACCACTTGACCATCCTTACATCCAAGCCGCTGGCCGCTCCTATGAAACACAATATCATGTGAAAACAGCCTATATTCGTGCTGGTGGGTCCATCCCGATCGTTGCTACATTTGATGAAATTTTAGGCGTACCCGTCATTATGATGGGCTTTGCTTTATCAACTGAAAACTTCCATGCACCAAACGAACATTTCCATTTAGAAAACTTTGATAAAGGCCTTCGGGTTGTTAGTGATTATTATGATGAAATCGCTAATTTATCAAAATAATTAGTTCGCATCATAGCTTGTGATTAATGATTAATTATCGACCTATAATCAACACTTTAAAATCACCTAAAAAGGAAAAAAGTACAATTCAGGATAGAGCAACAATCTGAATTGTACTTTTGCTTTTTCAGCGGTGAAACACCAACTATATTAATTTTTGACCTAAATTAAGGTGAACAATTACAGATTTCGGGTGACATCGTTGAACACTAATTACACTATATTTATTTCTTTAAAGCGAATGATCACTGATGAAATTATTCTTTTTCTCCAAAGAAGGTAACGATTTCTTCAGCAGATTTACGTGGTTTTTCTTGAGGAATCGTATCAAAATAACCGAATTGAAGCATGCTGATGATTCGTTCTTCTGGTTTTACACCTAATGATGTACGGAATTTTGGGTGATCAATCCAGTTTGGTGTTTTCCAGCATGCACCGATCCCCTCATCCCACGCTAACAACTGTATATTTTGAATAAAGCTGCTAGCCGCTGCAAAATCTTCATAACGTTCTTTTTGGCGAACATCCTGAGGTACAATGACAAATGCGTAAGCGCCTGGTGTAGCGAATTTTTGCATTTTTTTCGCAAGCACTTCTTCAGAAAGTTCTTTCCAATCTGGTACTGCATATTCGCGAATTAGCTCTTTTACAGCATCTAAGCCCGCATCACATGCCAAGATGATACGCCAAGGCTGACGGTTGCCATGATTTGGCGCCCATACTGCTGTGTTAATGATTTCTATTAAATCTTCACGATCTACTGGCTGACCGTTGAATAATTTTATAGAACGACGTCCACGAATTGCTTCTTTAACTGTTAAAGATTGTTCACTCATTATCATCACTCCTATAAAACGAACATAATTTTATGGTGAATATACTTGTATGTATATTATCTTTCTTCACCTTACCACAATCCGTCTAAAATATAAAAAAAGAACACCGTCACCTTGTTTAAATTACATCTATTTGAAAGAAATAATATTTTATATTTGGCGTATATGCACTTGAATCTTCATATGTCCATAATCGATGATAACTATTTGTCGTATGTGCATTCACATATGGTACCCCTTTAACAATACTAGTGATGATTAATGAATGATTGATTCTTCCATCCCCATCAAAATCGATAAAGATTAGATCACCTAAACGTAGCTCACTGACACTTGAAACCCTCTTCCCTACTAACCCTTTTTTAGAAGTTTCCACATACCAGCGAAGTGCATTCGAAGTAGTCCAGCTATAACTCCAGGTGCCTCCTTTCAACCACCAGCCTTTTGCACGATTAGGTGCACCTGTCATTGGTGCCCCTCCTGCTAACAAACATTGCGAGATAAAATTGGTACAATCATCATCAAATTTTGGAAATGCAGGATTGAAGTTGTTCCACCAACGATTAGCATAGTCAACAGCCGCTTGCCTATTGTACATAGTCCATAACCTCCTGTAGTTACCTTATGTTTGGACAGCTCCGATTGATACTTTTTCTAAAGATTAGCAACAAACTAATTATATTTACCGTAATGAAGTGACCAAAATCACATATTTTTTGGTACAATTAGAACAACTAACTTTATATATCTCTTATTTTTGTTCGAAAGGATGTTTGAATTGACTCAGCACGCTGAAAAAGAGATTGTTGACACAACATTACTATGCGATAAAAAAGGCAACTTGAATCCTGCTGCTATCGGTTACGCTAGAAAGCCTATCATTCAATGTAATTTAAAGGGTCATTTCATGCGCAAGAAAAAGTGGAATTATTGGTGTATATTTGGTGATGATATTATGTTTTCGGCAACCATTAGTCACCTAGATTATGTAGCAGTTTGTTTTGTTTATTTCTTAGAATATGAAACCCAGAGGTATTTTGAAAAAACGGTGACAATCCCTCTTGGTAATAGGTTGAAGATGCCCGAGAATGTTTTAGAAACGATCTCGCTTACTAATAATGATATGAAACTTCAAATACTGTATTTTCAAGGAGAAACACAAATGACGGTGACAATACCCGATTTTGATGATGATCTCTTGCATGCTGACTTAACCATTAAACATCCACAGGAAGATGAGTCACTAAATGTTGTTATTCCGTGGAACCGCCAAACTTTCCAATTTACGGCCAAGCATCATTCTCTTCCTGCAAGTGGATATGTGAAAATTGGAGATAAACGCTATAGCTTTCATGAGGAAGATTGTTTCGCAGTTCTCGACTATGGACGAGGTGTATGGCCCCGACAAGCCATTTGGAATTGGGGAATGGCATCACAACGTTACGGTAATCATCGTATTGGTTTAAACTTCGGTGGTCAATGGACAGATGGAACAGGCATGACTGAAAACGCTATTTTTATTGATGGCAAGATGAAAAAGATCCATGAAGATGTCATCTTTAAATATAATAATAAAAACTTCATGCAGCCTTGGTATATTCAAACAAAATTCACACATGATGTACATCTTACATTTACACCATTTTTTGAACGTGAAGCGACAACGGATATAAAACTCATAAAATCTACTGTTCACCAAATGGTAGGCTACTATAATGGCCGCATCCGTTTAGAAAATGATCGATATATCCCTATTCAGCAATTACTCGGAACAATAGAAGAGCATATTGCAAAATGGTAATATAATATGAAACTTTCCCCAGTGGGTTCCCTTTATCCCACTGGATGTTAGTTGAACCAAGTTCATTTCCTTCTTAAACAACTATATTTTTAACCCCGTCCTAAATTTAGAACGGGGTTATACTTGCTTGAGCCTTTAAAGTGAAATCCTTTATTGTTTTTTTAAATTTCTAAGTATTGTAAGGAGAAATTAATCCTTTTTCAAAATACCAGGCCAGTTGTCGGTTTATTTATAAATTATAGTCTAACCTTAACCTCGGTACCGTCCTTAGCTTTGACATCTACTAGCACGATTCCCTTATAATTTTTCAGTTCCTTGACGATCGGCTTTAGCGTTTTTTTGTCTATTAGTGGAAAGGTAAAGTCCAGTTTTTTTCTTTCGAAGGCTTCTTTTGTCCATTTGTTTAAATTTTGTTGAAAAAATTTTGAAGACAAAATTGAAATAACAATGTTTAAAACAGCATATGGAATTGGGATGATCAACCGGACGTTTTTTGCTTTAACTTTTACATGCATCATAAGCAAATCACTATTCAATGATGACCGAAACGGTATCTCCGTTTGCTGACTTAATATCAACAATTTGGCCATCTAATTCGTTTTCGATTGCTTCAGTAAGAAGGTTGATGTCTATATCTTTCACGTATTTTTCCGATTGAGGTATACTCGCTGCGATACTGTGCCCAGCCATTAATACTACCTTGAGAAGTTTTATAGGCAAATTGACCGTGACGTTATCATTTTCAGCTGATACAACACGAACTTTTAATGTTTTATCTAAATAGTTCGTAGATTTTTCAACAAGTTTCGTATCTGTTGCTTCTTTCTCTTGTAATACTTGAATCAGTTCTGATCCTTTATCGGCATCAATCTTTCCCTCTTGAACCATTGTTAACACTCTTGTAATTTCCTCTTTCATGATAAATCCCTCCTCTATTCTTCTTTTAAGAGCTTAATAGCTTCTTCTGGTGTAATTTCGCCATTTTCCAACATGGTAACAACTTTTTTCTCGTCTACTTCATTTTTCTTCTTCTGCACATATCCAAGAGATGAAATGATGTCTGTTAGTTTGCCTCGAACAGTTGGATATGAAATTCCTAGTTCCTTTTCAACTTCTTTGATATTCCCTCTGCAGGTTAAAAATACTTCCACAAAATGAAGCTGATCCTTTGATAGAGATGCCAGCCTAGAGAATTCAAACTCATTTTCAATCGTAGTGTGACAATGAGAACACTGCAACTTTGTAATTTTCAATATTTTACCGCAGACAGGACAATTTGTAATTACTTTATAAGCCATAATGAAATTCCTTTCTTTTAATTGAGTTTATTATATAACAAATAATTAAAAATATAAATAATAAAATTAAAATTTTTAATATGAAAAATAAATAATATTAATTTTTTATTTAATATAATTAATTATTTGTTTTTAGTCATTCGTTTGAGTATTGTTTTTACTAAAATCGTTATAACTTTAAATATTCTATTAGTAAAATTTTACAGATACACAATAAGTACAACTGACGCTTCGTCCCACTCCGCTTTTGCACAGATAAAGGGAAGCTTCCATCAGTGGGGTTTTTCTTCATCCCCACTGAACTAGAGGAGCTCAGGTTAAAAGCGCCACGTCCTGTGGCAACACCTGAGGGACCAACATCTTGTTGGCCCGAACCAATCGGGCGCATGCGGCAGTTGTTCCCCCACCTATCTTTCTCGTTTCTCTCTATATCCTGAGATGGGGGTCTTACTGCCCGTTAAAGCGGGATAAATTCCCCCAGAATGCCGTGCCTTTAGCCCTGAGTTCTAATGTTTCAGTGAGCGACACACCCGTTGAAAAAGGAGAATAAAATTTTATACACCTCGCCACCTATAGAGACGTTTTTCTTCTGCTAACTCAAGAAAAAAGAGCATAGAATATTGGTTCAACACCATTCTACGCTCTTTCTCTTTCACATAATGTAGCAGAAGTATTACTTTTTCAGATCAGATTATCCTGCCTTTGTCTTGCACACTAAGCAGCATGAAATAGGATAGATGAACCATCCCCTCTTAGCTGATGCTTGAAGTAGTAAAATACTTTTTAGATTCTTGTAAAAAACTAATTTCCATTCATTAATATCCTTTATTTTCAAAAAAGCTTTCTATTACCCTTGTCCATTTTAACATTCATATCTTTTGCTAAATGCGTGACGATATAATAGCTCTGGATAATCCGTAAATACAGCATCTACTCCCATACTCTCTAAAAAGTCATAATCCTCCGGTGTATTGACGGTGTATACTCGCACTTTATTTCCAGCTTTTATCGCTTTCTTCGCAGATTCACGCTTAGCAGCAACGAGTGAAATATGAAGGGCATTTGTACCAAGCATTTGTCCATACGCATCAAGATTCACTAAAATCTTCATAAATAATGCACCGACTTCATTGTAGGCCGCTTTTTCGAGAACTCTTTCTACGATTTCGTGGTCAAATGATGAAAATAATACACGCTCCATCATATCATGTGACTTCACTGTTTCGATCACATCATCTTCAAGACCGGGGTATTCGAAGACATCTGTTTTCAATTCAATATTGATCATATGATGTGTCGTTCTGAAAACATCAAGTACTTCATCAAGTGTAGGTATTTTTTCGCCTGCAAATTGCTCGCCTTTCCATATGCCAAAATCATAGGAACGAATCTCTTCAAACGTCATATCCCGAATATAGCCTTTGCCATTTGATGTACGATCTATTTTTTCATCATGATTAATGACTAAGACACCATCTTTTGTACGCTGAACATCTAATTCAACACCGTAAATTGGCATTTTAGCTGCTTCTCTAAATGCAAGTAATGTATTTTCCGGATAGGTACCTGATGCACCACGATGCGCAAATATATTCATCTGATTTTCCTCCAGCGATTTTTTTACTTATCACTTTTATCCTACCGCTCTGGCAGCTTTTAAACAATGTTAAACTTCATTTAAATGAGTAATAAGCGTATAGTTATTAATAATCACCCTATGAGTAAGGGAGGCCAAATTGATGACACGACATCCTGATTTTAAAGAAGAAGAGCAGCATTTAGCTTATACAAAATATTATATGCAAAAATTATTAGAAGAATCAAAACAAGATGTACAAAATGCACAAGCAAATATTCGGACTGCAATGGCTGACTTAGACTATTTAGATTCAAGTCTAAGCTATCAAAATATCTTAACAAATGCTCGTTTCTTTGATATGGCGAAAAATCAACGTGAAGGATTAGAAGCGATCCGTCAGAAGCCTTATTTTGCACGTATCCATTTTCAAAAAGAAAACGAACCTGCTGAAAAACTATATATTGGAAAAACATCACTCTTTGATCGTGAAACGCAAGAACCCATTATCGTTGATTGGCGGTCTCCAGTAGCGAACGTCTATTATGATGGACGACTTGGTGATTTAACATATGAAGTAAATGGCGAGGAACATGAGGGGCACCTTTTTTCCAAGCGACAATACAAAATTGAAAAGGGTCGTTTACTTGAGATCCGTGATATCGACCTCACGACAAATGATGAGCTGTTACAAGAAGCTTTAGCTGGGAAGGCGGATGTTCGCTTAACAGAAATTGTCTCAACGATTCAAGCAGAGCAAAATGAGGTCATACGTGCACATTTGAAGCAGCCTATCCTTGTTCAGGGTGCTGCTGGTAGTGGTAAAACAACGATTGCCCTACATAGGATTTCGTATTTCTTATACACAATGGGAGAACACTTCCGAGCACAAGATTTAATGATTTTAGCCCCAAACAAATTATTTATCGATTATATCGCGGATGTATTACCAGAACTTGGCGTTGGACAAATTTGTCAAACAACCTTTGCCGAATATGTACAAAATGCTACCCATATCAAATTGAAGCTCCAAGATCCAAACAAACAACTCGAAGACATCTTACAACAAGATGAAATTGATGAAACAATGCTATGGGTATCTAAAATGAAAGGAACACTTGAATATCGAGATATTATGGCACGATATATTGCCAAAATGGAACGTGAAATAGCAGATCAATTTGAAGATATTTTCATTGAAAAATATCGCATTTTAAAAGCCTCTCATTTGCGTAGACTATTTCTCGAAGATTACAATTATTTACCTTTAGAAAAAAGGCTAGCCAAAATTCGTTCCGTCATGCAAAATCATGTTCGTCAAAAACGAAAGCAAATCCTTTATACGCTCAAAAAACGCTATGATGCTGTTTTAGATAAAGCATTATTTGGTATCCATGATGATGCAAAACGAAAAGAAGTTGTAACAAAATGGATTGATGAACGTGACGAAAGGCTCCCCGCCGTTGAAAAGGAATCAAAAACCGTTGTGACACGCTATATGAAACGCTTTGAAAAATATAAAATTAAAGCACTTTATCGCGAATTTTTGACAAATAGAGTTTTACAAGAAGAATTAGCACCTGAATGGTCAGAGGAAAAGCATAATCAGTTTGAGGAAGTTCACAAGAAAGAGGTGTGGGCTTTAGAGGATTTGGCTGCAATTTTTTATTTACACGCCAAGATTAAGGGGATAAAAGATGAATGGAAGATGAAGGTCGTCTTCATCGATGAAGTGCAGGATTATAGTTTATTCCAACTGGCTGCCTTAAAGGAAGGCCTCGAAACAGATATGTTCACAATGGTTGGTGACCTTTCACAAGGTATTCATAGCTATCGTTCATTGACAGACTGGGCTCCTGTACGTGAACTCTTTCCAAGAGCTAGCTATAAAACCTTACAAAAAAGCTATCGGACGACCATTGAAATCATGGCAGTTGCTAATAATATTTTAGCAAAAATGGATGATCATTTACCTTTAGTAGAACCCGTTGTTCGTCATGGAGAAGACCCTACTTTTTATAAAATGGAAAACTTTGATGTGGCGAAAATCGTTGAAATGTATGAACAAATTCGAGCTAAAGGTCATCGTTCAATTGCTCTTATTTGTAAAACAACAGACGAGGTCAAAAAAGCAACAAAAGCATTGCAAAAAACAAAGATAAAAGTACAAACATTATCAGAGGCATCCGAAATCGACCAAGAGGCTCTTCTCATCATTCCAAGCCATCTCGCCAAAGGTCTTGAATTTGATGCTGTTATCATTGCGACTATAGATCAACCATTCCGAGATACACCTATTGACCGAAAACTTTTATATGTAGCATTGACCCGTGCCATGCATGAGTTACATTTGTTGGCTCCTAAGAAAGAAGACCTGTTATTAAAATCTTAAAATAAAACTTCAGAGCATGATATTTTCTTTATCCCCACGCTGAACATTAGTCGAAACCAATCTGATTTGGCAAACAGTGAATCCCTCCCTTATCCTCCTACTTTTTGCTAAAATCTATAGTTGGAATCCTGCTGTCTACTCGTTAATGTACGTAAAAAAACATGGAAACATCCAGCTTCATGATGTTTCCATGTTTTTTACCTTCGATAAGAAATAGGATAATAACGCTTTTTTTGACTATCTAGCTTACTTAAATTTCGTCTTACCATTTTGCTTAGAATTTGACTGATCAAGCTCTTGTGTAACACTTCTACTTTTTGTAATGCGGGTAGTCTCATTAAAATCCCTCCTAAAAGTAAATGGTATCTACTTCTATAATATGTCTTTCCTTTAAAGGTATATACATAAATTAGGAATTATTTTGAAATTATATTTAATCACGTTTATTAAAATACATCTATCTCTATTTTAATACTACAGCTTTTTTTATCAACCTAAATTTTCCATAATGACTGATCTCATCCGCCTTTTTCAATGCACAATTCGTTACTTTTCATCCCTTTTACTAACAAGTTAATGTGGGGTAAATTTTGTATACTTTTCACGTTCTTGTGAAATAATCTACTTGATGTATTGGTGTAAATCCTGCTTTTTTGTATACACTAAGTGCATCCTTATTATCAATTTCGACATCTAATAGCACTTTTGGCTGATGTCTTGCATATGCATCATTTTTTACCCATTGTAAAACACTTGAACCAATCCCCTGACCTCGAAGTGACTGTTTTACTGTAAACGCTGTAACCCAAATACCCATATCGTTTTCTACTAGCGAAACAGTGGCGACAATTTGTAGGTCGAGTTCTATTATGTACAGTGTACGTCCTTGGACAGTCGTATTAATAGAGATGAGTTCTTCTGTTTCATATGGCATATCCCCAAAGCCATCTTGCATTAACTGAATTAGTTGATTTTTGTCTTCCTCTTTAAATGTTCGAACAAAAATGTTTTTAGTAAGATCATTATTTTCTGGAACTGCTTGTAATGTTGCTTCTGAAGAATTGTACTCGTATCCTGTTTGATGTAAAAATTGGTGTCCTACTTCGTCTGTGAATGACAAAGCCATGTCACCTAAAGCACCTCGTTCTTTTAAAGAATTTTGTAAACCTTGGACAAGCGCAGAGCCAATTCCGCGTCTACGAACATTGGGATGCACAACGATGCTCCATTCATAAGTATTGAGTCCAAATAAGTCATAGGCAACCAAAAATCCTAAAAGTTGATCTTGTTCGCTATATGCTAAGATAACAAAACCTGTGTTTCTATCATCTTTCCAATCTTTCGTATTCATTAAAAAAGAAACATCTTGTTCATCTCTTGCATTTGCCATTTTTATTAAATCCTCCATTTCTTGAATGGTTAAATGGTCAATTGGAAAAGAAGCGCTCATTAAAAAGATATTCATCCATAAGTCCTCCGTTTTGTAATCGTTTTGAAATATAAATGATATAAAAATATTATTTTCTCCTACTTTTAATCCTAAAACTAAAGGTTTAGAATAACGCTCTGGAGGATGAAATAATGACTAAGAAAAGATTAACCTGGGTCGATGCGACAAAAGGTTTTTTAATGATATTAGTAGTAATTGGACATTATCCAGAACCAGAACAATTGGACCACCCTTTACTAACATACATTTACTGGTTTCATATGCCCGCTTTTTTTGTTCTCAGCGGTTTATTTTTTAGACCAGCAGACTCTAATATCAGCATGTGGCAATCCATAAAAAAACGATCTATACAATTATTAGTCCCATATATTTTCTTTGTATTCATCATAACATGTTTACGCTATGTACTAGCCTTTATAAATGGGACCGTAGATTTTGACTATTATAAACATGATTTACTTACAATCCTTTTTGGTGGACGCTTTGCTCGAGGGTCCTACGGAGTTATTTGGTTTATCACAACCTTATTCTTTACGTACATTGCCTTCTTATTTGTGACACGCTATTTAAATCGAGTAAATCAAATTCTGTTCCTTATGTTATGTTATATACTTGCCGAACTTGAAAGCTTCTATGTGGTGTATGTTATTGGTGGCAATGTAGATGAAGCATCTCAAACAATATTAGTACCTTGGGATTTAGATGTTGTGCTGATTGCGATCGTTTATTTTGCAATCGGCTACTATGCAAAAGAGATTTTTTTACATGTGCGCTTTCCACTATGGATTATTTGTATAGCCATCACGTTAATGGCCATGCGGTTAACTTGGAATGAGGAATTAGACTATCATCTTAGTATGAAATTTATTCGTTATAGTCATCCCATATTGGATCTAGCTCTTCCAATAGCATTTTTACTTGTCATTTTTGGATTTTTCCAATTGATAACGAAGTATATTCGCTTTAAGATATTAGAGTTTATCGAAATGCATTCTATAGCCATCATGTATCTGCATATATCAGTAGATAAGTTTATGAATGATTTCATTGAATATGGGTTGTTTGGGTATACATTGATTTGTCTAATCATCCCGCTGATTATCTCTGTTATTGTACAACGTTTTATGCCTTATGCCTCTCCATTAATGGGGAATTTCCGATTCAAAAAATGGGCAAAATCCTGAAAGCCGTTTATTTTTAGCAGATATCGTTGCTATTTTTCAGTTGGCTATTCACAAAACAACTCATTTAACTTTCACCACAATAAAACTTATTTCAAAAAGAAAAGATACAATTCAACGTCGATCTGAATTGTATCTTTTCTTTTTCAACATTTCATGATTTCATTTTGTCCATAACAATAACCTTTGCCAACTGGCCTCCGCTATGGATTGTTCGCCTTCCTACTGACAAGTGCTGAACCTCTTCGGAGCGAGCAATAAGTGATGCTTTGCATTATAAAATGGACTGCTGCAACATTTGATAGAATATTCCTTTCTTAGCGATTAATTTTTCTCTCATTCCGGATTCTACTAGCTTTCCTTCTTCCATAACGAGGATAAGATCAGCTGTTCTTACTGTATTTAAACGATGCGCGATCACTAAACTTGTACGTCCTTTCATTAATCGCTCTAATGCTTCTTGAATGGCTAATTCGGTTACTGTATCAATACTGCTCGTCGCCTCATCTAGCAATAAGATGGACGGATTGGCCACTAGCGCTCTAGCAATAGATAATAATTGCTTTTGCCCTTGACTAATTTCTCCTCCATCTGCCGTTAAAAAGGTATCATAACCATCTGGCAACGACATGATAAAATCATGCGCATTCGCCTTTTTAGCTGCATCTATGATCTCCTCATCTGTTGCTTGTAATTGACCATATCGGATATTGTCTTTAACGGTTGCCTCAAATAAAAAAGGTTCTTGAAGAACAAAAGCCATTTGACTACGTAAATTTTGACGAGACATTGTTTGAATTGGACGATCATCGATTAAAATTTTCCCTTGTTGGCTATCATAAAAACGAGCGAGCAGCTGCATGATCGTTGTTTTACCAGCCCCCGTAGAACCAACTAAGGCAGCTGTTTGGCCCTTTTGGATATGGAAGTTAATGTGCGAAATAGTTGGCGCATCTTCTTCTACATCATATCGAAAAGATACATCCTCAAATTTAACATCACCTTGTATTGTGTGCTTCGCTTCATTTTTTCCTTGATCTTGTTCTTCTTCTTCATCCATGATGGCAAATACACGTTCTGCTCCAGCAATAGCAGACAATACATTATTAAATTGATTGGATAAATCATTTAAAGGTCTTGTAAATTGTCGAGTATATTCTGCAAATACAACAATTGTCCCAATAGAAACATAACCCTTTAACGCGAGTAATCCTCCCACTCCTGCAACAATAGCAAAACTTGAATTATTCAATAGGTTCATCGTTTTAGGAATCGCTCCCGAATAAACATTTGCCCAATAACCAACTCTGCGTAAATAAGCACTTTTCTCTGTAAATTCATCAATCATCCGCTGCTCTTGGGAAAAAGCCTTCACGACTCTTTGACCGGAAATGGTTTCCTCAATCATGCCATTCAGTGCGCCTAACGCTTGCTGCTGAGTCTTAAATAACTTTCCTGTTCGTCTTGTAATCCAACGAGTAGAAATAAACATGATCGGGATGATCAACATTGTTAAAAATGTGAGAAATGGACTCATCGTCAGCATAACTACAACCGTCCCAACTAATGTTAGAACACTTGAAAATACTTGTATAAACGTACTATTTAAAGTCGAGCTAATATTATCCATATCATTCGTCATCCGACTCATTAATTCACCATGCTGTCTTTTATCAAAGAAGGTAATTGGTAATTGTTGCAGCTTTGAAAATAGTCCTGTCCGCATTTGGTAGACTGTATGTTGTGCGACACCAATCATCCAATAGTTTTGCAAAAATATTGAAATGGATAGCCCCATATAGATAAATACTAGACCGAAAATCATTTCCTTTAAACCTGAATATTCTCCTTTCATCATATGATCATCAATAATCTTACCGATTAAATATGGACCTAATAGTGACAAAATGGAACTCAAAATGACCATTAATAGTACGATGACTAGCAAACCTCGTTGCTCATCAACAATTTTCCAAATACGTCCTAATACTTTTCGCCAATTACTTGCTCGTGCACCTTTTTTCTTTTTTGAAGACTTAATATCTTCCTTCGTTAGAACAGGTTCATATACATATGATTGAAGCCATGATTTAATCATCACTCTTTTCCCCCAGATCTGCTTGAGATTGCGCAATTCTTTGATATAAAGTGGAACTTGTCATCAATTCATCATGCGTTCCACATGCAGAAAGAACACCATTTTCTAACAATATAATTTGATCAGCATCTTTTGCTGTTTGAATCTTCTGTGTCACAACAAGCATGGTCGCCCGTTCATCAGCTAATGCATCCCATAATGCAGACTCCGTTTTTATATCCAAAGCGCTTGTACTATCATCAAAAAGAAGAAACTCAGGCTTGCGCAAGATTGCCCTTGCAATTGATAATCTTTGCTTTTGGCCTCCAGACAAGTTGACACCTTTCTGTCCTACACGTGTTTGATAGCTGTTTGGAAAATGCATGACAGAATCATGAATCTGTGCTTGTTTTGTTGCCGTCATCACTTCCTCAAGCGTTGCATCCGTTTTTCCCCATGTAATATTGTCAAAAATGGTTCCTGTAAATAACAGTGCACGTTGAGGCACATAGCCAATTATCTGACGGAGTTTTTCTACATTCCATTCCTTCAAATCTAACCCATCTACTAAGATACGTCCTTCTTCAACTTCATAAAAGTTTGTGATCAGTTGTAACAACGTAGATTTTCCTGAACCTGTTGCGCCCATAATGGCCACTTTTTCACCTTGCTTACAAGTAAACGAAATATTCTTCAATACATACCGATCCGTTCGTGGATATTGAAAAGAAACATTTTCAAATACGAGCTCGCCCTTTTTACTTGGTACTTCTATTTGAGGATGTAAAATAACATTCTCTACCCCATCCTCGATCAACAATATTTCTTCCATACGATCGGCTGATGCTTTAGCCCGAGAAAATAAAGTAATAATAAAGGCAAACATTGAAAAAGATCCTGTTATACGCATGGTATAGTTCACAATTGCCGCAATATCACCAATTTGTGTTTGTTCTTTTTGAATTTGTCCTGCTCCAAACCATAGAATAACCAACATCGCCAAGTTCATGACAATTAGTAAAATAGGTTGAATATATTCCATTAAACGCAAAGCACTAGAAGTATCCTTCTTTAATGCATTTGCCACCTTTTCAAAACGACTAGCTTCATATACCCCTCGTAAATAAGCCTTCACTAGCCGCATTGCTTGTAAATTCTCTTGGATCATTCGATTAACACGGTCCACTCTCCGTTGTACGGCTGAAAATTGGACAATACTCTTTTTGACCATCATCAACATAAAAATTGCGAGGAATGGTAGCCCGATCCCTAAATAGATAGCCAATGATGCATCCACATAAAATGCCATGATTAAACTCCCCAGAACAACTAATGGAGCTCGAAGCATAATCCGCAAACTCATAAAAAATACTTGCTGCACTTGAGATACATCATTGGTCAGCCGTGTGATTAAACTCGCAGAAGGGAAGCGCAGAAAAGTGGTCATTGTAAATGATTGGATTTTTTGAAACAATGCATTACGTAGATCATATGCAAAGTTTTGCGCTGCATATCCTGCAAAAAAGGAATTACTGATTCCAGCAAGAAAAGCCAGCAATGCCAATAACATCATGATAGAGCCCCAGAGCCAAATGGTATGACTATCTTTTTCAACAATGCCATCATCAATAATCTTTCGAATTAATAATGGTTGTGTAAGTTCGACAGTAAGCTCCACTAGCATAAGCATAAAAGCTATACTAGCAGATACTTTATATGTTTTTATGTATTGGAATATCGTTTTCAATAGAAAGCCCCTTTCTATTCAAAATGTAACATATGATCTAATTATTCCATAGTTATTCGTCTTCAAAATGATAAACCTTATTCCCCCTCATCCATTATAAAAAGAGTACAGGATAGCCCATGACAGCACACCTGTACTTATACACTGATGCATTGGAATCAACTAGGATTATTAGGAATTGATCGCTATCTACTATCTACATCTTTTCAAGCGTGTTGATTATCCAATTTTCCCCACAAAATATAGTGTATTCGCTGATTCCCGCTACGGCTTGCTCGCTTTCCTGCGGGCGAACGCTGGTGGCAACAGGATGTTGGTCACGGAGTCGTTGCCACAGGACGTGGCGCCCTTAGACTCCGTTCCTTAATCGCTTCGCTGCGGGGTCTCATCTATTCGCTTTTCCCGCGGAACGTTGAATTTTCTTCCTCGAATCACACCGCACGAAGGAAATGCTTGCATTTTCGAGGACTCGAGCAAGCCGCAGCGAAGATCTACATAGATGGAGATAAAATACATGTTTTTATAGAATTATGCTAAATTTGTCACCTATTTTTTCCTAATCAACACGCCTGACATCTTTTACTTTTTGTTGGCGATTTCCTTCGATAGATAACCATGTTACACAAACTAGCATGACCACCACGCCGATTGCTTGCCACAAAGCAAGTGTTTCACCAAACCAAAAAACAGAAATGACCATAGCTGTTAATGGCTCCATACTTGATAAAATACTTGTTTCAACTGGTGATATATATTTCATACTCCCCAAAAATAAAACAAAAGCAATTGTTCCAAAGAATATAATCCCCACTAACATGCCAGCAACCACTGGGTCTAAAAGGATATACCATAAATTAGAGCCCAAAACATTCGTAGCTATCCCTAGTATGACGCCACCTATCAACATTCCCCATCCTATTACAAGCAGTACTCCCCACTCTTTCATCAAAATACCGGGATACAAAGTATAAAAGGCAAATGTTATGCCAACACCTACTCCCCACGCAAGTGCTTCTTTACTAACGAGTAGATTCGCCATCGATGCATTGGTCAGCAGCAAAAATAAACCAACTAAAGTCCCTAATATACCAAAAACCTGGTACTTTGGCGGCAACATTTTATTGGAAAACGACACGAATAGAACCACAAAAATAGGGGCTAAAAATTGTAATAGAGTGGCCAACACTGCACTACTAGCATTGATCGCTGCTACAAATGTATATTGAACACCTAACACGCCTAACACGCCAAAAGTAATAAGCTTTTTCCACCATACAGGATATTTCCAAATCGTTAGTACATCTTTTTTAGTGACAATCAAATATGCTAACAATAATAATCCAGCAAAAAATAAGCGAATTGTTAACATAAATGGTACGGTCAAACCGCTATGAGACAGCACCCATTCCATCATCGGACCAGTGGCGCCCCAAAGCATTGCGCCTGATATAATCATCACAATTCCTTTCATTCTATATGACGTATTACTCAACACGAATCCCTTCTTTATGAATATATATTACTGTATTTATCAAAAAAATTTATGACACATTATTAATTTCATATTCTTATGTCCTAAAAAAATATTTTTCACTTTACTCTCTATTACTAATGACTTATCACTTTCTATTTACTATAATAATAATATAGAAAATTCAAGGAGACGTAGAATTCATGAATGATATTCAAACAATTTTTCAAGCTGCAAATCCTGTATTAAACCAAACACCATATCCTATGATGATTTTGAATGCTGAAGGTATAGTTGTTGCTTGGAACCGACAAGCAGAAAAGACATTCGGCTATGCTGCGGAAGAAATACTCGGAAATTTTACTCCCTTTATGGAAAAAGAAAAAGCAAATTTTTATAAGGGGCTATGGCAAAAAATTATTCACTCCGTCGATTCAATACAACTCGATTCCATGGCTTTGCATACTAAAAAAGGGGAAAGCATGAATGTCCCTATTATATTTAAATCATTTACAATTGAAAATAGTCGTTTCGTTTATTGTCAATTTTTATTGATTTCGGCAGAACAAAGAGAAATCGTATCCTTTAATGAGTTTTCAAGCATCCGAGAAGGTTTAGAATCCTCTTTTATGATGCTCTCTATCGATCAAGAAGGATTAATTACATATGCGAATGATTTATTTCTAAAATATAGCAATTGGACCCCAAAACGAATAATTGGAAAAAGCTTCTGGCAAATGTTTCCTCAAGCCGCAGATGGCTCATCTATAGCTGATGTTATTTGGAAAGACTTGCAAAACGGAAAACAATGGAAAGGTGAAGTTGAAAAAATTACGAAAGATGGTCAATCCTATTGGGTAGACCTGATCGCAATTCCAATTTATACTTCTGCAAAAGTACTTTCCAGCTTTCTAACATTAGAGAACGATATTACCGAAAAAAAGAGATTACAAAATCGTCTCGAAAAAATCGCTTATATCGATCAAGAAACTGGACTTATGAACCGTTATCGTTTGGAACAAATTGTGAATAAAATGATTTCAAACAATCAACATTTTACTTTTGTCTATTTTAGCATCGATAAATTTTACTCCTTAAAAGAGCTGTATGACAATCAAGCTGAAAAAATAATATTCCAAGAATTCACGCAAAGAATGAAGATGTATTTCCAAGATAGTTCCATGGCCCGTGTAAATATCAATGAGTTTGTTGTGCTAACGCCGCTTGGTGAATGGTTTATCCAAGGTTTTTTAACATACTTAGAACAGCACCCAATATACGTAAATAACACCATTCTCCCGCTTTCAATAAGTGGTGGGATCACAAAATATCCAGATGATCAAATTTCTTTTACACATTTGATGAAAGCCTCACATGCTGCGATTCAAAAAGTGCAAGCTGAAGGCGGCGGCAGCATTGTCAGCCTAACAAAAGCTGATCACAAAGCCTTACATACAAAATCAATCATTGAAAAAAGACTGCTTGTTGCATTAGATAAAAAAGATTTAAAAGTCTTATATCAACCACAGTTGGACTTAAAAACAGGAAAAATTACAACTGTAGAAGCTTTAGTTCGTTGGGATGATGAAGAAATTGGAACTGTTGCACCGGATGTTTTAATCCCTATCGCAGAAGAAACGGGATTGATCAATGATATTGGTTCTTTTATGCTAGAAAATGCGTGTCAACAGGCTGCTGAATGGCACAAAAAAGGAATCGATATAAAGGTTAGCATCAATTCATCTGTTAGGGAATTCCGCGATAAAAATATGGTCAAACAGATACGCAAAATCCTTGAAGAAACTGGTTGCCCTGCAAAATTACTTCGTATTGAAATAACAGAAAAATTTGCATTAGAGGCTGAGGCAGAAACCTCCATTATTAAACAAATGAAACAATTACAAAATGATGGGATCTCGTTTGTGCTTGATGATTTTGGCACTGGCTATGCATCATTCCGCTATATGCAGTTGTTACCATTATCTCAAATCAAAATTGACCAAACATTTGTCTCTTCTATTCAATATCAACCAAAAAGTCAAAAATTGGTCCAAGGTATTATACAATTTGTAAAATCACTTAATATGCGTGTCCTGGCAGAAGGTGTTGAAACACAAGAACAACAAGATCTTCTCGCCGAATACGATTGTGATGCCATTCAAGGGTTCCATGTAAGCCATCCAATCGAAGCATCAGAAGTCGAAAAATTACTATAATTAAAAACAGATCTATCCGAAAAGCCAAAAGGTACAATTCATCAGCATCGATTTGATGATGGATTGTACCTTTTGCATTTTCAATTCTATGTCAAATATTTGGCAAAGGAATGAGGAAAATTCGCTGACTCTTTCTGTTCCTCCCTTTTCCAATACCTAACGGAACAACAAAATTTTAAACAAACCTCCGCTTATTTATGAAGAGACCTTTGCCAATCTTGCCTTTCTTTTACGTATTGCATTAAAAATCAATTGCATAAATACTTCAGCAAACACTAACCCCATAACAATGGCTCCTGAAATGATAAATACTCTTGCACCATATTGAATACTTTTAGCATAATCATTCTCTACGATTGTTCTCATCGCATTATAGGCAAGCCCTCCTGGAACCAGAGGAATGATTCCAGCCACACTAAATACAATCATCGGCGTTTTGAATTGTCGTGCAAGCATATGCGCAACAATTGAAATGACAAAAGCGCCTATAAATGACGCAAACACTTCATCTACACCTTGGCGAATAAAGGCATAATAGATCATCCACCCAGTCATACCGACTAATCCACAATGAAACAATGTTCTTTTAGGCGCATTAAAAATAACACCAAATGCTGCCGTTGCTAGAAAACTTAGAACACCTTGAACGATCCAATCCATAAAACTCCTCCTAAAATGACAATACAAGAGCTATACCAGCACCAATAGCAAAGGCAGTTAGAAGTGCCTCCATTCCTTTTGCAACACCCGAAACAAAATGCCCCGCCATTAAATCACGTACAGCATTCGCTATTGGCAGACCAGGTACTAACGGCATAACCGAGCCAATGATGATTTTATCAAGCTGATAGCCTAAGCCTGCCTGATACACCAAAACAGAAAGTAAACCCACAAATAACGAGCCCGTAAATTCAGCAAAAAATTTTACTTTTGTTAAAAAGTGCATCGCTAAAAAAATGAGATATCCAACTCCACCGATTACTATAGCATATGGAACATCATTCCATATGCCGTTAAACATAATTAAAAAGCAACCACTGGCAATTGCCGAAGCTAAAACTTGTACCCAAATCGGAAAAAACAGATTGGTATGCTCGATTCTTATCAATTCTTCATAAGCTTCTTCGAGCGTAATTGCACCCGCTGTTAATTTCCTGGAGACAGAATTAATAAAGGCAATCTTTTCTAAATCCGTTGTACGACTCGAAATTTGTGCAATCCTTGTAGGTCTTTTATGGCCTGCCGAAAATATAATGCCAGTAGGTGTAACAAAACTTTGAGCATCCGTTAATCCTTGAGAACTTGCCATTCTTAGCATCGTATCTTCTGCTCGATACGTTTCTGCACCACTTTGAATTAACAAACGCCCTGCGAGAAGAAAACAATCAATCGCTAATTCTTCTTGTGTTGTTTCAATCATTTTCCCTCTCACCTCATACATAAATTTAATTTTTTTGAAAACTTTTTAATAAAAATGTAATTTTTTTAAATTTCTTGCTCTTTTTTGATGTCAAATAAGTTAGAATAGAGTCATCAAGTATAAAGGAGGCCGTTGGAAAGTGGCTACTATTCATCTTAAGAAGAAACATCGTTGGGTTGATCTTATATTAATAGGTTCCGCCCTAACATTGACCGCCCTTATTATCTTTCTAGTTAGTGCAAGAGATAAAGATATCTCTTCCAATGATCCCGAAAATATTGCATTAGCGACATCATCAGACGCTGTGAAAGCTGTGAAAGAAAAAACAAAATATAATGGTATATATATAATTACTGAGAAATCATCCGATAAAAATGCGCCCTATACACTCCAATATCCTAGTACATCAAGTAAAGCATTCAACCAATCTGTAACAGATACTATACATACAGTTCGCGATCAATATTTAAAGGATATGGAAAAATTACTCCATAAGGACGACAAGCTTGCCAGCAGTCTAACGATTTCATACAAAACGATCGTACATAAAAAAAATTACTACTCATTTGTTTTAACACAATCCCTATACAATGGTATAGACTCTAAACAAAAAAGTATAAAAACTTTTACGTATGATCAAAAAAATAAAAAGCAAATCTTGCTCCAAGATGTGATTCCATCTCAAAAAAATTTGACTCCATTATCACAAGCTGTCAAAAAAGAGATGAGTAAAGATACCGAGCTAAAAAAATTAATGAAAACAACCATTATTCAAGAATCGACTCAACCTATTTGGACAAATTTCGCCAAATATTCTCTATCCGACAAAACATTTACCGTTTACTATGATGGTCGCGCATTATCTAAAAATATAGACAAAATTAAAGCGGTTCATATTCCTTTATCTTCTATTAATAACATACTTGCACAGCCATATAAAGTAGAAATCAAAAAATTGGTTAAGAAAAAGCCGACAAAATTTGTAGCGCTAACATTTGACGATGGTCCAAGCGATTCTGTAACACCCAAAGTATTAAAGATATTAAAAAAGCATCATGCAAAGGCAACTTTTTTTATGGTTGGCACTCAAGTGAATGCGCATCCAAAAACAGCTAAACAAGTTTCCAATGCAGGACATGAAATTGGCAATCATTCCTATTCACATGCTGATTTAAAACGACTTTCAAATGCAAAAATTAAGAGTCAAATATCTAGAACAAACAAGGCCATCAAAAAAGCAACTGGTCATAATCCAACCGTCTTTAGACCTCCCTATGGATCATGTGACAAAAGAGTTCGAGAACAAACAAAACTACCTGTTATTTTATGGAATGTCGATACAAGAGATTGGGAGCATCGTAATGCACACAAGCTGCTAGCCTATGTTAAACAATATACTTATCCTGGAGCTATTATTTTAATGCATGATATCCATATGCCGACTGCGAATGGACTAGATGCAGTACTTACTTATCTTGAAAAAGAAGGATATACATTTGTTACGGTTTCCGAACTTAATAAGATGAAAAAGAAAAAATAAAAAGGGTCATTCTAAAAATTCAATTTTGAATTTTTAGATGCCCTTTTTTTCTCTTCCTCTTACCCCTTCACGATATTTGTAGAACGGTGCTTTGTTTCCGTAATCGTAATACCTCTTTTTTTCATTTCACGAATATAGGCTTCTCCTGGGACAACTTTTTCTGGTGGTAACACTCCCCGCTCCTTAATAGTGCCATCCCCTATTAACTGCGCAACTACTGAAATAGAATTTGCTGTTGCTAAAGCCATGGCAGTTTCATTATTTTCTTGATTTCTATACGTTATCATTTCGTATTCATAGGTCACTGCTTCCTCATTACGTTCGCCTTTGACTACGACACGTAATAAAACAACATCTTGCTTATTGCCGAGCGCAATTTTACTTTGTAATACTTCTCGCAACACATCTCTTACCTTCACCGTTTGACCATTAATATTTACTTCTGTATCTTTCCTTGTTAAGCCTAAGTCCACTAATAATTGGAACTTTTTCGCATGTCCTGCATAACGGACCGTTTTATATTCTAATGTTTGAACACCTGGATAAGATTGCGCCAATGTCGATAATCCCCCTGATGTATGGAACGCTTCCAGCCCACTGAATCCTTTGAAATAGAAAGGTTCAACTTCAGACAAGGATGGAATTTCACGCAATACCCCATTTCGAACAACATGGGATGGATCTGTATAATGATCAAAAACACCTTCTAACGAAAAGACGACATTGTATTCTAAAGGTGGCTCCTTCTCAACAGGAATACCGCCTACATAAATTTTGATCGATTTTACATTATCCAATTTAGAAGCACCTAATCCAGCTAAAATATTGACCATCCCTGGTGCAACGCCTATATCCGGGATCAGTGTCAATCCTTTTGCTTTTGCCGCAGGATTCAGCTTCAATATTTCATCTGTTATTCCTCCGATATGCCCACCGAGATCAACAGAATGGACCCCTACCTCAATGGCAGTTCGAGCCACTTTTTCATTGAACTTATAAAATAGTGCATTCACGACAACATTTGCCTTCGACATCACGATTTTAAGCTGTTGGTCATCTGTAGCATCCAACTTTAAGACCTCAATCTTATTCGTTTGAAGTGTATCTGCAAATTGCTGTGCCTGTGCTACGTTTAAATCGGCCAAAAAAACTTTCCCAACCTTAGGGTTTTTTACTAAATCACGAGCAGCTTCTTTCCCCATTAAACCAGCACCTAATACGACAATCTTCATACTATATACCTCCCCTTATTTGATGTCACTTGTATAACTTTGTGCTTTTCTAAGTGCTCTTTATATCTCTATGCATAACGGTATGACCTCATGCCCTCATAACTCTCCATGACCATCCCTCAACTCCTCATATACAAATAGCGCAGAGAAATTCTATATTTTTACTTTCGTAACAGGCAATAGGCGACCTCCTCCTCAAGACTCAGGCATGAAGTAGAAAATAATGGAGGCACTGTCTTTTAAGCTTGATTGGCTCCATAGATACCCAGTAGAGGATAAGGAACCTCCTTAGAGAAAATTTCATGCAAAAACGTAATTATGAAAGCGTGAATGCTTATTAAATTTTTATATAAATTCCATAAATCATTTTCTTCTTAAAAAATACGAACATTTAATAATAGCTAATTTTATAGTTGTGGAGCGGAAGACGGCGACTCCTCGAAAATGCATGCATTTTCTTCGTGCGGTGCTAGTTCAGGAAGTTTATTCAAAGTCCTACGGGAAAAGCTTGAGCTGAAAGCCCCGCAGGAACAATTTAAGGGACAAAGCCTAAGTTCGCCACGTCCTGTGGCAACGGCTTCGGGGTCAACATCGTGTCGACCCGAGGAGATTGAAGCCAAGCCCGTGGAAAGCGCCGTCTGGAGCGGAACAAAAATTTCTGAATATTAATGTTCATGTTGATTTAAAATGTTCGTGTTTTTTATCCGAATTTTACATTATGAAATTGATTTAATTTTTTTACAATTAACGATAAGTTTAAAAAGTTGAAACTTTTTTTATTTTTACTACGTATTTATACTTAGATTGAGGTCATCAAATGATTCGGAGGTATTAAAATGAATAATCATGAAATTGATTACAAACTACATGGCGATGATATGCAATTTGTTGAGGTAGAACTAGATCCAAATGAAACAGTTATTGCCGAGGCTGGCGCCTTGATGATGATGGAAGACGGTATTCGTATGGAAACTGTATTTGGTGATGGTTCAAGAAGTGGCGGTGGTGGATTCATGAGTAAGCTAATGGGTGCTGGTAAACGTTTAATTACTGGCGAAAGTTTATTTATCACTACATTCACTAATGAGGGTGATGGCAAAAAACATGTTTCTTTTGCAGCCCCTTATCCCGGCAAAATTATTCCAATGGATTTGAGTACCCTTAATGGCAAAATCATTTGCCAAAAAGACGCTTTTCTTGCAGCGGCCAAAGGTGTCTCCATAGGAATTGAATTCCAAAGAAAATTGGGTACTGGTTTCTTTGGTGGTGAAGGTTTCATCATGCAAAAATTAGAAGGTGATGGCATGGCATTTGTTCATGCTGGCGGTACAATCGTTCGCAAAGAACTTCAACCAGGAGAAAAACTGCGTGTCGATACAGGCTGTCTCGTTGCCATGACAAGCTCTGTGGATTACAATATCGAAGCCGTTGGTGGTGTAAAAACTGCGTTATTTGGCGGTGAAGGCCTGTTCTTTGCAACACTTAATGGACCAGGGACCGTATGGATTCAATCATTGCCATTCAGTCGCTTAGCGAGCCGAGTATTCGCAGCGGCTCCTCAAACACCAGGAGGCTCTACCGATGAAAAAGGTATCGGTGGCTTATTTGACTTGTTTAGTGATGATTAACTAAAAAAATCAATAGCTCGGATTCTACAATAAGAGGAACGCTTCCTTAGTAAGATTCTTGTCGGCCCTCACCGAAGGGTAATTGAATCAATTGTTCTTTTCAGGTAGTTGATCCCTATCATACTAAGGTAGGAACCGTACTCCTGCTAGTGCAAGATAAAGGAATAAATTAAATGATTTGCTCTCCATTATTACAACAATAATGGAGAGCTTTTATTTTTTCTAAGGTTCTGCTTCATCGTGCATATCTCCAATTTAATATAAATGGATACTTTTTTAATGAAACCTCTAACAAAGCTTCTTTGGAAATCGCCCCCATGTATCCCTATCATGTAGCTTCACTTACTAAATAACAGCTTTTTGAATGATTTTTTCCCAAAATGGGAAGTATGTAGGCAAAGATTCCTGTAATAGGTTCCAATAAAATCACACAGTAGGGATTTTCTTTACCCTTCACTTATCGTCTGCTCATGACTTGCATTTTGGCGTGGAGGTACTTCCTGTTATGTGAGATAAAGCAAGCTTCCTTCAGTAAAGTTTTTTCCATTAAGAGTAAAAGGAACACAGGCTACCTATAGTATCACTTGTACTTCAGATTGAACTTTTACTGGTGGTGGATTCCTTTTCCTATCTTCTATAGAATTCTTGAAATCTTGCGTCGGTCGAGGCTTACTGTCTATTTACAGAATAAAAATTTAGTATGGAGGTCAATTAGATTATGGGAGACAAAAAACAACCAGATGCAAATCTGAAAGGAACTCTCTTTTTGGTTGTAGTTCTGGGGATTTTTATTATAGTAGTTTGGTCACTAGTATTAAACCTGTATTTTGATCGTTTCTAAATCAAGAAGAAAGTAGGAAACTAAATGCATCTGCATAAATATGAAAGATACTGGCTGATATTTGGTGGAGCCTCTCTTGTGATCTTCCTTCTAATTACAGGTATTATGGCATTCCATTATGGAAGTCACCCACCAAGCGCCAAAAAAACGATTAACTATGAACAAGTGGAACAAATAGCTCCATTCAACAAACCAGGTGTTCATAAGGTATCAGGAAAGGATTGGGATTATGAAGTCGTATTGGTAGCTTCAGCATTCTATTATAATCCACCTGAATTGAAGGTGCCTGTTGGTTCAAAAGTGAAATTCATCATTACTTCAAAAGATGTGGTTCATGGATTCGAAATAACTGGAACAAATGTCAACATGATGGCAGAGCCTGGCTATATCTCTGAATACACCACAACAGTCGATAAGGCCGGTGATTATTTAATTGTTTGTAGTGAATATTGTGGTGTAGGTCATGCTCAAATGCATTCTATGTTAAGGGTGGTGGATTCTAAATGAGAAAGCAAAAACAAAAACCAACAGAAAAATTTACGGCTAAAACACCAGGCGTCTTGAAGGTAAATGAAAAAGATGCTCGTTTGGTGATGGCACATATGTATGTAGCTTTTCTTGCACTGTTTCTAGGAGGAGCCGCTGGACTCTTGCAAGTGCTTGTTCGCTCAGGACTTTTTGAGCTTCCAGCACCATTTGGGTATTATCAAATTTTAACGATTCATGGCGTGTTATTAGCACTTATCTTCACCACCTTTTTTATCATGGGCTTTCAAGCAGCGTCTGTGAGTAGAACCTCAGGAGCGCTTTCAACTAAACAAAGGATCATCGGGTGGATCGGTTTTTGGATGATGACAATCGGCACAATTATGGCTTCCATCATGATCTTGACCAATCAAGCCTCCGTCCTTTACACCTTCTATGCTCCATTGCAGGCACATTGGATCTTTTATCTAGGATTAGCACTTGTCGTTGTTGGTTCATGGATTGACAGTCTGGGACATTGCTTGAGATGGGAACAATGGCGAAAAGAACACCCACATCAAACTTCTCCGTTAATGTCTTATATGGCAGTTTGTAATAGTCTATTATGGTTTGTTGCAACATTAGGGGTTGCCATCGAAGTCGTTTTCTTCCTATTACCTTGGTCATTAGGATTCATAGAGCGTGTAAATGTTTTATTAACTCGAACACTTTTTTGGTATTTTGGGCATGCGCTTGTTTACTTTTGGCTATTACCAGCCTATATGATTTGGTATTGCGTCATTCCTAAGATCATTGGAGGTAAAATATTCTCTGACGGTTTGGCTCGCTTATCATTTATCATGTTCGTATTGTTTTCGATTCCAGTTGGACTACATCATCAATTAACCGAACCTGGTATCGATAGCTTTTCTAAATATATACAAGTTGTTTTAACAATGATGGTTGTTATCCCATCCTTGATCACAGCCTTTTCAATGCTGGCGACATTTGAAATGCGTGGGCGTGAACTTGGAGCCAAAGGATTGTTTGGCTGGCTAAGGAAGCTACCATGGAAAGATGCTCGCTTTTTTGCACCTTTTGTTGGCATGTTAGCTTTTGTTCCCGGTGGTGCAGGTGGTATCATCAATGCTTCTTTCCAAATGAACCAAGTTGTCCATAATACGATTTGGGTAACTGGACATTTTCATTTAACCCTTGCGACTACTGTTATCTTAACTCTCTTTGGAGCTTCCTATTGGCTGATACCTCATTTAACGGGACGCACTTTTACATCGTCATTAAATGTATTAGGTATTATTCAAACGGTTTGTTGGGCCATTGGTATGGCGATCATGTCTTTCGGAATGCATTTTGAAGGATTGACGGGTGCACCTAGACGATCCACCTTTTCTGATTATGGTGGAGCAGAAATCGCAAAAACTTGGGCTTCCTATCAGTTGGCTGAAGCAGTTGGGGGTACTTTCCTATTCATAGGAATTGTTTTATTCCTCTACATCAGTGTAAAACTCATTTGGTTTGCACCTAAAGGTGAGCAGGATTTCCCTATCGCAGAAGTAGCCCCACAAGCTGAACGGACACCGCCAATTTTAGAAAATTTCAAAGTTTGGATCGTCGTATTAACTGCTTTAATCCTTATCGCTTATACATTCCCTATTTATAGTATTATCGAAAATTCTCCATTAGGCTCGAAAGGCTTTAAACTCTGGTAAAAGCAAAAAGAATGACAGTTCATTTCTACAATGAACTGTCATTCTTTTATATGTTGAATTTTTCACCAAGTTAAATGGCAACGAATATTTGCAGATTGTCCCCTTAAGTATTAACAATCGAGCTTTTACAGGCAGTTGACTACCCACCTATCCTCTTCTTAGACTTTTTAGTCTTCATATTCCTTATCAAAGCTTAGGATATCTCCTGTCTTTGCATCGATCTCGATCTCATACTCATATGTGCCATCTTTTACTTCTACTTCATATATACCTTCTTCAAGGTCGATTTTCGTAACTGTCCCTTTTGCCTTTGATAGTGCGATTTGGGATGCTTTTTGTGAACTGATGATGGCAGCATCATTGTTAGTCGCAGTATTTTCTAATGGCTCTTGATCTTGCTTTACGATTGCACCAGTTTGTGCATTAATATCAAATTCGTACTCGTAGCCATTGGCACTGATTGAAATTTCATATAGATTACTGGTCTGTTCATAGTTTGCAGACAATATCGTTCCAGATACTTTGGATAGAGCAATTTGTTTGGCATTTTCCATACTAATCGTATTTGCTCCGATGCTAGCGAATGTTTGTGAAATAGACTCTTTTTGTTGTTTAACAATCGCACCTGTATGCGCATTGATTTCAAATTCATATTCAAATTCGCCGCTTTGTACCTCCACATCGTAAACGCCATCTTCGTTGTCTAAATTGGCAGATGTTACTACCCCACCAACAGCATTTAAAGCGATTTGTTTGGCTTCTTCAAGCCCAATTATATTACCAATTGATGCTGTATATACTGAATTGCCATCTCTCTGATTGATAATCGCACCTGTATGCGCATCAATATTTAGTTTGTATGTTTTTGAATTTTTGACAATATGAATTTCATATAAGCCATTGTTTTGATTGTATTGTGCTTGTTGCACGACTCCATTAACTGAACGGAGTGCAATTTGTTTGGCTCTTCTTAAACTAATCACGTTACCCTTTTTAGCAGATGTTATTTTTTCCTTATCTTTCTTTAGGATTTTGCCTGTATAAGCACTAATATCAAATTCATATTCATATTTTCCTTTGATGATTTCGATTTCGTACATGTTATCTTCTTTATCTAATTTTGCTTTCCGAATTTTACCTTTAACAGAATTCAGCGCAATTTGTTTTGCCCTTGCTATACCAATTTTCTTGCCTGTTAGATTAGACGTATTATATTTGGTCGATTTTTTTAATAACTCACCCGTTTTAGCATCTAATTTTAACTCGTACTCCGCCTTAGTCCCCTTCACATCAATCTCATACACTGGACCGCTTTTTTCTTGCTCAAGTTCGATTTTATACACTTTGCCTTTCACATAACTTAGAGCCTTTTTAGAAATTTCCTGTGATGATAGAACATCTTGCTTGTTTGAGTTTTGCGCTGCTACCGCAACAACACCTGAAATGACTATAGAACCCGTAATCGCTAATGCAATTATCGTCTTTTTCATAATTTCGCCCTCCTTTTAACTACAATTTACAGGATGAAAATGAAAATACTAGTAGAAAAAGATGAGAATTTAATGAGAAGATCAATCATTTGTGATCGACATTATTTTTCCTGATACAGCATGAATTTGGAACGTTTTCGTATGTCCTTTGGCTTTTATCTCTACTAAATAATAGCCCCCACTACTTGTTTCAAAATAACTTGTATGCTGAATAGTCCCTTTCATTTTTTGCTTAGCAATTCGTTGAGCTTCTTTTTTGCTTATTGCAATGTTTTCCGAATGAGCATTTATACGCGTTTCCGATAAAATATCGCCTGTAACTGCATCAACGATAATACTCAATTTTTTATCTCGATTTGTTACTCTCACTTGGTAGACTGTTATATTATTCCATGTATTTAAAAGTTCACTGACAATATTTCCATCATAGTTTTTTCGAATAATTCGATTGATTTTTTCTTTAGAAAGTAAATCTCTTTTCTTTAAGCGCCCTAAATCTGTTCTTTTCATGTGCAGGATTTTACCGTCTTTTGCTCTCACTTCAATATGATAGACTGCACCATTTTTTGAAAGCTCCATCGCATATTGACCACCATTATTTTCAAATGATGTAATCTCTCCACCATACATTGTTTCAATATTTTTATAAACTTCTATAGTCGATTTTTTATCTTTGTTTGACATGTGATTCCACATGAAGAAAGCGGTGAAGATAGCAACAAAGATGAGTATGATGAACGTGAGGAGTGTCCAATGCTTATATTTCCACATTTTGCTCCTCCTGTTCTTTAAAAGTTAATATCATTGTCGTACCCATTCCTACTGTACTTTCTACGGTTAAATCGATGTTCAATTGTTCAGCGATTTCTTTTGCAATTGCTAAACCTAGTCCGGTTCCCCCTGTTTTCCGATTTCTATCTTGACTTACTCTGTAAAAGCGTTCAAAAAGATGAGGTATATGTGCTTCTGCAATGCCTTCACCACTATCTTGAATTTTGACTACAATAGGATTTTCAGATAAATATACGTGGATGTCCTCACTGCTATAGCGTCTTGCATTTTCAAGAAAAATAAAGAATAATTGCTTCATCTTCTGTTCATCTGTAGTAAGAAATACGGGTCCCTCGCCATGTAAATAAAAATTTCTATTATAAGTTTGATGCATTTGCTGTAATGTTTGATGAAGTAAATGATGAATATCTATATGTTCTTTTTGCAGGGGCATTCTTTCTTTATTTTTAGTAAGATCCAACATTTGTTGGATCATTTCAGACATTCGAACCGATTCACTTAGAATAGCATTTACTGATTCTTCTGCGATTTCTTTATGTTCAAAGCCTCTACGTTTTAATAGTCTTGCATAACTTTCAATAACTGTCAGAGGCGTTTTTAGCTCATGTGAAGCATTCGAGACAAATTGCTCTTGTTTACGATAATTTTGTTCAAGCTGCGCCATCATATCGTTAAATGTTTGACTCATTTCGCTCAACTCATCTTTTCCTTGCTTTCGTATATCAATTTTTTCAAAGGTCCCTGATTGGCTACTTTTTTTCATCGTAGCTGTTAAACGTTGGATAGGCTTCAGAACGATTTCACCTAGTGTCATACTGGATAATACAACAAAGATAGCTGCTAAAATAAACATTCCACTCAGTACAAGCCTTAGCAAAGATAGCGTGCTTGCTACACTTTTCATCGATTGCATCATTTGAACATATACGATAGAACCATCCGTCCATACTACTGGTACACTAAAAGACAAAATAGCCGTTTCTTTATATGTTTCTACTTGGTAATCTTCCAATTGCAATCTAGGCTTGTAAGACTCGAGACCTTCCATTGATTGGACAGTGACGATCATTTTACCATTTTTATCCATTATTCGAATAGCACCGTTAGATGGAATGTATGCTCTTAAAATAGTTGCTGGATCGTTGATATTACTCGTTTGACTAATAGACGTTACAAGCTCCTGTGATTCATCTAATAATTGTTTATACTCTGTATCATAGGCCATCTTCTCATACATAAAATAGATGCCAATTGTCATCAAAACTAAAATAAGGAGCATTAAAATCGTTGAGAAAATATGAATTTTTGTTTTAAGCTTCATAGTTTTTTTCCTTTAATACATACCCCACACCGCGCACTGTTTGGATGAGTGGATGATTACTGCCCTTATCTATCTTTTGACGTACATATCGAATATAAACATCAACAACATTGGTATCTCCATAATAATCATATCCCCAGACCCTATCTAATATTTGTTCACGTGTTAATACTTGTTTTGGATGTTTGATTAAATATAGGAGTAGTTCAAATTCACGAGGAGTCAAATCGATGGAAACACCATTTTTAATCACTTCCCGCGTTTTTTCGTGCATGGAAAGACCACCATATTCATGTAAAAAGGGATCCTTTTTGGGAGGAATCGAGCTGGGTGCTTGATTTTTCTTTTGAAATCTTAATGCCACTCGGATACGAGCCAGCAATTCTTCGATTTCAAAGGGTTTCGTAATATAATCATTTGCACCTAAGTCTAATCCTGTTACTTTGTCTTCCAGTTCATCTTTTGCCGTTAACATAATAATGGGCGTTGAATATTCGGTTGCTCGTATTCTTTTTAAAACATCAATCCCGCTCATAACCGGCAGCATAATATCTAATAAAATTAAGTCCCATTGCTGTTCACGATATAAAATAAGTCCATCCGATCCAGTATAAGCAATACCCGTTTCATATCCTTCAAACTCTAATTCCAATTGCAATACCCGTGCAATTTTTTCTTCATCTTCTATGATCAAAATCCGTTCCCGTTCTGCCAAACATCTTCACCTGCCAAATTTCTTTATATCCTTCTCCATGAACAGGATTGAAATAGTCTAATATTCTGCCTTTTATCGTAACATGTTTTTATGAAAATATGATGAGAAGAACGAAGGATTCATAGATGGATAAAGATGATTATACAAAAAAGCAGCATATGAGAAAACCTCACATACTACTTTTTCAGATAATATTTTTGGCACAATTCGTACTTATAATCATCTATTACATAAACACGATGATGGCAAGTACAATGGCTAAGACAATACGATAAATGGCAAATGGGACTAATTTTACTCTGGCTATAAGCTTCAAGAAGAATTTTACAGAAATAAGTGCAAAGACGAACGCGCTGATAAATCCTGCGACATAAAAGCCCATATCATCAAAATTGATCTCATTTACATGTTTCAATAATGATATGAAACTTGCACCTGCCATAATCGGTACAGCCATGATAAAGGTGAAATCCGAAGCCGTACGATGGTCTAATCCTAGCAATACCCCACCTGATATCGTAGCTCCTGAACGGGAAAATCCAGGCCATAATGATAAGCATTGAATACAGCCAACTTTGAAGGCTTGAGCATAAGATAGATCGTCAAGTGATGTAACCCTTGGTCTTTTGGGTCCAAATTTATCTGCTGCAATCATGAATAGGGCACCAAAGAACAAACTGAAAATAACCGTTTCAATGCCAAATAAATGGCTGTCTATGAAATTTTCCAATAATACGCCTAAAACACCTGCTGGAATAACGCCAATAATGACGTGCAACAAATTAAATCGATGATGTGGTTTTTGTCCCTCAAAATGATATAAACCAATAAGACTTAACATTCGTTTCCACATAACAACAACAACCGCTAGGATAGATCCTAACTGAATAACCACTTTAAATGTATTGGCAGAAGATTTTCCTAAAAACTCCTCCGTTTTCAACCACATATCATCCACGATAATCATATGACCTGTAGACGATACTGGAGCAAATTCTGTCATTCCTTCTACAAATCCTAAAATAATGGATTTTAATAACTCTAAAAAGTCCATAGTATCTCCTTATTCTTTTTATGTTTGTAAAGTGAAACTTACTGCCCGTTAAAGCGGGATAAAGTGTCCCTCCACTTTTATACAAAGCGAGGTCAATGAAAAGCTATAACACCCCTATTTTTATGGATATTCATCCATCTTTTCTTTCATCTTGCTAACTAAAGCTGATTTTTATCAAACTTTCGGAGGTGAAATGATTTTTTCAGTGGTCTTACTCAAAGTATAGGTGGAACTTTTTCATCAGGTGAAGTAAACTCTCCTACCTGATATACCAAGCGAAACTGGCGCAGTAAAAATTAGTATAACAAAACGAGAAAGATTCCAATGACCAGCTTCCACTCATTTCTAGCAAAACTATCATAACATATTGAAAGAAAAGCTTTCTTAAAGTTTCATTAAATTTCGTTAATCCACTAATTCGACATCAACGACCCACATTTCACTACGACTATTGGTACGAATTGGTGGACCCCAAAATCCAAACCCAGAAGAAACGATGATATGAGTGGTCTGTTTCAATAAATAGCCATAGTCTAACTCAAAAGTTTTACGTGTAATCCACTGATTCGGCCACATTTGTCCTAAATGAGTATGACCAGAGAGATGTATATCCACTCCAAGCTTGACAGGGGTTATTAAATCCGATGGTGTATGATCCATAACAATCCATGGCAATTGATGCTCTGCCCTCTTTGATAATTGTTCTAAAGATTGACGATTTTTATTGGTTTTATCTTCTCTTCCTGTTACATAAAACGAATTGGCTATACAAATTGTTTCATCTTGTAAAATCCTTACTCCTGATTTTTTCATCTCATCTATAAATAATGGAATTTGTTTACCATAGTATTCATGATTACCCAATACGCCATAAACACCATATGTAGAAGTCAATGTTTTCATGACTTCATCCATTCGATAGGCTCTAAACCAATAAGGATGATCATCCACAATGTCCCCTACTAGAAATACAAGATCCGGTTTAGCCGCATTCGATTTCGATACAAATTTTTGTAAAAGTTTTTTATTGGACAATATGCCGAGATGAAAGTCGGAAGCAATCACCATTCGAAAACTTTCCTTTTCTCCCTTTTGTTTTTTTACTTGAATGGTTTTGGTTCGAACAATTGGTGAGTAAGCCATATATGAACCAAACCCAATGATCACAACAAATAGACCGAAAATGATATAGCCTATCCAAATTATATGTATAGAAGGGATGAACCATAACAACAAATTGGCGATTGGAAATAACAATAGACCATACTCCATTATAATCATCCAATAGCAACTCACTACCTTTGTCATCCGAAAACGTTGATCGATATGACTAAGCACGATACTGTAGGCACAATACAACCAAATAATTGAAAAAACAATTGGGAAATCCATATGAAATACGATCCTCAACCATTGGTATACATTCCAACCAAGATAAAAAACAATAGCATTATATATGACCCAAAATATGACACCGATCACTACTTTATTACGCATCCATGTAGTCCCCTTTTCTGAAGAAAAGTTTCAATCACCTCGTAAATATTCGAAAGCTTTTGTTGTCATTTTCAAACTTAAAAAACGGCATTAGCTTTTAACGAGTTGATGGTTAAAAGCATAAACAACTGCTTGGGTACGATCCTGTACTTCTAATTTTGAAAGGATGTTGCTAACATGTGTTTTAACTGTTTTTAAAGCGATAAATAGTTCATCTGCGATGTCTTGGTTCGTTTTACCCTGAGCCATTAATAAAAGGACTTCATATTCACGTTCTGTTAAATCTTCATGAAGCGGTTTTTCTTTATGGCGCATCCTTTGCATCATTTTATTGGTTACTTCTGGTTCTAATATTGGTTGACCATTATAAGTATTTCGAATAGCATTGGCAATTTGTTTGGCGTTTGTTGTTTTTAGTAGATAGCTAATAGCTCCAGCTTCTAAAGCCGGGTAGACTTTATCATCATCCAAAAAACTGGTGACGATCATGATTTTAGCTTCTGGCCATTGGCTGATAATGGCTTCTGTAGCTTCAGCGCCCGTCATAATAGGCATAACCATATCCATTAGAATGATATCTGGACGATGTGCTAATGCTAGGTCGACAGCTTCTTGACCATTTGAAGCTTCCGCCACAACCACCATGTCAGGCTGTGCTTGTAAGTATGAAGATACGCCGATACGTACCATCTCGTGGTCATCAGCTAATAGAATTCGAATCATCTTTTAACGTCTCCTTCTCTACGGGTATTTGTACTTCGACGACTGTACCTTGTGTTGGGACAGAGACAATTTTACAGGTTCCACCAATTTCAACTGCACGTTCTTCTATATTGTGTAAACCATAAGATCCTGCCTTTTCATTGCCCATTCTAAAGCCAACACCGTTATCACGTACACGAAAAATAACACGTTTATTGCGTTCAACTAACAATAATTCTAATTCGGTCGCTTTCGCATGCCTTAATGTGTTCGATAAAGTTTCTTGTGCGATGCGGAATAAATGATCCTCAGCCCCTTTTGATAAATGTACTTCTTCTAGACGATATTGAATCTTAAATGTTACTTTTTGTTGTAATTCAACTAATAAATCTTCTAATCCTTGCATAATGGACTTGTTTTTTAATGCGACAGGGCGGAGATGAAGTAATAGCGCTCGCATTTCCAGTTGTGCCTGTTGAACAATTTGTTCAGTTTGAAGCAGTGTTTTCTTCGTATGCTCAGGTAAATCTTCCGATGCGGTTTCATTTACTGTTGATAGTAACATAGAAGCAGCAAACAGTTGTTGAGAAACTGAATCATGTAATTCTCTAGCTAATCGTTGCCGTTCCTGAATAATTCGCTCTTGAATCATTTGATCTTGGTTGACAGCTTTATCATTTGTTAGTTTTTGCAAACTCTTGCGCTGCGTACTGATTAATTCTCTTGTTATGGCCAATGATTTTTGCAGGCTTACATTGACATCAAATGTTTCTTGTGGGACATTGTCGCTTTTTAATACATTTTGTAAAGCTTGTTCAAATTGCTGTTCTTTTTGACGAGTTAAAAAAATGCTCCACATCGCAATACAAATACTAAATATAAAACATAAGGTAACAAATAAAATAGCAATTGGTAAATTCCAATAATGTGATGTCCAAAGCATTTCCCATCTCGACAGTTTTGTCCCGTATAGCATAAAGAAGATGATAGCAAGTATGATGATTTCGAATAGGAAGGTGCTAATGGTTCGTGCAAGAAGTTTTGTCATTGACGAATCACCTCGATATCTCCACATAATGTTGACACAGAAATGATCAATTCAGTAGACGCTTCCTCGATATGTTCATATCCATCCCGCAACGTAATCGTGTCATTCCATATTCGGGAATAAGTATTTTCAAAACATTTAGCATCCCCAATAAATGTATTGTAATGAAGCCGTACAGGTATTTCATATGGGACAATAATTTTGACCTTTCCAAATCCTTGACGGATCGAGATGAGAGAAGTTCCTTTCGGTAAAACTGTTTGTGTCGTATCAATATGCAAGTTCCCTACCAAACTCTGAATATGCACGTCTTGCCATTCGTAGGATTGCAATGGTGTGCTTTGAAATGAAAAAAATTTATTTTTAACAGGTTGATCTATTGTTTGCTGTGCTGATGACTTCGAAAATGATAGGTGAATAGGATCTCCCTTTTTTAGTTGCCATAATATATAAAACAATGTAACTATAACAATGATTCGCAAACTCCACATGGACATAAGCGCGATCGCTATACAGATGATGCCAGACCAAAAAAGCCACTTTCGTCTTTTCCGCATGCTTATATAAATAAAAAATACGCCGAGAACCACAAACATAATACTGCCATTTTCAAAAAATGTTGCTTCTATAAAAACAAGTAGACATGCAACAATAATAAGCATGGTTAGTTTGTTTGTTGAGAATTGCATCATAGATGTCCCCTCCTAAAAGTTTATCCCGCATCAACAGGCAGTAGTATGACTACTTTCTATTTCAAGACTTCCACATAAAACAAGGATACGTGGGGGTTCACTGCCTGTATATGCCCGATTGGTTCTACTAGCCCCCAGTGGATGAAGAGAACCCACTGGGGGAAGTTTCACTTTATCCCGCATCAACAGGCAGTATGACTATGACTCTCCATTTCAAATCTTCCACATAAGACAAGGATACGTGGGGGTTCACTGCCTGTATATACCCCGATTGGTTCGGGCCAACAAGATGTTGGTCACTCAAGTGTTGCCACAGGATGTGGCGCTTTTAACCTGAGTTCATCTGGTTCAGTGGGGGATGAAGAAAATCCCAACTGCGAGAAGTTTCACTATAAGCTAAAAAGAGAAGGAATTCCTTCTCTTTTTTAGTATAACGATCGTCCTGTGGAAGTCTAGTTATTGTGGTAATTCAAGTATTTCTTTTTTCACTGTTTGTTTTTCAAGTTGTGCAAGGCGCTCTTCCATAGAAGTAATTTCATGCTGCTGATCGATTTTTTGACCAAGGTGTTCAATATAGCTTTCCATTGCTTCAAATGTTTCAAGTCTTTCACTAATATTGCCCGCTGTTTCTGGATGTAGGACGTGATCCATTTGATGATGTGCGCGAACGACATTTTCCTTTCCCATAAGCTGTAATTGGCGAACTTTCATATCTTTGATTTTATGTTTCATCTCTTCAAATTTACGTTCTAGCCCAAATAGTTCTTCCGTTGTTTTGTCGATGCTATTTTGCAACACCATACTGCGTTGTTCATAAGCTTGAATTTCTTGTTCTGCAAAGCTGATTAAATCCTGTTCACCGCTTAATTTGGCGAGATCTAATTGTTTCGTTCGTTTAGCAAGCATCTCGGTTGTTACTTCAAGTTCTTGTTCTAATTTTTGTTTTAAAGTACTTTGTCTTTCTAACCATTTCCCAGTTTCTTCTGTTTGTTTTTCTGCTTCGCGAATATATTGGTTTAACATAGCGATTGGATTTTTTTCTTCTTTCTTATCAAAAAATTGATTGAGATCTGCTTCAATAGAATATTTTAAACGTTGTAATAAGTTGACCATTTTCGGTACCCCCTGTTATTTTGTTAGTTCTTTCCATTGGTTTTCAAAATTGGTGAATGGGTCATCTGATTTTGGTGCTACGAAAGATTGTTGATTATTTGATCCATCCCATTTGCGTAAGATGTACCATAAGATAACAATTGCAGTTAAACCGATGAACCCTGGGATATTTGCAGTAGCTGTTAGTAATCCAGCGATGGCAACAAGTGCCCACACGATCTTTGAAAAAGTGGAAGTACTTTTTAAATAGAAATGGATCCCCACATAAAGGATCGCTGCTGAGATCGCTAAACCTGCTAAAGCACCTAGAGAACATAAAATTGTAATAGCGGCTGTGATACCGATGATGAATAAACCAAATTTTTTCATTGGTTATTTCCTCCCTTCGTTTGTACCTCTATAATACGTAGAAATTTAGTTTGTCCAAACGGGCTAGAAATGGATTTTCATCTAGGTCTAGAGACTGAGTGCGCATCAGCCTAGCTATTTATTCCTTACAAACAAGCAGTATGCTCCCAATAACTTTAAAATCTGCTGTCTGTAAAAGACGAATTCGGTCAAAACACTAAGTATGATAAATACGAGAATATATACATAAAACAATCTTCACACAAAAGGTGCTTTTCTCCTTATATTTTAAAGATGGTAAAAGCCAAAAGACTAACTCACATAACTTATAGCAATGCTAAAAGTATGAGTTTATTTTCCATAAATTTTCCATTATATAATAAAAATTTCACAAAATTGTAAATTAAATAAGCAAAATAGACCTTTCAGCCGATTTTATTTCTGTTTGAATCATGCAATAATTCTAAAAACAGTACAAAAGCTGAGAGGTTTATCATGCAAAATATCGGAAATATCATAAAAATAGAACGTTTGAAACAGCATATAACACAAAAAGTATTAGCCCAAGATATTTGTTCTACTTCTTATTTAAGTAAAATTGAAAGTGGTAAACAAATCCCTCAAGATGAAGTTAAAAATGCACTCCTCAACCGCTTGCAAGTAAACCTAGAGCATTACCTCAATGTGGATGAAGAACAATTTATGAAAGAAAGCTATCAAATCATTCAAAATGCACTTATGACAAGCGATCCATTACAAATAAAAAAAACACTAAATTATTATCGATCCATGAATCTCGAATTTAGCAGTGTTGAAAATTTCTATACATTTAATTTAAGATTACTTCGAATGTTTTTATTGGCCAAGGAGCCCTTAGAAAAAATAGATCCCCTCCTCAAAGCATTTTCAGCAGTGGAAGAAAACCTAACTGACCGGCAAAAATTTTTCTATTATGGAAATTGTTTTCTCTATTACTATCGTTTTCATCAATATCAAATCGGATTATCTTTTCTCGAAAAAGCTAGTTTATTTGTTTCAAAAATCCAACTTTCAAAGGTCGAAAAAGCTGAGTATTATTACATGCTAAGCTCTGCACATCATAAGCTATATCGTACACTTAGTGCCATCGAATATGCACAGCAGGCTCTAGAATTATTCACAGAATTAGAATATCCTCAGCAAATCGTAAATTGTTCTATCAGATTAGGACTTTCACATATTCAAAATGGCCACTATCATTGCTCTCTCGAAATTTTTCATGATTGTTATCATATATGTGAAAAATATAACTTAAAAAATAACTATAGCATTATATTTCAAAATTTAGGCTATAGTTATGCATTAGAAGGAAATTCAAAGGAGGCCATTTCTTACTATAGAAAAAGCCTGGCTATCAAAAAGGACCCTGTTCATAATCTGATGAACATTTACTCCATAGTAAAAGAATATTCAAAACTTAAAAATGCAAAAAATGTAGAAATATGGTGTAGAAAAGGATTGGAACTGATTGAAAAGCATCATATTGAAGAGGAAGTGAAAGAATATATCTACCATTTTCAAATTTATCAAATAACGCATCAACAAAATCACTTTGATGAAAGACTGCTCATAAGCGCTATTAACTTTTTCGACCAAAATCAGGATTACCCAAATGTTTATAAATACACTATTCTACTGGGCTCATTATTATGCGAACGAGAAGAATACCAAAAGGCGACACATTATTATCAAAAAGCAAATAAAGCAATGTATGCTATGAAAAAAATAACAACATGGGAAGACTTATAGTGATGAAATACATGTAAATTCTTTAGTTACGGGATAGTTTTCGATTAATTTCTTCTATTTTTAATGTATTTCATACTAAAGGCATTATGAATTCCACTGCAAGACCTCAGTTAAAAGTAAGAAGATCAAATTAGGCATCACTTCCTGCAAAAGTTCAATTGTTCCACAGTGAGGGATGAGAAGTCTCCCCACTGTGTGAGGTTTCCCTTTATTTCTAACTAACGATCGGGACGGTGACGGTCACTTTAAACAAGTCACCATCTACCGTTATTTCCATACTGCCACCATGCAGATCAACAATCGATTGAGCAATCGCTAATCCTAGGCCGGAGCCCTCTGTATGGCGTGATGCATCTGCTCGTTTAAAGCGTTCATACAGTTCCTCTATGTTTTGATCACCCAGTTCATATTTCGTAATATTCTTGATGACAAATTGAGCATCTTGACCAATTTTTTCTAAAGAAATATATACTCTTGTCCCTTCCATTGCATATTTTAAGGCATTCATAATCAGGTTATCCAGCACTCTCCACCATTTTTGACCATCTACATATGCCATTACTATTTCATCTGTTATATGGACACGGAATGTCATATCTGCTTTTTCCATATCTTCTTCATGCTCACCAAGTGCTTGTTGCAATAGTTGATTTAAATCGACCTTCTGCTTTTGCAATTCAATATTTCCAGAAGCCATCTTGGATACTTCAAACAAATCTTCAATCAATGTTTTTAAACGTTGTGATTTTTTATCCAAGATCATTATATAGCTATTGCGTTCATCCTCCGTTAGATCAGGATTTTTGAGTAAATCTGTATACGTAATGATAGAAGTAAGCGGCGTTCTTAAATCGTGGCTGACATTCGTAATCAATTCCGTTTTTAAACGCTCACTTTTCGCTTGTTCAGACAAAGAGATACGAACCCCCTCACGCAATCGATTCAGATTAGCAGCATGCTTCGCAAAAACGGATCTACCACGAACTTTTATCTCACTGTTTAAGCGTCCCTCTGCCATTTCCTCTGTCTGTTTCATGATTTCATTGATATAGCTGATACGATGTAAGAAAATAATGATCGTTGGTATAGCGACCGTTATGAATAAAAAGAAATAAATGCCTATCAGCCCATTTGCATACGGTGCAGCTATTGCAATCCCAACTCCTGCTAGAAAGATAACGATTAGAAGCGCCATTGCTTGTAAGATTAGACTCATGGACCAAAATAAATAGCGAATACCCTCTAAAATACGAAAGCATAATGTTTTTTTATAAGCACTTAGTCTTTTTTCTTCTGTATTCATATCTTCTATCAATAATTGAAGCTGTACCGTGATGAACCAAACAAACAAATAGAGAATAAGAATCGCTACCATGATCTTGAAATACTCTACAAACATATTAAAAGATGAGTTGGCAAGAAAATCAGACAATATAAATAAATCCATGATCATACCCATTCCGCTCACACCTATAATAGCCAGTCGTATATCAATTGGCCATTTATGAATCGTATGGAATAAAAAATGATCATTGTTGACGTTTATTTTCAAAGGTCTATTGCGGACTAAAGCTAAAACAGCGATCATGCTCAATATCCATAGTGCTATTAATAATATTTTATGGATATAAAAACTTTGATATTCTTGATACTGAGGTGAGTTTTGAAAAGCTGTCTTAGAAACACGAATTTCACCTTTATAGGAATGCGAGACACTTGGGACTATGTCTGTTAAATCATACGATATTCCTCTACTTTCTGTCGTCATATCATTAGATGTCGTCCAACTGGATTCATCATCAATACCTGGCAATTCCAAAACTTGTTGTTTTCCATCGTATTTTTGTGTATAAAGCGCTGGATCTTGCATATTCCCATGGGTATAAGTTTGCCCTGTAGATAAATCTGTTAGCTCATACGCCACGTAGTCAAAATTATTTAAAAACTCTTGCTTGCCCTCCTCCAAATTTTTAGCATAGCGATCGATTTCCTCTATTTTAAGTTTTTTAATTTGTGCTCGAACATACTTATCATCTTCAAATGTTTTTGTGATTTTCTTTATTTCTTTATCTCGTTCTGCCGTTAATGCTTTTACAACAGAAGTCACTTTTGCATCCTTCGCTTCAGCAATTTTTTCTTTATAATGGACGTTAATATCCGAGATTTGCTCACTTAGACTACCATTATAATGGCGATAATCCTCTATTTCCTTGTTCTTCACTTGAATATTTCTTCTCACTTTATCAGTATCCATTGGATTTAATACAAGTGCTCCTAATCGGCTTGTATAATTTGAATAATCTGATCGATCTGATTCAAAAAAATTATTCATAAATTGATGACGATATTCGAATAATGTCATTGCTCCTATCAGAATGATACAAATGGATGACAATATTAGGATGTTTTTAAATTTTCCCATATTACACTCTCCCTATCATCATTCGTGTGAGTCGGGCCATTTTTTTGATCAGACTAAAATCGATCAATTGAAAAATAAACGTACAGCAATAGAGCAAACTGCATAGGGCCATCACAAGTGCAATGACCGACCAAATAAACGTACTACGACGATGACTTCTCCATTTTGTAGCCAATTCCCCACACCACCTTCAAATATCTTGGATTTTTAGGATCTACTTCAATCTTCTCTCGAATTTTACGAATATGTACCGCAACAATATTTTCTGCGTTATAGGCAGGTTCTTGCCATACTCGCTCATAAATTTCGGAAATGGAAAAAACGCGACCTGCATTCGTTAATAAAAGCTCTGTAATGTTATATTCGATTTTCGTTAATTTAATAGGTTCGCCATCAAGTAACAATTCTTTCGCTTCTGTATCTAACGATAAACCACCAACTACTATTTTCCCTGGATGTTCACTATAAGTACCTAATTTTACATAACGTCTCAGTTGGGATTTTACCCGAGCCATCAATTCCAACGGATGAAATGGTTTCGTCACATAATCATCTGCTCCAACAGACAAGCCATGAATTTTGTCTGAATCTTCCACTTTGGCACTTAATATAATGATCGGGATATTGCGCTCTTCTCGAATTTTAAAAGTGGTTTGGATGCCATCAAGTTCAGGCATCATAATATCTAGAATAATGAGATGTACTTCATTTTCCGTTAATCGTTCAAGTGCTTCCACACCATTTGCAGCCTTTAACACGTGATATCCTTCGTTTTTTAAATAAATCTCAATACCATCTCGTATATCCTGATCATCATCTGTTACTAGAATTGTATAAGATTCCACGTCTTACACCTCATTTCTTTATTTCCTTATGGGTATCATCTTACAGATGAAATCTTAAAAAGCAGTCATCATAAAAATGAAGAAATTCTTAAGATTTTCTATATAGTTACTTATAGTTTACAGGATTCCCATGTTTCTTCCAAAAAAATTTTTAAAACCCATTTAAAAAGCATTAGTTAATATTTTCCATAAATGGTCTTGATAATTTTTATCATCTTATAAAAAAGTTGAGGATTGTACTTTCATTGATTATAATGTGAAGGATAAAAGGGAAAAAGGAGGCCTTGCGTGATGTACAAATCAGTGGCGGAAACGGCAAAGGATATTTCTATGCCAGAACAGCAAGTGATGCGTTATGTGTTAGAAGGCCGAATTCGTGCTGTCTATGATGGTGAACAGATGCTAATTAGTAGTGATCAATTCGAACGTTATCACGAACAACTACAACGAATAAAAGAAGAAATTGAAATATGGAAAAATACCCCTATACCTGAGGATATTGATATTAAAGATGAAGATTAAACTGTAATAACATGTCCCAAAAACAAAAAAATCTGCTTATCTCTAAAATTAGAATAAGCAGATTTTGATAAAGTGAAGCTTCCATCAGTGGGGGTTTTCTTCATCCCCCACCGGGCTAGAGGAACTCAGGTTAAAAGCGCCACGTCCTGTGGCAACACCTGAGGGACCAACATCTTGTTGGACCAAACCAATCGGGCTTTTACGGGCAGTTGTTCCCCCACCTATCTTTCTCTTTTCTCTCTATACCTTGAGGTGGGGAGCTTACTGCTCGTTAACGCGGGATAAAATGAAACTTCATCAATGGAAGTTTTTTTATATGGGAGCTTTACTACCTGATATGAAACCTTTTTGTATAACATAACAAAGTTCTTTAATGGTCAAATCGAAACGACAGCAGGCGTTTTCACCAACATATCTGCATAGTCTTCAACCATTACACTTGCTGTTGGAAACATACCAGCTCCTGGGCCTACAAGCGTAAGTGTTCCGATATAATTTGTGTCTAATGCCACTGCATTATTTACACCTTCAATATTATAGAGAGGATGTTCCGGACCTACTAATTGTGGTCCAACTGTCGCAACGATTTTACCCGTTACTTTATCACGGCGAACATCTCCTATGTGACGATAACGTAAGCCTTTTGCTTTTGCTTCTGCTACTTGTTTAGCTGTTATTCCAGTGATACCCACGACATCTACATCATCCCAATTCGGTTGTTCTCCAAATGCTAATGCACTTAGAATCATTAATTTACGGAATGGATCTTGACCTGAGATATCATTATATGGATCAGCTTCAGCATACCCTAAATCTTGTGCATCTCGTAATGCTTTATCAAATGGTAAGCCTTCACTACGCATTTGCGTTAGGATATAGTTGGAAGTTCCATTTAAGATACCTTGGATATGGCTTACTTCGTTTACACGTAAGATGTTCTGCATTGTTTTAATAACTGGTACACCACCAGCCACAGTCGCTTCATACCCAACCTGAACACCATATTTTTTTGCCTTTTTTTGTAAGGCTAAACCATACCTAGAAAACATCACTTTATTTGCTGTAATAATGTTACAACCTTTTTCAATAGCTTTAGACAAATATCTAAATGCAGGCTCCTCTCCAACAATTGCCTCAAAAACAACCTCTAAATTAGGGATTGCAAGAATATCTTCAAAACTGTCTGTTAGTAATTCTTTTGGAGCATGCGGACGCGGCTTATTCACATTGTTTACAAGAATTTTAGCGATCTCAATGTCTACTCCTAAAGTATGTTTAAATTGCTCTCGCTTTTCATTAACAATATGAAAAATTCCTTGACCAACTGTGCCGAAACCTAAAATTGCTACCTTCACCGTTGTCATATTATTCGCCTCCAAATTTTTTCTCTATATCTAAAAATACGCAGAACCACATCATACGTATTCAAATGATCATTTTGTATCATGAATATGTGACCCGTACATGTAAAGAAATTCTCAATTATTGAACTTAATGATGATTTTAGCTTACATGCGGACAGATTACAAGGAAAATCTTTCTGAGAAGGACAAATGTTTTTTCTGGGAGGTCATGAAAAACGCTTACATCGTTGACTTTATCAAATTTTCTCATTTTCAAAAAAATAAAAAAATTATTTTAGACAACAGAGAAGAAAAGAGTAAACGCCGCCACTACGTCACCCTTTCTATAGTATTCACAAAAAGATTTTTATTATTTTTCAGCTTTCAATGTACTACTTACCTACCTTTGCAAATGCCGCTTCTAATGCAGCGATGATATCTTCTGCTGATTCTAATCCAATTGAAAGGCGTACTAATTCTTCTGGAACTCCAGCTTTTTCTAATTCTTCTGTGCTCAATTGTTGATGAGTTGTAGATGCTGGATGAATAATGAGTGAACGAGCATCCCCAACATTTGCGACATGGCAGAACAATTCGATATGATCAATCAACTGACGACCTGCCTCACGACCACCTTTGATACCAAATGTTAATACTGATCCATAACCATTGTATAAATATTTTTTAGCTAGTGGAGCGAATTCGCTATCCTCAAAACCATTGAAATGGACCCATTCTACTTGATCATTTTGGCGAAGGTACTCAGCCACTTTTCGAGCATTTTCGTTATGGTAAGGAACACGTATGTGCAATGTTTCTAGTCCTTGAAGTAGTTGGAATGCTGCGTCTGGGCTAAGTGTTGGGCCGAAATCGCGCAATAATTGGACACGTAAACGCGTAGCAAACGCTGCATTTGCTGTATCGATTCCGTAGCGTAAACCATGATAGGACACGTCTGGTTCTGTATAATCAGGGAATTTACCGCGAGTCCAATCAAATGTACCAGCATCAACTGCTACACCAGCGATTGTTGTGCCATGACCACCGATCCATTTAGTTGCAGAATGTACAACGATATCTGCACCGAATTTGATAGGGTTGCAGCCTACAGGTGAAGCAAATGTATTATCAATGATTAAAGGAATTTCATGCTTATGTGCAATTTCAGCCAATGCTTCAATATCCACTATTGAAAGGCTTGGATTACCAATTGTTTCAGCATAGATTGCCTTTGTATTTTCTTGGATAGCAGCTTCAAACTCATCATTATTTCTTTCATCTACGAATGTTGTTGTGATGCCATATCGAGGTAATGTATTAGCAAATAAATTATAAGTACCACCATAAATACTAGATGCTGAAACAATATGATCTCCTGCACGCGCAATATTCAAAATTGAAAATGCTATAGCTGCCATCCCTGATGATAAAGCAACTGCAGCTACACCACCTTCCAGTAAAGCAAGTCGTTTTTCAAAAACATCTACTGTTGGATTCATAATACGTGAATAGATATTACCTGGTTCTTCTAATGCAAACAATTTACGTGCATGTTCTGAACTTTTAAATTTATATGCAGTTGTACGATATATAGGTACAGCGATTGCACCTGTTGTTGGATCTGGTGTTTGACCACCATGTACTGCTAAAGTTTCTTTGTGTAATTCTGTCATTGTATTTCCTCCTAAGTTAAGGTTCTAGATGGAAAATGGAGGGTGTAAAAGGAATTTGGGTCAATTACGCCTCCAACTAAACAGCGTCCGGAATTTTTTTCGAACAAGCTCGAAAAACTCCTCTTCCAAATCCGTGACATCTGCCAGAGGCTATGGTGCAACACGATGTTGGTCACGAAGCCATTTGCCGCATGGATGCGGTGGTTTAGGCTTTGATCATTCCTTCAAACGTTTGTACCCCCACTGTAATGAGGATAAACAAGCATTCATCTCACCACTTTTAAAGGTGGTAGCCTTCTGTGCCTGCTGCTACGCTTTCGGTACAAAAAACATTGCTGAACCAATCGGACTTTTACGGGCAGTTGATCTCCCATCTATCTTTCTCGTTTCTCTCTAAATCTTGAGATGGGGGTCTTACTGCCCGTTAAAGCAGGATAAAAAAGTTCTATGTAAAATGTTAGAGTTAGCAAACAAAATATTGATCGTACACTTATCTCAATGTCTTTCTTTTCCGTATAGAACCTAAAAATAAAAACCCTTCTTCGTGTAAGAAGAGGGTTGATTCGCAATTTCCTCCCCTTATCTTTCAGATTTGAATAAAATCTGTAGGAATTAGCACCATAGCAAGTGCATATACACTCACTGGTTGCTGGGCATCGCAGGGCCTATCCCTCCGCCACTCTTGATAAAGGTTATTTGATTTTGTTCCATCTTATTGTCGTAAGTATAGAAGATAATCGGATGAAAAGTCAATGAATTTTTCAAAATTATTAATTATTTTGAATCAATTTCACAATGCAAAATTTAGATAGAAAACACGAACATTTTAAATCAACATGAACATTAATATTCAGAAATTTTTGTTCCGCTCCAGACGGCGCTTTCCACGGGCTTGGCTTCAATCTCCTCGGGTCGACACGATGTTGACCCCGAAGCCGTTGCCACAGGACGTGGCGAACTTAGGCTTTGTCCCTTCAATCATTCCTGCGGGGCTTTCAGCTCAAGCTTTTCCCGTAGGACTTTGAATAAACTTCCTGAACTAACACCGCACGAAGAAAATGCATGCATTTTCGAGGAGTCGCCGTCTTCCGCTCCACAACTATCAAAATTATTTATTATTAAATGTTCGTATTTTTTTAGAAGAAAATGATTTATGAAATTGATTCATCTTAATAAAGTAAAATTTCACATAGCAAATTTTTTCATCCCCCACTTTATCCCTTGCCTCATACTTGCGACTTGAATTGAGACATTGCCTGGTCATGGGATAAGGAAATCTATCTGTATTTATTTTTATTTTTACTTTACCAATACAATATTTTTACATTTATATTCTTATTTTCTTTTGCTTTTACACGATTTTGAAGGCTCTATTTGATAGGTCAAACATTTACTATCTAAATAAAATATTTTCATATATTTTCCTTTTTTCGACATAATTCCATATGTTTATCCTATGTTTTCACCTTATAATGGAATTATAAGAAAGGGATGAGAAGAATGGATAAAGCGAAAGAGAAAAAAAATTTAAAACCATTATGGATTGGACTAGCTTTTGCTGTACTAATTATTATTACATTTTGGCCAAACAGTGGAGATCTACCTGTAGCTGGCCAAAGAAGTCTAGCTATTCTTGGATTCGCTGTTATTTTATGGGTAACAGAAGCAGTTTCTTATCCAGTTAGTGCCGCTATGATTATCGCCATCACAGCCGTATCAATCGGTCTAGCGCCAACGATTGAAGATCCTTCTTTAGAATACGGTACTGCTAATGCTTTAAAAATGGCTTTAGGCGGCTTTAGTAATTCTGCCGTTGCACTCGTTGCCGCTGCTCTTTTTTTAGCCGCTGCCATGCAAGCAACAAATTTACATAAACGACTTGCCTTATGGATTTTGTCGATGGTCGGTACGAAAACAAAAAGCATTGTGTTCGGAGCTATTATTGTATCTATTATTTTAGCGTTTTTCGTACCAAGTGCTACCGCTCGAGCAGGGGCTGTCGTACCGATCCTACTAGGTATGGTCGCAGCGTTTGGTCTTCCAAAAGATAGTAAACTCGCAGCATTATTGGTCATTACTTCTGTACAAGCTGTCTCTATTTGGAATGTGGGGATTAAAACAGCCGCTGCCCAAAATATGGTTGCATTAAGCTTTATCAATAAGGAATTCCAAACGGATGTTTCTTGGAGCGAATGGTTCATGTATGCAGCACCATTCTCGGTTATTATGTCAATCGTGCTATTTTTCGTTATGATTCATTTGATTAAACCGGAAACGCAAAAAATTGAGGGTGGAAAAGATTTGATCCAGTCTCAATTGAAAGAATTAGGACCTGTCAAAGCATCTGAAATTCGTCTGATTATTATTTCTTTGGTATTACTATTCTTCTGGGCAACAGAAGGTAAATTACACCCATTTGATACAACAACCGTCACTATTGTCGCTATTGCTATTTTATTGGCTCCTAAAGTAGGTGTTTTTAATTGGAAACAAGTGGAAGTACTTATTCCATGGGGAACAATCATTGTATTTGCAGTGGGCATCGCACTTGGCACAGTGTTACTTGATACACAAGGCGCCCAATGGCTATCTACAAAAGTGTTCGGCTCACTTGGCTTAGAGCATATGCCCATTTTAGCAACGATCGCTTTAGTATCAGCATTTAACATTCTCATTCACCTTGGCTTTGCGAGTGCAACAAGTCTTTCTTCTGCGTTAATTCCTATCTTTATCGCATTAACGACCACCATTCACTTTGATGTCAACAATGTTGGTTTCGTATTAATCCAACAATTTGTCATTAGTTTTGGTTTCTTGCTACCTGTCAGCGCACCGCAAAATATGCTTGCCTATGGTACAGGTGCTTTCACTGTTAAAGACTTCTTAAAATCAGGTATACCCCTTACAGTGATTGGCTATCTACTCATTCTATTATTTAGTGCGACTTATTGGAAATGGATCGGATTACTCTAAGGATAGATTGTTACAAATAAGAAGCTATTCGAAATGTAAAAGAAGTGTGATTCAATATCAACGTTGAATTGCACTTCTTTTCCTTTAATAATTGATTTCGTTTTAAGTATCCACTTTCTCTTTCTAATATTCAGTACAATAATTTATTCGTATATCATATTTTATTGACGATATCTATGAAAAAAGATTTCAGTAGTAACTTTCTACAAAATCCCTTATAGTGAAATGGATACCTATTATAAAGGAGTTGACATTCTAATGGTCAAGGAACTATTACGTAGTCATACCTCTGTTCGGAAGTATACTGGTGAAAAAATCTCAAAGGAAACCGTACAAGATTTGATTGAAACTGCTCAAATGGCAGCAACATCTCACTTTGTTCAAGCTTATAGCGTTATTTGGGTAACTGATGAAGAAAAACAACAGAAGCTTGGAGAATTATCCAATAATCCTTTCCAATTCCAGACTGCCGGCGCAGCATTTCTATTCTGTGTGGATTTCAAACGTTTACAAATTGCTGGTCAAAAGCAAGGAGTAGAAATCGTAGCAGATTCAGCTGAAAACGTCTTAGTTGGTGTTGCTGACGTTGCTCTTTTTGCACAAAACTTCGTGATTGCGGCTGAATCAGAGGGCTATGGTATTTGCTATATTGGTGGCGCCCGTAATAACCCCGAAGAAATCAGCGAGTTATTCGATTTACCTGATTACGTCTTCCCGTTATTCGCCATGACAATTGGTACACCTACAAAGCGGAACGAAGCGAAACCTCGTCTCCCTTTAGATGCTGTACTACATGAAAATAGCTATGATGTAGAAAAGTACGATCAGCTATTAGATGCCTATGATGCAACATTAGAACAATATTACGCTAGTCGTTCATCCAATCAGAAAATAGCCAATTGGACGAAACAAATGGCTGACTTCCTAATTGAACAACGTCGCCCTTTTATCAAAGACTTTTTAGCAAAAAAAGGATTTACTTGGAAATAAAAGATTGGTGAAGCGAATGACCTACAGATAAGAAAAGGCTTCGCAATAGTGGCGCGAAAGCATCCACCCAAAAACTTCTACAAAAAAAATCACAAAGCGCAAATGCTGTTCAATCGACATTTGTGCTTTGTGATTCTACAGACTTCCTCTTATTAAAAGAAAGTTATTAAACAATCCCCTACAAATTAAATTCAATTAGCTTACTTTTCCTCGATATCTTCAATCACAATCTCTTTAACAGGTAAGAAAACATCTGTTGAGTTTACATATTTTACTTCTACCTTGTCTCCCTCTTTTAAATACACTGCAAGAGGCGCTACCTCTGAACTTACAATATAATTTTCTTTATTGTCTAATAGGAAAGAAATAGTTGTATAATCATTATTCTTCTCTTTATAAACACGCAATACTTTCCCTTTTACTGTTTTTTCTTCGTTTGAAGAACTGCTATTTAAAGAGCTGTTACCGGAGCGATTGATCAATGTTTTATATTGTCGCAGCGCTTCATTTGGAGTAGCTGCTGAGACTGAAAGTTCAGGGTTGGCTGCTGAGACAATCGAATAATTTTGTAAGAATCCATTGGAATCAAGCACTGGCACTAACCAGCTTGCTTCACCATAGAAATTATAAATAATCGGCATAGAAGCTTGCCATTTTTTTTCGATAAATTTTTTCTCAATAATTTGTATAGCACCTTGTGAATCCATATAAGCTTCATCTTTATTTCCCGAATAGTAGGTTGCTTGACCTGTACGAGCGTTTGTTAGTGAATAACCAAGCATTGAATCTACACCCTCTTTAGGGCTTGTGAAATCAGTGAAATAATACATCGTTCCGTTTTCATCAAATACTGGACTGACATTGGCTTCTGTTCCTTCATCTGATGGAATCTTCACATCTTTCTTACCAAACATACTGTTCCAGAAACCATGAACATATTTGCCAAAGTATTCATTTTGTCGACTTACAGCTTCGGGAGAAATCGCACCATCGATAAATTCAGGAACATCTTTTAATGCATAAGTTTTAGAATCGCCTGTTTTTGCATCGATCATCACAATCCCTTTTGGATCAAAGCCATTACGTCCTGAGATAAAGTCACCGTAGGTACGGATATAGTATGGCTTCCCATTGTCATCAACCTCCAACTGAGCATCACCATAAAAAATTTTCTGTGTATTCGCCAAGCGCATATGACGTTCCACATTATTATTTAAATAGGCGGAAGTCGTATAAACCATTGGCGATTTCACAAACTTTGGATTATCAGATGAATTGGTTGCACTCATGATTAAATACCCTGGTGATTCTTTCCCTTTCATCCATTTGAAGAAATCGGAAAATTCCACTGGTGCAATATAAACATACTCACCTTTTACTTTTTGAATTTGTAAGTTACCTAACTCATAATAACTGGTGTTAGGCACTTGACTAAATGCTTTTTTCATTTTATTGCGAGCATACTTAGGCGGTACACTAGCAGGCGTTTTTGTATCATCGAACGCCTTGATCTCAACTTTTTTTGTCATCTCCGCAGATTGATACTTTTGATGAGCATTAAATAATGGAGCAGATAAAAGATAAGCACCAAAAACCAAGCTTGCTAAAGTTATTATTCCTTTAATCTTTCTTTCAAACCCATTTGCCAATAGAGTACCGATCAAGGCAATCACAAAAATGATTGACCATGAAAGCGACCAGCTTTGATCAACTTTCGTGATATAAAAAATTGCCGCAGTAATAACAAAGGCTAAGATCCATACGATAATGCCAAATTGCATCTTGAACTTTGTCTTAAAATCACCATCATTTGTTCTACTAGCTAATGGTGTGATTAGAATTGCCGCTACAATGGCCATAATTGCAGACATAAGCAAAGTTGTTGTCATAGTTATTCATCCTTTCTCATATTAAAATACGAATAACCTCAAAGAAAGTTTCGTAGAGATTTTGCTCAAATATAATGGTTCAAATCATTTGAGGTAAAGTGAAGCTTCATCCAGTATGATCTTTCTTCATTCCTATCCATTTTCTTTTTTTACCAGAGTGCTACAGTAGTAATCTTACTGTCCTGCCCATTAATATGGGATAAATGTATTCAGATCGGATAATCATATATAGCATGATGATTTACGCTATGATTAAATGATGGGGTGGCTGATGTGCAAACATATTCACCTACACTTATTATGATGGAGGCCGCATCATTTATCTCCTCATTCCAAGTTTATCATAGATGTTCAGGTGGCTGATGTACCGATTATAATAAGCTAGTTTTTCTTCGCAATGAGTGCACGAAATTATTCCGTAGTCCGAAAGAAAGTGTTAGAATGATGACAATGCTTCAAATAAAAGGAGGATTCAAATTCATGAAAGAAACTGTTATCGAACGATTAGTTCGCTATGCAAAAATTGATACACAATCAAATGAAGAAAGCCAAACTACGCCTTCTACTGAAAAACAATGGGATCTGATCCATATACTAGAAAACGAATTAAAAGAAATTGGTATGGAGGAAATCTCAGTTGATGAAAATGGTTATTTATTTGCAACACTACCTTCAAATTCTGACAAAGAAATCCCAACCATCGGATTTTTGGCCCATGTCGATACAGCAACTGACTATACAGGGACAAATGTAAAACCTCAACGTTATGACAATTATGATGGAGGCGACATTCAACTGAATGCAGAAGTTGTATTATCACCCAAAATTTCACCTGAATTAGTCAATTATGTTGGCCAAACATTAATTACAACAGATGGAACTACCCTACTTGGAGCTGATGATAAAGCTGGGATCGTGGAAATCATAACTGCTATGGAATATTTGATCCAACATCCCGAAGTAAAACACGGCAAAATTCGTGTAGGATTTACACCTGATGAAGAAATCGGTCGTGGTCCTCATAAATTTGATGTAGAACGTTTTAATGCAAATTATGCTTATACAATAGATGGTGGTCCACTGGGAGAACTTCAGTACGAAAGCTTTAATGCTGCAGCCGCCAAAGTAACAACTCATGGTACAAATGTGCACCCAGGTTCTGCTAAAGGAAAAATGGTCAATTCTATTACTATGGCGATCAAATTCCAAGAAATGCTACCAAAAGAAGCCGTTCCCGAAGCTACAGAAGATCGCGAAGGTTTCATCCATTTGATGAACTTCAACGGTGAAGTTGAAAAAACAACACTTTCTTATATCGTACGCGATCATAACCGTGAAGCCTTTGAAGCGAAAAAGGCACTCATGAAAGAAGCTGAAAAAGCGATCAAATCCGAATATGGCGAAGATGCAATCACAGTAGACATTCATGATCAATACTACAATATGGCAGAAAAAATTCTACCTGTAAAAGAAATTGTTGACATTGCACAGAAAGCAATGGAAAATCTAGATATTAAACCTTTAATTTTACCAATTCGTGGTGGGACGGATGGATCTCAACTTTCATATATGGGACTTCCAACCCCTAATATCTTCGCTGGTGGCGAAAATATGCATGGTAAATATGAATATGTTTCTGCTGAAACGATGGTCAAAGCAACAGAAGTCATCATAGAAATCGTTCAATTGTTTGAGCAAAAAGCATAGTTGGTGAATTCATAGGCAGGTGATATTGTGAGGGAGATTGTACTGGGCATTTTAGCATCCTTATTTTTTGCGGTAACGTTTATTTTGAATCACTCCATGGAATTAGAGGGTGGGAGCTGGTTATGGAGTTCATCTTTACGCTATTTCTTCATGCTCCCCTTCTTACTGATTATCGTGGTGTCACGCAAGGGGCTTTCAGCAGTTACACAGGCAATTAAAATGCGACCAAGAGCGTGGTTACTGTGGAGTTTTGTAGGCTTTGTGCTCTTCTATGCTCCCCTTACTTTCGCTGCTGCATATGGTCCCGGATGGCTTGTATCAGGAACATGGCAATTCACAATTATAGCAGGCGTTTTACTTGCACCCTTTTTTATTCAATATGTAGATGGAAAAGCCATAAGACAAAAAATACCGCTCGTCTCATTAGTTATTTCCAGTGTTATTTTGATTGGTATTGTTTTCATACAAATTCCAAGTGCAAAAGGAATCTCAATAGAAAGTTTACTATTTGGGATTATTCCTGTCATAATCGCTGCATTTGCATATCCCCTTGGAAATCGTAAAATGATGGATATATGTAATGGAACACTAGATACTTTTCAACGTGTGCTAGGAATGACTATTGCATCTATGCCTGGATGGATCATCATTGCCATTTATGCCCTTCTCACTGTTGGACTTCCATCGGTGAGTCAGATGATACAATCTTTAATTGTCGGTATAAGTTCCGGTGTGATCGCGACTGTGCTCTTCTTCATCGCAACGGATCGCGTCCATAATGACCAAGGAAAGCTAGCCGCTGTTGAAGCGACACAATCTACCGAAATCCTGTTTGTGATTATAGGTGAAATGGTGCTATTAAACGTTCCGCTACCAGAGCCTCTTGCTCTCTTAGGGATAGCTATCATTATCATTGGGATGTCATTACATAGCTATTACACTATGCTATTGAAGAAAAAAAGCAGCCTTGTTGTGCAATCACGCCAAACAACTACTGAATTAAAAAATCATAGTTAATAGACGAACCCTAAAAGTTTGCATTACTCACTTTTGGGGTAATTTTTTAAGCAGCAAAATGATGACATCAATTACACCTCCAGCTAACCAGCGTCCGGATTTTTTTCGAGCTCGCTCGAAAAACTCCTTTTCAAAATCCATGACATCCGTCGGAGGCTTTATCTTGATTCAGCAGGCGTTTGTACACCCGCTGAATGTGGAAAAACAGCATTCATCTCACTACCTATAGAGGTGAGAGTCTTTTGCTAAATCAATAAAAAAACGATAAGATCGATGAAATCTTATCGCCACAGTCTTGTTAAACATTCCCAAACTTTTGAGGGGGGGTTAGTTTAGAAATATCATGATTAGCTAAATTTTGGAGAAAAGTAGCTAATTGAACCCTGCTCTACTTGCATTTTTAGAGGAGGTTTATTTCTTTATATGACAATGATAATCATTATCAATTGAATTGTCAACACTTTTTTAAAAAAATTACATAATTATTGTCTAGTAATAAAGCGAAACTTTAATTAGTGGGGGTTTTCTTCATCCCACACTGGAGAAGAGGAACTCAGGTTAAAAGCGCCACGTCCTGTGGCAACACCTGAGTGACCAGCATCTTGCCCGCCCGAACCAATCGGGCGCATGCGGCAGTTGATCTCCCACCCAACTTCTTTCCTTTCGCTAAATTTTGAGGTGGGAGTATTACTGCACGTTAATGCGGGATAAATAAGAGGTGATTTAATGAGTACTCTATCGAAGGATCAATTACGGCAATTACAGTCTTTTAGTATTTATGCAGATGATTCAACAAATACTATCTTTAACTTACAACAACTTGAAACAGATGAGTTTTTAGAGGATTTCTTAATCCTTATAAAATCCATTAGTCAGGCTCCATCAGATGTTATCGCGATATCCTATTTTACTCGTCGTTATGGTATGTTTATCGCTATGCAATTTTATATGATGACAATGTACGACGAAGTCTGGGATGGTTCCTTCAATCATTTAAAATTCGGCGTTAAAGAGGAATTTGGAAAGAAAGCCTTGTGTACATTTATCCAATCCTCCGATTGGCAATGGATTGATGAAGAAGAACGAGAAGCTCACTTTCAAAAAATTTTAGAACAGCAATGTCACAAAATTTTTGTGCAGCTTCGTAAAATCACTTCTGCATCACCTAAAATGCTATGGGAAAATGTTTTTGGTTATATGTTATGGCATTTTCATATACTACTTTCTAATCCTGGTACAAAAGAACAAGCTGAGATCGCTGTTGCCTTATTAGAAAATGACTCCCTATGGTCCTCTTTTGCAAAGCATTCGTATTTTAAAGAATATACTGGGGGGATGCACCCTTCAAAACTAATCAATATCCCCGTCCGTAAAACTTGTTGTTTTTCTAAGGATATTCCCGGATGGATGCAATGTGGATTCTGTCCGTTAAAATAAGATTTATCCGTTACTCTGTATGAATTGGAAGGCCGACTCTTACAAGCAGTCCGGATCCCCATCTGCTGGTTACTTGAATCTTGATGCAGGGGTCTTGCTACTCTTTAATATGGGATAAAGCTCTATATTCCATCCAGCAAAAAAATCACTCCATTTTTAAGCTAAACTCTGTTGTATGTTATGGCCGATTTTTCGTTTTAGATAAATTTGAAACAATAATTGATGATGTCAAGCAAGCAACTCTCTGAAAAACGATGGATATCCATTTTCATTATCTCTCTTAATCGATTTTTTCTGTATTCTCCCAATTGAAAAATAAGATCTCACAACAAAATTTTTTGACAAAAGCAGAACTCGGCTCTTGATTACTATGAAAAAAAGCGTTCCTCCTTAACGAAATCCAATAAATCTCAATCTTTTTTTAAATGAATCAATTTCATAAATCATTTTCTTTTTAAAAAATACGAACATTTAAGAATAACTAATTTTGATAGTTGTGGAGCGAAAGACGGCGACTCCTCGAAAATGCATGCATTTTCTTCGTGCGGTGTTAGTTCAGGAAGTTTATTCAAAGTCCTACGGGAAAAGCTTGAGCTGAAAGCCCCGCAGGAACGTTTTAAGGGACAAAGCCTAAGTTCGCCACGTCCTGTGGCAACGGCTTCGGGGTCAACATCGTGTCGACCCGAGGAGATTGAAGCCAAGCCCGTGGAAAGCGCCGTCTGGAGCGGAACAAAAACTTCTGAATATTAATGTTCATGTTGATTCGAAATGTTCGTGTTTTTCATCTGAATTTTGCATTATGAAATTGATTCAAATAGAATCTAAAAATAAAGTAAATTATTATTCTAACATCTTTACATTTTCTAATACTTGAATTACACTATATACACCAAATTTTCCTAAAGGAAATTTTATTTCAGCAATAACACTTTTGGGAATGGAGGAAAAACATGAGTAATAATAAAGTACAAAATCCAAGGACTAATCGTATAGCTGCCGAGGATGTTTTAAATGGTAAAGTACATGGCTATAAAAGCGTGCTTCCCTTCTTAGGCCCTGCTTTTATAGCTGCTGTAGCTTATATAGATCCAGGAAATTTCGCGACGAACATTACTGCAGGTTCTGAATATGGATATTTACTATTATGGGTCATTGCCTTTTCAAACTTAATGGCTGTATTGATCCAATCACTCTCTGCAAAACTAGGTATTGCAACGGGAAAAAATTTGCCTGAGGTTGCCCGTGAAAACTTTTCTAAAAAGACCTCTATTCTGCTATGGATTCAAGCGGAACTCGTTATTATGGCAACAGACTTAGCGGAATTTATCGGTGCGGCACTCGGCATGTATCTATTGTTTAATATTCCGATGCTCCCAGCTGCTTTGATCACTGCTGTTTGCTCATTTGCTATTTTAGAGCTACAACGCCGTGGCGTGCGTCCATTTGAAGCTGGTATTTCTGGAATGGTGATGATGGTCGTATTGGCTTTTGCATTCCAAACATTTTTGGCACATCCAGATGCCAGTGCAATTGCTGCAGGATTTATACCAAAATTTGATGATGTCAATTCCATCTTACTTGCAACAGGCATTTTGGGTGCTACAGTTATGCCACACGCTATTTACCTTCATTCATCACTTACCCAACACCGTATCGTAGGTAAAAATGATGAAGAAAAACGTAAAATTTTTAAATTTGAATTCATTGATATTATGATAGCGATGATTATCGCAGGTGCTATCAATATGAGTATGTTGATCATTGCCGCTGCTGTATTCCATTCAAAAGGCATGAATGTAGAAGACTTAGACGTTGCCTTCCAATCACTTCATGATATGGTTAGTCCAACGGCAGCCATCTTATTTGGTTTAGGCTTACTGATCGCTGGTCTTGCAAGTTCATCTGTAGGTACATTATCTGGCGATATCGTAATGCAAGGTTTTATCAAAAAACGTATTCCTATTTATTTAAGACGTGCTATTACCATGATTCCACCTCTTTTAATCATTGCTTTTGGCGCTAATGCAACAAAAGCGCTTGTATGGAGTCAAGTCATATTATCATTCGGTATCGCTTTTGCTTTAATCCCACTCATCATGTTTACAAGTAACAAGAAAATCATGGGGGGATTAGTCAATCATAAGCTAACAACTATTCTTGGCTGGATTGTAGCTGCCATTGTGGTAGCTTTAAATATATATCTTCTTTATCAAACAGCTTTTGGCGCATAACACCAGTTGTTTAGTACATACTACTTTTAAAAGGAGTGTACTAAAATGAACAAAGATTCTGTGCCGAAAGACAAAAGAAAAATTGCTGATCTTCCTTATAAAGATCGCCCAGATATGATGAATTCAGAGAATATTAGCATTTACGATCTACATGAAGATATGCACACAGTGGACCCGATCCCTGTGGAAGCACAAACGAAAGATTTAGAAAAAGAAAAATTAGATGACAAGTATAACGGAGATTGGACTTCATAAAAAGATTTTCTCCCATAAAGTGAGACTTCACACAGTGGAGATTTTTCGTCACCACTGTGTGTTAGTTGAACTAATCAGGCTTTTATAGCACCTGATCTCTACTGGATGTTAATCCGTTTAATATAAGAGGAATTAGATGGAGACTGTAGTTATGCCATTATTTAAAATTATAAAAATCGTACATAAAGAAAACGAAATATGATAAAGTAATCTCTAATGTAAAAATAAGTAAAACCGCAATTAGACTGTACCAACACCAGTCCTTTCTTCCATTAAGTTTTTACTTTATTTTCTATATGTTACAAACCAATGATCCCTCATTTCAAACATATCCGTTCCAAGAAAACCTTCTTTTAATAATTGTTGTTGCCCAGTGATATCGGACATGCGTAAAGCCCGAGTTTCAGAAAAAGTAGGTACTTCCCCCTTCAACTCTTTATAAAAAATGTAACGCAATTTATCCCCATACTTTACTTTTAATCCGGCAATCATTAGTCCTTGAGAAAATTTATCCTTTAAACTAGGGATGTTTAATGGCTGCACTGTAGCACAAATATAATCAAAACGATTCGAATCGACCTGTGCCATAATGATTTGTGCCATCTTTTTTTGTAATCCATAACCACGATAGCGTGGGGAAACATTCGAAATTTCTTGATAGAGTACGCGTGATAGCTCCTCATCAGGAATGCCGCAATCTCTTCCCAAATGTTCTTCATCAATCACAGGCTTAAGTACTGCACGAAATGCGATTAATTCATCCTCTACATATATCCCGATCATTAAACCATTACCTGTTAAAATATTATTCAGTTCTCCTACGCTAAGAGGCTGCACTGTATGACGATCAGATAGTGCAGCCATTACCTCATCCTGTAATTTTAAAAGTCGGGGAATATCCTTCTTCGTTAATACTTGGACTCTATAAAGTGTCTCGCCAAGAAAACCTTGGGTAATATTAGTCATGATAATCCTTCCTTTCTAGCGAACAATGCATGATTGATGACAAAGTTCTTGTATTACTTCTTCATCTACATTTACACCTAATCCCGGTTGTTCATTTAGACAGATAAATGGTATATCATAATGAAGATCACCGACATCTTTTGAAAATTTAAGAGGACCTGTCAGTTCGACACTTTTCATGATCTTCTTTGAAAAGGCTACATGAAATCCTGCTGCTGAACCGATGGAAGATTCAACCATTGAACCGATTTGACATTCAATTCCTGCCATCTCCGCCATATTGGCTAATTTCATAGCGGGATAAATACCCCCACATTTCATTAATTTTATATTCACTTTGTCTGCTGCACGCTTTGCGATAATTTCACGCATTTCTTTCTGACCATGTAATCCTTCGTCAATCATCAATGTGACATCAGTTTTAGACTTTATTTCGACCATAGCATCAATATCATCGGCATCTACCGGCTGTTCTAGCCAATCTAAATGGACATCTCGCAATGCGTGTAATCCTTTTAAAGTTGTAGAGGCATTATGCCAGCCTTGATTGACATCCACCCGAATATTGATCAAATCTCCTACTCTCTCACGTACTGCTTGAATGCGCTCCACATCTTTCATTACTTCTGTACCGACCTTCATCTTAAATGATCGATATCCCATTGCCACACGTTCTGCTGCTTCTTCAGCCATTTTTTCTGGTGTACCAATACTTAGCACATGTGTAATTGGAAATTTTTCATGATATCGGCCACCAATGAGTTGGTAAACAGGCACATTTAGTTTTTTACCGGCGATATCAAAACAAGCAATATCGATGGCGGTCTTTGCAGCCGGCACTTGATAGACTGTTCGATCCATCAAATCATGGATTTTCTCAAAGCAAAGAGGATTTTCTCCTATAATTGCTGGAGCTAGTTGATGTTTAAGAGTCATATACGTACTGTCCCATGTTTCACCCGTCACATGTTCATCAGGCACAGCTTCTCCGTAACCAATGATCCCTTCATTGGTAGTTATTTTGACAATAATAGAGGGCATTGTATCATATTTGTCGTAACTAATAATAAAAGGTTCAATTAACGGTAACTGAATAGCATAAATTTCCACTGCGGTTATTTCCATATTTTTCCACTCTTTTCTTTACAATTAGAATTCCTCTTGATATAGTTGTCGTTAAATAGTCGTTATTAAGAATTAAAAAAATAACAAAGGAGTCGTTTTAATGCCTACAAAAATTGCAGTCATTAGCTCTCTTGCTTTTAGGGATCGTTTACTAAGTATCGCACAAGAAATGGAGAATATCCAATTAGAATTTTACATTTATAAAATGCCAGATGAAACACCCCAATTAATGAAGCAGATTAAGCCATGTGATGTCTTATTATTATCCGGTACATTGCCTTATTTATACGCCAAGCCTCTTTTGTCCGATTGGCCAATACCATGGACATATTTAAAGCAAGATGAGGTTGCGATATCGACATCAATTTTATCTGTTCTAGCCAACCAGAATCTACAGCTTTCTCAGCTATCAATCGATGTGATGAATGCACAGCATATCAAAAATGTTTTCAACGATATACAGTATGAGGGAGCATTACCTTTTATACAAGAAATCAATATGGAACGACCCTTTGACCAAATTTATCAAAAGCATAAACAACTATGGTTAAATGATAAGATTAAATTTGTTATCACAAGTATTCATAGTGTATACGATGCGCTTACCGCAGATGAAGTTCCCGCGATGCGTATGCACGATCCTAATAGCTCCATTATCCATTGTTTAGAACAGACAATGGCATTATCAAAAATGACGAAATCAGAATCTGCAAGAGCAGTTGTCGGAATGCTAGAATTCTCCCAATCTACAGAGGATGATCAACTTGTATTACAACAAATCGTTGAGGCTACGCATGCATCCTATCAAAAAATAGATGATCATCATTTTGAATTATTTACTACCTTTGGTCATATCCAAAATGCTTTTCAACATCATTTAGTAGAATCTTTTTTCAACATAACAAAAGACCCGATTAAGCTTACTTTTGGCTACGGCGGCTCGATTTTAGAAGCACAGAAAAATGCGCGGCAAGCATTAAATTTTGCAACACCCAATGTCGTCTATATTATGAATGAAAATAAAGAACTACAGGGACCATTCCCAAATCAGCCTACTATTTTGTCCTTGCAAACAAAGGATCCTTATATATTACAGATGGCAAAAGAAACAAAATTGAGTCCACTCAATATTTCGAAAATCATGGCTTTTAGTGTTTCAAGGCAATCCTTACAGTTTACAGCTGTCGATTTAGCAGAATATCTACAAGTAACACGAAGATCGACTGAACGCATATTAAAAAAATTAGTTGAACACGGCTATGCCAAAGTGATTGGGGAAGAAATGTCCTATCATCAAGGTAGACCACGTGCTATTTATGAACTGAACTTTTCCACTTATCACTGATTGGCTTAAAATTTTGGATACGCCCTTTTATGGATTCATGATCCAAATGGGAAACTGGCTGACGACAAGGCCAGATGACTTGACTTCAATAACTTTATAAAATGCAATTCCCCCTAATGAAGGGGTTCTCCATTCCACTGGTTGTTGGCAAACCAATCGTGGGTTTACAAGCAATTGGCTCCATCTCTTTCATGTTTAAGGTTGAAGGCAATTGGTTATTCTCGTTTGTGCCTTGATGTGAAAAACTCACTGCCCACTCATGTGAGATGAGGGATCTTTCGCTAATACAGCTGCTAACACTTTTGAAGCATCTAATAACGCCTCATGGTTAAAGGTCATTTTCGGATGATGTAGTCCTGGTGATAGATCCGCACCAATTCCGATCATGGTTGCTTTTAGTTGTGGGTTCTTTACTGTATAAAAATGAAAATCGTCACTTCCAGATGTGATCACATGTGGTGCTAAATGATTTTTTCCCAAAGTTTCAATAATGGCTTCCTCTGCCATTTTAGCTGCTTCCTCTGAAACTTCTGCACCTGGTGTATAGTCGACCCATTTCCAGTCCAAATCCATTTTGAATTGTTGTGCTATAGCCTTTAATCCTTCATCAATTTGCACCTGTATTTCATTTAAAATAGTATTTTTTTGTGCACGAATATCCATTGTAAAACTCCCATTTCCAGGAATGATATTCATACTTCCTCCATCTGCTACAATTTTCGTTAGCTTTGCAGAGTGCGGCTCAAATGGGGATATGTAGATGTTTTTGATCATTTGTTGAATAGCCACTAGGACATCAATCGCATTTTGCCCTTGATGTGGTCTCGCTCCATGGGCATCCGTACCATGAATAGATCCTTCCAGAAAAATAGCAGCTCCGTGATGAATGGCTGGAGATACTTTTCCTAATTTTAATTCTTCAATTGGTCGTAAGTGTACGCCAAAAAGATGTGATACCCCATCCACTGCCCCATGTTCAAATGCAGCGATCGCACCATTTCCCAGTTCCTCAGCGGGCTGGAAGATAAAGCGTACTTTATGCATTAAAGGTTGATTCTTTAAACGTAATAGCGCACCAAGCACCATTGACATGTTGCCATCATGTCCACATGAATGATTGGCTTTCCATTCCCCATCCACTTCTTGCCATAGCGCATCGATATCTGCACGCACAGCCACAATTTCTTCTCCTTCGCCTATTTCAGCAACCAGCCCCGGCACATCACCAAATAATCGATAAGAAATATGCAGATCATCTAAAATACTTGCAATTTTCTCCGTTGTTTTATGCTCTTTCCAGCTGATTTCTGGATATTTATGAAAATAATCGAACCATTCTAAGATTTGTTCATCCGTTGTCATTTGCTTACACCTCTTGTTTTTTTCATAGAAGTCTCACGCTTTTAATCTAACACACTAAATAAAGTAAAACTTCACACAGTAGGATTTTATTGTCCACTCATGTGAGATAAAAATGAAAAAAGAATCCCTCTCTGATTAAAGTCTACGCAACGACAAGTGAACCAGCAGAAGGATTTTTAGGACTATGGATAACTTTACCTCAAATTATTTTAGATTTCAATGATAGCTGATTTATTCGTCTTTTGGAGGGGTTATTCGCTCTCTTGAGGTTTTATTCGCTATTTCGACAAATCAGGACTTATCTGCTCTCTGACAGTTTATTCGCTCTTCTAGACTATTTATTTGCTTTTTCGATGGATTTATTCGCTCTCTTGGAGACTTTATTCACTCCTTCGACAAATTTATTCACCCTTCCAACAATTTATGTCTTTTATTTTCTACCTGACCTGAGCAGTAAACTTTCAGCATTAATGAATTAACAGCTCTTTCTGTATCTTTATATTACGGCTTAGAAAAAATCCAAATAATTTCAACAAACATGAAACTTTTTTCCTGACCATTATGTATATATACTGAACATTCAAATTTAACGAGGTGATTTGACTTGCAGGACATGCTATATGTTGTTTTAATCGTATTAATAGCTGTAGGAGCTAACGTTATTAGAACAATTGTTAAAAATAAAAACAAGCGTTTAGAATTACAACACAATATGCTAAAAGATGAGATTAAACTAGAAGAGATCAAACAAAAAAATTATTTATTGGAAAACGAAAAGCTTCGATTAGAGCTACAACAAATCCAGAGCAATACCTCTACTAAAGCTGAATTATTGGACTTTAAGCAACTTGGATTTGGTTCTGGAATTGACTCTCTTTCAAATGTTGATCCCAGCCAACCAAAAGAAGCGGGGACAAAGCCTGATTAAAATAAATAAACCGCATGAAATCAAATTGATAAAACTTGTTTTCATACGGTTCTATTTTCGAAATTTATACAAAATCACTTTGTTTTCCACTTACACGAATCTATTTTTCGCCACAAAAAGACTATATTACCTCATCACTATCCACAGTATACGAAGAAAAATCTACAACAGTTGTCGTACCAGATTATCCTATTACCTCATCCACTATCAGTAACATACATACTCCATCTTACATGGCCATTACTAACTAATCTCCTAACGAGGTCCCAGAACCTGACTGGCGAAAATTATATTCAATTTCTCTGCAATTTACGACTCTCTCTTAAGGCCTTCTCGATTGCTTGGCTTCTGAAACTTGTTTCCTCATGGTTGCATATTTATTGTCCTCGATTAACATCATAATTTGCAACATCGTAAATGGTAGAGAAGTTTTTTTCCGATACGCAAGGTATTTGGGCTGCCAATCATTTGCAAACTTTTCTTTGAAATTTCGTACATTGCGAAAAGTATAACTATCCTGACCATCAACCATTATTTGAGTAGCGATCTTCTCGCTTATGCCAGCAAACTTTGAAACGCCTACACGCGCTAGCGGCGTCAAACCAACATTTAATCGTTCGAATCCTTTGGCCTTAGAAGCTGAGAAAATATTTAAGAATAAATAATCCATGGCCTGTTCCGGCAAAGCGCCTTTCTTAGAGCGGATCAGATCGATTTTGGCTGTACGATCTTCATCATACAATGGAATCAAGTTAGCAAAAGCAATGATCTCAAAATCATTATTTTTCAAAACAGCAAGGGGCGTAAATTGTAAATAATCTTCATCAAAGTAGCCGAGTGAAAATCCTTTTTCCTTTCGATTATCCAACCATTCATCAGAAATATCTCGTAATTGAGTCATCACTTCAGTCGAATAAGGCGGTTGCATGATTTCACAAGAATACCCCTCTGCTAGGAAGGTCTCGTTTATGTTCTCCGCCTTTCGCATAACCTCTTTTGAATATGGCAGCTTTGACAAGTCAATGTATCCCTCTTCTCCCAGTTTGAAAAATCGATAACCATAGCCATGAAGGTACGGCACAAATTGATCACTGATTTCATAGAAAATCGGTGTGTAACCATAGTCATCCGCAAATGTCATAAACTCTTCGATCGCTTTTTTAAAATCTTCCTTTTTCCCAACCAAATCTCCCAGCACGACTAACTTATCTGCGATTACCTGGTATGGGAATAGGACTGTTTTTTCTTTATTCCAATAAACATACTTATCATGAAGAAAGATTAAATGAGATAATTCCTTACCACCGTATTTATTGAGATGAAGGAAAATCTCCTCTTCGTATTCTAAAGATGATGTCTTCGTAAATTGAGTAAGCTTTCTGAGCGAAATTTCAAAAGTGACCACGATCGTCACTACAATGAGCCCCATAAATGCACTTTTAAATAAATCATCTGAATCCGTCGTCAAATATGGCTTTACGCTTTCTGGAATAGAGTATTTTATAGATGGATTAACAAAGAATCCAATCATCATATAAAGCAATAAAATGACAAAAATAATCACTGTATTTAAAATACTTCTTCCCCACGTCACAATATAGCTTTCTCGATAAAATCGACGGCGTGACAAATACAACAAGCCTGCCACAAATAACATAAATAATGCCTGCTTATACTGTATACCTTTAATAATAAAAAGGGCTGAAGCAAAGAGTAGCACAAATACCGTCATTCGGTAGGAATTCTTATCTTTATAAGAAATACCATTTGATAACGCAAGTAACACAAAACCTGTCGCAACTGCTAATTGATGTGAAATATTAATAATAGGAAACGCCATTAACTCTTTTGCATAGCGAATTCGCTCAATCGCTCCTGGTGCCACCGATGACAATAAAAGTGTCAGCCCTGCGGAAAATACTAATGCCGTCGCTAACATATGACTTGTTTTTTCTAAGAAGAATCGTGGGATCGCATTAAGCCCCACATTAAATCTTCTCCATAATTCACGGATGAATAAAGCTAATCCTGCCAAGAAAGGTACTACATAATAGCCGATTCTATAAAATAGCAACAATACTAAAATGGATTCTTCAGAAATTTGTAGACTTTGTGCTCCCCAAATAAACACCAAATCAAAAGAACCAAGACCACCAGGAATCATACTCACAATCCCTGCACAGGAAGCAACGATAAATATAGGAAGTAGATTTTGGACACTCATCGGAATATGCAAAATATTTACTAATACTGTCATAAACGTAAGTGCGCCAAGCCACTCTAAAATGGAAACACCAACCAATGCTAGATCATCTATCAAGCGACGATTGGTCGTTGTTCCCCTATACAATTGTATAAATGCTTTGACCATAAGAAATGGCACATATAATCCAATAACACTTGCCGCTATGACTAAAATTTTATGCTCTTTAAATAAGGGGAAATCCCTATAAAATATCGGTAACATCCAAGTGAATAGAGAAATTCCTGCTAGATAAAATAATGTGACTGATGTGATCGTTTTAAAAAAAGCAGCACTATCTACTTCTTTCTTTTTAAAATAGTGTGTGCGTAACAATACGCCCACTAATCCTCCAAAGCCAATAAGATTCGAAAAAGAATTAATAATCAATGATTCCTTCATCAAACGGCGCAAAGATCGCTTTAACTTTAATTTTTTAATAATAAAATAATCATAAAAAAACATCGGAAAAACAAGTATTAATGACAATAAAACAATTAATGCAATTGTTCTGATATCTAAACTCTCTAATTTATCTGTCATTTCGCGACCATTTGCATTTCTTAAGATTCCACCAATCTCACGAATTGCAAAAATCATCAGCAAAATTGGTAAAATGACTTTTAGCCATTGAAAGATCGTTGACTTATTGATTTTCATCCATATCCACCTAATTTTTTATCTTCATATACCTTCTACTATACAGTTATGACTAAATTTATGCAGTTCATATTACTCAATTTCATGATTTTTTGTAAAAGATTTGTTTAATTACTTGCGTCTTGCAGTGTGGCAAAAAAATTGTCTGAAATCATTTTATTTGTCCTTTTCTTTTTTTACAAAGTAGCGATCCGGCTTAATTCCATAAAAAAGCACAGAATGCCGATTGAATAACATTCTGTGCTTCTTATATAGACAATATTCTTCTTTTCAAAAGACTTTCTTGGATAACTATTCTCTAGCTGGTCATCATTTAGTTCAATATTTTGATGGTTACTGTGCGTACGCCCCAGCTATTAGCTTGTCCATTACTTGGCATTAACAAGTCGATTTTATGACCTTTAATGGCACCGCCAGTATCACCAGCGATTGCTGTACCATATCCTTCAACCCATACTTTTGAGCCTAATGGAATGATGCTAGGATCTACTGCAATGACTTTCATATTAGGATTAGCCTTTACATTAATTCCTGTAGCAGTGATGCCTGAGCAACCTGCACAATTAGGTGTATATGCTGTTGCTGTAACAGTCAAAGTCTTTCCTGACGATTGTGGTGCAGACTGACTTGTAGACGGTTTTGTATAAGTCGCTTGTTTATTTGTTGCCTGTTTATTGGCAAGTTGTGTATTAGCTGGTGTTTGTGTTTGCTTAGTTGAAACAGAAGCAAGATTATGACTATTTGAATCTCCTGTTAATGCAAGATTTTCACCTGCATAGATTAGATCGCCACTTAGATTATTGAAAGATTTTAAATCTCCTACAGAAACGCCTGTTTCATTAGCAATCTTAAATAATGTGTCGCCTTTTTTAATCTTATATGTTTTAGCTTTAGGGCTAGTTTCTAGCTGTTGTGATGGGACAATTACATTTGAACTTAGATTGTTCATTTCTTTTAAATCTTCTACTGATACTTTTTCGTCTTGGGAAATGCCCCAAAGTGTATCTCCTTTTTCCACTTTGTAACTAGCAGCAGATGCTTGAGTTGATAGAGCTGCAGTTCCTAGTGCGAAAACACCTGCTAGTGCAATTAAATATTTTTTCATCGTTAAAAAACGACCTCCTTTGTACTAACACGACTTACTTTACCATCGTCACATGTCATAACTGTTGCTAATCAATGTATGCACTGTAACAATCGTGTTACAATCTTTGCCAATTTTCTGATATTTCATACATCATTATAAAAATTTTTTAATCAAAATTTTCATAGCTATTGATATGACTAGGTTAGTGTTATGTGGAATAAATTAACTATCTATTTATTTTATTTTCCTTTTTTATACAAATAAAGAGATAACTTTTAAAAATTTTTTCTCTTTTTTTCGTGAAAAAAGAGAAAATCAGTTGATTTTACGAAAAAAAATACCTTTTTTGGCGTCGAAATATTACAAAAATACTCCCATATAAAATTATTTTTGCCTTTTTGTGTAAAGAATATACCTATTATTACTGGAAAACATCATTAATTGTTCAAAACGGGCAAAAGAAACTTTCTAAAGGAAGAAGTTTATCTTTATTCCTTGCAAAAAGGGCACAGAATACCGATGAAACAGTATTCTGTGCCCTGTATATGAACATATTCTTCTTTTAAAAAGGCTCTTTTAGATAGCAGATAACTCAAAGAAGATCAAAGCAAATGAGCCTTGGGACTTCTTTCCCCTAGTTCAATATTATATGGATCGTTCTGTAACGACACATCTTTTTGCATAACCTTTACTTCAGCTAAAGTATAAAGTTCCCAAAGGTCTTTTTTATCTAATTCATGCAATAAAATAGTCAGATCATTTAAAATAACATTTCGCTTTTTAAGAAACACCTTTTCTCCCTTTAACGGTGTTTTATCGATGATATTCAGTAATAGCTCATCAGCTGAAACATGTAAAATATTACTTAGCTTGACGATCCAGCTAGCAGAAGGCACACTTTCTCCCATTTCCCAGCTTTTGATACGACTTGCTGATGTACCAATTGCTTTTCCCAACGATAACATCGAATATCCATTTTGAATACGTAATTCTTTTAACTTTTCACCAAAATCACGCGGATTAAACATTTGCCATCTCTCCCTTGTGTTAATCATACCCATATCAAACGCTTACATGTGTTCTGAAAAATTTTCTACTTTACCCATCCACTTTTATGGAAAATAAAGTGAAACTTTACCCAGTGAGGTTTTCTTCATCCTCACATTGTTGTTCGTTCAATCAATCGAGCTTTCACAGCCAATCGATCGCCCTTTACTTAACTTCCCCCTACTTTTTACATACATCTTGATGCGAGATAAAGTGAAACTTTCATCAGTGGGGGGTTCTTCATCCCCTACTGAACTAGAGGAACTCAGGCTAAAAGCGCCACGTCTTGTGGCAACACCTGAGTAACCAACATCTTGTTGGCCCGAACCAATCGGGCGCGCATGCAACAGTTGTTCTCCTCCTACCTCTTTGCTCTCACTGAATCTTGAGGAGGAGTATTACCGCCCGCCCATTCATGCGAGGCAAATAAAAAGCTACATTCATCTTATTCTTCATAGAAGTGGGACTTCTTCCGAAAAAATTAAAATTTCCATAGTATTTACATTTCGACGTCGATCACATGAATCCTTTTCCTTTTCCTAAATTTTTATCTTTAAAAGGAAGACTAAATTAAAAAAAATGATCCAAAGATTCAGGAAAAGTTGTATTCTTGCATGAAAAAGAGATCCAAAATACTCTGGATATTTTTCTACGAAGCGGACCAACTCATGTAGTCAATTACTCATTGTGCGTAATAACAATAGGAATGGTAATTTTTATTGTAGTTCCTTTTTTTTCTAGTAATTCTAATTCACCATTCACAAACTCAACACGTTCTTTCATACCATTCAACCCATTACTTGATGGTTTTTTAGTACTTTTTGAAAGACCGATACCATTGTCACTTATGATCATTTCGATGAAATCAGCGGTTTGCAATATCTTAATTTTACATGCTGTCGCTTGACTATGACGCACCACATTATTAATTGCCTCTTTTAAACACATACTTAACGAATTACTAAGCATCGTGGGAATGCGATCATACTGCGGATTCCCCTCCAATTTCAGCTGGATATTCGCTGCCTTTAATATTTGTTGTACGTGTGTGATTTCCTCTTGTAGTTTGACCTTTTTCATATTCGATACCATCTCACGAACTTCCTTTAAGGCCATACTAGAAGTTTGCCGGATATCATGCAATTCCTGAATAGCAGCCTCTGGATCCTTTTTGACTAACCGTACAGCCAAGTCACTTTTTAAGCCAATCATCGAAAGCTTTTGGCCTAACGTATCATGTAAATCCCTTGCAATTCGTTGTCTCTCTTCGTATACACTTAATTCGGAAATGCGTGCATTTGCCGTTTCTAATGCGCCCTCAAGTCTTTTACTTTTATTTTCACTATAAAGATAGAAAGGACCCAAAATCGCACTAAATAAAATAATAACGATCAAAGGAATCTCTTGAATAAATAGATCTGTTTCGATAAAGAATCCTCCAATGACTGAACCAACCGTCATTGCAATATGAAGTCCATACATAATATAAAATCCTACTGTATGGCGGATTTTTCCTATAGAAAATGCCGTAAAAAAAGCAAAATATATATATCCAAACAATACTGTCATGGCTGCATTAATAACCATTCCAAGGGCAATCCACATATAGACAAGCCCATTTGTCGCACTATAAGCAAAACGAAAACAGATTAAATACATGATGAGAACTGCAAGTGCGATAGACCCTTCAAGCTTTGATGCCGAATGAAATATTAAATAAAACGGGATAAAGCAAAACGCAATCCATGCGATCATACTCATCACTGGATTTTTTGGAAAGACACTGTACCATTTTGTCACGTAAACTTTCACCGCCTTTTAGCTACTTCCATTATATCAAAGAATGGTTATTTTGCCCTGACCCTACCCTATTGTTACAATAGGCCCTTTACATAATCATCATTTTTACTACAATAAAAATGGCAAGTCTTAATTATATAATTTTTTGACTTTTAATGATTAGCTCTGTTTAATCATATTGATGACATATTCGATTCATCACAGGTGAGCTCTTTTCTGTGAATGAACATCAAGCCTTCTCGACAATGTTCGGTAAGGAAGCTTGACCTGCTCTCATTTACTGATTAGAGTTGAAACATCAACCATATTTATAATAAAGCCAAATAATTAAATCATTCTTAAACTTTTACACTGGAGATGGCACAATGGATTCACAAGGAATCATTTTAGACTTAGATGGAACAACCTTAACAAGTAAGAAAACTGTTCATCCGTTATTAGTTCAATATATACAAACACTCAGAAAAAGAGGACTATTGGTCTTTATCGCAACAGGTCGTACTATTTTTGAAGTTCAACGAATTCTCCCAAAAGAATTTGTTGTGGATGGAATCGTCGCATCAAATGGGATGAATGTTTTTGCTGGGAAGAAGCAGATATATAAAAGTGAGATTCCTGCAAACACTGTTCAGCATTTAATAGAAGAATCAATTGAATTTGGGATCTATCATGAAATTTATCACAAAGATGGAACATTAACCGCACAAATAACGCCCTTCCAAACAGAAACTTCAACATCGATATCTCACAGACACGAAAATGTAAAATGGACAACTGCACTACATGCCAATCATGTCGAAAAAATACTATTCTTTGATGAAAACATATCACTTGTTGCTGAGTGGTTCGAGACAATAAAACAACTACAAAAAGACTATGCTTTTTCCGCTGCATTATCTTCATCTGATTTAATAGATGTGAACGGAGCCAATGCAACAAAGGCTATTGGGGTTACCACTTTACTATCTGAATTACAGATTCGCTTTGAAGATGTCATAGCATTTGGTGATGGAGGGAACGATATCCCGCTCTTTGAAAAGGTTGGAAAAAGTATCGCCATGAAAAATGCACGTCAAGAAGTTCAATTGCAAGCCGATGAAGTAACAACATATACAAACGATCAAAACGGTCTATATCATCAACTACAACAGCTATTCCATTAGACCTTTATCGACAATATTATTTCTCAGGAAATATATTATGACAAAATTCTTATTTCCTAGATTTTCGTTTCTACATCCAGCATCCGACCCAAAGTTTTCTTTCGGTAGCCTCGCTCTAGCTTTCTTAACAGACGAGGCTATCTCTTTTTATCTGGATTACCACTTTGTGAAATATATCACCAACTAATTTCAATAGATTTTCACGTTTTCCTTTAACTGGTCGTTTTTCATGACATTCGAGCAGAGGGTATTTGGATCATCTTCACTCCATATTTTCATCTCTAAACCAAAAAATCCTTAACCTCCAAAGAGATTAAGGACCTTCAATTGTTCTATTGTCCGAATTGTTTTAGTTCGACACCTTAGATCACGGTTATTTCTTTAAAAAATCAAAGTTAAAGGTCTCATCGGATATAGGTTCAACTTTAGCAATTGCGTAGGTAGAGCCCTTTTGTGAGAAGAAATCATAGGTAGAGCCTTCATTTCGAATGCCGTTCATAACAATAGGATTGATCTCTTCCTCTGGGAACATCGTATCTAACCCTAAATTCATGAGTGCTTTATTGCCGTTATAGCGTACATAGGCTTTCACTTCTGGACTTAAACCTGTTTCCGCATAGATATCATCTGTATATTTCATTTCGTTTTCATATAAATCTAGCAGAAGCTCATAGCCCCATACTTTTAATTCGTCCTGTTTTTCTTTTGAGAACTTTTTAAAAAGATTTTGAGCGAAATATCCTGTTGCCACACCATGAATAGATTCGTCCCTTAAAATAAGAGAAATCACTTCTGCGCTATTTCGTAAAATTCCTTGTCCACCCAAATATAAGGGATAAAAGAATCCAGAATAAAATAAAAACGATTCAAGCATAACAGACGCAAACATAGCTTTCCATAAACTTTCAGGGTCGTTTTCTTGAATAGAAGAATAGATATCTGCAATTTTTTTCGCTTTATATTGTAGAAATTCATTTTTCTTGACCCAAGCAAAGATCTCATCAATTTCATCGTTATTGCACAATGTTGTGAAAATATAAGAATAGGATTTTGCATGGATAGCTTCAAATGCATCAAATACTGTTAGTACAGCCTTTTCTTGTAAGTCTTCATGGTATCTAGCAATTTCGTTCATCCCTATATTGGTTTGAAGCGTATCCAGTAAAGTAAGTCCGCCGAATACTTTTGTATACGTATCTCGAAACTCGAAGTCTTTCCATTGCTTCAAATCTTTACTGACCGCGATTTCTTCAGGAAACCACATTTGTTTCCACTGCTGATCCCAAAATGTTTTAGCCAAATCACTCGTTGGTTTATTCCAATTGACCGCTTCAAATGGTCCTATATTGAACATGACACACATTCCTCCAATGTTTGCAAGCGTTGGCGAACATAATAAATCGACTTAATGCCGCGCATCCATGCATAAATATAAAGTTTCGCAAGGCGCTCAGTTGTCCATTGATCCGTTACATATAATGTCATTGAAATACCTTGATCAACATGTTTTTGAGCTGTTGCATATAAATCGATCATACGATAACTATCAACATCATAAGCTTCTACATATAAATGCTGATTTTCATTATTCAAATAAGGCATTGGATAAATGGTCCGGCTATCCGCATAATCACGAATTTCTACTCTTTCCGTACATGGAGCAATGGATGCTGTGCAGCTACGAATGTAGGAAATACTGCCTGTTGGCGCAACAGCGAGACGATATGCATTAAATACGCCATATTTCATAACATTTTTCTTTAACTTTTTCCACATATCCGCTGTAATGATCGGCACATTTCCTAGTGCTTTTTGTACTTTTTCAGTTGGCATTTTTTCTTGTTTATGGATGTAATGCTCAAAATATTGGCCATTTGCATACTCACTTTTGTCAAATCCATAAAAAGTCTCGCCTTTTTCTTTCGCAATTAGCATGGAAGCTTTTAAGGAGTAGTAATTTAATGCTTCCATAAAGAAATCAACGAATTCGATAGATTCATCTGAACCATATAGAATATTTTCCGTGACAAGGTGTCCATGAAGATTCATCGTACCCAATCCAACCGAATGCATCAATTTATTTGCCTTTGCGACGGAAGGGACATTGACGATATCCGTCATTTGAGAAACATTTGTCAGTAGACGCATAGCTGTATCAACTAGTTCTTCAAAATTATTTGTTTCTGTCGCATGATGAATGTCTAAAGAACCTAAATTACAAGATACATCTAAGCCATATTCGTTTGGCTTGTCCATGTCTGTAATAATACTGGTCGTTTGAACTTGCAGAATTTCCGTGCAAAGATTGGACATTTTCACCCGACCAAGACCTTTTAAAGGATGAACACGATTTACATTGTCATCGAATATTTCAAATGGATAGCCTGATTCAAATTGTGTTTTCTTTATTTCTGTATATAATTTTCGTGCATTTAAGCGTTTTAATTTACGAATATTGGGATTATCCAATAGTTCATAATACATCTCAGTAATACTGATTTCACTCATGCGCTTGCCATATTCTTTATAAATATCATAAGGACTAAATAAAACGATATCTTTATCTTTTTTCATTAATTCGAAGAAAATATCTGGAATGATGACGCCTGTTGACAATGTGGCAAGTCGAATTTTTTCATCCGCATTTGGTTTTTTCGATGAGATAAATTCTTCAATGTCCCCATGGAAAATATTTAAATAGACCACACCGGAGCCATTTCGTTGTCCCAATTGGTTGGAATAAGAAAAGGCATTTTCTAATAACTTCGTAACGGGCATGACACCACTTGCACGATTTAAGATTCCTTTAATTGGATCCCCTAATGGGCGCAAATCGGTTAATAAAGTACCAACTCCACCACCTAAGCGAGATAGTTCTAAACAATAGCCAATATTTTCTGCAATGCTGTTCATCGTATCATCCATCGCTAATTTAAAGCAACTGACCAGCTCCCCGCGCGCTTTTTTACCACTGTTTAAAGCTGTCGGTGTGGCAGGCTGATACGATTCCATCATATGATGAACAGCCTTTTCAGCTAGCTGTTCGTCGCCTTGTGCTAAATAGAGGGCAATGATGATGATGCGATCCTCATACTTTTCTAAAATTTCCTTTCCATCTCGGCTTTTCATAGCATACCCTTCATAAAATTTACTGGCACTCATAAAGGACGGAAAGCGAAAATGATAATCATAAGCATATTTAAATAACTTTTTGATAAATTTCATGGAGTACATTTTCAAAAATTCTTCTTCGTAATATCCTTCCTCCATTAAATAGCTTATTTTTTCTTCTAAGTCGATAAAATAGCGCATTCTGACATTGACATTTTCCAAAAAATATTTGCGTGTAGCTTCTTTATCTTTTTGCAAATCAATGGTTCCTGTTGAGCTATATTTATTTAACACTTCATTGTTTAATTTTAAGTATTCTTTCATAAAGAAACCTCTCTTTCAAAAACGTTTTGATACTGATCAACGATTGCCGCATAATCCCGTGGAAATCCCCGTAGTTCTATTTTTCGAATAATAGGCACATGGTATTTTCTGCTGATTGTATCTGCTGATTTGCAAAAAACGGAGTGACCAAAATTGGAATTTCCGCTAGCGATCACACCTTTACAAAAAGAATGATTGTTTTGAAGAAATTTCTCAACAATTAGTGGCACATCGCCCAATCCGTCTGTATAAGTAAAAACGAAAAAGGGTTCTGTCATCATCAAATCTTCTGTTATTTCAACATTAGGCAATCCTAGCCGATGAATGATGGATCGAACATTTCCCGTTCTGCTGGCAAATGCAATCATATGGCGATCTTACTAATCTCTTCGTTCATTTGCGCAACATCTTGGATTAGTTCCCCATTCAACTCTAAAATTGGAACAGATAAAAAGCCTGCTTCGACTATTTCTTGTTTTGCCTGTTCATCTGTATCTACATTAATTAATTCATATTTTCCCTCAAAGCCTGCTTCTTTTAAAAATGACTTTACAAACATGCATTTTGGGCAAATTGTTTTCGTATAAAGTTTCATAAGATCTCCTCTTTCTTTAAAAAGTAATTTACACTTTTACATAAGTAACACAAAAAGCTATCCCCGTCTTATCGGGAATAGCTTTATTTCAAAATGGAAACAATTAGGTCGATGGAAATGCAGACTTATTTGCCTCCATTTCCTAGCCCCCGAAAAAATGTGCAATTGTTTATTAGGCAGGTCTCCTGGCTTATGCTTCACCCTACTAGTCACCTTCCCATGTTAAAACATAGTGGCTGTTGACATTCGTTTCACATTTACAGTTGCGGGGACAGCATCAGATTCTCACTGATTTCCCTATTAATCTACATATAGTAGAACCAAGATAAACAGCATACTATATATTGTGTTGTTATTCTAATAATATCATCTTCCCGCTTTTTGTACAAGCGACTAAAGTTTGTTTTTAAACTTTAAATTGTTTTAAGAATATACGGGTCTATCCAAAAAGTCCTGCTTCAAATATTAGTTAAAAACTACTATTCCTCTTCAAACCTGCGTAGGAATCAGGTGTCATGATTATCCAATTTCATTTATAAAATATAAATAATCCCCCATGCTATTTTCATTTTATTTTTTGACAATAAAACTTTTTAGACAATCTCTATGATTATATCCTATTTTAAGAATTGTTTCTTTACTTAGCACCTGAAGCTGTATCTAGAGTTTCATTATGGAAAAAGGTATTAGAAAGATATAATTGGTCTTTTCCCACAGCGGAATAAAATAAAGTTTCCACATTCTTATTGAATGAACTCTTTGGCTTATTTAATTTACCTACTAATTTCGCCATACATCTTTAAAATAATCGGATAATACGCCTTCTTCTTGAAATCTATCTTCAAGAACAGTACTTGTTGTAATTCAGCTTTAAGTTTTCCCCCACTATCAGGGAGAGAACCTAAATAAGAATATTTATACACTGGGTCATCAGGACATAGTTCATAAGCACGTTTTAACATTGAAATTCCTTTTTCTTCCCAATGTTCATAATCACCGAAGTAATACGGAAACTGTGAAATCATATAACCAAAACACCAAAGAAAATCTTCATTTTCCATAAAATTGGTCAAACCAAAATGTGTGACTTCATTTAACATAGACTCTAACTCATCGGAATCTAATTTTTCTCCCCTTATACAGTCCTCTTCAACCAAAACATACCAGCAAAAAAAGCCAAGCCTAATAAGAATTTTCAAATTTTCAGGATTCTGCTTCCACTTTTTTGTGAGGAATGATTTTGCTTCATACCATCTTTCTTGACTTTCTACTATATCAACTTCATTCCACCGCCAGTCAATCATAGTAGTACATCTCCTTCCTAGATAGCAACTTCTACTGATGATGAACCCAAAAAATCAATCCATCGAAATATTACCATGAAGTATTTTTCTTTTTATGCAATGTCCATTCATAAAGAGCACTTCCTTTCGATGACTGGTACTAGCCTAACTCTTCAATTTTTATCTTACTCTTTTCTAGCAAATTCTTGTTTTTTCCTAATCAGCAAACATTCTTGATCGCCTTGTTAACCTTAGAAATCAGTTGCCTGTAAAAATCCAATCGCTTCAACTAAAATAGTTTTCTATCCTCTTGTACTACCTTTTAAAGGAAAATTATGAGGAGCATACATCTATCCGATGTACTTTAAAAGGAAAAATGTTATAATAATAGTCATGGGAAAGTTATTATTTTCTATAAGAATATGAGGAACAAATGATTTTCTTACTTCTATTATACCCCTTATTTTTCCAAATTATTTTCGAATACTTGATGATGACGGTTGTATACTAAAAAGAGAAAATCTCTAAATAATAATATGACAGGGAGGGCTTTTTATGTTATCTGAAAAGCTTCATGCCGCACTTAATGATCAAATGAATTTTGAATTCTTTTCCGCACATACTTATTTAGCTATGGCTGCTTATTGTACAAATGAAAATTACGATGGATTTGCTAATTTCTATTTAGTACAAGCTGAAGAAGAACGTTTCCATGCGATGAAATTTTATAATTTCTTAAATGATATGGGCTATCGCGTAACAATTGAAGGATTTGAAAGCCCTAAAAATGACTTTTCCTCCGTTTTAGAAACATTCAAAACAGCACTTCAACATGAGAAAAAGGTAACACATCGAATTTATGAACTTGCCGATATTGCTTTAGATGAACGTGAACATGCTACGATGGCGTTCTTAAAATGGTTCATCGATGAACAAGTAGAAGAAGAATCTACTTTAGATACTATTATTCATAAATTTGAACGTATCGAAAACGATTCAAACGCTATTTTCATGTTAGATGCTGAATTAGGTAATCGCACATTTACGGAAGCTAATGCAGAATAAATTCAGGAATAACTAAATACAGAATAGACATATAAAATCAAAGTATGAGTGCTGATAAAGTGAAACTCCATCAGTGGGGGTTTTCTTCATCCCCTACTGATGGTTAGCTGAACCAATCGGACTTTTACGGGCAGTTGTTCCCCATCTATCTTTCTCGTTTCTCTATATCTTGAGATGGGGTCTTACTGCCCGTTAAAGCGGGATAAAACAACATTCATACTTTGATTTTTTTCGTTGGCTATTCAACTTTTATAATTTTATAAGATTATTTAGTAATTTTTGTGTATTCTCTGATTGCTCCAATACTTTGTTTTGCTCAGGCCAATAGATCATATAGTTTTTCCCATTTACTTCAAAAAGAAATGGGCGCAATTCATCTGAAATGGCTGCATCTTTTCCCTTTAAACGTAATATCTCAACAGAGTATAATTTTTTGCTATCTATTCGATAAGTAATGCTATAGTCAGCCTTATCCGCAAATAATTTGCGATCTCCGCTATCCAATTTTTCAATATGACTTAATGGATTTTCTTCCTTGTATTGTGCTGCTTCGCTTTTGTTCAGTTCTTTTTCTTTATTCGTTTGATGATTCATGACCACTATTTGATTGACATCCTGTTGATTATTTAGAATCGTATTGATTTGTTGTTTTTGTACCTTTTCTTTATGTGCTCCCCATCCAAGAATGATTAGGACAATCGCAATAAAGATAAGACCAATCCTCATTTTTTTCATATGATGCCTCTTTCTGTTGCTATATTGATATTTTCTTTTCCCATTTTAACATTTATGTGCTCATTCTATATACTTTTTGCCTAATATCATCGATAATAACGTTAAGAAGGGGGAACGTATTATGAAAAAGAAACCATTGCTTATCGGAATAATTGTGGTACTCGTTCTAGCGATATCCGGTGGCTCTTATTATATGGCACACAAAAATGCCGAACAAAAGGCAACACAAAAAGCAAAACAATTTATTCAAATCCTCACACAACAACAATTTGATCAATTGCCATCTGTCGTATCCAACCAATCACTGCAAAAAGCACATTACACCAAACAAACATTCATTGATAAATATACCAATATATTTAACGGTATTGGTGCGGAAAATCTAAAAGCAAGCGATTTGAAAATCTCCAAAATAAAAAATGGACAATTTCAATTTTCATACAAACTAAATTTAGCCACAGGATTAGGTAAATTACCTACCCTCTCCTACAAAGGAAGACTTATCAAACAAGGAAAAGATTATGTCATTGACTGGCAACCAAATTTAATCTTCCCCCACATGGAAGCGACCGATAAAATATCCTACACAGAAGATGATGCCGTTCGGGGAAAGATTCTCGACAAAAATGGCAGCGCACTTGCAACCAATGCTGAATTCCACCAAGCCGGGATCATTCCTAAAGAACTTGGTAAAGGCACTGAAAGAACAGAAAATATAAACGCCATTGCTCAACAATTTCACATCAGTGTAAAGGAAATTGAAGCAAAGCTTGACCAAAAATGGGTAAAGGAAGATTTGTTTGTTCCTCTGATGGTCGTTGAAGATGATCAGATCAAGAAGATGACAGCTGTACAATATCAAGCGGTCGATATTCGTTATTATCCACTTGGCAAAGCTGCATCGGCAATGATCGGCTATACTGGAAAAGTGACAGCAGAGGATTTAAAAAAGGACAAAACACTATCGGCTGATGCGAATATTGGAAAAAGTGGTTTAGAAAGAGCTTATGATAAAGAATTACGTGGAAAAAATGGTGGTAAGATTTCACTTATCGATCAAAACGGCAAAGTAAAAGAAGTGTTGTTAGAAGCATATCGCGAGGATGGCAAGGATCTTCAACTAACCATTGATGCGAACACGCAAGTAAAAGCATATAATGCACTTGACAATGCTACAGGTGCGACTGTCATCATGCAGCCCAAAACAGGTGAGCTATCAGCACTTGTCAGCAAACCTTCTTACGATCCAAACCTAATGATTCGTGGCATTTCACAAAAAGAATATGACGCTTACCTAAATGACGAACGAAAACCATTCGCCAATCGCTTTACGCAACGATATGCACCCGGTTCTACCTTGAAAACTGTAACGGCCAGTGTTGCACTTGATGCTGGCACATTAACAACAGATAAGACACGAACCATCAGCGGATTGAAATGGCAAAAAGATAAATCATGGGGCAATTATTATATCACACGTGTTTCCAACGTTCCTAAAGTCAATTTAGAAACAGCCTTCATCTATTCTGATAATATTTTCTTTGCTCAAACAGGGCTTGAAATGGGCGAAAAGATATTACGTAAAGGATTCAATCAGTTTATCTTTGGTGAAAAATTAGACTTACCTTTTTCAATGGAACCTGCTCAAATTTCCAATAAAACATCATTTAAATCGCAAATTCTATTAGCAGATACTGCTTATGGGCAAGGTCAAGTATTAATGTCTCCAATTCAACAGGCCATTACCTATAGTGCTTTTGCTAACAACGGTAAAATCATTTATGGACATCTATTAGCAAATGAAAAAACAAAGGCAAAAGATGCTGTTAGCTCAAAATCTGCTGAAATCGTCCATCAGGCAATGACACAGGTCATTCAAAATCCAAACGGAACGGCACATATTTTAAATGGAATCAGCTCTACTTTAGCTGCCAAAACTGGAACGGCTGAACTGAAACAAACACAAGGAACAAAAGGACAAGAAAATAGCTTCATCGTAGCCTTTGACACGAAAAAGAGCCAAGAGTTCTTAGTGTTATCTGTCGTAGAGAACCATCAAAAAATCGGCAAAACAGCAACCGAACTAGCAAAACCTTTAATCAAAGAATTGGAAAAATAATGACACTGTAGCCCATTTAATCCTTAACAATTACATGAATGAAAGAAGAACAAAACAGATCCTTACAAAGATCTGCCTTGTTCTTCTTTTTATAAATACTTATTTTACTTCTTCCATAAAATATAGCATATTCGCTGATTTCCGCTAAGGCTTGTACAACTCATATGAGCGCGGCTTGAGCCTCCTTAGCGAGAGGCCCCTAAAAAAGTCCATTCATCTTCAAAAGCATGATAAAGATCAGCTTTTTAGATCATAAAGCGATAGAAAAGATGGATTTTTATCAATAAAGGTGGCGATTCTATAGTTTTTTCAGCGGCCTCCTTAGCGAAGCCGTGGGGTCTCAATTGTTCGCTTTTCTCATGGAGTTATTCGCCCTTTTCGTGGAGTTATTTGCTCTCTCGGAAGATTTATTTGCTCTTTCCAAGATTTTATTCGCTCTCTCGAAGACTTTATTTGCTCTCTCAAGATTTATTCGCTCTCTCAGAGATTTTATTCGCTCTCTCGAAGACTTTATTTGCTCTCTCGGAGACTTTATTCGCTCTTTCGGGATTTATTCGCTCTCTCAGAGACTTTATTTGCTCTCTCAAGATTTATTCGCTCTCTCAAAGATTTTATTCGCTCTCTCAGAGACTTTATTTGCTCTCTCAAGATTTATTCGCTCTCTCAAAGATTTTATTTGCTCTCTCGGAAGATTTATTTGCTCTTTCCAAGATTTTATTCGCTCTCTCGAAGACTTTATTTGCTCTCTCAAGATTTATTCGCTCTCTCAGAGATTTTATTCGCTCTCTCAGAAGATTTATTTGCTCTTTCCAGGATTTTATTCGCTCTCTCGGAGACTCTATTCGCTCTTTCCTTAGGACATTGAGTTGTCTTCACCGAGTATGCACTTACTCGAAGGAATCGAGCTAAAAATCCATGTTTTTCTAAGGATTATGTTAATATATTCTCTAATTTTTTCCTAATCCACATGCCTATTATTTTAATTTTGCTACTTCTTCTTCGATAATTGTTTTGACTTGTTCTTCCTGTAATGGGAATGTTAAAGCTTTACGTTCACCATTGATGAAGATCGTCGGAACGCCTTGCACATCTCTTTCAATAGCTTCACCCGTAATAGACAAACTGATCGCTGTATTCTCTTTTCGTTCTTCTTGTTGTTGATTATATTCGCGGATCAGCAATGCTTTAATCTCTTTATCTGGCAAATCGCGCCACTCAGGTTGTGTTGCATATAATTTGTCAATGATTTGGAATGTTTCCTCAGGTTTTGAGTAATCCAATGCAAGATGGACAAGCGTACCTGGTAATAATTCTTCACGTGGTTTATCATACAATTTTACAATGTACTGGATTTGCCCATTTTCAATATATGTAGGCAGTATTTCCTTTGCATAATTATAAAAAGCTGCACTTCCCGGACAAGCTAAATTTAAAAAGGCTTCTAGTTTTAAAGGTGCATCCTCGCTCCCTTTTGTTAAATACTTATTTTTTATCGCTGTCATATGTAATCATCCTTTCCATATTTATTCTCTAAAAAAGATAGGAACTTTAAAAACGAAAAGACCATATCTTTCAAACTGCCATAGCAAATCTTTTGAACATATTGTAAACAATATAATAGGAAAAGAAACCAATTGAACTCTGATAAAGTGAAACTCCATCAGTGGGGGTTTTCTTCATTCCCCACTGATAGTTAGTTGAACCAATCGGACTTTTTACGGGCAGTTGGTCCCCCATCTATCTTTTTCGTTTCTCTCTAAATCTTGAGATGGGGGTCTTACTGCCCGTTAAAGCGGGATTAATCATACAACTAAAAATACACATCTGTTCATTTCTATTCCTTATTATTCCTATCTATTTATATAAATTTAATATACTACTGTATGATCATCGATTCAATACCATTTCCACAAAAAAGACGATTCAAATGTTCATCATACAATCGATATAAATGATTCATTCATCGGAGTGAATTGTACCTTTGACTTATTTAAAATAACAAGGATTCGATTGATGATTCCTCATTCTGTGTCCTCGTAAAGAAATCCATTTACTTTTAGTCGTCTATGTACTTAACGTTAGATTTTTCATCATAAACGTTACAATCCATATTTCCATTTAACGTTTGTGATCAATTATTATAATGTCACGACAAAATTTTAGTTATGGAAGCTTTGCCTGTTAAAATAAGGATAGTTAAGTATATATAAGGATTATATTTCCATATAGATAAATTAGTTTATGCTATATATTAAGTCTCTTATATTCTTGATTTACATATTGAATAAAAAAATAAGGAGAAAACATTATATGAAAAATAAAGTTGCCATAAGTGCTATAAGACTTTTAGGCGCCATAGGGATTGTCATTATATTGCTCAGTGATGAACTGGATAAAAAAGTTATTTTTGCATTGTTGCTCACGCCATTTTTCTTTTTAGGTGAATCTTGGTATAAATTTTTAAAGAATAATCCGTAAAAAACTGTATGTACTTGAAGCGGTCGAATATAGTATGTCTATAAAAAGCGACAGTCCTTATCAAATTGGCTCGTAGGCGGGGGAAAATTGATTCGATTCATACACTCAAAATAATATGAGATTTATCAAGAAGTATCCTCAAGCGCCCTTTTTCAAGCGATGCTGCGATGACATTTATCGTTCTTGATGATGCTACCTAAAAAGCCTCCTGCATGTTACCAGATCAACATGCAGGAGGCTTTTTGCATTAACCTCTAAATCCCACCATTCTACTCTATGCAAAAGGATGAATGCCTCTATGAGAATTTACCATAAAGGCGGCTTTGTTACCATAAACCATAGCATAATCAGCAACAAAATCGTATAAATCCAAACAGCCTTTTTAAGTTTTGCGACAAATAACTGTTGATGATACTCTGGTGTATTAAAAGTTCTTATCGTTGGCTTAAACGCTCTAGCTAAAAATACAATGGATGCCATGAGTAAGGCAATGGTCATAACGATGAATGGTGAAGTGATGGAGTAGCCTCCACTCCATAAAAGATAAATACCCGATAATATGAGAATATGTCCCGCATGTTTTACGATTTGAATCGCAAGTGAAAATGTTGTAACATAAGCGGTCATTTCTTCATGAGTTTTAGCGATTTTCATCTTCTTTAACATAGGAATGAGTACAAAAAAAGGACCAATCGATAATATTGCACTAAATACATGTATAAATAATACTGTTGAATAGAGCATAAATAAGCTTCCTTTGCATATATAATTCTTACCTCAACAATATAGGAAATAACACATACAAGCAATGGACAAAAAAATGAACATATTTTGACGACTTGGCACTTTGTAATACAGTGTAAAGATAACTTGTTTTCTTTGTAAATAAGCAAATGCAGCACAAATAATATTATATAATAATATCTGTATCAAGGAGGAATTAGTGGACATCCTAATCACATTCTTGATAAAGTAACATACAATAAATAAACAAACCTTTCACCCAAAAACCTTTCTCTTTACTATTGATGTCCGCAGAAATTCAGACAACACTTTCTTTGACAATGTCTGTATTTCCAAACACACTAAGCTTTATTGGCAGTTATCTGTTCCTTATGGTCATTACGAAACGGTCAATTTAGCTATATAATCTAAAGGAGATGATTGCTATAGGTATTCATAAATTTTTTACTAGTCTAAATGATTTAGAGCGTATCATACGTTGTCCAGGCCGCTTCAAATTCGAAGAACATAATGTAGCAGCCCACTCATGGAAAGTATCACAATACGCCTTGTTTTTTGGAACGATTGAAGAAATGAATGGATCCATTATTAATTGGAAATCATTATATGAAAAAACCATCAATCATGATTTTGCTGAAGTATTTATCGGAGATATTAAAACACCTGTCAAACATGCATCGCCAGAACTAAAGCAGATGATTTCTCATGTAGAAGAAAAAATGATGGAAAAATTTATATTCAATGAAATTCCAGAGGAGTTCCAAGAAATTTTCTTTGAACGTATGAAAGAAGGAAAGGATGCTACGGTAGAAGGGCGTTTACTGGAATTTGCAGATAAACTGGATTTATTTTACGAGGCATTTGCAGAGCTGAAACGAGGCAATTCCGACAATGAGTTTATCAGCATGTATCAAGAAGCATTAAAAAAATTACTCATCATTCCCCTACCTTCAAGTGTAGATTACTTCAAAAACGTCATTCTGGCAGATGTTGTAACGGAAAAAACATCCGTTGATATTACTGCATTGACCAAGGAAGTACTATCAGAAGCTTAAGCCTTACAACTAAGGCATATGCTTTTTTATTTTACTCAAAAATAAACCGCAAACAATCTGTTTTCATCCATTGCCTGCAGTTTACCCGTTTATATTGTTTGATAAAATGTTCTCGGAATTTCTCCCACATTTCGTTGATGATAAAGTAAAGGTGCTTTATCCGCATTCACTATATGATGAACTTGCCCTATCAATATAATATGATCTCCAGCTTCTATTTGTTGAACTGTTTCACATTCTAAGACGGATGCGACATCCCCCAAAACCGGTAAATCATTTTCTGAACGCTGCCATTCACATTGTCCAAAACGATCTACTTCCTTGCTTGAAAAAAGGAAACATATTTTTTCTTGATCGCTAGCCAAAATATTGACTGCAAATTTTCCGCTGTTTATAAAATCAGATAAGGACTTCGATTTTTTATCAATTGACCAGAGAATTAATAATGGATCTAATGATACAGAAGCAAACGAATTAACCGTAAGACCGACTGGATGATTTTCTTTATCGAATGTTGTAACAACTGTTACACCTGTTGGATAATTTCCTAATGCTTTTTTAAAATCATCTTGTTTTTGTACCACTTCACATCTACCTTTCCTTATTATTTTACGATGAACACCATATCTTCTGCTGGTTTATATTCTTTTGGCTTTGGCGATTCTGTAGGTGCACCAAACGGTATTTCCGAAATCAGTTTCCATCCTTCTTGAATGCCCCATTGTTTCTTAAATTCCTCAGATAATTGTGGATAGTAGTGCTGTAGGCTAGCACCAAATCCTTCATTTTCAAGTGTCGTCCAAACGAGATATTGCAGCATACCAGATGATTGTTGTGAAAAAATAGGAAATACATCTGCTAAATCAGAGAATTTTTCTTGGTAGGTAGCGATTTCCTTTTCGTCTTCGAAAACAAGAACGGTTCCATGACCACTCGCAAAACCTTCAAAGCGCTTTTTATTTCGTTCATATCGTTCTTCGCTTAGACCATCTTTAATCCCATCAAAAACTTGTTTCCAGAACTCTTGATTTTGATCTTCTAATAACACCACCAAACGTGCTGTTTGGGAATTGAAAGCAGATGGTGCATGCTTTACCGCTATATGTAATACCTCTTGTAAGCGTTCATCGGAAATAACAAATTCATCGGATAATCCATAGATCGAATGTCTATTTTCAACTGCTTCATAAAAATTCTTGGTCATATTTATTCCTCCCTGTTTTTACTCAAGTTTTTTCTGAATACCCTTGTGATTGGATATATGAATCTTCTTATCAAGCGAAGGACAAAACTTCTGTCAGATGAGACCTTGTAGGAAACTCTACGTACAATCTGTATTGACAGAGAAAAGTTACTTCACTAAGGAACTAGCACAATAACGAAGAAGTAAGTTTTTTATATGATTTTAGCGCAACAAAGGAAACCCATCCGTTCGCCTACAGAAATACCTGTCTTCAAATAATGTCCATCACATTTTTAAATAAAGCTTTGAATCATCAATAATATCCTACTATACTCCAATCAACATATAATGCTAATTAGAGGTTAAAACATAGTTAATCAATATGAATAATAAAATATATGTACATTTTAACATCAGTGCATATACTTTACAAGGCACACAAGGTAAAAATTTATAATATTTCGCGAGCATAAAATATAGTTTTTTTCATACTTCCGCACATACCTGCTAACAGATATTTCTTTCACCTATTATAAATAAAGTATGATTCCTTGCAGATTATTCACCTATGCAGTAATATATGAATACAAGCTGCGTTGTGCGTAATAATATTAAGTTTTAACCTTTGAACTGTAATAGGGAGTTTTAATTGAGTACGGATTGGTATGCCACATCCCACTTTGATGTGGACGAACATGAAAGACTCTGCGAACACCCACTTTGAGGAGTGGTGGTTTAAAACTTTCGATATTAAAAATTACGGCAAAAGCGGCTTCTAAACAGCGTCATATCAACATTTATCATATTTTGCACTTACCTTTATGGTAGGTGCATTTTTGATGTCGTGGTTAAATTGGGGTTAAAATTCACCATATTATATGATAATTATTGAGAATAATGTTATGAATATAAACTTTTCAGATGTTAATTTTGGAGGTTGAGAAAATGCTCTTTATTGGTGAGATCATCTTACCTTAATTTATTTTAGGCATAAATTGCTATTAATATTAGGATTGTGAGTAGGACTTCATTCATGTGAACAATCCGTTAATATGGGCGCTTTTCTATTCCCTACTCTACTATAAGATTACCTACATATTGTGCCTTTCCATTATCTGTATCTAGGTTGACTTCAATTACATAACTCCCTGGTTCAGAAGGATTTTTAAATTGAAATGAATTCATATCACTTACATCCATATCATTCGACGCTACCTTATGGCCATCTTTCCAAAATATGATGGTTACTTTTTGGGGTTCATAGCTAAGAGACTTATTAGAATCATGTACAGAAAAATCTAAAGTATTGTCAGCGTTTGATGAAACATTCATCGGTTCTTGGGAAAGAGCTAACTGTAGAGGATCGTCCACTTTATGCTCTATTTCCTTATTATCTTCACCAGTCCAAGATACGTTCGCTTCAACTAATGCTTGGTCATTATCACCGATTGTCGCTTTCGGAGGTTTAAATTCGTATCTTTCACCAATACAACCCACAACAACAATGCTTAAAATCATGATAAAGCTTAAAATTGTGACCTTTTTTATTTAAATTACATCCTCTCTATCTCTTACATAATAATACATTTCTTAATATTATTTTAAATTATAGCATGATTCATGATCCTTTTTATTACAAAAATTATATATTGTGAAATAAACAAAAACCTGCTATTTCAAAAATATAGCAGGCTTTTGTAACGGATCTTAGATAATGCTCATGTAATAACTTTCAGAACACTTGGTACCCTTTAAGTTAAAATGGGTCTCTTTTCATCCCAAACTGTACTTGGAATTTCACGTTTTAAAACAGGGATGACCTCCGTGGCGAATCTTTCAAGTTGTTCTTGCTGTTCTTCTGCAGTTAAACCTTCCACACTGATTGCTTGAACTTGGTGACCAAAAGCTTCATAATAATTCAATATTTTTTCGATAACCTGATCAGCACTACCTACTAATGCCGATCCGTTTTGGATATGATCTTCTAAATCTTTAAATGGTGATTCATTCAATTTAGAAGCCTCCGTATTCATATACGCATTATAGTATGGGCGATAACGCTTTATGGCTTCTTCCGAAGTATTTGCTAGATATAACCCTCTAGCTCCTGCCCCGACAATAGCATTTTTAGCATCATAACCATAAAAGTCTAAACGTTCACGATAATGGTCGATTAACGCCTTATACTTCGCTTGTGGATGGAATGTGTTGGATGAAAAAATAGGGTCGCCATTTTTGGCAGCAAGCTCCGTAGAAAGCTTACTTGATGCACTGCCATGCCAAATGCGGATATTTTTTTGCAATGGTCTAGGTTCGGTTGTTACCTGCGTTAAAGGTGTCCGGAATTTCCCTTCCCAAGTCACATTTTCTTCATGCCATAGTTTTTTTAATAGATCATACTTTTCAGCCAATGCTTCCCATTGTTCTTCCTCTTTAATACCAAATAGAGGATAGTGGCGTGGATCATTTCCCTTTCCAATCATCAAATCCAATCGCCCACCAGCCAAATGATCAAGTGTGGCATAATCTTCAGCCACACGAACTGGATCGAGTACGCTCAATACTGTAACGGTCGTTAATAGACGAATTTTTGATGTATTAGCCGCAATAGCTGTTAGCAAAACAGCTGGTGAAGAAGAAAGAAACGGTGTACCATGTCTCTCCCCTACGCCATAACCATCATATCCAAGACTTTCAGCTAATTTAGCTTGCCGGATCGTGTTTTGAAGAAATTGTTGCGTTGTGATTGTTTTGCCTGTTAACTTATTGGGAATGTTCTGAAGCAAGTTAAATAGAACAAATTTCATTTTTAATAGCCTCCATTTTTAATATGTGTAACTGAAACAAGTAATTTTAAAAGGATTGATCATCTATCATCTTATTTGGTTAAATTAACATCATAGAATGATGGATAACCAATTGAATCGAATTGAAGGCCTTGTACATCTGGAGTTGTCGCCACTGTATATGGGAATACATATACTGGAATACTTGCCACATCCTCAATCAATATCTTTTGAACCTTCTTATAAAGTTCTTTTCGTTTTTCTACATCAAATTCAACGGATGCTTGTTCAAGCAAATGATCAACTTCTTTATTTTTATACCATCCTATATTAATACCGCCTTTGCCGTATATTTGTTTAGAATGATAGAATAGCGTCAAATCTTCTGGATCAAGAGCTACGCGGCTATTGCCTCGTAAATCGTATGCTGTCTTATCAGCAAGAAGCGCTTGAACCTCTGTAGAAGTTTGAATCTTCACATCAACCCCTACTTCTTTCAATTGTTCTTTCACCATCAATGAAATATCTTGGCGTTTTTCTCGGTTTATCGCATCATCAAGAATTCTCAATGTTAAAGTTTTACCGTCTTTTTTACGGAATCCATCTGAATCCTTTTTCCAGCCCAATTCATCAAATGCTTTATTGGCTTGTTCAACATCATAAGTCTTTTGATTTTCTAAAGTATTGTCATAACCAAGAGTTGCAGGTGTAATAACAGACCAAGCTCTTTTGTAGGTACCCAAATAGAGCGTTTTAACAATACGATCAACATCAATACTTTGTTTTAATGCTTGGCGAGCTTTTACATCATTCCATGGAGCAGTTGTGTTATTGACAAAAAGTGTATAAGATAACCCAGCTGCTTCAGCCTCCCACAGCTTTAATTGTTTGCCTTTTTTGATCGAAACAATATCTTGTGGTGGTACTGTTTCTGCAGCCTTTATTTGCCCACTCTGTACACTACCAATACGTGTTGCCTCTTCTGATACAATTTTAAATGTCAATTTATCTAAATAAGCTGCACCTTCATGTTGAGCAAGAGGGTATTGTCCGTGGTAATCTTTGAACTTAGATAGTACGATTTTGTTATTTGCTGAAAGCTCTTCAAACTTGAATGGACCTGTTCCTACAGGATGCAAGCCAAACTGACTTCCATATTTTTTGGCAGCTTTAGGTGATACGATGGATAAATTAGAATGAGCTAATATAGCTAAGAAACTAGCAGATGGATGTTTCAGTTCGATTTTCACTGTGTAATCATCTACTACTTTTACTGATTTCACTGGCTCTGTATAAACACTAGCAGTAAGTGCTTTCGTAGCTGGATCAGCAATTCGCTCAAAATTATATTTTACTGCCTCTGCATTAAATGGCTCTCCATCTTGGAACTTTACATCTTTTCTTAATTTTAAAGTATAGGTCTTTTTGTCATTAGACACATTCCACTCAGTAGCAAGCCATGGTTGGATTTCATTATTTTCATCTTTATAAACAAGTGATTCAAAAATGCTCTTAATGACACGCGTTGCAACCGCCATACCGCTGACGTGAGGATCTAAAGTATCCGGTGCAGTCGCTAAAGCGTAAGTAAGTTCTCCCCCTTCTTTTGGAGCCTTTTCTTTTTCATCAGCCTGTGTATTATTAGAACTAGAGGTCTTTGATCCTGCATCTCCATTAGAAGAACATCCCGCTAGTAAGAGCGCTAGACTCAGGGTCAATAAAAATATGGATAATAAAGACTTTCTTATTTTCAACATAACTATTCATCCTCTCAACGATCGTTTCAATCGACTTTTCTTTTTTCTGCATAATGACATGCCGCAAAATGGGCTGTTTGATATTCCTTTAACGTAGGTACTTCTTTATGACATAATTCTGTAGCAAATGGACATCTTGTACGAAACGCACAACCAGATGGTGGATCAGAGGGTGATGGTATTTCGCCCTTCAATGTATCTATTTGATGTGTACCGATCGTTTCAATACTTGGAATTGATTTGATCAAGCCTGATGTGTATGGGTGTAAAGGGTTTTCAAATAATTCTTCGCTTGAAGCAATTTCAACTATTTTCCCTAAATACATCACACCAATACGATCCGAAATATGCCGAACGACATTTAAGTTGTGCCCGATAAACAGATAGGTCAATCCTGATGATTGCTGTAATTCTTTTAAAAGATTAATAATTTGTGCTTGTACCGAAACATCTAAAGCAGAAACAGCTTCATCCGCTAACACAAATGAGGGATTAGCTGCCATGGCTCTGGCAATACCAATTCTTTGCCGTTGCCCGCCAGAAAATTCATGCGGATGTCGGTCGATCCATTCTGGTTCTAGGCCTACTTTCACCATAAGTTCTTTTACAGCCGCTAAAATTTCCTTCCTACTTTGTTTTTTTAAGTGCGTTTTTAAAGGCTCCGCAATAATACTGCCGATTGTCCATTTCGGATCAAGAGAACCATACGGATCTTGAAAAATCACTTGCATTTCTCGGCGCTTTTGGCGTAATTCACGATGATTGAATGCAGCTAGAGATTGGCCATCGAATAACACTTCACCGTCTGTAGGTTTTTCCAATTGTAAAAGTGTTCGGCCAAATGTCGATTTACCACTGCCCGATTCCCCTACCAATCCAAATGTTTCTCCTTTATAAATCTTTAGGGAAACATGATCGACTGCTTTAATCGTTTTATGAGAATGTTTGATAGGGTAATACTTACTTAGCTCGCGAACCTCGAACAATGGCTCCTGTTCAGTGACTTCTTGTTGAATAGGGATCGTTTCTTGCGTTCGCCCCAGTTGTAATTCATCGTGAAACTTATTTTCATGATTGATCAGTTCACTCGTATGCCAGCATGCACTCTGTTGCCCATCAATATTTTTTAACGGCGGACTTTCTAAACGACATTTTTCCGTTGCAAAGGGACATCTTGGATGGAAACGACAACCGCTCGGGATATTTGATAAACTAGGGATCGTTCCTTCTATAGAGAATAATTTAGTTTCCTTTTTAGCATCTAGCTTTGGAATGGATTGCAGCAATCCGCTTGTATATGGATGATGTGGTTGCGAGAAAATTTTTTCAACCTTTCCCTCTTCTACAATTGTGCCAGCATACATCACAACAATTCGGTCGGCCAACTGTGCAGCCACTCCTAAATCATGTGTGATCAATAGCACGGCCATATGAAATTCCTTTTTTAAAGAATTTAATAATTCAATAATTTGCGATTGGATGGTCACATCTAAGGCAGTAGTCGGCTCATCCGCAATCAGCAAATCAGGATTACAGGATAGAGCCATAGCGATCATAGCCCGTTGTAGCATTCCACCCGATAACTCGTTTGGGTATTGCTTCATCCTGATTACAGGCTCAGATAACCCAACTTTTTTTAATAATTCGATGCCTCTTTGCCAAGCTTCCTTTTTCGAAAGTTTCAAGTGCTTCACAATCGTTTCAACAATCTGATCACCTATTGTAAAAACAGGATCAAAAGCCGATGAAGGTTCCTGAAAAATCATAGCGATTTTTTTGCCTCGAATACGATTTAAATCTCTCTTAGTTAATAGGTTTAAATCTTGATCTTCCAGTTGAATAGATCCTTTCGAAATCACACCATTTTCATCATCTATTAAGCGCATGATCGCTTTTGAAGTTACGGATTTGCCGCTTCCTGATTCTCCAACTATGCATACCGTTTCACTAGGCTTAATAGTTAAAGAAATATTAGAAATGGCTGTTAATAAGCCTCTTTTTGTTTTAAAATCTACTGTTAACTCGCTTACATTTAATAATGGTTTCCCCAAGGTACATCACCCCCTACTCTATTCTTTTTTTCGGATCAAAATAATCCCTTAAACTATCACCAATGATGTTGACAGCTAACACAAATAGAGCAATCGCAAGTCCTGGGAAAGTAGCAATCCACCAACCAGCAGTTAAATAGTTTCGGCCTTGTGAGAGCAAAAGCCCCCAATCTGGTATATCCCTTATCACACCTAACCCTAAAAAACTTAATCCTGCACTGGTTAAAATAGCAGTTCCTAAACCATTTGTTGCCATTACGATCAATGGTGAATAAGAATTAGGCAAAATATGTTTTAAAAAAATAATATAGCTTGGTGTACCGATGGATCGAGAAGCTAATATAAAAGGGCGATTTTTAATACTCAATATCTGTCCTCTCATGACTCTTGCATAACCGGGAATAGCTGATATTGTAATAGCTATGACCAAATTTACAAAGCTAGGTCCCATCGCTGCAGCCAGAGCTAATGCTAACAAAATACTTGGGATGGTTTGAATGATTTCCACAATACGCATGAAAATCACATCCATAAATCCACCAATATATCCTACAATCATGCCTAACGCACTACCAACTAAACTACTTACTAATACTGCACAAATGCCGACTAACAAAGAAGCCCTACTACCATAGACAACTAAACTAAAAACATCCCTACCAAAATAATCTGTACCAAATAAATGCTTGAACGATGGTGCTTGTAAAATTTGATCAGCCTGCATCGTTGTAGGTGTATATGGTGTGATCCATCCTGGTATAATTGAACAACTACCTAAAAAAATAATAACGAGAATGGACAACCATAGGAATATATTGCTGAACTTCGGTGAATGTAATATCATAGGCTTTTTCTTTAATATCGTGACATCCTTGTGATTCTTATACTCTGAAATAACCTGTCTCATACATTACCTCCCTATCTGTCTACGAATCCGTGGATCTATAACTGAGTAAGAAATATCGACCAATAAGTTTATGACAACATAAAATATAGCTGTGAAGAATACGACTCCCTGAACAATTGGCAAATCTTTTGCAATGATAGCGTCTGCTACTAAACGGCCAATCCCTTTTCTAGCAAATACTGTTTCGATGACTACAGTTCCTCCTAAAAAGTCGCCGATAATTACACCAATGATCGTAATAGCAGGAATGAGTGCATTACGTAATGCATGTCTATAGATAACCATTCTTTCAGAAAGCCCTTTTGCGCGTAGAGTCTGGATAAAATTCTCGCTAATAATTTCCAGCATACTATTACGAACAACTCGAACGATGAACCCTGCCCCTACAAGCCCCAGAGTAATGGATGGAAGAACTAAAGTGGAAAAGCCCTCAGACCCCATTGCTGGAAACCATCCTAAAGAAATTGAAAAAATAAGAATAAGTAATATACCAGACCAAAATGTTGGCATTGAAATACCAAATAAACCGATCACTCTTGCCACATAATCAATGACTGTATTTTGATGTACTGCTGCTAGTACACCTAATGTCAAACCAACAATCATAGCGATTAAAATGCTTGTTAATGTAAGCGAAAGGGTTGCCGGAAACTGTGTGATGATTTTATCGATAACAGGTTCTCCATCAATTGCGGATGCCCCAAAGTCACCATGTAAAATACCAATGATATAATGGGAAAATTGTGTATAAAAAGGCTGATTCAGTCCCAATTCTTTTCTTAAATTTTCTGCTATCTCTGGATTCGAGGCATTGGATGCTGATAATGAATCCACGACATCCGTTGGTAAAAAATAATTAATAGAAAAAACAGCGAGCAATGAACCAAATAATACAAATAGAGCGGTACAACAACGATTAATCAATAATTTTAACATCTTCCACTATCCTTTCTTCCACAAGGTACAGCAGAAAGTATTTGCGTATTCCTTATCCTAAATGCTGTTTTGGATTGACCCTCTATTTAGATGGGGCAACTTCACTTGCTGCTTGTAATGCATTTTCTAAATGTTCGATTCCTATTTCTGTTACACCTTGAAATTGGTTGTTAACGCCAAGTTCTACGACTGGTACATGGCGAACGCCGTATTTAACATCTAAAATATCGCGAAATTCATCGTGATCTGTTACATCGACCACTTGGTATTCCAAATGATGTTTCTTTAAATAATCCTTTACGTCATTGCAGTAACTGCATCCCTTTTTTGCCCAAACGACGATTGATAATTGTTGTGCCATTTAAAACTCCTCCATTCAAAATTTTGTTTATTCTGTCAGACGCGTTGATTAGGAAAAAATAAGATAAATATGAGCATAAATATGAAAAATCCCCTATTTTAAGCTTCCATTTATATAGATTGGAGCGGAGGCTTGCTCGACTCCTCGAAAATGCATGCGCATTTCCTTCGTGCGGTGTGGATTCAGGAAGCCAATTCAATGTTCCGCGGGAAAAGCGAGACAGCTGAGACCCTGCACGAGCGCAGCGAAGGAAGCGGCTCAGCGCTCGCTCGCAGGAAAGCGAGCAAGCCGTAGCGGAAATCAGCCGATTATCTATATTTCAATAGATAAAATTGGATAATAAACACAAACGTACCTGATACCCTTTTCTTTAAAAATATTTAAAACAGTCATTAAATTTTTCTGAATATCAAAGCGATGACATTTTGCTTTAAAACGCGCTTTGGAATTCTTTTGTGTAATCATGTTGAACGCCTAGTTTTTCGTACAAGTCAATCTTCTATTTTTTGTAACTATCGTTATGTCAATGGCTAGCAACTAGAATATCGCGCAACCCCTTGTGATAAGGGATCGATTGTGATAATGCTCTCCATAAAATTCCTTTTCTTCTCCAAATAATATCTAGATTTTGCCTTTTAAAATGCGCTTCTACTATAGGACTTTGCCTTCTTTTCAAGAAAATATGCAATGGTTTCAATGATCAGCGTAATCGCCCAGTAAATAATCCCAGCAGCTATAAAAGCTTCTAGAAACTTTAAATTCTTTGAAGCAACTATATTAGCGGCGCCAGTAATTTCCTTTTGTGAAACAAGAAAGGCAATGGAGGTCGTATGCAAAAAGCCAATGATAAGATTCGTTATATTCGGAACAGATTGAGCGAGTGCCTGTGGTAAGATAATCCTTTTTACAACTTGGAATGTATTCATACCAATTGTATAAGCCGCTTCGATTTGACCTTTTGAAACGCTTGAGATCCCCGATCGAATAATTTCAGATAAGTAAGATCCGGCAGTCAAAGATAATGCTGTTATCACAAATACTACAATTGGTACATGATTTGATTGGAAAGGTAAATTGAATTTCTTGATGACATAATCTAAAAGAATAGGAAATCCAAAATAGATCACCATAATGTGCATAATTGCAGGCGTGCCTCTAAAAAAAGAAACATAGAAATTAGCTATTGGGCTTAAAAATTTTATGTTATGAGCTCTTATCAAAGCTACAGCTAAACCAATCAAAAACCCAACCACAATAGGTACAAATGTAAGTATTAGAGTTAAAGGAACCGCCTTTAAAATTTCTTTGAAAGCAATCCATACAAAAGAAAAATCAATAACCATACTGTTGCCCCCTATCAAATAGAAGAAATGCCCTGAGAATGATAACGATTCAAATATTTCTCAGAAACACTGAACACTTTTTCGAATAGCAGCACTATTACGTAATACACGATCGATAATGAAATATATACCTCTAAAGCATGTGCTGTAGATGCAATCAACGTTTCACCTCTACCCATCATATCCATCACACCAATAGTGAAAGCTAACGAAGTATCTTTCAGAGAACCAATAACCGAATTGGCCATATTCGGAAAGGCAATTCGAATCGCTTGTGGAAATACAATTCTAAAAAAACTTTGGATAGGTTTCATGCCAACGGAATAGGCTGCTTCGGTCTGCCCAACGTCAATTGCTTGAATGGCGCTTCGAAAAATCTCTGCAAAAATAGCACCGTGACTTAATGAATACGTAATGATGACAAAATAAAGAGCATCCATCCTAGTGATATCAATATCCCATATACTCAAAAATGCTGGTAAACCGTAATAAACTAGAAAAAGTTGAATAAGAATGGGGGTTCCTCTTATGAATGAAATGTATACTGTAACGATCTGCCTTGCTATTGGAACATGAAAGAGTTTTGGTAATGCTACGATTATTCCAAGGATCGTTCCGAACAGGATTGAGAAACATAAAATTTCTAAGGTCACACCTAAGTATTTTACGAGCATAGGAATAAACTCAATGATTAGCGCGGGATCGAATGCTTTCCCCATCCACTCACCTCCTTTAAAACTTTCTCAACGATATTAAAAATCTACTGAGTAATCTGCTCCAAGCCATTTTTTACTCAATTCACTAACGACTCCTTCTTTTTTTAACTCTTTTAATGCCTCATCGATTCGATTGGAAAGCGTTGTTTCATCTTTATTTAATAAGAAATATACTTTAGAATTTAATAATGTATCGCCAACGACCTTTTGTTGTGCATCTACTTGCTCATTATTGAAATCCACTGCAAATGGCGTTGAAATAAGCGCATCAATTCTTCCCTTTTTCAACTGTTCATTACTATCAGCTGAACTAGATCCATACACGATTTTGGCTCCTAAATGATGTTTTTTATTGTAATCTTCTATAAACACAGCGGAGTTACTAGTTGCCGTGACACTTACTTTCTTACCTTTTAAATCATTAATCGATTTAATCTCATTGTTTCCCTTAAAAACGGTTACTTTTAGTGGGAAAACATTATACGGTTCTTTGTTGAATAGAAACTTTTCTTGCCTTTCCTTATTGACTTCCATTTGATGTGCGATTAGATCGATTTTTTTGGTTTGTAGGCTTAATAACAAGTTTGAAAATTCCATCGTTTTGAACTTGAATTTATATTCTGGAAGCTTTTTATCGATTGCTCGTACAATTTCAACATCATACCCTGTCAGCTTGCCGTTTTTATCGATAAAGCAAACATTGGGAAATTGTGTACCTGTCCCAACAATAATGGTTTTGACCTTAGAAGAACTTCCATTTTCCTTTTCATCTGATTGCGCTTTAGAAGAACATGCACCTAATAAAGCAATTGAGGAGATCATGACTCCAATCCAAAGTTTTTTTATATGTTTCATCCGTTCATCTCCTTATTTATATTATTCTAATTTGTTTACTATGATTTATAGTGAAAACGTAATATATTTATGCACAAAATGGTCATGACCATGCCATTTTAGATTGAATAATCCAATTCAGGTGTCATTCGTTTTAAAAACTGCTTCGTTCGTTCTTCTTTTTGTTCTGTAAAGATTTGTTGTGGAATACCTTCTTCAACCACTACACCGCCATCCATAAAGATGATTCTATTAGATATTTCTCTCGCAAAATTCATCTCATGAGTAACGATAATCATTGTTTTTCCTTCTCGAGCGATTTTAGCAATGACCGCTAATACTTCTCCTACTAATTCAGGATCGAGAGCTGAAGTTGGTTCATCAAATAAGATAACTTCTGGATTCAAGGCAAGTGCTCTAGCAATTCCCACGCGTTGCTGTTGCCCGCCTGATAACTGACTAGGGTAAGCATCGATTTTATTTTCCAATCCTACTTTTTGCAAAACTTTAAGTGCCTTCTCTTTAGCTTCACTGACACTCTTTTTTTGCACCACAACAAGCCCTTCCATTACATTTTGTAATGCCGTTTTATGTTGAAATAAATTATAACCTTGGAAGACCATTGCAGATTTTTTTCGTAATTGATAGACTTCCTTTTTATTTACTTTTCGTGCGTTGATCGAAACATCGTCAATTATGATTTCCCCTTCATCTGGACTTTCTAGATAATTCAGACATCTCAAAAGCGTTGTTTTCCCTGAGCCACTCGGCCCTAAAATCGAGATGATCTCACCCTTTTCAACGTGTATATTGATTCCCTTTAATACTTCGTTATGTCCAAAGCTCTTCTTCAGCCCTACAATATCAATCATTGTACCCCTCCCTCTCTTGAATATTTTTTTGCTTAAGTAACCCTGAACCGAAAACCTAGTATTGTTCACTTATATGTCAGATAAAGTGAAGCTTCCATTAGTGGGGGGTTTTCTTCATCCCCCACTGATGGTTAGCTAAACCAATCGGGCTTTTACGGGCAGTTGATCTCCCACCTATCTTTCTCGTTTCTCTCTAAACCTTGAGGTGGGGGTCTTACTCAATGTTGTCAGGTTAACGTCTTTAAAACCGTATGAAAACTCACATTTCGCAGGCCAAAGACACACCTCGAATAATTTCTGATAAAAATTGTTTGTTTCAGCTGGCTAGCCGACAATTCCTTGCTTTTTTCTTAGATTATCGGCTTTATTCGACATTTCTCTGACGGTCCTGCAGAATTTCCTATTAAGCATTTGTTTTTTCGAGCTGGTTTGACATAAAAATATTCATGTCTATCCGGCCAGACTTATAATTTGCGTATAAATTGGATTATTTTTCATGCGGAATGTGAGTTATAAGCTACGCCGTTTTGATTTTGCGTAACGATTACACTTTGTTTGTTTATCTCGTTTGTACGATCGATTAGGAATAACAGGAACAATATTTCGCTGAAGTTCCTTTAAGAATCGCTTGTAAAGAACATCTTTTTTACCATTGTCTTCTTCCAAAATCATTTCGATCAAACGGTTTTTTAATTTGCCTACGAGAATGTTTTTGTTGATTCGGTATTCTTCATATTTGAGTGTTTTGTTCTTATTCTTTTCTCGTAACTCTGCTTCAGCTTCCTGCTCAAAGATGGACGCAATATTACTCAAGAACACCGCTGCGTAGAAGTCTTGTTCAATTATGATTGGTTTTTCTCCAGAAAAATTTTCGATCTCAAATTTATGTTTTAGCTCATTAAATCTAGTTTCAATTCCCCATCTTTTGAAATAGAGTGTTTTGCTTTCTTCATAGCTAAGTTCATCTTTGTTTAGGTTTGTAAGCAAAATTTCTATTTCTCCAGTGGGTAATTCTACTGTCAACACGCGAAGCCCTAATAGGGTTCCTTTCTTGATTGGGGTTCCTTGTCTTTTTAAAAAATATGCCCTTTCTCTTGTAATTTCGATTTGTACTTGTTCATCAGGCATGGAGGTATTGACCACTTCTTTGTAGAAAGAGGTATGGGATCGCATGACATACTTGATCCCTTTTTCTTCCAAGTACTTGATGAAGTCGGCTGATGGATACCCACGATCAAACAGAATCAAATTAGGAATAGAAGAGCCTTCAAAGCTCAGAAGGTTATCAATATTTCGTTTAGCCAGGCTTCGCTCGTTATCGTCATACCTGCTTAGACAACTGCTGATAAGAATTTTATTTTCAACATCAAATAAAGAAGACGAGAGGGCGCGTGCCGCTTTAACCCCATCCTTATGAGTACTTATATATCCGTAGGTTTGCTGGGTTTCTAATGTATTTGGCACTTCTATTAAACTGCCATCGCTCGCTAACAGACGAAATCCTTTAAACTTTTTGAAATCATCGTCTTCATAAAACCCTCGAACGATTTCATCGTTTAGAAGGGTAAAGGCGACTGGAGACAGCTTTTGTCTTGCCTCCGAAAATGATTGCTTTGTATAGGAAGTTTTCTCTGCCAATTCTGGCATAAATCTTTCTCGAAACTCATCCAACTCTAATTGCGTTGATTTTCGAATCATTCGAAGCACAAGACAAACCAAGGGTACAAATCCAATTTTTCTTTTTCTCGTAAAATCTTTTTCGCTTTTTTTTGACTTATTTTTAAATTCTTCTCCCTGAATCATAAGAATTGCACGTTCCAACAGTGTTTTTCCTTTTTTTTCACGTTGCATCGCCCATTTCTATCGTTTTCCTTTATAATACCAAAATCTACTAACCTGACAACATTGGGGTCTTACTGCCCGTTAACGCGGGATAAAATAAAACTTCACACAGTAGAGAAGTTTTCCTGATCCCCACTGTGTGCTTGTTGAACTGACCGTACTTTTCTAGCAGCTAGTTCCCCCACCTATTCTCCTGTTTTATATTGGATTCTTGATAGGGAATCTTAGTGCCTATTAATAGGAAGTACAACTAATGAACTGCCAAATCTGCTTCTTGCAAAGCCTTTTGTAAATGTTCAATTCCTACTTCTGTGACAGCTTGATACGTATCATTACGCCCGATCTCTACAACAGGTACATGTCGTACACCATATTTAATATCTAAAATATCTCGGAATTCATCATGATCTGTTACATCAACTACCTTAAAATCTTGCTTTTCTGCCGTTAAATATTCCTTTACCTCATTGCAATAACTGCAACCTTTTTTTGCCCAAACGACGATTGATAAATTTTCTGCCATGTTCCTATTCCTCCTAATGTGTAAAAAATCTTTTTTATTATAAAGTGAAACTCCATCAGTGGGGGTTTTCTTCATCCCCCACTGAAATAGAGGAACTCAGGCTAAAAGCGCCACGTCCTGTGGCAACACCTGAGTGACCAACATCCTGTTGGCCCGAACCAATCGGCTTTCACCTGGAATTGATCCCCTCCCCCACTTACCCTCTACTTTTTTCTTGAGTCGAAGTGGTTTCTTACTGCCCGTTAATGTGAGAGAAATTTTAAAGTGTAATGGATTCTTTTTCTTTAAAAAGTGAAAGCGGGCTTAATAATTCAAATGAACGGAGTCTTGCTTTGTCATCTTTGACAGGCGTATGAATGATAAATTCATCCACATTAAGCTGTTGATGTAAGCGATCCAGTTCTTCTTTCACCTCAGCAGGCGTGCCCGCAATGAAGTTTGCCTCATGCACTTTCACTTCGTATTCCTCTCCAGATTCTTTGCCGAACTTTTCTGCTGCTTCTTCATTTTGAAGTGTTAAGACTCGACCACTAGCCAAATGGATCTTAACAAGTTGTTGAATGCCGGCAAGCTGTTTTGCTTCCTCGGTTGTAGGCGCAGCAATAACTGAAACGGCTAAGATAAAATGGCCATCTTTATGATTTTCTCGATAGTCTTTAGCCGCTTCTATTAGACTACGATCATCACTATTAAAGAAACGAGCAAACGAAAATGTTAAGCCTAACTTGCTTGCCAGACGAGAACTATTTGGACTTGCACCCAATAAAATAAGCTCTTGCTGTTTAGGCGGTTTGGGTATGGCTTGAATACCTGCTAACGGATGATCAGCTGGTATATTGCCGTTTAATACTTGCTGCAAAAATGTTAGACGTTCCTCAAAGTCTTTACCTGTATTGACCGTACCATACTGTAATGCTCTCGTTGATAATGGTAATCCGCCAGGTCCTTTACCAACACCCAAATCCACACGTCCCGGTTCTAATGTGGCCAATACTTGAAAAGCCTCAGCCACTTTATATGGACTATAATGCTGCAGCATCACACCACCCGATCCAATGCGAATCGTATTTGTCTTAGCCAAAAGATAAGGAATTAATACTTCAGGGGCCGATCCAAGTACATCTTGTGAGTTATGATGTTCAGACACCCAAAATCTTTCATACCCCCACTTTTCAGCTTTTTGCGCTAATTGGACGGTTCTCTGTAGAATGTCGTGATTTGATAAGCCTTCAATTACCGGACTTTGATCTAAAATGCCGATTTTATACCCCATTAAGATTCCCTCCTTATTTACTATATCTATTTGTTAACTAGGTTTTATCGATAAAAAATTTTACACAGTTTCTTTCACATAACGACTCTCTTTAAAGGGTAATCCTAAATTTCCTCTTAATGTATCTGCTTCATAATCTTCTCGATAAATACCTCGTTGTTGCAAAATAGGTACCACCTTATCCACAAAATCATCTAGTCCACCAGGAAGTGTAGAGCCAACAATAAAACCATCTGCACCAAGTTTTTCAAACCATTCTTGTACCAAATCTGCAATTTTTTCAGGTGTTCCGATAAAATCGGTATGTGGTGTTGCTTCTCTTAAAGCTACTTGGCGTAATGTCAAATGTTGCTCTTTTGCCTCTTTCTTAATGCGATCTGTATGACTTTTGAAACTATTTGAACCGATTTCTCCTAATTCTGGGAAAGATTCATCTAATGGATACTGTGAAAAATCATGATGATCAAAATAACGGCCTAAATAAGCGATGGCTCTATCAATTGAAACCAAATTTGCTAATTCCTCGTATTTTTGCTCTGCTTCTTCTGTATCACCGATAATTGGTGCTATGCCCGGTAAAATCACGATTTCATCTGGATTCCGTCCAAACTCAACAGCTCTTTGTTTAACATCCTGATAAAAACTTTGTGCTTCTTCTAACGTTGGGTGACCTGTAAACACAGCATCGGCCTCTTTCGCTGCTAAACGTTTTCCTGCATCTGAAGATCCCGCTTGGAAAACAACTGGTTGTCCTTGTTTGCTGCGTGCAATATTTAAGGGACCAGCAACAGAAAAGAATTCACCCTGATGATCTAAATGATGCAATTTTTTAGGATCAAAAAAGATATCATTTTCTTTATCTGCTACAAAAGCATCATCATCCCAAGAATCCCATAGACCTTTTGCGACTTCTAAATATTCTTCGGCTATTCGATAACGTTTCGCATGATTAGGATGTTCATCAACTGTCTTGTTATAATTTAGAGCTGTTTTTTCAAGCGGTGTTGTCACAACATTCCATCCTGCACGACCATGACTAATCTGATCTAAAGAAGCAAACTGACGAGCAATGGTAAAAGGTTCACTATAAGAAGTAGATACTGTCCCTACGAGACCAATATGAGAAGTCACCGTTGCCAAAGCTGACAAAATCGTGATTGGTTCAAAACGATTTAAAAAGTGCGGTATCGATTGTTCATTTATATATAACCCATCTGCAATAAAGACCAAATCAAATTTGCCTTCTTCTGCTTTTAAAGCCTGCTGTTTATAAAAGTCTATGTTGACACTTGCATTTGTTAATGCCTTTGGATGTCTCCATCCAGAAATATTGCCCCCTACCCCATGAATGATTGCGCCAAATTTAATCTTTCTTTGTCCAGCCATATAAATCCCTCCATTTTTTATTTTCCTATAATTCTAAGTATATTTATAAGAATTATAAGAAATTATTGTTGAAAATAATCCTAACATTTATAAGAGACATATGACAATACCTTTTACGATAGAAAAATTTTTAGATCAATAAAAAAATTCTATCAATCCAATTGATTAAATTGTTGAACAGATTCTTTAATACTATCTTTCAGTAGACTGACGGCATCCTGTTCTATATAGGATAAATAGATATGCTGTTTGATTTGAAGTAAATGAGTTGTATCAACTTCAAATAACTCACCTTTTTCTAATTCTTCTTTCACACATAAATAAGGTAAAAAACCAATACTTTGCTTATGTTTGATTAAGGATTTAGCGACCTCCAGATAATCTACTTTGAAGTCAATATTTGGTTCTATCCCTTCCACTTCAAACAATTTATAAATTAAATCCCAATCGAATGCACCACACTCAAAAAAAACGAGTGATTCTTTTGCTAATTCTTTTACTGTCACTTTTTGATGCTTTAAAAATGGATGATCCGGATAAACAATTAGTCGTACTGAATTATCTAATAATGCTTCTTGATGAATTCCCTCATTCCCCATCAATCTCATAAAAGCAAAATCTACTTGATGATTTAATAATTTAGTAATCAAATCATCATTTGTAGTTGCCGTAAGTTTAAAGCGCAGTTGAGGATGAGCCCTTTTCCATAAAGTAATGGCATGCGGGATAAAATATTGTGAAGTAATAACATTGGAACCAATGACAATTTCATTTTGAGCAGTTTGCTGCTTTAGTTGAAGCTTTCCTTCTCTTAATGTCTTCAATATCTGTTGAGCATATGGAATAAATTCCTTGCCTTGTGACGTTAAGATTAAATTTTTCCCTTGTCGGATAAATAAATTCGTACTCAATTCTCGTTCTAACGTTTTAATACGCGCAGTCACTGTCGGTTGAGATAAAAATAGCGCTTTAGATGCTTTATGGACACTTTTTAAATGAACCACATACATAAATGCTTCTAGGTGATCGATATTCATAGTCTATCTCCTTTCTTTTTTTAGATTTTATTTAACATTACGATGTTCACTTCCTTTTTGCAATGTTCATAGCATGAAATTTCATCCAGTTGGGGCTTCTTGATCCCACCACTAGACGTGGCATGAAACTAATCAGACTTATGCACGTAGTATGCCACTAATCTTATCCTCTTCTGATTACTTGGTTCTTGATATGGGAGCTTACTCCTTTTTTCATATAGGATAAAGTGAAGCTTCCATCAGTGGGGGTTTTCTTCATCCCCACTGAAATAGGGGAACTCAGGTTAAGAACGCCACGTCCTGTGGCAACACCTGAGTGACCAACATCCTATTGTCCCGAACCAATCGGGCGTATGAGACAGTTGATCCCCCTCCTATCTTCTTTCCTTTTGCTGGATCTTACGGTGGAGTATTTACTGCCCATTCATGAGAGATATATTTAAAAAAATACCACCCTTTTTTGAACAATCCTTTAAAAATGAGCAAAACAAAGCGTGAAAAATGTGTTGTACTACATTTTTCACGCTTTGTTTCTTTTACCTAGTTCTGCTTTTTATTTTATCAATAATGCCTCATGTATATTGAAAGAGATGATTCAAAGAAAACAGACAAATTTCCACTCTATATTTTTAGAAACGATCTTTACAATTGATTTACCTCACATTCTAAGTAAGAACAAAGCTACTAGAAATGGAAACTGCTTCAAAATGAAGTCGCGTAGAGTCAAGAGCTAACCTTTTATTTATCGAGATATTTGATTTAAATATAAATGAATCAATTTCATAACGTAAAATTCAGATAAAAAACACGAACATTTTAAATCGACATGAACATGAATATTCAGAAATTTTGTTCCGCTCCAGATGGCGCTTTCCACGGGCTTGACTTCAATCTCCTCGGATCGATACGATGTTGACCCCGAAGCCATTGTCATAGGACGCGGCGAACTTTGTCCTTCAAAAGGTTACTGCGGGGCTTTCAACTCAAGCTTTTCTCGTAGGACTTTGAATAATCCTCCTTGAACTAACACCGCACGAAGGAAATGCGCATGCGTTTTCGAAAAGTTGCCGTCCTCCGCTCCACAACTATCAAAATTAGTTATTGTTAAATGTTTGTATTTTTTAAGAAGAAAATGATTTATGAAATTGATTCTAATATAAATATTAGAAATTTATTTTAATTTTTTTCTAGAGTATCTTGTATTTTTCTTAATTCTTTATAAATTTCAGAATCCTCTTTCTGACTATTTCTTTTTAATAAAGAAATAACAAATAAGACCAATATTATTACTAAAAATGTCGCACCTAATGTAAAAAATATAATAACATCCATCATGGTCTATATCATCCTTTATCTTACATATTTTAGTTAAGTAGTAAAATATACTTATCATTACATATATAATAGTGCTTTGTAATAATAAATACAAATAATGAGGAGATATAGACATGAAAAAAATCGCAATTATTTTATGTGCTTTCTTGATTTCATCTGTTTCTCTTTTTACCTTTAATGCATCCGCTAAAAATGCGGTCAACACTTTAGAGAATTCCCCTATTTTCCTGTCCAATATTCTGAAATTAATAATATTGATTTTGATGACCAACCGAAAGTTGTAAAAGACATCTTTAAAGAATACTATAATGCAGATCTTAATTTATATACATTTAAGAATGGTCAAAGATATTGAAATATCCTTTCACTTTGTATGGAGAAGTTGAGTTAATGAATGAATATGAATTATTAGGTTTGTTTCGTATATTATTGTCTCCATTTATTCTATTGATAAAATACTTTAAAACTTAACATTGTAAATTATCAAAAGCCTAAAGCTCACCCCTCTTTCAAGTTTTATTCTTCTGCCTTTTGTCTAAAAAAAGATAAATAATACCTATAATGAATAATAAAATAGAATTGGTTGTTAATAGTCTATTAAAAGTTCCCTCATGAATAAAATCAATTACTAATGCAATTCCTAATATTACCGAAAAAATTAGAGCCGCAATAGCTAATGATACTAGTTTATTCATTAAATCCCCCCATAATAATGGATATTGAAATGTTATGCTTATCAAATTATTCTCTTACTTAGTTTTATAATTTATCCGGCGTTAACGAGCAGTAAGACCCCCACTGATGGAGTTTCACTTTATCAGAAGTATTGATTAGGAAAAATAGGTATTTCCAGCTCCATTTATTATAGAAAAGCTGTTGTTTTAAATTCAAAATCGTTATTATCTACATTATAACTAACTGCTTGCATGTTATGTTCAATTAAGGCTTTTCAACCTAAAAGCCTGTGTGATATTTTTCAGTATAGATTTCCTCGTAACATATATGTAAAAGTGTATTAATTCATATTCAAAAAGAGGCTGTCCATTTTAGGACAGCCTCTTCTATAAGAATACTGGAAAATATAATTAAAGTTTGCCTACTTGCTTTAAGATTTCGATCAGCTTATCATCACGCCATGCCATTAATTCTTGTGGAGAAATGTTTTTCATTTCATCTTGAAGTCCTTCATTAATGATTGTTTCAGCATTATCAGGTATTTTTTTCCAATCATTCATATCTTCTAACCAAGAATTCATAGATGGACCAAGATGACGGATCGTTCCAATAATACCATCGGGATTGGCAAGTTCATAAATTAAATGTGGCCCCATTAATGCGTATCGTAACCCTGGACCATAACAAACGGCTCTGTCTACATCCTTTACTGAACATACGCCATTTAAAACTAAATCAGTAGCCTCTCTCCATACTGCCATCGAAATACGATTTGCCACATGACCTGGAACTTCTTTATGAAGAATAATGGGTTCTTTATCAATGGATTTAAAGAAATCATAGGCTACTGATACAAATTCATCGCTTGTTTTCTTCCCTTTAACAATCTCAACTAAAGGGATAAGATGTGGTGGGTTAAAAGGATGGGCTATTATACATCTTTCTGGGTACTGAGAAAATTTTTGGATTTCACTGATTAAAAGACCCGAAGAACTGCTTGCATAGATAGCTTTAGGAGCGTATTTATCCACTTCACTAACAATTTTTTGCTTGACTTCATAGCTTTCATAAGCTGATTCTTGAACAAATTGAGCATTAGTAAACGCTTTCTCCATATCAACAGTGTAAACTGCTCGTTCTTTAGCATCATTACTCACTTCAGTTGTTATAATATCTTTTTCAACTAAGAAATCCAGGTTAGAATCTATTAAAGTTTTCGCTCTCGCTAATGCTTCTTCATTAATATCTTGAATGGTCACATTTAACCCTTTCCAAAGATAGTAGGTTGCCCAACTTGCTCCTATCGTTCCTCCGCCAACACAAACAACGTTTTGAATATCTTGTGCTTTCATCTAATATAACCTCCTAATTACCCGGATCAAAAAAATTAATATGAAAACTATTGAGCAGTATAACCGCCATCTAGAATGACTGCTTGTCCTGTGATACCTCTTGCTTTGTCACTTGCCAAGAATACAGCGTAGTCAGCAATCTCAGATACATCTAATAATCTTTTTTGAGGGACAAGCGGGAAAAATACTTCCTCAACAACTTTATCCACACTAATATTTCTTGTTTTTGCTATATCCTTCAATTGATTTTGTACAAGTGGCGTATCAACATAGCCTGGACACAAAGCATTCACTGTAATTCCGTGTTCAGCACCCTCTAAAGCTGCAACCTTTGTTAATCCAATCACTCCATGTTTGGCGCTATTATAGGCAGCTTTCCCAGCAAAACCAACTACTCCATTTATAGAAGCCATATTAATAACCCTTCCAAAGCCTTGTTTTTTCATCATTGGAAACACATTTTTAATCCCTATAAATGGTGCCGTTAACATGACCTTTACTAATAATTCGAATTTATCAGTCGGAAATTCCTCGATTGGCGCTACATGCTGAAGTCCTGCATTATTGACTAAAATATCAAGTTTACCAAAGGTTTCATATGCAAGTTCCAGACTATTTTTATAGACTTCTTCATCTGTAACATCACAAGGAGCCGATAAAGCTTCAAATCCCTGTTCCTTTAATTCTAATGCTATTTGATCACTTTTTTCTTTATTCATATCTGAAATAGCAACCTTTGCTCCCTCTTTTGCAAAAGTTTTAGCAATTTCTAACCCGATCCCACTTGCCGATCCGGTAATAAATGCTACTTTTCCTTCTAATGTTCCACTCATTATTTCTCCTCCTTTATCAAGGATGTCTCTGAATATATTTTTTATACAATACCAAACCAAGTGTAAAGAGCTATAGCGACGAACACAGCCAATGATTTAATAACTGTAATCATGAAAATATCACCATATGATTGTTTATGAGTTAATCCTGTTACCGCAAGCAAAGTAATAACTGCCCCGTTATGTGGAAGTGTATCCATTCCCCCTGATGCCATTGCCACAATACGGTGCATGACTTCCGGTGGAATATGAGCCGCAGTAATTGCTTTATTGTATGTTTCGGCCATTGCACTTAATGCGATCCCCATACCTCCTGATGCAGAACCCGTAACACCAGCAAGAGCACTAGTCGTAACAGCTCCGTTAACTAAAGGGTTGGAAAAAGTACCTGATAATGCATGATTGATTTGAGCAAATCCAGGAAGTGCAGCGATAATTCCACCAAAACCATATTCAGATCCAGTATTCATAACCGCTAGTAATGAACCACCAATACTAGTATTAAGCCCTTCTTTCACCGTTGTCGTTACTCGATTCCACCCAAAAGCAAGAGCCGTAACGATTCCGACAACTAATGCAATTTCAACTGCCCAAATTGCAGCATTTGCCTTTACATCCACTGTATAGTTATCTAATCCAATGGCAGCAAAATCAAAGCCATCCGGATACCATCTTGGTATAGCCGTAGTCAGATATCTATTCATCACTGCTACGAGGACAAGCGGTATAAACGCAAAAATTTGTCGAAATACAGATGGATTTGAGTTTATCGTAATAGAATTTTCTTCATTTATAGGCACTTCAGCTGTTGCAGCAGTTTCATCTGCAATTCCAGAATAACCTTCCCCTGCTTTTTTAGCCTGTCTCCTTCTAAACTCTAGATAAGCTAGGCCACCACCTAAGACAACAATGGCACCTAGTATTCCTAGAACAGGTGCAGCATAAATATCTGTCCCAAAGAAAGTAGTAGGGATAACGTTTTGAATTTGTGGTGTTCCAGGTAAAGCATCCATTGTAAATGTAAATGCTCCAAGTGCAATGGTTGCTGGCATAAGTCTTTTTGGTATATCTGCCTCTTTAAATAATTGGACAGCAAACGGATAGATGGCAAAAACTGCTACAAATAAGCTAACCCCACTATAAGTTAAAATGGCACCTAAAAGGACAATGGTTAACATCGCTTGCTTTTTTCCTATCAAACGAATAATCGTTTTTGCAATAGATTCAGCAATTCCAGACATTTCAATGATTTTCCCGAATATCGCCCCTAATAAGAAAACGGGGAAATAATTTTTAATGAACCCCACCATTTTTTCCATATATATGCCAGAAAAGAATGGCAAAATATTTGCTGGATCTATACATAAAACTGCTAGTAACGCAAAAATAGGTGCCATTAATATAACTGAATATCCGCAGTAGGCAAAAAATATTAAAAGTCCTAGCGCAAGTAGAATAATCAATAAATCCATAAGGATCCCCCTTTAAAATTGAACATCATATGAAACCCATCCAAGTAGACTTTTAACCCTTATCTTTTCATACTGCGCCTCTATTTATCCCGCTTTAACGAGCAGTAAGACCCCATCTCAAGATTTAGGGAGAAACGAAAAAGATAGATGGGGGATCAACTGCCCGTAAAAGTCCGATTGGTTTGGGCCAACAAGATGTTGGTTCCTCAGGTGTTGTCACAGGACGTGGCGCTTTTAACCTGAGTTCCTCTAGTTCAGTGGGGGATGAAGAAAACCCCCACTGATGGAGTTTCACTTTATTTTTCAATTTCAATAATAGTCGCAACTCCTTGGCCGCCTCCAATGCATAAGGTAGCCAATCCATAGTGAGCATTACGACGTTGCATTTCATATAACAAAGTGACCAGTATACGTGCACCACTAGCACCTATAGGATGGCCTAATGCAACCGCACCACCGTTGACATTCAGTATTTCTCTAGGAATGTTTAATTCTTTCCCTACTGCCAGTGATTGTGAAGCAAATGCTTCGTTTGCTTCAACAAGATCTATTGCATCCATCGTTAGCCCTGCTTTTTTTAGTGCCTTTTTTGTTGCAGGTACTGGCCCAATCCCCATAATTTTTGGATCTACACCTGCTGAACCATTGCCACGAATGATCGCGAGTGGTTTAACGCCCAGTTCTTTTGCCTTTTCTCGACTCATTAATACCAATGCAGCTGCTCCATCATTAATACCAGATGCATTACCTGCAGTTACAGTACCGTCTTTCTTAAAAGCTGGTTTTAATTTAGCGAGCTTTTCAGAAGTGACTCCTTCACGTGGAAATTCATCTGTATCAAAAACAATTGGATTACCCTTACGTTGAGGAATTTCTATTGGCACAATCTCATTTTTGAATTTTCCTGTCTTAATAGCTACCTCTGTTTTTTGTTGGCTCCAAGCTGCAAATTCGTCTTGTTCTTCTCTACTGATATTGTATTTTTCTGCTATATTTTCAGCAGTGATTCCCATATGATAAGAATTAATAGAACATTGTAGACCGTCTAAAATCATACTGTCGTATATTTTCCCGTCGCCCATACGATACCCCGAACGTCCTTCTGTCAATAAGTAAGGTGCCATACTCATATTTTCCATTCCACCTGCCACTATAACTTCAGCATCACCTATCTGGATAGCTTGTGTAGCAAGATGGACAGCCTTCAATCCAGAACCACATAATTTATTAATGGCCATAGCAGTTACTTCAATTGGTAATCCCGCTTTAAGTGCGGCTTGTCGCGCAGGTCCTTGACCGAGACCAGCCTGAAGAACATTCCCCATGATGACTTCATCCACTTGTTCCCCTTGAATACCTGCACGAATTAAAGATTCTCTAATAACAATTGCCCCTAGCTCTGTAGCAGGTGTATTATGTAAAGCACCCATAAAACTACCAATTGGTGTTCTAACAGCACTTGCAATAACAACATCACGCATATAGTTATCCCCTTTATTTCTTCATGTTTAAAACGCTATTTTTCTCCGTCATATGTCGTTCTCTTCTAAAAAATATACTAATCTTTTAGACTTGTTTTATTGAACACCCTTTGTTCTGTCTATATAAAGATCATCGTGTAGAAACTAACTCAGGCGATACTGTAAATGAAGCTTCTGTTTTCGTTTTCACTTCTTCCATCGATACCCCTTCTTGTATTTCGATTAGAAGCATTCCATTCGGAGTAAAATCAAAAACTGCTAAATCAGTGATTAATCGTTGTACAACTTGCTTTCCAGTAAGAGGTAATGTACATTCTTTTTTAATCTTTGATTCACCATGTTTATTAACATGCTCCATTAGAACAATCACTTTTTTGGCACCATTCACAAGATCCATGGCTCCGCCCATCCCTTTTACCATTTTTCCTGGAATCATCCAGTTTGCTAAATCCCCTTGTTCAGATACTTCCATACCACCAAGAATCGCTAAATCTATATGCCCTCCTCGAATCATGGCAAATGATTCTGCACTATCAAAAAAGGATGCACCCGGTACCGCTGTAACGGTTTCCTTACCAGCGTTGATGAGATCTGGATCTTCCATTCCTTCTAACGGATAAGCCCCAATACCTAATAGTCCATTTTCCGATTGAAGTAAAATGTTAAAATCAGTAGGAATTTCATTTGCGACAAGCGTAGGTATACCAATACCAAGATTGACATTCATACCATCTTCAACTTCCTTAACGGCTCTCTTCACAATTTTAAGATGTGTATCTTTCATTTCCGACACTCCATTCTATTAAATTAAGCTTTCACAACTGTGAGTTTCTCAATTCGTTTTTGATAATCCGTTCCAAGTAGAAGTCGTTGTACATAAATGCCTGGTAAATGAATTTCATCAGGATCTAATTCTCCTGGTTCAACGATTTCCTCCACTTCCGCAATCGTTATTTTTCCCGCCATAGCTGCAAGTGGATTAAAATTACGAGCTGTCTTTCGAAATACTAAGTTTCCAAGTGTATCTGCTTTCCAAGCTTTTACTAGTGCAAAATCCCCTACAATTCCACGTTCAAGAAGATATGTTTTACCATCAAAATCCTTGGTTTCCTTCCCTTCAGCAATTGGCGTCCCCATTCCTGTTGCTGTATAAAAGCCTGGGATTCCAGCTCCACCAGCACGAATTCTTTCTGCAAGAGTACCTTGTGGGACTAGCTCAACTTCTAATTCACCGCTTAAAAATTGCTGTTCAAACGTTTTATTTTCTCCTACATATGAAGAAATCATTTTTTTAATTTGACGATTAGCAAGTAATAACCCCAATCCCCAATCATCTACTCCGCAATTATTACTCACAACAGTTAAATCTTTTGTGCCCTTTTCTTTAAGTGCTTGTATAGAAAATTCAGGAATCCCTGAAAGTCCAAAACCACCAACAATTAAAGTAGATCCGTCTTCAATATCAGAAACCGCTTCCACAAATGAATTCATCACTTTACTTTTCTTCATATAATTACCCCTTTGCATGGATACTAGCTTCTTATTACTACATAAATTAGTTTACAATTTAGCCTTTTATAAGTAAAATTCATAAATAGAATAAATAGTATGAATACAGCGAATAAATGGAGGGGACATATCATGGATCTACGACAGATACAGTTATTTATGGAGGTAGCAGACCAGCAAAGTTTTACAAAAGCAGCCGAGCATACATTCCTATCCCAGCCTTCCCTCAGTAAAATTGTCAAAAGGCTAGAAGAGGAATTGCAGGTAGAACTATTTGATCGCTCTACACGACACCTTTCGTTAACAGATGCCGGCAAAACTGTCTATCAACAAGGTCAAAAATCTTTAGAATCTCTTTCAGAACTAAAGATCCTATTAGACGAACTAAGAAATGTTAAAACAGGGGAAATCAAAATAGGCATACCACCATTAGTAGGTACCCTTGTTTTCCCCGATATGGCCCTTAAATTTCATGCAAAATATCCAAAAGTATGGCTTCAACTTGTTGAATTAGGTGCTAAAAGAATTGTTCAGCTTGTAGAAAATAGCGAGGTTGATTTGGCGATTTGTGTACTACCAGTGGATGAAGAAAAGTTGAACGTTTATCCCTTTATTTCAGATGAATTTGTAGTATTTATTTACGATGAGCATCCACTTGCAAACAGAGAAAAATTGTCCATTAGTGAATTAAAAGATGAAAAATTCATCCTGTTTTCGGATGATTTCACCATACATGATTCAGTCATAAATGCTTGTCAAGCAAATGGATTTGAACCAAACGTTTCGTACAAGACTTCTCAGTGGGATCTAATCACTGAACTAGTTTCAGCTAAGATGGGCATTGCCCTTTTGCCAAAATCAATCTTTTATAAACAAAATAATCCAAAGGTTAAAATGATTTCAATCAAAGATTCTGTTTTTCATTGGAGACTTGGCATTATCACTAAAAAGGACACCTATCACTCTTTTGCAACAAGAGAATTACTAAAAATGCTTATAGAAAATCCAAATGAGAAAAATTCTGCGAAATAAAGTGAAACTCCACGAGTGGGGTTTTCTTTATCCCCCACTGAACTAAAGGAACTCAGGTGTTGTCACATCCTGTGGCAACATCTGAGTGACCAACATCTTGCCCGCCCGAACCAATCGGACTTTTAAGGGTAGTTGATCTCTTACTGCCCGTTAAAGCAGGATAAAATATTACTCAAATCAATTTCATACTGCAAAATCCAGATAAAAAACGCGAACATTTTCCATTAATACGAGCATTGATGCTCAGACTTGTATGTTCTGCTCCAAACGGCGCTTTCCACAGGCTCGGCTTCAATCTCCTCGGATCAACACGATATTGGCTCCGAAGCCGTTGCCAACTTAACCAATTGAATAAGACCCTTACTTTTCCAAAGTCGCAAAGGAGTATTCAAATTGAGATGATTTGCAAGTGAATTATTGAAGTCGCAAGCAAAATCATAAAATCTGGCATCCTTCTTGCCGTTACTTTTTGCATCCCTTCTTCCCTCCGCACCCCTTGCTTTAGGCTTTATCTTTCCATTGGGTAAGTGAGCAACCAAATCGCTTGCCTTAGAGTTCACTTCAAGGTTTACTATTGACGAGTATTAAAAATTGAATCAAAGAAAGTGGGAATAAAAAATGCCAAAAGTTATCGTTATCACTGGTGCTTCAAGTGGCATAGGAGAAGCAGCCGCAAAATTACTTGCTGAAAAAGGCAACAAGGTCGTACTTGGTGCGCGTCGTATGGAACGTTTAACTAAAATTAAAGAAGATATCGAAGCAAAAGACGGAGCTGCAGAAATTTTAGCCACAGATGTGACAAAATTGGCAGATGTTGAAGCACTGGGAAAACTAGCTGTTGAAAAATTTGACCGCATTGATGTATGGATCAATAATGCTGGATTAATGCCGCATTCAACATTTGATAAGCTAAAAATTGACGAATGGAATCAAATGATTGATGTCAATATCAAAGGTGTGCTACATGGTATTGCCGCTGGCCTGCCAACTATGCGTGAACAACGAGCAGGACATTTCATTAATATCTCTTCTATTGCTGGGCACATGACCCATCCAGGTGGTGGTGTATATAGTGCAACAAAATATGCAGTGCTTGCAATTAGCGAAGCGTTACGTCAAGAAGAAGCACAAGTGGGTAGTAACATCCGCGTCACCGTTCTTTCTCCAGGAGCTATTGACACTGAATTACCACAACATATCACCGATGCAGATTTGAAAAATGGTATGGATAAATTATATGATGCGGTGGCCGTTCCAGCAGAACGTATGGCTGAAATCATTGCCTTTGCAATAGATATGCCGCAAGATACAACAATGAACGAAATCATCGTTCGTCCGACGGTACAAATACCTTAATGAAAGGGAAGATAGTCATTTTAGGTGCCGCTGGTTAAATTTCTAGAATTCTGGTTTCTATGCTCCTTGTATAAACAGAGGCACAATTGATATTATTTGATAAAAACGTGTGCAACTAGAAGTTAAAAAAAGAGAAACAATAGTTGATGGTGATATTCTGGATCATGCTACCCTTTCTTTTACAATGGTTGACCAAGATATGGTTTATCTAAATACAGATAAACCAAACGTTGTGGTCGCAACCATTCAAGCGATGAATGAAAACAATGTTTCGTGATTAATTGTAGTTGGCGTATTAGGAGTCTATGATAAAGTATTTACTAAATAAAGTTTTTGTTTGAAGGAAGGCGCTATGTATGAATATCAAAAAAGTAAGTGAATTAACCGGTGTCTCCTCTGATACCATTCGCTATTACGAGCGTATTGGATTAATTCCACCAGTGACAAGAAATATGCACGGCGTACGTAATTTTCAAGACATCGATATTCGTTGGATTGAATTTAGCAGACATATGCGAAATGCTGGTTTGTCAGTGGAAGCACTCATCGAATATATTCAACCTTTTCAAACAGGTGATGATAAAACCATCCCTGCTAGAATTGAAATCTTACAAGACCAAGTCAATCTACTGAAAGAACGTATGCAAGAAATGCAAGAAGCGCATGACAAGCTAGTTTTTAAAATCAATAACTATGAAACACACATGATTCCTGCAGAGAAAAAATTAGAACGATAGCACTAGGGTATAACAGCTTCAAAGTTCAGAGATACACCTTTCTTGTATTACTCCTCTTTTTTGTTCAATATACAGTGACGCACTTTTAAGAAGTAATATTTTTTGAGGGAGGGGCATTATGGAAACAGTCACATTATCAAATGGTATACAGATGCCAAAACTCGGTTATGGTGTATATCAAATCACTGACCTAAGAAAGTTTTGATGTATTTGACTTTGCGCTAACAAATAATGAAATAAAAAAAATCGCTACACTCTATCCAGTAAAAAGCTTATTCTTCTTGCATACGATCCAGTAACGGTAAAATCCCACTAGCTTACGAGGATAAAGTTTTTCTTAGATAACATTAAAAAAACTGATCAGAAAAAAGGTTGAAGAAGTTGTGTAAAAAATGTGGTAGGCATCATTTTTTGTCATAGTTTAAACTGGTTCTGTTCTCTCAATGCCAACATAAAACACAAATAGTATAAAATCATAGCACTTAGCTACGATTTCCACAAAAAAAATCCCTAAGAAATAATAATTCTTAAGGATTTTTATATGACCCCTACGGGATTCGAACCCATGTTACCTCCGTGAAAGGGAGGTGTCTTAACCGCTTGACCAAGGGGCCTTGGCTCCGAAGGCAGGACTCGAACCTGCGACCCTCTGATTAACAGTCAGATGCTGCTACCAACTGAGCTACTTCGGAATCATATTATGGTGGGCCTAAATGGACTTGAACCATCGACCTCACGCTTATCAGGCGTGCGCTCTAACCAGCTGAGCTATAGGCCCATATACTTTGGTGGAGGGGGGCAGATTCGAACTGCCGAACCCGAAGGAGCGGATTTACAGTCCGCCGCGTTTAGCCTCTTCGCTACCCCTCCAACTGACGATGCCGGCGAAAGGAGTCGAACCCTCGACCTACTGATTACAAGTCAGTTGCTCTACCAACTGAGCTACACCGGCATAATTATGGTGGGTCGGGACAGAATCGAACTGCCGACACTTAGAGCTTCAATCTAATGCTCTACCAACTGAGCTACCGACCCACTATAAATTTATACATTATAAAAGATGGCGGTTCGGACGGGACTCGAACCCGCGACCTCCTGCGTGACAGGCAGGCATTCTAACCAGCTGAACTACCGAACCAATTATTTATGTAGAAACATCTAAACAAAATGGAGGAGGAAGAGGGATTCGAACCCCCGCGCGGTTTGACCCGCCTGTCGGTTTTCAAGACCGATCCCTTCAGCCAGACTTGGGTATTCC
>NZ_VCBL01000003.1:0-32077 GCF_007896435.1 Rummeliibacillus suwonensis
AAGATGATATCTATTTTGTCTTTGTCACTAACGGAGGTTAGTGAACAAATTTTATTGATTAACGTCTTGCTTGTTCAGTTTTCAAGGTTCATAGTTACTCTGTCGCTTTAACGACTTCATTATTATATCATATCAAAACTACGTTGTCAATAATTTATTAAATTTATCTATAAACAAAGTTTTTTTGATATTTAATAGATTCGTAATTCCAACGACTTTTAACAGTCTATCATTCTTTCAATCTATTGTCAATAAAATCATTACAATAAATCAAATGATTTTAGCTATATTAAATTAGCAACCTGCTTAATGTAGCATATTCATTTATCTATTGCAACATTATTAATTGATCTTTCAATACTAAGGAAAGAAGTAATTAAAGCCCGTTAAACATACGATTAATAATACGCCTGGTATACCTAATAATGCCACAATAAGTATTGAAGCAAAATTCAAAGGAACCCAAATACCTAAATAACCTGCCCCATATGACAAAGCATATAAGACACAAAAGGATAGTGTAATACGAAATGCAACATTAGAAAATAACTCAAGGACTTTTCTAATACCTTTTGGTCTACGAATAATCCAATAACAAATAAACAGTACCCCTATCAAGCTAATAATAAGCTTGGCCATATAAATCACGCTCCATTAATATATGTTGTAACTGATATATATGACAAAGATACTGTTTATCATTCGTTATTTAATTAAAATTTTACGAATACGTGCTTCTTTAAATAAGTAAAAATGCACGCTTTCGGCGATTTTACGTTGGGCAATAATATTTAAATCATAATCATCCATTAAATTTTCGATTTCTTGTGTATGTTGCCATTCTTTTTTTGTATGATGCATCAATTGAATGAGCTTATCATCGTACTCTTTACGCAACTTTTGTTTTCGAAAAAACATCTTTCTAAGCACCCCATTCTACAATTCACGTCTTCCCTCTAACGCTTTCGATAAAGTTACTTCATCTGCATATTCTAAATCTCCACCCACCGGTAAACCATGAGCGATACGAGTTGTACGAACACCAGACGGTTTCACAAGGCGTGAAATATACATCGCTGTAGCTTCGCCTTCAATTGTAGGGTTTGTTGCTAATATCAGTTCTTGAACCTCTTCATTTTGTAATCTTTTTAATAGAGATGGTACATTTATATCTTCTGGTCCTATACCATCCATTGGAGATATAGCACCGTGGAGCACATGATAAAGTCCATGATAATCACGCATTTTTTCCATCGCGATAACATCTTTCGGATCTTGTACAACGCATATTGTTGAACGATCACGTTGCTGATCTTGACATATATAACACGGATCTACATCTGTTATATGTCCGCATACAGAGCAATAGCTTAAATTACGTTTTGCATCTACTAAGGCTTTCGCAAAATTAAGTACTGCATCTTCTTGCATTGTTAACACAAAAAACGCCAGTCGGGACGCTGTTTTCGGCCCGATACCTGGCAATTTCATAAAACTATCAATCAGTTTGGATATTGGTTCAGGATAATGCATCCTATATTCCCCCTAGAATCCAGGAAGGTTGATTCCTTTAGTAAATTGACCCATTGTTTCATTTGTTGTTTCATCGACTTTAGAAATCGCTGCATTTGTAGCAATAATAATCATATCTTGTAGCAATTCTACATCTTCTGGATCTACAACTTCTGGATCAATGATAACTTCTTGTACTTGCTTTTGACCATTCATCACTACTTTTACAAGCCCATTACTAGCAGTACCTTCAAAAGTTTTTGCTGCAAGTTCTTCTTGTGCCTGCACCATTTTCTTCTGCATTTTTTGCATTTGTTTCATCATATTATTCATGTTACCCATTCCACGCATGATTAAATTCCTCCTAAAATTTGAATTTACTCTTCTATTTCCACAAAATCTTTACCAAATAGCTTTTCAGCTTCTGTTATAAGTGGATCTTCTGAAGCCTGTTGTTCCTCAACTAAAATTGATTGTACATCCTCAGAAGATTGTTCGCCACCCGTATCTTCTTGTTCACTCTTTCTATTCATCTTATGGTGCTGGATGAAATCTGCTCTGATTTTTAACCAACTTTCTTCTGGTACAAAAACGGCATCGTAAATTTTCCCTGTGATTCCAGCCATATACTGTTCAAAACTAGAAATCAGTTCTTGATTATCAGCTGCCATTTTGCAATGAATATCGTACTTGAATTTTATCACAAAAGCACTTGGCGATGCTGCTACTGGTTCCGCACCTTCAAGCAATGCAGATTGTGATTTTGGTAGTTGGTTCAGTACGTCTATCCATGCATTTTTGATCAATTGAATATCTTGTTTAGTAGCTATTTTTAAAACTTCCTGTATTCGTCCAACAGGAGCATTAAATGTACTTGAACTTGATGATTTGATACGTTGTTTTTGTTGGGATGGTGTTTGTTGCTGAGCACCCGTGCCCTCATGTTTCATCTGATGTACTAATGTTTCTAAAGCTGTAATTTTAGATTGTAGCTCTGCAATTTGTGGTGTATCAATAGCAATGTTGTTTGAATCACCTATTATATTTGTAGGATTGGCCGAATGAAACTGTGACATTTTCAATAAAGCTGTTTCTAAATATACTTTTGAATGCAATGAGAAACGCATTTCTTGCTGTGTTTTTGCAAGAATATCAATGTAACCATACAGTGTATCCATTGAAAAATCATTCGCTAATGTTTGGAATTTTTCATCCGTCGTTGCTAATTCAAGTAAATCCCCTAAATCTGGCGCTGTTTGGATTAACAATAAATCCCTAAAAAATGTAATCAGGTCTTCCGAAAGACGAACAGCATCTTTCCCTTCACTCATTAGCTGTTCCAACATAGCCAATACCTTTGCTACATCCCTTTCAGCAAGACTTTTTGCTAATTCATAAAATATTTCTTGGCTGATAGAGCCCGTTACAAAGAGTGCATCTTCAAGCGTTAGCTTTTCTCCACTAAAGGATACTACCTGATCTAGCATACTTAAGGCATCACGCATACCACCTGCTGCTGATTTTGCGATCACTTTTAACGCTTGTTCATCATAAGGCAGTTGAATATCCTCGAGTACAATTTTCATTCGTTCTAAAATATCAGTAGAAGATAACCGTTTAAAATCAAATCGCTGACAACGTGAAATGATCGTAGCTGGTATTTTATGAGGCTCAGTTGTAGCTAATATGAAAACAGCATGGGAAGGTGGCTCTTCCAATGTTTTTAAGAGTGCATTAAAAGCACTTGTTGAAAGCATATGCACTTCATCAATAATATAAACTTTATAACGAGCGCTTGCTGGTGCAAATCGAACTTTTTCAATAATTTCACGCATCTCATCCACACTTGAATTGGAGGCAGCATCAAATTCGATCACATCTGGATGAGATCCATTTGTAATACTTTTACATGTTGCACATTCATTGCATGGTTCATCAGTTGGAGCATGCTCACAGTTTAAAGCTTTGGCAAAAATCTTCGCTGTACTGGTTTTCCCTGTACCACGTGGACCAGAAAACAGGTACGCATGTGTTGTTTTATCGGCTAGGAGAGCATTTTGAAGCGTTCGTTTCACATGAGATTGCCCTGACATTTCTCTAAATGATTGTGGACGATACACTCGATAAAAAGCTTGATATGCCAACGTTTTTCTCTCCTTTCTGCCATAACAGTTTGATATATCTATTATAGCATAAGCACTGATTAGAAACCTTTATTGATATATGTAAAATGATCTGTGTAGAAAAAAACTCACCTGTCAAAAAAGACAAGTGAGTTTGAAATTTACACGATTTATACCGTGCACCTTTTCTCGACAGCCGTACATAAGCGTTACTCTTGTCGTTAGCTCAGATTAGGCTACCCTGCGGCACATGAGTGAGGCCACTTAATGCTGCTTCCTTCCGGACCTGACATGGTTCATGGAGACTCATTGCGCAGGACCCAATCGTCAACGCTACGTGCAAGAGGCAGACCCTACATATGGACAGCCTCAAAAAGGAATTCAGTCTCGCTAAAGCGGATTGCGAGTTACAGGACACCGCTACCTTCCCACCTAGCACGGCATAGATAAGTATACGGACATTAGCTAGAAAAATCAACTATAATACATGTTATTTCTTAAATTCTATCATTAAGTACACTTGTAGACTCAATTCAATTTTAGAATCTACTATAAAAAACTAGTCTATTATATGATGAAAAGTAAAGAAAAAAATGGTTCCAGCAATATTAAATCTACTTGCCTTTAATTATTTCTATTTCATAATACTAGGCAGCAATAGGCTAAAGTTAGGCCAATAAGTAACCAATACTAGAACAAACAGCAAAATCAATAGCTGTGGAAGAAATGGTTTTAATGTTTTTAAAATAGTCGTTCTAGCAATGGCTGTTGTTGTAAATAAACACAAACCTACTGGAGGAGTAATCATACCTATTGTTAGGTTAAATACTATCATAATACCGAATTGAACTGGATCCATTCCTAATTCCGTTACAATCGGGAAGAATAATGGTGTGAAAATAGTTAATGCCGGAACAGTTTCAATAAACGTACCCGCGATCAAAAGAATAATATTAAGAACTAATAGAACGAGCCATTTTTCATGGAAAACTCCAGTAATAGCATCGCTCAAAATTTGCGGTACACTATTATATGTCAAAATCCAACTAAACACACTAGCTGTCGCAATTAAAAATAAAATAGATGAAGTTGTTTTTACCGAATTAAATAACATTCTAGGAATCATAGTTATTTTTAATTCTTTATCGAATACCAAAGAAACGATTAAAGAATAGACGGTTGCAACTACACCTGCTTCAGTAGCGGTGAAAAAGCCAAGTCTAAAACCGCCAATAATGATAATCGGCAATAATAAAGCTAAAAATGCATCTTTCAAACCAGTCATAACTTCTTTTAGAGTTGCACGTTTTGCTCGATCTCTAATATTATGTTTTACTCCGTAATAATAAACATAGACTAATAAAAGAATTCCTAAAACAATTCCAGGCGTAACACCTGCCATAAACAAATCTCCGATTGAAGCATTAGTCATAACACCAAATAAAATTAAAGAAATAGATGGCGGAATAATACCTCCCATTACAGAACCTGTTGCTATGATGCTTGCCGAAAATTCCCTTGAATAATTTTTAGCAATCATAGCTGGAATTAAAATACCACCTAAAGCAGCAGCATCCCCAATAGCAGAGCCAGAAATAGCAGAGAAAAGCATACAAGAAAGTATAGCTGCTAGGCCCAATCCAGCAGGTAAATGACCAACGATTAACTGAGCAAAATTAACTAGTTTTTTTGACATTCCACCTTGTGCCATAATATCGCCTGCTAATATAAAAAGTGGTATGGCAAGAAGCGTAGCTGTTATACCGGAAAACATATGTTGTGTCATTACCTCAATATTTGTACCACCCATTACTAGTCCAAATAAAGAGGAGATCCCCAACGCAAATGATATTGGTACTCTAAACATAAATAGAACAAATAAAATAATAATCATATAGAGACCTATCATTCTACTTCACCCACTTTTCTTGTACTTTTATAGTGAGTAACCCATTTTTTGATATAATAATAGAGCATCAAAACACCTGAAATCGGAGCTATTACATGGGAATAAAATAAAGATATTCCTAAAGACTCACTTATAGTATCTTTCGAATGGATTGCATCAATCCAGCCATAATAGATAATGGCTATAATAAACAGCAGAATGGTGATATTTCCAATAAAGATCAATGTATTTTGTATAGCTCTAGGGAACAATCCAATGACATCTACGGTGAAATGTTCATTATATTTTACGCCCAATGCAGTTCCCAAAAATACTAAATAATAAAACAAAAACATGTCTACTTCATCAATCCAAGGTACACCTATCTTGAGAACTGAACGGAAGATAACATTTAATAAGACAAAAATCACCAAAGCAACTAATATTGTACTCGTAACAATTTCCAACCAATAAGATAATAATTTTTTCAACATGTATCACTTCCTTTTTATAAAAGCAATAGGATTGTATCATCAGTGTTTTTCAACTTAGATACATCCCTTGCTTCATGACAAACATGGATATTATGATTGTTCATAATAATTTTTCAGTATTCAGAGACAATGTTGTTATTTTACCGATTTAATTTCTTTCACTAAACTTTCTGGTACATCTTTAGACACTTCTTTATAAACATCTTTTGTTGCTTCTTCAAAAGCAGCACGATTTGGTTCGGTAATAATTACGCCTTTTCCTTTTAATTCCTTGATAGTTTCTTCTTCTTTTTTCGCTAAATAATCACGTTGATATTCAAAGGCTTCTTTTGCAGCTTCTTTCATTTTTTCTTGATTCTCTTCAGAGATTTTCTCCCATGTTTTCGGACTAATAACTACTACATTTGCTTTATAGCTATGCTTTGTTAAACTAATATATTTATTTACTTCATAAAATTTCATAGCTGCAATTGTCGCGATAGGATTTTCTTCCCCATCAACTACACCTTGTTGAAGACCACTATATAATTCTGTAAAGTTCATAGATGTTGAAACAGCACCTAATTTTTTCATAAAAGCTTCCCAAATAGGAGCTGGTTGAATACGCATTTTCAATCCCTTCATATCTGAAGGCTCCACTACTTTATGTTTACTATTTGTTATATTTGAAAACCCAACTTCCGAATATCCTAAGGCTACTAAGCTCTTCTTATTTACGTCTTCTAATAGTTTTTGACCAATCTCACCATCTAACACTTTATAAACATGTTGAAGATCTCTAAATAAATAAGGTACGCCTAAAACATTCATAGATGGAACAACTTGTGCCATTGAACTATCAGCAGTAACCTCTGTCATATCAATTGTGTTATTTTGTACCCCTTTAATAACATCTGCTTCACTGCCTAATTGCCCATTTGGAAAAATATCTACTTTAATTTTATGATCAGTTGATTTTTCAATCAGTTCTTTAAATTTCTCAGCATAAATTTGATCTTGATGGGTAGTTGAACCAGTATGCGCAAATTTTATTGTTGTTACACTCCCCCCACCACTTCCACCATTACCTGATTTATCACTACTTCCACTGCTACAGGCCGTTAACAACACTAAAAGTACAACACTTAATAACGCCATGATTTTATTAGATTTTTTCATACTATTTTCCCCTTTGTGATTTAGATTTAATTTTTATGATTCATTAATTCTATGAGACTATATTGATTTTCCATCCATCAAATAGAATGGAAAACAGGTGGCAATGTGGAAATGGTCCGATTATAGCGAAATGAATAAGTATTGATCATATTTATAAGTAAAGCCTTATGATTAAATAGGTTCTTCTTTATCTGAAATAAACATATATCCTGGAGCATGAGTGATCATAAATAAAGGCTTGGAAGCCATTGCTACAGCTTGTGGTGTAACCCCACAAGCCCAGAAAACGGGGACATATTCATCTGGATCATAAGGTGTAAAGTCACCGAAATCAGGTTTTTCAAGATCTTTGATACCTAAAACAGAAGGATCTCCAATATGAACTGGTGCCCCATGCGTATGAGGGAATTTTGCCGTGATCTCTACAACCGCTACTAATTTATCTTTTTTTACAGGCCTCATACTTACAACTAAAGGCCCTTTAAATACACCTGCTGAATTGGTTGGAATACTAGTGGTATACATTGCTACATTATTTCCAGCATCTCGATATAAAATTTCGATTCCTTCCTTTAATAAAGCCCTCTCAAATGTATTACTACATCCAATTAAGAATGTAACCAAGTCATCTTGCCAATAAGAGGTGATATCCTCAACTTCCTCTACTAATTCACCATTTTTAAAAATTCGATACCTAGAAATATCTGTACAAATATCCGCATCTGCAATGTTAGGTTTCTTCTCACCAGGTTCTAGCACATCAATCAAAGGACAAGGCTTTAAATTCCGATGACAAAAAAGAAGAAAATCAAATGCATATGTTTTAGGTAAAATTACTAAATTTCCTTGCGTATAACCATCGCACATTCCTGAGCTAGGGCGATTGTCTAATCCATTTCTAATGCGTTGTCGTTGCTCAAATGGGTTTAATATTTTTTCACGATCCATATTCTCCACATCCTTAGTTCCGAAATTTGAAATCAAAATTCCGAATATTTTTATAAAAATATTATAATCAGAAATTTTTAAAAAATCAATATTTTATATTAAAAATATGTCAAGTTTTATAACATATAAAAATAAAAAATCGAATAATGCTAAAAAATAGCGATTTCAGTGTAAGGAAATATAACATTATTTTCACATAAAAATTATTTATTATTACTCCTTTAACGATGTACATGAATATAAAAACATATTTTAATAAAATTTCCATTTTAAATAAAAAGACACTTTTTACGAAAAATGTCTTTACGAGATTTCCTATTGCATGATGTTTGAACTCATAGAAATATCACTTATACTTATCCCATGTTAATAGTGGTTTGATTTCTACACCTGCATCTAATAAGGCTTCTTTTATTTTCCTAGCAATTATAAGCGAACCTGGTGTATCTCCATGAAGCAATAAGCTATCGCCTATAATTTCAAGTTCTTTTCCGTTAATAGAAATGGCCTTATAATTTATCACTAGATTCAGGATATTTTCAATAATTTCATCTATATCACGGATCACAGCATTTTTTTCATTTCTAGAAACTAATGATTTGTCGTCATTATATCTTCTATCAGCAAAAATAACAGTCGCAATATTGAGTTGCTTTTTTTGAGCAATTTCGGCTAATTTTCCAGGCATACACATTAAAATTGTTTTGGCATCAAAATCTTTCACAGCATCTGTAATTGCTTCAGCATAAACTTCGTTGTATTGTGCCATATTCTGAAGTTGACCATGTGCCATCACATGTTGGAGAGTTCCATTATTTGCTTTTGCAAAGGCATATACTGCTCCTATTTGATACAGCACATCTGTATAAACTTCTTCATAGCTTAACTGCATATCCCTTCTCCCAAAACCGACTCTATCAGGAAATCCAGGATGAGCCCCTACACCTGTTCGACTTTTAATAGCTGTCTGCACAGATTTTTGAATCGTTCGCGGATCTCCCGCATGAAAACCGCACGCAATATTAGCCGATGAGATGATTTCTATCAGTTCAGCATCATTTGTAATGTTATAACGTCCAAAACCCTCTCCTAAATCAGCGCATAAATCGATTGTTCTTGGCATACTATTCCTCCTCACTAATGATAGTTATTTAAACTTAATAACTTTATCCAGTGTTCTTGTTGTTTTAATTCTTCAATAGCTTCCTCTATCGTAACTGGCTTGAATTGAATAGACTCACCTTCTTTTTTTTGAGCTGCAAACGGTAAGTCTGCTTCGATCACAGTCCCGATAACTGTATAGCCCCCTGACATTCCACAATGAGGCATTAACAAAATAGGGCATCCATTTCTAGGAACTTGAACCGCACCGGGCGTAATATAATAACTTAAAATGTCTACTGTATTTTGATGACGTAGTTTCTCTCCTTCTAATCGATATCCCATTTGATCAGACTCTCTAGATACTTTGTATGGAGTGGAAGTAAAAACCTCTTTTGAATATTCATCAAAAAAATCCTCATGTGGTCCCCAAATAAAACGAATAGTTTGCCTGTTTGAATAAACCGGAATACAATCAGCCATTAATTTTCTACCATTTAATCGTAACGGCTTACGAGAATCCACTTTTCCGATAGCTATTTGGTCTCCCTTTCTCAACAGTCGGCCTTCCATCCCTCCATACTTACCACGTATAGAAGTTGATCGACTTCCTAAAATTTTAGGTACGTTAATCCCCCCTGCAATAGCTATATACGTATAACGCCCACTTTTATTTTTTCCAAATTTTAAAATATCCCCCTCTTTAAAAGGAATTACTTTCCACATAGAGATAGTATTTCCATTTAATTGTGGCGTACAGTCAGCTCCAGTAATAGCTATATAACCATTACCTTGAAATTTAAGACGCGGACCTACAACCGCAAATTCAATCCCAGCGCAATCTTCATGATTGCCTACTAAAATGTTCCCGATCCTACAGGCAAGCTTGTCCATAGCACCTCCGATGGAAACACCATACTGTTGGTATTCTTCCCTACCTAGATCTTGAATCGTAACAAGTAATCCATTTTTTTCGACTGTTATTGATTCCATTGCTGATCCCACTCTTTTTGCATATTTTCATCCCAATTCTCTGCTTCAGTGGAAGTAATCAATTTATAACAAATATAATCACCCACATTGACTCGATTAGGAGGACTAACTGAAAAATCAAAGATATTCATCGGTGTCCATCCTATCAAATTCCAGCCTCCAGGTGATTCAACCGTATAAATTGTACACATATTATTTGCAATCGCTACGCTCCCCGCAGGTACTTGTAAACGTGGCACTTTTTTTCTTGGTAATGATAAATCAGAATTAATCTCACCCATATATGGAAAACCCGCTATAAATCCATTTAAATACACATAGAATTCTTGACCGACTATTTCATCAATGATCTTCTCTTCTTTGATTTTTAAAATTTCAGAAACTTCTTTTAAATCGGGTGAGTATTTGCCACCAAAAATAATTGGCACATATATTTTTTTAGGAGATCCAAAATCCTCCATTTTTTCGTTAGATTGATTTGACTTCAAAAATTCCTCGATTGCTGTTTCCTTTATGATAAGCGGATTATATCGAATAGATAATGTATTCATAGCTGGAATTACTTGAAGAATTCCTTCTAAGGGATGGCTTTTGAAAAGATCATGATAAAATTGAATCTGCACCGTTATTTCTTTAGTTAGTTCTTGAGGGAATTGAAGAACTAATACCTTTTCCCCCAATCTCTTTAACATATAACTCAGCTGTTGTTTACTCTCTGCCAAAATGACCATCTCCAAAAGTTATAATTAATGTATAATTTGAACAATCAGCATCCATATAGGGACAATGAATAAAGAAGTAATCGTGGATACCGTCACCATAATTGCCGCATATTCTGAATCTGCATGATTAACTTTGGCAACAACAGGGGCATTCGTCATCACAGGCATTGCCGCTTGCATCACAAATACCTGTTTCATCAATAACGGCAATGGCAAAAACCACACAATCAAAATCATAATTCCTGGTGCAATGACAAAACGTCCAAGCAATATACCAAGCATATCTTTCGTAAACTTAATGGAAGTAATACCGGTAAAGAAAATAGAAATCCCGATAAACAGCATAGATAATGGCGTTGTTAAATTTCCGGTAAATTTAAAATAGGACATTAAAAAATCAGGTAATTTAACATTAAGCATTAGTAATATTACTGCTAGGAAAAAACCAATCAAAGGTGGATTGATTACCTTCTTTGCAACAGCGGAAAATGACGTTTTACCACTACTATTATTGCCACCCACTCCATCCTTACTGATCAATTGCACGCCTAAAGTCCAAAAGAAAAATGTATTAGCAAAATAATATAATAGAACATAAGGTAAACTTTCTGCTCCAAATAACGCCAAATTTAATGGAATTCCAATAAATACACTATTGGAATTAAAAAACATGGACGAGAAAGTACCTTTTCGTCCATCTTTTACTTTTAATAACTTACAAAAAGCAAAAGAAACAAACATAGTGATCACTATCGAAACGATGGGAACTACTACTCCAGGAGCTAAATGCATTAACTTATCTCTTGAAAAATCTGTCAATATAAAGTGCAACATGTATGCTGGTAGAGCGATATTGGTTACCAATTTAGCAATAAGTCCTGAGTTTACTTGATTAAACCATTTCCTAGCTGATAAATAATAGCCAGTCCCTATTAGGAGTAGCATCGTTATAACGCTTTCAACCGCTAAAACTAAAACATTCATGGTCTTTCTCCTAGTAGTTATATTTTGTTTTTTCTTTTAAAAATAATTTTAATCGATCCATTGCCTTTTCGATATTTTCATAGCTAGTTGAATAAGCCAGTCGAATATACCCTTCTCCACCATCTCCAAATGCACTTCCTGGTACACAAGCGATTTGTGCCTCTTCTAATAATAAAACAGCTAATTCTTTAGAAGAGTAATTCAATGTCTTAAAAGATGGAAAAACATAAAATGCTCCTTTTGGTCCAACGCAATCTACGCCTGGCATTTCTTTTAATCTACTAATAATCAACTTGCGACGATCATCAAAACTTTTTACCATTTCACATACAGCTTTTTGATCATCTTTATAAGCTGCAACGCCCCCATATTGAGCAAATGATGTTGCACTTGATGTGTTGTATTGGTGCATTTTTTTAATAGGATTGATTAATGTTGCTTCACCTGCAACATATCCCAATCTCCATCCATCCATTGAGTAGGCTTTTGAAAAACCGTTAATGACTATTGTGTGTTCGCTCATATTTGGTAATGATGCAATACTAATATGCTCCGCATCATCGTAAATCAATTTTTCATAAATCTCATCACTAACCACAATTAGATTATGTCGAATTGCAATATCTGCAATCTTTTCTAAATGGCTTTTAGATAAAACTGAACCCGTTGGATTATGTGGAGAATTAATCAATAATAATTTTGTTTTCGATGTTATCTTCGCTTCTATATCTGCTGGACTCATTAAAAAATCCTCTTCTTCTTTCAAAGTAACAGGGACTGGCACTCCTCCAGCGATTTTGACAATGTATTGATACTCAAGCCACCCTGGGTCTGGTATGATGACTTCATCACCTTCATTTACATAAGCAAGAATAACATCTAACACTGCTTCTTTACATCCTACCGTAACAACAACCCCATTTTCAGGATCTACGGTAATATGATTATCATTTTTTAACTTATTCGCAATCTCTTTTCTTAATTCTAAAATGCCTGTATTAGCAGTGTAATGTACTTGCCCATCCTTTAGAGCAGTAATCGCTGCTTCTTTAATATGTTGCGGCGTGTCAAAGTCTGGTCTTCCAATCTCCATATGAACAATGTCTACGCCTTCTTTTTCAAGTTTAGCCGCTTTATCGAAAACTTCTCGAATGCTTGAAAATGGAATATTACGGGCTCTTTCTGATATTTTTTCTTCCATTCTAATCACCACTTTCTTTAATTTGAACAATTAATTCGATTTCAACTGGACTATCTTGCGGTAATTCACTGACACCTATAGCAGTTCTAGAGTGTTTTCCTTTTTCTCCTAATAATTCCTCTAGCAAGTTGGATGCTCCATCTATAACTCTTGGTTGTTGATTAAATCTGCTATATGAATTAACAAATCCTCTTAACTGAACGACCTTTTCAATTACATCAAGATTATTTGTAAATTGCTTTATTTGTGACAAACTGTTGATTATGCATATACGACTTATTTCTTGCGCCTGTTCAATGGTGAAATCTTTTCCAACTTTGCCTTTCCATTTTAATGTACCGTCTACTCTAGGCAATTGTCCGCTTATAAATAATAGATTTTCATATTGAACAATAGGTACATAAGAAAAAAGAGGAGGTTTAGCAGCTGGCAACTGATAACCTAATTTTTCTAATTTACTTTCGATAATCGACATTTTCATACACCTTCTTCTTTTTCATCTTTATATACTAATTCTAATATTTCTTTAAGATCACTATTTCCACCAGACACAATACACGCGATATTTAATTGTTCAGCTTGAAATTTTTTGAACATTACCGCAGCAATTACTGTAGCTGACGAGGGTTCTATCAATTGTTTTGTTCGTTCATATACAAATTTTAATGTCTGTTTAATTTCCAATTCAGAGACTAACACCACATCATCTAAATATTTGCTCATAATTTCAAATGTAAGATTACCTGGCTTCAAGGCACGCAATCCATCTGCAATCGTTGTAGTACTTGGAATAGATGTGATTTTTTTATTTTTGAAAGATAAATAGGTATCGTTTGCGATAGCTGGTTCTACACCAATCACTTTAATTTTTGGATTTAACGATTTCAAAGCAATTAAATTACCTGAAATTAAACCGCCACCTCCAATTGGAATCACTACAATATCAATGTTGGAAATTTGCTCCAATAATTCTAACCCGATCGTCCCTTGCCCAGCTATAATCTCTTCATCATCATAAGGAGGAATAAATTCTCCATTTCCTTGCTGTGCCAATTTTATAGCTTTTTCAATACGTTCACTAGATGTAGTTCCGCAAAATTCTATTTTTCCGTTATAGGCTCTAATAGCGTTCAATTTACACTGTTTAGCGTCTATAGGTACCACAATAGTTGATGGAATATGAAGATGTTGCGTAATATAGGCAACTGCTTGACCGTGGTTACCAGAAGAAGCCGCTGTGACAAATTTCATCGCTCGATTTTCTAAAATAGCAAGCACCTTATTACTGGCTCCACGTATTTTAAATGAACCTGTTTTTTGTAAATGCTCAGCCTTTAAATAAACATTATTACCACATGTTCGAGATAACTCCAAAGAAGTAATTATTGGTGTCTTTTTTACAATATTCCGAACTCTTTCTCTAGCTTTGGACACATCTTTTATATCAATCAAAAGTTATCATCCTCCTTTGTTTCATTTTTCGGAACTACAGTTCCTAATATTGATATTAAAATTATAATACCGTTTCTACATCCATTGCAACCTCTTTTAAAATTTTGTAAATTTAAATAACAAAATAATGTTATGTTATTTGACATGTATCAATTTATCTATTATAGTGAATGCTATTAAAAAAACTGAAGTTTCAGTAAATTTTAGAATTAGGAGGTATCACAATGAAAGTTGGGATTATACAACTAGAAATAAATGATGATGAAAGTCCAAAACAACGTCTACAAAGAGTAGATGCATTGTTAGAGAACATGAAGGTATGTGATTTAATTCTATTGCCTGAAATGTGGATGACGGGCTATTTTTCTTTCGATCATTATGTATGTGAAGCGCAATCAATTGATGGGGAATTTGTTACACACTATTCAAACATGGCTAAAAAATTAAATGCTTATCTTTACGCTGGAAGTTTTGTTGAACTGAAAGGAGAGGAATATTTTAATACAAGTGTATTTTTTGATAGAAATGGTGCATTAACTGGTGTTTATCGAAAAATACATCTATTTCGCTATGGTTCTTTGGAGGGGAAATTACTTACTCGTGGGAAAAAAACTACTGTCGTCGATACAGAATTTGGAAAAATAGGATTAGCAACTTGCTATGATTTAAGATTCCCTGAACTATTTAGAAAAGAACTAGAATTAGGTGCCCAAATCTTCTTGATTACATCCGCTTGGCCTTTATCTCGTATTGATCATTGGAAAATTTTCAATCAAGCAAGAGCGCTGGAAAATCAATGTTACTTAATCTCCTGCAATTGTGTCGGTACCACAAGGAAAGTCCAATTAGGCGGACATAGTAGTATTGTCAATCCCCTAGGAATTGTAGAAAAATATGCACAAGCAAATGAGGATATTCTATATTTTGATATAGATACATCAAAAGTTGCTCAAATACGTGAAGAATTCCCTCAAATAAAACATATTGTTCCTATTGATTAAAGAGGTGATCATAATGGAAATTAAAATTAATAACAAAACAATAGATTGGATACCTAATAAACTCCTAATCGCTGGCTTTACTGGCCGAAATCAAGAAGAAATCAAAGCACATATCCAAGAGCTAAAAGAAATTGGTATACCTGAACCAGATGAAGTACCTGCAATCTATCACTTATCTCCTTCTTTGTTAACAACCAAATCAGAAATTTTCGCAATTAATCAAGAAAGTAGTGGGGAAATCGAATACATTTTACTACATATTGGAGATGAATGGTATGTTGGGCTAGGGAGCGATCATACAGATCGTGAACTTGAAAAAGTTTCATTCGCAAAATCAAAACAAGTCTGTGCAAAGCCTATTTCAAAAGAATACTGGAATCTATCAAGTGTTTCTGAGATATGGGATACATTAAAAATAAAAAGCTGGGTAACTATTGATGGTAAAGAGGAAATTTATCAGGAAGGGACATTAGAAAACCTTCTCCACCCAACAGATTTGTTAAATATATTGACTAATAGGGGATATGATTTAGAAAATACTGTATTGTTCTGTGGCACATTACCGATCATCAATGGAGATTTTATATATGGAGATCGATTTAGGGCTGAAATAATAAATCCACAAACGAAGGAAAAAATCCATTTAGACTATCATATAACTTTCTCAAAAACACAAAAATAATTAAAAAGTAATCTTTTCCTTTTGAGCAGCCTCGTAAATATTAAATTGGTATCTAATATTTACAGAGTGCTGTTCATTTTAAAGAAAGGTTGCTTTTCCAATGATTTATTTTCTCACATATTAATGAGCAGTAAAATCCACAAGGACCCGAGTAACAAGTAAAGAACCATTGTAAATCATTTACTTGTAAAAAACTAATTGCAGCAGCAAGTATAAAGAATCCCTTTTTGGAAAGTTTTATTTTATAGAGTTAGATACTTCTTTCTTATATCCTAATTCACAAGAAATTTCCATGCCAGCAGCTACAACCTTACTAATTAAAAAATCCATATCATCTTTCAGTAGTCTTGACTCCGCACCTGCAATGCTTAAACTCGCTAATACTTTTCCTGTATGATCAAATATAGGAGCTGCAATTTCGAAAGTTTGTTCTGCAAGTTCCGAATGGCTAATCGTGTAACCATCTTTATAGGATTGAACCAGTATTTTTTTTAATTCTTCTTTATCAGTAATTGTGCCTGAACAAAAAGATTTTAGTTTTGTTTCTTCAAGATATTTTTCCTGTTCTTTTTCAGTCAAATAAGCCAAAATAATTCTAGAACACGCCCCCACATATAATGGTGAACGTCTGCCGATTCTTGTATATAGTCTAACAGGATGATTCGTATCTAATTTTTCAATATAAACAGATTCCGTACCATCTTTACTAGAAAGGTTAACAGCTTCATCAACTTCATCTCGTAATTTTTCTAATATAGGGAAAGCAATTTTTCTCAAATCTAATCTTTCTGAAACTAATTCGCCAAACTGCAAAAAGATTAAACCAAGTTTATAAAATCCATTATCATCTTTATTCAAAAATCCAATTACTTCAAGTGAAGAGACCATTCGATAAACAGATGTCTTTGGTAGATTGGTCAATTCTATCATTTGATTCAAATTTAATTTCTCATATTCTAAAAATAATTTTAAAATTGTCATTGATTTTAAAACTGTTTTATTTAGGGTATCCATTCAGTAATCTCCTTAATTTATAAAACTTTTATTCTGAAATCTATATTCGTTTTTGGATCAATTAAAAGCTCAAATATTATGTAAATATATATAAAATTTGTGTTTGATACTCTTGTACTAGATGCTAAATATAGAGAACTTTTCCTCACTTTGACCCTTACATTCTAAATCATACGTTTAGAATGTAAAATATTGATCTCTTCAAAAAAATTCTTAAAAATAATAAAATTTCGAAATTTTCTAATCTATTTGTCTTCACAAATTTCAACTTGATAAAAATGGACAATTTTGGTTGTAATAATGGATCAAACAATCTCCAATTCAAGGAAAGAAACAAAGTACTATGACTATTTTAAAACAAATGAATCTGTTTAGCATCCTATTAATTAGGTTAAATTTATGACTTCTCATTCATTCTAACTATAATTTAATATAATAAACATCCCATTAATTTTCGTTTCTTCTTAAAAAATATTACTTATCACTTTTCTCATAAACTCAATTATCATGCAATATTGTTTTCTTTATTTTACCAAAACGGTCTTTGTTTTTTTAGCATGGATTCAAAAATTATAAAAATCGAGATAAAGTTATTATAAAATTTTAATGCTAAATGATTGAAAATTGAAGTATATTCCTATAGTATCACGAATTTCCCCACAACTTATTAAACCACTCAAAAATCTTCTGTATCAAAAATAGTATAGATTTTTTATAAAAACAGTTGACGAATAAAAATAATGATGATAAAGTATAATCTGTCAGTAAAACAGAAACGCATTTTGGAGGAATACCCAAGTCTGGCTGAAGGGATCGGTCTTGAAAACCGACAGGCGGGTCAAACCGCGCGGGGGTTCGAATCCCTCTTCCTCCTCCATTTATTTTTTAAAATCTAATATCTATTGAAATCGTATTCGTTGCAAAGTTGCAACGATTTTTTTGTGTAAATTTAAATTTTAGCACAAATCATATAATTTATTTTTATTTTATTACCTGAATTTCTATATAAAAGGGAGCGACCCATTCATGATGGAATCACTCCCTTTTATATAGTCATATTCGTTGTATTTTGTTTAATGATTTGAAGCAATTCTTCAGGATTTTGAACAATGAATATTTTCTTATATTGCTCCTCTAGCATAAAACCCTCTTTTACCATAAATTCTAACTGTGATTTCAGTAATCGGTAGTATTCGTTTATATTGTATAGACATATTGGCTTTTGATGTTTCCCAATTTGGGACAGTGTCACCACATCAAAAAATTCATCCATAGTTCCTGCTCCACCTGGTAAAGCAATTAAAAAATCTGCAAGCTCAAGCATTTTGCCTTTGCGTTCATGCATTGTATTGACATGATGTAACTCTGTAATATGTTCATGAGTGACTTCTTTCCATTGCAAAAATGTTGGCATGACCCCAACAACATCTCCATTATTTGCAAGTACTGCATCCGCCACTTTTCCCATTAGTCCTTGATTAGATCCGCCATATACAATACCTATATGATGCTTAGCTAAAAAAGTGCCAAGCTCTTCTGCCTTTTCTGCATATATCGGGTTATTCCCTATTTTCGAACCACAATAAATCCCTACACGCATAATATCCTCCATATCCATTTAATTCTCCATAGTTATCCTAATACTAATGAATGCAATGACAATAATAGATTTCCCAATCTATAGGACATATAAATACTAATATGTCCTATCACTTGAATATTATTTAGTGCTGAATATTAAATGTATATGACTACCGATAACATCATTAGAACAACCAAAGATACTCGATCGTATATAGGAAATAGCCTTTCACACAAAAATACTGCTTCTTACTATTTTATCTTCGGCTTAACTGAGATTTTTGTTTCATAAAATGACCGATTTGTTTTAAAATATCTTCAATTGCCTCAGGATTCTCCAGTAAATCATAGTCATTTATATTTAAACGAAAAACTGGGCAGGCATTGAAATGATTGATCCACTCTTCATAGCGCTTATGCATTTCATACCAATATTCTTTATCTATTTGTTGTTCCATTGAACGCCCACGTTCTGCAATGCGACCAATTATATCCTCAGCTGGACCTTCCAGATAAATCAGTAAATCTGGATGTGGAAAATAGGGTGTCATGACCATTGCATCGAATAAATTTGTATAAGTTTCATAATCAATAGCACTCATTGTTCCTTTATCGTAATGCATTTTAGCAAAAATACCTGTATCCTCATAAATAGAACGATCTTGGATAAAGCCTCCACCATATTCAAAAATACGTTTTTGTTCCTTAAAACGTTCAGCAAGAAAATAAATTTGCAAGTGAAAGCTCCATTTACTAAAATCATCATAGAATTTATCTAAATACGGATTTGCATCTACTTTCTCAAATGATGTACGAAAGTTTAATGCTTTTGCTAGCGCATTGGTCATTGTAGATTTTCCTACACCCACTGTTCCTGCAATGGTGATAATAGCATTTGATGGAATGCCATATTTTTCTCTTAAATTCATGCCTTAAAGCCCCTTTTTTCTAACGTTTCTTCTACTGCATACAAGACTTTCTGTAAATCTGTTGCGCGATGTACAAAGTCTAACTCATCACCATTAATATGAATAACAGGAATATCTGGATTTTTGTCTTCAAAAACATGAATGAATTCATGATAATCTGCCACTAATTGTTCTATATAACTTTTAGAGATGGCTTTTTCAAATTCCCGACCTCTCATCGTGATCCTCTTCATCAATGTATCTACACTTGCATATAAATAAACGACTATATTAGGTCTAATCATATCCTTGGTTAAAATCTGATAAATTTCTACGTATTTATAAAACTCTGATGGCTGTAATGTACGTTTAGCAAAAATCAAGTTTTTAAAGATGTGATAATCAGCTACTACTGGTTGGTCATTAGCTAACATATTTCTTTCAATATCGTTTAATTGTTTATAACGATTGCATAAGAAGAACATTTCTGTTTGGAAACTCCATTCATCGATATCTTCATAAAACTTATCCAAAAATGGGTTTTCATCTACAATTTCCTTCAATAAATGCAAATCAAAAGTTTCGGAAATTATTTTAGAAAGCGACGTTTTTCCAGCACCAATAGGTCCTTCTATTGTCATAAACGGAACAGGCATCAGAAGTTTCCCCCTCGTTTATTTTTAATCAATGACTATAATTCTATCACAGTAGAAAAGTGATAGACAGCAGAAAAACCTTTCGATGATTAGCACTTCTATAACGACAGCATCTATCAAAAAATTTGTTCTAAAAGGAAACTTTCGTGAGCAATTGATTCCAACCTATACATAAATTGCTTTTCGTTCCGAGTGGAGAGCTACAAACGCTAATAATGATTTTTCCCATATTTTTCTCCACAAAAACAAAAAGCCTTGATGATAACTTATCAAGACTCTTTCATACTTTAAAATTATAGGATATGTTCCACATGAAACATTTGTTGTAAGAGTGCCCAATTTTGTGGGAATGAAAAACCCAGATGCCAGTAAGCAATACCCTTTAAGCCTAATTCTTGTATCAATTTAAATTTTGCTTCAATTGATCTTGCATCTTCAAACCAAACAACATGTTCAACACCATCTTTCCAATAATGAAAATATGGAGCTTGCGCAATTTCATCGTATGAGATCGCAGCATTATTTTGTTTAGCAAGTTCGATCGCATATTGCGGGCTAACTCCGATTGCATTGGGGTTACTTTCTTTGTAGGGCAATCTCCAATCATAGCCGTATAAGTTTTGTCCCATCATGACCTTTGAAGCTGGTATCTCCGTAATCGCATATTCCAATACTTGCCTTACTGGGCCAATTGGTGATACAGCCATTGGCGGACCACCACTATATCCCCATTCATATGTCATCACCACAACAAAGTCTACAGCTTCTCCAATGCCTTTATAATCATGCCCTTCATACCATTTTCCAGGTTGGTCGGCACTTGTTTTCGGAGCAAGTGCCGCGGATACTGTTAAGCCTTCTGGATGCGCCTTTGAAACCAGTTTCTTTAAAAACTCTACATACCGCTCTTTATCTTCTGGAGGCAAATATTCAAAATCCACATGAATATCCTTTGCCCCATGTTTTTTTGCCTCTTGTATAGCTGCTCCGATAATTAAATCTTGCAGATTGGCATCCATAAAAATTTCGTGCGCTAGCGTATCACTAAAAGCACCATTTTCAATATTCGTCAATACAACTGCGGAAGCCGTTCTATTTGCTGTTGCTATTTCTCCTAAATCTCCCCAATTGAGAGGGGTCAATGTCCCATCCCTTTTTACTTCATATGCAAACGGCATCATATAAGTAAGCAAGGGAGCTCTTTTGGTTAATTCTTGAGAAAGACGTGGCGGCACATTATCTGTATACCATTCTGCATATGCGTTAGTACTGATTGTTGGGCGATTTGGATTTGGCGTTTCAGGTAAAACAAGCGTTTGTCCTACAACTAATACATCTGGATTTAACAGTTCATTTAGTGCGACAATGGTTGCACTTGTTGTATGATGATCTCTTGCAATTTTATATAAACTATCTCCTTGTTTTACAACATATATCAAAGAAATCCTCCTCTATTTCTTCATGATGACTAATCATATGCTGTTAACTTGTAAATCATGCTAAACTATTTGACAAGGAGAGTGTCTAAATGAACAAAGATCATCAATTTATGCAACTTGCACTTGAAGAAGCAAAATATGCTGCTACACTTGGAGAAGTTCCTATTGGTGCAATTATTGTCTATCAAGATCGTGTAATCGCCCGTGCCTATAATTTGCGCGAAACTTCTCAAAATGCGATCACTCACGCAGAACTTATGGCTATTCAGCATGCCTGTGATGTGATAGGAAGCTGGCGTTTAGAGGAAACAACGCTATATGTGACGTTAGAGCCTTGTCCCATGTGCGCGGGTGCTATTTTACAATCCCGTATTCCACGCGTGGTTTATGGTGCCCGTGATCGCAAAGCTGGCTGTGTAGACTCACTCTATCATCTCTTGAATGACAGTCGCTTCAATCATGAATGCGAGGTAACAGAAGGGGTTATGGCAGAAGAATGTAGTGCCCTGCTAACTAATTTTTTTAAAACATTACGTATACGGAAAAAAGAAGAAAAAAAGATCCGTAAACTTCGTGAAAAATAATTTAAAAAATATATATCAGGCGTGTTGATTATCTACACGAAATATAGTTTAATTGCTGATTTTTTACGTTTATGCTGCCACATTTATTCTGATTTCTCCCTAATCAACACGCCTGTAAAAATACAGGAACCTTCTTTCATAGAACAAAAGAACAAATCATATGAGATGAGAAAAAAATACATTTTTGTACATTTAACCATAAAAAAATACTAAGCTTACCAAAAATCATTTAGCTGCATACAGTCCTTTGCTTTTTCGTATGATTAAGATAAAATTCTATTCTATGTCCAACCTCGTTAAATAAAGTGAAGCTTCCATCATTGGGGGTTTTCTTCATCCCCCAATGAACTAGAGGAACTCAGGTTAAAAGCGCCACGTCCTGTGCCACCTGAGAGACCACCATCTTGTTGGTTCAAACTAATCGGACGAATGCGGCAGTTCATCCCCCATCTTTCTTTCTCTTTTCCCTCTAAATCTTGAAATGGGGGTCTTACTGCCCGTTAAAGCGGGATAAAAAAAGACTATCATAAGATGATTCGCTTATGATAGTCTTAGCCTTTTCTTGCCTATTATTTAGCAGGGGCTTGAATCACTTCAACGCCGCCCATATACGGTACTAATACTTGAGGAATTTTCACGCTTCCATCAGCTTGTTGATAATTTTCTAAAATAGCAGCTACAGTACGACCGATAGCAAGACCTGATCCATTTAATGTGTGTACATACTCAGGTTTTGCACCCGGTTCACGGCGGAAACGAATATTCGCGCGACGAGCTTGGAAATCTTCAAAGTTAGAACAAGAAGAAATTTCTCGATACATATTTTGCGCTGGGATCCAAACTTCTAAATCATATTTCTTAGCTGCTGTAAATCCAAGATCTGCTGTACACATTTTGATCTTGCGATAAGGTAAGTTTAATAATTGAAGGACCTCTTCAGCATGTCCCGTTAGTTTTTCTAATTCATCATAAGAATCTTCCGGTTTTACAAAACGTACTAACTCTACTTTATTAAATTGATGTTGACGGATTAACCCACGTGTATCGCGCCCTGCAGAACCTGCTTCTGAACGGAAACATGCACTAAATGCCGTAAAAGCTTGAGGTAGTTTTGCTCCATCAATTATTTCGTCACGATAATAGTTTGTTACTGGTACTTCAGCAGTTGGGATTAAAAAATAATCTGGTTTTTCAACTAAAAATGCATCTTCCGCAAATTTTGGAAGTTGACCAGTACCCGTTAAGCTAGCGCGGTTTGCCATGTATGGAGGAAGCATTTCTTCGTAGCCGTGTTTGTCAGCGTGCAAATCCATCATAAAGTTCCAAAGTGCACGTTCAAGACGGGCGCCTAAACCATGATAAAAGACAAATCGGCTACCAGTCACTTTACCAGCACGTTCAAAATCAATAATGTCAAGATCTGTGCCAAGATCCCAATGTGGTTTAATATCAAAGTCAAATGTTGGAACTTCTCCCCATTTGTATACTTCTTCGTTGTCATCTTCTGAATCTCCAACAGGGACGCTTTCATGTGGGATATTTGGTAAACGCATCATCATATCCTTGAATTTAGCTTCAACATCATTTAACTCAGTATCTAGTTGTTTGATCTCATCGCCAACTTCACGCATATGAGCGATTTCTGCATCTGCATTTTCCTTATTTCTTTTCTTTTGGGCAATTGCTTCAGAAGCTTTGTTACGTTCTGCCTTCAATACTTCCGTTTTAGCAATCAAATCACGGCGTTGTTGATCCCATTCTTCAAAGTGATCAATTGTGCCAAGATCTTCATTACGATGTGCGAGTTTTTCTTTTATTTCTGTAAAGTTTGCACGGACACGTTTAATGTCTAACATAATCAATTCCTCCGATTGTATATTCGATTTTAGAAAAGTAGTTTCTTATTAAAATAGGAAAGTAGACGCAAAAAAACTCTCATCCCCTTAAAAGGGACGAGAGCATACCCGCGTTACCACCCTAATTGAATAGACAATTGTCTAATCCACTTGTTTCATAACGGCTTTAAAAACCGGCTCCAACTTACTATACGTTCAGCTGAGCAACTCCAGGACGGATTCACAAGCGTCTTTATCGCCTTCCACCAACCGACGACTCTCTAAAAAAAACGTATTTGCTACTACTTCCTATCATCGTGTTAAATTATAAGTTATCCTTACTTTACAATACATTCTGGAGTTACGCAAGTATTGAGCGCTTACTTTCCTTCACCATATGAACAAAATATCCCATAATACGAGTATCTTCTGTTAGTTCTGGATGAAAAGAACATCCTAGGAATTGACCATCTCGTGCAAGTACTATTCGCCCATCATACTTGCCTAAAACATCTACATTTTCACCAACATTTACAATATGAGGTGCACGGATAAAAACTGCTGGAAAATTAGAACCAATATCCTTTAAATCGAGCAATGCTTCAAAGCTATCGATTTGTCGTCCAAACGAGTTTCGTTTCACTTCTATATCCATCACACCAATATGAGGTTCACCATCAACAAGCTTCTTTGCAAGGAGAATTAATCCTGCACATGTTCCAAACATCGGTTTACCAGTTGAAGCAAAAATACGCAACGCCTGCATCATATCATATCGGTCAATTAGCTTTCGCATTGTTGTGCTTTCCCCACCAGGCAGAATTAGACCATCTAAGTCTTGTAATTCATCCTTATGTTTCACTGATACAGCTTTTGCCCCTACTGCTTCTATTGCCTTTATATGCTCACGAACAGCTCCCTGTAATGCCAAGACACCGATTCTTACCATACTACCATCCTCGATCCTGCATACGGTCTTGCGGTGCGAGTTTTGAAATATCGATCCCTTTCATCGGTATTCCCAACCCTTTAGACACTTTAGCAATCAGGTTATAATCTTGATAATTTGTTGTTGCTTCAACAATAGCGCGAGCAAATTGTTCCGGATTTTCAGATTTAAAAATACCTGAGCCTACAAATACGCCGTCAGCCCCCAATTCCATCATCAATGCGGCATCAGCTGGTGTCGCAACACCGCCTGCAGCAAAATTAACAACTGGTAAATGGCCAAGACGATTGATTTCAAGCAATACATCAAAAGGTGCTCCTAGGTTTTTGGCCTCCGTCATTAGTTCATCTCTTGTCATATGAGCGACTTTTCGTACTTGTGCATTCACTTTGCGTATATGTCTTACGGCTTCAACGATATTGCCAGTTCCAGGTTCACCCTTTGTACGTAGCATGGATGCCCCTTCTCCTATACGTCGTGCTGCTTCTCCTAAATCCCGACAGCCACAAACAAATGGTACAGTATAGTCACTTTTTAATAAGTGAAATTCCTCATCTGCTGGTGTTAATACTTCACTTTCATCTATGTAATCAACACCCATTGCTTCAAGCACACGAGCCTCAACGATATGCCCTATACGTGCTTTTGCCATCACTGGAATAGACACAGCCTCCATGACCTCTTCTACTATACGTGGATCTGCCATGCGAGCAACACCGCCTGCAGCACGAATATCAGATGGTACGCGTTCTAATGCCATTACCGCAACAGCACCCGCAGCTTCGGCAATTTTTGCCTGTTCTGCATTAATCACGTCCATAATGACGCCACCCTTTTGCATTTCCGCCATGCCTCTTTTAACTCGTTCAGTACCTGTATGAATAACCATTTCTTTCCCTCCTAAAAACTAGTATGATGTTAGTATAAAGAAAATTGACCATATAAAAAGATTCAGTTATTCACTTTTTTGGATGGTCAGTTAGGAGCGATACAATGGATATGCTAATGATTCAATTAGAAAAAGATTCAAAAATCCCTCTTTATGAACAACTCTACGAAGAAATCAAGAAAGGAATTATTGAAGGAACAATAGCCGTTCATACAAAACTTCCTTCAAAAAGAAAGCTTTCGGAATTTTTATCCATTAGCCAAACAACGGTGGAACTTGCCTATGCACAATTAATAGCAGAGGGCTATATTACTTCTAAATCGCGTGTCGGCTTTTTTGTAGAGGCAATTGAGGAACTCGCTTATGTAGAAAAAACACTTCCTCATCATGCCATAAAAAAAGCTTTAAACCCCCAAATTTTAATCGATTTTAATCCTGGAAAAATTGATACATCGTCTTTTCCATTTACGACTTGGCGCAAATATGCTAAAGAAGCCATTGACTATCATGAAAAAGATCTGTTGTTAACAGGCACCCCTCAAGGTGAACTTGGATTACGTGAACAAATTGCAAACTATCTATATCAATCCAGAGGGGTCCTATGTTCACCTGAACAAATTGTCATAGGTTCTGGTACCGAACAGCTTCTGCCTATGATCATGAAGCTTTTAGGGGAAGAAAATCAATATGCTATTGAAAACCCTGGCTATACACAAACTCATCATATTTTCAGCCAATATAATCAACAGGTAATCCCTATTAATGTTGATGAAGATGGCATGCAAATTCAGGAATTGGAACACTCAAGTGCTAATATCGCTTATGTTACTCCATCTCATCAATTTCCAACGGGGGCAGTCCTTTCTGCATCACGCCGGGCGCAACTATTAAATTGGGCGGCACAAGATGAGCAAAGATTTATTATTGAAGATGATTACGATAGTGAATTCCGTTATATTGGTAAACCCATTGCCTCCTTACAGGGAATGGATCATCGAGATAAAGTTATTTATATTAGTACATTTTCTAAATCACTAATGCCTTCTTTGCGCATCGCCTATTTTGTATTACCAGAAAAATTATTATCTCGATATTATAATATGTTCACATACTATACATCCACTGTCCCTCGTTTCGAACAACATATTTTAGCTCAATTTATGAGGGACGGTTATTTTTCCAAGCATTTAAACCGTATGCGAAAAATTTACCGAAAAAAATTGGAAAAACTAACACATGCACTTATGCCTTATGCTCCAACAGTGACGATTTCTGGTGAACAAGCTGGCATGCACGTAGTATTGACTGTAAAACATGAAATGAATGCTTCAACATTAAGTAATATTGCATTACAACATGGAATAAGGATTACACCCATAAAGGAATATATGCTCGCACCTACCATTCAAAATCGAGAAGATCAATTTTTACTTGGCTTTGGAGGATTAGAAGAAAACGACATCTTAAATAATATCCAAAAGTTAATGGATTGCTGGAATATACAAAACACTTTCAGATAAAGTTCAGTGGGGGTTTTCTTCATCCCCCGCTGAACTAAAGGAACGGAAGTGAAAAGCGCCACGTCCTGTGGCAACACCTGAGTGACCAACATCTTGCCGGTCCAAACCAATCGGGCGCATGTGGCAGTTCATCCCCCATCTATCTTTCTCGTTTCTCGCTAAACCTATGGTGGGGATCTTACTGCCTGTTAACACATGATAAAATTGGCTTTAAATAGATCAACATTACTTCTATAACACCAGCAACAACCATACAATCATATGAAACTCTATGCAGTAGTAGGACGATGCTTTTTCACCCCCTACTGTATAATGCTAGTCAAACTGATCTAATTATTCCTTACTTGGCTTGTCTCTGCTTTTTTGCGTAAAAACTTGTAGATGTATAGATTGGGAGTAATCGCTCATGAAAAGTAGTAGAAATTTTACAGAAGGTTCATATAGGATCAACATTTTTCAAAGAGCAGCAAGTTTTAAGTACTTTAAATGAAAAAAGGACTGACCATTACATCATGATCAATCCTTTTGAATGCTATATTTTTAAAATAAATTAGCAAAAAATTTACCAATTTTTTTAAATGTCAAAGAGAACCAGCCTGCTTTCTCAGCAGTTGCTGTAGTTACAACATCCGCACCACTTGCAGAACTGTCAATAAATCCATAATCCTTACTAGATTTTTTATCGATTTCAACATGACCTACAACAGTTCCCTTTTTGGCAGGTGCATTTAATGTTTTTTTAGTTAACACAAGTTTTGCTTGATAATCATCGACTTCACTTGTTTTTACCATCATAGAGATATCATCTTTTGTAGCAATTTTAACGTTTTTTTCTTTTCCATCTTTTACTGGTATTGATTTTTGGCTTTTAAAGGTATAACCTGCAGGCACAATTTTTTCTGTTGTAAATTGGCCAAAACCATAGTCAAATAATGTACGGGCAGCATTAAAACGTGCCATATGTTCTGCACCCTCTGCATGCATGACAACAGCGATTAATCGTGTATCATTGCGCTTTGCCGTACCTGTAAAACATTGACCAGCATAATCTGTTGTGCCTGTTTTAAGTCCATCGACTCCCTTATATTCTGCGACAAGACCTGGTAGCATAAAGTTCCAGTTATCCATTTTAATCGCATCATCTGTACCTTCACGGAATGTCTTTCTAGAAATACTTGAAGTTTTCAATACTTCAGGATGATCTTTCAATAAATGATAGGCAAGGCGTGCTACAGATTTTGCTGGTAATTTGTTTTCATCACTAGCTGACGTACCTTTTGGTTGCATTCCTTGTAATTGTGCATTATTAAGTCCTGTAGCATTTACAAAGTGATAATCTTCTAAGCCTAATTCTTTTGCTTTTTTGTTCATTAATGTTAGGAATTCTGTTTCAGATCCTGCGATTGTTTCGGCAATTGCGATGGTAGCAGCATTAGCTGAGTAAATAGCCATTGCTTCATATAATTCTTTTATTGTATATTCGCCATCTGCACGTAATGGAACATTACTTAATGCACGATCTTGTGAAATTTTGTAAGCATATTCTGATACTTTATATTTTTGATCCCATTTGATTTTTCCATCATTAATGGCGTCTAACAAAATATACTCTGTCAGCATTTTAGTCATACTAGCAATTCCAAGTGGTTGATCAGCATTTTTTTCATACAAAATTTTACCTGAATCAGCATCGATTAAAATAGCTCCTTTTACAGGTAAGCCTAAATTATCTGCAGCACTTGCTGTGTTGCCTGCTGGTAATATGGCCAACATACTGAACATAAGAACAGCAGCTATCATGATGCTAAAAATTTTATTTTTTCTTGATGTTTTCACCCATTCTACCTCCATTTATGTATAGACTTATCTCGCTCATTTTAACATACAATCATAGATTTCAACCATTAGATATTAAAAACACCCTTTCCGCTTCATAAATAATCACGAAAAGGGTGCTAAAGATATATTCTTATGCTAGTGAATAGTTTGGTGCTTCTTTCGTAATTTGTACATCATGTGGATGACTTTCCTTTAATCCAGCGCCAGTCATTCGAACAAACTGTGAATTTTCACGTAAATCATGGAGATCCTTCGTTCCACAATACCCCATACCTGCACGAACACCACCAAGTAATTGATGAATGGTGTCAGCTAGAGGGCCTTTATATGGTAGACGACCTTCAATACCTTCTGGAACAAGTTTTTTTGCATCTTCTTGGAAGTAACGATCTTTTGAACCATTTTCCATTGCTGCAACAGAACCCATTCCACGATACACTTTGAAGCGACGTCCTTGGAAGATTTCAGTTTCTCCAGGTGATTCAGAAGTCCCCGCTAGCAAGCTACCTAACATAACGGCATGTCCACCGGCTGCCAATGCTTTAACAATATCACCTGAATATTTAATACCACCATCAGCAATGATTGTTTTTCCTTGGCGACGAGCTTCTGTAGCACAATCATAGACAGCTGTAATTTGCGGTACACCGACACCAGCTACAACACGAGTAGTACAAATAGATCCTGGTCCAATACCAACTTTTACGACATCTGCACCGGCTTCGTATAGAGCCTTAGTAGCTTCAGCAGTTGCTACATTACCTGCAATAATGGTTAGATCAGGGTATGCTGCTCGAATATTCTTCACTTGCTCTAGTACGCCTTGTGAATGACCATGAGCTGTATCAATAACGATCACGTCAACTTGTGCTTCAACTAATTTTTTTATACGAAGCATTGAATCCTTTGTTACACCTACAGCGGCACCAACAAGTAGTCGCCCATGTTCATCTTTTGCAGCATTTGGGTATTCCATCACTTTCTCAATATCCTTAATAGTGATTAATCCTGTCAAAACTCCATTTTCGTCAACGATAGGAAGTTTTTCTATTTTGTATTGTTGCAACATTTTTTCTGCTTCGTCTAGTGTAGTGCCAACAGGAGCTGTGATTAAATCTTCTTTTGTCATGACATCATCAATTTTAGTAGAATAATCTTGGACAAAACGTAAATCACGGTTTGTAATAATCCCTACTAATTTACGATCTTCCACATTGTTAACAATTGGAACACCTGAAATACGATATTTTCCCATTAAATGCTCTGCGTCAAATACTTGGTGAGAAGGTGTTAAGAAAAACGGATTCGTAATTACACCATTTTCAGATCGTTTAACTTTTTCAACTTGTTCAGCTTGTTCTTCAATGCTCATGTTTTTATGAATAATGCCTAGACCACCTTGACGAGCCATTGCTATAGCCATTGATGCTTCTGTGACTGTATCCATACCAGCACTAACAATAGGAATATTTAATTTAATTTTTGGCGTTAAACTGACAGATAAGTCTACTTCTTTCGGCAATACTTCAGAATGTGCTGGTACAAGCAATACATCATCAAATGTTAAACCTTCTTTGGCAAATTTCGTTTCCCACATTTCTTGAACTCCTCCTATAAAAAATATATTAATTGTAAGATTAACAACGTAAGTGTTTACTTGTCAAGGAATCTAAAATAAATAAGATTATTTAGATTTTTCTTTATAATAAGTTTTTAATATCATTTTCTATTTTTGAAGGTGAAGTTTGTGGAGCATATCGATCTATAACATGCCCGTTTTTATCAATCAAGAACTTAGTAAAATTCCATTTAATGTTTTCTGTTAGTAATCCTTTCTTTTCTGAAACAAGAAATTTAAACAGTGGTGATGCGTTTTCACCCTTAACATCTATCTTTGCAAACATTGGAAATTGAACATTATAATTCAATTGACAATAAGCTAAGGTTTCATCAATATTAGCAAATTCCTGATTATTAAATTGGCTACATGGAAATCCTAAAATTGTAAATCCCTGATCTTTATACTTCTCGTATAACTCTTGTAATTCTTTAAATTGTGGTGTAAAGCCGCATTTACTTGCTGTATTGACAATCAACAGTGGATGTCCTTTAAAATCCTGCAAACTTTGTTGTTCTCCATCAGTCTTTTCTACGGTAAAATCATAAATATTCGTCATTTCAATTCCTCCCTGTAGCTTTTATTCTATTATTTATAACTGTATTCCTTTAAATCTTTTCTCACAACAAATAGAATGCTTAATTAAGCTTTTTGACAAGATTTCATCATAATTCAAGGGTAACTAATCATAATTTCAAAAAAGAAAAGCACAATCCTGGAAAATGAAAAAAGCACAGTTGAATAATCAACTGTGCTTTATGTATGCCTAGCAACGTCCTACTCTCGCAGGGGGACAGCCCCCAACTACCATTGGCGCTCAAGAGCTTAACTTCTGTGTTCGGCATGGGAACAGGTGTGACCTCTTGGCCATCATTACTAGACTCTATGATTTGAAAGACAAGAATGTTCTGTCGCTTTTTCTAGAAAAGCCGATTCTTTAACATCTTTTCTTGTTCTTTCAAAACTGGATAAACTTCATTGAATTT
>NZ_VCBL01000003.1:34143-226965 GCF_007896435.1 Rummeliibacillus suwonensis
GCGAGTTAGCGACTCTTTGTACCGTCCATTGTAGCACGTGTGTAGCCCAGGTCATAAGGGGCATGATGATTTGACGTCATCCCCACCTTCCTCCGGTTTATCACCGGCAGTCACCTTAGAGTGCCCAACTAAATGATGGCAACTAAGATTAAGGGTTGCGCTCGTTGCGGGACTTAACCCAACATCTCACGACACGAGCTGACGACAACCATGCACCACCTGTCACCAATGTCCCCGAAGGGAAAACTCTATCTCTAGAGCGGTCATCGGGATGTCAAGACCTGGTAAGGTTCTTCGCGTTGCTTCGAATTAAACCACATGCTCCACCGCTTGTGCGGGCCCCCGTCAATTCCTTTGAGTTTCAACCTTGCGGTCGTACTCCCCAGGCGGAGTGCTTAATGCGTTAGCTGCAGCACTAAGGGGCGGAAACCCCCTAACACTTAGCACTCATCGTTTACGGCATGGACTACCAGGGTATCTAATCCTGTTTGCTCCCCATGCTTTCGCGCCTCAGCGTCAGTTGCAGACCAGAAAGTCGCCTTCGCCACTGGTGTTCCTCCAAATCTCTACGCATTTCACCGCTACACTTGGAATTCCACTTTCCTCTTCTGCACTCAAGTCTCCCAGTTTCCAATGACCCTCCACGGTTAAGCCGTGGGCTTTCACATCAGACTTAAGAAACCACCTGCGCGCGCTTTACGCCCAATAATTCCGGACAACGCTTGCCACCTACGTATTACCGCGGCTGCTGGCACGTAGTTAGCCGTGGCTTTCTAATAAGGTACCGTCAAGGTACGTCCATTGCCTGACGTACTGGTTCTTCCCTTACAACAGAGTTTTACGATCCGAAAACCTTCATCACTCACGCGGCGTTGCTCCATCAGACTTTCGTCCATTGTGGAAGATTCCCTACTGCTGCCTCCCGTAGGAGTTTGGGCCGTGTCTCAGTCCCAATGTGGCCGATCACCCTCTCAGGTCGGCTATGCATCGTCGCCTTGGTAGGCCGTTACCCCACCAACTAGCTAATGCACCGCGGGCCCATCCTGTAGTGACGCGAAAGCGCCTTTCAACTCTTCCCCATGTGGGGAAGAGGATTATCCGGTATTAGCTCCGGTTTCCCGAAGTTATCCCCGTCTACAGGGCAGGTTGCCCACGTGTTACTCACCCGTCCGCCGCTCAATCAGAGGAGCAAGCTCCTCGTCATGCGCTCGACTTGCATGTATTAGGCACGCCGCCAGCGTTCGTCCTGAGCCAGGATCAAACTCTCCATAAAAGTTAAGTTTGAAAGCTCATTTGCTTTGCTAGCGTATCATCCGAAGATGATATCTATTTTGTCTTTGTCACTAACGGAGGTTAGTGAACAAATTTTATTGATTAACGTCTTGCTTGTTCAGTTTTCAAGGTTCATATTGCTATCATTTAACAACTTAATTATTATACCAACAATAGCATTAGTTGTCAATAAATTATTTAATTTATATCTGACAAAATGCTTTTGGCTATTTAATTAACTTATCATCAATTGTTAGCGGCTTATATAGTCTATCTATTTATTTTTAAAATGTCAACACTTTTTTAGAGAATATAAAATTTTTATAAATAAACATCAGGTTGAGAAATTCTTTATTCTTCTAATAGCAGGCGTTCAATATATATCCTTCTATTCTTTGAAAGATCGATTATATCATTGGATCCATCTAATTTAATAACAGGTCTGGTGGCAGAAGTCTTGTTCGTAAATACGATAGAACCTTCTTGACCATTTGATAATTCAACTTTAGATCCCAATGATAAATCCGCCACACAAGTAATTAATGCTTGCACAACTTGAATATTAAACTTTCCAAATTCAGCCTCTCGGATCATCTCTAAAACTTTAAATGGTGACTCTTTTGAACGATATATTCTTTCACATGTCATCGCATGAAAAACATCAGCTACAGCAATGATATGTGCAAAGATTGAAATCTTATTTCCTTTTTCGCCTTTTGGATAACCACTGCCATCTAATCTTTCATGATGTTGATATACGGCTATTTTCATTTCTGATTTAAGCGTTGATATCCCGTTGATCATTTGAAGACTGTAATATGGGTGTTCTTGGATTTCTTTAAATTCATATTCCGTTAAAGGACCATTTTTGTCTCGTATCTTTTTATTAATTTTCGCCATTCCACAATCTGCTACAGCCCCTGCTATAGCGATTTGAAGTATATCCCCTTTGCTATACCCCATTTTCTGAGCAATCACCGCACAGATTAAACTAATAGCTACTGAATGATGATATATGTAGTCCTTACTTGTTGAAAATTCATTTAAAATAAAAATTCGTTCTCTTTTTTCTAATACATTATCAATTAAAGGTAATATATACGCTCTAATTTTTGTGATATTTACATTGCTACCCGATTCCCAGTTTGAAAACTCCACTTTGAATTTTTCAACAACATCTCTGTATTTCTTTTCAAACGGTGTACTAGCAACAGTGGCAACTATGTTCTCCTGCTCCTCTGATATGGTGGCATCATTTTCTTTAGCTTCGATTGAAGAAGTAATTACAGGAACTTGGGAAATTTGAAAGGCCTGCAACACCGGTAAATGTTCACGAGTAATCTTTGTATTTTTATAAATAATCGGATATTGAGTGTTGGCTTTTATATCTTTTGCAATGATACTGCCTAATCGCAAGTCGGACACTCTTACTAATTTAGTATCCAAATAAATTACCACCCTTTGCACTTGATTTGTCTATGATTTATTGTAACTGAATTTTTTCCAATTGTAATTATAGAATGAATACCATTGAATTTTATTAAGAACATGTAAAAAAACAAACTGATCTCTATTAGCCCACTCAAAATTCAAAATGAACCTTCACATAAATGGAAATTTTCTTCATCTCAAACTATGCATTCGTTGAACCAATCGAGCTTTTACAGAGAGTTGTTTCCACCTTGTCCTCTAACCAACTTTTTTCATACTAGATGATGGCGGCATAATTTAGCCACCTTATGGATTTTCTGTATAAAAGGTTTTCTTATGTACAAATTACTCATGAAAATTTACTTAAGTCTTGATATAAGGCTTACTACTCATGTGTATATATAGTAATAATATATTAAACATTCTATTTCAGGTTATCGTTCATTATAACGTATTTTTCTACTAACTACAGCTGAACGACTAAGATTCTATAAAAAAATATAGGTACCCTCAAATATAGCTATTATTTTATCAAAAACTTTACATAGAACTTTTCACATTTACCTCAAAATGGGGAGGCTTAGCTCATCAGCACACGGCTGAGAGAGGCAGAAAAAAGGGGAAAAGAGAGGAGAATAAGATCTTTTTAAATCCCCCTCCATATTTGTGATATAAAAAACAAAAAAGGGAGCTGACACGCATCCCTTTTTGTTTTTAAATATTCATTTTGATATGGATCAATTATTCTTCTGGGTCTTCCTTATCCTCTGCATTGGTATCCTCTGCATCAGCATTCTCTTCGGCTGCTTCTGAATAATCTATTTCACTATCTTCTTCTTCGTCAGACTCTTTTTTGACTTTTGCAACGGAGGCAACCAACTCATCATCAGATAAACGAATTAAACGCACGCCTTGAGTACTTCTTCCCGTTATTGAAATATCATTGATATCCATACGAATGAGCATGCCATTGATCGTCATAAGCATGATATCTTCTTGACCATCAACTGTTTTCACAGCTACTAGAGGGCCATTTTTATCTGTGATTTGGCAAGTTTTAATACCGACGCCACCACGATTTTGCAAACGGTATTCTCCCTCAGGAGTTCGTTTGCCATAACCTTTTTCAGTCACAACAAGAATTTCTTGATCTGGTTCAATAATTTCCATACCTACCACGTAATCGTCATCTCTTAGACGAATACCACGAACACCAGCCGCAGTACGTCCCATTGAACGGATATCCTTCTCGTTGAAACGTACTAGCATACCATCATGTGTACCGATAATAATTTCCTTTTTACCATCTGTTAAACGAACGGAGATCAACTCATCATCATCACGTAATGAAATAGCGATTAGACCATTTGTTCGGATATTGGCAAAGTTCGATAATGGCGTACGTTTTGTAACTCCTGTACGTGTCGTAAAGATAAAGTATGCATCTTCATCATATGATGCTACACGAATCATAGCCGTTACTTTTTCTTTCTTTTCAACATTTAACAAATTAACTAAAGGTAATCCTTTGGCTGTCCTACCAAACTCAGGAATTTCATAACCTCTCGCTTTAAATACTTTACCTTTTGAAGTAAAGAACAAAATCGTATCATGTGTCGATGTATACAGTAGATGTTCTACAAAATCATCTTCATGGGTTCCCATACCTTGTACACCACGACCACCGCGTCGTTGACTACGATACGTATTGGCAGGAAGACGTTTAATATAGCCGTTATGCGTTAATGTAATCACTGAATTTTCACGTGGGATTAAATCTTCATCTTCAATCAATTCCATGCCGCCAGAAGTAATTTCTGTGCGACGTGCATCATTAAAACGTTCTTTTATGTCTAACAATTCATCGTGAATAATATGAAGAATTCTTGCTTCGTCTGCTAATATTTCTTTTAATTCTTTAATAAGCTTCAATAATTCCTGATACTCTGCCTCAATTTTGTCTCGCTCTAAACCTGTTAAACGTTGTAAACGCATATCTAAAATGGCTTGTGCTTGTCGTTCACTTAAACTAAATGTTTCCATCAAACCACTTTTCGCTTCTTCAGTTGTTTGAGATGCACGGATCAAACTAATAATTTCATCGATATGATCAAGTGCTATACGTAAGCCTTCTAAAATATGAGCACGATTTTCAGCTTTGCGTAACTCAAATTCAGTACGTCTACGAATGACCACTTTTTGATGCTCTAAGTAATGATACAAGGTTTCTTTTAAACTCAAAACTTTTGGTTGTCCACCAACAAGAGCCAGCATATTAATACCAAAGCTTGTTTGCATAGCTGTTTGTTTATATAAGTTATTTAGTACAACATTGCCATTTGCGTCTTTTCTAACATCAATGGTGATGCGCATTCCTGTACGGTCAGATTCATCACGGATATTTGTAATACCATCGATTTTCTTATCGCGTACTAATTCCGCAATCTTCTCGATTAAACGTGCTTTATTGACTTGATAAGGAAGTTCGTGAACAATAATGGTTTCTTTACCATTTGAATTTTGTTCAATTTCAACTCGAGCACGAATAATAATAGAGCCACGGCCTGTTTCATATGCACGACGAATACCGCTTCTTCCTAGTATTAATCCACCAGTTGGAAAATCAGGCCCAGGTATAATTTCCATCAATTCCTCTGTAGTGATAGCAGGGTTATTAGAAACGGCTAATACACCATCAATGACTTCTCCTAATTGATGTGGTGGGATATTGGTCGCCATCCCAACAGCAATCCCTGAAGCACCATTAACAAGTAAATTTGGATAACGAGCAGGTAACACTACTGGTTCTTTTTCATTACCATCATAGTTATCTTGAAAATCAATCGTATCTTTATTGATATCACGTAGCACTTCCATTGAGATTTTAGACATACGTGATTCTGTATAACGCATTGCTGCCGCTCCATCACCGTCGACAGAACCAAAGTTACCATGACCATCTACTAACATATAACGATAGCTAAAATCTTGTGCCATACGAACCATTGCTTCGTAAATAGAAGAGTCACCATGAGGGTGATACTTACCCATTACGTCCCCAACAATACGAGCGGATTTTTTATATGGTTTATCAGAAGTACTACCTAACTCTTGCATTCCATATAAAATACGGCGCTGTACAGGTTTAAGACCATCACGAACATCTGGTAATGCACGAGAAACGATAACACTCATTGCATAATCTAAAAATGAAGTTTTAATTGTTTTGGTAATTTTAACTCCTTTAACTCCGGAGTTGTTTGTTTCAGACAAAATTTTGACCTCCCTTCAGAAATCTCTAAATATCTAAGTTTTCTACATAAACTGCGTTTTCGTGAATAAATTGACGTCTTGGTTCAACATCATCGCCCATTAATTGTTCAAATGTTTGATCCGCTTCAATGGCATCATCTAATTCAACTTGCAATAGAACACGATATTCTGGATCCATTGTTGTATCCCATAATTGTTCCGCATCCATTTCACCAAGACCTTTATATCTTTGAATACCTGGTTTTGGTTGCTTAGGTAAGCGCTCTAAAATAGCTTGTAATTCTTTATCGCTGTAGCAATATTCTACATGCTTACCTTGTGCCACTTTATATAGTGGTGGCTGTGCGATATAAATGTAGCCGGCTTCAATAAGTGGTCGCATAAAGCGGAAAAAGAATGTTAATAATAAAGTTCTAATATGAGCACCATCTACATCGGCATCTGTCATAATAACGATTTTATGGTAGCGTGCTTTTTCTAAATCAAATTCTTCACCAATTCCTGTACCGATAGCGGTAATCATTGCTCGAATTTCAGCATTTGATAAAATACGGTCTAAACGTGCCTTTTCAACATTCAAAATTTTTCCTCGAAGTGGCAAAATAGCTTGGAAATGGCGATCTCGGCCTGATTTTGCTGAACCACCTGCAGAATCACCTTCTACGATGTAAATTTCACACTCATCAGGATGACGAGAAGAACAGTCTGCAAGTTTTCCAGGTAAGCTTGATACTTCTAACGCTGATTTACGTCTAGTCATTTCACGAGCTTTTTTAGCTGCAACACGCGCACGAGATGCAACTAAACCTTTATCTACGATAGTTCTAGCAACTGTCGGATTTTCCAGCAAGAATCTTTCAAAGCGTTCAGAAAATAATGAGTTCGTAATAGTGCTTACTTCAGAATTACCTAACTTTGTCTTTGTTTGTCCTTCAAATTGAGGATCTGGATGTTTGACGGAAACAATAGCCACTAGACCTTCACGAACATCTTCTCCTGATAAATTAGCATCTGAATCCTTTAATAAATGATTTTTTCGAGCGTAATCATTAATCACACGGGTAAGCGCTGTCTTGAAACCGGACTCATGTGTGCCGCCTTCGTAAGTATTGATATTATTTGCGAAGGAGAAAATATTGGATGAAAAACCTGAATTGTATTGCATCGCGATTTCAATTGAAATACCGTCTTTTTCACCTTTTAAATCGATTGCTTCATGAAGTGGTTCTTTCTTCTCGTTAATATGTTCAACATAGGATTTAATACCACCTTCATAATGGTAAATGTTTTGGCGGATTTCTTCATCACGCTCATCAATAATAGAAATTCTAATTCCACGGTTTAAATAAGCAAGTTCACGAACACGATGGGCAAGAATATCATACTCATAAGTGGTTGTATCTTTGAAGATTTCAGCATCCGCTTTGAATCTTGTTGTTGTACCATTGTGATCTGTATCACCAATAACTTTTAAAGGTTGAATAGTTTTCCCACGTTTGAATTTAATTTCGTGTATATGGCCATCTCTATGGACTTGTACGATGGTTTCTACAGAAAGTGCATTAACAACAGAGGCCCCTACACCATGTAAACCGCCTGATACCTTATATCCTCCACCGCCAAATTTACCTCCGGCATGAAGTACGGTCATAATAACTTCAACAGCTGGTTTTCCCACTTTTTCTTGGATATCGACTGGAATACCTCGGCCATTATCTTCTACTCGAATCCAATTATCCTTTTCAATTGCTACTGTAATTTCGGTACAATAGCCCGCTAATGCTTCATCAATACTATTATCTACGATTTCCCAAACAAGGTGATGTAACCCTTTGGAACTGGTTGAACCGATATACATACCAGGACGTTTGCGAACGGCTTCTAAACCTTCTAATACTTGAATCTGCTCGGCATCATATGCAACAGGCTTGTTATTGTCTTCGATTGCCATTATTGTTCCACCTACTCTTTCATGGCATTAGTATGCATTATTTATAATTCTCTTAAACCTATAAAATCCGCGGAATACTAGATATTCTCAGTATCCACGGAACCTTGTTTCACATGAAACATCGCTGATTCACGAATTGTCTCATGATCTATCCCCTCTACACTTGTGGTTGTCACAAAAGTCTGTACTTCACCTTTAATCGTATTCAGTAAATGGGATTGACGGTAATCATCTAACTCCGAAAGAACGTCATCCAGTAACAAGATGGGCGCTTCCCCAACCTCTTGCTTAATAAGTTCTATTTCAGCCAATTTAAGTGATAAAGCCGTTGTCCGTTGTTGACCTTGTGATCCATATGTTTGTACATCATAACCGTTTACGATAAATTGTAAATCATCTCGATGTGGTCCAATAAGTGTAACGCCTCTTTCTAATTCTCGAGGCAAGGATTCTTTTAATTTCGAAGCTAAATGAATAGCCATTTGTTCTTGTGACCATTCACCATCCATGCCACTAACTGGACGATAGCGGATTTTCATCTTTTCAAGATTCCTTGAAATTTGATAATGAATAGGGTCTGCCCATCCCTGCAACAATTCCATAAAGTGGAATCTCTTATGGATGACTTTTACAGCCGCTTCAATATACTGCTCTGTATACACGTCAAACATTACATCTTGCAATGTTTGTTTACCTTGATTTTGTTTAAGTAAATGATTACGTTGTTTCAACAATTTTTGAAAAGTCAATAAATCATGTAAATATACTGGAGAAATTTGTCCGATTTCCATATCGAGAAAACGTCTTCTAATTTGAGGACTGCCTTTCACTACAGTTAAATCTTCTGGGGCAAACATTACGACATTCATCTGCCCAATGTAATCACTTAAACGACTTTGTTCTAAGTGATTTGCTTTTGCCTTTTTTCCTTTTCTAGAAATCGTCAACTCTAACGGTAGATGACCATATTTCTTCTGAACGTCACCTTCTATTTTACCATAGTCTTTCTCCCAGCGTATCAATTCTTTTTCGTTTGATGTCCGATGGGATTTAGCCATAGCTAACACATAGATAGACTCCATCACATTTGTCTTACCCTGTGCATTTTCACCAATGAAAACGTTAATCTTCGGAGAGAAAGATAAATCGAGAGATTCATAATTCCGATAGTTAGTCAGCTTTAGTCGCTCTATATACATGTTATTCCTCGCTTTGAGATTCTACCAGATGAAATCTACCATATCCCGGAATACTTACTAAATCTCCTACACGTAGTTTTCGACCTCTTCTACGATCAATCTCACCATTTACATAGACATCATTCTCTTGCAAAAACCATTTAGCCATTCCACCTGAGCTAATAACATCCATCCTCTTAAGAAATTGCCCCAGTGTTATAAATTCACTTTCTAATACAATATCATTCACTGTTTTTCATCCTCTACGTCTAATCAAATCCTATATCTATTTTATCGAACTTTTGTCCATAAGTAAAAAGGATAGTCACTTAAAGGACCATCCTTTCTAAGAAAAATCTCTTGCAAACCGCACAATTAGCACCAGGTACTAATTACGTTTAGGAAATAAGTTATATTCATAAAACAATTAGTAAGTTCGTACAGGTAAAATGAGTTGTAGTATAGCATCATCGTGCACAGAACGAATGATAAATGGACGCATTGCACCTGTGAATTGAATAATAACTTCTTGTCCATCGATTGCCTTTAAGGCATCCATCATATATTTTGCACTAAATGAAATGCGTAATTCTTCACCTTCAAGAGATTCTACTTGGATCTCTTCTTCAACTTTCCCAATTTCAGGGGAATTTGAAGAGATTTCGACTGTATTTTCTCCTAAAGTAGAAAAGCGAACAACGTTATTTCGATCTTCACGAGCCAGTAATGATGCACGATCAATCGCTTGCAACAAAGCTTTTCCGTTGATTGTTACATTTGTATTGTATTCTTCTGGAATTAAACGAGAAGTTTCAGGATAATTCCCTTCTAATAAGCGGGAGAAAAATAAAACATCAGAAGTTTTGAATAAAACTTGCTGGTTCGTCATAAATATATCAACAGGTGTAGTTGAATCGCTTAGGATTTTGCTTAATTCAGTTAAACTTTTACCAGGAATAACAACATCTGCTTCTTCCGTAGGCAAATGTTCTAAAGTAACCTTTCGACGAGCTAAGCGATGGCTATCTGTTGCAACACAGACTAAACCATCTTCTTTAATTTGCCACTTTACACCTGTCAACACGGGGCGACTTTCGCTTGCAGAAACAGCAAAAACAGTTTCACGAACAATCGCTTTCAGCAAATCGGAAGGCAATGTGATTTGACGATCCGGTGAAATTTCAGGAAGCATTGGATATTCAGTTGCATCTAGTCCAATTAAGTGGAAATCTGATTTACCTGATTGGATTCTTGTTTGGAAGTTGTTTGTTACTTCAATTTCTACTTCATTTGTAGGTAACTTACGAACAATTTCATTGAACATTCTAGCTTGTAAGACAATAGAGCCTGTTTCATGTACGTGGATAATTTGTTCTCCATCTTCTTCTACAGGAATAGAAGTTTGGATGGTAATATCTGCATCACTACCTGTTAATGTCATGCCTTCTGTTGATACATCAATTTTGATGCCTGTCAAAATGGGAATGGTTGTTTTTGAACTTACGGCTTTCATGACATCATTTAACCCGTCAAGCAAACGATCTCTCATGATATCAAATTTCATTGTTAATGACCTCACTTAATATATTAATTATTATTTAAAAAATAGTAGATATAGTAATAGGCGCTGTGGATTTGTGGATAAGTCTTCTAACTCAAATAAAATCAGTCTATCCACATGTAGATAGACTGTGTATAAATTTGTTGTTATCTTTCTTGTTATCCACAGTAAAACTTATTTGCCTAGCATACTTCTAATCTGTTTAATATCTTGTTGAAGACCTTGATCATCTTTTAAGAGCGATGATATTTTTTCATGTGCATGGATGACCGTCGTATGGTCACGGCCTCCAAATTCATCACCTATCTTGGGCAAAGAACAATCCGTCATTTCACGGGATAGATACATAGCTACTTGTCTAGGAAATGCTATTGATTTTGTACGTCTTTTAGCTGTAAAGTCCTCTAGTTTTATATGATAGTGTTCCCCTACAGCTTTTTGAATATCTAAAATTGTTAGTGTACGTGGAGTAGCATTTGGGATAATATTCTTCAATGCTTGAGCGGCTAATTCAGCTGTAATGTCTTCATTTACAAGAGAAGAGTATGCAACTACACGAATAAGTGCGCCCTCTAATTCACGAATATTCGAGTCGATTTGATTAGCAATATAGAGCATGACTTCATTTGGAATATCCAAGTTATCAGCCTTCGCTTTTTTGCGTAAAATAGCGATACGTGTTTCTAAATCTGGTGGGGCAATATCTGTTATTAACCCCCATTCAAAGCGTGAACGCAAACGATCCTCCAGTGTCGGTATTTCTTTAGGAGGACGGTCACTAGAGATGATGATTTGTTTTGATTCTTCATGCAACGTATTAAAAGTGTGGAAAAATTCTTCTTGAGTTGATTCTTTTCCTGCTAAAAACTGAATATCATCTATTAGTAACACATCTACATTGCGATACTTATTGCGAAATTCTTCTGCTCTGTTATCGCGAATCGAATTAATAAACTCATTTGTAAACTTTTCAGATGACAAATAAACAACTTTCGCTTTTGGATTATGCTCCAATACATAATGTCCAATAGCGTGCATTAAGTGGGTTTTACCTAGACCAACGCCACCATAGATAAACAGCGGATTGTAAGCATTGGCGGGAGCCTCTGCTACCGCCAATGAAGCTGCATGTGCAAAACGATTTCCTGATCCGATGACAAATGTATCGAATGTATATTTTGTATTTAACATGCTCAAAGAAGTATCCGGTTGCTCATCATAATTTTTTTGAATGGGTGTAGATGGGATATCAAAATTCTCTATGTTCGGATCCTGTTGAACAACGAAACGAATGCGTAAATCTTTTCCGGTCAATTCAGCTAAAATAGCTGCAATTAAGTGAACGTAATGATTTTCGAGCCATTCACGACCAAAAGAATTGGGCGCCGCGATCGTTACAGTATCACCAGTATAGGCCAACAATTTCGTTGATTTCAGCCAAGTTTCAAAGCTTGGTTTGGAGATCTTTTGCTTCGCTTCTGAGAGTACTTTATCCCATAACTCTTCAATATGTTCCAAGCTCTTTCTCCTTTTCTTAAAAACTATTCTATAAAGTTATAAAATTTTACAGATGATTGTGTTGTGTGTTGGATGAAAAATTATAGCAATATTAGATTATAGTTTAACTGCTAATCACAGTAAACACATTCTGTGGATAAATCTTATTATACCTTGGTGGATAAAATTATCCACAAGTTATCAACAATTGTGGATAAGATTTTGTATAGAAAGATTTATTGACAGAATAAAACACAATAATTGTATCAAGAAAAATATTGAATGACAAGAGCTTTAAGATGTTATCCACAAAATGAATAAATATACATAAATAAGTTATCCACAACGTATGGACTTGTGTAAAATTCGTGAATAAGTGTTGTGGATAATTTTTTGGTGCAGAAAAATGTTCACAGAAGAATAGATGAGGAGCAGGATAAATTGTGGATAACTTGGATATAAAAAAGAAGAAAAATGTTAAGCGAATATGAAGTTTGCTTTTCATGATAGTTGACAAAATAGGATGGTAATAGCTATAATATACAAGACTGTCTGTAATATTAGATAATAGATTTTTATCAGGAGGTGTCATATAAATGAAACGCACATATCAACCAAAAAAACGTAAGCATAGTAAAGTACATGGCTTCCGTGCACGTATGGCTACTAAAAATGGTCGTAAAGTAATCGCAGCTCGTCGTCGTAAAGGAAGAAAAGTACTATCAGCATAAGCATGGGTCCACTGAACAAACTCAGTGGTCTTTTTTCTTTTATAATATGAGGGCGAAGAAGAAAAAAGAATAAGCAGGTGCAAAAATGAAAAAACGCCGCAGAATTAAAAAAAACGAGGACTTTCAAAAAGTATTTAAAAAAGGAAAGTCGTTCGCGAACCGTCAATTTGTTGTCTACTGTCTTGAAAAAGATGGACAAGAAGAATTTAGAATTGGATTATCTGTCAGTAAAAAAATTGCAAAGGCAGTCACAAGAAATCAAATTAAACGTTATGTCCGACAAAGCTTCTTAGAATTAAACGATGAGCTTCCTCAAAATATGGACTACGTCATTATCGCCCGAAATCCGGCGGCCACCATGAATTTTCATGAAACAAAGAAAAGTTTAGAGCATGTATTGAAAATTGCGAAGGTTTTAAAACGAAGTAGTAGAGACAACAAGAAATCCCATGATAGAATAATAAAAAAATAATAAATGATTTTGCAGGGGATTTCGTTGAATATCGATCTCAACGAATCGACTCTTGTTATGAAAGCTTTGAAAAAACAACAGAACCTGCGAAGATAGGAGGGCCCAAAGTGAAACAGATTACGCAAATAGGCGCAACTGTAGAGGAAGCAGTTTTGCTAGCCTTACATGAGCTTAACCTTACTCGTAAACAAGTAGATGTTGAAATTATTCAAGAAGCAAAAAAAGGTTTTTTAGGTTTTGGATCACGTAAAGCACAAGTTCGCGTGACCGAAAAACAAGTAGAAAAACCAAGTACCGAACAAGAATTTAAAACAGAACCTGAAGAAGCGTTAGGATCAGCGTCTATTTTGCAAGAAGAGCAAAGTCAAAGTATAGTTGACACTAAAATTAGTACCATTTCTACATTAGATGAATCTCTAGCAATAGATGAAATAGAAAATGGGGAAGAACAGGAAGAATTTGAAAAGATTGATTATACGGAAGCGATTAAGCAAGCTAAAACGTATATCACAAATATCGCATTTCAACTTGGTGTTCAAGATCTTGAAATAGAGGTCGAGCAAAAGGGGAAAAATATAAACTTTCAACTATCTAGTGAAAAGGCAGCTCTTCTGATTGGAAAGCGTGGTCAAACTTTAAACGCCCTTCAACAATTAACACAATTAGTTGCGCATCAGTATATTAAACGCTTTGTTTTAGTCAAACTTGATGTTGGAAATTATCGTGAAAAACGCCAACAGTCATTGGAATTGTTAGCAAATCGTATGGCAGATAAAGCAGTTCATACTGGTCGTAAAGTAGAACTGGAGCCAATGCCAGCGAACGAACGTAAAATCATTCATCATATATTAGCAGATCGAGTAGATGTTGAAACTTATTCAAAAGGTGAAGATTTAAAACGTCATTTAGTAATTGAACCAATTCGATAAAGAGAAATATACTGCTCATTAATGCAGATAAATCGATCAAGGATTGTGAAAGAGTCCTTCTCAAAAGCTGAGAAGGGCTCATTTTTTTGCTATATGGTATTATAATAATTTAGAAAGTTAGATGTTCTCAGTTATCCACATGTGGATAACTTTTGATATAGGAGGTAGTAACTATGGAATTCGATACAATTGCAGCGATATCCACACCCATGGGAGAAGGTGCAATTGCTATTGTCCGATTAAGTGGCGATCAAGCAATTGAAATAGCAGATCGTATTTTTCATTCGCCAAGTGAAAAAAAATTATCCACACAACCATCCCATACAATTCACTATGGCCATTTAAAAGAGGTAGAAACAGGTGAAGTAGTAGAAGAAGTGATGGTATCTATGATGAGAGGTCCTAAAACGTTTACTCGCGAGGATGTAGTAGAAATCAATTGCCATGGTGGCCTTGTGTCAGTGAATCGTGTGCTTCAATTAGTGCTTCGAAACGGTGCAAGAATGGCTGAACCTGGAGAATTTACAAAAAGAGCATTTTTGAATGGGCGTATTGATTTATCACAAGCGGAAGCTGTTATGGATTTAATTCGTTCTAAAACGGATAAAGCTATGAATATGGCTCTTGGTCAAATGGATGGAAAACTATCTCGTTTGATCTATCAATTACGTCAGGCATTGATAGAAGTGCTAGCGCAAGTGGAAGTAAATATAGATTATCCAGAATATGATGATGTTGAAGAAATGACGATTCCTTTGATGTTAGAAAAATCTACATGGGTAAAACAAGAAATTGAAAAACTTTTACAAACATCTTCTCAAGGAAAAATTTTACGTGAAGGCTTATCTACAGTTATATTAGGTAGACCAAATGTAGGAAAGTCTTCATTATTAAATAGTTTAGTTCAAGAAAATAAAGCAATCGTGACAGATGTAGCAGGCACGACGCGTGATATTATTGAAGAATACGTCAATGTTCGTGGTGTCCCGCTTCGTTTAGTAGATACAGCAGGTATTCGTGAAACAGAAGATATTGTGGAGCGGATCGGGGTAGAAAGATCACGACAAGTCTTGAAAGAGGCAGATTTAATCTTACTTGTTGTAAACTATAACGATGAGTTGACGGAAGAAGACGAGCGATTATTTGAAGCCATTCAAAATATGGATTATATCGTTGTTGTCAATAAAACAGATTTACCTCAAAAAATTGATTTGCCCCGTGTGAAGGAACTTGCTGGTTCACACAAGCTAGTAACGACTTCCTTATTGGAAGAAGAAGGGGTAAATGAGTTGGAAGAAGCCATCGCTTCATTATTCTTTGAAGGATCAGTTGAAGCTGGAGATTTAACATATGTTTCAAATGCCCGCCATATTGCGTTGTTACATCAAGCGCTTGATCGAATTAACGATGCAATTGACGCTGCACATGCAGGTGTTCCTGTCGATATGATTCAAATTGATGTAACAAGAACTTGGGAAATCCTTGGTGAAATTGTCGGTGATACAGTACAAGATAGTTTGATCAATCAGTTATTTTCACAATTCTGCTTAGGAAAATAGATAGTATCTAGAAAGAAAAGATAAATTTAAATAGAGAAAGGAAGTAACGAGCATGCCAACAAATTATGAAGCAGGCACGTTCGATGTTGTTGTTATCGGAGCAGGTCATGCAGGGGTAGAAGCTGCATATGCCTCAGCACGAATGGGTGCCAAAACATTAGTATTAACCATAAATTTAGATATGATTGCTTTTATGCCATGTAATCCATCAGTTGGTGGACCAGCGAAAGGTATTGTCGTACGTGAAATTGATGCGATGGGCGGTGCGATGGGAAAAATCATCGATAAAACCAATATCCAAATGCGTATGTTAAACACGGGCAAAGGACCAGCAGTACGTGCATTACGTGCGCAAGCTGATAAAGTTATGTATCAACGGGCGATGAAAAAATTGCTAGAGGATCAAGAAAATCTTGCTATCCATCAAGCGATGGTTGAAGAATTGATCATAGAGGATGGTCAAGTAAAAGGAGTTATCACACAAACAGGCGCCATTTACCGAGCAAGTACAGTCGTTATTACAACTGGCACTTTTTTACGTGGAGAAATTATTATTGGAGATTTGAAATATTCAAGTGGTCCCAATAACCAACAACCGTCTATTAAACTTGCCGATAACTTGCGGGAACTTGGTTTCGATATGGTTCGGTTTAAAACAGGTACTCCACCTCGTGTCAATAGCAAAACAATTGATTATAGCAAAACAGAAATTCAACCAGGGGATTCAGAACCTCGAGCTTTCAGTTATGAAACGACTGAATTTATCACAGATCAAATTCCGTGCTGGTTGACTTATACAAGTCCAGCAACACACAAAATCATTAATGATAACTTGGATCAATCACCTATGTATACAGGTGTGATTACGGGTACAGGTCCGCGTTATTGTCCATCCATTGAAACTAAAATTGTGCGTTTTAATGATAAACCTCGACATCAACTATTCTTAGAACCAGAAGGTCGCAATACACAAGAAGTATATGTTCAAGGTCTATCCACCAGTTTACCAGAGCGTATTCAACGTCAAATGCTTGAGACCATTCCAGGGCTAGAAAAGGCTGAAATGATGCGTGCCGGTTATGCCATCGAATATGATGCCATTGTTCCAACGCAACTTTGGCCGACACTTGAAACAAAACGGATTAAAAATCTTTATACGGCTGGGCAAATCAATGGGACTTCTGGCTATGAAGAAGCAGCTGGTCAAGGATTAATGGCAGGTATCAATGCTGCTGCAAAAGCTCTAGGAAAAGAAGAAATGATTCTTGGACGTGCTGATGCTTATATTGGTGTGTTAATTGACGATTTAGTGACCAAAGGGACAAATGAACCATATCGTTTATTGACATCTCGTGCAGAATATCGTTTATTATTACGTCACGATAATGCCGATATGCGTTTAACCGAACATGCTTATCGAGCAGGCTTGATCTCAAAAGAACGCTATGATCAATTCCTTGTGAAAAAAGCACAAGTAGAGGAAGAAATTGCTCGTTTGCATAATATAATCCTAAAACCAAACGAAGAAACACAAGCCGCCATTCAAGCAGTTGGTAGCAGCCCATTAAAAGATGGTGTTCGTGGAATCGATTTATTGAAACGTCCAGAAGTTAACTATAATTTAGTAGCTTCTTTAACACCTTCACCTGTAGAATTAAATGCAGAAGTGAGAGAGCAAGTAGAAATTCAAGTAAAATACGAAGGCTATATTGAAAAAGCGCTCCAACAAGTTGAAAGACTAAAGAAGATGGAAGATAAGAAAATCCCAGAAAACATTGATTATGATGCCATTTCTGGTATTGCAACAGAAGCAAAAGAAAAATTAAAAGAAGTTCGCCCATTATCCGTGGCACAAGCATCACGTATTTCAGGTGTTAATCCAGCTGACATTTCAATTTTACTAGTGTATATTGAACATGGAAGAATTGCGAAGGTTTAAAAGTAAAACGAGCGATCACACGGGATAAAGTAAAGCTTCCATCAGTGGGGGTCTTACTGCTCGTTAACGCGGGATATATAAAAATATCAGTAGCACTTATGGAAGGGGAATACCATGAACGAAGAACAGTTTGTGCAAGCTTTAAAAGAACGAGGGATTGAGTTATCAGAAAAACAAATTCAACAATTCCATAGCTATTTTGAAACACTGGTAGAATGGAATAAAAAGATGAATTTAACAGCAATCACTGATCAGCCGTCGGTTTATTTAAAGCATTTCTATGATTCTATCAGTGCTGCTTTTTATACTGATTTTAATAATGTTCAGTCATTATGTGATATTGGTGCAGGTGCAGGGTTCCCTAGTATCCCTATTAAAATTTGTTTTCCACATTTGCAAATCACGATTGTTGACTCTTTAAATAAGCGTATTCAATTTTTAAATCATTTAAGTAAAGTTTTGCATTTAGAAAATGTCAATTATATTCATTCACGTGCGGAAGATTTTGGGCGAATAGAAGCAAATCGTGAAAAGTTTGATATTGTAACGGCACGTGCGGTTGCAAGATTATCTGTTTTATCTGAATTATGTATCCCACTTGTCAGAATAGGTGGAAGTTTCATAGCGATGAAAGCAGCAAGTGGTGAGGAAGAACTAAGAGATGCTAAAAAAGCAATAGCAACGCTCGGTACAAAACTAGTAGAAAAGTTTGAATTTCCACTTCCAATCGAAAACAGTGAACGTACTATTTATATTTTTGAAAAAATAAAAAATACGCCAAAAAAATATCCACGTAAGCCCGGAGTACCAAATAAATCACCAATTCATTAATACATGTTTCACATGAAACAAAAAAGGAATCTACCGTTTTTTATCGAAAGAAACTATAATGATAAATGAACATAATTACTTTTTGTATAATGTTAGTAAATATATAGATATAGATCGTTCATCTCCGACAGGCAACTAGTAAAATCAACTAGCACAAAATTGGAGTATAGACAGAAATATCATTAAAGGTGGTGCCAAGGGATGAAAAATACTTTTTCACGTTTGTTTGGAAGTGGTGAGAAAGTAGAAAACACCTCAACAAGTGAAGTAGAGAATACGGAGTCGGTTGTGAAGCTTGCTATAGAGCAAATTAGTCCAAACCGTTACCAACCACGAACAATTTTTGATGATTCGAAGATTGAAGAATTAGCACGAACGATTCATACGCATGGTGTCATTCAACCAATTGTCGTCCGTCAATTAGAAGAAGATCATTATGAAATTATTGCGGGTGAACGTCGATATCGTGCGATGAAATCATTGAATTGGACAGAAGTGCCTGCAATTATCCGAAAAATGAATGATAAGGAAACAGCTTCTGTTGCACTAATCGAAAATTTACAACGGGAAGAACTTACTTCTATTGAAGAAGCACAAGCTTATCAGAAACTTTTAGAATTACATGATTTAACACAAGAGGCTCTTGCGCAACGTTTAGGAAAAGGTCAATCTACCATTGCCAATAAACTACGTCTTTTAAAATTACCCAAAGCAATTCAGCAAGCTATATTGAAAAGGGAAATTTCAGAGCGCCATGCACGTGCGTTAGTACCGATAAAAGATGAAGAGCTACAATTGAAATTATTACATGAAATCGTTGCACAGGATTATAACGTCAGACAGTTGGAACAGCGAATTAATGAAATATTAAATCCTGAAGAAAAAACGAAAAAGGCAAAACCTCATCGTAAAGCGATCAGTAGGGATATTCGAATAGCCCTTAATACGATTCGCCAATCGCTCACAATGGTCAATAAAACAGGGATTCATGTAGAAACAGAAGAAGAAGAGCATGAAGAATTCTACCAAATTACTGTGAAGATCCCCAAAAAGAAAGCATAAAATTATTTTTTAAAACTCTTACTCTAATAGAAATTTAGAATAAGAGTTTTTCTTTTATTCAGCATTAACAGATATTCATTTCTCACTGTAGAACCCTAGTAAAAAGCATGTAGAACGGTGGAGTATCAACTATTTGCACAGGACTGATTGTTTTAGCTCATACAAAGTAAGAGGCTGAAAAAATCTCTATTGTGTGAAGTTTCGCTTTATTTCATCTAGCTTAATGGAGCCGAGAAATCATTTTTTTGATAGAATGTATAAAAAGGCATGTTATATGTTTTGATGAAAATGTTTCTGAAAGCAGGTGCACCATGGAAAAAACAATAGCAATTGCAAACCAAAAAGGCGGCGTTGGGAAGACGACAACATCTGTTAATTTAAGCGCATGCCTTGCTGCATTAGGGAAAAAAGTATTATTGATTGATACGGATCCACAAGGAAATTCCACAAGTGGTGTTGGCATCAATAAGGGAGAAGTTGAAAAATGTATATACGATGTACTGATTGATGATGAACCCATTCAAAATGCTATCTGTAAAACAAAAGTTGAAAATTTATATACTGTACCAGCAACAATTGCACTGGCTGGGGCAGAAATCGAATTAGTATCAACACTTTCTAGAGAAGTCCGCTTAAAACATGCTATTGACGATATAAAAAAAGAATACGATTTTATTATTATTGATTGTCCTCCATCATTAGGCTTGCTAACGATTAATGCCTTAACGGCTGCGGATGCTGTTTTAATTCCTGTACAATGCGAATATTACGCATTAGAAGGTTTAAGCCAATTGTTATCAACCATTCGTCTTGTACAAAAACATTTAAATAATCAGTTAAGGATCGATGGTGTATTGTTGACGATGTTAGATGCACGTACAAATCTAGGATTACAAGTAATAGATGAAGTGAAAAAGTATTTTCAAGATAAAGTGTATAAAACTATTATTCCAAGAAATGTCCGTTTAAGTGAAGCACCAAGTCATGGAGAGCCGATCATTCTTTATGATAGTAAATCCCGTGGTGCTGAAGTCTATTTAGAATTAGCGAGAGAGGTGATTAAAAATGACTAAGGCATTGGGAAAGGGATTAGGTGCACTTTTTCAAGATCAAGGATTATTAGAAAGTGATCAAGTAGTCCAAACAGCTATTCGTGATATTCGAGCAAATCCGTTCCAACCACGTAAAGTTTTTGACGAAGAGGCTTTACAGGAGTTGGCTCAATCTATCAAAGAGCACGGGATCTTACAACCTATTATATTACGCAAAAAAGGTTCCAAATATGAAATCGTTGTAGGAGAGAGACGTTTTCGCGCGGCAAAATTAGCTCATTTAACAGAAGTCCCGTCAGTCATCCGTGATTTTGATGATACCAAAATGATGGAATTAGCTATTTTGGAAAATTTACAACGTGAGGATTTAACGCCAATAGAAGAAGCGGAAGCTTATCATAGTTTAATGGAGCATTTAGATCTAACACAAGAGGAATTGTCTAAGCGCCTTGGTAAAAGTCGTCCTCATATTGCAAATCATGTCCGTCTTTTAACATTACCAAAAGAGGTTCAAAAACTTGTAAATGACGGAAAATTGACTATGGGGCATGGTAGAACATTATTAGGCTTAAAAAATAAAAAACAAATCCCACTAGTTGCAGAAAAAGTGATGAAACAGCAGCTGAATGTCCGTCAATTAGAGGATTTAGTCCATTCCTTGAATGACAATGTTTCACATGAAACAAAGAAAAAAGTGAAAAAGAATATTTTTATTGAGGAAAAAGAATCTCAATTAAGAGATTATTTTGGTACCAATGTTTTGATAAAAAAATCAAAAAATAAGGGGAAAATAGAAATAGAATTTTTCTCTGAAGATGATTTAGAACGCATATTAAAATTACTAGAGGATTGAGAGGATTTTTTTGGTTTTATTAGGAACAATTATTAATGCGCTGCTTATTGCAGTAGGATCTATTATCGGTAGATTTTTACAAGGAATCCCCGACAAGATGAAAGAGACAGTTATGCAGATTATTGGGCTTGCTGTCGCAGTACTCGGTATCAAAATGGGAATTACGAGCGATAATTTTATTGTCATTATTGTGAGTCTCGTCATTGGAACCATTATTGGTGAATGGATTGACTTAGACTTACAGTTGAATCGATTTGGCAAATGGATTGAACACAAAATAGGAAACAAGGGCGAAAACGGAGATATCGCCCAAGGATTTATCACAAGCACATTGATCTTTGTTATTGGTTCAATGGCGATTATTGGTGCACTTGATAGTGGTCTTCGAAATGATCATTCTGTGTTAATAACAAAGGGGATCATCGATGGATTTACTGCGATATTTTTAGCTTCAACTTTAGGAATCGGTGTCCTACTAGGTGCAGTTTCAGTATTCGTATATCAAGGAGCCATTGCTTTGTTTGCAGACCAAATAAGCATTCTAATTCCTGATGCTTTACTGGATACCTTTATTCAGCAAATGACAGCAACTGGTGGTGTGATGATTTTAGCGATCGGATTAAATATGATGGGGATCACCAAAATACGTGTAGCCAATGTCTTGCCAGCTATTTTAGTTGTTGCGATTGTAGTTACGATGATGCATGTTTTTTAGGGAATGGCGGTGAAAAGCTAAATAGACAGCACGTGCAATTCGATTGCTCATTTCATATGTTACATTTAATCTTGTCGTCTGTAATACGGTATGTTCCATAAAGCCACCAAAATTGACGATTCCTTTTATAGAAACGTCTCCGATTGGTGGCAATTCTTTTTTTACAGCCTTTCCTGGTAAAAGTGGCCCAGGCTGGAAAAGAATTTCACCTATCCGTTGCTGTTCGCCTAAACAAGCATCAATGGCTACAACAAATGGTTTGGTAGAGTGTTCTTGCAAAGAGTCTACTGTTTCTTTTAAATTTAATGCATGTAATGGTTGCTCTAAGGATCCGATGATTTTATAGGGAAATGAAACATAGTTTGACAATAAACTGCCGGTTAATGGTCCTAAAGCATCTCCTGTAGATCGATCAGAACCAATACAACAAAACACAAGATTTTCATGATGAAATGGTATATGCTCTAATAAGAATGAGCTTAAACGCCAGATGGCACCTGAGTCCTTATAATGTAATGCATATGAGAAAGCGGAATTAGAAATTGGAAGTGTCAAGTGATCTTCACCTTCTTCTTTTTCTGCAGTATACGTCCGATAAAAATTTTTTATGCAAGAGGAGTAGCAAAAGTGAAATTTGAGAGTATGTATAATCACTTTATGAAAGAATTGACAGATGAGAAAAATTGGAATGCCATAGGAATTGCAACAGTGAAGATTATTACGATTATCTTATTATCGATCATAATTGTTCGCGTTGCGAAGATAGCTATTCGAAAGTTCTTCGATATCCGGATGAAAAGCCCAATTGCTTTAAATACTACTGCTGAACGACGCTATCGAACAATTTTAAGATTGTTGCAAAGCGTGATTAGCTACGTCGTGTACTTTTCGGCCATTATTGCCATTTTATCCGTCATGAACATTAAAGTTGCAGGATTATTAGCTGGTGCTGGAATTGTTGGTTTGGCTGTTGGGTTTGGTGCACAAAGTTTAGTAAAGGATATCATTACTGGCTTTTTCATTATTTTTGAGGATCAATTTGGTGTAGGTGATTACATTAAAATTACGTCAACTGAGGGAACAGTGATGGAAATCGGTTTGCGTACAACTAAGATTAAAGGAATGTCTGGAGAGATCAATATTATTCCAAACGGTTCTATTACAGAGGTTGTCAATTATTCCATCAATAACTCGATTGCGATCATAGATGTCAGTGTGGCCTATAATTCGGATATCACAAAAGCTGAAAAACTAATCGAGCAATACTTAAAAACGCTACCAGCTAAGCATGAAGAAATTGTTTCAGAACCAACATTACTGGGTGTACAAAATGTCGTGGGAGCGGAAGTGACATTAAGAATTTCTGTTGAAACATTGCCAATGCAGCATTTTGCTATTTCACGAATGATTCGCCGGGATGTCAAAGATATTTTTGATCGCAATGGCATTGAAATCCCTTATCCAAAAATGATGGTTTATGAACGCAATAATGATCAAAAAATTGAAGAAGGAGAGTAAAGATGGAAGCGAAAAGATATGGACTTGGTGATATAGTTGAGATGAAAAAACAACATCCATGCGGGACGAATAAATGGAAAATTATTCGTATGGGTGCAGATATTCGTATTAAATGTGAAGGATGTCAACATAGTGTGATGATCCCACGAAGAGAGTTTGAAAAGAAAATGAAGAAAGTATTGATATTTGCCAATCCATCCGAAGAATAGACTTTTATTTAGCAAATATCTATAATGAACAAGTTGAATAATTAATAATTGAAATAGCACTTATTTTGTTGAAAGGTTGTGGAAAGAATGGCTTTAACAGCCGGTATCGTAGGTTTACCGAATGTCGGTAAATCAACATTGTTTAACGCAATTACGAAAGCGGGAGCACTTGCAGCGAACTATCCATTTGCAACAATTGATCCTAATGTAGGAATTGTAGAAGTTCCAGATGCACGTTTAGATAAATTAACTGAATTAGTACAACCAAAAAAAACGGTTCCAACCGCATTTGAATTTACAGACATCGCTGGTATCGTCAAGGGAGCTAGCAAAGGGGAAGGCTTAGGCAATAAATTCTTAGCACATATTCGAGAAGTAGATGCGATTACTCAAGTAGTACGTTGCTTTGAAGATGAAAATATCACGCATGTTGCTGGTAAAGTAGATCCCATCAGTGATATTGAAGTCATCAATTTAGAACTGATTCTCGCTGACTTAGAAACGGTAGATAAACGCTATGCGAAAGTGGAAAAATTAGCTCGCCAAAAAGATAAAGAAGCTATGGTGGAAGCACCCATTTTAGCAAAAATCAAAGAAGCATTTGCGGCTGAAAAACCCGCTCGTTCTGTAGAATTATCTGATGATGAACGAAAAGTGATTAAGGGTTTGAATTTATTAACTATCAAGCCAATGCTATATGTTGCCAATGTTTCTGAAGATGAAGTAGCGGATGCGAATAACAACAAATATGTACGAGCTGTTCGCGAATATGCAGCTGCTGAAGGTGCAGAGGTAATTGTTATTTGTGCCAAAATAGAAGAAGAAATTGCTGTTCTTGAAGATGATGAGAAAGCAATGTTCCTAGAAGAACTAGGCATTGAAGAATCGGGTCTTGATCAACTAATCCGTGCATCTTATAGTTTACTTGGATTAGCTACATACTTCACAGCAGGTGTGCAAGAAGTAAGAGCTTGGACGTTCCGAAAGGGCATGAAAGCACCACAATGTGCAGGGATTATCCACTCTGATTTTGAACGTGGTTTTATCCGTGCAGAAACAGTTTCTTATGATGATTTGATGGAATACGGCTCTATGAATGCTGCCAAAGAAGCAGGCCGTGTGCGTCTTGAGGGCAAAGACTATGTTGTACAAGACGGCGATATTATGTTATTCCGTTTTAATGTATAGGGTTGAAAAATAATCATATCTTATTACAGAGCCCAGCAATAGAATATGCGAATGCCAAGAGTACGGATGCTGAAAATCAGTCATTCTGTGCTCTTGTTTTTTCGTTGCATGAATAGGTGGTTTCTCACTTTTAAAGTATCTTTTATAGAAAAATTAGGATAGTTAATCCAGCTATTCATTTATGTAAATATATAATTTAGGACAATGTGGATCATCCTTAACCAAATAATTTTTTGGATATTTTTGAAGTTGGGTATACATCATAAAATCCCCAATGGCTCCAGCAATTAGCCATGCGCCTAAAAAGAGCCACAAATTGCTGTTGACCATAAAACCAATCGCAGCTGGAATGACACCTGTTAGCCAAAAAGGAAGTAATAATGCCCTTTTCATAGCTTTAACGGATAATAATTTCGTCGTCGTAGCATAGGCAACCCCCATTTTGAAATTGACTCCATATTTTAAACTGCTAAGTGGTACCTTTCCAAAAAGGATAAAACCAAGTAGATGACAAATTTCATGTGAAATAATGAGTACAATATATATAACGATAAAGAGTAGGCAGCTCAAAAAAGTTATATGAAAAGTAAAATGATGATGAACGAATCCATTTACCAAAAAGAACGTAATCATTAAAAATATCGTCCAAAATAAGTTCTGCCATGCCATTTTGGGAAGATCCAATTCAATCGTATCAATTGGTTCAGAAGAATTTCTCATTTGATCACCTCATTTTTAGTATAAGGAATGAACTCTTTCTTGCCTAGCAAAGTTAGTTGCGTAATATTTTGTACTATGTTAAAATATGTTGATGTGAGTGGTAACAATTACTAACTCCTTGCCGATTGTTTTGAACTTTTGGCCAAAGTCCATAAGGAGGTGCTTATACTAATGAGAGCATACGAATTAATGTATATTATTCGTCCAAACATCGAAGAAGATGCTAAAAAAGCTTTAGTTGAACGTTTCAACGAAATCTTAACTTCTAACGGTGCTGAAATCATCGAATCAAAAGAATGGGGCAAACGCCGCCTAGCTTATGAAATCAATGACTTCCGCGAAGGTATCTACCAAATCGTAAAAGCTAACGCTGATTCAAAAGCTATCGATGAATATACGCGTCTTGCAAATATTAGCGAAGATATTATTCGTCATATTGCAGTTCGTGAAGAAAACTAATTTGAATTTGAATAAAATGCAGAAAAGGAGGTTGCATTCTGATGATTAACCGTGTCGTACTAGTTGGAAGATTGACAAAAGACCCAGAACTTCGCTACACACCAAGTGGCGTTGCTGTTGCTCGTTTTACACTTGCTGTAAATAGAACGTTTGCTAACCAACAAGGTGAAAGACAAGCGGACTTTATCAACTGCGTTGTTTGGCGTAAACAGGCTGAAAACACAGCAAACTTCTTGCGTAAAGGAAGTCTTGCGGGTGTTGAAGGTCGTATCCAAACAGGCAGTTTTGAAGGGCAAGATGGTAAACGCGTTTACACAACTGAAGTTGTAGCAGACAGTGTTCAATTCTTAGAACCACGTAGTGCTACTGGAGATCGCCAACAAGGCCAACCATCATATAGTGGTGGCAATCAGCCATATGGTGGTGCTCCACAACAGGGAAATTATCAACAGTCATCTTATCAACAGAATCAACCACCTAGTCAGCAAAATTATACACGTGTAGATGAAGATCCGTTTGCACCGATCAACAACAATAGTAGCAATGGCAAAGTCGACGTAACAGAAGATGATTTACCATTCTAAGTAAATGGCTTATTGCACGTTATATATGAATCATTCATTTGATAAAGGAGGGAAACTATACAATGGCACCACGTAGAGGAGGTCGCAAACGCCGTAAAGTTTGCTATTTCACTGCTAACAACATTAAACATATCGATTACAAAGATGTTGATTTATTAAAAAAATTCATCTCTGAACGCGGAAAAATTCTTCCACGCCGTGTGACTGGTACAAGCGCTAAATACCAACGTAAACTTACATTAGCTATTAAAAAGGCTCGTGTAATGGCTTTACTACCATTCACTGCAGAAGATAAATAATACATCTAAATAAAAGACACAACAAGGTTCAACCAACCTTTGTTGTGTCTTTTTTATGTTGGATGGATTGTTGTTTTAGTATTGGATGCCAAGTGCCTTATTAATAGGGCATCTCTTGTAATTGCTGTTGTAAGCTATTTCACCATAAATGGTTGGGACTCAATGGGTTTTTTCTTTATGTTTATTAGCATTACTATAGGTTCCGCCATAGGTACAGCCATTTCAAGGTAATGCTTATTTATTTGGTAATTCAAAATATAAACGATAAACTTTCGATAAGGAGGAAGTGAATGTTGTATGAAATTAATCAAATTATTCTTAATCAATATATTACCGTTACTTTTAATTCATTTATTAATGATCACTTATTCTAAAATAACGGATACTACAGAATTAGTAAGATTAGAATTAATATTGATTTTATTTACACCAGCAATATTATTTTGGCTAAACTATACAATCGAAGCAGAAAGAAATAATGCTTACTTTTGGCAAAATAGTATCATGATTTTTATAGCGAACGGTTTAGGTTTATACCTTTATTTCTATGGTTTAGGTATTACATTTAAAAATGGCATGCCATATTCAGAAGATGCTATTTCAGCTGGGATTTCGACTTTACTATATTTAGTAACAATCATTCAATTTATTATTGGTAGTCTAATATTATATATTAAATATCATAAAGTGAAACTTTAACCAGTGGGGGTTTTCTTCATTCCCCACTAATTATTAGTTGAACCAATCGGGCGCATGCGGCAATTTATCTCCCACCTAAATTCTTTCCTTTCGCTGAATTTTGAGGTGGGAGTATTACCGCCAAAATAATATGCATGTGGATCTGAATGGAGAAAGAGGGCAGCTTGCATTACGAGTTGGACCATGGTATTAAAATTTGGCAAATTTATTTTTAATAAATTTAAAAAGAAAATATAATTTAGAGGTATTGTACGATAAAACAAATACTCAAAAAATGCAACGAGACCTTTAAGTGCAATAAAAAAGTAAATACATTTATGTTAGAGGTGGCAAAAATGAATTTGATTCCTAATGAGTTAGAATGGATGAGCCTGTTTAATACTGAGCCAAGTACTAAGGAGGAGGCGCTGCCTTTCTATTATCGAGAGAATATTTATGAATTTTATGTTGAGGATTTACATTATATAATAAAGTTTTTTCCTAGCATGGACGAGTTTTCTATAAAAGTACAATTTAAAAATGAGAAAATAGATTTTGTTGATTTACGCTTTATAACTGTTTATAAAATGGAAATTAATTCAGATAAGGGGAAATGCGCAAAATTTACAGTTTATGCAAATAAAGAAGATGATCGTTTCTACTCAAAAATTGAAATTACAATAAAGCCTAATTTTTCAATAAAAGTAATAGAAGATTTTCTTCATAATACTTAGGTGTCCCAATATGGATTTCAATATTGAAAAATAAGCATAAAATATACTAACAGGCATGTTGATTATCCAATTTTACATTCGAATTTAGATAATTCACTGATTTCCGCTACGGCTTGCCCGCTTTCTTGCGGACGAATGTTGAGCCTCCTCGCTACGTTGCGGGGTCTAATCTATTCGCTTTTCCCTCGGGACATTGAATTTGCTTCATCGAATCAACACCGCACGAAGGAAATGTGCATGCATTTTCGAGGACTCGAGCAAGCCTCCTCTCCAATCTATATAAATGGTTCTAAAAATACGGGGTTTTTCAAAAATTATGCCAAACAAACGCCATTAATTTTTGTAAAATCAACACGCTATTGTTAGTGTAAATATTATTGGATTTATATCCTATATAAAAAAGAAAAATCTATATTTTGCTGCTTTTATAATATTATTACTAGCGGTTTTATTTGGTTCAATAGGAATTGTATTAGCGCTCTTTATTATCCAAGATGATTTTGCAATATTTTATGGTTTGCAGCTAGCATACTATTTATTAATAAATAGTATGCTTGTTTTTACGATTGCCATTTCAGTAATTTTGGTAAGAAAATGTAAAAAGTATTTATCGCTATGGTGGTAAAAGAGCTTTGAAAAGATACTTAAGGAGATAATAATAGATTTTTATTAGGAGATGCTATATGGAATATATTTGGAATCGTATTATATTGATAGTAAGCACTGTCTTAATAAGTATCGTGTCAATAGTAAGTCCTGTATTTCCATTTGTCGGCGATAAAAGTTTAAACTCAAAAAAAATTGATGCGAATATAAAAAAATTATCACAAATTGACTGGTTTAAAGAGATCTATGAATCAGAAAAATATCGACATTTATTTTTTGAAAATCGAAATGTACGAAAATATTTATCAAACAATTTAAGGGTTAATCAATTGATCAAACGACAGAATCAGCAAGAAAAATTCATACAATTTCTTAATAAGCAGATGAAGATTAAGTGACGAGCTATGAATACGATAATTAGAAAACATTTAAAAGTATTAAGAAAGACAATAAAGTATGGAGAGGTGTAATATGGAATATATTTTGATTGTCTTAGGCATAATACTCTGTCTATTTTCAATAATGTATTTACTCTCTGATTTAAAATATGAAAAAAGTATGAAAGAAAAAATTTCTGCTGTTATTGAATATTTGATAGATCCATTTACAGGCTTTACTTCACTATTATATTTAGGAATTCCAATACTTATTTTTAGTTTAATTATTTAAGACAACAATTTCGCGAAATTTACTTACTAGGGTAAATGTGTTTACGTTGCATATTCACAGGAATCTAATTTTCCTAGAAGGTTAAATATTAGACATTTTTAAAATGCGTAGTCAGAAAGATCAAAGACGATATTAGACAGGCTTTACTGGCTACATTTTCTGATTTTAAAAGCCATGTACTAGAATTTTATGCTGGTCTTTTATTAGTAGTTATAAGAGATTCAATTGGGGGCTTCTTATTATTTAAGATACAATATCTGTAAAGTAATGTAATAAAAAATAAACTCATATATTTTTTGAAAATAAAAATATTTATATTTACTTTTTTTATTTTTTGTGTAAAAATGTAACAATAAAAGGAGGAGGGGAAAACTATGAAAAAAATATTCATATTATTACTTACTTCAATATTGTTAATTATGTTAGTAAGTTGTTCAAATAACGATTCTAACAACAAAGGAATAACTTATACTGGAGAATCGGAAAACTGGAAAGCTACAATAGTGAATAAAACTTCAAAAGATTCAAATAATGCAGATTATGTATTAAGGATTGAATACAAAGGCAATCTAGATGATCTAAAGAATGTACATCAAATAGATTACAGTTTTCAATATGGGCAAACAGAAATAAAACGTTCTGAAACAAGACCGAATGGATTACCTACAGATAAATCTATCGTATATAAAGATACAGGGCAGATTAATGTCGATTCTATTAACAAACAAACAAAAATTCCATTTAAAATTAAGTGGGATAATAGATCAGAAGAATGTGAGTTAGAATTTAAGTAATACTAAAAATGCTTGTACTCATGAGTTACAAGCATTTTTACCTAAAGAATTATAATGATAATAGTGGCAACGTTAACTTATATGTTGCACCATCAGATATTCTTTTATACGACAATGATGAATTTACACCGCCACCAGAATAATCAGAAACAAGTACATAAATTGTGAATCCTGTACTTTTTGAATAAGTTGATCCACTTGAAGGATTTGTTTTTGAGTACGATGTTGATACTGCCTTATAAGAAGTTGCTGTATATTTACCAGTGGAAGAATTATAAATGTAACCAGAGCCAGAATATCCTATAGTGGAATTAATACCTGTTAAAGTGAATTTTGAATCAAGAATTGTTGGCGTATAAGTCGCACTTGTTATTTTGTAATGGTTTACGTTATTTTTAATATAAATTTCATAATTCATTTTAACAGTCATTTTAACTGTATATGAACCGGAATTAATTGTTTGACTTTTAGAGCCAGTAGGATTTCCCGCAACGGCAATATTTGATTCAGTATTGGGGGCAGTTGTAACAGACTTTAATACTGTTGTATTTGGAGTTACAGGATTATAAACTATTTCTTTTAGCGAATTTTCATCTAGTGTGTCTAGTGCTTTTTCATTAACTTCAATCTCTTGTAAAGACATTACTTCTTGTTTAACAAGTTCCCCATTTTCGAAATCCTCTGAAAGAATTTTCTTTACACCAGTTACAGAGATATCTCCATCTTGGAAGTTTGTTTTTGTATCATGGGTGTTAATGGTCTGTCCTTTTTTTGCCATTTCCATTAGTTTTTCATCGGAAATTTGATCTTGGGAGTAATTTCTTTTCTCAAAGTTGATTTTCTTTTCTTCTTGTGCGTTAGCAAAACTAGGTAGTATAGCTAAAGTAAATAATGGTACTACTAGAAAAGTAATAAAAATCTTTTTGAAACCATTTTTTTTCATATTTTTATCCTCCTATTTTTTAAAATAAACATATTATATATAATTTTAATATGTTTGTATTATTTTACTATTTTATGGAGAAAAATTCAATATTTTTAAAAATTATATTATTTATTATGTAATTTTTAAAAGTTTTCAAGAAATAAGCTTTTTAAAAATAACCAATAAAATACTTGTCAATTTAATATTTATGTTGTGCTTGAGATAGACACAGATAGGGATTTATCCTCTTTGTACTAACGCTACGTTAATCCTCAACAAAGCCGTTGTTTCAAAAAAAATGGAAAAAATAGGATTTGAATTCTTAATTGTCTCTGCAAAGTTTTGAGATTGAGTTTTAGAAATCAGGTGCCGAAACAATTATTAAAAATAAGTGTGTACATAGGACATCCTCAAAATATAAGGTGGTGTGGTAAATGGAGTTTTCTTTAAGTGATTTATTAATAGGTGACGATTTTTCCTATATTTTTAAAAATGGAAAAAGGGGAAAGGTTGAATTTTCTTTTGTTATTGCTCCTAGTGAAGAACATTTAATTGAGGCATATAAGGTATTGTTACAACAGTTTTTAAGGAAATTAGATAGATATCCACTATATGTACATGTGCTTAATCGATCAACTGATATTAATATCTCAGAAATAGCCGAAGTGAAAAAAGTAGGTAAAGGAAACTATCATCATCTAGCAAAAATAGAAAACGAAGCAGATCTAGCTCAACATTTTCAAAAGATTTATTTAGATGCTTACAATAATGATAGTGTTTTACTATCTTCCGAAAAATATATCGAAATTGCCCCAAATGATGAAGTTGGTCAGTATCGCTTTATCTTCAACTATTCGATGAACCAATTAGAAGAAAAATTTTACCTTTGGATTGGTTTCGATGGGGAAGGTTGGGATTTTATCGCTAACTTTATCGAATATCCTTATAATGATCTGCCTATTGAAAATGAAAGAGAATAAAAAAAGGATCAAAAACTAATCATACGAAATAGTTGGAAGATAGATGGCATTTCCAAAGGATAATCGAATAAATTTTGAGTGACAGTCAATCAAGCAAAATGCCATCTGAAAGTTTCTAAAACATAGCAAGTGGAGAAAAGTAACTGTTTTTCTCTATTTGTTTTTTTATTTCTTTGATTGCTGTCTGAAAGTAATTGGAGATGCTGCTATTTTAATCTTGGGAGCCAAAGGATTACTAGAAGGCTGTCTTGCGCTAGTCTTTTTATCTTGCTCCACTGCTGTAACAGATAGTATGATTCCCGTTTTCAAGATGCAAGCAAAAAGCAACGAGTAAGTGGGCGATCCACTCTCTGTAAAAAAACAGGATTAGTTCAACTAACAAACAGTTAGACTAAAAATGAAAAAATCCTCCCCATGTCAAAACTTCACTTTATAATTTCAATTGTAAAATATATCCTTTAAATGAATAATTGGCATATAATTCACATATAATCGTCTAATTTAATACTCGCAAGCTTTTGTTCGATATCATGAAACATGGTACAATAGTAAGATAAAACAATAGATTTTCTTTACGAAAAGGAAGGTTTTAAATGCCGGAAAATCAGACAAGAAGAATTACGCATGGCGCTATGATGGTCGCATTGTTTACGATATTATTAGCCATCTCTACATATATACCACTGCTAAATATCGTAACCATTTGGTTTATCTCTCTACCAGTTGCTTGGTATAGTGCAAAGTATAGCCGTAGTTCCTCGCTATTAGTCGCAATTGTTAGTGTTGCCATGTCAACCTTGATTTGTGGGATCATGACTTTGCCTCTAGCTATTGTGGTTGCGGTTATTGGATTTGTTATTGGTGATATAATACGTTCAAAGAAAAGTAAAATCTTTTTATTGATGACCACAGCATTTGTGGTGTTGATTTCTATTACAATCGAGTATATTGTTTCTGTTAAATTATTCAATATAGATATTTTGAAAGAAATGACGATGAATATTCGCGAAAGTTATGAGAAATCAAATGAGATCGCGAAGGCAATGACAGGGCAGGCACCAATCTCAGCTGAACAATTGAATACAATGATCGATACTATACAAATGGGCATGCCGACGATTATAACATCGCTAGTCTTTTTTTTAACGTTTATTATTATTTCTGTGAATTTGCCATTGTTACATCGTTTGGGTATAGAAGTTCCAAAATTTGCGCCATTTAGAGATTTGCGATTGCCACGCGCTATTTTATGGTATTATCTTGCAGTGTTAATCATCACTTTATTTATGAAGCCAGATGTTGGATCATTTATTTATATAGTTGTATTAAATTTATCTTTTCTTTTAAGTATGCTATTCCTGTTACAAGGTATTTCATGTATACACTTTTTCATGTATCAGCAAGGATGGCCAAAATGGACTGCCTATGTTGGTACAATCTTAGCTTTTCCACTAAGCTCATTTGTTATTTTACTGGGGATTACAGATTTAGGTTTTAATATCCGCGGGCTTATTAGTAGCATGACGAGAAAATAAGGAGTTGAGATTTATGGGTACTCTTTTTAGAAAACGACCAATACGATATCCTCTTTTCATCCTGTCATTGCTCGGAATAGCAGGTATTATCATATGTGTAATGTGGAATCTATTGACAGGAATTGTGTATGGAATCGTTCTAATATTAATATTAGTTCTTACTTGGAAGGCTGAGTCCGACACCTATAAAGAGACGGAGAAACATATTGAAATGTTATCCTACCGTCTAAAAAAAGTAGGAGAAGAAGCATTACTTGAAATGCCGATCGGGATTGTATTAATCAATGATCAGTTTCAAATTGAGTGGACGAATCCCTACATGCTACGAATATTGGGAAAAGATTCATTGATTGGTGAAGAAGTTTTTTCTTTATCCGACGACTTGTATAACCTGATCAAACATGAGGAGTCAAATGAACTTAATATTACATTAAAAGATCGTAAGTACCATGCGTTTTATAAACCGGAGGAAAAACTTCTTTATTTCTTTGATATTACAGAACAAGTAGAAATGGAAGCACTTTACTATGATGATCGTACAGTAATCGCTATTCTGTTTGTTGATAACTATGATGAGATTACTCAAGGTATGGATGATCAAACACGTAGCCAAACGAATTCCCTTGTGACTTCCCTTGTAAATAATTGGAGTATCACCAATGGGATTTATCTGAAACGCGTAGACTCCGATCGATTTATAGCGGTTATGAATGAATCCATTTTACAAGAATTAGAAAAGAAAAGATTTGCTATTCTAGATGATATTCGTGAAATCACGGCACAGCAAAAATTATCTTTAACATTAAGTATTGGCGTTGGAGCGGGTTCACAGTCCCTATTAGAATTGGGGGAACTCGCACAATCTAGCTTAGATTTAGTACTGGGTCGTGGGGGTGACCAAGTAGCGATCAAGCAACCAAATGGAAAGGTAAAATTCTATGGTGGGAAAACAAATCCTGTTGAGAAACGCACAAGAGTACGTGCACGTGTTATTTCGCATGCACTAAGGGATTTAATACAGGATAGTGATCAAATCTTTGTAATGGGCCATAAAATGCCTGATATGGATGCTATCGGTGCAGCTATCGGTGTTCGTAAGATGGCCGATATGAATGATATTGACGGTTATGTAGTGGTCGACTTTGATAATATTGATAATAGTATCAATCGTTTAATGCAGGTTGTGAAGGAAAAATCTGATTTATATGATCGCTTTATCACGCCAGAAGAAGCACTGGATAAAATAACAGATAAGTCATTATTAGTGATTGTGGATACACATAAACCAAGTTTGACTATAGAGGCAAGATTGTTAAATAAATCTGATAAAGTCGTCGTCATCGACCATCATCGCCGAGGAGAGGAATTTGTTAAAAATCCCATGCTTGTTTATATGGAGCCTTATGCTTCTTCAACAGCTGAGTTGGTCACAGAATTATTAGAATATCAACCAAAAAATGATAAAATAACTATGTTGGAAGCGACAGCTTTGCTAGCTGGTATTATCGTCGATACGAAAAGTTTCACATTACGTACAGGTGCAAGGACTTTTGAGGCTGCCTCTTATTTACGGACAAATGGAGCAGATACGGTACTTGTACAACGACTTTTAAAAGAAGATATAGGTACGTATATTGAGCGTTCTAAGATTGTTCAGACCGCTGAATTTGTTCATAGTGGAATCGCTATTGCAAGAGGTGATAGTGATAAAATATATAATTCGGTGTTAATCGCTCAGACAGCAGATATTTTATTAACGATGAAAGATATATCTGCCTCTTTCGTAGTTGCCCATCGGAATGATGGGACAATTGGCATTAGTGCACGATCCTTAGGTGAGATTAATGTTCAACTTGTGATGGAGGAATTAGGCGGTGGCGGGCATTTAACAAACGCTGCATGTCAATTAGAAGTACAAACAATCGATGAAGCCATCAAAAAACTAAAGGTAGCAATAGATGATGTATTAGAAGGGAGTACGGAAGTATGAAAGTCATTTTCCTAAAAGATGTTAAAGGGCAAGGTAAAAAAGGTGAAACGAAAGAAGTTTCAGACGGCTTTGCACGTAATGTATTACTAAAGCAAAAAAGTGCTGTTGAAGCAACACCTGCTGAATTAGCAAAATTAAAAGCTCAAAATAAACGTGCCGCTGCAAATGCTGCGCAAGAATTAGAAGATGCGAAAGCATTAAAGCAAACTTTAGAAGGTTTGACAGTGGAGTTAACAGCAAAACCCGGTAAAGATGGTCGTCTATTTGGGTCGATTACGGCAAAACAAATTGTGGAGCAATTACAAAAAGACCATGGTATTAAAATCGATAAACGTAAGATGGAACTTAAAGAAGCGATACGTACTTTAGGCGTCACGAAAGTACCTGTAAAACTTCATCATGAAGTAACGGCTATATTGTCAGTACACGTTGCAGAGCAAGAGTAAGGAGAGACATTTATGAACGATCCACAATTGGACCGCGTTCCGCCTCACAACCAAGAAGCTGAACAAGCAGTCATTGGGGCAATATTTCTTGAACCACAGGCTTTGATCACAGCTTCTGAAATTTTAATTCCTGAAGATTTTTATCGTTCTGCTCATCAGAAGATTTTCCAAACAATGTTACGTTTGAGTGATCAGGGGAAAGCCATTGATGTCATTACCGTTACAGAAGAATTATCATCACATAACGAATTAGAGGACGTCGGTGGCATTTCCTATATTACTGAAATTGCCAATGCTGTACCAACAGCTGCGAATGTTGGGCATTATGCTCAAATTGTATCTGAAAAAGCATTGCTACGACGCTTGATTCGAGTAGCTACAAAAATAGTAGAAGATGGCTATACGCGTGAGGATGAGGTAGATACTTTACTCTCTGAAGCTGAGAGTAGAGTAATGGAAGTGGCGAATCGTAAAAATGCCGGTGACTTTAAGCATGTAAAAGATGTTCTTGTTGAGACATATGCAAATGTAGAGCATTTGCAAAATCGCAAGGGTGATATAACTGGTATTCCGACAGGATTCCGTGACTTGGATCGTTTAACAGCTGGCTTTCAACGAGGGGATTTAATCATTGTTGCTGCCAGACCATCCGTTGGGAAAACGGCCTTTGCATTAAATGTTGCACAGGCAGTTGGTACCCAAACGGATGAAAATGTAGCTATTTTCTCGCTCGAAATGGGTGCAGAACAGCTTGTTATGCGTATGCTTTGTGCAGAAGGGAACATCGATGCGCAAGTTTTACGTACAGGTGCTTTAAATTCAGAAGATTGGCGTAAACTAACAATGGCAACGGGTACCCTTTCTCGTGCGGGCATTTATATTGATGATTCTGCGGGTATTCGGGTTAGTGAAATTCGTGCAAAGTGTCGGCGATTAAAGCAAGAACATGGTTTAGGAATGATCTTAATCGATTATCTTCAGCTAATACAGGGAAGCGGTTTAGCAGGTCAAAATAGACAACAAGAAGTATCAGAAATTTCACGTTCACTTAAAGCTTTAGCTCGTGAATTAGAAGTTCCAGTCATTGCGCTATCTCAATTATCTCGTGGTGTTGAACAGCGCCAAGATAAACGTCCGATGATGAGTGATCTTCGTGAATCTGGGAGTATCGAGCAAGATGCCGATATCGTGGCATTCTTATATCGTGAAGATTATTACGATAAAGAAACAGAAGATGCGAATACCATTGAAATTATTGTGGCTAAACAACGTAACGGCCCAACAGATACGGTCAAATTAGCATTTAAAAAAGAATTCAATAAATTTGTTAGCGTTGATTGGACTGCTGAAGCACCAGCAGGAGGCTATTAAATAAAAAACACGAACATTGGTGACTGACGTATATGATATGTTCGTGTTTTTTACTATTTCTTATTGACTTGCTTTGTTTTCGTTGTTACAATAAGTCTGTTTGAATCAGGACACGACGAAAGTGTCTGACGGAGGTGCTGATCATGACATCAGTTGTAGTAGTAGGAACGCAGTGGGGAGACGAAGGTAAAGGGAAAATTACAGACTTCCTATCTAAAAAGGCAGATGCAATCGCACGTTATTCAGGTGGCGATAATGCAGGACATACCATTCAATTTGAAGGCGAAACTTTTAAATTACATTTGATTCCATCTGGTATTTTTTATAAAGATAAAAACTCTGTTATGGGGAATGGGATGGTTATCAATCCAAAATCGCTTGTTGAAGAATTAAAGGGCTTACAAGAACGTGGCATTAATACAGATAACTTACGTATTTCAAATCGTGCACAAGTTATCCTTCCATATCATGTGTATCAAGATAAAGTAGATGAAGCATCACGCGGAGATAAAAAAATTGGTACAACATGTAAAGGGATCGGACCTTGTTACACAGATAAAGTGCAACGCATTGGAATCCGCGTGGCAGATCTTTTAGACAAAGAAGTTTTTGAAGAAAAATTACGTTCAAATTTAGCGATAAAGAACCGTTTATTCGAAAAATTCTATGAAGTAGAACCTTTAAAATTTGAGGATATCTTTGAAGAATATTATGGTTATGGTCAACAAATCGCTAAATATGTGACAGATACTTCTAAAGTATTAAATGATGTTTTAGATAAAGACGGTAAGGTACTATTTGAAGGTGCTCAAGGTATTTTACTCGATGTGGATCATGGTACTTATCCATATGTAACTTCATCTAACCCTGTAGCAGGCGGTGTAGCAACTGGTGCGGGCATCGGTCCTTCAAAAGTGACTCGTGTAATTGGTGTAAGTAAAGCATATACTTCACGTGTTGGTGATGGTCCGTTCCCAACAGAATTATTTGATGAAGTAGGTCATCAAATCCGCGAAGTAGGTCGTGAATATGGTACAACTACTGGTCGTCCACGCCGTGTAGGTTGGTTTGACTCAGTTGTTGTTCGTCACTCTCGCCGTGTATCAGGTATTACAGATTTAGCTCTTAACTCAATCGACGTATTAACAGGTCTTGAAACTGTGAAAATCTGTACTGCATATGATTACAATGGAGAAATCATTACGGAATATCCTGCCAATCTTCACATCATTGAAGGATGCAAGCCGATCTATGAAGAACTTCCAGGATGGACAGAAGACATTACTGGATGCAAAACATTAGAAGAACTACCTGAAAATGCACGTAATTACGTAAAACGTGTGAGTGAATTGACAGGTATTCGCATTGCGACATTCTCAGTGGGTCCAGACCGTGAACAAACAAATGTATTAGTAGATGTTTGGGAAAACTAATGTAAACCCATTTGATTAGCAGCTCTATATTAAGTAAAATTACACACAGTGGTGCTAACTGCGTTTTTATGCAGGATAACTAAACATCGGGCTTATTTACGCTCAATATTTTAGAACATGTAAAAGCATGAATGTTGTTCGATCAGCATTCATGCTTTTTGTAGTTTCTTTTCTCAAAAAAGATGGATGAAACATGGAACGAGTTGCCTATTAGTGAATATCCTTTTTCTTAAAGCGGCCGCCTCTTACTTCAGCAATATTGCCAATGGCCAAAAACGCATGGTTATCTAATTCACTAACGATGGAAGTCAGCTTAGATTCTTCTAGACGTGTAATGACGGTAAAAATAACTTTTTTAGAATCACCAGTGTAAGCCCCCTCTCCTTTCAAATAAGTAACACCACGTCCTAAACGATCCATAATGGCTTTGCTGATTTCGTTATATTCTTCACTGATAATATATACCACTTTTGATTCATCCAAACCCTGAATAACAATGTCAATCATTTTATAGGCGATGAAATACGCTAACCCTGAGTACATAGCTTGCTCCCAAGTAAACACAAAACCGGCAATGGTGAAAATAATAAGATTAAAAAACATAATGATCTCACCAACGGAAAATGGTAGTTTTCTATTGAAGAGAATAGATAGAATTTCAGTACCATCAAGTGATCCGCCATAACGAATCACAAGACCTACGCCGATTCCAAGGACAATACCACCGAATACAGTGGATAACAATAGATCTCGTGTAATTGGTTCTAAACGATGAAATACAATTGTAACAGCTGATAAAGTTGTAATTCCCAAAGCCGTTGATAAGGCAAAGGTTTTACCAATTTGCTTATATCCGAGGAAGATAAACGGAATGTTTAAGAGGAAAATAAATACGCCTAGAGGTAAAGCGGTTAGATGAGAAATGATAATAGAGATGCCAACAATTCCTCCATCTAGCACCATGTTGGGCACTAAAAATAGTTCAAGACCAATAGCCATGATACAAGCCCCTAGAATCACCATAATGATTCTTAGAAATAATTTTCTTTTGGGCACTTTTTTACTTGTCTTGTTTACTTCTGTTACCTGCGAGAGCATGAACTCTATGCTCCTACTCGAATCATTCATAAGATCTCTCCAATCCTAAAAGAATAATTTTTATATACATATTTTATCTGAAAATTTAGAAATTAATAAGTTGAACACAATATATAAGTGAAGAAAATCACCTAAAAAATCTGCATAGCTAACAAGGGGAAAGCGAGTTTTTTAAATCTTTATCATCAAAATTTATTTTGATTCGACAGAGGATGCCTCCTCTCTATAGATGTACAAATTGTTCGGCAGATGTCACGGATTTTGAAAAGGGCTTTTCGAGCAAACTCGAAAAAATCCGGACGAAGTTACACAATGCTGTAATTATTAGATGGACTGTTTATGCCCTATTAGCAGGCTGTAAGCTCCTGTCTACAAAATCCCGATAATAAGTAGAAGATAAATAGGAATAAAAGCCCGATTATTTTGACTAACACACTGCAGGAAGGATGAAAAACCTCCTACTGTGTGAAGTTTCACTTTATGGTAAACTAAATAAGGATTGATATATTCTATTGTCGATAAATGGCGATTATTGCCTGGGAAATGATAGACTTTGGAATTTGTTAAAGATGCACATAATATAAAAGCATGGTAGAGTTAATATGTATAATTATAGAATCTAACAGTAATGAATGACCTAAACTGATAAGTAAGAAAGGGGAAAAGACTGTGGATGAAACCATTTTAGTAGTAGATGATGAAAAACCGATTGCAGATATATTACAATTTAATTTAGCAAAAGAAGGCTACAAAGTAGTCTGTGCTTATGATGGCGATGAAGCTTTAGAAAAGGTAGAGGAGATAAAACCAGATTTAATGCTATTAGATATCATGCTGCCAAAGCGTGATGGTATGGAAGTTTGTCGAGAAGTGCGAAAAAAACATGACCTTCCGATTATCATGCTGACTGCCAAAGATTCAGAAATTGATAAAGTACTAGGCCTCGAACTCGGTGCTGATGATTATGTGACGAAACCATTTAGCACACGCGAACTAATTGCTCGTGTAAAGGCAAATATGCGTAGGCATCAAACGGTGACAACGCCTGAAGAAGCCGTTGAAGAAAATAACGATATTGCTATTGGTTCTCTTATCATACAACCTGATGCATATTTAGTTTTAAAGCGTGAGGAAGCAATCGAATTAACACACCGTGAATTTGAATTGTTACATTATTTAGCAAAGCATATTGGACAAGTAATGACACGTGAACATCTGCTTCAAACCGTATGGGGATATGATTACTTTGGAGATGTGCGAACAGTTGATGTAACGATCCGTCGTTTACGTGAGAAAATCGAGGATAATCCGAGTCATCCAACATGGATTGTCACTCGTCGTGGAGTAGGCTATTATTTAAGAAATCCTGAACAGGAGTAAAGAAAAATGCAAAAGGTTCGTTTTTTTAAATCGGTGCAGGTCAAGCTTGTGTTGATTTATGTGTTGCTCATATTAATAGCAATGCAAATTATTGGGCTGTATTTTGCAAAACAGTTAGAACAAACATTAAAAGATAATTTTGAAACATCCATTACAGACCGTTTGAAGCTTGTAAATTTCAGTGTCAAAGAAGAGTTATTAAAAGAGCGTACGGATAGTGATCCAACGCTTGAACAGAGTCTGAAGGGTGTATTGAATTTGTCTTCAGAGGATATTAAAGAAATTAGGGTAATAGACGCTCACTATCGTATTTTGGCAACTTCTGATATGAGTAACCAATCAATCGTTGGTCAGCGTTCGATGGAATCGCTTGTACGTCAATCGATCAATTCACAAACGCCATATGAAAAAATTGCCCTTGATGACAAGACTAGAAAAAGAGTGTGGGTTGTCGCGACTCCTATCAAGTCGAATGGCAAGAATGGCAAAGTGATAGGGACAGTTTATGTGAAATCAAATATTGAACGAATATTTGAACAGATGAATGAGATTAATCAGATCCTAGCAGGTGGTACAGCATTAGCATTAGCGATTACCATTATTTTAGGGATTTTTATCTTTAGGACCATCACGAAGCCGATTTCGGATATGCGTAGACAAGCTCAGGCGATGGCCAAGGGCAACTTTTCGAGAAAGGTTAAAGTATACGGGAATGATGAAATCGGGCAACTGGCAATTGCTTTCAACCATTTAACAAACAGGTTGCAAGAAGCTCAATCGATTACGGAAGGTGAACGAAGAAAGTTGGCTTCCGTATTGACTAATATGACAGATGGTGTTATTGCAACAGATCGAAGGGGGAAAATAATCCTCATTAATACACCTGCTCGAAAACTGTTAAATGGCGAATATCACGAATTGACAGGAAGACCATTGGTATCTGTTTTAGGTTTAGAAAAAAAATATACATTCGAAGATTTGATCCATATGAAGGATTCTATTAATCTAGATTTCAGTTCACCTGATCGTCCTTACATTTGGCGTGCAAATTTTTCCGTGATTCAAAAAGAAACAGGGTTTGTTAATGGAGTGATTACGGTGCTGCATGATATTACGGAACAAGAGAAGATTGAAATGGAACGTCGTGAATTTGTATCCAATGTATCACATGAATTGCGTACGCCCCTTACAACGATGCGAAGCTATCTAGAAGCATTAGCGGATGGTGCTTGGCAAAACAAAGAACTGGCTCCACAGTTTTTGAATGTCACGCAAACAGAAACAGAAAGAATGATTCGTTTAGTCAATGACTTATTACAACTTTCAAGAATGGATAGTCGTGAATACGAGATCAATGCAGATTATATCGATTTCAACAAATTCTTTAACCGCATTATTGACCGATTTGAAATGTCCAGATCCAAAAATGTTGAATTCAAACGCATGCTCCCTACTATGCCGATTTATGTTGAGATCGACACAGATAAGATTACTCAAGTAATCGATAATATTATTTCTAATGCTTTAAAGTATTCACCAGATGGCGGTAATATTCGTTTTGGTATGACAGCAAATGAAGGCGTACTGACGGTCATGATTTCAGATGATGGTATGGGCATACCAAAAGAAAATGTAGAGCGTATTTTTGATCGCTTTTATCGCGTGGATCGAGCAAGAGCTCGTTCAATGGGTGGTACAGGATTAGGGTTAGCTATTTCTCGGGAAATGATTTTAGCGCATGGGGGAAATATTTGGGCAGAAAGTGAAGAAGGAATCGGGACAACCATCTTCTTTACTTTACCGTATGAAGATGATGAGGCAGGTGAGTGGGATTGAAATATATCGAACAGATTAAGTCTGTCGTACTCTTTGTCTTAGTGTTTTTAAGCATTACGTTGACATTTTCTATTTGGACTTACAAACCGAATTATGAAACGATTGAAAAAACCAAAGCAGTTGAGATGCTAATAGATAAGAAAACACATATTACAGATATTATTAAACCATATCGAATGATATTTCATGAGAATGGTGTTTGGCGCGGAACAGAACGTTTTGGGGAAATGAAAAGCACGATGGAGCAAATGCAAAATTGGCGAGTAACAAATCCTACACTAGTAAGTAATAATTTCAATGATACAAAAATGGATCAATTAGTAGCAGAGGATAAACGCTGTACGCTTTTCTTCTCAGCGGAAATACCATACTCTATTTTCCAAAATATATTACCAACTACGGGAGAGAAAGCACCTAATATATCATTTAACAAAATGATTATTTCTTGGAATCAGCTGGCATCATCAGATGAATTGACAGTATTTTTTGCAAATACAAAGAAAAAACAATTATATAAAGCAGAAATACATGTGAAGAATAAATCGATGTTTGAAAAAAAGGTTGTTAATTCATCACATAGCTTAGAAAATTACGCTGTATTTACTCGTGACAAAGATAGTGCTCTTTATTTGCCAGCGAAAAAATCAAAGATGATACAGTCCGCCTATATTATTAATAATGTATCTATTGACCGGTTTACTAACGCACTATTTAATAATCCAAAGATTGTAAAGAATAGTATAAACGATGCAAATGCAAAAGAGAATTATTCGGATGACGTTTCCATGATGACAGTGGATAATAATAAAAGAGTATTAGACTTTGTCAATACAGCTGCTTCAGATAATCATGAGGTATTAGAAAAATCAAAGCTTATTTTAAGTACATTTGATTTTATCAATGAACATGGTGGCTGGACGGGAGACTTTCGATATGAATCTTTAGATTACAAGAATAATAGGATCAATTATCAACTATATGTGGAGGATTATCCTGTATATGCAGACTCTTTAGACACCTCTACACAGATAGTAACCGTTTGGGGAGACAATCGTATTGCACGATATACTCGACCATTTTACAAACTTGTACCAAGCCTTGAGAGTTCAAGTTTATCAATGATGAGTGGTCAAGAGGTTATCAATAATCTGATGAAGTTAAAAACCGTTAATTTTAAAGATATTGAAGAAATCCGACCAGGTTATTTCTTAACAAAAAACGGGCAAAATGCTTTTATATTTAAACCAACATGGTTCTACTTGGCAAATGGTAAATGGTCACCTTTGTCATCACCAACAGTAGGAGGTGGCCAGGTTGGATTGGAATAAAACGAAAACGATATTTATCATTGTTTTCTCGATATTGAATGTTTTTCTTTATTCGATGTATGTCAACAAATACAATGAGGATAAGCAAGTCGAATTGATTGGCCAAGCTGATATTTCTACACGTTTAAAGGATGAGAATATCACCATTAAAGATCAACAAAAAGAGAGCGAAAGTGTGTCTTATATTTCAGGAAAGATTAATCAATTTACAGTAAGAGAGTTATCCTCTCTGCAAAATCAGCATATCCAGATTCATGATGATGCAGAAGTTGAAGCAAAAATGATAAAATTGTCCGCTTTGCCGGCTATTACAGAAGAAGCGCTCACTAGTTTTGTAGAAAAGAACGTTTATAAAGGGAATTCGTATAGCCTTTGGAAGATTGACAAAAGAAACAGAGAAGCTATTTTCTTTCAAAAGTCGGACCGTTATATGATTTATTATAATCAAAATGCGACCATCAAGGTTCATTGGAATGATCATTTAGAAATAACACGTTATGAGCAAAAAATGTTCGATTCATTAAAGAGTTTTGGAGCAAAAAGTACGCTAATCAAAGCCCTAAGAGCTATTGAGATCATTTTTGATAGGGGATATTTACCTGCTAACTCAACAGTGACGAAAACGCAACTAGGCTATTCTACACTTGTTCCATTAACTGAAACACAAGTGCTGGCCCCTACATGGTATATTCATGTGGTGTTGCCGAAAGATGAAAATGGGGAACAAGAGGAAGCCGATTACTTTGTGAATGCAGTAGATGGTATAATTGTTGATATCGAACAAAATGCAAAAGAAAAGGAATTAGAATTAGAAAAGCAGCAGTAAGGGGTCTTTTAAATGCAGTTCAGTGTATTAGCTAGTGGTAGTACAGGTAACTCCATCTATGTAGAGAGCGGAGAGCATGCGTTTATCGTCGATGCTGGATTGACAGGCAAGAAAATGGAGCAGCTCTTTGAAAAAGTGGATCGTGATATAAAAAAACTAAGTGGGATTCTTGTAACACATGAGCATTCTGACCATATTAAAGGTGTTGGTGTATTGGCTAGAAAATATAATATTCCGGTTTTTGCCAATGAAAAAACATGGCAAGCGATGGATGGTTTAGTTGGCCATATTCCTGTAGAACAACGATTTCAATTTGATATGGAGGCAGTTAAAACATTCGGCTCTTTAGATATTGAGTCTTTTGCTGTTTCTCATGATGCTGCAGATCCCATGTTCTATTGCTTTCATGAAAGAGGACAAAAGCTTGTTGTGATCACGGATACAGGCTATGTCAGTGATCGTATGAAAGGTATCATAAGAGGTGCGGATTCCTATGTCTTTGAAAGCAACCACGATGTAAGCATGCTACAAATGGGGCATTATCCATGGTCCGTAAAGCGTCGTATTTTAAGTGATCTTGGACATGTTAGCAATGAAGATGCCGCTGTTGCCATGAGCGAAGTAGTTGAGCAAAAAACAACTCGTATATATCTTTCCCATTTAAGCAAAGATAATAACATGAAGGATTTAGCAAGAATGAGCGTTTCTCAAACTTTGCAGTCATGCGGCATTACGCCTGGTGAGTTTGTCCATTTATATGATACGGATGCAAATGAGCCGACAGAACTTGTTACAGTATAAAGTGAAACTTCCATCAATGGGGGTTTTCTTCATCGCCCACTGAACTAGAGAAACTTAGGTTAAAAGCGTCACGTTCTGTGGCAACATCTTAGTGACCAACATCTTGTTGGCTCGAACTAATAGGACGCATGTGGCAGTTGATTCCCCTCTATCTTTTTTCTCTAAAACTTAAAGTAGGGGGTCTTACTGTCCGTTAACGCAGGGTAAAATGAAAATCTCTAGTATGGGTTTTCTTTATCACCATGGTATGTTAGTTGAACCAATCAGGTATTTACAGTCAGTTGATTTCAGGCTTTCTTCTCTGGTCTTTAGCGAGAGAATTGAGGAATGAGGTCTTACTGCTTTTTTATAATAAAAATCCGATATTACTATCTTTGTTGAAGTGGAATTAGCGTAGACTCCTGTGGGAAAACGGACTAGACGAGACCCCGCAGGAAGCGAAGCGGACGAGGAGGCTCGGCAGTTCGCCCACGGAAAGCGAAGCTAATTCTACTTCAATTAAGATCATATATATACTATAAATTTTTGTGTTACTACATTTTTTCAGTGGCCGCCTCCATTTTGGGGGTTTTTTTATGTGTAAATGGGGAACTTAAAGTAAGTTCACTGATATTTTCTTGTATTTTGAACTGATTTTAAATTTATTTTCATCTGATTTTAATCTTTGCAGTATAAAGTAAAAATATCAAAAGGCAGAAGAACGATAGAAAGGATGAATCATATGGGCTATTATGATAATGATGAAACACGAAGTAACAGAAAAAGTGGTAGTAAAGCCGGGTACTTCTTTAGTGGTATTGTTGGAGTCATCGTTGGTGCATTACTTATTTGGCTTCTGCTTCCATCGATGGTTGGTTATTTACCGAATGGTACGAATACATCCAACACAGGTACAACGACCACTACAAACAAAACGACAACACCTCAAGTATCAACTGAAGTATCAACCAATATTACGGATGCCGTTGAAAAAACAAAGGATGCGGTTGTTGGTATTACCAATATTCAAGAAACATCCAATGATTTATGGGGTGATTTTCCATTCCAAGATGGTAGGGATAGCGGTTCTTCAAACAGTGAAACTAATGACGGAACGAATCAAGAGGCTGGCAGTGGCTCAGGAGTTATTTATAAAAAAGCGGGCGATAAAGCCTATATTGTGACAAATAATCATGTTGTCGAGGGAGCCAAAAGACTAGAAGTGACTTTCTCTGATGGCTCAAAGGAACAAGCAAAACTTGTCGGTACAGATATTTGGACGGATCTAGCTGTCATTTCTATTTCAAGTAAAAAGGTAAAAACAGTTGCTACTTTTGGCGATTCAGATAAATTAAAACAAGGTGAATCTGTTATTGCGATTGGTAATCCATTAGGGATGGATTTCTATGGTTCTGTAACAACAGGGGTCATTTCTGGTAAAGATCGTACAGTTCCAGTTGACTTGAACGAAGATGGCACAGAAGATTGGCAAGCAGAAGTTTTACAAACAGATGCAGCTATTAACCCAGGTAACAGTGGTGGTGCTTTAGTAAATCTTGCAGGACAAGTTATTGGTATTAACTCTATGAAAATTTCCGAATCAACTGTTGAAGGGTTAGGTTTCTCTATTCCAATCAACACAGCGATTCCTGTAATTGATGAATTACAACAAACTGGTAAAGTAGAAAGACCTTCAATTGGAGTAGCGCTAATTGATTTAACAGATGTTCCAGAATATCATCAAAGACAAACTCTAAAATTACCTGAGGAAGTCACATCTGGTATTGTTATTAGTGAAGTGGTCAGCAATTCACCAGCTTCAAAGGCAGGATTAAAAAAATATGATGTGATTGTTGAAATGGATGGGGAAAAGGTCGACAATTCGATTGCTCTACGTAAGATCCTTTACAACAAAAAGCATGTAGGCGATCAAGTAAAAATCAAAGCTTATCGTAACGGGGAAATAATTCAAAAAACAGTAACATTAGCAGATAGCACCAAAACACAATGATGTGGATAACTAAAATTTAATGTAAACATTATACAAAGCGAGTAAGGAAAGAAAAACCCTGTCTTTCCTGCTTGCTTTTCTTTTGTTACAATAGGTTGTGGATAACATCTCATAAAATGTGTATAAGTCTGTGGAAATCTAAAAGATCGAAAGGATGAAATATTTTGAAAATATATAGCTGTGAAACCCATATAGGACGGGCTTTGGATATGTTTGTTGCAACAGAAAAAGAAATTCCAATTATGGAAAAAGTAGAAGAGGAAAAAAAGTTATCCACAAAATGTAGCTATTGCGACGAGCAAGCGACATATATTGTGGCGAACAAATGAGCGTACACAATATATTGAAATACCCTGTGGATATGTGCATAACTCCTGTGGATAATGTGTTTGTAAATTTAACGTAAAGGTGGATAACCTGTGAGTATTACTATTATAAGCGTTGGGAAATTAAAAGAAAAGTACTTGAAAATGGGCATCGAGGAATATGTCAAACGTCTTAGCGGATATACCAAAATCGATCTCATAGAAGTTCCTGACGAAAAAGCCCCTGAACAATTAAGTGAAGCCGAAATGGAGATTGTGAAAAAGAAAGAAGGAGAGCGAATCCTCGCCAAAATCACGCCAGATCACTATATCATTGCGCTCGCCATCAATGGCAAAATGCGCAGCTCAGAAGCACTGTCACAAGATCTTGAAAATCTCCTTACATATGGTCACAGTAAAATTGCCTTCGTCATCGGAGGCTCATTAGGTTTGCACACAGATGTCCTAAATCGCGCAGACGACCAATTATCATTTGGCAAAATGACCCTCCCCCACCAGTTGATGAAGCTTGTTTTAATCGAGCAGATTTATCGTAGTTTTCGGATTATGAAGGGTGAACCGTATCATAAGTAAGTGCGGGTAAGAAAAAGCCGATGAAAACGTTGTGAAAATCGTTTTCATCGGCTTTATTAATCATCATAGTTTTTTTCACTTACGTGTTTGCTCTTGTGGTGGCGGAAATCGTTCTCTACGCTCGATTTTAAATCGCTAATTCATATAAAAACCTTAATTTTTAATATATACCATAATTTGATACAATACGTATTAGAAAAGAAAATCATATATTAGATAGGGTGATAGCACATGTCATTAGCAAATGATTTTGCTATGTATACTGATGAGATTGATTTGATACGAGCGCAAAACCGTGTTGAATGTGATTTATACTCCATAATTGCTTGTATCATCAGAGAAAGAAAACATAGTAAAGTAATTTCATTAAGAGATGTTTCTGCACGAAGAGGCACTGAATTTTCTAATGTATTTAAAGGGGAATCAGGATTTCCAGATTTTGTTGTTCGAGAAAGAGTTGCAAGCAATAAAGCGTCTATTTTAGGAGCTATTGAAGTAAAATATATAGATGAAAATTTAGAAAAACATATAGACCAGCTAAAAGGACATCTAAATTCATATAAAAAAGTTATATTTACTAACGGAATAAATTGGAAATATTATGAGGACTCTATAGAACTCAAACCTATATGGGAGGTTAATCTTGGAACAATCTCTAATGGGAAAATCACTTGGTATAAAGATAATAATTGGAAAACATTATTAAAGAAATTAGATGAAATTGAATGGCATTAATAAAAAAACGCACTTACATCCATCATGGTGAACCATATCACAAATAACCCTAAAATGGGATTATTTGATTTTAGATCGCCAATTCAGTTTAGTTTGTATATGGAGAATGAATTAATTGCAAAAATTACTAATTAATTATAAATAAAAGAGTATGGTTTATTAGAGAATTTCATCTAATTTTATGGTAATAGAGAGAAAAGTTTAATTTTTTGAAGGAGGAAAATATAATACTATGAGTATAACAAAGGAGCAGATTGAAATGAGGCCTCTAAAAGATATCCATAGTAATAAAAAAAGGAATGACCTTTTATTCTCTAGCATGGAAGATAAGCCAAAAACAGTCCCTGTAGAATTTTTAGACGCTCATAGCCTCATCTAGAAAAGAAGATTTTCTTGTAGATAAAGGCTCAACTTTCTAGATTGCTGGGATTTGAACCGAGGAAACAGATGGTAACGTGATCAAGCAATTATTACAACTGTAAAAATTATATTAAATTTTAATATTTACCCATTATTTAATCCGTTTTATGTCATATTGGAAGTGTACATGTAACTGGGGGGAGTAGATAATGAAGAGGTTTACAAAACAAGAGAACAGCTGGATGTTCTATGACTGGGCAAATTCAGCGTATTCCATTATTATTTCTACCGCTGTTTTCCCACTATTTTATAAGGCAGCAGCAACGAAGGCAGGAATTAGTGCTGCCAATTCTACGGCCTATTTAGGGTACACCATTGCCATTGCCACCTTCATATTGGCTATGCTCGGGCCCATCCTTGGAACCATTGCCGATTATAAAGGCTATAAAAAGAAATTTTTTACATTCTTCTTTTTTGTAGGTGTTCTCTCTACTGCCATGCTTGCCTTTATCCCTTCTGAAAAATGGCTTTTATTATTAATCTGTTATACCTTTACAGCGATTGGCTTTGCTGGGGCGAATGTATTTTATGATGCTTTTCTTGTAGACATTACGAGCGAAGAAAAAATGAATGCAGTATCTGCCCACGGCTTTGGTCTGGGCTATATCGGGAGTACGATTCCCTTTCTTATTAGTATTGTCATTATTATCTTAGCACAGCAGGGAGTCTTGCCAATCTCCGCTATAATTGCAAGTAAAATTGCCTTTTTGATTACAGCTGTCTGGTGGGGATTATTTACGATTTCCCTCCTCAAAAATGTTCAGCAACAATACTTCATTGAACCTGAAAAAAACCCGGTTATCAATAGTTTTAAACGGCTGGGGGAAACATTTAAAAATGTAAAACAATATCGTAGTGTATTCTTATTTTTAATTGCCTATTTCTTTTATATTGACGGTATTGGAACCATCATTACCATGTCAACAGCTTATGGATCTGACCTTGGAATCAGCTCGACGAATCTATTGGTGATACTGTTTGTCACACAAGTTGTTGCTGCACCTTTTGCCATTCTTTATGGTAAATTATCAGACAGGTTTACCGGTAAAAAGATGCTTTATGTAGGTATTATCATTTATATCATCGTCTGTATTTATGCCTATTTCTTAAAAACCACGTTAGATTTTTGGATTCTGGCTATGTTGGTTGCAACTTCTCAGGGTGGTATTCAATCGTTAAGCCGCTCCTATTTTGCAAAATTAGTTCCGAAAGCAAATTCAAATGAGTTCTTTGGTTTTTATAATATTTTTGGAAAATTTGCATCGATTATGGGCCCTTTATTAGTTGGCGCGATTGCACAGATGACGGGACATTCCAATATGGGGGTATTTAGTCTTATCATTCTATTTTTAGTTGGTATTGCTGTCTTAGCCCGTGTACCGGAACCAAAAGAGATCAAATATGAAAAACCGCTGATTTAAATGAATCGATCCTACCTGCTACAAGGAAGCACGATAAAACTCTACGAGAATACAGCAAACCTCTTTCAAAATTTAAGCAGAGGAAGGTTCTTTGTTACAGAAACCGCTTCTTGGTGCTTCTCCAGGATCGTCACTCGAGCTTTATACAGCCCGCTCTCACTCAGAATCAAAAGGATTACATTTCAATTATGATCACAGCTTGTTTCAACTGTTTTAAAATTCTTCATGGTGACCTTGATTGACCTGATCTTCGTCTGTTTGAGTGAGAAAATTATGTAACTTGTTAAAACAGAAAAAAACACATTTAGACTCGCTTCGGGGAACCGTATCATAAGTAAATGAAGTTTTTGTAGATTTTATAATATAAGCCGATTTTTTATGTTTAAATAAGAAATCGGCTTGTATTTTTTTATTTTTCTCGTTAGTCTTCTCTATATCCTAAATCATTTAGGGTTAAATCTTTATATGCTTCTCCAATTCGATACGAGGTGATTCTTTCCTTACCACTTGCTCCTTCAATAATACCCTTATCTAGCCAAGTTGCTGCCCATTTAGTAATAGGCTTTACTTGAAATAACTCTGCAATTTCCTTAGGTTTAGTGGGTCGATTACGTTCTATAAGGAACCGCAACAGTGTTTTTTCTTTTGGCTCTAATGAAAGTATCCTTGGATCTGATGGAGTAGTGGCAAATTTAATTGAAAGATTAGCCACCTTTTCATAGGCTAATGCCATGATTCTTAAAAAATATTCAATCCAAGGAGCTAAATCTTTAGGATTTTCACGCCCATCATAATAAAGAGCAGGTAATCCCATTTGTAAATGCTTATAATATCCCTGTAAGTCTTCCACGTAGTATTCTTCCATTGAATGAAATCCTTTAACATCATAATTAGCTATTGAAAGAATGTATGAGGCTAAGGCACGTGCTGTTCGACCGTTACCATCTTCAAATGGATGAATTGTGAGCAGTTGGTAAGTTGCAATAGCAGCTTTAATAGGAACAGGAATTTCTTTTTCTCTGTTAATCCATTTAACCAATGCTTTCATTAATGGTGGGACATCTGAATATTCGGGAGGAATATATTCTGGTTGTCTTGTTTGATTATCATATACAGCAAATAATACACCGGGTGGCATTGCGTCCTGATAGTTGCTTTTTGTTGATTTTCTACCAGCACCGTGCTTTACGATAATAGAATGAAGTTGTTTAATAAAGACCTCAGTAATAGGAGTTTGTTTCTGTTTTTCTCGCGATAAAAAGGAAAGAGCCTCCCAATAATTTCTTACTTCTTCTTCAACAGGAATTCTGAAATCATCTTGTTTTTGTTTAACTATACGAGCAACTTGTTCTAAATCAAGGGTATTTCCTTCTATACGCGTAGAATAATGCGTCGCCTTTAATTTAGCTTGTTCTTTTAGGTCAGTTTCGATATGCGCTGGTATGGGCATTAACTCAACTATTGCTCGAGAACGTTCTATTGACATTAAATCTTTTACAATCGATTGGGAATAACTAAATTTAGGCTGGTACAAAATAATTCACCTTCCTTTATAAAACAATTTATAATAACTTAATGATACGTTATTTTGGGACTTTAAATAAATAATTAATACGCTAATGATACGTTATTGATAACTTAAAAGGGTAATAAAACCCTCATTTAGATATATTACGGGGAACCATATCACGAGTATGGGAGGGTTTTGACCCGTACTCCCCATATGAATAGCTTCTGTCTTTTCTTTTTCAAGTTGTTCCGTTGCATAAGCGTGAAGCCAACGTTCCCTATTATGTAAGAAAATTCATATTCTCGTATGACTTCTACTTGAAATATAGTTGACTCCTTTTCTGATGGAAAAATCTAAAAAAGGTAATGGCAAAAATAAATTTAATAGACTGATAACATAAAGCGAAAACTTCTAACGTGATTTGTCTCGACGGCAATGACGATGTATGAGTTTTCGCTTTTCTTTTAGTCGGAAATAGTAAGTATTCAAAAATTCCTATGTTAGCAACTATTTTAGTAAAATTTATCTATTATTTCACAGTTCCTTTTATCTTATTTCACATCTGTTTTGTATTATTGATAATTGACAGACATTGATTGAAAGGAGATTGTAAACATTGAAGAAATTATTTTTATTCGTTTCAGGAATTATATTGTTAAGCATCATCTCTGTAGGTTCTATCGACAATAAGCATCACCAAGTGGATGCTGAGGCAGCTACATCTAGTTTAAAAAAAGATGTACCTAAACATTCAAAATGTGCATTGTGTAATATGGTTGTGTACCAAAAGAAAAGTAAAATGGGTATTTTTTCATCACAGGCCATTAAAAAGAACGGTAAGGTTGTTTATTACGATGATATTGGGTGTCTTTTATACGATGAAGTCAAACATAAAACCAAAAATAAAAAGTACGTGCGTGATTATAAAACGCTAAAATGGATCAAAGCGGAGAAGGCAACATACGTCAAGACAAACTTGCAGTCGCCTATGGGATGGGGCTATATCTCCTTTGCTAGTAAGTCTCAAGCAAAGAAATATGTCGCTAAACACAAAACAAGTAAAATCGTAAAACTTAGTACCATTAGAAAAAAAGCGATCAACAGATATAAAGGTCAGTTTAGTAGCAATGTGGAAAAAAAAAGAATACAACAAAGCCAAGTAAACCTACAGTTGTATCAAGTTTAGAGAAAGATGTGCCGAAGAATACGAATTGTGCATTCTGCAATATGGTTGTTTATCAACAAAACGTTCCTTTAGGGGTTTTTTCAGCACAAGCGATCAAAAAAAACGGAAAAGTTGTCTATTACGATGATATTAGTTGCTTGCTTTACGATGAAGTGAAGAATCGCGAAACGAATAAAAAGTATGTTCGTGATTACAAAACATTGAATTGGATTCAAACTGAAAAGGCAACTTATGTTAAAACATCGCTAGTTTCACCAATGGACGATGGTTATATATATTTTGCTAAAGCAGATGAAGCAAAGAATTATATTGCCAAACATTCAGGTACAAAAATTGTTCCATTTCAAACTGTTCAAAAAGAAAGTATTCAGAAATATCAATAAATATATAAAAAAATATAAATAAAAAGGAGAATAGAGAGAATGAGAAAACATTTAGGATTCGAATTGTTGTTATGTGTCTTTTTAATAGCAACTTTAAGTGGTAATCATAGTTCGAGTGTATTTGCAGCAACTAAAGATGTGCAAGCTATTAAAAATGGAAAAGTAGTTTATTATAAGGATGTCAATTCATTGTTATATGATGAATTAAATGAAGGGGTTACATTCGCAAAGAAAGTAAAAGATTATAATACAAGAAAATGGGTTGCGTTAAATTCAGTCACAATCGTTAAAATAAATGCTTCCAAAAAAATTTATTTCTCAAAAGCAGCAGCTGCAGACAAATATATTAAAAATTATAAAAAGAAACATAATGTAATATTAAAAAAGGTTAAATTAACAACCATTAAAGCTAGTGCCAAGGCAAAATATAAAAAAGAGGCGCCAAGTATTGTATTAAAAGCAAGTACAACAAAGCCAACGAATAAAAATATCACAGTGAAAGTGACTGTGACAGATAATAAGAAAGTGACCCTTAAAAAATGGGCAATCGGTGCAAAGTCCGCAAATAAATTTTCAACTACAGGCACAAAAATGAAAGCTAACGCTTTTACAGTAAGTAAAAATGGAACATATACAGTGTACGCTCTAGACAATAACGGTAATAAAAGAACAAAAACAATCAAAATCTCTAATATCGATCAAACAAATCCAACTATTTCATTAAATCCAAGTACAACGAATGTTACAAACAAAAATGTAACAGTAACTGCTTCGATTCATGATAATGTGAAGGTAATATCAAAAAAATGGGCAAGTGGTAATCAAACAGCTGCGTACTTCACAAAGAATGGTACAAAATTTACAAGCAGCACATTTAACATTAAAACAAATGGAACATACACAGTATACGCTAAAGACAGCGCAGGAAACACGCATGTTCAAACAATCACCATCTCAAATATTGATAAAACGGCACCAGCAATCACACTTTCAATACCAGAAAGTGATACAACAGCCGTCAGTAAAAAAATACAATTTTCAACGACTGATGATAATGGGATTCAAGATCTTAAATGGGCATATGGAAATAAGGATGTAAAATACTTCGTTGATGAAGGATCAAGAATAGCGCCATTACAAAGTGCGAGTCAAAAAGATAAAATTATCGCACTAAAAAATGGTGTTTATACGGTGTATGCAGAGGACAAATTAGGGAATCAAGCCGTAAAAACAATTACTGTCGATGGGATCTCTGACTTTTCAGAGATAACACAAATTGGTGTACATTGTGAAGTATGTCGGATGGATCTTTATAACACTGACCCCAATAAAGTGTATACTGCCAAGGCGATCGATCAAGAAGGATATACGCATTATTTTTGTAGAATTGGATGTATGTATCATCAAGAACATGCAAATGGTATAGCATTTGTTCATAAATATGTTCGTGATTATGGTGCAGCAACCCCACGCTTAAATAACTGGATTGAAGTTGAAAATGCAGTAACTGTAAAATATAGAGCTGATGAAACAGCTAAAGGAATCATGGGTTGGAAACTTTTCCATTTCACAGATTTATCAAGTGCAGCAAACTACCTAGGTGTGAGCCAAGAAAATGTAGTAGCTGAAAAATTAGAAAATATCAGTGAATATGCGAAAACGAATAATAAGGGAATGGATTATCAATACGAGGTTGATAAAGCAGCACAGTAATTTTCAATAACAAAAGCTAAATATTTACCATTTTGAATGAATAGAAAAGCGAAAACTCGTGTGTCGTCATTGTTGTTGAGACAAATCACGTTAGGGGTTTTCGCTTTGTGTCATTAGTTGAAAATAATCTGTTTTATCCCGCATTAATGAGCAGTACCCATACCTCAAGAGTGAGAGAGAAGTGAAGAAATAGGTATGGGAAAACGCCCGTAATAGCCAGATTGGTTCGGGTCAACAAGATATTGGTCATCAGGATCAGTGGGAGATGAAGAAAACCCTCACTGATGGAAGTTTCATCATTACTGCCCTTTAGGATTTATTCGTGGATTCATTTATAAAATTGGAGGTATTCCATTGGTTAAAAATTGGATTTCTATCATTATAATCATGGGTTTAATAACGATGGTTGTAATAAGTGTCCTCGGTAACGAGAAAAAAACAATAGGTGAGAAAGAAACAGTGAAAACAACTGAACCAGCTAAAAAAGCCGAAACAACAGCTACTAATGAAAAAGAAAATACGACATCTAAAGTAGAGTATGTAGCACCAGATTTTGAGTTGAAAACGTTAGAAGGTAAGACCGTACATTTATCAGATTATGTAGGTAAAAAGGTGATTTTAAATTTCTGGGCAACATGGTGTCCACATTGTAAAGAAGAAATGCCACATATGCAAAAGGTTTATGAAGAGTACAAAAATCAAGGTGTTGAAATTTTAGCAGTTAACGTAACAAATAAGGATAAGGGAAAAGAATCGGTTGCCCAATTTGTGAAAAAACAAGGGCTAACTTTTGAAGTTTTGTTAGATGAAGAAGGGTATGCAAGTAGTACATATCAAGTACTTACGCTGCCAACGACTTATATGATCGATACCAAAGGAAACATGGTTGACATCATTGAAGGTCCCATGAATGAGGCATCAATGAAAGAATTAATGAACAAAGCTGAATAATAAAAGTCAAACAATTAGAAAAAAGCGAAAAATTATAGTGTTATTATAAGAGTGACTTGGGGTTTAGCTTATCAAGGAACCTCAATAAAAGTAAAAGATTAAAAAATAAATGGCCCCAAAAAGTTGTGTTACATATGAAATTTTCTTTAATTGTTGTATGGATAAGAAAGTTAAAAAAGGGGTTATGAATAAAAAAACCTATATAATTATTTCTTCCATGTTTATGAAAGAAAAATTTTATCTAAAGGGCGCTTTTTTTAAAAGCGTCTTTCTTTATGAATCGAACCATTTAGCATAAGAAGGATTTAAAGATTTTTTATCGTATTAAAAGTGATAAAACATAGGTGAGGCTTATGAGTGAAATAATTAATTATTATTATCAATTTTCATGAATAAGGTAGATAGCGGAAAAAATACGGGAGGTTATTATAAATGAAAAAAGGCCAACTGGAATATATAAAGGTTGTAAGTCTTGCTATAATAGCGGTCAGTTTATCTATTATAGCTTGGAATTCCTCAAAGGAGGTTTCATATCTTCAAGGAATTAAAGAAAATATAAGTGACATTATTACAACACTATATGATCTTCAACGATGATAAAGTATTGGTTATTATTGAACTAATGAGTACTTTTAACCAATTAACGGTTTTTTAACGGAACCTGTATGGTTTGTAAATATAGGTAAACATAAAAGAATTATTTCCTCAGAAATAATAAACCTTTCAAATATAAAAAATCATGAATATTAAGAGACAGCATTTATGTCTCTTTTTTTATCCCGCTTTAACGGGCAGTAAGACTCCCATCTCAAGATATAGAGAGAAACGAGAAAGATAGATGGGGAATCAACTGCCCGTTAAAATCCGATTGGTTTAGCTAACCACCAGTGGGGAATGAAGAAAACCCCCACTGATGGAGTTTCACTTTATTTTTAGTTCATATTCAGTTCACAAAAATAGGTTATTCTCTCTACATAATCAATAACGAATAAGAGGGAGGATTTAGATTGAATCGAACAACTAGTAAAAGAACCGTTATAGAAAATAAAGATTGGGCTGTGGAAGCACATGGATTAGTCAAAACGTTTGGTGATAATCGCGCAGTTGATGGGGTAGATTTGAACGTTCGAGCCGGCACGATCTATGGGGTACTCGGTCCAAATGGAGCGGGGAAGACAACGACGATTAGAATATTGGCAACGTTATTGAAAGCAGATGCCGGTTCAGCACAGATTTTTGGATATGATGTGGAGAAGGAGCCGCAGCTTGTGCGTCAATTAATTGGAGTGACAGGTCAGTATGCTTCCGTTGACGAATCGCTCAGCGCTATGGAGAATCTGATTATTTTTTCCCGTTTGTTAGGTCTGGGGCGTACCGATGCAAAGCGTAAGGCATTGAATTTACTAGAGGAATTTGGGTTAATGGAAGCGGCAAAACGCCCATTGAAAAATTTCTCAGGGGGTATGCGCCGCCGACTAGACTTAGCCGCAAGTCTTATTGCTCAACCCCCTCTCATCTTTTTGGATGAACCGACTACTGGATTAGACCCAAGAACTCGCAACCAAATGTGGGAAACGATCCGGCGATTAGTAAATGAAGGGTCGACGGTACTGCTAACAACACAATATCTTCAGGAGGCCGATGAATTAGCGGACAGAGTTGCGGTTATTGACCGTGGTCAAGTTGTAGCAGAAGGTACAGTAAATGAACTGAAAGAATCGGTCGGCACCTCATCCTTGCATTTAAGTATTCAAAACGAACAATATATGCAGGAAGCTCGCTTAATGGTGGAGCGAGTGCTTAACGTTCAGTCAGCTGTATCTACGGAAGGTGGGAAAATTACAGCGCCCATGGCTGATGCAGACAGAGTAACGGATTTGCTAATCACACTTAGAGAGGCTGGCATTCAACTGGCAGAATTAAGTGTACAAAAACCAACTTTAGATGAGGTTTTTCTATCTATCACTGGTCGTAAAACTAGTTTAGAAGATGAAACAAGTGCTACATCCAATAAATCTAATAAAAAGGAGAAGTTGATATGAGCAACGCAACAATAAAAGCACTCAATGAGCGAAAGCTTCGTGACAAATCAAGCTTTCGGGAAACAGTAAGAAATTCATTAACAATGGCTTACAGAGGTTTGCTAAAAATAAAGCGTACACCTGAACAATTATTCGACGTCACACTACAACCGATTATCTTTACGCTCATGTTTACTTATATTTTTGGTGGGGCGATTTCTGGTAATGTGCAAAACTATTTACCCGTTATTATTCCAGGGATCCTCGTCCAGACTGTTATTACGACCTCTATTGTTACGGGCGTACAGTTACGAGAGGATATGGATAAAGGTGTATTTGACCGATTCAAATCACTACCGATTGCTCGGATAGCTCCTTTAGCGGGAGCTTTGCTGGCTGACACAGTACGATACACGATTGCAACAGTACTTACATTTACAATGGGATACATCATGGGATATCGTCCTGAAGGTGGTTTAGGCTTTGTATTCCTTGCAGGGATTCTTGTCATTATTTGTTCTTGGGCTATAAGCTGGATTTTTGCTTTCTTTGGAGTCATTTCACGTACAGCCTCAAGTGTACAAGGAATCTCCATGATTATTCTGTTTCCGCTCACGTTTCTCTCTAATGCATTTGTACCGACTAATACACTGCCCGACCTGCTTCAATGGTTTGTAAAGATTAATCCAATCTCGCATCTAGTTACAGCTGTAAGACAGTTAACCAATTCTGGGACAATAGGTTGGGACTTCACGATCTCTCTTATTGGAGCAGGAATCATAGTGGCCATCTTTGCCCCCATTACGGTACGTGCTTATATGCGGCGTGCATAGTGATAGATGTATTTTTCGATGACGTAATTTCATAGAATCTAAGTTTTATGTGATGATTTTCTTCATGTACTATACTCAGGTATTTAGTTATATTAGTAACATGGGAGGATTTAGAGGAAACTTATGAAACTTTATAGGAGATATGCGAAATGAAGGAAATCATCCGAAAGAAATTATTGAAAATAGAAGAAAAATATAACGTAAAGATTTTATATGCGGTTGAATCTGGAAGTAGGGCATGGGGCTTTCCTTCAAAAGATAGTGATTATGATGTTCGGTTTATTTATATTCACCCACTAGAATGGTATCTCTCAATTGATCCTCAGGGTATTGGTGCAAAGAGAGATGTAATTGAAGAACCGATTAATGATTTATTAGATATAAGCGGCTGGGAAATCACGAAAGCGCTACGTCTTTTTCGAAAAAATAATCCGCCACTTTTAGAATGGTTACGCAGCGATATCGTGTATTATCAAAAATACGTATTCGTCGATAACTTGCGGTCTTTGGAATCGACTGTATTTTATCCAAATTCGATGATTCATCATTATTTACACATGGCACAAAATAATTACCGTGAATATTTACAAGGTTCAGAAGTGAGAATCAAAAAATATTTTTATGTACTTCGACCCATATTAGCTTGTAAGTGGATCGAGAAATACAATCGGACACCCCCTATTAGTTTTCATGAATTGTTGGCAGACATAATTCCAGAAGGTGAACTAAAAAATGCAGTGGAACATCTTTTAAAACGAAAGCTCATTGGGGACGAGTTAGATATCGAACCTCGTATTGATGTGATTAATGATTTTGTGGAAAATGAAATGGAACGACTCGAAGAATATGTGAGATCACTCAGAGTTGAAGTAAAGGATCCAACGAAAATATTAGATGACTTGTTCAGAAATACTTTGCAAGAAGTTTGGAAGTAAGCATTTAGTCTTGTGTATCATCACGTCATGTCAATCATTAGAAAAATTCATCGAATCACTTTAAGACTAGCTATAGAAGATAATTATCGTAGGTAAATTAAAGTATCTATTATTTTGATAGATGGAGAGTACTTAAATCTACAAAAAAATATAAAAACAGGCTATAAAAAACTGCTCATTCTAATGGATAGGGGTGAGCAGTTTTTTTATAGAATCATATTTATCCGTGATAGGAGAGCATATTGTATTTGATATACTAAAAACAACCAAATAAAAAGTTGAATTATTCATCTTCATTTTGGATCTATGTCAAGATTTTAAATACAAAAGAGTGAGGCTGGCTGCTTAAAGGGGTTTATCGCCTTTAAATATTCTGATTATTTAAAATATTTTAAAATTAAGTTTACAAATATAGGATATAGTTATAATATAGTAATTATCTCTTCAATAATGTTATAGAAATGTATTAGTGGTCAGTTTTATAAAAAGATAAATTGCAATGCTAAAGGTAATAAATTACTGTATATGTTTTTTACCTTTAGCCATTTTGTTATAAAGGTAAGGGAATATAATGGCTAATACAAATAAGGGAGTATTAATTAAAAAAGATAGTCATATTTGGATGGCAGACGTCACTTTATTATTGGTTGCATTGGTTTGGGGATCAAGTTATATTACCGCTAAAACGGTATTAAATCACTATGAACCATTCATGTTTTTATTTTATCGCTTTTTTATCACTATCATCATCATGCTGCCTTTTGTATGGAGAAATTTAAGAGAAGCGCCAAAAGAAACATGGATAACAGGAATAGTGCTGGGCTTATTTTTGTTTGCAATTTTTTCTTTTGAAACTTGGGGAATTCATTATACAACAGCTTCTAACTCTGCTTTTATCATTAGTTTAACATTAATCTTAACTCCGCTGATGGAGTGGATGGTCAACAAAAAATTCACAGGATATCCATTTTTTATCGCTGTTGGGTTATCAGTCATTGGGACGGGATTATTAACTTTAAAAGATACTTTCTCATTTAATATGGGGGATCTATTAATTCTTGGAGCAGCAAGTCTTCGGGCAACACAGATGACCTTTACCAAAAAATTAACCATTGGCAAAACATTTGATAATAGTGCCTTAACATTTATTCAATTATTTATTGTCGCTATTTTATCTGGGATGATGAATATATCATTTGAGCATGCGACTCTTTTGGAATTCCCACAATCAAGAGAATTTTGGCTTCTTACTATTTATTTAGCTTTATTTTGTACTATTTTTGCGTTTTATGCACAAATGGTATTTATCAGAAAAACTTCGCCTTCTAGAGTTGGTCTATTAATGGGGATGGAACCTGTATTTGGAGCGATCTTCTCTGTTTTAATTGGCGGGGAATATCTATCGATCATGAATTGGACAGGTGGGTTATGTATTGTCGCTGCAACATTTTGGGGCCGTCATTTACTAAATAGAAAAATATAAATCTACAGGCATGTTGATTTGGGGAAAATAGGTGATAAATTGGCGTGATTCTAAAAAAACCTGTATTTTTAGCTCCATTTATGTAGATTGGAGTGAAGGCTTGCTCGAGTCCTCGAAAATGCAAGCATTTCCTTCGTGCGGTGTGGATTCAGGAAGTAAATTCAATGTCCCGCGGGAAAAGCGAACAGTTGAGACCCCGCAGTGAAGCGAGGAGGCTTAGCGTTCGCCCGGAGGAAAGCGAGCAAGTCGTAGCGGAAATCAGCAAATACACTATATTTTGTGGAAAAATTGGACAATCAATATGTGTGATAAATCTATAATGATATATAATTGAAATCACAGTTTTGCCATTAAAATCGTATTGTTTTTATTGATGGTATTGTGTAAGAGCTCATTCCTCCAGCTGTGCATATTTTCTGGACATTTTACAATACTATGTTTAGATCATTTACCTAAGTTGGTAGGAAGGGAAGAAGCAAAATTGGCTAAACACTCAGATACAAGTTGGAAACAGGACCATCCAAGCACTTTGTCTAGCAATTCTGTCCAAAAGGCAGAACGTATGTTGAAAATAGCAAAATCACATCAAGAAGAAATGGCAGTTGAACATATTTTCGATCAAATCTCACATGCGGAAAATGCGATCATGAATGCAGAAAATTATGGCGAGCATTTGGATATAGTCCAACAAAATAAAGAACAGCTAGCACTGATCAAGCAGCAATTACATGACGTACAAAAGAAGGAAGAACGGTAATATTAGGACATTACCCCCACTGTTTCAAAAACATATGGGGGTTCCTTTTTTTTTTGAATGAACAAGATTGTATTCAAGCAGAAAATAGGTGTGTGCTGAACATTTCTCATCAATCATTCATCATCATCCAACTAAAATTGGATGACAATCAAATATATTTTCATTACATAGTTTTAACACCAAACGATTATTTTATAAGGCGTAGTTTGAGCAGGAATACTTCTTGTAGTAGGACCGTAGATCACGATTAGATTTCGATTGGCAGGATTTTTTGAAAAGGGCTGCCCATTTGTTAATAAGATAGGGGTAAAGGGAGAGAGATTCAGTTTTAATTGACCATCACTACTGATTAATTGGTCATTAAAAAATGAAACTTTTACATTTTGATAATTGTTTTCCTTTACAACGACCAGCGCTCGATATTGTGGTGGATAAATGAGGGGGACAGGTGCATCTCCATCATAATAGCCAGTAATGGAATCCCCGATAGACACGATTTCATTGTCTACGAAATAAGTAGTAGGTGAGATGACGAAATGGACGATATTGCCAGTTCCATCCTCTACAGTCATTAGCTTGTAACAACCTTCACCTTCTCCGTTTTGTCCTCCTCCGATCGTAAAGTCATTTATTTGTGTCACAATCCCATGAAAAAATTTAAAATGAACCATAGCCATTCCTTTCTTTATAAAATTTCGGTGAATCCATCATCGTAGCATCAAACCTCTGTATTAATATCGTTTATCTAAGAAAAAGAAGAGAGTCTTTTCCTTTAATTTATGAAAAAATACCTTCTGTACACGATTATTTTAAATTATGTAACATTTCCGCTATGGGTGACAAAGAACGAATGATCGAAAACTATATTAGGGATCCCATATGAATGAAAACTACTTAACTAGAGGTAAGAGTAAAGAATCACACGGCTGTAGTGAATTATTCAAATAGAAAAATTTTCATATTTTAAAAATAAACAGAGATTATGAAATTGATTCGTGTTACATTAATTAAAAAGTATTTTTCAAAGGAGATCTCAAATTGTGAATGCGCAATTGACAGCTTATATTACGCTTATCTGTGTATCAGGTGTATTAAATTTGTATTTATGTTTATACGTATTTATAAAGCGTCACAATTATACAAATATCGCTAGATTCTTTATCGTTTATGCATTGTCCATTGCTATTTATTGTTTTGGTTCTGCCTTTTGCTTAATGGCTACAACATTTCAACAAATAAAATACTGGACTATTATTCTCTATATCGGTTTAGCGTTTGCTCCACTTTTGGGTTTATTGTTTATCATGCAATATTTAGGCATTCATGTATCGAAAAAAATGTATATCGCTCTTTTTACCATTCCCTTCATTAGTTTCATAATGGTTGCTACGAATGATCTGCATCATTTTTTTTATAGGGAATTCAAAATCGATCCGATCTTGGGTGCACCTTACGTTTATGAGAAGATCGGCATATGGTATATGATTCATGGGGTTTTTATATTTTCCTGTATGTTTGTCGCCTTTTTGCTGGCACTTTCCCGTTGGAGGGAGACAGCTAAGGTCTATCGTCCACAATTGATCGCATTAATGTTTGGACAATTTATTTCGATCATAACTGCTTTTCTATATTTAATAGGAGTTACTCCTACAGGTATTGACCAAGTTCCTATGGTTTTATGGGTGTCCTCGCTTTTATATTTATGGGCCATTAACTCATCACGAATGTTTACGATTACACCGATTGCGAAGAATGCAATCTTTAATAGTATCAATGATGGTGTTATTGTATTGGATGAATCCTATCGCTTAATTGAGTATAACAAGGCGTGTAAAAGCATGTTTCCAAAAATAAATAGATCGATGTTTGGGGCGGACTTTGAAAAGGTATGGTTCGGAATATCGGGAAGGAAAATACCCTCCAATTTAGAACCTGCTATGGTCAATCAGGAAATAGAATTAACGACTGGCCGTATTTATCAGGTCCGTACGTCATTGCTGCAACATCAAAATGATAGTAAGGGTCTATTAATTATCTTTACGGATATTACGGAACTAAAAAGATTGCAACTAGAATTAGAGTATCAAGCTTATTATGATGAGCTTACTCAAATTTTTAATCGCAGGGCATTTTTTCAAAAGTGTGAGCGATTGTTTCATGAGGCGATGAAGTCTTCTTTACCATTTACGACTATTTTAATAGATATTGATTATTTTAAAAAAGTGAATGATACATATGGTCATGATGTTGGAGATCAAGTGCTGAAACATGTAGCGCAAGTTTGTCAAATGCAGGTAGGGAAAGACATACTTTTTGCCCGCTATGGTGGTGAAGAATTTATTCTTGCATTGAAGCACAATGCCTCAGTAGGAGAATCGTTAGCAAATCAATTACGTCAACAGGTCGAGTCTCAACCACTAACAACTAGCGAGGGAGTCGTTGCTGTCACATTAAGTAGTGGAGTAGCGGAAGCCGTAAAACAGCCAGGAGAAACATTAAACCATCTTTTGAATAAGGCAGATAAGGCTTTGTATGTAGCAAAGAGAGAAGGCCGTAATCAAGTCTGTGTGTATGCAGGTGTAGAAAATGGTTAATGGATCATTGAATGATCAAAATGGAAGTTTTCATTATAGATCACTTTTGCAATGTTACTTGAAGATTACAAGTAGTTTTTTATTGGGTGCACATCCGTTCATAGCGAAACATAATTTGAATGTATCTGAAAATTGTTCGTATTTTTAAACCAAAAGGTATTTATAAGATGGATCCATATATACAAATCATTCAAGACACATCCTAATAAAATGAAAAAACACTCAAACAAAAATTTCCAGATTCATACTCGAATCTTTTTTGATATTTATTCGTAAAGTATAGTGCGAATAGGAAGGGAGTGAGGATCATGAAGAAAACGCAGAAAATGATGATAGGTATTACAACGACCGCACTTACATTGGGGCTTACCGGATGTGGCTCTAGCAGTGCTAATCTTCCTCCTAAACCATCAGACAAAAATTGTGATGATTGGGAATGGGAAGATGATGACGGTATTTGGACATGTGATGACAGTGGTTCAAGCCATTATGGTCATTATTACTATGGCGGTCATTATTATGGCAATAAAAATTCGCTATTAAAAAGCAATGATTATAAAAGCTATAAAAAAAGTTCCTCATTTAAAGGTGGGATTAAAGCCAGTACAGGGTTTGGCAGTGGACTGAAAAGCTTTGGAGGATGATGTCTACGTGATGAAGAGCAAAGTTGAAAAGGAGGATGAATGTGAATTTATATATCAATTTTCTATCATATTTAGGAGTGGCTCTACTTTTGCTTGTTGTAGGAGTAGCTTTGTTTGCGATTAGCACACCGAAGATCAAAGAATTTCAATTGATCGCTGAGAAAAATGTCACAGCGGCTATGTCGCTCGGTGGAAAAGTCATGGGGTTAGCACTTGTTTTAGGCGCGGCTGCTGAATATTCAGTATCTCTGTTCGATATGGCGCTTTGGGGTGCGATCGGGATTGTTTCTCAAATCATTGTCTTTCTCTTAGCGGAAGTCATTACAATTCGATTTAGTATTCAACGAGCGATCGAAGAGGATAATCGTGCAGTTGGTACGATATTATTATCACTATCATTAGCAGTCGGTTGGGTTTTAGCTAAATGTTTATCCTACTAACGGAGGTGGGGAAGTAGATTGAAACAATTAACGTATTACATTGATAAAGGCAATAGCCACTATGAGCCGCTCTATGAATATTCCATTTCAAATGTTGGGATAGATGAATTTTACGCGAGACAACTTTGTACCTATTTTATTATGAGAGGAACCCAATATGAACTTATTTCAAATGAGATGTATGGGGAAGAAGATATACTAGTCGTCAAAGAAATGGGAAGAAATTTGTCAGGAGAAGATGAAAAAAGTTTTCGTGGTGCAGGCATACATATTGAGTTTCGTAGTCCGTATGAACAAGAGAACTTTCGATTATTGGCACGTATTCCATGTCCTTCTCATTTTGATGTCCTTCGTTTTCTTTTAAAAGATGTAGTGGATGTGCCATTAGTTGGACAAAAGCTTGTCACCTCTACAGAAATTGACGAGGATCGAGGCGTGTATGTGATATACGTCAAGGACTTGGAAGAGGAATGAATAGATAGATGGATCATACAAAGCGACAGCAGTTTTATGGGAAAATGGAAAGCTTTTGGGCGGACCTTTATGGAGAGGAATATGCACTTTATGATATAAAGCTTTTAAGCAAAACGGAAGTTTCCCGCATTCGGCTTATCAGTGAACGTATTGGCAGTATATTTTTTAAAATAGGTTCGCTGCTTCGAAAAGTACCTGATGAAACTTTACTAGAAATGGGATTTCCAAGGGAGACACTTTCATTTATAAGGTTAAAAACCCTTTCAACGGAAAGTGTTATTGCACGACTTGACCTTATTCCATACAAAAATAGCTATAAGTGCATTGAAATCAATGCTGATACGCCCACATTTATAAAAGAATTGTTTGATGTCAATGGACTGGTATGTCAAGAATTCGGCGTAGAGGATCCAAATAAGGGAATGGATCGCCTTTTAGGGAAAGTTGTTCATGACAGCATATACCAAAGTACAGCGAACAAGTCTCCTCATATCGTTTTTACGGCTCATGAGGATAATATAGAAGATCGTGAAACGGTTTTGTATCTTCAAAATGGAATATCGCCATCTAAATTTACACCTCTCCATAAGTTACAGATTCAAAAGGATGTGGGGCTTTTCGATGAAGAAGGGGTGAAAATAGATGTCCTTTATCGGCAAACATTCCCTATCGAAAGTTTGATCATGGATGAAGATGAGGAAGGAAATCCAATTGGTTCATGGTTGCTGAAGCTTGTTGAAGAAAAGAAACTGGCGATCATTAACCCTCCGTCATCCTTTTTGCTACAAAACAAAGTAGTACAAGCTGTTATTTGGGGGTTACATGAAGAACATCATCCTTTCTTTACAGAAGAAGAGCATTTATGGATAGATGAATATTTCCTTTCAACTTATCTTGAACCGGATGTTTTTTTACAAAAAGGGCTTTCTTATGTGAAAAAACCTGCTTTCGGAAGAGAAGGAGACACAGTGGAAATATTCAATGGGAACGGTCAGTTGATACATGCAGATGCTCAAGAATCGTATTCAGAGTATGTTCCCGTTTATCAGCAATGGATCAAGCATCCCCCCATCACATTTAATAGTGAAAAAGGGCAACAGCAAGGGAATTTGTTGCTGGGATGTTTTTTACTAAATGGTCAATCGGCAGCGCTTGGCTATAGAGTGGGAGGCCCGATTACGGACAATCTTTCTTATTATTTGCCAGTAGGAATTTTAAAAGAAGAACAATAAGCCATTTCTCAAAAAGGTGGAATGAGGAGCCATTATTTTTCACTTCATGAAATATCAGACTTAGAAAATAGGTAATTAATGTAAGGCCCTAGTGCTTGAGCGAAAACAATCATTATTCATATTTAGAATAAGTGTAGGATTTGTCCTTTGAATGGGGCAAATCCTTTTTTCTTCCACATTAGTGGAGAGGTATGATCCTCCATTTCAAGGCTTAAAAACTTTCCACAAGCGATTGCTCCCAACACCTATACATGAAAAACAGGGACTAAATGTGGGGTTTATCTGCAAAAAGTATATCGTTTAAAATATTTCGATATATTACGATTGAAAATTAACGATATATCGATTATAATTATCGATATAATTGAGGAGGTATGAAATGAGAGGACGGAGAGGATTTATTCAAATTGCCATTTTGCATTTGCTCAAGGAAGAGCCTATGCATGGCTATCAAATCATGAAGGAATTGGAAGAACGATCAAATGGTGCTTATTCAGCGAGTGCTGGTACCGTGTATCCGGCACTTCAAGAATTATTAGAGCGAAATTTAATTGAACTGGACACTGAAACAGATAAAAAGGTGTATAGCATCAATGACAATGGAGAGAAAAGGTTAGAGGAAAAAAGTAAGTTTATAGAAGGCGATTTTTGGATTGAATGGAAAGAAAGAATGACGTGGAGAAATTCTGAGGAATCAATGCAATTAAGGGCAGCTATGAATCGCTGGGAACAAGAATTTCGAAAAGCCATGAAACAGACACGAGGAAACCCAAAAGGTGTACTTGAACTAATCGCCTTTATCGATGAAATAACCGAGCGTTTAAAAAAGAAAAATGTGAAGTAAGGGGAAATTTCATGAAGGCTATGAAAAAATTACGGCAATATATTAGGCCATATATATTTTTCGCGATTTTAGGACCGATTTTAATGTGCATTGAAGTAGGAATGGATCTGTTACAGCCAACTATTATGCAAAAGATCATTGATACAGGTATTGCCAATCAAGATAATGCTTATATCACAAAATTATTACTGATCATGTTGTTAAGTGCGTTTATTGGATTGGTGGGAGGGGCAGGGAATTCTGTTTATGCTACAAAAGCAGCTGTTCACTTTGCTACGGATATTCGCCGTGATGTGTTCAAGAAGATTGGACAGTTTTCAAATCATAATACCGATTCATTTGGCACTGGTAAATTGATCACCATTGTAACGAATGATATTGAGGCATTAAAACAAGCCGTCATCATGACATTACGCATCTTGGTAAGGGGTCCTTTATTATTTATAGGTTCTGTCGTTATCGTTTGGTTAACAGCACGTCCATTATTCCCTGTGTTGTTGGTAACAATCCCTATTCTCATTGCCATTATTTATTTCTTTTCCGTAAAGTCAGGGAGTCTTTTTTTGAATGTGCAAAAATCTATGGATCAGGTGAATACAAGGCTTCAAGAAACATTAGCTGGTATCCGGGTCATTAAGGCATTCGATCGTCATGAATACGAAAAGAATCATTTTAAAAATGTCAATGATTCACTTATGAAACGGAATATGAAGGCTGAAAAGTTCATTTTGACCCTAATGCCGATCATGATGTTTATCGTCAATATAGGTATTATCGCCGGTCTCTGGCTGGGTGTTATAAAGGTAAGTGAAGGAACACTTCAGGTCGGTGTTATTTTAGCCTTTATTAACTACTTGAACATTATGATGAATGGATTAATGGGGAGCAGCCAAGTATTAATGCAAATTGCTCGTTCATTTCCTTCTGCTGAGCGAGTTGTTCAAGTGCTTGATACAGAAATTGATATTAGTGAGCACAATCACCTTGCGACGAAGCAAAACATATGTGGCGAAGTGGAATTTAGACAGGTGAATTTTAGCTATAGTAAAAATGGTGAGCACGTACTTAGGAATATTTCATTCAAAGCAGAGGCAGGACAGACAATAGGTATTATTGGTTCAACGGGTAGTGGAAAATCCACACTGATGAAGCTTATTCCACGTTTGTATGACCCCGATTCAGGCGATATTTTTATAGATGGGGTCAATATAAAGGATTTACCACTTGAAAAACTTCGCACAGCCATTGGGTTCGTTCCGCAAAAAGCTACTTTATTTTCAGGAACGATTGCGAACAATTTACGTTTTGGCAAAGATGATGCAACGGCTGATGACATGGAACAAGCTACACACGCAGCAGCTGCTAGTGAGTTTATCGGTAGATTTGATAGACAGTATGAGCATCAGCTTATGCAGGGAGCGACTAATTTATCCGGCGGTCAAAAGCAACGAATATCTATGGCACGTGCTTTTATCCGTGAGCCGCGTGTATTAATCTTGGATGATTCAACTTCAGCTATTGATGCTCTATCAGAATTAGTCGTACAACAGGCATTAAGAAAAAATGGTGCCAATACGACTTTGTTTATCGTTTCCTCTAAAATTTCCTCCATTATCGATGCAGATCAGATTCTAGTCATGGAGGATGGAAGAATTGAAGCCAGTGGTACACATGATGAGCTACTAGCAAAAAGTAAAGTATATCGTGATATCTATTTTTCGCAAAGTGGAAGGGAGGTTAACAGTATATGAATAAACCCGCTTCACAATCGAATCCTAATATCATGAGCCGTGGGCGCGGGCCGAGAGGATTTAGAGGTCCAGTTGAAAAAGCAAGAGATCGGAAGGGAACCATCAAACGGATTTGGTTCTATATGGAGAAGGAAAAAGTAGCATTAGTTGCTTCGATTATTTGTGTGATTCTTGCCACTCTCCTCGGTCTTCTTGGACCTTATCTCATTGGGATCATTATTGATGAATACATTATTCCAAAAGATATTACGGGAACGTTCAAACATTTATTTTTGCTGGCAGCAGTTTATATACTGACCGCTGTGTTCACTTGGCTTCAAATGTTTATGATGATTCGCGTATCACTACAAACGATTCGAAAGTTGCGACAGGATTTATTTGATAAATTTCAAACCCTATCCTTAAGATTTTTTGATAGGCGAACTCATGGTGATCTTATGAGCAGGGTCACGAATGATATAGATAGCCTGAATAATGCACTAAGCCAAAGCGTCATACAAATCTTGTCGTCCGTTTTAACGGTTTTGGGTATCATGATAGCTATGTTCTCCCTAAATTGGATGCTAGCCATTGCGACATTTCTGATTATTCCATTAATCATTTTTTCTACGAAAAAATTGATTACTTATAGCAGCAGTCATTTTATAAAAAGACAGAGAGATTTAGGCGAGTTAAATGGATTTGTCGAAGAGTCTATTTCAGGAAGTGAAGTGATAACGCTTTTTGGAAAAGAGGAAAAAATAAATCACCAATTTTCAGAAGTCAATGAAAGATTGCGTCAATCAGCTACGGATGCTGATATGGTTTCTGGATTTCTCGGACCTGTCAATAACTTTATTAACAATATTGGGCTTAGTTTTGTCATAGCGATTGGTGCGATCATGACTGTGAATGATATGGCATCAATTGGGATTATAGCTGCTTTTGTCACCTATTCCCGACAGTTCTTTCGCCCGATCAACCAACTTTCTAATTTGCTGAATATGTTTCAGTCTGCTATTGCTGGTGCGGAGCGTGTATTTGAGATCATGGACGAGGCACCGGATTTGATAGATAAAGAGAATGCCATTGTCGTAGATTCATTTAAAGGCGATGTTGAGTTTTCCCATGTTCACTTTGCTTATGAGGAAGGCAAACCTATTTTAAAAAATATTGATTTCCAAGTCAAATCAGGTGAGAAAATTGCCCTTGTAGGTCCGACGGGTTCAGGGAAAACGACCATTATCAATTTGCTGATGAGGTTTTATGATGTGACGTCTGGTGAGATCAAAGTGGATGGTCATGATATTCGGGATTATCAAATAAGCGGGCTGCGAAAAAAAATCGGGATCGTGCTTCAAGATACCTATTTATTTTCCGGAACGATTATGGAAAATATTCGTTACGGATGTTTGGAAGCGACAGATAAGGAAGTTATCGTAGCAGCAAAACTAGCATCGGCACACCAATATATTAAGCATTTACCAGAAGGCTATCATACAGTCATTATGTCCGGCGGAACCAATTTAAGCCAAGGCCAGCGTCAATTGTTAGCGATTGCTAGAGCCATTTTAGCCAATTCGGATATTTTGGTCCTTGATGAGGCAACATCTAGCATCGATACAAATACCGAAGTCGAAATTCAAAAAGGTATCCATCGGTTAACGAAAGGAAAAACCAGTTTTGTCATTGCGCATCGTTTGAAAACCATTGAAAATGCGGATCGTATTTTGGTCATTCATCATGGTGAAATCATCGAGTCGGGCACACATCAAGAGCTTTTACAGAAAAAAGGATTTTACTTCAATATGTATGAAAGCCAGTTCAATATCCGAGAAAAAATAAATAGCAAAGCTTTGTAGAAATGGACTATGATTTTTAAATCATAATAGATAGCGATTAATCTCATTGTTTTATGTTCCGCTCCATAATCACTGAGATGGGGATAGTAAAAATTATTTTGAAAAGGATGTTTGAGTTTGTCCCGCTTTAACGGGCAGTAAGACCCCCATCTCAAGATTTAGAGAGAAATGAGAAAGATAGATGGGGGATCAACTGCCCATAAAAGTCCGATTGATTCGGGTCAACAGGATGTTGGTCACTCAGGTGTTACCACAGGACGTGGTGCTTTTCACTTAAGTTCCTCTGTTTCAGTGGGGATGAAGAAAACCCCCACTGATGGAGTTTCACTTTATTCTTCAAACTTTGCATTATAAATGGGTTCAAACCACTATAAAAAGAATAGGAGATGTTATCATGTTTGTTCAAATGAAAAAAATAACTATTACAGAGGGTCATGCAGATAAGATAATTGAACGTTTTGGTGGAAAAGGAATCGTAGAAGAACAGGAAGGTTTCATTGATGCAACTGTAATGGTCAAAAAGGTTCATCGTGGCGATGAAGAGGTAGTTATTATGATTAGATGGGAATCAGAAGAATATTGGAAGAAGTGGGAAAAAAGCGATGCACATATTGCTGGACATAAAGCAAACAGAGGAAAACCAAAGCCAGAATTTATCATTCGTACAGAGGGCGAATTATACGAAGTAAAAACAGTTAAAAACAGAGTGCAATAATTATTTATAGATTCAAAAGCTTCTCAAATATTGTTAGTCAGAGTAAATCTGAAATAGCATCGTCTGAAAATTAGGGATTCAGGCTTTATCACATATGAACAGGCAGCAAGCCACCGCTTGAAGTCTCAAGTGAAGTAAGAGGAATTGAGAGTTTCTTAATTAGAAATCATTGAAATACCACTACCTGTACTGGTAGTTTCATTATAAAGTAAAATGACCGTTGAAAGTTCAATGAAATGCAACTTTCAACGGCTAAATGAACATATTGGACTTTTTCAGTGACCTCAGCATTCGCCCAAGGAAAAAAGCAAGCGATCCGTAGCGGAAATCAATAGGTTATCTAATTTCTATGTCAAGAACAAATTTTGGTGTAGCACCAAAATTATACAACCAATATATTTAGTTCTTAATCAAGAACAACTTTGATGTGAACTATACTTTTTAAAAACTTTTTGGATAATCCTTGATATCCGAAAACAGGAAGACCTTTCGATCATTGCTGATTTATATGATCCATTTTAAAGATATAAACCCGCAAGAAAAATCCCTAATACTTTTTGATAGATTTCATCAAACTGGTTGATAGGAAGTGGGTTTACACCATGTCCGATTTCAACAGTAAATCCGGGTTTTCGCCAGTCCTGAATGAACCAGTCCTTATATCCAGCATAACTTTCTATGTTTCGAACAGGTTCGTACCCGCTCACTCTGCTGAACTCCTCCACCATAGCTTCAGATTCAGCAGGTTCCAGATTTTCAAATCCCCAATAGATTTCTTCGCCTTGCGTATGAAAGGCAAGTACTCTAGCAAAATGGCTTTTTTTAGTCAGCTCCGCCATCGCGATTGCTTCAGGCTCAGATAAAGGTTTTTCGCCGCCATAATCTCTTGGCCCAGGACTTTTAGGATTGCGTGCTCTTTCTTTTTGCCATTCAGCAGGGAATTGATCATTTAGATCAACACCTCTAATATTTGCTTTCCAACCTGAAAAGTCCCAACTATTATTGTTCCAGCTAACGACTTGATTTCTCCATGCTTCATTAGCTGGTGGACCATTCAACACTAGATTAACACCATCCGGATTGACCATTGGCACAATGGATAATGATGTTTGCTGATAGAGATTCGATGGGGAGATATCTCGAATGGTTTTAGAATTTGTTAGAGATAGTAAATAATCATTTAAAAACGTCATAACAATTGGTGTTGTAATCCACTCATTTGCATGAAACGATGCGTTGTAATGAACCTTTTTATCTCCAATTCCCACTTTAAGCTCGGGTATTTCATGACCTAGAACAGAATTCCCTATAGTAGAAACCTTTAAAAATGGATAAATGCTTTGTAGATGTCTAATATCATTCATCATAATATCGTAGTCATAATCTTGCTTTCCAAATATTATTTTTGAAGTAACTCTTTTAGGAATTTGGATCGTTTGCCCAATTTGTAGATGATAAGGATCGAGGTTCAGGTTTGCCATAAGAATCATATCCACTGATATGCCTTTTTTTCTAGCAATGTTCCATAAGGAATCCCCTGATTTAATCTGATAGTTGTTCGTTATAAATCCTGGAATTTTGATTTTCTGATGAATGATAAGATTTTGTGGATGGATCGTTGGATTCGAATCAATGATTAATTGAAGATGAATTCGAAATAATTGGCTATAAAGCCATAGTGAATCTCCGGGTCTAACAAATATGTCCAAGTTATTCCTCCCTCTCTATAAAAGTTTTAATCACAAAAACATATGATATAGGTGGGTGGAGTTTATTGTAAGCCCACATTCAAGACGCCAATAAAAACAGTGGGAGCCTCGTCACTGAAAAGGTCAATTCATCTCCAAACGTAATAAAAATCGGCTGTTTGGTTCATGAATGAAAGAAAAAATTTTATTGAAAATTCTGAAGAGGAGCTTATTAAGCAAGCTTAAAAGTATCCAGATGCAATGAAATTAGTGTGTAATGGATCATCATCCTTCAAAGAAAGGGCGGAAAGCAATAATCCGCTACTAGCAAATTGTATGATGATATGGAGCGATATATGATTTAAAAGATAAAGCCTATGATTACACTTAAAGAAGATCTAAGAAGTAGATGCTAAATGATTGCCTATACTAAAAAGGCATTTATCCCGCTTTAACGGGCAGTAAGACCCCCATCTCAAGATTTAGAGAGAAACGAGAAAGATAGAGGGGCGATCAACTGCCCATAAAAGTCCGATTGGTTCGGGCCAACAGGATGTTGGTCACTCAGGTGTTGCCACAGGACGTGGCGTTTTTAACCTGAGTTCTTCTAGCTCAGTGGGGGATGAAGAAAACCCCACTGATGGAGTTTTCTTCATCCCTTTTTCATAATAAAGGTTAAGTGTCTGCCAGCTTGTTTATCCTGGCGATAAGAGAAGCCTTCAGGGTTTAAATATGTGCACGTGGGATCGACTGTAATTTGTTCGGTAGGGATGCCTGCCAGTTCGCATTGCTTTTTTACGGTTTGTTGATTATCAATATGATATTTATGAGTTTGATCATTGTAATACATAAAGTCATCTGCATAGCCAAGTGCTTTAAACTGGAGATATACATCTTCATCCACTTCAAATTTTTCTTGACTCAATGCTGTTCCAATGTAGATATGCAAGTTGTTTGGACGACAATGTTCAGCATTTTTTAAAAGTTCAAATGTTTTTAACGAAATTTCCTGAATAGTTCCCTTCCAACCAGAATGAATAACACCTATAATCCCTTTTGCCGCATCATAAAAAGTTATGGGAACACAGTCTGCTGTGAAAGAGCCCAGAAGGAGGTTTGGTTCGTCAGTATATAGTGCATCCGTATTTTGGATGGCTGTATGGTTACTTTCGGCACCTTTACCTTGATCATCTAATGTTACTTTATGGATATTAGCGCTATGTGTTTGGTTAGCGCAAACCAATTGATCTAAACCACAATTTAAAGTAGCAGCTAATTTTTTACGATTTTGGATGATATGGTCAGGGTTTAAACATGTATGAAGTGCCATATTTCCTTCTTCAGGTTCATGAGGATCTCTCATCGTAATTCCTGCAATAAAACGTTCATTATCCAAATAGATATTTGTTTTCATAATCATCACCTAATTTTAATATATATGAATGGTTTCGAGAAGTATAGGCATTTGGTAAGAGGAAAAAAAAGCCCTTATGATAACGAGTCATAAGGGCTGCTTTTGATCATTTGTTCAATAAGCTATGTCTTCTACCATAAATAAAGTAAATGACTAAGCCAACAACCATCCAAATACCACAGAAGATAAATGTATGTGTGGATAATTGTGACATTAAGAAAATGCACAAGACAAAGGAGATAATAGGAACGAATGGATAAAACGGTACTTTGAATCCATCATTCGGGGTTTCTTTGTTCTTCCGTAAAAGAATTACACCAATTGATACAAAAGTAAATGCTAATAAAGTGCCCATATTAACCAGTTCAGTCAGCTTATCTAACGGAACAAAACCTGCGCAGAATACGATGAGAGTAGCTGTAATCCATGTATTTTTGGCGGGTGTTTGATGTTTTGGGTTAACTTCAGACAGGATCTTTGGCAATAAACCATCACGACTAAATGCATAAATAAGACGAGTTCCACCGTAAAGCATAACTAGTATTACGGTCATCATCCCGATAACTGCACCTAGTGAGATGATACCTGAAATCCAATCTTGATGAACAAGTTGCATCGCAAAGCTGACAGGATTGTCAACATTCAATTTTGTATAAGGAGCCATTCCTGTTAAAACAAGTGAAACAGCTACATACAAAACAGTACAGATAAGCAATGATCCAATTATCCCAATCGGCATATTACGTTGCGGCTTTTTCACTTCTTCAGCGGCTGATGATACAGCATCAAAGCCGAGATAAGCGAAGAATACAAGAGCTGCACCAGATAAAACGCCTTTCATCCCAAATGGCATAAGAGGTTTCCAGTTTGCAGGTTCTACATAAAATACCCCTACTACAATAAATAGTAAAACAACTGAAACCTTCAAGCCAACCATGATTGTGTTCAATCTAGCCGACTCTTTCACTCCGATCGTTAATAGGAATGCAGTGATAAAGATAATGACGATTGCAGGTAAGTTAACAAACGTACCATTTGCCGGATCAAATGCACCGGAAAAAGCCTTTGGTATATGGATATTAAAACCGGCTAACAATGAGTTCAGATATGCAGACCATCCTGTAGCAACAGCTGCAACAGCTAACCCATATTCTAGTAATAAAGACCATCCAACGATCCAAGCGATCACTTCTCCAAATACCACATAAGTATAGGTGTATGCACTTCCTGTTACAGGGATCGATGAGGCAAACTCAGAATAACACATCGCTGCGAATGCACAAACGATGGCTGCAATGATAAAAGAGAAAATAATTCCTGGACCTGCATGTTCAGCTGCTACCGTTCCTGGTAAGATGAAAATTCCTGTCCCGACGATGGCACCGACGCCTAGTAGCATTAAGTCAAATGCACCAAGTGTTTTATTTAATCGAACCTTACCATGCTGATGTAACAACTGATCAACAGATTTTTTTCTGAAAATAGTATTTTTCATTAGATACACTCGATTCTATTAAAAAATCTAAAATATTGATTCATACTTTCTAGCATTTATCCCGCATTAACGGGCAGTAAGACCCCCATCTCAAGGTTTAGAGAGAAGAGAGAAAGATAGGTGGGGGATCAACTGTCCGTAAAAGCCCGATTGGTTCGGGCCAACAGGATGTTGGTCACTCAGGTGTTGCCACAGGACGTGGCGCTTTTAACCTGAGTTCTTCTATTTCAGTGGGGGATGAAGAAAACCCCCCACTGATGGAAGATTCACTTTATCCCGCATGAACAGGCAGTAAGACACCCACTTTGAGATGCAAGTAAAAGTAAAGACAAGTGGGGATCAACTGCCTGTAAAAGCCTGATTGGTTCAACGAACACCCAGTAAGAGGTAAAAAATAAACTGAGTGAAGTTTCACTTAATTGTCTAAATAAGCATGTCTCATTTTTAATTACATAAAAATTCTAAACATTTATATAATGCATGTCAAATATATTTGTCGAATTTGCAGATGTTTTGTCAAATAAAAAGAACTATTCCGAAAATAATAGCTTTTTTATGAGTGGAAATGATATAAAGATTACTGAAATTAAAGAAACTTTATATATAATTTTCGATAAGAAGTGTGTTGATGATCCGGTTTCATCCACTAAAATATTGAATATTAGCTGATTTCCTATAGAATCTGTGTGGATTTTTACCCATAAAAAATAGCATGCTTGATTTCTCCAAGCACACTATTTTTACTTAGGTATCCGGGAATACCCCATATTGTTTAAGCTAAATAAGCTTCTCTGATTTCATCATTTTCGATTAAATCATGTCCTTTACCGCTTAAAACAATTTCACCATTTTGAATAACATATCCTCTATTAGCGATACTTAATGCTTGATAAGCATTTTGTTCAACTAATAATATCGTCATGCCATCTTGATTTAACTGATCGATGATATTAAAGATTTTCTCCACAATAATTGGAGCCAACCCCATTGACGGTTCATCCAACATCAACACTTCAGGTTTCATCATTAAAGCACGACCAATGGCAAGCATTTGTTGTTCGCCACCACTCATGGTTCCACCTTTTTGGTTTAATCTTTCTTTTAGAATGGGGAAGTAGTCATAGACTCGTTCTATTCTTTCTTCGATTACATTTTTCTTTTTTACAGAAAAAGCACCCATTAATAGATTTTCTTTTACCGTTAAATTTGAAAAGATTCTTCTGCCTTCTGGTACATGAGCCATACCGAGCAAGGTGGTTTCATGTGCGGGTTTATTGGTGATGTCTTGATTTTTAAACTTGATAGAACCTGATTTTACTTTTACTAATCCACTTACAGATTTTAAAGTGGTTGATTTTCCGGCGCCATTACTTCCGATTAATGTAACGATCTCGCCTTGATTCACATCCAGTGTAATGCCTCGTAAAGCATGAATGCCTCCGTAATAAGTATTAATATGATCGATTTCTAATATAGACATTTAAACTCGCCCCTTTGCTAACTAATTAACGGCAGCTGATCCTAAATAAGCTTCTATTACTTTTTGATTTGATCGAATTTCATCAGGATTTCCTTCCGCAATTTTTTCTCCATGATCAAGTACAATGATATGTTCTGAAATGCCCATGACAAGCTTCATATCGTGCTCGATGAGTAAAACAGATGTATGAAATTCTTTTCCCATTTGTCGGATGATTTCGGTTAGTTCTTTTGTTTCTTTAGGGTTCATCCCTGCTGCGGGTTCATCCAATAAGATCAATTTGGGTTTAGTTGCAAGAGCTCTCGCTATTTCTAATTTTCTTTGTGCACCATAACTTAAATTACATGCTTTTTCGTTTAATAGAGAAGATAATCCAAAATATTCTAACAAACGATAAGCTTCTTTTTCAGCTTCTATTTCTTCCTTTTTAGTAACAGGGAAATCCAAAAGAATACTTAAGAGATTTGCTTTCAAATGACTATGCATACCGACTAAAACATTTTCAATAACTGACATTTCATCGAACAGCCGAATGTTTTGAAATGTTCGTGAAATGCCTTTTTTGGCGACCATATCAGGCTTAAGTCCGACTATAGATTCGTTGTTTAATTTTATTTCTCCAGATGTCGGTTGATAAACACCTGTTATCATATTGAAAAAAGTCGTTTTACCAGCTCCATTTGGTCCAATAACAGCTGTAATAGAGTCTTCCTCAACGGTCATAGATACATTACTATTGGCTGTTAAACCACCAAATTGCTTTGTGATGTTTGTTACCTCTAATATTGGCATATGCATTCCTCCTAAGAGTAAATCTTTGTCTGTTCCTTAGAATCTTTGTCTTTCAATGTAGTCATAGGATTTCCTTTTGGATCATTGTCTTTAGAATTTGATTTGTCAGATGCTAATTTTTTTTCGTCAAAAACCCTATTCTTAGCAGGAATCAATCCATTGGTTTTATACAATGCGAAAATGATCAGCAATGCGCCAAATATAAATTTTTGCATTTTAGCAGGGGATAATGCATCAGGGATTGAAACAACTCCACTAAGATTTAGTTGGTTTACCCAGTTGGTTAACTCGGTTAAGACTTGCAAATTTAGTATGGTAACAACGGCTGCTCCAAGAATTACCCCAGGAACACTCCCCATACCCCCAAGTACGACCATTACTAGAATCGTGAAGGATTCCATCAATGTAAAACTTGTCGGATCAATAAATTGTTGTTTTGCTGCGAAGACAACGCCCATCATTCCGGAAAAGGATGCCCCAAGTGCAAAAGCCATTAGTTTTGTTTTAACGAGTGGAATACCCATCGCTTGAGCTGCAATTTCATTTTCACGTATAGCCTTCCAAGAACGTCCAAGCTTTGAACGTTCTAATCTTAGAACAGCAAAGAGTGTAAAGAGTAAAATGACAAGTGTGACAAAGTAAAATTGATTTGGAAAAGAAAGTTCATATCCAAAAATTTTAGGATGCGCAACGGATGCGATCCCCATAGCACCACCAGTAAAATTGATAGGAGAATCACTATTGTTAAATACAATACGAATAATTTCTCCAAATCCTAATGTAACAATTGCTAAATAGTCTCCCTTAACCCTTAATACTGGAACACCGATTAACACACCAGTAATCGCAGCAGCAATTGCACCAATGATTAAGAATGCCCAAAAGCTGTTACCATCTAAAGGATAGTGACCAAATGGCATAAAGTTTGAGGCTTGAGGAGTGGCAAAGATGCTATAGGCATATGCGCCAACAGCAAAGAATGCAATGAATCCCATATCCAATAATCCGGCCATCCCGACAACAATATTAAGACCTAAAGCCATTGAGACATATATGCCAACCATAGTCGCAACTTCCATATAGGATTGAAAAGCGGGACCACCGCTAGATGCAAATGGAATGAGTATAAATAACAAAATGAGACCAATCATCCATTTTGTGCGATTTTTAAGATTCATGTAATAAAGAAATAATAGAGATGATAGTAAAAGTAAAAAAGATATAACCGATTTTTGTGAAAAATACAGTGCTAAAGATGTCACGATGACAAATGCTACAAATAAAATGAGTTGGGGCGTTTTATGTAGCTTGAAAGCTGAGAGTTTTTCTTTCATGATCTTTCACCTACACTTTCTCAGCCACAGGTTTACCTAATAAACCTTCTGGCTTAAAGATTAGAACTAGAATTAAAATAGCAAAAGCAAAAACGTCTTTATATTCGGCTCCTAGAACGCCACCTGTTAATAATGAAAGGTTAGCAGCTGCAAACATTTCAAGTATCCCTAAAATAATTCCTCCAAGCATGGCGCCACGGATATTACCAATACCGCCTAATACCGCTGCCGTAAATGCTTTTAAACCTAGGATAAATCCAATGTAAGGGTCAATGGTTCCATATTGAACAGCAAACAAAACGCCTGTTGCGCCACCTAATGCTGAGCCTACAAAGAAAGTAACAGAGATGATTTTGTTGACATTAATGGACATAAGGGCAGCGGTATCACGATCAAGAGAAACTGCGCGCATGGCTGTGCCGTATTTTGTTTTGTTAACAAAGAAGTCAAGTGCGATCATTAAGATTATCGCTATGATAAGTACAAGCAAGAAAGAGGTTTTAAAGCTAGAATCATGAAAGACACTTGAAATGGAGGAAGTAGGTATATGAATTTGCTTTGTAAATAAGGATGGGCCTGTTATAATATAATTTCCTTTTGCTAGCTCTGCTATGAAACGAACAACATCTTGAAGGACAAAGGAAATTCCTATAGCAGTTATAAGCGGGATAAGCCTTGGAGCGTTCCGAAGAGGACGATATGCAACTCTTTCAATTCCCATTCCAAGAAAACCAGTTAGAACAGCGGCAACCACTAACATAATAATGACCACTAATATGGATGGGATAGAATGTAGTAATCCCATACTTGAAAATGCAATAAGGATAGCAGTGCCAATAAATGCACCTGACATAAAAATTTCACCATGAGCAAAGTTGATTAACTGTAAAATGCCGTAAACCATCGTATATCCAAGGGCGACAACTGCATAAACAGTACCAAGTGTAAGGCCATCTATTAAAACTTGAGGCAAGCTCTGAATCATTTCATGAAGCATAATAATCCCCCTTTATAAACAACTTCTTTTGATAAATAAGAGTGTTGAGAGGAATATCTCAACACCCCATGTAAACAATTGATTATTGACTAACTTCTCCTTGAAGTGCAGGAGGATAGCTAGCTTTATCGAATTTATACAAGAATACTTTCGCTTTCGTGTTGTCCCCTTTATCATCGAAGGAAACTTCTGTTAGAGCCCCTTTGTAATCTTTTACAGCACGTACGGCTTCAGCGACTTTTTCTTTAGAAGGTAATTTATCGCCATTTGCTTTAATAGCGTCTTCTATACCTTTCAGTAAAACCCCCATAGAGTCATAACCATAAACGGAATAAGATTCGGCTTTTTTATTAAATTTCGCTTTATAATCTTCTACGAATTTTTTACCACTTTCTGTTTTTGTACTATCACCAGCAACAGAAGTAATATAAGTATTTGCAACTTTATCACCGGCAATGTCGACTAAACCTGATGAGTCTAAACCGTCACCACCCATAATTGGAACATCAATGCCCTTTTCACGAGCTTGTTTAATAATTAAACCGCCTTCAGCATAAAGACCTCCAAAGTAGATGACGTCAGGGTTCTGAGACTTAGCTTTATTGATTACACCGTTAAAATCTTTTTCACCAACAGTGATACCTTCATAACCTACTACCTTTGCACCTTGACTTTCAATTGCCTTTTTGAATTCATCTGCTAAACCTTGTCCATAAGCTGTTTTATCTTGAATAATAAATGCTGTTTTGGCACCTAATTCTTTTACTGCATATTCTGCACCAGCTGGTCCTTGGAAATCATCTCGTGCAACGATACGATTGACTGTTTTCAATCCCCGTTCTGTAACTTCAACTGCTGTAGCAGCTGGAGAAACCATAGCTACATGATACTTTTCATATACTTCCGAAGATGGAATCGTAACCCCAGAATTTAAGTGACCGATAATACCATAAATTTCTTTATCTGCTCCAATTACGTTGGCATTAGAAACACCTTTTTTAGGGTCACCTTGGTCATCATATGGTTCAAGTTGAAGCTTGTAACCAAGCTTTTCGAATTTTTTACTTTCTTCTTCTAATTTAAGTTGTGCACCGAGTTTAAGTGCTTCACCTAAAATAGCAGAACCCCCAGAAAGAGGCGATTGGGTAGCGATTTTAATGACTTTTCCTCCAGATCCGCCTGAATCCCCATCAGATGAATCAGAAGATTTGGAAGAGCATCCTGCAAGAACCCCTGCGATTAAAGCTCCAGAAAGTAATAGAGTTAAAGATTTTTTAAATTTCATAATAAACCCCCTCTGTTTTTATTCAATCCATTACGAAGTTTGCAAATTGGATTTACCTTAGTATATTTATTAAACTATAAAAAAACACTAATAATGTAAGAAAACATTACACACTTTTTTAGAAAACAAGTATAATTTTAAAATAATGATAGAAATGTAATCATTTCATGTTAAAAAAAATAACATAACAAGGTTGCATTTATAAGCTTTAAAATGTAAAATAATATCATAATTTTCTGTTAATTTTAAAGGAGGGATTTTTATTACTTGGAATGATGATTCATATAAGGAGAAGAAAGTAATTTCTATTGGTACAGTCAGTGAATTAACGGGACTTACAGAAAGACAAATTCGTTATTATGAAGACAGAAAACTCGTATTCCCTGAGAGGTCGAAGAAAGGGATGAGAAAATATTCATTTCAAGATATTGAAATCTTAATCGAAATAGCCAATCAGTTAGAAGAAGGAATATGGACAAGTGAAATACGGAAGGAACTAAAACGGCGAAATCAACCTTTACAGAATGATGAGGCTTGTCAGTATTAATTGAAGGATGATGACGCTTGTGGAAACAATCTCTTCAAACAAAAATACTTCTTAAATCCCATATTTGGGGATAAGAAGTATTGGCTTATTTGAATTGGTCATATAAGCAGTATAAAAATAAAACAGGTAGCTCGTCCGTTCAGCAACCTGTTTTATTGATAAATATGAAATTTAAATCACATGCAGTTTAATGGGATGGAGCTGAAATTCAATACTTGTATGATCTTGATACATGCTAAAGGTGACTTAAAAGCAGTAATTTGTACTTTTAAGTCACCTTTTTATCTGTTTATCCCGCATTAATCGGCAGTAAGATCCTGTTCTTCAAGAAATGGGAGGGATAAAGAGGGGAAGTAATTATTTATAAAAGCACGATTAATTCAACGATATTTTGATTATGGTCAAATTAAAAAATGCCAGAAAATTTTTCTTATATTACATATTGAAATCTGACTAATTGGGTAGAAGTGATTCTTGGCTTACGGCCTCCTTGTGTTTTTTCTTAATGGGTTTTCTGAGCTGAGATCTTTTTTGCCTTAACATTTGTTTTTGCCTTTTTCTCAGTATCAATTTTAATGGCTGATTCCTCGGCAACATTTTCTGCAATTTTTCTCTCCTATTCCACTTTTTTAAAGGATAGAATGCTAAAAAATAACCTGTACTAATTTTTATGCGAAAGATAATGAAATTATGAGGTGATTGTTAGGGGAGATAACTGCTTTTACTTTTTTGCAGGTAATTTTTAATTATTCGTTTACATTTGATTCATAATTTTATATAATACCAATAAGATAACTAGAGATTAAAGCAAAGGAGAGGTTGAGATGAATACAAATGCCTTTTTTAGATCAACAATGGCGAATAATTTTGCAACTAGAAAATTTTTCAAAAGAGTAGCGAGCGATATGGAAAGTCAACTAAAAGAATGGCACAAAGGTTATCAAGTTTCAGTTGAAACATGGAGAATCTATTCATTATGCGTTCAAAATGGGGAAAATACGTATCAAGTCGCATTGTCTAAAAACCTTGTAGACATTCTTCAACATGAAGCTCCTTATGCATTAGATAGGGCACTTTGGAGAGGTTTAGTAAGCCAAGGGTTGGCCTTACAAAAAACACAAGGCAATTACTTAGATACTGTGTTAGATGCCTATGATTATGAACAACAGAAGCTTGCTTTATAGCATAAAGTGAAGTGGGAATATGACTGGCCAGCTAAGATGGGATAAAAGTTAACAAAGAAGTGGCCGGCACAAAACTTTATTAAAATAAACAAACCGTATGAAATCAAATGTATTAGTCTTGATTTCATACGGTTTTATTTTCAGCATTTGCACGAAAATCAATTGGTTTTCAGCTCATGTCGCAGTCCCTGTTTCATATTTAAGAGTCCCTGCCTTCGATAGCGACACTTTGGCTTTCTGTTTTAAATTGTTGATCATCCCAATACAATATATTTTGTATATAACCAAGACCGTCCGCGTGATATCTGCCGGCAATCTTTTGAAATGCTAGAAGTTCATATATGCCGTTCCGATCAAAATCGACCGGATACAGTCCACTTAAAGGATCGACCCAACCCTCTATAGGTGCTTTTAATGTACCATCGGGATTATAAATTTCTGCTAGATATTCTTTACCTTTATAACGAATATCTAAAATATACCGTTTCTTTGGATGTGAACTAGTGACGCTCATTTTATAAAAATCCTCATAATTGACCGTATATTTGGATTGTTGCTGATAGGCCTCACCATCAAATATTTGACGCGTTTTCCCATCGACATAGGTATAGATTTCTGTGTAGATGATTCCACCGCTACCCCCTGTATCTATAGTGACCAATATATCATCGACATGATTACCTGTGAAATCCCCAAGAAAAATAGTTGGGTTATATCCGCTATTTTCTTTTAAGGCTATTTTTTCATAAGTATTTTTTGAATGCTGGAAGATAATAAGGTTAATATTTTGCCAGTAGGGGCTATCTGGTTTTTTAGTACCGGTTAAATAGACTGTATCGATCATGCCGTCGCCTGTGACGTCTCCATAACTTTTGGCAATAACAACTTGTGAAGTATCTACAGGTAGTCTTTCAAAACCGTTTGGCGTCCATTGTAAATAATCTAAATAAGAAGGTAATTGTTGGGTCTGCCATTCAATGACCAATGCCTTTTTTGTACTACGTTTGATTTTTATCGGATATAGTCCGGCAATCGTATGTTCATCAATTTTAAGGTGAATCATTGGCTGCCACTGAGAATGGATCTGTTTGAGCAAGAGAAGGAAAGTATTCCCTTGATAAACATAGGCGGTAACTAGTTCCTCTATGGAATCTCCATCTACATCAACATGTTGAACAACAGGACCTATTTGTGGCAATTCTAAAATAGAGGCAGTGGGAGGTAGAAAATGTCTTATAAATTGGAGATCATTATTCATCTTCAATCACACCTTTTTTATATCAATTTATGCTGAGTAGCCATTTATATGAAAAAAGAAGGTTTTTTCTTAAATAAAAGCGGTTCTATTGGTGAAGTTTTACCATTAGAACCGCTTTAAATAAATCATTATTTTTCCTACCATAGGGAGCAGACAGTAAGCACTCGCTTCTTCAAGCCATAAATAACAAGCAAAAAATAGGGGAGCAACTGCCTGATAGGCCCGATTGCTTCGGGCCAACAAGATGTTGGCCCCTCAGGTGTTGCCACAGGACGTGGGCCTTTAACCTGAGTTCCTCTAGTTCAGTGGGGGATGAAGAAAACCCCCACGGATGGAGTTTCACTTTATTTTGAATTGTTGTACGACCATTTGCAATTCTTCAGATAATTTCACGAGTTGTCCAACCGATGCTTCCATAGATTCCATAGAGGATAGAGTTTCTTCTGTAGAAGCGGCTACTTCCTCAGAGGCAGCAGCATTGTCTTTAGCATGATCATTTAATTCAAGTGCAGTAGCCGATAATTCTTGGGCAGATGCGGATATTTGTTCTGCAGTAGCCGATACATTTTCAATCTTTGGCGTAATATCCCGCATACTTGCGATAATCGCTTCGAATTTAGTAGCTGTATCTTGAGAAATGGTGATCCCTTTTTGTACGTCTTCTAAAGTATTTAGCATGATATTGACGGTTTCTCCAGAATCTTGTTGGACAGCTGTAATCAGTTCTGCAATTTTGCTAGCAGACTGTTGAGAGCTTTCTGCAAGTTTCCGGACCTCTTCTGCAACGACAGCGAATCCTTTACCATGTTCCCCAGCACGTGCTGCTTCGATGGAGGCATTCAGCGCTAGCAAATTGGTTTGATCGGCTATGTTACCGATGATATCTAGAATGGCACCGATTTCTTTCGTGCGATCATATAGAGATCTGATTTTAGTATCAGATTTTGTCACTGATTGATGGATGGAATCCATTTGAGCGACTGTATCTTGAAGGGAATGCTGTCCATCTTCAGCCTGCTGTGTTGCATGTGTAGATAGTGCTGATACTTCTGAAGTATTATCTGCAATAATCGTAATCCCTTTTGAAATTTCTTCTATAGCATTGCTGTTATGCTCAATGTTAGTCGTTTGCTGTTCTGTATTCATCGAAACTTGTTGCATGGCAGAAGCAATTTGCTGTGCTGCTATCATATTTTGATCAGTGCTTGCTGCAAGCTCTTCAGCAGAAGAACGAACAAGGGTTGAACTCGTATTGACTTTATGGATAAGAGATGTGAGATTATCCTTCATAGTATTAAATGATTTCGCAAGTTCGCCAATTTCGTCATTAGAATGAATGACGATGCTCTCCGTCAAATTTCCTTCACTCATCTTATGAGCGTTTGTTTCCAACTTCTTGATAGGGTTCACAATTGAACGAACAATCATAAGGACTAACATACTCCCTACAATTAAAAATAGAATCTGTACAGCCAAAAATGTATATAGTGTTGACATCACGGCTTTTGTAGCTTCGGAATCATATGTTGTAGCAATCACTTTCCATCCTGTTAACTGATTGGTTGTATATATAATGTGATGTTTATGATTGTCTGTTTGTCCTGTTTCGTTAGCCATAACCGTTTTCATATATTTCTCTGAAGCAATTGTGCCGCTTTCCTTATGAGGATGCGAAATAATGGTTTTATGATTATCGACTAAAGTGATAAAACCTTTTTGACCAATTTTCACTTTATTTGCAATCTCTCGAAGAGTATCGATATTAATGTCAATACCGACAACACCGGTACCATCTTGTAATTTTTTTGAAATCGTTATGACTAAATTACCGGAAGTTGAGGATGTATATGGTTCTGTAATAATGACCTTTCCGTTATTTTGCATAGCTTCTTGATACCATGGGCGTTTTCGAGGGTCATAGTCTTTTGGATATTTGAAGTATGGCATTCGAATCATTTGTCCCTTTACTGTACCGATGTATGCCATTGCAGCCTCTGGATGCTCATTAACATATTGATCTAAAATTTTACGTAAGTCTGAGTCTTTGGAGATATCTAAAGTTGACGATGTAATCTTTTTGGAAAAGTATTCTACATCATGTGTTTTGGCTTGAATAGTGTTTGTAATCTGGGTATTTAATAGATTGATGTTCACTTTAGCACTATTGATCTGATCTTCTTCGATTTGATTTTTAGTACTACTATAAGAGATAACACTTAAAACGGTGGAAGGAATGATTAGAATGACTAAAAATGCACATATTAATTTACTTCGTAACTTCCAATTAGAAAATAGTTTCATTTAAAGATGACCTCTCTATGTAGATTTATATTTCATATGATTTTGATCTATGTCTATAGTCTATTTATAATTATCAGACGAATAGCATAAATAATATCATATTTTTAATTTTTCAGGTCAATTTTACCACGATTTGAAAGAAGTGTATTGAGTCTTTATTCATAAAAATACATATTTTGAGTAACAATTTAAGTATTTTCTGTATAAAAAACTTTTTATGTGCAGGTTTAGGGGAAATCTCTTATGAAAGTTTACTTCTGTTAGAAGATGTTTAGACACTATTTTGAATCAAAGACATCATTGAACGATCGTGTCAACGTTCATCCGTTACTGCAAGTATAATCAATAGCCTGATGCTATATAATAGAAATTCAGCAAAAAAGCATCCTGAATGATTAGAAACAGTGGCGTTCCAATAATCAGGATGCATTTTTATCCCGTGCTAACGGGCAGTATGGTCTCCAACATTAAATGCAAGTAACAAGCAGAGGTAAGTATAGATCAACTACCTGTAAAACCCATGCTTCAACTAATATCTGGTAGGAGTGAAGAAAACCCCTTCTTGGTGAAGTTTCAATTTATCAAAAACCTCGATTAGTATACTTTGTCACCGTTAAAAATAGAGTTTTTCACAATGACATAGTCGACATTACGAATTGCTTCAAGTTTTGAACCACCTGCATAAGAAATAGAAGATTGTAAGTCCTGTTCCATTTCGATTAGTGTATCTCTTAAATGACCGCGATGTTCAACGTGCATTTTTTTACCTTCGACATTTTTTCGTTCACCCTTTTGGAATTCAGACGCAGAACCAAAATACTCTTTATAAAGCTTACCGTTTATCTCTATTGTTTTACCTGGGGATTCTTCATGACCAGCTAATAGTGATCCGATCATAACCATTGTTGCACCAAAACGAACGGATTTCGCAATGTCACCATTTGTACGAATCCCACCATCTGCAATAATAGGTTTCGTTGCAGCTTTTGAACACCAGCGAAGGGCAGCTAATTGCCAACCACCAGTACCAAAGCCTGTTTTAATCTTAGTGATACATACTTTACCAGGTCCAATACCAACTTTTGTCGCATCAGCACCTGCATTTTCGAGTTCACGTACAGCTTCAGGTGTACCAACATTGCCAGCGATCACAAAAGATGTAGGAAGTAGTCTTTTGATATGATGAATCATATTGATGACAGCATTAGAATGACCGTGAGCAATATCAATTGTTATATAATCTGGTGTTAGATTGGCTTTTGCCAAATCTTCTATAAAAGTATACTCTTCAGGTTTTACGCCAACACTAATTGAAGCGATCAATCCACGTGAGATCATATCTTTCACGAAGTCTGCACGTGTTTCTGGATGGAAGCGGTGCATAATATAGAAATAACCATTTTCAGCTAATTTAATGGCAAGAGATTCATCTATAATTGTTTGCATATTTGCAGGAACAACTGGAAGTCTAAATTTGTGACCTCCAAGCATAACGCTTGTATCACATTCAGAGCGACTATTTACAATACATTTTGCGGGAATTAATTGAATATCTTCGTAATCAAATACATTATCCATGTCCACACTCTCCTAAAAACGAATATTATTTTTTAATAGCTTTAAAATGTTCGTCCTTTGGTAATTTACATTATTTTCGCTATGATGTCAAAAATTTTTCCTTGATTTATAAATAAAGAAGTTTTTGAAGTGGAAAATCAATCAACCAGACCTATTCTATTGGTTTATTTTGATTCAACAGAAGATGTCACCACAATTTTATCCCGCTTTAACGGGCAGTAAGACCCCCATCTCAAGATTGAGAGAGAAACGAGAAAGATAGATGGGAGATCAAACTGCCCGTAAAAGTCCGATTGGTTCGGACGGGCAGGATGTTGGTCACTCAGGTGTTGCCACAGGACGTGGCGTTCTTAACCTGAGTTCCTCTATTTCAATGGGGGATGAAGAAAACCCCCACTGATGGAGTTTCACTTTATCTTATTATATGTAGATATTTTTACAAGGGCAACGTAAGACGAATACATATATTTATGTTAAAATCAGGTTTTAAGGATTGTTTAAAAAGATATTCAATGATTTTCTATATTGATGGACATAAAAAACAATAACTTCGCTTTTAAAGAGATTAATGAGAGGAAGCAAATAATGAGAAACTTGGAATTTGTATTACGAGAATATATTATGGGCCGACCAGTTATTTCGATTGAACATGATGAGGAAGATCCAACTTTTGGCGTAATCATCGATGCACATAGAAAATTAGTATATGGTCATATAGAGTTATCTGATGATCAAAAACTTACATCTTTTATGATTGATATGGAAGAAATCACAAACAACAATGATGTTTCATTGGAAGAATATGAAGAGCTAGAGCCTGATGAATTGATCGGTTGTGCAGAAGATTTTATTCAAGATTTTTGCCAAGAAAAACTGCATTTTAAAAAGATGACAGAATGGAATGGCGAATCTTATATGATCGTGTTTGAAGCAAAGGATAGCGCATTAAATTTATTTTTGCCTAATTCAGGTGCAACTATTGAGATCAATAAGCAAGGATTTATTATCTCAGCTGTCTTATTTCAATCGTATTATCAATTATCTTATCCAGATATTCAAATTTCAGCACAAGATGCAAAAAATATATTATGCCAATATCCTCTAGTGGAACTAGGCATCTTCGAAAATAGTGGGGAGATGAAACTTGCATATTATCCGAAACGTGAATATGTAGCCGTTCGTGTTGATGGGCAAGTCGTAACAGCGGATGAGCTTTTGGATGAATTTGTCGCCGATGCGCATGCGTTTGAACAAGTCAATGTAACTGAATCTATAGAAAGTCTCTTAGGCATTACCAATGATATGCATAAAATAGAAAACGACGTAGGCACCTATTGGTATCCATCAGAGGATGAAAGGAATATGGAAGAAACTGAACCAACGATTAAGATGGAACAGATAGACGCGTTGCAACAAAATTATGAGTCAAATGTTGAATGGAAGGAATTAGAAGAGGAATTACCTTTAGAGCTTCTTGAAACAAAGGCGAAAATGTTCTTAGAAGCTGCAATAGGAAATATTCATGAAAAATATTTACTGGAAGAACAACTTCAAGATGGCGATGACTTCGAAGTTTTAACAGAAGAAGATTTAACGGAGGAAGAGCGCCGATTCTTTGAGGAACTTGAAATGATGGAAGAAGAAAACGAAGAGGATCTGGATGAAGAGGATGAGGATAACAATTTCGAACCATTTACAACCTTTACATTCGTACGCCATTACAAAGGGATTCGCATAGAGGAATATACTATCTATGTGAATGTTGGTATATACACTGGTGTTATCCGTGATTGTTCTATTATATTACCAGATGAAACACAACTACTGAATATGAAGATGGATCCTGTATTATCATTAGAACAAGCAGATGCCATATTTAAAGAACATTTGCAAATGAAGCTTGCTCGCACGATCAATTATGATGAGGAAGATGAAGAAGTTACAGTATATGGATTAAATTATGTCATGGATTTCTCAGCAAATGGTGAAATTGAAAAAATCGATGCAACTACTGGTGAAATCCAGTATATTGAATCAGATATTTTAAAAGAAGGAAAATGATATAAACCTTCACTAATTTATAGCTCGAATTTATTAGAATACTACTAATCTTATGCTAATTTAATAGAGAGCGGTTGACAGAAAAGTGCTAGTCATGTAGACTGTCACTATTAATTGATAAATACAACCTCACTAGTATTGCGGTGAGGTAGAGGTGCAATATTTAATAGTTCTTAGTGGAGTTAGAGAAGGCGAGGAAACTAGGAAGAAGGAAATGTTGCCGAAGTTTGTAATAATCTCGATATTACATGCTGGGTCTGCAGTGAATAATTGCAGGACTGTCTCAATAAGTTGCCGAAGTTATTGAGTTGAGCTATCTCATGATGGGATAAAAGTGGAGGATTTAGGACTAGATATATTCTGGAGCCTGAGTTCAACTCAGGTTCCTTTTTTATAGTCTTTTTTCTATTACACATAGGAGATTGTTTTTCAAAGGAGAGGGAAATATGAAAAAGACATGGACATTATTGTCAGGTGTTTTATTAATGGCCATCCTTGTATTAGCAGGGTGTGGTTCGGATGATTCTAAAAAATCAGAATCATCAGGTAGTGGGGATAGTAAAGGTACATTTACAGTAGGTATGGAAGCGGGATATCCACCGTTTAACTGGACACAATCAGATGATTCAAATGGTGGTGTTACCATTAAAGGAAATGCAGAATATGCGAATGGTTATGATGTACAAATCGCACAAAAAATTGCTGATGGATTAGGCAAGAAATTAGTAATCGTTAAAACAGAATGGGATGGTCTTGTACCTGCATTGACTTCAGGTAAAATTGATGCCATTATTGCTGGTATGTCGCCAACTGCAGAACGTAAAAAAACCATTGATTTCTCAGATATTTACTATAAATCAAACCTAGTAATGGTTGTAAAAAAAGGTAGCAAGTTTGATGGTGCTACTTCAATCGCCGATCTCAAAGGGGCAAAGGTAACTGCTCAGTTAAATACATTCCATTACACAGTTATTGATCAAATTAAAGGCGTTAAAAAACAAACAGCGATGGATAACTTCCCAGCAATGCGTGTAGCACTTGAATCAGGCAAAATCGATGCTTACGTTTCGGAAAAACCTGAAGCAGTTTCAGCTACAGCAGCTAACGATAAATTCGCAATGGTTGAATTTGCGGATGATCAAGGCTTCAAAACTTCAGAAGAAGATACTGCAATCGCAGTCGGCTTACAAAAAGATAGCGATTTAACAGAAAAAATCAACAAAATTCTTAAAGGTATTTCAGAAGAAGACCGTCAACAAATTATGGATGATGCAATCAAAAATCAACCAGCAGCTAAATAGTTTTTAGACTTAAAGAGCTACCGATTGTGTGATTTATAGCAATTGGTAGTTCTTGTTATGCTTTAAGGAGGAGTAATAATGAGCTTAGAATGGTTTATCAATATCATTACAAATAACTGGCCGATGTTCTTACGAGGCGCTTGGATGACACTGGTTATTTCAACAATCGGGACTATTATTGGCGCATTAATCGGCTTGATTATTGGCGTCATTAATACAATTCCAAAGGGTAATGGTGGAGCTAAAAAATGGACTTTAAGAACCATTAATGCGATTTTAACTGTTTATGTTGAGTTCTTCCGAGGAACACCTATGATCGTGCAAGCAATGGTTGTTTACTATGGTTCTGATTTATTGTTTGGCATTGATATGAACCGTACCTTTGCGGCTATTTTGATTGTATCGATCAACACAGGTGCTTATATGGCTGAAATCGTACGCGGTGGAATAATAAGTATTGAACAAGGTCAATTTGAAGCGGCACGGGCTATTGGTATGAATCATTGGCAAACAATGGTTCATGTAGTTTTACCACAGGTTTTGCGTAATATTTTACCTGCGACAGGTAACCAATATGTGATGAATATCAAAGATACATCTGTGTTAAATGTAATCGGTGTAACAGAATTATTCTTCCAAACTAAATCGATTGCAGGGAATAACTTCCGTTACTTCGAATCATTCTTCGTAGCATGTATTATTTATTTAGTCATGACCATTATTGTTACGCAAATTTTGCGATTCTTTGAACGTAAACTCACAGGTGACGCGAATTATCAAATGTTAGATGATGCTGCACTGATTCGTGGACCAGAACAAACAAAATAGAGGTACAAAGGAGAGAATAACTATGGAAACAATTATCGATATTCAACATCTCAGTAAATCCTTTGGTACACATGAAGTATTAAAAGACATAAACTTTTCCGTGAAAAAAGGTGAAGTGGTGTGTGTCATTGGTTCATCTGGATCAGGAAAGTCAACGCTTTTGCGCTGCATTAACTTACTTGAAACGCCAAGTGGCGGTGAGATTATTTATAATGGCAAAAATATCCTAGGTAATAGGCAAAATCTTAATACGTATCGAACACATCTAGGGATGGTATTTCAACAATTTAATTTATTTAATAACTGCGATGTGTTAAACAATTGCATCTTAGGTCAAGTAAAGGTTTTAAAACGTTCAAAAGACGAAGCCAAAGATGTAGCCATGAAATACCTAAAAGTAGTGGGAATGGATCGTTATTTAAATGCGAGACCTGGTCAATTATCAGGGGGGCAAAAACAACGTGTTGCTATTGCTAGAGCTTTGTCTATGCAACCGGATGCGCTATTATTCGATGAACCCACATCAGCCCTTGATCCTGAAATGGTAGGGGAAGTATTGAAAGTAATGAAAGAATTAGCGCAATCAGGCTTAACGATGATCGTTGTTACGCATGAAATGGAATTTGCAAGGGAAGTATCTGATCGAATTGTATTTATGGATAAGGGTGTGATTGTTGAGGACGGTACGCCAGATGAAGTATTCAACAACCCAAAGCACGAACGTACAAAGGCTTTTTTACAACGTGCGTTAAAATAAAACGAAAGCTGTCATCTAATCAATGACAGCTTTTTATGTAAGGTTTTATTACATAAAGGAACAAATTTACTCACAATATGTAAGCGCTATGATTAAATTTTAAGTAATGAAATGTCAATAATACAATTATTAGTCGGAAAATTCTAAAATTAGCATGCTATACTATAAAGAAAGGTTTTTAATTAGGGGGTTATTATATGACAAAAACACAAGAAAAAAATCTTAATGTATCAACATTGATGAATGAGCTAAAATATCAAAATAAAGAAATGCAAACAGTTATGCAAAAATTACAAAAGATCTCTTTGCAGTCCAAAATATTAGCATTAAATTCAGGGATCGAAGCGGCTAGAGCTGGAGAAGCAGGGCGAGGCTTTTCGGTAGTAGCAAAAGAGATTAATAAGTTTGCCGCAGCAAGTATGGATGCAAGTAAAGAAAGTGAAGAAATTATTAACTCTATTCAACAAAAGGCGAATGAAATCATTGCTGTCCGAACAGTAGATATTGCTTTTGATACGATCGATAAAATTGATCGTAATTTATTTGAAAGAAATTGTGATGTACAAGCATGGGCTACTTTTGATGCAGTCAAAAATGCTGTATTAGATCCAACAGCTGAAACGAAACAGGCTGCACAGGCTTTATTAAAAAATATATACGAAATTTATGAAGTATATTTTGAATTATTGGTTGTTGATTTGAATGGGAGTATTTTAGTGACTGCAAAAAATCAAAGCGAAGTTGGTAAGAGTATGGCGGATCGTGAATGGTTTAAAGAGACTGTTGCGAATAATGATGTATATGTAACAGATATGTATTATTCTGAAGTTGTCCAAGGATACACAATGGGCTACTCTTGTCCGATTCGCGATCAATTTGGCAATGTCATTGGTGTATTATCTACACGTTTCAACTGGGATTTTATCTACGATATTATTGATAATGTCAAAATTGATGAACATTCAAATTTATATTTGATCAATAAAGAAGGTATCGTGATCGCATCAAAAGATAGAGAAAATATTTTAAGTAAGAATTTGAACAATATGAAAGCCGTCAATCAGGTTATAAGTGGCGCGGATACCCGTGGGTATGTAATAGAGAATAACCAAATTTGTGCCTATTGCCTAACGAAAGGATACAATGCCTATAAGGGAAAAGGCTGGTCCGTTATTGTAGTTGAGTCTATATAATGGTTTATTTAACTTATTACCGAACCGACTTTCAGCAACCATTCTTGAAGAAAGAATTGAATCGTTTGTGGGATGAAATAAAGATTGGTGAAAAATTCGTATGAACCCCGGTTTAGTAGCAAAAATAAAAAGCTCCATTTTGAAAAAGATTGATCAAAATGGAACTTTTTTATTCCTCGTTCATCAGGTAATAGGAATTCTATATCAAGACTCCGGTAATAAGTGAGGATAGGTGTGGGATCAACTCTGCCTGTAAGCTCCGATTGATCCAACTAACACATAGTTGGGGTATAGAAAATCATCACTGTGTGAAGCTTTCCTTTAAGAAAGATCAGTCGATTTTAGCCATTTCAATTACTAAGATATGTGCAGTGTCTTGTGATTTAATATGAATATCTTCTTCCTTGATTTCTAAGCCGTCGCGCGTTTCAAGTTCGATGTCATTGATGGTTGCTCGGCCTTCTATTTCAACGAGATATGCTTGTCTGCCTTCTGCCACTTCAAAGTCGATTTCCTTGCCTGCATCCAGTTCGAGGGCATAGAGATTTGCATCTTGGTTTATTTGAATAGGTGCAGTGCCTTTTTTATCTGAAACCATGTGAAGCCATTTATTCTTTCGTTCATCCATTGTAAATAGGAATTCACCATAATGAGGCGTATGACCATATCGATCTGGTAAAATCCAGATTTGTAACATACGAAGTTCTTCCTCACCTCTATTATGTTCACTATGGAAAACACCTGTACCCGCACTCATATATTGCACTTGACCGCGTGTGATTGTATGTTTGTTTCCCATACTATCTTGGTGTGTGAGTGCACCCTTGACTACATAAGAGATGATTTCCATGTCACGGTGAGGGTGAAGGTCGAATCCAGTGTGTGGTGCGATTAAATCATCATTAATAACACGTAGTGCACCAAATTGGATGTTGTTTGGATTATAGTATTCAGCAAATGAAAAATGGAATGTACTATTTAACCAGCCTAGATGACTTGTTCCCATTTGTTTATGATCAACTTTTCTTAGCATCGTAATTGCTCCCTTAAAATCAATTTTAAAATTATCTCGAATTCAAGATAATTTTAAAGATAATCCTTTAATTAGTCAAATCTTTTGAATTCATAAAAAAGAAGCCTACAAGCAAGAACTTGCTTATAAGGCCTCCCTTTATCATTTTTCATAACAATTGGGGGGAGAACAATCTTTTCACTTTTACTTTAGATAAGATCGTATGTCATACACATTGGCTTATGCGTTCTAGGGTCTTTGTCAATATAGGCGTCTATATTAAAAACGGTTTTTAATACATCTGGACGGATAACATCTTCACAATTTCCAGCCTTGATAATCTGACCATCTTTAAGAGCAATTAAGTAGTCCGCAAATCGAGCAGCTTGATTTAGATCATGAAGCACCATAATGATAGTGCGATGTTGCTCCCTGTTTAGTTTTTGAAGCAATGTAAGCACTTCTAATTGATGTGCCATATCTAAATACGTAGTCGGCTCATCTAGGAAAATGATTTCTGTTTCTTGAGCAAGCGCCATTGCAATCCATACACGTTGTCTTTGGCCACCTGATAGTGCATCGACGGGACGGTATTTATAATCGGTAGTGCCTGTAACCTCTAGGGCCCAGTCAATCACCTCATAGTCTTTCTTTGTCAATTTTCCAAGCCCTTTTTGATAAGGAAAACGTCCATAAGAAACCAATTCCCCAACAGTCAATCCATTAATGCTTTCCGGAGTTTGTGGAAGGATCGCCATTTTACGTGCGAGATCTTTTGTCTTTTGTTTAGCGATATCTGCACCATCTAAAACAGTCGTACCAGATTGTTGACTAATGATTCGGGTCATTGTTTTGAGCAAAGTCGACTTACCACAGCCGTTTGAACCAATAATTGTCGTGATTTTTTGATCAGGGATTTCGATATTTAAATTTTGCAAAATCAACTTTTCACCATAGCCAACGCTTAAGTCATCGGTATGTAGACGCACCATTTATGAACAAACCTCCTATTTGCAAAAAATTAACGATATAAATGAGAATAAATTTCAATCATACTTGACAATAATCATAATTCAATTGATAATGATTGTCAATAAGAGATAAAAATTTTGTATATAAACATGGGAGTGAAAAGGATGGGTCAAATGGAGGAAATTTATGATGTTACAATTATCGGTGGAGGACCAGCAGGTTTATATTCAGCCTTTTATAGTGGATTGAGAGGCATGAAAACAAAAATAATCGAATATCAACCAAACTTAGGTGGCAAACTTCATGTCTATCCGGAGAAAATGATTTGGGATGTAGGCGGGCATAAACCATTAGCTAGTGAACAGCTGATTGAGCAATTGATAGAACAAGGTCTAACATTTCAACCTACTGTTGTATTAGGTGAGAAGGTTGAAACTATTACTCGAACCGAAGATGCACTTTTTAAACTGACAACTTTAAAGGGTGAGGAGCATTTTTCAAAAACGGTCATCGTTGCGGTAGGAAGTGGTATTTTAAATCCACAAAAACTTGAAATCGAAGGCGCAGAAAGATTTGAAGTATCCAACCTGAATTATACGATCAAATCACTACAACGATTCAAAGACAAGGTTGTTTTGATTTCAGGAGGTGGTAATTCCGCTGTTGATTGGGCAAATGAATTACAACAGGTCGCTAAAAAAGTTTATGTCAGTTATCGTAAAGAAAATTTACCGGCACATGAATCACAAGTGGAACAATTATTATCAAGTGATGCCATGATATTCTGCAATACATCTATTACAAAATTACTGGCTGATGATAGCCATAAAGATCTGATAAAAACGGTAGAACTTACGAATAACAAAACAAAAGAGTCTATCAATATAGATGTCGATGCAGTGATTATTAGTCATGGTTTTGAACATGATTCTTCGTTATTAAGTAATAGTGCAATCGACGTCCAACTTGTAGATGATTTTTACATTAAAGGAAATTCATTCGGAGAATCATCTGTTCCAGGTTTGTTTGCTGCTGGAGATATTATGAGCTATGATGGCAAAGTGCATCTGATTGCAGGAGCATTTCAAGATGCTGTGAATGCGGTCAACAGAGCAAAAACTTATATTGAACCATCTGCTAATGCTTTTGGTATGGTATCCTCTCACAATGAAATATTCAAAGAACGCAATCGTGAAATTATTCAACATATGATGCATTAATCAAAGTCTTTTACAATCCCAGTTTCATTTAAATGATCCAAACATCCTCTACATTCAACTTGAGTGTGGGGGATATTTTTCTTTGAAAGGGTTATCTTTCTCGCTTGATAAATATTTTTCTTTATCCTATCGAAAATGATAAAATAAACTGTATGTGAATTTTTAAGTCTTTTTCAAAAGGTGATTTCCTATGAATCCAATATCATTCAAATGGTTGAAGTCCGAAACGATATGGGTATTGCTTATTGCGGTCTTCACAGCAATTAGTAGTGAAATTAAAATTATACCATTTAATGGAGAACATTTCCGTTTCGGTCTAGGAAGTATTACTTTTCTATTATTAGTCTTAATACGTGTACCTAAATCAGTCATTCGAACGGGCATAATAACAGGATTAACGGTCGTTTTTTTTCGTATATTTTCAAACGTTTTTATATATAGCGGTACACTTTCTGATAGTTTTACAGAGCATTATCCTGCATTTTTGTTTTACTTCGTGTATGTTTGTTTATTTAAGTTATTAAAAGTTAAACAATTGATCGATCAACCTCTTAAATTAGGAATAATGGCGACCTTTATTGAGATCATCTCAAATAGTGCTGAACATATTGTTCGTTATGTCATTTTACCTAATAACTATTTAGATTTTTCTGATTGGCTTTTAATCGTTATGGTTGCGATCCTAAGAAGTTTCTTTGTGGTAGGGATCTATAGCTCTATTATACTATCTGAGCAACGTAAAAGCTTGAACCAACAACTGACTTTAAGCTCAGATTTATATGTCGAAACAGTGTATTTGCAAAAAATGATGAATCATATTGAACAAATAATGGCAGCTAGTTACGATTTATATCGCACGTTAAAGAAACAACAATTACAAGAACAGAGTGTGAAGGCATTGCACATTTCCCAGGAAATTCATGAGGTAAAGAAAGATGCGCAGAGGATCTTTTCAGGGTTATCGAATATAACAATGCCTAAGACAGAAGATGTATATTATTTGTCGAACATCGTTGATTTTGTTATAACTGCAAATAGTAAATATAGTGAAATGCTAAATAAGCATATTGAGTTTAAAACCGACAATACGGTTGATTTTGCATTAACACAACAAATACCTCTACTTGCAATTCTTAATAATATTACAGCCAATTCGATTGAGGCTATAGAAGAAAAAGGAAATATTAAGCTTGGGATTTTTGAGTATGGAGAGATGATTCATTTTGTCATACAAGATACAGGAAAAGGTATAGCCGAAGATGATTTGGATGTTATTTTTGAACCGGGTTTTACAACAAAATATAACCAACAAGGTGTAGCTGCAACGGGGATCGGTTTATCTCATGTGCAAGAGATTGTTCAAATGCTAGACGGCCAAATTCATGTTGAATGTCCATCCATAGGAACTATTTTCCATATCAAGATACCTCGCAAGAACATACAAAAAGGAGTGAAGTAAACTTGCGATACTTTATTGTAGATGATGATGCAGCGAGTCGACGTATGCTTAAACAGATCATTCTAGAAGGGGATATGGGTGTAGTCATTGGAGAAGCTGATAGCGGCGTCAATGCATTGGAACCGATTGTATCGAGCGATCCAGATTTTGTGCTAATTGATCTTCTGATGCCGAGTTTAGATGGTATCGAAACAATAGATCAGCTTCGTAATCAAGGATTTAAAGGAAACTTTATCATGATATCGCAAGTTGAAAATAAAGAAATGATCGGTGAAGCTTATGAAAAAGATATTGAATTTTTTATACACAAACCGATTAATCGCATTGAAGTACAAAGTGTGTTGAAAAAAACATCTGAACGGCTTTTACTAAAAAAATCTCTTCTGACTATTCGAAAGTCTATATTACATTTTGAAGAAGAAACAAAAGAGGAATCTCATCGTACGATTAAGGATATGGTGTCATCCATCCTAAATGACATGGGTATTCTCGGAGAAGTAGGAAGTGACGATATCGTATCTATTATCGATTTCTTGTCTTCTAGCAAAGAAAAGACTATTCAGATTCCGCCATTAAAAGATATTTATGAACAATTGGCTAGCCAAACGAAATTTAATAGTATAGAAATCATGAAAGAAAGTAAAGCGATTGAACAGCGTATCCGTCGAACAATCTCTATAGCAATGAGTAATTTAGCAACGCTTGGAGCGGTGGATTATACAAATCCAGAATTTGAATACTATGCACCTCGTTATTTCGAATTTGCCGAAATACGAACGTTGATGAAAAATATTCAGGAAAATGAACCAGCACCTAGAAAAACCAAAATCAATGTGAAAAAGTTTTTACAAGTTTTATATGTAGAAGCTAACGAAAAATTCAAACATTCATTAAAATAAGTAATAATATGTAAATATCAATCTCATTTCGGCATAATACTTATCTATTTAATAGAAAAGTTATATAAAAAATGATTTTTTTTGAATTTTTATATCATTTAAAATGTCGGATAATGTCGGATTTTATAAGTTGCCCATATAATTAGGCTATGATTTTGCTTCTTGATATAGAAAGCAATCATATTTTGAAGGGGTGACTTATTTTATGAAACAATTCAAATTAGGATTAGCTTGGCAAATTCTCATCGGGCTGATTCTTGGTGTAATAGTTGGAGCTATTTTCTACGGAAATGAAAGTGTGACAAAATATCTTCAACCTGTTGGCACAATCTTTATGAACATGATCAAAATGATTGTTGTACCAATTATCATATCAACATTGATCGTTGGTGTAGCTGGTCAAGGGGATTTTAGACAGCTTGGTAAATTAGGTATTAAAACAATCGTTTATTTTGAAGTTATTACGACATTTGCTATTGTCATTGGTATCGCAGCAGCAGATATTTTCCATCCTGGTGTTGGCGTAGATATGTCTCATTTAACAAAAGGTGATATTTCAACTTATGTAGAGACAAGTAAAACAGTAAAAGAAGGTGGCGGCTTTGCTGAGACGATTATTAATGTCGTACCAACAAATATTGTACAAGCCATGTCAGATGGTAACATGCTTGCCATTATCTTTTTCTCCGTATTATTTGGTTTAGGTGTTGCGGCAATCGGTGAAAAAGGAAAACCAGTTTTAGCATTCTTCTCAGGCGTAGCAGAAGCTATGTTCTGGGTAACCAATACAATTATGAAATTCGCTCCATTCGGCGTATTCGCGTTAATTGCAGTAACTGTTTCAACATTTGGCGTAAAATCATTGATTCCATTAGGAAAGTTAGCGATCCTTGTTTATTTAGCGATGATTTTATTTGTTGTCATTGTACTTGGAGTAGTTGCTAAAATTTGTGGTCTAAGTATTTTCCACATTATTCGCATTTTGAAAGATGAATTATTGTTAGCGTATTCAACTTCAAGTTCTGAATCTGTATTACCACGTATTATGATGAAGATGGAAAAATCCGGCGTTCCAAAAGATATCGTATCATTCGTTATTCCAACAGGTTATTCCTTTAACCTGGATGGTTCAACTTTATATCAATCGATCGCTGCATTATTTATTGCCCAAATGTATGGTATAGACTTAACATTAGGTCAACAAATTACATTGGTTCTTACATTGATGGTAACTTCTAAGGGGATTGCAGGTGTTCCAGGCGTATCATTCGTTGTATTGCTATCCACTTTAACGGCTGTTAATATCCCACTCGAAGGGTTAGCCTTTATCCTAGGAATCGACCGTATCCTTGATATGGCTCGTACAGCTGTAAACGTAGTAGGTAATTCACTTGCTTCACTTGTTATGGCTAAATGGGAAGGCCGTCTTGATAAAGAAAAATACGACAATTATTTTGGAAATGAAGAAAAATTAGCTTAATGATAGATAATAGCTCTACTGATGTGAAGGTCCATTTCACATTAGTAGAGTTTTTTTGTTTAAATCCATCTTAAACAGAGCAGCGATTAGACATCTTACTGACTTATTGAGATGATAATGTATAAGTAAAAAAGATGAATGGGGGTCAAGCGATGGATAAAGTATTGATTGTTGAAGATGAATTTGCCATAAGCCAAGTGTTAAAGGCATATTTGCAAAAGGTACATTTTCAAACAGAGCAGGCATTCACGGGTACCGAAGCAATCGAAAAATTTCATGCTTGTAGTCCTAACATTGTTTTGTTAGATGTTATGTTGCCGGGCAAAAATGGATGGCAAATTTTAAAAGAGATTCGACAAGAGAGTAATTGTCCAGTCATTATGCTTACTGCATTAGGTGATGTCAATTATAGATTAGAAGGGCTAAACGAAGGGGCTGACGACTATATTGCAAAACCGTTTGTAGCAGAGGAAGTCGTGGCGCGTGTTAAGGCTGTTCTTCGAAGAACACAAGGAGATACAGGGCCCAAACGTCAATTTGGCAGTCTAGAAATCAATCTACAATCCCATCAAGTGATGATAGACGGTCATGAAATTGATTTAACGCCAAGAGATTTATCAGTTCTGATGTTTCTTGCAGAGCATCCTAATCATACATTTTCGCGAGATCAACTTATTGATCAAGTCTGGGGATGGGAATATGATGGTAGTGACCGTGCTGTAGACTTAGCCATTAAACGGCTACGCAAGGCATTGAAGGATTGGCCTGCAACAGAAGGTGAAATCAAAACATTGCGTGGATTGGGGTATCAATTAAGTGTCAAATCATATCAATCATAAAAGGGTTTCTTTAACGCAATATTGGACAAGTCGCTATTTGCTTACTTTATGTATCGGACTAACGATTGTCGCGTTTTTGTCTGCTATCTGGATACGCCACACAACGTTACAAAATCGATTAGATATGCTTCAATTCATGGGGGAAGAAATTACAAACCGTTTGGAAGATAATATTACCAATAATTCATCCACAGAGCCTTCGAGAACTCCAAGCGGCAATAAAGTAGACCCTGGAGTATTTAGAGAACGGGAACGTTTTATCGATATGGGCATCAACCCCAATATTTATATTGTGGATACGGAAGGGAATATTCTATCTACCAATCGCCCAAAAGGACCGATGGAGCAGCAGACCATACCTGAATCTGTCATGTCATCTAAAAAAGAAACGATCAAATTCAAATCAGAAGATTCTATGCAATCGTATTATGCGATTAAAAAGAAAATCGAAATCGATGATAAGACAGTCGGATACATTATTATTACGGAAACAAAAGAGCATCTGACACATTTAAATCAAGAATATGGTCAGTTGGCGATTATGATTGTTGGTTTAGCCTTGCTAGGATTAGGGGCTATTTATTTCTTGTCGCGTCGTTTAGCCAGACCGATTAAGGATGTGGCCTATGCAGCCAAGCAAGTGCAAGATGGCAATTATAATATCCAACTATCAGATAATATCAAAGAAGAAGAGATATATGAACTCGTGCATTCCTTCAAAGAAATGGCGTCAAGATTAGAACAGTTAGAGGCCATGAGAACTGAGCTATTAGCAGGGGTAACGCATGAACTAAAAACACCAGTCACCTCTATCAGTGGTCTATTGCAAGCCATTCAGGATGGAGTCGTTGAAGGCGAAGACCAAAAGGAATTTATACGAATGGCTGTCAATGAAACGACTAAGCTAAAAACAATGGTAGGAGATCTGTTAGCGTTTAATTCATTCTCTGTGAATGCCATTCCTGTGAAACTTGAAAAACTTGAAATCAATCAAACGATACAAGAGACGGTCACACAATGGGAGCTGACACAGGATACAGAAGATATTGAATTGACATTGATCACATTACCAGAGCCTAGACAGGTAGAAATTGATCTTGTCAGATTTCAACAAGTATTTACGAATCTTTTTACAAATGCCAAACAGGCAATGAAAGGTCATGGCAAAATTACCGTTACACTCAGCGAAGCAACGGATGCTGTGCTTATTCGTGTTGCGGACACAGGCGGAGGAATTCTAGCGGAAGAGCAAACACTTATTTTTGAACGCTTCTATCGGGGAGAAAATAAAAAATATGAAGTTCATGGTCTGGGCTTAGGGCTACCATTAAGTAAAATGATGGCACAATCTATTGGTGGAGACCTTCGTTTGATCAAGAGTTCTGAAAGCGGCACGATTTTTGAGGTCATGATTCCAAAATTATAAGGTGAAATTTCACACAGTTGTAGGTTTTACGAGCCGCTGATAGGGGATAGAAAAGCTAAAGGGCATTCGATAAGTTATGGGATACAAAACTTATCGAATGCCCTTTTTTGTGTACTTAAAAATTGTTTCAAAGAGAAATTCATGTCCAATCGCTTTGAAAAACATAATACATACTAATATGTCCAAACTTTTTCCTTCAAAAATACATCTGGGAGATAGAGTGTTTTATTTTTCTAAAGATTTTTTCCTCGACATTCAACTGACACATTCAGCTTGTATAGTAATTATTGTAGAGGATGTGAAATAACCTAACACCTAAAAGGAAGGAAGATATAGATGAATGAATGGAACTCAAATAAGAAAAAAGGAATAGGCAAAAAGCTGATTTTAGCTATTGGTATTCCATTTATATGTGTCGTAGCAGTAGTGACTTATTATCTGGTGAGTAAAGATAACTATGTGGCGAAAATCGGTGATGTGAAAATCTCACAGGAAGAATTGGATTCAGCTTTAAATAAGCAATATGGAAAAACCGTTCTAGATACATTGATCTCAGATAAAGTGATAGAGCTAGAGGCTGAGAAACAGCATGTCAATGTTTCTAAAAAGGCAATTGAGTCACAGTTGGATACTTTAGCCACACAATATGGCAGCGAAGAGGCATTAAAATCAGCACTTGCTTCTAATAACATGACAATGAGCGATGCCAAGAAAAGTGTAAAAATATACTTGTTAACTAAAAAGTTAATGGTGCCCACTCTCGATATTACAGATTCAGAATTAAAAAGTTATTTTAAAGAAAATAAAGACACATATAATCAGGCAGCACAGGTGGAGGCAAGCCATATCCTATTGAACGATAAAAAAACAGCTGAAACGGTATTAGCTAAATTAAATGATGGCGGTAATTGGGATCAACTAGCGAAAAAATACTCACAAGATTCAAGCAATGCATCAGACGGAGGAAATCTAGGTTACTTTGCCAAAAGTGATATGGATGAAGATTTTGCGGATGCGGCATTTTCACTAAAAGTGGGGGAAACAAGCGATATCGTGAAATCATCTTATGGTTATCACATTATTAAAGTAACAGGTAAAAAGGATGCAAAAGAAGCTAAATTTGCAGATGTAAAAGATAAAGTAAAAGACGCAGTCATTGAACAGAAAATCAATGATAATTATAGCTCATGGTTAGCTTCCCTCTATAAAGATTACAATATCAAAAATAAATTAGATAAAGACAGTAGCTCAACATCCAATAGTAGTACAAGCAACAGTTAAAAGAGGTGTCTATCCATGCGTTATCAAGATGATTTTACAGTAAAAGGGCGCAAAGAGTTAAAGCATGCCATCTCACAAGTGGATTATACCATTTTAAAAAATAAGCTAAAGCATGTTATGAAGCTTGATACAAATGCTGGACGAGATGGTAGGTATGTTATTCGGAGTGTTTATTTTGATAATTTTGATAATAAAATTCTGAATGAGAAAAAAGAGGGCTATTTCAAAAGAGACAAATATCGTATTCGTATATACGGAAATAGTTCAAGTGTCATTAAATTAGAGAAAAAAAGCAAACGCAACAATTTAACCTTTAAGGAAAAATGTTGCATAACAAAACATGAATATGAATGGCTGAGTATTGGTGAAATCGAATGGATGAAAAACGATCAGAGACTATTAATTCGCGAGTTGTACATTCAAATGTCTTTATATCAACTTAAACCTGTAACAGTGGTAGATTATGTTCGGGAAGCTTATACCTACCCGTATGGCAATGTTCGTATCACATTTGATAGTCAGATTAAGTCGAGTTTTCGAAATATTGATCTTTTCAATCCGGATTTAGCAATGGTGCCTGTATTTGATCCATCACAAATGATTTTAGAGGTAAAGTATGATGAATATCTACCAGATATCATTAAGCTGACCTTACAAATGATGGATCGTAGACCAGATGCCTATTCGAAATATCAACTAAGTCGTATGTATGGATAATAGATTGGAGGAAGTAAGATAAATGGATAATATAAATTTTAACGATATTTTTAAATCGAGTTTTATTGAAAAAACATCAAGTTTTTCACTGACAGATTCACTTATTGGATTGCTCGTTGCGTTTTTGGTTGGGCTATTTATATATGCAGTCTACAAAAAAACTTTTTCAGGAGTTATTTATTCCCATAGCTTCAATATTTCCTTAATGATTATGACAATGGCTACGGCACTCATTATTATGGGCATTTCCTCAAATGTTTTACTATCTCTTGGAATGGTCGGCGCGTTATCTATCGTCCGTTTCCGTACCCCTATTAAGGATCCAATGGATTTAGTCTATTTGTTTTGGGCTATCGTATCAGGAATTTTATGTGGTGCAGGTTTTATACCGCTAGTTATTATTGGATCTATTTTGATCGGCTTAGTCCTCATCCTTTTTGTGAACAAGATTACGATTGAGAATCCTTATTTGTTGGTCGTGAAGTATGATGATGCTTCAGTAGAAGCCTCAATGGAACATGTTATTAAGGAAAAATCCAAAAAATATATATTAAAATCTAAATCTGTGATGCCTGGAGATGACTTAGAGGCCACCTATGAAATACGTGTAAAGGAAAATGACTCGCATTTCATCAATGAGTTAATCTCTATCCAAGGTATTCGTTCGGCGGTAATGCTTAGCTATGATGGGAATTTCACAGCGTAATAAATATCGTGTAAAGGAGTTACAGCATGATTAAAAATAGAGTAGTTTATGGTATTCTCGCTGTACTCGTGATGGTGTTTATTTGTGCTGTCGGGATATTACCAAACTTAGCGATAAAATCAAAGAATACGGAAACCAGTTACGTATCACAAGTGTTTAATCACGATAAAGTAACAACAGTAGATATTGAGTTATCGGATACAGATTGGCAGGACATGCTTGATAATCCATTGAAAGAAGAAATGAAAGAAGCAACCGTTACCGTCAATGGTAAAAAAGTCGAGCATGTTGGGGTTCGTACGAAAGGAAATTTATCATTGCGTGAAGTCGCCAATGATGAAGATTCAGACCGTTATAGTCTAAAAATAGATTTTGATTATTACAATGACGAACAAAGTTTAAATGGCTTGAAAAAATTGAATCTGAATAACAATTATAGTGATGCGACACTGATGCGTGAATATCTTTCCTATCAATTGATGGAAAAGATGGGATTGCCGACTCCATCCTATTCTTATATGTATGTAACCGTCAACGGCAAGGATCGCGGTTTATTTCTAGGTGTTGAACAGGTAGATGAAACGTTTTTAGCAAAGAACTTTAAGACAAATACTGGGGCGCTTTATAAGCCAGATGGTACAGGCAGTGATTTAAAATGGATTAGTAATGATTTAGATGACTATTCAGGATTAAATGCTAAAACTAAGGTGGATAAGGATTCAAAGAAGGCAACCATTAATTTCCTAAAAGCGATTAATAATAAAGGAAAAAATCTTGAAGATACAGCAAATGTAGACAATCTTCTGCGTTACTTTGCCGTAAATACAGCATTAGTCAATCTGGACAGTTACCAAAGTAATTTAAAACATAACTATTATTTGTATGAAGAAAATGGAAAATTTAATATCATTCCGTGGGATTACAATATGTCCTTTGGTGGTTTTGGTGTTGGCGGCGGCGGTGGAGGACCACAGTTGCAAAATAATAACCAACAAACCGCTCGTTCAGCAACAGGCAATAATTCTTCCAAACAAAATAACGACATAGGGAAGGATAATAGGCCATCGCCTCCAAGTGGGCAGCCTCCAGAAGGTCAAATGCCAATGGATGGAAATGGTCAAGGAGGTATGCAACCCCCACAAAATGATGAGTTACCATCGACTCAACAAGATGATCAGAATGCAAATAATAACGGTCAAAAAGAAGAAAAAGCACAGGACCAAGAGCAAGAGAAGGACACCAAAAAGAGCGATGCTAAGGGGCAAAGAGCAGCAGGAGGATCTAATAATAATTTACTAGCCGAATCTAGTATTAACTTTAGTATCACAAATCCAGTATCTGGAACAACTTTAGAAGAGCGTCCCTTACTCAATGTTTTGTTATCTAATGATAAATATCAAAAACAATATGAAAGCTACTTAAAAGAAGTAGCAACAAAATATTTAACTGAAGAACAAATCAGCAAAGAAACGGCTAAAATCGCCAAGCTGATCAAGCCATATGTGGAAAAGGATCCCACAAAGTTCTATACAACAGAGGATTTTGAAAAGGCAGTCTCAGGAGATAATAGCTTATCGCAATTTGCGAAACAACGCTCGGTAGCTATATTAAAGCAACTATCAGCTGAGGCATCAGATGGAGAAACAACTACAGTAAACTCAAATAGTCAAACATCTATTGATTCAAAGAAAAATAGTTCAACTGTTAACCAAGATGATTCTTCTAATGACTCTAAAAAGAATGGAATAAGTCCAAACGATAACAGCGAAAAAACATTCGGTGGTAGAGCCCAAGGACAGCCGGGTGATGGAATGATGGGACAGGGTCAATTTCCAAATGCGGAGAAAAATCAGGAGACATCAGGCACTTCTAAACAAACAATGATCTTGAATGGTATAGCTGTAGTCGTATTGCTACTGGCAATCATTACAGTATTTATATTTAAACGTAGGGGGAAAATACGAGCTAAATGGTAATGGAGTAATGCAGTCACTGCCTGTATCTGTTCGACGATGCAGGCAGTGAAATCCCACCCAATTTTACACTTTATACTTGGTAAATGGCTATCATTGATCGTCTAGCACAGCGATCAGGATAGCCATTTGTCCGTTCCACTTATCCCACAATAAAAGAAAGCAAGTTTCCCAATATCGGGTCAATAGTAGAAGAGCTAATTATCTATATTTAGACGGATAAAAATGGATAATCAACACATCTGATGCAATATGCATTTCTAAGCTCTGGTATACTTTATTGTGTAATAGTAAATAGTCCTTATCCCTCATGAAATCTGAATATTTAGCTGTCACCGTTTAAAAATTCGTATTTTGAAACTGAAAATAGATTTGTGAAATGGCTTCAGCCTATCCCTAAAATAAATGGAGTGTCTCTCTATGAATGATCAACAATATGATGAATTATTACACATACAAACGACGGAAGAACAAAAAAATTTTCAATTGTTCGCCAATTATTATCCTTATGAGCCAACACCTTATACTGTATTAGATCTATGTTTTGACCAAATTGAATTGGAAAAAAAGGATTGTTTTGTCGATTTTGGATGCGGTAAAGGCCGAGTTGTCTTTTATGTGAATTATCGATATCATATTGAGACACTTGGGATTGAAATGAACAAAAGCTATGTGCAAGATGCCTTACAAAACAAGGCGCAATATTCGAAGGAACATCATCTAGTGGCTGCACCCGTAAATTTTCTTCATGTTAAGGCTGAACAATATAAAATAAAACCGACCGATAATATCTTCTTTTTCTTCAATCCTTTTTCCATTCGGATTTTTCGCCATATCATTCGTCATATATGGAAATCACAACAATTATATCCCCGAAAAATATATGTGATATTATACTATCCATCCTTTGAATACATTCAATTTTTGCGAGATGAAACTCAATTTAAAATGATAAAAGATATTTTAGTGCCGAATACTTCTGTTTATAACATGCATGAGCGCGTGTTGATTTTTGAATCTAAGGAAAAGCCATCTATGGAATAAAAGATTTCAAGAAGGCCTATATAGGGACTTATTCATGTCATCTAAATGGTGACTGAAAATAACGTTAAAACTTGATTCTACAAATGATTTAGAGCCGTCAGACCGTTTTTTATTTATCACATGATCACGGAAAGTTTAAGGAGACTAAGCTTGTTGTAGTCTCATGTTTTCAAAATAAAAATTGGAAATACTATTTTTAATATTATAAATTTACTAAAAAATTAATATAGACTAAATCGTCTGAATCATTTACAATATGGTTTGTAAAAAAGTCTAACAAGGTTTTTAAAGCTATATCAAATTAATATTCAGAATTATATGTATTTATCTGAATATTGAAGAAAGTATAGTTTCCATAAGGGGGATATTATATTGAGTTCAAAAAAATTAAAACGATATGCATCAGTGTTTTTAGCATCATCTTTGGTCGTTGGCGTTCTAGCAGGTTGTGGAAATAAAGATGAAAAATCCTCTGGTGGTGGAGGCGGAAATAGCGATGAGATCAAAGTTGGTTTGAACTTAGAATTATCTGGTCCCGTAGCTTCCTATGGTTCTGGCATTTCAAAAGGTGCAAAGCTAGCCATTGATGAAATCAACAAAGCCGGTGGTATCGATGGTAAGAAAATCGTGCCAGTTGAAATTGATAATAAATCAGATGCAGCTGAAGCAACAGCTGCTGCGATTAAATTAGCAACGCAAGAAAAAGCTGTAGCTCAAATTGGTTCTGCTACTTCTGGTGATACAGTAGCTGCAGTTCAAATTGCAAATAAAAACAAGATGCCTGTTATTGGACCATCTGCAACATCTGAAACAGTCACTGTTAATGAAAAAGGCGAAGTAAACGAATATGCTTTCCGTACATGTTTCATTGACCCATTCCAAGGTCAAGTGGCAGCGCAATTTGCTTTAGATACTTTAAAAGCAAAAAATGTAGCAATTTTCTCAGATAGCGCAAGTGATTATGCAAAAGGATTGGCAAAAGCATTTAAAGATACGATCGAAAAAAATGGTGGTAAAGTCGTAGCTCAAGAATCTTATGTTGCCAAAGATACAGATTTTAAATCTACATTGACTCGTTTAAAATCAAAGAAACCTGATTTCATTTATATCCCAGGTTACTATGAAGAAGTAGGCTTAATCATTAAACAAGCTCGTGCCGCTGGTATCGATGTACCGTTAATGGGTGGAGACGGTTGGGACTCTCCTAAAATGGTTGAGTTAGCTGGTAAAGATGCGCTCAACAAAACGTATTTCACAAACCATTACTCTTCTGAAGACCCAGATGAAAAAATCCAAAAATTTGTTAAAGCATTTAAGGCTGCAAACAGTGATCAAGCACCTGATGCATTTAATGCACTTGGTTACGATACGGTTTATTGGTTAAAAGATGCGATCGAACGTGCTGGCTCAACAGATGGTGAAAAAGTAAAAGATGCTTTAGCAAGTACGAAAGACTTGTCATTAGTAACAGGTAAATTCTCAGTAGATGACAAACACAACACAGTTAAATCAGCAACAGTTCTTGAGTTTAAAGACGGTAAGCAAGTGTTCAACTCTAAAGTTAATCCTTAATTTTTAGTTTTATAAAAGGGGGGCACTGTCCTCCCTTTTGTCGTTTATTTATGGTCTGGAAAAGGAGTGAGATTTTAATGGAGTGGTTGCAACAATTAATTAATGGTATTTCACTCGGTAGTATCTATGCGTTGATTGCTCTCGGCTATACAATGGTATATGGCATTATCAAGCTGATTAACTTTGCACACGGTGATGTATTCATGATTGGTGCATTTATAGGCTTTTTTGCTATTGCAAGATGGGGATTAGGTTTTTTCCCAGCATTGATATTAGCAATGGTTGTTTGTGCAATATTAGGGGTACTGATTGAACGTATAGCTTATAAACGTTTGAGAAATGCGACGCGAATTGCTGCATTAATTACAGCGATTGGTGTTTCTCTTTTAATTGAATATACGACGATATTCTTCCGTGGTGCACAACCGGAGGCGTATCCGGACGTTATTCCTAATAAGTCTTTTCATTTTTTAGGTGCGCAGATTTCTATGCAATCAATTATGATTTTATCAGTCTCAATTGTTCTTATGATTATTCTACAATTCATAGTACATAAGACGAAAATCGGTAAAGCGATGCGTGCAGTATCATATGACGAAGAGGCAGCTCGCTTGATGGGGATTAATGTCGATAATACAATTTCAATCACATTTGCCATTGGCTCTGCTTTAGCTGGTGCAGCAGGTGTTATTTTCGGTATTTATTATACGAAAATCGATCCTTTAATGGGAATTATACCAGGTGTTAAAGCATTCGTGGCTGCAGTACTTGGTGGAATTGGCATTATTCCTGGTGCAGTAGCCGGAGGTATGGTACTAGGGGTTGTCGAAACAGTAGTTAGTGCATTGGGCTTTTCTTTATGGCGAGATGCCGCTGCATTCGTTATTTTAATCTTAATATTGATCTTTAGACCGTCGGGTATTTTTGGTAAAAATACCCGTGAGAAAGTGTAGGTGAAAGTACTTATGAAAAAGTCTAAAGTGTTTTGGATATATGTTGCGATAGCTCTAGTTGTCTATGCAGTTGTGCAGTTTATGATTTCAAGTGGAAATTTTGATATGTATTACTCCAATCTCTTTATTACAATTGCAATCAATGTTATTTTAGCTGTTAGTTTGCATTTAGTTATCGGTATTACAGGACAGTTTTCTATAGGTCATGCTGGATTTTTAGCAGTTGGTGCTTATGTTTCAGCCATATTCACTACAAATTTGGGTTGGCCGTTCCCAATCGCTTTATTAATGGGGGCAATTGCCGCTGCAATCGCTGGTTTAATCGTTGGGATCCCTACGCTTCGTTTAAAAGGGGATTATTTAGCCATCGCTACACTCGGATTTGCAGAAATTATTCGTATTATTTTCTTGAATATTGACTATGTAGGTGGAGCAGCAGGTATGCAAGTAGATTATCTAACAACTTGGACATATGCATTCTTTGTTGCACTTATTACGGTTGTTGTCATTTCAAACTTTACAAATTCGCGTCATGGCCGTGCTTGTATCGCTGTTCGAGAAGATGAAGTTGCAGCAGATTCGATGGGGATTAATACTACTTATTATAAAGTACTAGCTTTTGCGATCGGTTCCTTTTTTGCCGGTCTTGCAGGAGGATTATTTTCTCATAACTTCTTTATCATTCAACCATCACAATTTGGATTTTTAAAATCATTCGATATTTTAATCTATGTTGTACTTGGTGGTTTAGGAAGCCTCTCAGGTTCGATTATTGCTGCTATCTTATTAACGGTCATTTCATTATATCTACAAGATTTCCCAGAAACTCGTATGATTATTTATAGCTTGGTATTGATCATTGTTATGCTATATCGTCCAGCTGGATTAATGGGTACGAAGGAAGTTACCGATCTATTCAAATTCGGTAAGAAATCTAAAGGAGGTAATGTGAATGAGTAACCTTCTTTTAAAAGTAGAGGATGTAGGGATACATTTTGGCGGCTTGAAAGCTGTATCTGATTTGAATATGGAAATGTATCAAGGCGAGCTTATTGGTTTGATAGGGCCGAACGGTGCGGGTAAAACGACAAGCTTCAATATGTTGACAGGCGTATATAAACCAACAGAAGGAGTGATTACGTTTGACGGCAAAAAGATGAATAATATGTCTCCACACCAAGTAACCAAAAGTGGTGTCAGTCGTACATTCCAAAACATTCGTTTGTTCAAAGAACTATCCGTTTTAGATAATGTAAAGGTAGCGAATCATTCGCTTGCACATCATTCCGTGTTTAGTTCTATTTTACGTTTACCAAGCCATTTTTCTGGAGAAGCTAAAATGGAACGAGAGTCGATTGAATTTCTAAAGATTTTTGGCCTTGATAAATATATGCATGAATTGGCTAAAAATCTTCCGTATGGAATGCAACGACGACTTGAAATTGCAAGGGCCTTAGCGGCAAAGCCAAAACTATTACTATTAGATGAACCGGCTGCCGGTATGAATCCACAAGAAACACATGATTTAATGGAATTGATAGCACTTATTCGTGAAAAATTCGATTTAACGATTTTGTTGATCGAGCACGATATGGGACTTGTCATGGGCATCTGTGAACGTATTTATGTTCTTGACCATGGTCAGCTTATCGCTCATGGTAGTCCGGAAGAAATTCGCCACAATCCAAAAGTTATTGAGGCTTATTTAGGTGAGGAGGTAGCGGAATAGATGCTGAAGGTAAATAGTATTGATGTATTTTACGGCAATATTCAAGCATTAAAGGGTGTCTCCTTGGAGGTAAATGAAGGTGAAATCGTTACATTAATCGGTGCGAATGGTGCGGGTAAGAGTACACTTTTAAAAACATTATCAGGTTTATTAAAACCTAAAAAAGGAACCATTGAATATCTTGGTCAGTCCATTGCGGGAAAACCTGCACAATCTATTGTCAAAGCAGGGATTTCACATGTGCCAGAAGGACGTCGTGTATTCGCCAATATGACAGTAGAAGATAATCTGGATTTAGGTGCATATTTACGAAGCGATCGCGCAGAAATTGCCAAGGATAAAGAACGTGTTTTCAACATTTTTCCGATTCTTTTAGAACGCCGTAAACAATTATCGGGTACTTTATCAGGTGGTGAGCAACAAATGCTTGCGATGGGGCGGGCGATTATGGCAAAGCCGAAGTTGCTGTTGTTAGATGAACCGTCAATGGGGCTAGCACCAATTATGGTAAAAACGATTTTTAATACAATAGAAGAAATTAGAAAAGAAGGAACTACCATTCTTTTAGTCGAACAAAATGCTCATATGGCTCTTTCTATAGCAGACCGTGCTTATGTAATCGAGACAGGAAAGGTTGTATTATCCGGTACTGCCAAAGAACTGCAAGAAACAGAGCAAGTAAAGGCTGCCTATTTGGGTGGACTATAAAAAAGGTAAGCCGTATTTCTAGTTATTCATCACATAACTAGGAATACGGCTTTTTTGTTGTGTTTAGAAGGAATTTTTACGAAATAAAGGAATATATTCTAAGCGTATAGAAGTAAGAGGTTATCCCACATAGCAAGGCAAAATTCAAGTAAATTATATGGCTTCTAACCCGTATATGAAAAAGCAGGGAATAAATAATGGGATCAGTCACCAGTATAAGCCTGATGGGTCTAACTAACATATGAGGTGACTTAAAATTTCCACTGCGTCGTATTTTAACAGTTTAAATGGAGAGGGCGTGTCGGTAATGATCGATATACATAGCCATGTTATTTTTGATGTAGATGATGGACCTAAAAGTTTGGAAGAATCCATTCAAATGCTTCATAGTGCAGTGGCAGAGGGCATTACTGAAATCATCTTTACCTCACACGCCTTTCACCCACAATATCATGCCGAAGCAAATGCTGTGAAGGAGAGGACAGATGTATTGCGAGAAGTCATAAAAGCTCACGATCTTCCATTAACGGTTCATACAGGACATGAAGTAAGACTACATGAACATCTTTGTCAGCAGATTGAAAAAGGAAGCGCATTAACGTTAGCACATTCTAAATATTTACTGCTGGAATTGCCGTCTCAGGGGGTACCACGATATACTTTTGAAATCATCAATCGGTTATTAGCTATGAATATTGTGCCAGTGATTGCACATCCGGAACGAAATGCTGGGATTGCCCAAAAGCCTGAGTTGTTAGAACAATTAGTGCGTCAGGGTGCAATTTCGCAACTAAATGCAGGTAGCCTTGTAGGGCATTTTGGAAAACAAATTCAACATACAGCTTTACAATTAGTTAAGGCTAATTTAATACACACATATGGATCAGATGCGCATGATATGGCGGCACGGCCATTTCTGTTTGCGAAAGGATTATCCTATCTAGAAAAACATAGGTGTTCTGATTTTGTGCATATATTTTTAGAAAACAATGCACGAATTATTTCTAATAGTGAAGTCATTCTATTTGAGCCAAGGAATGTTGACAAGAGAAGATGGCGAGGGATATTTTTTCAGAAGTAATGATTCAAAGCAATTTCCGCAGGATTCAAAGAAAGCGCCAACTTAATAGAAAAGTGTTCTCTTCTCTATGCCAATTTTGTTGGGGTGCATCTGAATCTGATTGCTTTTAGGGAGGCAGCTTGCCATTTAAATCTTCTTTTCGAACATTTTTTATAGTGCCTAAACAAGTAGTAAGCCACCTTCACTGCAAACCTTACTGTCTTCACTTTTCCCTTTTCCCCAATCATGATAAATAGAATAGGGCTTATCTCTTAAACTGATAGTTTTTTAGAAATATTGTGCAGTTGAATGAATAACTGAAGAGATAGAACACTATACTACATTGAGAAGAAATAGTAGGGAGCTAGAAGAGGGGGAGGAAGTTGGAAGCAGCGATTCAATTAAGTGATGTCATAAAAATTTTAAAAAGACATATATTTTTAATTTTACTAATGATGGTAGTGTTTGCCGGAGCAACGATAGCCGTTAGCTATTTTGTATTAACACCAATTTATAAAGCAGAAACACAAATTTTAGTTAATCAAAAATACGAAAAAGAGGGTCAATATCTATCTTCACAACAGATTGATGCAGATTTACAGTTGATCAATACGTACAATGTCATTATAAAAAGCCCTGTCATTTTATCGAAAGTTATTGATGAACTAGAGTTAAAGAGTACCCCCGAAAAACTAACAGAACAAATTTCAGTATCAAGTGCTAATAATTCACAAGTATTGACGGTCCAAGTAGAAGATAAAAATGCGGAGAAGGCTGTAGAGATTGCCAATACAGTTGCTCAAGTATTTGAAAAAGAAGTTCCATCTTTGATGAAAGTAGACAATATCAATATATTATCTGCTGCTAAACTAGGTGAAAATTCTAAACCTGTCAAACCAAATAAACTACTGAATACGGGTATTGCAACTATCATTGGTTTAATGTTGGGAATCGGGATAGCCATTTTAATCGAAACCTTTGACACGAGAATAAAATCTGAACAGGACATCGAAGAAATTCTGGGGAATATTCCGGTGATTGGTTTGGTCAGTCCTATCATTGATAAAAAATGATCACTTTACAAAAAAGATGATTCGCTCAGGTTCATAGGGGAAGGAGGATTTCACATGTTTCACTATAAAAAAAACAAAAAGAAGCGTTTTTTGAAATTAGAGAGAAATCTTATTACCATGTCAGACACTAAATCCGTCGTTTCAGAACAATTCCGGACAATACGTACAAATATTACATTTTCTGCACCTGATCAGGAGTTAAAAACCATATTAGTGACATCATCGATCCCGGGTGAAGGAAAGTCGACCAATGCCGCCAATATTGGTGTTGTTTTCGCACAGGAGGGCAAAAAAGTATTGATCGTTGATGCAGATATGCGAAGACCCACATTACATCATACTTTTAGATTATTAAATATAGATGGATTATCTAGTGTATTAATCAAACAGCAGACGATTCAAAACGTAATACAAGAAACCTCAATAGCTGGATTAGATATTGTAACAAGTGGACCTCTTCCTCCTAATCCATCAGAGTTGCTGGCCTCAAAAGCAATGGATACATTGTTAAAGGTTCTGAGACAAGAATATGATTTAGTTATTTTTGATTCGCCCCCATTACTACCAGTAACAGACGCACGAATTTTATCAAATAAATGTGATGGCACAGTATTGATTGTAGATCGAAATGCGACAAAAAAGGCAGATATTTTAAAGGCAAAGGCTTCCCTTCATGCTTCTCAAGCTAAAATTATGGGAGTTGTTTTAAACAATTCTACCTTACCCCACAACCAGTATAATTACCAGTACCGATAAAGGTCAGATGACGAACAGATATGTGTGTCTTACTTTCCTTATGCCCTGAAGTAAGGATACTATAGCCATTAATGCTTGATCAGTGGGGATATCGAATAATTTCTTAATTTGTTTAATATGTAAATCAATTCCATAAATCATTTTCTTCTTAAAAAATACGAACATTTAATAATAGCTAATTTTATAGTTGTGGAGCGGAAGACGGCGACTCCTCGAAAATGCATGCGCATTTCCTTCGTGCGGTGTGAGTTCAAGGAGGCTTATTCAAAGTCCTACGGGAAAAGCTTGAGCTGAAAGCCCCGCAGGAACAATTTAAGGGACAAAGCCTAAGTTCGCCACGTCCTGTGGCAACGGCTTCGGGGTCAACATCGTGTCGACCCGAGGAGATTGAAGCCAAGCCCGTGGAAAGCGCCGTCTGGAGCGGAACAAAAATTTCTGAATATTAATATTCATGTTGATTTAAAATGTTCGTGTTTTTTATCTGAATTTTACATTATGAAATTGATTCATGTATATTAATGTGAATAAAGCTTTTGGAGGATGTTACGGATTTTGAAGAGGAACTTTTCAAGCAAACTCAAGAAAATCCGGGCACAATTACGCTGGTGCGTAATGGATGATAAGCTTTGTTCACTTTATTTTGCAGAAATTTATGAAAAATTTGAGTTATTAGTGTTTATTTGCATGATTTCTACAAAATTCAGAAACTCTAAAAAAAAGTGCAAATTACTTGATTAATAGAGAGTGTTGGAACATTATATAATTGAAAACGTTCTCAATTAGAAATTTGAGAGAATGAGTTTTCAATAAATATTAAAGGAGAGATTCTAAAATGATTTACGCAAATCCTAATACTGAAGGTGCAGTTGTAAACTTCAAAGATAAATATGACAACTTTATCGGTGGTAAATGGGTACAACCAGTAAAAGGTCAATATTTTGAAAATAAATCACCAGTTACGGGAAAAGTTTTCACAAAGGCTGCTCGTTCAACTGCTGAAGATATTGAATTAGCTTTAGATGCCGCACATGCAGCAAAAGATGCTTGGGGAAAAACTTCTGCAGCAGAACGTGCTAAAATTTTAAATAAAATTGCAGATCGCATGGAAGAAAACTTAGAAAAAATCGCAGTTGCAGAAACATGGGATAATGGGAAAGCCGTACGTGAAACTTTAAATGCCGATATTCCATTGGCAATTGACCATTTCCGTTATTTTGCAGGTGCTATTCGTGCGCAAGAAGGCCGTACTACTCAAATTGACAATGATACAGTAGCCTATCACTTCCACGAACCACTAGGTGTTGTCGGACAAATCATTCCATGGAATTTCCCAATCTTAATGGCTGTTTGGAAAATTGCTCCAGCATTAGCTGCAGGTAACTGTATCGTCTTAAAACCAGCAGAACAAACTCCAGTTTCTATTATGGTTGTCCTTGAATTAATCCAAGATATACTACCAGCTGGCGTACTAAATGTTGTCAATGGTTTTGGTGTTGAAGTTGGTAAACCACTTGCAACAAACCCACGTATCTCTAAAATTGCATTTACAGGTTCGACTGCAGTTGGTCGTCTGATCATGCAATACGCAACTGAAAATATTATTCCAGTAACACTTGAACTTGGTGGTAAATCACCAAACGTTTTCTTTGAAGATGTTCTGGATCAAGATGATGAATTCTTAGATAAAGCAGTTGAAGGCTTAGTTATGTTCGCATTAAATTCCGGTGAAATTTGTACTTGTCCTTCCCGTGCATTAGTTCAAGAATCCATTTATGATAAATTTATGGAACGCGCATTAAAACGTGTGGAAGCTATTAAAATCGGTAACCCATTAGATACAGAAGTCATGATGGGAGCACAAGCTTCTGATGAACAAAAACAAAAAATTCTATCTTACATCAAACTAGGTAAAGAAGAAGGCGCTGATTGTTTAATTGGTGGTGAAGAAAACCATGTCAAAGGTTTAGAAGATGGTTATTACATCAAACCAACAGTATTCAAAGGTAATAACAAAATGCGTATCTTCCAAGAAGAAATCTTTGGCCCAGTACTTGGTGTAACAACTTTCAAAGACTTTGACGAAGCTATTCAAATTGCAAACGATACTTTATACGGTTTAGGTGCAGGTGTATGGTCTCGTTCTGGTGATATTGCTTACCGTGCTGGTCGTGCTATTCAAGCAGGTCGTGTATGGACGAATACTTATCACCAATATCCAGCAGGTGCTGCATTCGGTGGTTACAAACAATCTGGTATTGGTCGAGAAAACCATGCAATGATGCTTGAACACTATCAACAAACGAAATGTTTACTTGTCAATTATAACCGTAAACCACAAGGATTCTTCTAAGCCATAAGGAGGAAAAAGCATGGTAGAACGTGTAGTTGCAACAGATAAGGCGCTTGCTTTAATCGAACATATAAAAGGCATCCATGGACCTATCATGTTTTACCAATCTGGTGGATGTTGTGATGGCTCTGTCCCTATGTGCTATGCAGAAGGGGATTTTCAAATAGGTTCCGCAGATATTTATCTTGGTTCGATAGGCGATGTCCCATTCTATATGCATAGAAGTCAATATGATTATTGGAAGCATACCCAATTGATCATTAACGCAATTGAGGGTAGAGGAGCTACGTTTTCATTGGATAACGTAGAAGATAAACACTTTATCTTGAATTCACGAGTATTTACAGATAAAGAATATGAAGAAGTAAAAAAGCTTCTATAAAATAAGGAATCTCCAGTCATTGATGGCTGGAGATTTTTTAGTCGTTTTGATTATTCTATTTTTATAGAATGAGCATTTAACCATTCTACACCAAAGTCGACTAAAGGTTTTAAAGAAATGACACGAGTATTGGCTTGCCCCAGTTTGCCAAGGCGAACAGAAGAAGGGGCTATAGCCTCAAAAGCTTTGCCAATAGCAGGAAAGCGTTCGGAATCCATATCTAACAGTTCATAGGTAACCCATTTTCTTTGACCATTGACAAGCATTGCGGCCCCTTGCGACGAATAGGTTTTTTGTTGTGCTAAATATTCAGCAAGATGGAGTGATGTGCACGAATCATAGTCAACACCTATTAACATGATTTTCACAGATGCATGATACATTTTGCCAAGGGGTGATGCTAACCCAAATGAATCCTCTAATGGATGATCGTGCATCCAATTCTTTGCATGCCTGCCCCATGCCATAAAAGAATGTGCAGGATGAGGACTTCTCATCGTTTCGGGATGTCTTAAAAAACATTCCGCTATTTTCCCCATACCACGTAAAGGTGTTAAATGTGGATCATAAGCTGAAATAGTGTCACGAACTGGTTGTTGCCAAGCTTTAGGAATAGGGGGCATCGACCAATAAGAAGGTTCGGAGTTTGCAGTTGATTGAGAAGGCATTACGATAGTGCCTTGTCTTGTGATAACTTGCATCAATGCCTCAACAACTGCCTGTTCAGCTCCAGCGATCCAGCCCATTTTGCTAAGTGATGAATGTACAATAATCGAATCACCTTTTTGAATTCCTAATGCCTGTAGCTGTTCAACAAGTGTATCCTTGTTTTGAAATTCATCGGTTGATTGGATCACGTCAAACTCAGTCATAATAATCACCTCTTTATATTTATCCCGCTTTAACGGGCAGTAAGATCCCATCTCAAGATTTAGAGAGAAACGAGAAAGATAGATGGGGGATCAACTGCCGCATGTGTCCGATTGGTTCGGGCCAACATGATGTTGGGCACTCAGGTGTTGCCACAAGACGTGGCGCTTTTCACTTTCGTTCCTCTACTTCAGTGGGGGATGAAGAAAACCCCCACTGATGGAAGCTTTACTTTATTATCATCTTATTGTAGGCGATTGTAAAATAAGTTTAAAACAATGATTGGTGATAGTATAGATAAAAGAGGGTATAACAATATTGGAGGTGCTTAGATTGAAAGAAACGAAGTTATGGATTAATGGACAATGGGTAGATACATGTGAAAGCTATGACTTAACTTCTCCATATAGTGGGGAAGTGATCGCTAAAGTAGCAAAAGCAACGCCACACGATGTGGAAATTGCTATTGAAGGTGCACAAGCGGCATTTAAGAAATTTAAGTCTTCCACTGCCTATGAAAGAGCTGAAATTTTATATCGTGTAGTCGCTATTATGAAAAGTCGTCGCGAGGAATTTGCAGAAATTCTCGCGCAAGAAGCGGGGAAACCTTTAACGGCCGGATTAGCCGAAATCGATCGTACAATTGCGACGTATCAATTTGCCGGTGAAGCGGCAAAACAGTTAAGTGGTGAAACAGTACCAATGGATGCTGCACCAGGGGGATCAGATCGTATTGGATGGACGAAACGGGTCCCTTTAGGTGTTGTTTCAGCGATTACTCCATTTAACTTTCCATTTAATCTTGTAGCACATAAGTTAGGACCAGCCTTTGCAGTTGGAAATGCTGTCGTTTTAAAACCAGCTACGCAAACGCCCTTGAGCAGTATTGTAATGGCTGAAATTTTTAAAGAAGCTGGTTTACCTGATGGTATGCTACAAATTGTAACAGGTAGTGGAAGCGAACTTAGCGATACTTTAGTGACACATCCTCTTGTCAAAAAGGTAACATTTACAGGTAGCGGTGCTGTAGGACTGAAGATCAAAGAAAAGGTTGGTTTGCGTAAAGTAACATTAGAGCTTGGTTCTAATGCAGGTTTAATCATTGAACCGAGTGCACCAATTGATAAAATCGTTAATCGGTGTGTTGGTGGTGCATTTGGTTTTGCTGGTCAAGTATGTATTTCTTTGCAACGTATATTTGTTCATCAATCTATTTACGATGAATTTGTAAAAGCATTTGTGACAGCGACTGAAAAATTAGTTGTTGGCGATCCTATGGATGAGCGTACAGATGTAAGTGCAATGATTAATCCCAAAGAAGTCACTCGTATTGCTGAGTGGATTGAAGAGGCAAAAGCGCAAGGTGCCACAGTTGCAGCGGGTGGAACATTTACAGAACGTACTTTGACACCAACCGTCATGACGAATGTCGAATCTGATATGAAAATTGTATGTCAGGAAACATTTGCACCGATTGTGTCGATTGTTTCATATGAAACAATAGACAAAGCTATTGCTTTATTGAACAATTCCGACTTAGGGTTAAATGCTGGTATCTTTACTAACAATTTAGAAGATGCCATGAAAGCAGCAGAAGAGCTGGAGGCAGGGGCTGTCATTATTAATGATGTTCCGACATTCCGTACGGATAATATGCCTTATGGTGGTGTCAAAAAAAGTGGTTATGGTCGTGAAGGAATTAAATATGCAGTGAATGAAATGACAGAATTGAAATTCATAACCATTAAGACTAAACTGTGATATTATTTTATAAAAATAATATATAACAATAAATTATATGTAAATAATACTTTATTATTGCACTGATACAGAATTAAGGTTAGCATAGATACAGACATATTTTAAAGGGGTGTTGTCTATGCTTAAACCGATTCCTATGAGTCAATCAAGGACCGTTCAAACAAGATTAGTTTTACCGCCAGATACAAACCATATGGATACTATTTTCGGTGGTAAAGTGTTAGCGTATATTGATGAAATCGCTGCCGTAACGTCTATGAAACATGCTAAAATGCAAACAGTTACCGCATCATTTGATTCTGTTGATTTTTTCTCGCCAGTTCATTCCGGAGAGATATTAGAACTTGAAGCAATCGTTAGTTCCACAGGCCGAACTTCTATGGAACTTTATATTGTCGTACAGTCTAGAGATATTCATACGGGTAAAAAAAGATTAACGACTGAATCATTTGTAACAATGGTAGCGGTGGATGCAAACGGTAAGCCGCAAGAAGTTGCGCCAGTATACCCGGAAACGGAAGAAGAAAAGCGATTATTTGAAACAGGGCCGCAACGCCGGCAACATCGTAAAGAAAAACGTAATATGCCACATAAATTCTTTACATTGTAGTCGCTCCGACTTGGAAGATTTTGATACCACATTAATGGATAGTAAGATATTTACTTCAAGACTCAAGCAAGAGCAGGAGGATAAGTTAAAGGTTCAATTATCTGAACAAAGTTTATTATTCAGTTTAACGAACACATAATAGGGGATCAAGAAAACTTCCACTATGTGAAGTTTCACTTTTTGTAAAAAAACAAAACGTCAACCCTTAATGATTAGGAGTTGACGTTTTTTCTTGTTCTTATGTTGAGGAAGGGATTAAAAAGATCTTATGAATTTTTTTCAGTATCTGTTCCTCTTTTTTCATTCTGCAAAATTGCTTTTCTTTTTGATCCATTAGGCTAAATTATTAGCAATATTGGTCAATTGATCAGCTGATGCAGAAACTTGGGCAGCCCCATCGCTTAAATCATTTAATAATTGAGAGATCGTTGTAATGTCTTCCATTGTATCTTCATTTATCACTTTGATTCCAGCGACTGCTTCAGCAATTTGATGGAATGATTGTGATAAATCATTTTGCATATTAACTCCGTTTGTAATTTGTGTATCTACACTTTTAACCGAACTAGACATGTTTTCAATATTGTTTTCGGTATCTTCAATAAGCTGCGATACATTTTGAACTGCCTTTTTTGTTTCCTCAGCGAGCTTTCGAACCTCATCCGCAACAACTGCAAACCCTTTACCATGTTCGCCAGCACGAGCTGCTTCAATGGATGCATTTAATGCTAGTAAATTTGTTTGGTCTGCAATGTCTGTTACAAGATGTACAATTTCATTGATTTTATGTGAAGATACACGCAATTGGCTCATTGTATTGTCGAGTATTGCCACACTTTTTGACATTTGGTTCATTAGTTCTGTTTGTGTTTCAAGCAATTGTTTGCCACTTTCTGATTTTTCTTGAGTAGAAGTAACGAACACAAGCCCTTTTTTTGTGGACTGAGCAATATCGTCGGATTGACTTGCTAATGAATGCAAGGAAGCAGTTGTTTCCTCACTAATTGCACTCAATTCTTGTGCTGTACTTTGCACAGAAAGAATAATATTATGCTGTAATTCATTGGCTTTCAATCTTACGTCTTCTTCCTTATTTTCATAAGCTTCAATGACAAGCTGTTGTTCTAAGTTAATGAGTTTAGAAAAAGCATTCATCGCTATAGTTGCGTCATATGTTGGCAAATCTAATTGGCGTATAAATGTTGAGAACGTTGTTGTTAAAGATTGAAATGAATTAAGATACCACTTTGATTTTAAGCCAATACGCACATGTGCATGGGCGATTCTGATTCTTTGTTGAATATATTTTTCATCAATATGGCAATCGAAAATTTCCGTAATATGACGTGTGAGTGTTACTTTTAAAGCTTCGACATTGGAATATTGATTAATAATCTGAACTAAATCGTCTGATTTGGTAATGGAAGCATAAAAATTATTTACCATTTCCACTATTAATTCTTTTGAAATAGGTTGTAATTGTTTAATAATTGCTAAATCTTCTGTAGTTAATTGCAATAATTGAATTTGTTTTTGTAATTCTGGATGTTTTGATAAATCCAATGTGACTTGTCCAATGTATTGATTCGTATTGAAATATCTTTCATTTTTGTTTTGTTTACTAGACCAAAATGCCACTGTAATTCTCCATTCCGTTTTATACAATTAATCTTTGCTATATTAACTTAATGATACTTATTATTATTTTATCATTTTTTTAGTTGATAACAAGATAACATGAAAAAAATGTACTAGTCAATTTTTACTGTAAAAGCATATTTAAGAAATTAGGTAAATGAATTTTGTGTGATAATCTGAGAGAAAAGATGGGAATTCGATACGAAATGCTAAAGGAAAAACAAAAATTTGACACAGTTTTCAAGTTGCGTTTAGATATGAGCGTGCTACAATAAAGAAAAAGTTATGAAGAAAAGGATGTACTAAAAGATGGATAAAGAGAGAGGTAGGAGATTTGCATTACCATTGGCCGCTGTTGTTGCAGTATCATCAATGATGTTACTAAATGCTAATTATACTTCAGTGACAATGACGAATCGTATTTTGATCGCAGCTGGTGCAACAATCGTAACTTATATATTGGCATTTATTTTGTTTGGTATGGAAGATAAGATAAATAAATAAATAGCATACACGTAAAAAAACGCCCTTTATTTTGGTGGGATCCGCCAAATATAGAGGGCGTTTTACGGTCTAAATAAGTCAAACCAGCCTTTGTGTTTAAACCATGTGATCATTGAAATCGCAATTCCAAACATAATTAGTAAAATGAAAAAATAGCCATAGTGCCATTCAAGTTCGGGCATATGCTTAAAATTCATACCATAAACACCAGCAATGAATGTTAAGGGGATAAAAATAGATGAAATAATCGTTAAAATCATCATAATACCATTCATGCGACTAGCATTTACGGACATGTGGCTGTCTCGCATATCTGCTGTAAGCTCACGGTTTGATTCAACCATTTCAGTCAGCTTGACTAAGTGGTCATGGATGTCTCCAAAGTAGGCTCTTTCCTGATCATCCAAATTGAATCGGTAAGAATTTAAAATGCGATAAAGTAAATCGCGCATTGGTAGGATGGTTCGTCTTATATGAAGTAAATCACTTCTCAAATCAAATACATAACGCATTGATTTGGTGCTATTTTGATAATTCAATTGGTCTTCGATTTCGTTTAAATGATCTTCAATGTTATATACCATAGGAAAATAGCTATCGACGATTTTATCAATCGCTTGATACATGACAAAAAGTGCTCCTCGTTCCCATATTTGAGGACGGCTCACTAATCGTTTCCGCACAACATCGAATTCAGGTACAGAAGATTTATGGTAAGTTACGATGAAATTGGGAGATACGAACAAGTTCACTTCTTCAGCTTCAAATGTTTCCTCATTGATCTTGTGGGCAACTAGGAAGTGATAATCGTCGTAATAATCTACCTTTGGACGTTGCAGTCGCATTAAACAATCCTCAATTGCTAAAGGGTGAAAATGAAAAAATTGATCTAATAGAAGGTCTTCTGTATCGTTAGGCTTTTCAAAATCTACCCAATACCAATCAAATTTGCCTTGTTTAATTTCATCTAGTGGGAAATCCATTTTAAGTTGTTGGTCAGTTGTCACTCCAAGAGTTCGAATCATTACCACACCTCATTTCAACTGTTGTTATACCTATCCTCTCATAAAAATGCTAATGTTTCCATAATTGAATAAAAAACGCCGCTCCCCGTAAAGAAGAGTAGCTAGTTTTGTTCCATTTTAACAGGTAAAACAAGTATAGAAGAATATTTCTGCCAAGATCCGATTGGTTCAACGGATATCCATCAGAAGATGAAAAAATCCCCATTAGATGAGGATTTTCTTTCTTTTGGTTAGTGATCAGTGATCCAATATTTAGGGAATATATTGGTTGACAGTTTTTCTGGTATATAAGAATCTTGAAAATCAGAGTGAATGGAGATTTCGTGAGATAATTTATGTTGAACAGTTTTGGTACATACTGATGATGGTTCGTCGCAATGATGCATCAATGAACTTTTTAGCAAACAGTATGGCATACCGATGAAAATAAGTAAGCCGAGTAGAATGGTTCCTATTAACAAAAAGATTTTTTTCAAGGAAGTCTCCCCCTTACCTTAGCTCTGTTATATGTTATTTTAAACTTTAGTCCAATTTTAACGGGTAGTCAGATTCCTAACACTTCAAGACTTAAGTAACAAGCAGAGAATAAGAATTGCCTATCTATTAAAAATCCTGATGGCTCAACGAATTCCAGCTAGGGATAAAAAACTCCCTACTTACTATAATAAAGTGAAAGGTGACGATTTCTACAATTGTTCAAGAAAGGCTATCATCTATAGCGAATATGAATGTGTATAAACAATAGGATTAAATAGAATCGTTATAGTAGAAAAGACGTAACAATCATGGAAATGTTGCATGTAGAAATGAAAGAACTTTTAAAAGAAGTGAAACTTATTCAAAGGAAAGAACGTAGATTAGCTATAAGAAAATGTTTCAGAATAGTGAAAGTGAGTGATTAGAATATGGAGGAAAAAGGACTAAAAGTAATTTTGCATGCAAGTGCATTTTTTGCCCCATGTTTAGTGCCAATAGCCTTCTTTCTTTTGATAAAGGATGAAGAAATAAAACGTCTATCCATTCAAGCATTGCTGTTTCAATTTGTCATGTGGGTGCTAGTGGGAGTTGGAGCTGTGCTATCAGCCACGATTGTCTTAGCGATTATCGGTATTCCGATGATAGTTGTCTTTGGCCTTATGGGTATCATTGTACCGATCATTGGTATTATCAATGCGTTACAAGATGTACATTGGGAATATCCAATCGTCGGTAAATGGATTTAATAAGTTACTTTTGAGCATACTGCATATAGCGGTATGCTTTTTACGTATAGTAAAAAATATTTAAAATTCATAAAAAGAAGTGCAGAATATTTGCGTCAATTTTTATAGCCTTATATAATATAGTCAAAGATAGTCAAAGTCAGTGATGTAAGTGAGGTGGAAGCTAAAAATGCGAAATATCTCTGACATTATTGAAGGGTATTTGAAGGAAGTTATTGAATTAGGTGGTAAAGGACATATTGAAATTAAACGCAGTGAAATTGCAGATAAATTTCAGTGTGTACCATCGCAAATAAATTATGTGATTAATACGAGATTTACTGCCGAACGTGGATATATAGTCGAAAGTAAACGTGGTGGAGGCGGTTATATTCGAATATTACGTGTAAAAGCTGATTCTGAAACAGAGTTAATCGATGAAATTTTACAACAGATAGGTGATTCGATCTCTCAAGCAACAGCACAAGATTTTATTTTCCGTTTGATTGACGAGGATGTGATTACTCGTAGAGAGGCGAAGATGATGATCACGGCAATTGATCGTTCGGTGCTATGCATCAATTTGCCGGTACGGGATGAATTACGTGCACGAATATTACACGCTATGGTATTAACATTAAAGTATGATAAGAAAACATAAAGAGGTGCAAGGTATGATTTGTGAAAATTGTAAACAGCGGCCGGCTACGATCACAGTTACGCAAATGAAAAATGGTAAAAAAATTACCAGACATTATTGTGATGTATGCAATAAGCAGATGGATCACTTTCACTTGAACCTCGATTCAGAAGAAGGTTCAAATGCAATGCAAAAATTGTTTGCCAATTGGTTTGGAACACCAAGTTGGTCTGTTCAATCAGTACCGATTAATAATACGCAAACGAAAGTGCCAAATGATAGCTGCTCACAATGTGGGATGACTTATAGACAGTTTCTTGAAGAGGGGAAATTTAATTGCCCAACTTGTTATGAAACGTTCAAAGAACAGCTACCCCAAGTACTTAAACGACTGCATAATGGTGCAACAGAGCATATTGGAAAAGTACCCGGTTCTGTCAATCAAAGTTATCAAATGAAACGGCAAATTGAAGCGCTACGCCAAGATATGAAATCAGCTGTAGAAGCAGAACGTTTTGAAGATGCCGCTCATATTCGAGATCAAGTACGAGAATTAGAGAAGAAGCTACAAACAGGGGGTGAGGAAAGTGACGAGCATTGATCATTTTCTAAAAAGCAAACCACCTCTTTGGATGCGTGGTGATGTTGATTATGGTGACATTATCATGAGCACACGTATTCGATTGGCTAGAAATTTAAACGGTTTCCGTTTTCCAAGAGCTTTTTCAGATGAAGAGGCATCCAAAATTGACAAGATGGTTTCAAATGCAGTAATGGATGGAGAAAATAGTCTTGGTATCCCATTTTCCTATTTCTCCCTTCATGATATGCCAGCAATACAACGGCAAGTATTGGTGGAGAAACACTTAATAAGCCCGCAATTAGCAAATAAAACAAAATTTGGCTCAATCCTAGTATCAGAAGATGAAACGATTAGTATTATGATAAATGAAGAGGATCATATTCGAATTCAATGCTTGCAACCGGGATTACAGCTAGACAAAGCCTATCAGTTAGCTGATGAAGTGGATCGCTTATTAGAAAAAAATTTACCTTATGCTTTTGATGATTCATTTGGTTATTTAACAAGTTGCCCAACCAATACGGGGACTGGGCTTAGAGCTTCCGTCATGATGCATTTACCAGCATTAACAGTGACCAACCAAATGGGACCTCTTATTAATACGATGGTACGGCTAGGAATGGTTGTGCGAGGGATTTATGGTGAAGGCACAGAAGCTGTCGGTAATTATTATCAATTTTCAAATCAGATTACATTGGGTAAGCCTGAAGAAGATATTATTTTAGATTTGCAAAGTGTGGCTGAACAAATCGTTCAAAAGGAAATTGGTGCACGACGAGCATTATTAGAACATGCATCCATTGCAGTATCTGATCGGTTGAATCGTTCTTTAGGTGTTTTGCGATATGCCAGAATTTTATCGAGCGAAGAAGCCGCCAATTGTTTATCAAATGTGCGATTAGGTATCGATTTAGGGTTAATACCATCGATCCCCGATAAAGTATTAAATGAGTGTATGTTAATCATGCAACCAGGTTTTTTACAACAACATGCAGGTACAACACTCCAAGCCAATGAAAGAGATGTTTATCGTGCATCCATCATTAGAGAAAAATTGCAGTTAAATGATACAGATTCTAATTAAGCGTTGAAGAGGAGGAGAATTTTTATGATGTATAATCGTTTTACACAGCGTGCTCAAAAGGTTTTGCAACTTGCTCAAGAAGAAGCAATTCGCATGAAACATGAGGCAATTGGTACTGAACATATATTGTTAGGACTGATTCGCGAGGGTGGTGGAATTGCTGCCAAAGCACTTGAAGCGATCGATGTAAGTCCTGAAATGATTGAAGAAGGTATTGAAGAATTAGTAGGAATTGGTACAAAGAATGTTGGCCCAATCGTTCATTATACGCCTAGAGCTAAAAAGGTTATCGAGTTATCGGTTGATGAATCACGTAAATTAGGTCATTCCTATATTGGTACAGAGCATTTACTTTTAGCATTAATCCGTGAAGGCGAAGGTGTAGCAGCACGAGTTTTAAACAATGCGGGTGTCAGTCTAAACAAAGCTCGTCAACAAGTATTACAGCTTTTAGGTAGTAGCGATCATCCGCAAGCGAATACGAATGCGGCTCCAGCTGCAAATACACCGACTTTGGATAGCTTAGCGCGTGATCTTACACAAATTGCTAGAGAAGGCAGTTTAGATCCTGTTATTGGACGTAGCAAGGAAATTACACGTGTCATCGAAGTGCTATCACGCCGAACAAAAAATAACCCTGTATTGATCGGTGAACCTGGTGTAGGTAAGACAGCCATCGCTGAAGGTCTAGCCCAACAAATTGTTAACAATGAAGTTCCAGAAACATTGCGTGATAAACGTGTCATGACTTTAGATATGGGAACGGTAGTAGCAGGTACAAAATACCGTGGTGAATTTGAAGATCGTTTGAAAAAGGTAATGGATGAAATCCGTCAAGCAGGTAATGTGATCTTATTTATCGATGAATTGCATACATTAATCGGTGCAGGTGGCGCAGAAGGAGCAATCGATGCATCTAATATTTTAAAACCATCTCTTGCACGTGGTGAATTACAATGTATCGGTGCTACGACATTAGATGAATATCGTAAGTATATTGAAAAGGATGCAGCACTTGAACGTCGTTTCCAACCGATCCAAGTGGATGAACCTACTGTGGAAGAAGCTATTCAAATTATTAGAGGATTACGTGATCGCTACGAAGCACATCATCGTGTCAAAATTACAGATGAAGCGATTGAAGCAGCTGCTAAAATGTCAGATCGTTATATTTCAGACCGCTTCTTACCAGATAAAGCCATTGATTTAATCGATGAAGCAGGTTCAAAAGTGCGTTTACGTTCATTTACAACACCGCCTGATTTGAAAGAATTAGAACAGCAATTGGATTCTATCCATTCCGAGAAAATGGCTGCAGTTCAATCACAAGAATTTGAAAAAGCCGCATCATTGCGTGATACAGAACAAAAGCTCAAAGACAAGTTGAATACGACTAAAAAAGAATGGAAAGAAGCACAAGGTAAATCAGAATCAAAAGTAACAGTCAATGATATTGCGGAAGTTGTATCGATGTGGACAGGAGTGCCAGTTGCAAAACTAGCACAAGAAGAATCTGAAAAACTACTACATCTTGAAGAAGAACTACACAAACGTGTTGTGGGCCAAAGTGAAGCAGTTGAAGCCATTTCAAGAGCTATTCGTCGAGCACGCGCTGGGTTAAAAGATCCAAAACGTCCAATTGGTTCATTTATCTTCTTGGGTCCAACAGGTGTAGGTAAGACGGAGCTTGCTCGTGCATTAGCAGAAGTTATGTTCGGTGATGAAGACGCGATGATCCGAATTGACATGTCTGAATATATGGAAAAACATTCGACTTCACGTCTTGTCGGCTCACCTCCAGGATATGTAGGCTTTGATGAAGGTGGTCAATTAACGGAAAAAGTTCGTCGTAAACCATATTCTGTTATTTTACTTGATGAAATCGAAAAAGCACATCCAGATGTGTTCAACATCCTTTTACAAGTGCTTGATGATGGTCGATTGACAGATTCAAAAGGCCGTGTAGTTGATTTCCGTAACACAGTAGTAATCATGACTTCTAACATTGGTGCAGAAGCGTTAAAATATCGTAAGTCTCTTGGATTCGGTGCACAAAGCGCAACTCAAAGTCAAGAAACTGCGAAAAACGTGATGATGGAAGAATTGAAAAAAGCATTCCGACCTGAGTTCTTAAATCGTATTGACGAAATGATCGTATTCCATTCATTAGAAAAAGAAGAGTTAAGCCAAATTGTTGTTCTCATGGCAAAAACCTTAACAAAACGATTGGAAGAACAAAATATTACACTTGAGTTAACGCCAGCCGCTATTGAAAAGATCGCGAAGGAAGGCTATGATCCTCAATATGGGGCACGTCCATTACGTCGAGCTATTCAAAAACATGTAGAAGATCGACTTTCTGAAGAAATCTTAAAAGGTACGGTGTTAACAGGTCAACGTGTTGTATTTGATGTGAAAGATGATCAATTCGTTGTAAATGTAAAAGAACTCGTAACGAAATAATGAACGTATTTTGACAAAAGGCCATGTACGCCGTAAAAAGGCATTCCAAATGCGAAATTTGGGATGCCTTGTTTTATAATATAAGGTAATAAAGTGCAATTTCATCCAATAGGAGTTTCCTTCACCTTTTACTGGAGATAATTGAATCTGTTAATTTGAGAATAAAACTACAATATAAGGAGAAAAAAATGGTCAAAAAGAAGACAAAATTCTTTTGCAATTCATGTGGATATGAATCACCCAAATGGCTTGGCAGGTGCCCAGGCTGTGGCGAATGGAATACGATGGTTGAAGAAGTAGAAGTTATTTCGAAAGGCCCTAGAGGTGCGTTTCAGCATTCTGTGAATGTTTCGCAAAAGGCTGCCCCCATTATTTCTGTAAAATCAGCAGAAGCGCCAAGAGTTAAAACGGAACTTAAAGAGTTAAATCGCGTCCTAGGAGGTGGAGTAGTACCAGGTTCACTTGTATTAATCGGTGGAGATCCGGGTATTGGTAAATCTACATTATTACTGCAGGTATCCGCTCTATTATCTAATAAGGGTCACCGTGTCCTTTATATATCTGGAGAAGAATCGATTCATCAGACAAAGCTTAGAGCAGAACGTCTTGGTGTTAAGTCACCCGAGTTATATATTTACTCAGAAACCAATTTGGAATTTTTAAATCAAACAATCGATGAGGTACAACCAAAGTTTGTGATTGTGGACTCCATTCAAACAGTCTACCATCCAAATATAACAAGTGCACCAGGAAGTGTATCTCAAGTTCGAGAGTGTACAGCAGAATTTATGAGAATCGCAAAGACCAAGAATATTGCTATCTTCATAGTTGGTCATGTCACAAAAGAAGGTCAAATTGCAGGACCGCGTATTTTAGAGCATATGGTGGATACCGTATTATACTTTGAAGGTGAACGCCATCATACGTATCGTATATTACGCAGTCAAAAAAACCGTTTTGGTTCAACAAATGAAATTGCTATTTTTGAGATGCTTCAGAACGGTTTAAAAGAGGTATTGAATCCATCTGAATTATTTTTACAAGAGCGTTCGCAGGGAGCACCAGGTTCGACGGTTGTTGCTTCGATGGAAGGAACAAGACCTATCTTAGTAGAAATTCAAGCTCTCGTAACGCCATCAAGCTTTAATTATCCAAAACGAATGGCGTCAGGTGTGGATCAGAATCGTATATCGCTGTTGATGGCAGTGTTAGAAAAAAGAATGGGTATGCTATTACAAGCACAGGATGCCTATATTAAAGTGGCGGGCGGTGTTAAATTAGATGAACCTGCTATTGATTTAGCTATCTTAGTGAGCATTGTCTCTAGTTTTAGAGATGTTGCGGCAAAGCCAATGGATTGCTACATCGGGGAAGTAGGGCTGACAGGGGAAGTACGCCGTGTTTCACGTATCGAGCAGAGGGTCCAAGAAGCTGCTAAATTAGGTTTTAGACGAGCTATCATTCCATCATCGAACCTAGAAGGCTGGGATTATCCAAGCGATATCGAAGTACTTGGAGTAGATACAGTAAACCAAGCGTTAAAGTTGAGTTTTAAAGAGTTATAAACTATCACAAGTTTTTAAGCTATTGTCGGCTGTGCAGCTATTTTTATGAAATTAAATCGTGTTAATAGCTATTCAAGGCGTTAATCAGAGAAACTATGTATAATGAAACCACTTGGGGAGGTGCGTTAAATGCTTAAAAAAATTATTCAAATTGCGTTTCTTTTTATCGGAGGGACGATGGGTTTATTTATTTTACCGCCATTATACAAACTGATTCATTTATCTTCAAACCCATGGTTAAATAATCCGTATACTTCAGTTGCCATTGGTGCTTTAATATTATTTGGCTGTTCATTTTTGTTCTCAGATTATTTTGTGAAATTTATTCGATGGATGGAAGAAAAATTATTGAAGGCACCTAGTGGAGATTTATTGTTTGGTACTTTGGGGCTAATCATTGGGTTAATCGTTGCTTATTTGATCGGTTTTTCGATCGACAGTGTAAAGATTCCGATTATCACAACTATCTTACCGATATTACTGTCAATTGTACTGGGATATTTGGGGTTCCAAGTGGGATTTAAAAAACGTGATGAATTGATCAATGTTTTTACATCAGGCAGATCCCATAATAGTTTGAGAAAAAAATCTACAGAGGAAGTGGATTTTTCTAGTTCCTTGTATAAGCTTTTAGATACAAGTGTTATTATCGATGGGCGTATAGCGGATATTTCTGAAACGGGTTTTGTGGAAGGGATTTTGGTTGTTCCCCAATTCGTATTGACAGAATTGCAACATATAGCTGATTCGTCTGATACATTAAAACGTACGAGGGGACGCCGTGGTCTTGATGTTTTAAGAAAACTACAGGAAGAAAGAGCTTCACAGGTCTTGATCACGGAAGTCGATTTCGAAGATGTTCCAGAGGTTGATTTGAAATTAGTGCGTTTAGCTAAAAAAATGGGTGGAAAAATCTTAACAAATGATTTTAATTTAAATAAAGTGTGTGATCTGCATAATGTGGAAGTGCTTAATATAAATGATTTAGCTAATGCTGTGAAACCGGTTGTTATTCCAGGTGAAGAAATGAATGTGGTTGTGATCAAGGATGGCAAGGAACACAACCAAGGTGTCGCTTATTTAGATGATGGTACAATGATTGTTGTTGAGGAAGGTAAATCTTATATTGGTCAAACAATTGTTGTGACAGTAACGAGCGTGTTACAGACTTCGGCAGGTCGTATGATTTTTGCGAAACCCAAACAAAGCGGAAGAATAGCGTAATTCAACATTTGCTGCTGTTACCCGCTATGATTGCTTTTCTCGTATATTAAATCTAGCTAAGGGTGGCTAGATTTGTTGGAAGGCAAGTTATCTAATAGCGGAAATCAGTTGATGATTGTATTTTTAAACTCAAAAAAGTATTGATGAAATGGACGCACATATGTAAAACTAAAAATATAAAAAGAGACAGGGCAAAAATGCCTTGTCCTTTTTATGATGAGGCGAGGAAGTGAGAGGAAACCATGCAATATGATGTTATATTACCGGCAGCAGGCAGTGGCAAACGAATGGCTGCGGGTCAAAATAAATTATTTTTAGAATTACATCAAAAGCCGATTTTGATACATACATTGGAAGTATTTCAACAAGATGAGGAATGTAAGGGAATATGGTTGGCTGTAAAATCAGAAGAGCGTTCGTATATTGAAATGCTTTTGACAAAATATCATATTACAAAAGTAAAAGCGCTTGTTGATGGGGGTTCAGAAAGACAATATAGCGTTAATAATTGTGTAAAAAAGGTGGAAGATGGGAAAATTGTATTGGTACATGATGCAGCGAGACCTTTTATAACGAGATCGATTATTCATCAGTTAGTGGACACAGCATATACTAAAGGGGCAGCAATAGCAGGCGTTCGCGCAAAGGATACGATGAAACGAGTAAAAGATGGTGTTATTGAAGAAACAGTGGATCGCTCTAGTTTATGGATGATTCAAACGCCCCAAGCATTTGATTTTGAAGTATTAAAGCGTGCAGAACAACAAGCAGAAAAAGATCATTTCTTAGGAACGGATGAAGCAATGCTTGTCGAACGTTTAGGACAATCTGTATATATGGTTGAAAGTAGCTATGAAAACGTTAAAATAACTACTAAGGAGGATTTAGTAATTGGCGAGGCCATTCTAAATCAACGTATAGGAGGTTAACTATGTTTCGAGTAGGACAAGGGTTTGATGTACATGCGTTTGCTGAAGGACGTCCATTAATCATTGGAGGGATTACCATTCCCCATGATAAAGGATTACTTGGTCATTCAGATGCGGATGTATTGTTACATGCTGTAACCGATGCAGCGCTTGGTGCGATAGGAGAAGGAGACATCGGTCGTCATTTTCCAGACACTGATCCTGAGTTTAAGGATGCAGATTCTGCCCAATTACTAGCGTATATTTGGAAAATGGTGGAGGATAAAGGCTACTCTTTAGGCAATGTAGATTGTACGATTATGGCACAACGCCCGAAATTAGCCCCATATATTGAGCTAATGCGAAAACGTATTGCAGAACTTTTACATGCGGAACCTTCACAAGTGAATGTAAAAGCAACAACAACAGAAAAGCTAGGATTTACGGGTCGTGAAGAAGGAATAGCCACATTGGCAACCATTTTACTTATTAAAAATTGACTTTCTTTAATTTTTATACTTGCAGTGGTAAAATGAAAAAAGTTGAATTTTTGACCGACAAATAGGAGGATTTTAATCATGACTAACAAAGTTCGTGTTCGTTATGCACCAAGCCCAACAGGACATTTACATATTGGTGGCGCACGTACAGCTCTATTTAATTTCTTATATGCAAAACATTATGATGGGGATTTTATTCTTCGTATTGAAGATACAGACGTGGCTCGTAACATCGAGGATGGTGAATCATCACAAATTGAAAACTTGGCCTGGTTAGGTATTCACCCAGTAGAGTCACCAATTATTGGTGGTCCATATGCTCCTTACCGTCAAATGGAACGTTTAGACATTTACACAGAATATGCTCAAAAATTAATCGATAGGGGATTAGCCTACAAATGTTTCTGTACACCAGAAGAATTAGAAGCTGATCGTGAGGAACAACGCGCAAAAGGTGTTGCTGCTCCAATGTACAAGGGGACTTGTCGCTACTTATCTGCTGAAGAAGTCGCTGAAAAGGAAGCAGCTGGTATACCTTATACCATTCGTTTCCGTGTACCAGAAGATGTTACTTATCAATTTGATGATTTGATTCGTGGTGAAGTAACGTTCGAATCAAAGGATGTTGGTGACTGGGTAATTGTAAAAGCAAATGGTATTCCAACATACAACTTTGCGGTTGTACTTGATGATCATTTAATGGAAATGACACACGTATTCCGTGGAGAAGAACATTTATCTAATACACCTAAACAACTAATGATTTATGATGCTTTTGGTTGGGAAGCACCACGTTTCGGCCATATGACATTAATCGTAAACGAAAATCATAAAAAGCTTTCAAAACGAGATGAATCCATTATCCAATTCATCTCTCAATATAGAGAACTTGGTTATTTACCAGAAGCCATGTTAAACTTCTTGGCATTACTTGGTTGGTCTCCAGAAGGTGAAGAGGAAATTTTTACAATGGACGAGCTGATCGCACAGTTTGATGAAAAACGACTTTCTAAATCACCATCAATGTATGATATGCATAAATTAAAATGGATGAATAACCAATACATGAAAAAATTATCTCATGAACAAGTGGTTGAACTTTGCTTACCATTCTTACAAAAAGAAGGCTTAGTAGCAGAAAATCCAACAGATGAAGAATTGGAATGGGCTGATAAGTTAATCGGACTGTATCATGAACAAATGAGTTATGGTGCTGAAATTGTAGAATTATCTCAAATGTTCTTTACAGAAGAACTTGATTTTAATGATGACGAAAAAGAAGTTTTAGCTGGAGAACAGGTGCCAGAAGTTATGGCTGCGTTTAAAGAAAAACTAGAAGCGTTAGAAACATTTGAACCGGCAGAGATCAAAAAAGCGATCAAAGCTGTGCAAAAAGAAACAGGACATAAAGGTAAAAATCTTTATATGCCAATTCGCGTGGCAACTACTGGCGAAATGCATGGACCAGAACTAAACGATGCACTTGTTTTACTTGGTAAAGAAACCGTGCTAAATCGTGTTGGAAAATATGTAAAATAATTTTAGTTGCTTTTTTTCTACCTCACTGTACAATTAAGCTAGTAAATGATAAAAATGTTGAAGAGGAGAAGTATGTGGCACATGCTCTAAAGAGAGGATCATCACCGGCTGAAAGTGATCTGAGCCAATGTAAAACAGAAATGCACCTCTGAGTGCTAAGCTGAAATAAAAGTGGGACGTACCTCGTTAACGTTCACGAATAAGTAGGCTTAAGCCGGGTTGTTACCGTTATGGACATTAGAGTGGAAAGTGTTTTGTTGTGCTTTCAACCAGAGTGGAACCGCGTATTGAAGCGCCTCTGTCTTCGTTAGATAGAGGTGCTTTTTTCTATGTGAAAAAGGAGGCTTTTACATGTTTAAAAGAATAAAAGAAGATATTGCAACAATTTTTGAAAATGATCCAGCAGCTCGTAGTACACTAGAAGTGGTATTAACTTATTCAGGTTTGCATGCAATATGGTCGCATAGAATTGCACATGCTTTCTATAAACATAAACTTTATTTTATAGCAAGAGTTATTTCACAAACTAGTCGTTTCTTTACTGGTATCGAAATTCATCCAGGTGCAAAAATCGGTCGTCGCTTCTTTATTGACCATGGCATGGGGATTGTCATTGGTGAAACTTGCGAAATCGGAGATGATTGCACCCTGTATCAAGGTGTAACATTGGGGGGAACCGGGAAAGAAAAAGGCAAAAGACATCCTACGCTAGAAGATAATGTATTAGTTGCCACTGGTGCAAAGGTACTCGGTTCTATTACAATTGGAGAGAATAGTAAAATTGGTGCTGGTTCAGTTGTCTTGAAACCAGTGCCTGCTAATGCTACAGTTGTTGGTATTCCGGGGAAAGTCGTGATCCAAGATGGTATCCGTGTAAATCATGAACAAAAGCTAGACCATCAAAATATCCCAGATCCCGTTGGAGATCGTATCCAGCAAATTGAACAAAGAGTCAGCGCTTTAAATAGAGAACTTGAGCAGACGAAAAAGGAGAGATAATTTCTCATGGGTATTCAAATTTTTAACTCATTAACACGTGAAAAAGAACCATTTGTACCTCTTGAAGAAGGTAAGGTTAAAATGTATGTATGTGGTCCAACTGTATACAACTACATTCATATAGGAAATTCACGTCCTGTTATCGTTTATGATACAGTGCGTCGCTATTTAACATATCGCGGTTATAAAGTTACTTATATTTCCAACTTTACGGACGTGGATGATAAAATTATTAAAGCGGCAAATGAGTTAGGAGAAGAAGTTTCAGAACTAACAGAACGTTTTATTAAAGCTTATTTTGAGGATATTACAGCTCTTGGATGTCAAAAAGCAGATGTACACCCTCGTGTAACAGAACATATGGATGAAATTATTGAATTCATTGGTGTGCTGATTGAAAAAGGCTATGCTTATGAATCTCAAGGGGATGTGTATTATCGTACTCGGAAATTTAAAGACTACGGTAAATTATCACATCAATCTGTTGATGATTTGAAAATTGGCGCTCGAATTGAAGCAGGGGAAAAGAAAGAAGATGCACTAGATTTTGCACTCTGGAAAGCGGCAAAACCTGGTGAAATTTTCTGGCATAGTCCTTGGGGCGATGGTCGTCCAGGATGGCATATCGAATGTTCTGTCATGGTACACAGTCATTTTGGTGATACGATTGATATCCATGCAGGTGGTCAAGATTTGACATTCCCCCATCATGAAAATGAAATCGCCCAATCAGAAGCTTATACTGGTAAAACTTTTGCCCGTTATTGGATGCATAACGGTTATATTAATATCAATAACGAGAAAATGTCAAAATCTCTTGGTAATTTTATCTTAGTACATGACATTATTCGACAAATTGACCCACAAGTATTACGTTTCTTTATGCTGTCAGTCCATTATCGTCATCCTATTAATTTTTCACAAGATCTAGTGGAGGCAGCGGCAGCTGGTTTGGAACGTATCCGTACTTCTTATAACAACTTAAAATACCGCCTAAATGCTACTGCTAATTTAGGTGAAAAAGAACAATCTTGGTTAGATGCCATTCAGCAAGAACGTCAAAATTTTGAAGTGGCAATGGATGATGACTTTAATACGGCAAATGCAATTGCAGCTCTATTTAGCCTATCTACAGAGGCCAATAAATATCTCAATGAGACGAATACAAACGAAGAAATATTAAAAGCATTTATCCATACATTAAATGAGCTTTCCAATGTGCTAGGTATTAAACTTGAAGAAAAAGAAGAGTTGTTGGATGAAGAAATTGATGCATTAATAGAAGAACGTCAGCAAGCAAGGAAAAATCGTGATTTTAAACGGGCTGATGAAATTCGGGATCAACTAAAAGACATGAATATTATTTTAGAAGATACGCGCCAAGGCGTTCGATGGAAACGAGGTCAATGAAGTGGGAGAACTTCGTCATGCAGATGTAAAACAGTTGAATGCACTAGCTTTAGCGTATATGGGCGATGCAGTATTAGAAATAGCCATTCGTGAACATTTACTTAGAGCTGGACGTGTGAAACCTAATATTCTTCATCGTGAGGCAACACATTATGTCTCTGCAAAAGCACAATCCATGGTCATTCATCAAATGATAGATGAGCATTATTTTACAGAAGAAGAAATGGCTGTGTTAAAACGCGGCCGTAATGCTAAATCAGGTTCTGTACCTAAAAATACAGATGTCCAAACCTATAATTATAGCTCGGCTTTTGAAGCAGTTCTTGGTTTTTTATACTTAACAGGGCAACAGGCACGCGTTGATGGGATTATCCGATATGCTATTCAAATAGTCGAAAATAAGAGAGAGGTGTCGAAAAATGGCTGAATCATCAAAAGAAATCATTGCAGGAAAAAACCCAGTACTTGAGGCACTTCGATCTACAAGAGATATCAATAAGATTTGGATCGCAGAAGGTGTCAAAAAAAGTGGTATTAACGAATTGCTTCATTTAGCAAAAGAACGTGGCATAATCGTACAATTCGTTCCAAAGAAAAAGATTGACCAATTATCTTCTGAAAATCACCAAGGGATTGTTGCTTCTGTAGCTGCTTATAATTATGCGGAATTAGATGATCTTTTTAAATTGGCGGAAGCGCGAGGAGAAGATCCGTTTTTCATCATTTTGGATGAATTAGAAGACCCACATAATCTGGGTTCCATTATGCGGACAGCTGATGCCGTTGGTGCGCATGGTATTATTATTCCAAAGCGCCGTTCGGTTAGTTTAACAGCGGTTGTTGCTAAGGCTTCAACGGGTGCTATTGAATATATTCCAACTGTGCGTGTCAACAATTTATCGCAAACGGTGGAAGAGTTAAAAGAACGTGGTGTTTGGATTGCAGGTACAGATGCAAAAGGATCTATCGATTATCGTCAAATGGATGCCACAATTCCACTTGCTATCATTATTGGTAGCGAAGGTCGTGGCATGAGCCGTATCTTAAAAGAAAAGTGCGATTTTCTATACAATTTACCGATGATAGGTCATGTTACATCATTAAATGCCTCTGTAGCTGCTTCTTTATTGATGTATGAAGTATTCCGTAAACGTCAAAAAGTTTAAGGTGACTGCTGATGAACATACTCATAGTTGATGGCTATAACATTATTGGTGCATGGAAGGAATTACAAATATTAAAAAAACATAAGCTAATAGATGCAAGAGATCGACTGATAGAGTTAATGGCAGACTATCAAGCCTATTCAGGAATGCGTGTCATCGTCGTTTTTGATGCATATCTAGTCCCTGGTACTGCAACAAAGGTAAAGCAACATAATGTCGAAATCATTTATACTAGAGCAAAAGAAACTGCAGATGACCGTATTGAAAAGCTTACAGCAGAACTGGCCAATAAGCGGAGCAAAATTTATGTAGCTACTTCAGATATGGCTGAGCAAAATGTTATATTTGGAAACGGGGCTTTGCGAAAATCAGCCCGTGAATTTGAAATCGAATTGCAAAATGTACGTACTCAAATTTCTCAAAAAGTAAAAAAAATTCAGGTTCAAAGACCGAGTTCTAAAATACCGTTATCAGATGAAGTTTTAGAAAAATTCGAAAAAATGCGGAGAGGGAATAAATGATCGATTGACTGATATTTTCCAATTCCGTTATACTGTTTCTAAATAGTTCGCACAATTGGGGTGATACTTTGTTAACAAGTGATCATTTACATGTTCAGCATCAAAAATTAAAAAATTTGATGGATGAGCAATTAGTAGAGTTGGCACGTAATGGGGATACAGAGGCATTGAATTTTCTGATCAACAAATATAAGCCATTCGTGCGTTTAAAAGTAAAATCTTATTTTTTAATTGGTGCTGATAAAGAAGATATTGTGCAAGAAGGTATGATTGGATTATATAAAGCGATTCGAGATTTTAAAGATGATAAACTGGCTTCTTTCAAAGCTTTTGCCGAACTTTGTATCAAGCGTCAGATTATTACTGCGATTAAAACAGCTACAAGGCAGAAGCATATTCCACTTAATTCATATGTTTCGTTAGATAAGCCCATATTTGAAGAAGAATCGGCAAAAACATTGATGGATATGCTTACGGGGGCGACTATAGATGATCCTGAAAAGTTAATGATTCATCGCGAAGAGTTTAATCGTCTAGAAGAAAAAATCAGTCAAGTATTGAGTAGTTTAGAGCGTCAAGTTTTGGCCCTTTATTTAGAGGGATGTTCTTATCAAGAAATATCTGCACGATTAGATCGTCATGTAAAGTCAATCGACAATGCATTGCAACGCATTAAGCGAAAATTAGAGCGCCATCTAGAAGTAGAATAGTAGTTTTATAAGGTTAAGGGGTTAGTTGACAGCTTGTATAATAGATGATAGGCTTTTAAAAGGACAAATCCGTAAAAGGTGATAACCATGGTACAAAAGGTCGCTCTAAGCTGTGAGAAATGCGGGGCTAGAAATTATCATGTGCCCGTAGCGAAAAACAACTCAAAGAGAATGGAACTTAAAAAATATTGTTCGCATTGTAATGAGCATACATTACATAAACAGACTAAATAATACAATTCGTTATAGATAATTATATTCGGAGGTTTGGTTGGATGGGAAAATTAGGTAAATTTTTCCGTGGTGTTCTATCGGAAATGAGAAAAACAAGTTGGCCGAGACGTAAAGAGTTGACGAAATATACAATTATTGTTGTGACAACTTTATTGTTCATGGCTGCATTTTTCATGGTAATTGATTTAGGTGTTTCTAAATTATTGCGCTGGTATTTAGAGTTGTGATTTAATAAAATTAATATGTTTGGATAGCCCGTGTGTTGTAACGGGTTTTTTCATTTTGCCTTTTAGAAAAGGAGGGAAGGACGAACAGTCCTATCTATTATGGAGAAAAATTGGTATGTCGTTCATACTTATTCAGGTTATGAAAACAAAGTAAAAGCAAACCTAGAAAAACGTGTTGAAACAATGGGGATGCAAGATAAAATCTTTCGTGTCATTATTCCGGAAGAACAAGAAACTGAAATAAAAGACGGTCGCAAAAAAACATATATGCGCAAAACCTTCCCAGGTTATGTTCTAGTCGAACTAGTGATGACAGATGATGCTTGGTATGTTGTTCGTAATACACCAGGTGTTACCGGATTCATAGGTTCCTCAGGTGGTGGGGTAAAACCAACACCATTATTACCTGAAGAAGTTGAATCAATTCTACAACAAATGGGTGAAAACGAAGCAAATGTTGATCTAGATTTTAATGTTGGTGACCTAGTAGAAGTTCTAGAAGGACCTTTTGCTCATTTCCAAGGAATCGTTAATGAGATTATTACTGATAAGGGTAAAGTCAATGTAACGGTGGATATGTTTGGACGCGAAACGAGAATGGAACTTGATTTTGATCAAGTCCTAAAAGTTTAAATATAAGGCACTTGCCTTGCATTTTAAAAAGTGGTATCATTTCATAGGTCATACTGTGAAAATCTATCACATGTGATATAGTAATTTTTAATGTTATCGGATTAAGCCGACAGACAGATATTGAGTGGGAGGGGCAACCCAATTACCACATCACGGACTTAAGGAGGTGTGTCTCGTGGCTAAAAAAGTTGTTAAAGTTGTAAAACTTCAAATCCCAGCTGGTAAAGCAAACCCAGCACCACCGGTAGGACCTGCATTGGGTCAAGCAGGCGTTAACATCATGGGATTCTGTAAAGAATTCAATGCTCGTACTGCAGATCAAGCAGGGTTAATTATCCCAGTTGAGATTTCTGTATTTGAAGATCGTTCATTCACTTTCATTACAAAAACTCCACCAGCAGCAGTATTACTTAAAGTAGCAGCTGGTATTAAATCAGGTTCAGGTGAACCGAACCGTAAGAAAGTAGCTACAGTGAAACGTGATAAAGTACGCGAAATTGCTGAAACAAAAATGCCTGATTTAAATGCAGCATCAGTAGAAGCTGCTATGTCAATGGTAGAAGGTACTGCACGTAGCATGGGTATTGTGATCGAAGACTAATCCCATTACTTGATAAAGTATTGTTTTTGGAGGTTGCGATTGTTTCTTATAGTGATATTTGAAACGCGCAGCCTTTATTCGTGGGAGGTTTTAATCCGTTACAACCACAATCAAGGAGGAAATATAAAATGGCTAAAAAAGGTAAAAAATTGCAAGATGCAGCTAAATTAGTTGAACGTAACCAACTTTATACAGTTGCTGAAGCAGCTGAACTTGCTAAAAAAACAAGCACTGTTAACTTTGATGCAACAGTTGAAGTAGCATTTAACTTAAACATCGATACTCGTAAAAATGACCAACAAATTCGTGGAGCAGTTGTACTTCCAAATGGTACTGGTAAAACTCAACGCGTTTTAGTTTTCGCTAAAGGTGAAAAAATTAAAGAAGCGGAAGCAGCTGGTGCTGATTACGTAGGCGATGCAGAATATATCCAAAAAATCCAACAAGGCTGGTTTGACTTTGATGTAATCGTTGCAACTCCAGATATGATGGGTGAAGTTGGTAAACTCGGTCGTGTATTAGGACCTAAAGGCTTAATGCCAAACCCTAAAACGGGTACAGTTACTTTTGATGTAACAAAAGCAGTTAATGAAATTAAAGCTGGTAAAGTTGAATACCGTGCTGATAAAGCAGGTATCATTCACGCTCCTGTTGGTAAAGTATCATTCGAAGCTGACAAATTAGCTGAAAACTTATCAACTTTAATTGACGTAATCCTTAAAGCAAAACCTGCTGCAGCAAAAGGTACTTACGTCAAATCTTTACATGTAACTACTACAATGGGGCCATCTATTAAAGTTGATCCATTATCAGCAGCTAAATAATTTTTGATTGACAAAGTATTTATCATTTGTTATGATGGATAGCGTTGTGAATCATCCATTTGTACCGTAGACCGTAGGGGCGATAGAACATCGCTTAATCATCCTACCGAGGTCAAAGGAACTCGGATTCTTATTTTAGATGATGAATTTCCGCCTCTTGTCTACTATGGCAAGAGGCTTTTCTTTTGTCGGTATAAATGACCCATTCTTATAGGAGGTGTCAAGATGAGCGAAGCAGTTGAAGCTAAACAAGCTGTTGTTCAAGAAATCGCTGACAAATTTAAAAGTGCAGCATCCGTAGTAGTAGTTGACTACCGCGGACTTACAGTAGCTCAAGTTACTGAACTACGTAAACAATTACGTGAAGCTGGCGTGGAATTAAAAGTATATAAAAATACTTTAGTTCGCCGTGCTACTACAGAAGTCGGCCATGAAGAATTGAATGAAGTTCTTACAGGCCCTAACGCAATTGCATTTTCTGCAGAAGATGTTGTTGCACCAGCACGCATTATCAACAAATTTGCGAAAGAAAATGAACAACTAGAAATTAAAGCTGGTTTAATCGAAGGTGCATACGCAAGTGTTGAAGAAATTAAAGCATTGGCAGAACTTCCATCTCGCGAAGGTTTACTATCTATGCTACTTTCTGTACTTCAAGCACCAATCCGCAATTTAGCTCTTGTAACAAAAGCTGTTGCAGAACAAAAAGAAGAACAAGGCGCTTAATATTTTTTGCTGCTTAGTTTTGAAGAATGAATATCATATAAAATATACATTTGTATAGGAGGAAATTTATAATGAGTAAAGAGCAAATCTTAGAAGCTGTTAAAGCTATGACAGTTCTTGAATTAAACGATTTAGTAAAAGCAATCGAAGAAGAATTTGGAGTTACTGCTGCTGCTCCTGTAGCAGTTGCTGGTGGCGCTGCTGCTGCTGCAGAAGAAAAAACAGAATTTGATGTTGTTTTAACTGGAGCTGGAGATTCAAAAATTAAAGTAATCAAAGTGGTTCGTGAAATCACTGGTTTAGGTCTTAAAGAAGCTAAAGAATTAGTTGACAATGCACCTAAAGCTCTTAAAGAAGGCGCTGCTAAAGAAGAAGCTGAAGAAATCAAAGCTAAACTTGAAGAAGTTGGCGCATCTGTAGAAGTTAAATAATTTCTATTGATTGTAAAAAGCTCGTCAATTCTGGCGGGCTTTTTCTTTACCTTTAGATGATGGAGGGTATTATTCTTGTCAGAACATTATTATTCCAAAAAGCCTCAAGTAGAGAGCAAACCGCGTAGATGGAATTTTACACTTCGGGGATTTTCTTTTGTTTTTGAAACAGATGCAGGGGTTTTTAGTAAAAGCGAAGTAGATTTTGGTTCCCGTGTGTTAATTGATAGTTTTGAGATGCCAGCTGTTGCAGGATGTATTTTAGATGTAGGCTGTGGATACGGACCGATTGGATTGTCAATTGCAAAAAGTTATCCGAATCGTATAATTCATATGATGGATGTTAATGAACGAGCGGTTCATCTAACAAAGAAAAACGCTGAATTGAACGGGGTTCAAAATGTACAGATCTATGAGAGTGATGCACTTTCATCTGTTCAGGAAGAACAAATCGCTGCTGTTTTGACAAATCCTCCGATTCGAGCAGGAAAAAAAACAATCTTTAAATTTTATGACGAAGCTCATGAAAAACTAGCAAATTCAGGCGAATTATGGATTGTCATTCAGAAAAAACAGGGTGCGCCATCTACTATAGAACATTTGAAATTAAAATTTTCGGAAGTGGAAATAGTAGAAAAGAGAAAAGGATATTGGATTATCAAAGCAATAAAATAAATTTGTTAAAACTTATGGATTGACTTGACAAAAACGCTGTGATAATATAATACAATGCAAAAATATTAATTTGAGGGCGTTTGCCTATTGACTGAGAATGTAATAGCAAGAGCTTTCGAATTTAACTTTAGTTAATCGAAAATGAGCTCAAACGAACTCGTTTTCTTTTTGTCTTTCGTTATCATACAACATTTATATGATTTCTGAAAGATCTATTATCGCTTTATGAGGGGTGAATGAGTTGACAGGTCAACTAGTTCAGTACGGACAACACCGCCAGCGTAGAAGCTTTGCGCGTATTAAAGAGGTGCTAGAACTTCCGAATCTGATTGAGATTCAAACTGCATCTAACGAGTGGTTTCTTGAAGAAGGTTTGCGTGAAATGTTCCGTGACATTTCGCCGATTGAAGATTTTACAGGAAATCTATCACTGGAATTCGTCGACTACAATCTCGGAGAACCAAAATATGATGTCGATGAATGTAAACAACGTGATGTGACTTATGCAGCACCATTACGTGTAAAAGTACGTCTTCTTAACAAAGAAACAGAAGAAGTGAAAGAACAAGAAGTATTCATGGGCGATTTCCCGCTTATGACAGAAACTGGTACTTTCATTATCAACGGCGCAGAACGAGTTATTGTCTCACAATTAGTAAGATCACCAAGTGTATACTACCATGATAAAACAGATAAAAACGGTAAAAAAGGTTTTGGTGCAACAGTCATTCCTAACCGTGGTGCTTGGCTTGAATACGAAACAGATGCAAAAGATGTCGTTTATGTTCGTATCGACCGTACACGTAAATTACCGATCACAGTGCTTTTACGTGCATTAGGCTTCGCATCTGACCAAGAAATCATCGAATTAATCGGTGATAACGAATTTTTACGTAACACATTAGAAAAAGATAATACAGATAGCACAGAAAAAGCGCTATTAGAAATTTATGAACGTCTACGTCCTGGTGAACCACCAACAGTAGAAAGCGCAAAAAATCTGTTGTATTCTCGTTTCTTCGATCCAAAACGCTATGATTTAGCCAATGTTGGTCGTTACAAAATGAACAAAAAGCTTCATATCAAAAATCGTCTATTCAACCAAACCATCGCTGAAACTTTAGCGGATCCTGAAACAGGCGAAATTTTAGTGGAAGCTGGAACATTAATCGATCGTCGTGTATTAGATCGTTTAATCCCATATTTAGAAAACGGTGTTGGCTTCAAAACGGTTTCTAAAGTTGGTGGCGTGCTTGAAGATGATATTCAACTTCAAGAAATTAAAATTTACGCTCCAAATGACGAATCACAAAAAATTATAAAAGTAATCAGTAATGCTTATGTTGCTGAAGAAGTGAAACATATCACTCCTGCTGATGTAGTAGCATCTGTCTCTTATTTCTTTAATTTGTTGTACGGTGTAGGAGGCACAGACGATATCGACCATTTAGGTAATCGTCGTCTACGCTCTGTAGGTGAACTTCTACAAAATCAATTCCGTATCGGGCTATCTCGTATGGAACGTGTCGTACGTGAACGCATGTCTATCAATGATACGGCGTCTATCGTACCGCAACAATTAATCAATATTCGTCCAGTAATTGCAGCTATTAAAGAATTCTTTGGTAGTTCTCAATTGTCCCAATTCATGGACCAAACAAATCCGCTAGCCGAATTAACGCATAAACGTCGTCTATCAGCTCTAGGACCTGGTGGTTTAACACGTGAACGTGCTGGTTTTGAAGTACGTGATGTTCACTATTCTCACTATGGTCGTATGTGTCCGATTGAAACGCCAGAAGGTCCAAACATTGGTTTGATCAACTCACTTTCAAGTTATGCGAAAGTGAACAAATTTGGTTTTATTGAAACACCATATCGACGTGTAGATCCTGAAACAGGTTGTTTAACGGATCATATTGATTATTTGACTGCAGACGAAGAAGACAACTATGTAGTTGCTCAAGCAAACTCACCATTAAATCCTGATGGTTCTTTTACTGAAGAAGAAGTTGTTGGTCGTTTCCGTGGTGATAACTCTGTATTCAAACGTGAAACAATCGACTACATGGATGTATCTCCAAAACAAGTAGTATCTGCGGCAACAGCATGTATCCCATTCTTAGAAAACGATGACTCAAACCGTGCTCTTATGGGTGCCAACATGCAACGGCAAGCAGTTCCTTTGTTAAATCCGGAAGCTCCATTCGTTGGTACTGGTATGGAACATGTAAATGCGCGTGACTCAGGTGCTGCAGTAGTTGCAAAATATGCAGGTATTGTTGAACACGTTGAAGCTCGTTCCATTCATGTGCGTCGTATTGAAGTCATTGATGGTAAAGAAGTAAAAGGCGATTTAACAAAATATAAATTACAAAAATTTGTACGTTCTAACCAAGGTACAAGTTACAACCAACGTCCATTAGTAAAAGTGGGCGAACGTGTTCAACCGCGTGATATTCTTGCAGATGGTCCTTCAATGGAACGCGGAGAATTAGCACTTGGTCGAAACGTAGTCGTAGCATTTATGACTTGGAATGGCTATAACTATGAAGATGCCGTTATTATGAACGAACGCCTTGTGAAAAATGACGTTTATACTTCTGTCCATATCGAAGAATACGAATCTGAAGCTCGTGATACAAAGCTTGGACCTGAAGAAATTACTCGTGATATTCCAAATGTCGGAGAAGAAGCGTTACGTAACCTTGACGAACGTGGTATTATCCGCATTGGTGCTGAAGTAAATGATGGCGATATTTTAGTGGGTAAGGTAACTCCTAAAGGTGTGACCGAACTAACTGCTGAAGAACGTTTACTACATGCGATCTTTGGTGAAAAAGCTCGTGAAGTTCGTGATACTTCTTTACGTGTTCCTCACGGTGCTGGTGGTATTGTTCTTGATGTTAAAGTCTTCAATCGAGAAGATGGCGATGAATTATCTCCTGGTGTTAACCAAATGGTTCGTGTCTATATTGTTCAAAAACGTAAAATCCGCGTTGGGGACAAAATGGCTGGACGTCATGGTAACAAAGGGGTAATCTCTCGTATCTTACCTGAAGAAGATATGCCATTCCTTCCAGATGGTACTCCAGTTGACATCATGTTAAATCCATTAGGTGTGCCATCTCGTATGAATATCGGACAAGTTTTAGAGTTGCATTTAGGTATGGCTGCTCGTTACTTAGGAATTCATATGGCAACACCTGTATTCGATGGTGCTACAGATGAAGATGTATGGAAAACGATGGAAGAAGCTGGCATGAATCGTGACGGTAAAACGATTCTTTATGATGGACGTACAGGTGAACCATTTGATAACCGTGTATCCGTCGGGGTTATGTATATGATCAAACTGGCTCACATGGTCGATGATAAACTTCATGCTCGTTCTACAGGTCCTTACTCACTCGTTACGCAACAACCGCTTGGTGGTAAAGCGCAATTCGGGGGACAACGTTTCGGTGAAATGGAAGTTTGGGCTCTTGAAGCATATGGTTCTGCTTATACGCTTCAAGAAATCTTAACTGTAAAATCCGATGACGTAGTAGGACGTGTGAAAACTTACGAAGCTATCGTTAAAGGTGAAAGCGTCCCCGAACCAGGTGTTCCGGAATCTTTCAAAGTATTAATCAAAGAACTTCAATCTTTAGGTTTAGATGTGAAAATGCTAACAATCAATGATGAAGAAATTGAATTACGTGATAGTGAGGATGACGATCTTCAACCAAATGATTCGTTTAATATTACTTCAAACAGTGATAAAGAAGCATCAGTAGTGTCTCCTGAATAATTTATATTTGCAGTATTGGGGATGTTGGACAGATCATTTATGGGCTGTCCTCCTTCCTGTTTTATCAATAAATCAGTCGTCGAGCTAAGAAAAGTCATTTAAGACTTCATAATAAAGGGAGGTAGGCTCCTTGATAGACGTTAATAATTTTGAGTATATGAAAATCGGTTTAGCTTCACCTGATAAAATTCGCTCATGGTCTTATGGAGAAGTCAAAAAACCAGAAACTATTAACTATCGTACACTTAAACCAGAAAAAGACGGTTTGTTCTGCGAACGCATTTTCGGACCTACAAAGGACTGGGAATGTCATTGTGGTAAATACAAACGTGTACGCTATAAAGGCGTAGTTTGTGACCGTTGTGGTGTAGAAGTAACACGTGCAAAAGTGCGTCGTGAACGTATGGGCCATATTGAATTAGCTGCTCCAGTTTCACATATTTGGTACTTTAAAGGTATCCCAAGTCGTATGGGACTGATTTTAGATATGTCACCTCGTGCACTTGAAGAAGTAATCTACTTTGCTTCCTATGTAGTAATTGATCCAGCAGATACCTCGCTTGAGAAAAAACAATTGCTTACAGAAAAAGAATACCGTGCATATCGTGAAAAATATGGTAATACTTTTGAAGCAGCAATGGGTGCAGAAGCAATCAAACAATTACTTCAAGAAATTGATCTTGATAAAGAATCAGAAGCTCTTAAAGAGGAACTGAAAACTGCTCAAGGTCAACGTCGTACGCGTGCTATTAAACGATTAGAAGTTGTTGAATCATTCCACCACTCAGGTAATCGCCCTGAATGGATGATTTTAGATGTACTACCTGTAATTCCTCCAGAATTACGCCCAATGGTGCAACTAGATGGTGGCCGTTTTGCAACATCCGATTTAAATGATTTGTATCGTCGTGTCATTAACCGTAACAATCGTTTAAAACGCCTTCTTGATCTTGGAGCACCTGGAATCATTGTTCAAAATGAAAAACGTATGCTTCAAGAAGCAGTAGATGCTTTAATCGATAATGGACGTCGTGGCCGACCAGTTACTGGTCCTGGTAATCGTCCATTAAAATCTCTTTCACATATGTTAAAAGGGAAACAAGGTCGTTTCCGTCAAAACTTACTTGGTAAACGTGTTGACTATTCCGGTCGTTCTGTTATCGTAGTAGGTCCATATTTGAAAATGTACCAATGCGGTCTTCCAAAAGGTATGGCAATCGAGTTGTTTAAACCTTTCGTGATGAAAGAACTTGTTGAACGCGGTTTAGCGCACAACATTAAATCAGCAAAACGTAAAATTGAACGTATGCATCCAGAAGTATGGGATGTCCTTGAAGATATCATTAAGGAACACCCTGTATTACTAAATCGTGCACCGACTCTTCACAGACTTGGTATCCAAGCGTTTGAACCAACTTTGGTGGAAGGAAAAGCAATTCGCCTTCACCCATTAGTATGTACAGCATATAATGCCGACTTCGATGGTGACCAAATGGCGGTTCACGTTCCATTATCAGCTGAAGCACAAGCTGAAGCACGTTTATTAATGCTTGCAGCACAAAACATTTTGAACCCTAAAGACGGTAAACCAGTTGTAACACCTTCTCAAGATATGGTATTAGGTAACTATTATTTAACACTTGAACGTCAAGGTGCTGTTGGGGAAGGTACAATTTTCTTCGGACCAGAAGAATTAAATATTGCTTATCAAAATCACGAGGTACATTTGCATTCTCGGATCGCGATCAAAGCTTCTTCTTTAAACAATAAAACATTTACTGAAGAACAAAACCAAAAGTTATTGATTACAACGGTAGGTAAAGTTATTTTCAATGAAATCCTTGATGATGCTTTCCCATATATCAATGAGCCAACAACTGCAAACTTACAAAATGGAACACCAGATAAATATTTTGTTCCGACTACAACTAATGTGAAAGAACACATAGCTGCTCAAGAAATTATTAAACCATTTACGAAAAAATATCTAGGTAAAATCATTGCTGAAGTATTTGCTCGTTATCATATTACTGAAACATCTAAAATGCTTGACCGTCTAAAAGATCTTGGTTTCCACTATTCTACTAAAGCCGGTATTTCAATTGGTATTTCAGATATCATCGTATTACCTGGTAAACAAGAAATTTTGCATCATGCACAAGAACAAGTAGATAAAGTAATGAAGCAATTCCGTCGTGGTTTAATTACGGAAGAAGAACGATATGATCGTGTTATTTCATTCTGGAGTGCTGCAAAAGATGAAATCCAATCTAAATTGATGGACTCACTTCCTGCGGATAACCCAATCTTTATGATGAGTGACTCTGGTGCCCGTGGTAACGCATCTAACTTCACTCAACTTGCTGGTATGCGTGGTCTGATGGCTAACCCGGCTGGTCGTATTATCGAACTTCCAATCAAATCTTCATTCCGTGAAGGTTTAACGGTATTGGAATACTTTATCTCTACTCACGGTGCTCGTAAAGGTCTTGCCGATACAGCCCTTAAAACAGCCGATTCAGGTTATCTTACTCGTCGCTTAGTGGATGTTGCGCAAGATGTTATTGTTCGTGAAGATGATTGTGGTACTGACCGTGGTTTGACTATTACTTCTTTAAAAGAAGGAACAGAAATCATCGAAACATTAGAAGAACGTGTTACTGGTCGTTATGCTAAGAAAACCATTCGCCATCCAGAAACGAATGAGGTAATTGTAGCTAGAGATGAATTGATCACACCAGAATTGGCTCGTCAAATCGCTGAAGCTGGTATCGAAGAAGTAACCATCCGCTCTGCATTTACATGTAATACAAAACATGGTGTATGTAAAAAATGTTATGGTATGAACTTAGCAACTGGTGACAAAGTTGAAGTGGGTGAAGCAGTTGGTATCATTGCTGCTCAATCTATCGGTGAACCAGGTACACAATTAACCATGCGTACATTCCACCAAGGTGGTGTGGCAGGTGCCGATATCACTCAAGGTCTTCCACGTATTCAAGAAATTTTCGAATCACGTAACCCTAAAGGGCAAGCTGTCATCACAGAAATTGCTGGGGTTGTATCTGAAATTGATGAAGTTCGCGAAGGTCAAAAAGAAATTACAGTTACAGGTGCAGTAGAAACTCGTAAATATTTGGCTCCTTACAATGCACGTTTAAAAGTACAAGTAAACGATGAAGTAAAACATGGTCAAATTCTTACAGAAGGTTCTATTGACCCTAAAGAATTATTGAAAGTAACAGATGTTTCAACTGTAGAAGAATACTTATTAAAAGAAGTTCAAAAAGTATATCGTATGCAAGGGGTTGAAATTGGTGATAAGCACGTCGAAGTAATGGTTCGTCAAATGCTTCGTAAAGTGCGTGTTATCGAAGCTGGTGAAACAGAATTACTTCCAGGTACTTTACTTGATATCCACCAATTCTCTGAAGCAAATGCTGAAGCCGTACAGGAAGGAAAGATCCCTGCAACATGTCGTCCGGTTATCCTTGGTATTACAAAAGCTTCGCTTGAAACAGAATCATTCTTATCTGCTGCATCATTCCAAGAAACAACACGTGTCCTAACAGACGCTGCAATTAAAGGTAAACGTGATGAATTACTTGGTCTTAAAGAAAATGTTATCTTAGGTAAACTTGTTCCAGCTGGTACAGGTATGCAACGTTATCGTCAAATTAAAATTGCAGAACCTAAAGAAGAAAAAACCGAAGAAACACTTGCTGCTGAGTAGTAGTTAAACTTTCAAGGAGAAGCTAATCACTTCTCCTTGAAAAATTTTTTCAAATCATTTATTGACTTTAAGCACTGAATAAAATTATTGACAATGGTCAATATGAATGGTATTATATTTCAGGTTGATAGTTGATTGTCTATCATTTCGGAGGATATGCAAATGTCTTATGAAAAAGTCAAACAGGCTACCAAAACAATCGTTGGTATGAAACAAACAGTTAAAGCATTACAGACTGGTCATGTTACTGAAGTTTTCGTTGCTCTAGATGCAGACGTTCGAATGACCAAGCGCGCAGTGCAATTAGCACAAAATAAGGGCATTCCCGTCGTATTAGTAGACTCGAAAAGAGAACTCGGTAGAGCCTGCGGAATTCATGTAGATGCTGCAGTTTGTGCGATCGCTGAATAACAGTTTTTGCGATGATTACGCAAAGGCTTTGTTTTTTGCCTTAAAATGAACCACCTGGATGTGTGGATTTAAGAATTATGATGAAGGGAGGAAAAATCGATGCCTACAATTAACCAATTAGTACGTAAGCCTCGCCAATCCAAAAGTAAAAAATCAAAATCACCAGCATTGAACAAAAGCTATAACAGCTTTGCAAAATCATTGACTGATGTTAACTCACCACAAAAACGCGGTGTTTGTACACGTGTTGGTACAATGACTCCTAAAAAACCAAACTCAGCATTACGTAAATATGCTCGTGTGCGTTTAACAAACCAAATCGAAGTGAATGCTTACATTCCTGGTGAAGGTCATAACCTACAAGAACACAGTGTTGTTCTTATTCGTGGTGGTCGTGTAAAAGACTTACCAGGGGTACGTTATCACGTTGTACGTGGTGCATTGGATACTGCTGCTGTAAACGGTCGTATGCAATCTCGTTCTTTATATGGTGCTAAAAAACCAAAAGAAAAAAAATAATGAAAAAAAGTTTTTAACTGAAAGGAGGAAAACAAATGCCTCGTAAAGGTCCTGTTTCCAAACGTGACGTGTTACCAGATCCAATTTATAATTCAAAACTAGTAACTCGTTTAATCAATAAAATGATGGTAGATGGTAAAAGAGGTACTTCTCAAAAAATCTTATACGGAGCTTTTGAATTAGTCAAAGAACGCTCAGGTAAAGATCCACTAGAAGTATTCGATGCTGCATTAAACAATGTGATGCCAGTTCTTGAAGTTCGTGCTCGCCGTGTAGGTGGTGCCAACTATCAAGTACCAGTAGAAGTACGTCCAGAACGTCGTACAACACTTGGTCTTCGTTACCTAGTAAATTATTCTCGTCTTCGTGGTGAAAAAACGATGGAAGAACGTTTAGCTAACGAAATCCTAGATGCTTCTAACAATACTGGTGCATCCGTTAAAAAACGCGAAGATATGCACAAAATGGCAGAAGCAAACAAAGCGTTCGCTCACTACCGTTGGTAATCGCAATTTAATCTTAATCCATTATGGAAGGAGAAAGACAGCATGGCTAGAGAGTTCTCTCTTGAGAAAACTCGTAATATAGGAATCATGGCTCATATTGATGCTGGTAAAACAACAACAACTGAGCGTATCCTTTATTACACTGGTAAGATTCACAAAATTGGTGAAACTCATGAAGGTGCTTCTCAAATGGACTGGATGGAGCAAGAACAAGAACGTGGTATTACAATCACTTCTGCTGCTACAACAGCTCAATGGAAAGGTCACCGAGTTAACATCATCGACACACCAGGACACGTAGACTTCACTGTTGAAGTTGAACGTTCTCTTCGCGTACTTGATGGTGCTGTTACTGTACTTGATGCACAATCAGGTGTAGAACCACAAACTGAAACTGTATGGCGTCAAGCTACAACATACGGCGTACCACGTATCGTATTTGTTAACAAAATGGATAAAATCGGTGCCGACTTCTTATATTCTGTAAAAACTTTGCATGAACGTTTAGAAGCCAATGCTCACCCAATCCAATTACCAATTGGTGCTGAAGATGAATTCCACGCAATCATCGACCTTGTAGAAATGAATACAACATTCTACAAAGAAGGCGATGATGGTTCTCACGCTGAAATTGGTGAAATTCCAGAAGAATACAAAGCACAAGCACAAGAATATCATGAAAAGTTAATTGAAGCGGTTGCTGAACTAGACGAAGATTTGATGGAAAAATACTTCTCTGGTGAAGAAATTACAAAAGAAGAATTAAAAGCTGCTATTCGTAAAGCTACTTTATCAGTAGAATTCTTCCCTGTAACTTGTGGTACTGCATTCAAAAACAAAGGTGTTCAATTAATGCTAGATGCTGTAATTGATTATCTACCAGCTCCAACTGACGTAGCTTCTATCAAAGGTACTTCAGTGGACGGTGACGAAGAAATCGTACGTCATTCTTCAGATGAAGAACCATTTGCTGCATTAGCATTCAAAGTTATGACTGACCCTTATGTTGGTAAATTAACTTTCTTCCGTGTGTACTCTGGTGTTCTTGAATCAGGTTCATACGTACAAAACTCTACAAAAGGTAAACGTGAACGTGTAGGTCGTATCCTACAAATGCACGCTAACCACCGTGAAGAAATCGACAAAGTATACGCAGGAGATATTGCTGCTGCTGTCGGCTTAAAAGCAACTACTACTGGTGACACCCTATGTGATGAAAATAATTTAGTTATTCTTGAATCTATGGAATTCCCAGAACCAGTTATTTCTTTATCTGTAGAACCAAAATCAAAAGCTGACCAAGATAAAATGGGGCAAGCTTTACAAAAATTACAAGAAGAAGACCCTACTTTCCGTGCACATACGGATACTGAAACTGGTCAAACCATCATCTCTGGTATGGGTGAACTTCACTTAGATATCATCGTTGATCGTATGAAACGTGAATTCAAAGTTGAAGCTAACGTAGGTGCTCCACAAGTATCCTATCGTGAAACATTCCGCACTGGTGCCCAAGTTGAAGGTAAATTCGTACGTCAATCTGGTGGTCGTGGTCAATATGGTCACGTTTGGATCGAGTTTGAACCAAACGAAACAGGTAAAGGCTTCGAGTTTGAAAATGGAATCGTTGGTGGGGTAGTTCCTCGTGAATATGTGCCAGCTGTAGAAGCAGGTCTTAAAGACGCTTTACAAAATGGTGTACTTGCCGGATTCCCAGTAATCGACGTAAAAGCAAAATTATTCGATGGTTCTTACCATGATGTCGATTCAAATGAAATGGCATTTAAAGTGGCTGCTTCACTAGCAGTTAAAAATGCAGTTTCTAAATGTAACCCAGTTCTATTAGAACCAGTTATGAAAGTAGAAGTTGTAATGCCAGAAGAATATCTTGGTGATATTATGGGTAACATCACTTCTCGCCGTGGTCGCGTAGAAGGTATGGAAGCTCGCGGTAACGCTCAAGTTGTTCGTGCAATGGTTCCACTTGCTGAAATGTTTGGTTATGCAACAACTTTACGTTCAGCTACACAAGGTCGCGGTACTTTCTCAATGGTGTTTGACCATTATGAAGAAGTTCCAAAATCTATTAGTGAAGAAATCATTAAACAAAACAAAGGTGAATAAGATTCCATCATTTTTTGATTGAATTTTACCTACTTATCAAGTATAAATAACATGTAAGCTATGTCATCTTTAAGAAGTAGGCCTCTATTTCTTGAAGGTGCATAAGCTATAAATCAAAACTTAAAACACTGAGGAGGCAATTTAAAATGGCTAAAGAAAAATTCGATCGTTCTAAAACACATTGTAATATTGGTACAATTGGACACGTTGACCATGGTAAAACTACTTTAACTGCTGCAATCGCTACAGTTCTTTCTAAAAAATTAGGTGGAGAAGCTAAATCTTACGATCAAATCGATAACGCTCCTGAAGAAAAGGAACGCGGTATCACTATCAATACTTCTCACATTGAATATGAAACTGAAAAACGTCACTATGCTCACGTTGACTGCCCAGGACACGCTGACTATGTTAAAAACATGATCACTGGTGCTGCTCAAATGGATGGTGCGATCCTAGTAGTATCTGCTGCTGATGGTCCAATGCCACAAACTCGTGAACATATTCTTTTATCACGCAACGTTGGTGTACCTTACATCGTAGTATTCTTAAACAAATGTGATATGGTAGACGATGAAGAATTACTAGAATTAGTTGAAATGGAAGTACGTGACCTATTATCTGAATATGGTTTCCCTGGCGATGATGTTCCAGTCATCAAAGGTTCTGCTCTTAAAGCTCTTGAAGGAGATCCAAAATGGGAAGAAAAAATCGTTGAATTGATGGACGCTGTTGACGAATATATCCCAACTCCAGAACGTCAAACTGATAAACCATTCATGATGCCAGTTGAAGATGTATTCTCTATTACTGGTCGTGGTACAGTTGCTACTGGTCGTGTAGAACGCGGTCAATTAAAAGTTGGTGACGTAGTTGAAATCGTAGGTATTTCAGAAGATACTAAACAAACAACTGTAACTGGTGTTGAAATGTTCCGTAAATTATTAGACTATGCTGAAGCAGGCGATAACATCGGTGCTTTATTACGTGGTGTTGCTCGTGAAGACATTCAACGTGGACAAGTATTAGCTAAACCAGGTTCAATCACTCCACATACTAAATTTACAGCTGAAGTTTATGTATTATCAAAAGAAGAAGGTGGCCGTCATACTCCATTCTTCTCTAACTACCGCCCACAATTCTATTTCCGTACAACTGATGTAACTGGTGTTATCACTTTACCAGAAGGTACTGAAATGGTAATGCCTGGCGATAACACTAAAATGAATATCGAATTGATTCACCCAATCGCTATTGAAGAAGGTACACGTTTCTCAATCCGTGAAGGTGGCCGTACAGTAGGTTCAGGTGTCGTATCAGCTATCGAAAAATAATTTTAGATAACAATCGATCATTATTTTTTATAAAGTCATCCCGAGTGCACACGGGATGGCTTTTTGTATGTTCAAAATAAGTTATTCCATCAATAATTTTTCAGAAGATTTTCGAAAAAATGTATGACGAAAAAAGAATATAAAATCATTGTCAAAATCAATAATATTTAATATACTGAGAAACGTGAAAACAGAGCATTAAAGAAGAGTCAAGAAAATCTCCAACATTGAAAAGAATATAGTGAAATTCCTTGCTTATTCATTATGATATGTGTATAATGATAAATGTTGGTCTTTGACTGCGATGAAGCGGGAGGTTGCCGGCACACCCGGCCGCATTGCCATGGCGAGTGTGTGGGAAATTTCCGTGGAGAATGTCTAGGAAATAGGCGAAAAGGAGGGAAAATAATGGCAAAACAAAAGATTCGTATTCGTTTAAAAGCATATGATCACAAGATTCTCGATCAATCCGCTGAAAAAATTGTGGAAACTGCTAAACGCTCAGGTGCAAGTGTATCAGGTCCGATACCACTTCCAACTGAAAAATCTGTTTACACTATTCTTCGTGCGGTTCACAAATATAAAGATTCTCGTGAACAATTTGAAATGCGTACTCATAAACGTCTAATCGATATCGTTAACCCAACACCACAAACTGTTGATGCGTTAATGAAATTAGATTTACCATCAGGCGTTGATATTGAAATCAAACTATAATGGTAAAGTAAAATAAAATGATAAAATCCACAGGAGGTGTGACGAATGACCAAAGGAATCTTAGGTAGAAAAATCGGTATGACGCAAGTTTTTGCTGAGAATGGTGATTTGATCCCTGTAACTGTTATTGAAGCTGCTCCAAACGTAGTACTTCAAAAGAAAACAGTTGAAACAGACGGCTACGAAGCAGTCCAAATCGGTTTCGATGATAAACGTGAAAAACTTTCAAACAAACCTGAAAAAGGGCATGTAGCTAAAGCAAACACTACTCCTAAGCGCTTCATCCGCGAAATTCGCGATGTAAACTTAGCTGAGTACGAAGTTGGTCAAGAAGTCAAAGTTGAAATTTTCGCAGAAGGCGATGTAGTAGATGTAACAGGTGTTACGAAAGGTAAAGGTTTCCAAGGTGTTATCAAACGCCACGGACAATCTCGTGGACCTATGGCTCATGGTTCTCGCTATCACCGTCGTCCTGGTTCAATGGGACCAGTTGCTCCAAACCGCGTATTTAAACAAAAAAGATTACCTGGTCAAATGGGTGGCAACACAGTAACAATTCAAAACTTAACAATTGTTAAAATTGATGCTGAACGTAATTTGCTACTTATTAAAGGTAATGTTCCTGGTTCTCGTAAAGCATTAGTGACAGTTAAAACTGCTATTAAATCTAACTAATTTTTCGAAGAAAGGAGGAAACAGGAATGACAAAAGTTAACGTACTTAGTCAAACAGGTTCTTCTGTAGGTGAAATCGATTTAAATGATGCAATCTTTGGAATTGAACCAAATCAATCAGTATTATTTGACGCTGTAATCGCTCAACGCGCTTCACTACGTCAAGGTACACATAAAGTTAAAAACCGTTCAGAAGTTGCTGGTGGTGGTCGTAAACCATGGCGTCAAAAAGGTACAGGTCGTGCTCGCCAAGGTTCTATCCGTTCTCCACAATGGCGTGGCGGTGGTACTGTATTCGGTCCTACACCTCGTAGCTACAGCTATAAACTTCCTAAAAAAGTTCGTCGCTTAGCTCTTAAATCAGCACTATCTTCTAAAGTTGCTGAAACAAATTTCGTAGTTTTAGATGCTCTTAAATTAGAAGCACCAAAAACGAAAGAATTCGTGAAAGTTCTTACTGATCTTTCTATCGAATCTAAAGCATTATTTGTAACTGCTGACCTTGATGAAAATGTAGCATTATCTGCTCGTAACATCCCAGGTGTAACAGTTCTAACTGCTGCTGGAATCAACGTTCTTGATCTTGTAGGTCATGATAAAGTTGTATTCACTCAAGCAGCTGTACAAAAAGTTGAGGAGGTGCTTGGTTAATGGAAGCACGTGAAGTATTAAAACGTCCTGTCATTACTGAGCGTTCTTCAGAACTAATGGCAGAAAACAAATATACTTTTGAAGTTGACACTCGTGCCAACAAAACAGAAGTAAAAGACGCTGTTGAAGAAATTTTTGGCGTTAAAGTTGAAAAAGTTAACATTATGAACTACAAAGGTAAATACAAACGCGTTGGACGCTTTGGTGGTTACACAAACAAACGTCGTAAAGCAATTGTAAAATTATCTGAAGGCGAAATCGAATTATTTGAAAAGTAATTGATCGTTCAATATGAACAATAAAGAAGGAGGGAACACAAATGGCGATTAAAAAGTATAAGCCTACCTCAAATGGTCGTCGTAATATGACATCATCTGACTTTGCTGAGATTACTACTAACAAACCTGAAAGATCTTTGTTAGAATCTACAAAAAGCAAAGCTGGTCGTAATAACCAAGGTAAAATCACTGTTCGTCATAATGGTGGTGGCCACAAACGTCAATATCGTGTCATTGATTTCAAACGTGTAAAAGATGACATTCCAGGACGCGTTGCTACTATCGAATATGATCCAAACCGATCTGCTAACATCGCATTAATCAACTATGCTGATGGTGAAAAACGTTATATTCTAGCACCAAAAGGTCTAGAAGTTGGAATGACAATTGTATCTGGTCAAGAAGTTGATATTAAAGTAGGGAACGCTCTACCATTATCAAACATCCCAATGGGTACAACAATCCATAATATTGAATTAAAACCTGGCAAAGGTGGTCAACTAGTACGTTCTGCTGGTACATCTGCTCAAGTTTTAGGTAAAGAAGGTAAATACGTAATCGTTCGTCTTCAATCTGGCGAAGTTCGTATGATCCTAGGTACATGTCGTGCTACTATCGGTGAAGTTGGTAATGAACAACATGAACTTATTCACCTTGGTAAAGCTGGACGTACTCGTTGGTTAGGTAAACGCCCAACTGTTCGTGGTTCTGTTATGAACCCTAACGATCACCCACATGGTGGTGGTGAAGGTAAAGCTCCTGTAGGACGTAAATCACCAATGACTCCTTGGGGTAAACCAGCACTTGGTTACAAAACTCGTAATAAGAGAAACAAATCCGACAAACTTATCATTCGTCGTCGCAAAAAATAATGTGATTAGACTACGGTTCAACAAGAGAGCCGTGGTAGGATCACGGAGGGAGGTTCCAAAATGGGTCGTAGCTTGAAAAAAGGGCCTTTTGTTGATGAACACTTAATGAAAAAAGTAGAAGCTCAACAAGATTCAGAAAAAAAACAAGTGATTAAAACTTGGTCTCGCCGCTCTACAATCTTCCCGAATTTCATCGGTTTAACAATCGCTGTATATGATGGACGTAAACACGTGCCTGTATACGTGACTGAAGATATGGTAGGTCATAAACTAGGCGAATTTGCACCAACACGTACTTTCAAAGGACATGGTGCAGATGATAAGAAAACTTCAGTACGCTAATTTGAGAGGAGGTAAATCCTGATGCAAGAAGCTAAAGCTATTGCTCGCACAGTTCGAATTGCTCCTCGTAAAGTCCGCTTAGTAGTTGATTTAATCCGAGGCAAGCAAGTTGGCGAAGCGGTTGCAATTTTACGTCATACTCCAAGAACAGCATCTCCTGTAGTAGAAAAAGTACTAAAATCTGCAGTTGCAAACGCTGAACACAATTATGATTTAGATGTTAATAACTTAGTAATTTCAGAAGTATTCGTTGACGAAGGTCCAACGTTAAAACGTTTCCGTCCACGTGCTCAAGGACGTGCAAGCGCTATTAACAAACGTACAAGCCACATTACAATCGTGGTATCTGAGAAGAAGGAGGGATAATACGTGGGACAAAAAGTACATCCAATAGGATTACGTGTCGGTGTCATTCGTGATTGGGAATCTAGATGGTACGCTGAAAAAGACTATGCTACATTACTTCACGAAGACATTAAAGTTCGTAAATTCATTGAAACTCGTTTAAAAGAAGCATCGGTTTCTAAAGTTGAAATCGAACGTGCTGCAAATAAAATCAACATTACAATTAGCACAGCGAAACCAGGTATGGTTATCGGTAAAGGCGGTACAGAAGTAGAAACACTTCGTAAAAACCTTAACGAAATGACTGGTAAACGCGTTCACATCAACATCGTTGAAATCAAACGTGCTGATCTTGACGCTAAATTAGTAGCTGAAAATATTGCTCGCCAATTAGAAAACCGTGTATCATTCCGTCGTGCACAAAAACAAGCAATCCAACGCACAATTCGTGCAGGTGCTCAAGGTATTAAAACACAAGTATCTGGGCGTCTAGGTGGCGCTGATATCGCTCGTGCTGAACACTACAGCGAAGGAACTGTTCCACTTCATACTCTTCGTGCTGACATTGATTATGCTCATGCAGAAGCTGACACTACTTATGGTAAATTAGGTGTTAAAGTATGGATCTATCGTGGTGAAGTCCTTCCAGTTAAGAAGAACTCTGAGGAAGGAGGCAAATAATATGTTATTGCCAAAACGCGTTAAATATCGTCGTGTACATCGTGGCAAAATGCGTGGTCAATCAAAAGGCGGCACTAAAGTAACATTTGGGGAATTTGGTTTACAAGCATTAGATGCTAGCTGGATTACTAACCGCCAAATTGAAGCTGCACGTATTGCTATGACTCGTTATACAAAACGTGGCGGTCAAGTTTGGATTAATATCTTCCCACACAAACCATACACTAAAAAGCCTCTTGAAGTACGTATGGGTTCAGGGAAAGGTGCTCCTGAAGGTTGGGTAGCCGTAGTAAAACCAGGTAGAGTTATGTTTGAAATCGGTGGCGTTTCAGAGGAAGTTGCTCGTGAAGCACTTCGTTTAGCAGCACATAAATTACCTGTTAAATGTAAGATTGTTAAACGTGAAGAAATTGGTGGTGAATCTAATGAAAGCTAATGAAATCCGTGAACTTACAACTGCAGAAATCGAAGTAAAAGTAAAATCACTGAAAGAAGAGCTTTTCAACCTTCGCTTCCAATTGGCGACTGGTCAATTAGAAAACACAGCTCGCATTCGTGAAGTACGCAAAGCGATTGCGCGAATGAAAACTGTGATTCGCGAAAGAGAAATCAGTGCACATAACTGATAAAGAGGAGGTTTGCAAGCATGACTGAGCGTAACCAACGCAAAGTTTACACAGGTCGCGTAGTTTCTGACAAAATGGACAAAACAATCACTGTTTTAGTTGAAACTTACAAGAAGCATACGCTTTATGGTAAACGTGTAAAATACTCTAAAAAATTCAAAGCGCATGATGAAAACAACGTAGCTAAAGTTGGAGATATCGTACGCATCATGGAAACTCGTCCGCTATCAGCTACTAAACGCTTCCGTTTAGTTGAAGTTGTAGAAAAAGCGGTTATTATCTAATATATTTCGGAATATACATCCGAAGGGAGGTAACCTAAGTGATTCAACAAGAAACTCGTTTGAAAGTTGCCGACAACTCAGGTGCAAAAGAAGTACTAACTATTAAAGTACTTGGTGGTTCTGGACGTAAAACAGCTAATATCGGTGATGTTATTGTATGTTCAGTTAAGAAAGCAACACCAGGAGGCGTTGTCAAGAAGGGCGAAGTAGTTAAAGCTGTTATCGTTCGTACGAAAAGCGGTGTTCGTCGTAAAGACGGTACTTATATCAAATTTGATGAAAACGCATGTGTAATCATTCGTGATGATAAATCACCACGCGGAACACGTATTTTCGGACCAGTAGCACGTGAATTACGTGATAATAACTTTATGAAAATTGTTTCATTAGCTCCGGAAGTTCTTTAATTACATGACAGTGCCAATCAAGGAGGTGCGACAGAATGCATGTTAAAAAAGGCGACAAAGTAGTGGTTATTACAGGTAAAGATAAAGGAAAAACAGGTGTGATCTTAGCTGCTTTTCCTAAAAAAGACCGTGTAATAGTTGAAGGTGTTAACATCGTAAAAAAACATGTGAAACCTAACCAACTTAATCCACAAGGTGGAATTGTCAGCCAAGAGGCAGCAATTCACGTTTCGAACGTAATGCTAATCGATCCTAAATCTGGCGAGCCGACTCGCGTAGGTTATAAAGTAGAAGATGGCAAAAAAGTTCGTATAGCAAAAAAATCAGGTGCAGTAATCGATAAATAAGTTTAAAAGAGAAGGGAGGTACAAACATGAACCGCCTAAAAGAAAAATATGAAAATGAAGTTTCTAAAGCTCTTATGAGTAAATTTGGATATACTTCAACAATGCAAGTACCAAAAGTTGAAAAAATTGTTGTCAACATGGGTGTTGGTGATGCAGTTCAAAACTCAAAAGTTCTTGATGCTGCTGTTGAAGAATTAACATTAATTACTGGTCAAAAACCAGTTGTTACTAAAGCTAAAAAATCAATTGCAGGCTTCCGTCTTCGTGAAGGCATGCCAATCGGTGCAAAAGTTACATTACGTGGTGAACGTATGTATGACTTCTTGGACAAATTAATTTCTATTTCTCTTCCACGTGTACGTGACTTCCATGGGATTTCTAAAAAAGCATTTGATGGTCGCGGCAATTACACTCTTGGAGTGAAAGAACAATTAATCTTCCCTGAAATCGACTATGATAAAGTTTCAAAAGTACGCGGTATGGATATCGTTATCGTTACTACTGCGAACTCAGATGAAGAAGCTCGCGAGTTGTTAACACAATTCGGTATGCCATTCCAAAAATAATATAGGGAGGCGAGAACGTGGCTAAAAAATCAATGATCATTAAACAACAACGTGGTGCAAAGTATAAAGTTCAAGAATATACTCGTTGTGAACGCTGTGGCCGTCCACACTCTGTATACCGCAAATTTAAACTTTGCCGTATTTGTTTCCGTGAACTTGCTTACAAGGGACAAATTCCTGGCGTTAAAAAAGCCAGCTGGTAATCCCCTAATTTGGGAAGGAGGTAAATTGTAATGACTATGACAGATCCAATTGCAGATATGCTTACACGCATTCGTAATGCGAACATGGTCCGTCACGAAAAATTAGAGCTTCCAGCTTCTAATATTAAAAAAGAAATCGCTGAAATTCTTAAGCGTGAAGGTTTCGTTCGTGACGTTGAATATGTTGAAGATGACAAACAAGGTATTATCCGTATCTTCTTAAAATACGGTCAAAATAATGAACGTGTTATTACAGGCTTAAAACGTATTTCTAAACCAGGTCTACGTGTTTATGCGAAAACTGATGAAGTGCCTAAAGTGTTGAACGGTCTAGGTATCGCTTTAGTATCAACTTCACAAGGTTTATTAACAGATAAAGAAGCTCGCGCTAAAAAAGTTGGCGGCGAAGTTTTAGCATACGTTTGGTAATTAGCAACAAAGGAATGGAGGTGCAACATTAAATGTCTCGTATAGGTAAAAAGCCAATCGAGGTACCTGCAGGTGTTACTGTATCAATTGATGCTGAGAATGTAGCAACTGTAAAAGGACCAAAAGGCGAATTAGTTCGTGCTTTTAGCAAAGATATTAAAATCGAACAAGAAGGTAATGTGATCACTTTATCACGTCCTTCTGAATCTAAAGAACACCGTACAATTCATGGTACAACTCGTGCTTTACTTGCTAACATGGTTACAGGTGTTTCTGAAGGATTCGCTAAATCTTTAGAATTAGTTGGGGTTGGTTATCGTGCTCAATTACAAGGTAAAAAACTTGTATTGAACGTTGGTTACTCTCACCCAGTAGAATTCACACCAGAAGAAGATTTAGAATTTGAAGTACCTTCTAACACTAAAGTAGTCGTTAAAGGTATCTCTAAAGAAAAAGTGGGAGCTCTTGCTTCAAACATTCGTGACGTACGTCCGCCAGAACCATATAAAGGTAAAGGGATTCGTTATGAAGGCGAATATGTTCGCCGTAAAGAAGGTAAAACAGGTAAATAATGCTGCTTAAGCGTTAGAAAGGAGTGAACCTTTGTGATTACGAAACAAGATAAAAATCAAGTTCGTAAAAAACGTCATGCTCGCGTACGTGCTAAAATTTCAGGTACTACACAACGTCCACGTTTAAATGTATACCGTTCAAATAAACACATTTACGCTCAAATCATTGACGATACTCAAGGCGTAACACTTGCTTCAGCTTCAACTATGGATAAAGATTTTGAAGGTGCTGCAAGCAATGTGGAAGCTGCAACAAAAATTGGTGAAACAATCGCTAAACGTGCTGCAGAAAAAAATATCAAAGCTGTTGTATTTGACCGTGGTGGTTATTTATATCATGGACGTGTAAAAGCTTTGGCTGAAGCTGCTCGCGAAAACGGTTTAGAATTTTAATAAGAAGGAGGTATACTTTTCATGGGTCTTAATATTGACGCAAACAATCTAGAACTTGAAGAACGCGTTGTTACAATTAACCGCGTTGCTAAAGTTGTAAAAGGTGGACGTCGTTTCCGCTTTACTGCATTAGTTGTAGTTGGAGATCGTAATGGTCATGTAGGTTTTGGTACTGGTAAAGCACAAGAAGTACCTGATGCTATTCGTAAAGCTGTAGAAGATGCTAAGAAAAACCTTATTGAAGTTCCACGTGTTGGTGGTACTACACCTCACTTAGTAATTGGTAACTTTGGTGCAGGTCATATCATGGTCAAACCTGCTGCTCCTGGTACAGGTGTTATCGCTGGTGGTCCAGTACGTGCCGTACTTGAACTTGCTGGTATTACTGATATTCTATCTAAATCTTTAGGTTCAAACACACCAATCAACATGGTACGTGCAACTATTAAAGGTTTATCTGAATTAAAACAAGCTGAAGAAGTTGCAAAACTTCGTGGTAAATCAGTAGAAGAACTATTAGGTTAAGGGAGGGAAATAACATGTCAAATAAACTAGAAATTACCCTCACTAAAAGTTTAATTGGTGCTAAACCAGCTCAACGTAAAACAATTGAAGCACTAGGTTTACGTAAAATGCATCAAACTGTTGAACATGCTGACAACGAAGCTATTCGCGGTGCGATTACTAAAGTTGCTCACTTAGTAACAGTTACTGAAAAATAATCTTAAATTTAAATACAAGGAGGTGCCATCTAATGAAACTTCATGAGTTAGAACCAGCAGCTGGTTCACGCAAAGAACGTAACCGTGTTGGCCGTGGTATTGCGACTGGTAATGGTAAAACTTCAGGTAGAGGACAAAAAGGTCAAAAATCACGTTCAGGCGGCGGTGTACGCCCTGGATTTGAAGGTGGTCAAAACCCAATTTTTCGTCGTTTACCAAAACGCGGATTCACTAACATTAATCGCAAGGAATACGCTATCGTAAATCTTGATGCATTAAATCGTTTTGAAGAAGGCACAGAAGTTACACCAGCTTTACTTATTGAAACTGGTGTTGTGGGTAAAGAAAAAGCAGGCATTAAAGTTCTTGGTAACGGAACTCTTGATAAAAAGCTTACAGTCAAAGCTCATAAATTCTCTACATCTGCAAAAGAAGCAATTGAAAATGTCGGCGGAAACATTGAGGTGATTTAATGTTTCGAACAATCTCTAACTTTATGAGCGTGAGAGATATAAGAAATAAAATCATTTTCACCCTTTTGATGTTGGTGGTTTTCCGTATAGGGTCGTTCATTCCAGTACCAAATGTAGATGCTGAAGTATTACAACAAACGGATCAATACAGCTTGGTTGGTTTCTTGAATACTTTTGGCGGTGGAGCACTTAAAAACTTCTCTATTTTTGCGATGGGGATTATGCCTTATATTACGGCATCAATTATTGTTCAACTGTTACAAATGGATGTTGTCAAAAAGTTCACCGAGTGGTCAAAACAAGGTGAAGTTGGTCGTAAAAAACTTGCCCAATTTACTCGTTATTTTGCAATTCTCCTTGCATTTATTCAATCAATCGCTATGTCTTACGGTTTTAACCGTATGTACAGCGGTTCATTGATTAAAGAAGAAGGAGTAATGACGTACTTAACAATTGCGATCGTGTTAACTGCAGGTACAGCATTCTTATTATGGCTAGGCGAACAGATTACAGAAAAAGGTGTTGGAAATGGTATTTCCATTGTCATCTTCGCTGGGATCGTAGCTGCATTACCTAATACAGTGAACCAAATTTATGCTCAACAATTTGAAAATGCTGGTGACCAATTGTTCATCAACATTATTACGCTTGTCTTGATTGCATTAGCAGCTCTTGCCATTGTAGTCGGAGTTATTTATGTTCAACAAGCGAATCGTAAAATTCCGATTCAATATGCGAAAGGTTCTGGTGCTCAACGTGGAGCTCAACAATCGCATCTTCCATTGAAAGTCAACTCTGCAGGGGTTATTCCAGTAATCTTTGCTGTTGCATTTCTCGTAACACCGAGAACAATTGCTACTTTCTTCGAAGACAATAAAGTAACACAATTTATTGAAAGAACGTTTGATTATTCTCAACCAGTTGGGATGATTTTATATGTAGCGCTAATTGTAGCGTTTACGTATTTTTATGCGTTTGTTCAAGTTAATCCAGAAAAAGTTTCTGATAATCTGAAGAAACAAGGCGCTTATATTCCAGGTATTCGCCCGGGTAAAAGTACACAAGATTATTTAACAACTGTTTTATATCGCTTAACATTTGTAGGAGCTATTTTCTTGGCAGTAGTGGCAGTTCTTCCAATCTTGTTTATCAATATTGCCAATCTACCATCTTCTGCACAGATTGGTGGTACTAGTTTGTTGATCGTTGTCAGTGTTGCACTAGAAACGATGAAACAATTAGAATCACAACTTGTAAAACGTCACTACAAAGGTTTTATGAAATAAAGGTTGGTTTTTTGGAACGTTAATCGTTCCTAAAAACCTTCATACTAATATTGGGGGCAGTCCGTATGAATATCGTTTTAATGGGTTTGCCTGGTGCTGGTAAAGGTACCCAGGCAGACAAAATTGTTGAGAAGTACGATATCCCTCATATTTCTACAGGCGATATGTTCCGTGCAGCTATTAAAAATGGCACGGAATTAGGGCTTAAAGCGAAATCGTTTATGGATCAAGGTGCTTTAGTACCAGATGAAGTAACGATTGGAATTGTTCGTGAACGTTTAAGCCAACCTGATTGTGATCAAGGCTTCCTACTGGATGGCTTCCCACGTACTACTGTTCAAGCTGAGGCTTTAGATAATATTCTAGCGGATCTTGGTAAAAAAGTAGAACATGTGATTAACATCGAAGTAGAAAAAGAAGAATTGATTAAACGTTTAACAGGTCGTCGTATCTGTAAAGTATGTGGCTCTTCCTATCATCTAGTTTTCAACCCTCCTAAAGAGGAAGGAAAATGTGATAAAGATAGAGGAGAACTTTATCAAAGAGCAGACGATAATCCAGAAACAGTTACGAATCGTCTAGAAGTAAATATCAAGCAATCTCAACCATTACTTGATTTTTATCGTAAGAAAAATGTTTTAACGAATATTAATGGTCAGCAAGATATAGATGATGTATTTGCTGATGTTGATGCTCTATTTAAAGGCAACCGCAATTAATACCCGAGATTAAGGACGCAGATGTCTGCAACCGCGGGAGTATGTGGTAGCATAGCGAAAATTCATTTTCGAGAGCTGCAAAAGCATATTGTACCCGGTCTATGCACTGATGAATAGTTTGTATCTTTTGGATACCATATATATCCTTGATGCATTCTTTATTCTGAAAGGGTATAATGGGTTTCGTGGAAAAGTATCTGTGTAAACGGTAAGCGGGTATACAGGATCTCATCCAGGGTAGCCGGGGAGCGTGTGAGAATCAGGTAAACCCTGCACTTATATCTTGGTTCGAGAAGCGAAGCCTGATGAGCGTCTTTCGAACATCTCTCATACAAACCAAACATATGTTGAGAAGTAGCATAACTTGCAGCAAATTCCGAAAGAATTTGGCGATAGTTCTTGAATTGCATATAGAAGGGAGACAGGGTCGATGGCGAAAGACGATGTAATTGAAATCGAAGGCACAGTTATTGAAACTTTGCCAAACGCGATGTTTAAGGTAGAATTAGAAAATGGTCATACAGTTCTTGCACATGTATCAGGCAAAATCCGTATGCACTTTATTCGCATTTTACCTGGGGATAAAGTAACCATTGAGTTATCTCCATATGACTTAACTCGCGGTCGTATCACATACCGTTTTAAATAATCTTTTGCACTCCGGACCACTAAGGAGGTTAGGTTAGATGAAAGTGAGACCATCTGTGAAACCGATCTGTGAAAAATGCAAAGTTATTCGCAGACGCGGTAAAGTAATGGTAATCTGTGAAAATCCTAAACACAAACAAAAACAAGGATAATTTTCAAGGAGGTGTAAATTATACATGGCACGTATTGCTGGTGTTGACATTCCACGCGAAAAACGCGTTGTAGTTTCATTAACATACATTTTCGGTATCGGTAACACAACTGCTAAACAAATTCTTGCAGACGCAGGTGTTTCAGAAGATACTCGTGTTCGTGATTTAACAGAAGACGAACAAAACAAAATCCGTGAACAAGTTGACAAATACAAAGTAGAAGGTGACTTACGTCGCGAAACTTCTCTTAACATTAAACGCTTAATGGAAATCGGTTCTTACCGAGGTATTCGTCATCGTCGCGGTTTACCAGTACGCGGACAACATTCTAAAAACAACGCACGTACTCGTAAAGGTCCTCGTAAAACTGTAGCTAATAAGAAAAAATAGTAGGTAAAGGAGGTTTATTCTAAACATGGCACGTAAACAACAAGCTCGTAAACGTCGTGTGAAAAAAAATATCGAATCTGGTATTGCACACATTCGTTCTACATTTAATAACACAATTGTAACCATCACTGACATGCAAGGTAATGCTGTTTCTTGGTCTTCAGCTGGTGCACTAGGTTTCAAAGGTTCACGTAAATCTACACCATTTGCTGCACAAATGGCTGCTGAAACGGCTGCTAAAGCGTCTTTAGAACATGGTTTAAAAACTTTAGAAGTAACTGTTAAAGGTCCTGGTGCAGGTCGTGAAGCTGCTATCCGTGCGCTTCAAGCTGCAGGTTTAGAAGTTACAGCTATTAAAGATGTAACACCAGTTCCTCATAATGGTTGCCGCCCACCAAAACGTCGTCGTGTATAATAGTTGCAACTCTCTTATGTATTGAGTACACTTTTTATACATGAATAGAATATATAGTTTGAATGATTAATGAATGATTGATTGACATTCGATTTAAATGGAAATAATACCATATATTCGATGTTTTGAAGGAGGGTAAATTGAATGATCGAAATTGAAAAACCAAAGATTGAAACCGTAGAGATCAGTGATGATTTAAAATACGGCAAGTTTGTTGTAGAACCACTTGAACGTGGGTATGGAACTACTTTGGGTAATTCACTACGTCGTATCCTTCTGTCTTCTTTACCAGGAGCTGCTGTAACCTCAATTCAAATTGACGGCGTACTACACGAATTCTCTACTGTTGAAGGCGTTGTAGAAGATGTTGCATCAATTATTTTGAACATTAAAAAGCTAGCTTTAAAAATTTACTCTGACGAAGAAAAAGTCATTGAAATTGATTTTAAAGGTGACGGAGTTGTAACTGCTGCAGATATTACGCATGACAGTGACGTAGAAGTATTAAATCCAGATCTATACATTGCAACTGTTGCTAATAATGGTCATCTCCGTATGCGTATGTATGCGCAACGTGGACGTGGATACACTCCAGCTGATCAAAACAAACGTGAGGATCTTCCTATCGGCGTGATCCCGATCGACTCTATTTACACTCCAGTTTCACGCGTCAACTACACTGTTGAAAATACTCGTGTTGGACAATCTTCTGACTACGATAAACTTTCACTTGATGTGTGGACAGATGGCAGCATCGGTCCAAAAGAGGCGATTTCGCTCGGAGCTAAGATTTTAACCGAGCACTTAAATATCTTCGTTGGTTTAACAGATGAAGCAAAAACTGCTGAAATCATGGTTGAAAAAGAAGAAGATCAAAAAGAAAAGGTTTTAGAGATGACGATCGAAGAACTAGATCTTTCTGTTCGTTCTTACAACTGTCTAAAACGTGCTGGCATCAATACGGTTCTAGAACTTGCTAACAAGTCAGAAGACGATATGATGAAAGTTCGTAATTTAGGGCGTAAATCATTAGAAGAAGTAAAAGCGAAGTTAGAAGAGCTTGGTTTAGGATTACGAGAAGAAGACTAAGCGACTTTAAAAATATGTAAGATCAGTAATTGAACAAAGGAGGGAAACATCCATGGGTTACAGAAAACTTGGACGTACAAGTTCTCAACGCAAAGCTTTATTACGTGATTTAGCAACAGACCTAATCATTAACGAGCGTATTGAAACAACAGAAACTCGTGCGAAAGAATTGCGCTCAGTAGTTGAAAAAATGATTACTTTAGGTAAACGTGGTGACTTACACGCTCGTCGTCAAGCTGCTGCATTTATCCGTCGTGAAGTAGCAACTTCAACTGATGCTGAAGGTAATGAATCAACAGTTTTTGCACTTCAAAAATTGTTTGATGATGTAGCACCACGCTACACTGACCGTCAAGGCGGTTATACTCGCATTATGAAATTAGGATCTCGCCGTGGTGACGGTGCACCTGTAGTTGTAATTGAATTAGTTTAATTATAACAATGCGAGGGAGGGTGTACTTGTTCACTATAATTGAACTTACACCCTCTTTTTTAAAAAATAAAGATTTATACGACAAATTGAAAAGCTGAGCGTTATGATGAGCGGACATCATTAGTGCTGTCTCGTTTAGCTCTACGCACCTCATTCACGTTTAAGGTATGAGCGACCTTAGAACGGGAGATATCTAATTAGCGCATTTCTCTGAGTGGGGTGCGCGCTTTTTTATTTTATTTTGATAGCAGCCTAATTCGACTTTTGCCATTATGGACAAAGTCGTCTTTTTTTACCAAAAGCTATTTTCAACTAGTAATCATACATAAAACAGTGTAAGTTATAAAAGAGCAGAGCTTAGAACAGTCTAGCGAGAGGAGTTAAAACGCATGCATGAAATTTTATCACTAAATCATGTGACTTTCACATATGCGCCTGAAGAACCCACGGTAAAGAAAGCAGTGGAAGATGTTTCTTTCCATGTGGAAGAAGGTGAATGGATTGCCATTGTAGGTCATAATGGTTCAGGCAAATCAACAATTGCTCGTCTTATTAGTGGTCTGCTTTTTCCACAGAGTGGTACTGTAAATGTTTTAGGACAAACATTAAGTGAAGAAAATTTATGGGAATCTCGTTCTCAGATAGGAATGGTTTTTCAAAATCCCGACAATCAATTTGTAGGTGCTACAGTTCAAGATGATGTAGCGTTTGCTTTAGAAAATAATGGTGTACCTTATGAAGATATGGTCGAGCGCGTTCATGAAGCGTTAAAACAAGTTAAAATGGACGACTTTTTAAATCATGAACCCCAACACTTATCGGGGGGACAAAAGCAACGTGTCGCAATAGCAGGTGCACTTGCACTACGACCACGGTTGCTTATTTTGGATGAGGCAACCTCAATGCTTGATCCACAAGGACGTCAAGAAGTCCTTTCGGTTGTGAGAGATTTACGTGAAAAAACAGGATTAACTGTATTATCGATCACACATGATTTAGAAGAAGCAGTTATGGCTGATCGGTTATTATTTATGAATGGTGGGAAAAAGTATGCTGAAGGTACCCCATCGGAGATTTTTGCTTTAGGTGACCAATTAATTGAACTTGGATTGGACTTACCCTTTGCCATGAAGCTTACAAAACTTTTACAAGCGGAAAGTGTGCAGCTTCAAGGCGAAAACATGACAGAGGAACAGTTGGTGAATGATTTATGGACATCGAACTTCAAAAAGTAAGCTTTGCCTATGCACCAGGTACGCCCTTTGAAAAAAGAGCATTATTTGATGTAGATTTGGCTATTCCTTCAGATAGCTATCAAGCCATTATTGGGCATACTGGTTCAGGTAAATCAACGATATTACAACATTTAAACGCATTGCTAAAACCAACAGAAGGATCAGTGCGAATTGGAGATAGAACGATTCATGCCGGAAAAAAGGAGAATGATCTACGACCGGTGCGTCAAAAAGTAGGAATCGTCTTTCAATTTCCTGAACATCAATTGTTCGAGGAAACGGTTTTAAAAGATATTATTTTTGGACCTATGAATTTTGGCGTATCAGAGGAAGAGGCTATTAATCGAGCCCATACATTAATAAAGTTAGTAGGGCTTCCAGAATCAGTTCTTGAGAAATCACCTTTTGATCTATCTGGTGGGCAAATGCGTCGAGTCGCCATTGCCGGTGTTTTGGCTATGGAACCTGAAGTCATCGTTTTAGATGAACCAACTGCTGGATTGGATCCGAGAGGTCGTACGGAAATCATGGAATTGTTCTATCGGTTACACAGGGAACGTCATTTAACGACAATTCTTGTTACACATAGTATGGAAGATGCAGCGCGCTATGCAGATCGCATTGCTATTATGCATGAGGGCCATTGTGTACTAACCGGTACGCCAGAGGAAATCTTTAGTAACGCAGAAGAATTAGTAAATTATCGTTTGGAATTACCTCATGTTGTACGTTTCCAACATCAACTTGAGCAGAAAATGGGTCGTAAACTGCCAAAACTTTGTCTAACAGAAGAGGAATTAGCGAAGACGATTGCGCAATTATTACGAGAGGAGCGTGATGGTCAATGATGGATAAAATGATATTTGGTCGTTTTATACCTGGTGACTCATTTGTTCATAGATTGGATCCACGCTCCAAACTGATATTTGTTTTTGCATTTATTATTGTCGTCTTTTTGGCCAATAATACGCCAACATATATTGTGCTTTTGGCATTCACATTATTAGTCATTTTAATGTCTCGCATTAAATTATATTTTCTAATCAATGGATTAAAGCCTATTATCATTTTGATGGTATTTACTTTCTTATTGCATATCTTCTTTACAAAAGAGGGGCCATTGATTTTTGAATGGAAATTTATTCACATTTATGAGCAAGGTCTTAGACAAGGGATTTATATCTCTATTCGTTTCTTAGTATTGGTTTTTGTCACATCTATCTTAACTTTAACGACATCTCCTATTTCTATCACGGATGGGATGGAAGTGCTATTAGGTCCTCTTAAAAAATTTAAACTACCAGTACATGAACTGGCGTTGATGATGTCTATATCCTTACGTTTTATCCCAACATTAATGGATGAGACCGATAAAATTATGAAGGCACAAATGGCAAGAGGCTCTGATATTACTACAGGTCCCATCAAAGATAGAATTAAGGCAGTTGTCCCATTATTAGTTCCCCTATTTGTGAGTGCATTTAAACGAGCAGAAGATCTAGCAACAGCTATGGAGGTTCGTGGCTATCGTGGCGGAGAAGGAAGAACTCGTTATCGTCAGTTAAAATGGAGTATAGAAGATACTGTAGCATTACTTTCTATTGTAGTGATAACGGCTATATTGGTGTATTTGCGTAGTTAAAAGTAATAGGAGCTATAACGATGAAGAGAAGAATGAAAGCGACCATCACCTATGATGGCACCAATTTTTCGGGATATCAAGTTCAACCAAAGCAAAGAACTGTTCAAGAGGAAATCGAGAAGGTACTAACGAAAATGCATAAGGGTGAGATCGTCCATGTGACAGCAAGCGGTAGAACAGATGCAGGAGTTCATGCAACAGGACAAGTCATTCATTTTGATACTACGCTGTCGATTCCGCTTAATCGTTATGTGCGAGCATTAAACGTACAGTTGCCTCAAGATATTCGTGTGCTAAAAGTGGAGGAAGTATCTAGTGATTTTCATGCTCGCTATAGTGCTCATGATAAACGATATCGTTATATTTGGGCATGTGAAGAAATACAAAACCCTTTTAGACGGTTTTATACGACATTTACCAATGGCACGAAACCAGATGTTAAGGCAATGGAGGAAGCAGCGCGTTATATTTTAGGAACGCATGATTTTTCATGTTTCTGTGCGGCACATACAAGTGTAAAGGATAAAGTTCGTACAGTAACTGCCTTAACTTTTGAGTGGCATCAAGAGGAACTGCATATGGTCATTGAAGGGAACGGCTTTTTATATAATATGGTGCGTATTATTGCTGGTACACTTTGGGAAATAGGGATTGGTAAACGTAATTCTTATGAAATGGCCGAAATCATAGTCTCTATGGATAGAGGAAGAGCTGGTAAAACTGCGCCAGCTCAAGGTTTGTATCTTGAAAACGTACATTATGAAATTTGAAGCAACATGTCCAGGTGTTTTTCTTGAAATACTTGACTTACATTGCTATTTGTTGTAAGATGACATATGGTATTTTCATTACCCCACGAGATAAGCCCCGAATCTTACTTTTGAGGATAAAGAAAACAATTGGAACAAAGTTAATAGAAACAATTTAAAAATTGTAGGAGGATACTAAAAATGCGTACAACATTCTTGGCTAAAGGTCACGAAGTAGAACGTAAATGGTTAGTTGTAGACGCTGAAGGCCAAACTCTTGGTCGCTTAGCATCTGAAGTAGCTGCTCTTTTACGTGGTAAACATAAAGCAATCTATACACCAAACGTTGACACAGGTGATCACGTGATTATTATCAACGCTGACAAAATTGAGTTAACTGGTAATAAATTAAAAGGTAAAATTTACTATCGTCACACTCAATTTGCTGGTGGTTTAAAAACTCGCACAGCTGGCGAAATGAAAGAAAAATATCCAGTTCAAATGCTTGAATTGGCAGTTAAAGGCATGCTTCCTAAAAACACTTTAGGTCGTCAAATGTTCAACAAACTACACGTTTACACTGGTTCTGAACATCCACATGCAGCACAAAAACCAGAAGCTTATGAGCTTCGCGGATAATAATTAGAGGAGGATATAACCTTGGCACAAGTTCAATATATTGGTACAGGTCGTCGTAAAAGCTCAACTGCTCGCGTACGTTTAGTACCAGGTGAAGGCAAAATTGTTATTAACAACCGCGACGTTGAAAATTACGTCCCATTCGCATCTTTACGTGAAGTAATTAAACAACCACTAGTAGCAACTGAAACTCTAGGTAGCTATGACATTTACGTAAATGTAAACGGTGGTGGTTTTACAGGTCAAGCAGGCGCAATCCGTCACGGTATCGCTCGTGCATTACTAACTGTTGACCCTGATTTCCGTCCAGCTCTTAAATCAGCTGGTCTACTTACTCGTGACCCTCGTATGAAAGAACGTAAAAAATACGGTCTTAAAGGCGCTCGTCGTGCACCACAATTCTCAAAACGTTAGTCAATTTCTTATTGTATCAACGTTTGCAAAGGTTTTTTGGTTCAAGTTGGTTCAAATCGGCTTGAACTTCATAAAGAACTTAACAGATTTAAAGCATCAGCATCTTGCTGGTGCTTTTTTTCTGGCATTAATTCCAGATAGTAGTTTTGGGTTGTTTGAATGTTGATGTGACCTAATCGTTTTGATACATACGCAATATCTATATCTTGTGAAAATAAAAATGATGCGTGCGTATCTCTTAAGCCGTGGAATGTTGTTTTTTTAATGTTTAATTTCGTTAATAATTCGGCTAAAAGTTCTGATTGTTTAAAGCCACCAAAGCCAAAAATATAACCATTCTCTTTAACGGGAATGTTACGGATAAGCTCATATACTTCTCTGTTGATAGAAACATCACGTTTTGCATTTTGTGTTCTTAGTGAAGTATCATCAGAAGTGGGGCTGATTGAGTGCCTAACCTTAATTCCGTACTCGTATAAATTTTTTGGTCGAATAGCTAATAATTCACCTCGTCGCATACCGCGAGTAAGACAAGTAAGCTAAATTCATCTTCTGGGTGCTGTAAAACATAATTACGAAGCATTTTAAAGTCTTTAATAGACAAAGCTTTGTTTCGCTTAGGTGGGTTTTCCCCACGTGTTTTCACAAACGAGCAAAATCATTAGCAATATAACCACGAGCATATGCATCACGTAATGATGTTTTGATTTTAAGAAGAACCTCATGTGTTGTTTTTCGAGAATGTGTCTTGGCATACTCATCTATCTTCTTCTGAACAACAATATCGTTTAAATCTTTTAATTGGATATCCAGAAATAAGTTTCGAATAACCCCTAAAGTACGAACGTAATTTTGAAATGTAGTTTCTCTCACGTTATTTACTTTTACAAAATAAATCCAATTCTCGAAGAAGTCCACAAAGGCCGTTGTTCTGTGTGCAAGCTCTTTATCTTCGCCTTTCGCTAATTCCATTTCTAGAGTCCAAAGTTCTGTTTCTTTCTTTGTTGGAAAAGTTTTAGAAAGTTTTTTATGCTTGCCTTGTTTGTATAAAGAAACTTGAGTCCTATATGATTTCCCTCTTTGAATAATACTAGCCATGCTATCAATTCCCTTCATAAAAATAGTCGATAGATGCTAGGTTGAATACAACTGTATTGTATTCCGAACCTAACATCTCATCAACTGTCAATAAATTAAGCCGAGTGATTTTCAATAAATTGTATTAAAGCTTTCATTGTGTATCTTTCATGCCGACCAATCATGAAACGCTCAAGCCCTTCATGTGGTCGTATATATTTATCAAATGATTTTGGGTCTACACCTAGAAAATGAGATGCTTGTTCCCTTGTTAAAAGATATGGGTAATCCTTTGAAATGTTATTTATGCACATAAAGGCATCGTCTCCTTTTTAGACTTTTATTTGAACGGGTAACCTTTATTTGTATATAATACAGAGTATTTTTTCAACCACAATATGACATCGTTATTAGGCTCATAGTTTTCAAATTCGGTATATAGGAATGCTAAACACTTCTTTAGACCTTCATCACCCCATAAACTCCTAACTTTATACAAATACGGAAATAATATAGAACCATTTAAAATATGCTTCTGTGATTGTTCTAACAAGTTCGTTCGGGGTGAAGGAGAACTAAACATAAAACTTTTTTGATTAAGCAAATCAAGCATTTTCTTACTGTAAGTCGTTAGTCTGTCAGATTTAGTATAATAAAATTGATAACGATCAGTTAAAGCTGATACGAGCAAATCCTTTAGTTCTGTATCACTATTTATAGCTTTTAGTCCATCCGATAAATCATGAGCATAAGTCCCTTTATAAACTGCTTCAAAACGTACCCAATTATCGTATTGTAAAGCTTCTTCATAGCGAATACCCATTCTATTCCCTAACGATAGCTGTGCTACTTACGCCAATTGACATTAATCGAGCCGGAGATTCTCTATATTGGTGACCAAAAAGGTCAAAAGAAATATAGAGAGGTTGATCTAAACGGAAACCATTTTAGAAGTAGTTTGCATTGAAAAAATTATTCAAGAAGCGGAAGAAGGAGTTGATTACATTATTGCTAGCCCAGATGAAGGAGTAAAGGTAGCGTCACGTTTTATTGTCGCGATGACCGTGAAGTTTTTTGTAATGTGTTTAAATACAGGAAGTGACAGGCACCTGAAAATAGAGATTACCAAAAATTAAACTTGTCGGAATTTGTCGATAGATTTCTCAAAAAACTTTCTTTTACTTTAGTATAATAAACTCATTGAAAGGCACTTTCTTCTTATAAGTTAAGAAGGTGACGATCATGGAAATATTAATGCGCAAATTTTATGGAGGGATATCATGTTTACATGTGGTACAGAATGGATAAGAGCAGATCTTCACCTTCACACAAAGGCGGATAAAGAGTTTTCTTATTTTGGTGATGATGACCGTTTCATCAGTGATTACGTAGATAAACTAAAAAAGGAAAGTATTGGATTAGGAGTTATTACTAATCATAATAAGTTCGATCTAGACGAGTACAGAGGCTTAAAGAGAAAGGCTAAAAAGGATAACATAACTATATTGCCAGGAGTCGAGCTATCTGTTAAAGAGGGAGCTAACGGAATCCATTGTTTGATAGTATTTAAAGATGAAGACTGGATTAAAGGGAAAACTGAAACTATTAATCAATTTCTTGATGAAGTTTTTAAAGGTATTGAAAATAGAGAACATGAGAATACGCGTTGTAATAAAGATTTAGCTGGAACAATTGATTGTTTAGATTCCTATAATAAAGATTACTTCATTTTAATGGCTCACATTGAACAAAAAAGTGGTTTTTTTGAAGAGTGTAATGGAGGTCTAATAGAATCACTAAGCAAGAATAGTTGGTTTAAAAACAAAGTTCTTGGGTTTCAAAAAGGTCGAACTAGGGATAAAATGAAGCAACTTGAAGATTGGATGGGATATAAACTTCCTTATATTGAGGGGTCGGATTGCAAATCTATTGAGCAAATCGGTAAAGGAGATAAATCTTATATTAAAATTGGAGATGGAAGTTTTGATTCTGTCGTACTTGCATTCAGGGACTATCAAAATCGAACTTCTCTGTCTGAAAAAGAATATAATCATGGATACATAAAATCCGTCGAATTCATCGGTGGGAAAATGAATAATCAAAAAATAAATTTATCACCGGAATTAAATAGTTTAATCGGAATTCGAGGTAGTGGTAAGTCAAGTATAATTGAAGCCATTAGATACACTTTAGATATGTCACCATCAACAGCCGATAAAGATTATAAATCAGATGTAGTAAAAAATCTTCTTGAATCAGGCGGACAAGTAATAATTGAACTTCAAGATAATTACAAAAAAAATTATAAAATTAAAAGGATATTAGGAGAAGCTCCACATATTCTTGATGATAACAATACAGAAATTGGAGTTACAATAAATTCAATTCTGCAAACTCCTTTATATTTTGGACAAAAAGATTTATCTTACATGAAAAATGGATTTGAACTAGAGTTATTAAACAAATTAGTTGGAAAGAAAACAAAATCTTTTCAAGGAGAACTAACTAGAATAAACGATCAATTAAGCAATCAAATCAATCAATTATTCAATTTAAACGATAAAGTTAATACTTTACCTGATCTAAGAAAAAACTTAACGGATATAAAGCATAAGATAAAGATATTTGAAGAGAAAGGGTTATCTGCAAAGCTTTCTAAACAAGTTAACTTCCAGAAGGATGAGAGATACATAAAAAACGTTTATGAATTAATTAACAATTTCAAAGGTAATGCTGAGGAATTATTGAACTCTAATAATCTTAGAGAACTTAATGAACTAAGTGATATTGAATCTGAGGAAGTACCAGAGCTATTTATTAAGTTATCACAAGAAGTTTCTACTATGATTACTATCAAAAAAGAAATTGAGGGAATTATAGCAAATATTGATGCTAGCTCGAAACTAGTTAAAGAATATTTAGAAGAGATTCGACTAACTATAAATTCACTTGAAGAAGAATTCGCTGAGATTAAAAGAGAAATTGATATACCAAATTTAAATCCTGATGATTTTGCAAAGCTTAAAGTTGATGAGGATAAGTTAAAAAAGTCTATTGATCAAGTTACTAAACAAGAGGAAAACAAGGGTAAAATTGAATCTCAAGTTCGAGCTGTCTTAGATGAAAGGAATCAATTATTACTTAAAGAATTCCAAGTTTATAAAGAAGAAATAGAAAAAATAAATTCAAATCAAAACGCATTAGAATTAAGTATTGAGTTTAAAGGTAATAAAGAGTCTTTTCTTGCTGAATTAAAACAATCATTTAGAGGTTCTAATATAAATCAGAGTGCTTACAAAAATATAAGTGAAGAACACTCTGATTTCGCAGCCCTAATAGTTGATATTTTATTAGAAGATTCTAAAATAACTTCTAATCTAGTAACTGAAGCCCAACTATCAAAAGTAAAGGAAATAATCAAAGAAAACTACAGCGAACAATTAAAGATCAGAACTCCTAATCAAATTGAAATAAAGTATCACGGAAAACCTATTGCAAAACATTCTATTGGACAAAGGGCATCAGCATTAGTTCTTTTCATTTTATCCCAAAAGGATAATAACCTGATTATGATAGATCAACCAGAGGATGATCTAGATAATCAAGTAATTTATAATGAAATAATTACTAAGGTAAAGGAAAGAAAGCCTGAAGTTCAGTTTATTTTTGCGACACATAATGCCAATATTCCAGTTTTAGGGGACTCAGAGCAAGTAATTGCAGTTTCGTATGATGAAAAACAAATAATGGTGAAATCTGGAAGCATTGATAATAAAGACATTCAAAATAAAGTCGTTGATATTATGGAAGGTGGGCAAGAAGCATTTAACAAGAGAACCCAAATATATAATTTATGGAGGAATGAATAGTTCCAATTAATATATATAAATGTTTTAAGGATATAATGTTTTAAAAAATAAATGTATTCAACTAACATCCATCATGTTGGTTCAAATTGGTTCAAGTAATGTCAATCTCAGCCCTTTTTTATACATTTTTATCCATATAATAAATTGAGAAACGTTGATATAAAAGGATTTCAACGGATTAGGTACGCTTAGGATTTATCTGTATATTTCTCAAAACGTTAATCTACAGACAGACGTTTCAAGGCTCTTTTCACTTCGGTGGAAGGGGTCTTTTTTAGTTATCTTCTTTCTTTTTGACCACCGTTTGACCACATTTTGATGCCAGTAGCTTATATATACGATTCATTTTAAGATTTCCCATTTTTAATGAACGGATTCTCCTCCTATTTTTCAAGTACAGAATTACTTAATTTGGCCATTTTTAACTGAGGAAATGAATCTATAATTTTGATTATACGGAGCGACATAACCCTTCTTACACAAGCATATAGTAGTGTAAAAGGTGGTGTCTATGATTGAAACGTTGGCTCATTTGGAGTGTAGTATTAGTAGCATGTATACTCCTAGTTGTATATGAAACAAAAGCATCCAATCGTGGTTTTTTTATTTCAGAGACTTTAGGAGGAGTCAAAATCGTAGTGGATGCTGGGCATGGAGGAATGGATGGTGGTGCTTCAACGTCTGAACTTATAGAAAAAGATATAACACTAGCCATCGCCAAAAAAGTGGAAAAGCTATTAAAGGAAAAAGGTGCAACGGTAGTGATGACACGTACAAAAGATGATGATGTGATCGCAGAGCATCAACCAGATGCCGATTATACGACAATGCGAGAAAGAAAGAAAGAAGATATTTTCCTTAGGGAAAAGCTGGTCAATAAAGCTAAGCCGGACCTTTTCATTAGTATCCATGCAAATGCTATCCCAGAATCAAAATGGCATGGTGCACAAGTTTTTTATCATAAAGATGGTCATCCAGCGGGAGAAATTTTAGCGAAAGCGATTCAAGGCTCTATTAAGGAAAATTTAAAAAATACAGATCGTGAGGCTTTGGCGATTAAACAAGTATATTTACTGAAAAAAGCTACGATGCCGTCAGTTCTTGTAGAAACAGGTTTTCTAAGCAATCCACAAGAAGCGGAATTATTATCTTCAGCAGATTATCAACAAAAAATGGCAGAAGCAATCGTAGAAGGAATCGAACGTTACTCTGATTCTATTGTAGAATGAGTAACGTATCATACCTTTTTGAAAGCGTTATGATATACTAAAATCGAAATGATAATAAAAGGAGTGTCTACAGTGATTGATGAACAACAAGTTCGAGAATTAGTTGGAGCATTAAAGGATCCTTTTCTACATAAAACATTGACTGAAACAGATGCTATCGTTGAAGTTTCCATAAAAGAAGAAAAAGAGCATGTGAGCGTAAAAATCGCGATAGCGAAAACAAATACGCCGGAACAACTTGCACTTCAAATGGAAATTGTTAATGTATTAAAGGGTGCAGGCTGCAAAACTGTTGGTATTCGATTCTCAGAACTTTCACCAGAAGCCATTGAAAAATTCCGTGGCACTGCAACGCGTGCAGAAACACAGGATTTGCTTTCACCATTAAATAAAGTAAAATTTATTTCTATTGCATCTGGTAAAGGTGGAGTTGGCAAATCTACTGTTGCTGTTAACTTAGCTGTAGCATTATCTCGCCTTGGTAAAAAAGTTGGTTTAATCGATGCAGATATTTATGGATTTAGTGTTCCAGATATGATGGGTGTACAAACTATGCCGATCGTTGAAGAAAATCGCATTATTCCAGTTGAACGTTTTGGTGTCAAAATGATATCTATGGGATTTTTCGTCGAAAATAACGCACCAGTTGTATGGCGTGGCCCAATGCTTGGAAAAGTGTTAAATCAATTTTTCCGCGATGTTGATTGGGGAGATCTTGATTATTTACTTTTAGATTTACCTCCAGGTACAGGTGATGTAGCGCTAGATATTCACCAAATGTTACCTGAATCTAATGAAATCGTCGTAACGACTCCACATCCAACTGCGGCATTTGTAGCCGCTCGTGCGGGAGCAATGGCTATAAAAACGGAACATAATATTTTGGGCGTTATCGAAAATATGTCATGGTTCCAATCTGATGTATCAGGTGAACGTGAATATGTATTTGGCCAAGGTGGGGGGACTAAACTAACAGAAGAACTTCGCACAGAACTACTCGGACAAATTCCTCTTGGTCAACCAGATTGGAATGAAGTAGATTTTGCTCCATCTGTATATGCGAAAAACCACTCCACTGGACAAATTTATCTAGAAATTGCTCAACGTGTGATTGATAAATTAGACAAAGAATAACGATTAAAGGATGTATCTTAAGAAAAAATATCTTAGATACATCCTTTGTTTTTTGAAGAACAAATTTTTTAAATGATACCTTAATGAATCGTTCTTTATCCTTGATCTTTACTTCCGCCAGAACTCTTATCACTGCCGCCTCCAGATTTACCCTCATCAGAGGATTTTTCGCCTGCTGATTGAATGAGTTTGGACCATTTTTCTTGCATCAAAGGGCTATTGATTACTTCAATGATTACTTTTTGCAAATCTTCCTTTGAACTTGCTGATTTCATTATTTTTTCTAATTGTTTTTGCATATCGGGTTGTGAGAAGAATTGTTCCAAATCTTTTTGAAAAGAAGCATCTTTCATCAAATCCTTCAGTAGATCTTGCTGTTCTTTTTTCATACTCTTGGCGAAGCTTTCGCGGAATTTAGGGTCCTCAAATTGTTTTTTCCAATATTCTTCAGCCTTTTTTGACATCAAAGTGTCCTGTACAGCTTTGTTAACATCATCATGCTCTAAGACGAGTAAATCCTTCATTGACGGATCCTCTAACAGTTGACGGATCACCTTTTTGCCTTCCTCCGTTTGCAGAGCATCGAGGGTTGATTTTTTTATATCATCATAAGATTGGTTCTGTTGGGGAGCAGCGGAACAACCGGATAGAATAACGAATAGAAGTGTGAAAATTATGGCTTTTTTATACATATACTTCCCTCACTTTTGCGTAAGTCGTTTCAATTATTGTTCACAATTAACGGCGGAATATGTATGAAACGAGATAAGAAATAGATTTTTTCGAAATTCGTTGTTAGAATGAAACAAGAACTTGTAAAAACGGAGGCCTTTAAGTCGTGACGATACGAAATTGGTTTAAATTTGCTTTTAGAGCACTCATAATTGGTGGCGTTGTCACTGGATTGATGAGTTTAATCGTTCGTTGGGGAGATTTCTATGCTCAACATTTTTCAAATGGTGAATGGGGAGAAGCTTTTTTAGGATTACTATGGTTTGTTCTTCTTGGTTTTACGATGAGCATGGTTTGCCAAATGGGATACTTTGCCTATCTCACAGTACATCAAATTGGTGTTAATATTTGCCGCTCATTGACTTTATGGAACTGGGTACAAATATTATTAATGTTTGTCGCATTACTGGATGTTATTTTATTCCGCTTTAAACCATATGCACATAGCGCTAGTGATTGGCTTCTTTACATAGGGTTATTGATAGTATTGATTGCAGCCGCCATTGTAACAGCTATGAAAAAGGTAAAGATGACTGGTAAGAAGCATATTTTAATTTCTGCATTATTCTTTATGATTTTCGTTAGTATTATTGAGTGGCTCATAGCTCTATGGGTACGAACAAGTGGTGGCAATGAGTATATTACACTTTTATTATTCCCGATTCTTGCAGTAAATGCTTTTCAACTGCTTGAATTACCAAAATATAATGCTAAATCTGCTGAAGATTTGAAAAAAAGAGAAGAACGCCGAGCTGCACGTAGAGAATTAGAAGAAAAAAATAATAAAAATGCGAAGCACAAATGATCAAGAGCTAAATGGTTTTTGAAGAGAAAAAGTAGCAATAACCTTATATCTAAATCTAAGGTTGCTTGTAAGAAAGAAAAGTGGGGAAGAAAACACAAAACCCCTGAAATGTTAGCGCTTCCTACCCAAATAAGGTTTACCGGAAGGACTTGCTGGAAGAGAAATAAGGAAGATTAAAACTAATCAAAACAAACCCATAGGAACAGGCAGCAAGGAAGCCCCTCATTACAAGCCGCAAAAAGAGGGGATTGTCTGCATAAAAATCCCCGACCCAGTGAAAGTTGAAAAAGGCTCTCACTGAGTGAAGTTTTCCCTTACTATTTCTTGAAATAGAAGACTAAACGTTATGGGGTTTTTTTGGTCTTAACGGAATAGCCAAATATTGTTTCTTCTATTGGCTGAAAAGAGTTGTTTTGTATCAGTCGATCGATTTCTTTTAATGGTAGTCGTTCTTCTTGATGATACGGTATGGAAATTATATCGCCCTTTGAGAGTTTCAAGTCTTTGCTGTCAGATAAAATTTTAGAAGCGGCTAGCATATTAATTTGTTCTTTCCATAGCACCTTAGTAACATCTGGGAGGAATACATAATCTCTTGTTCTAAACCAAAGAGGAGATTGTTTCATAATGGAATTGAAAGTACTGATATCTTTTTCAAGCTGAGAAGGATTGACTTCATAAAAATCACTATTTCTTCCTAGCAATCCTATTGGGATATTTTTAGCTTTAATGACTTTTACAAGAGTTGGAGATCTTTCTAATAAATCTGGATCGACCATTAATAAAGGATAAGGAGATTTTTCCTCGTTTAACCATTCGATAAACTTTGCATCAGCATAAGATAAATCTATTGTTAATGACATCCCGAAATTTCCCTTTGTAATAATATTGGGTTCATCTGTTAAACGAAAAACTTCTAATATTGAATTTTTAGAAGGAATAAAAATTAACAATAAAGCCATCATAATAATCGTTGATACAATTATTCTTTTAAACAGTATGCTCACCTCTTGTCCTATATATATGATTGTAAAAGGTTTTTTAAAACTTTTTGCTATAAAGTATTGACATTTATATATAATCAGCGTATATTGAACAACGTTGACTCATTAAGAGAAAACAACAAAATATTTAATCTTTCTAATTTAAAAAAGCATCTTGCTTTTGACTTTTAGATATGATACAATATTTAAGTCTTTTAAGTAAGGATGAACCTTGAAAACTGAACAAGCAAGACGTTAATCAATAAAATTTGTTCACTAACCTCCGTTAGTGACAAAGACAAAATAGATATCATCTTC
>NZ_VCBL01000004.1 GCF_007896435.1 Rummeliibacillus suwonensis
ACATCTGTCGCTTACGCTTTCGATGCGGAAGGAGATCTGGAGTCAACATCGTGTTGACTCGAGGAGATTGAAGCCAAGCCCGTGGAAAGCGCCGTCTGCAACGGAACAAAAATTTCTGAATATTAATGTTCATGTTGATTTAAAATGTTCGTGTTTTTTACCTGAATTTTACATTATGAAATTGATTCGAATATATAAATTTTACATAAAAATCGAAAATAATATAAATTAAGTTAATTCCATAATTCTAACACTTGTCTCACAAGGGTTTCAAAACAATAAAATATGGGACCTCCCCAATTTGGTATAATTTAAATGACCAAAACAGATAAACAGAACCATTGATTGGAACTTAAAAAGATGATGTCTGTGTTGAGAGAACATCATCTTCATTTAAATAATTTAGAATTTTTTCAGAGTAACCAAAGATACATTTTAAAAAGTGCAAAAAAACTGCAGGTCATCCAATTTATAAGGATTTGCCTGCAGTTTCGTTTTTCTATTTATCTTTTAATTTGATATAGTTAAGACCTATTTTTCTCCGCTTAATTCAACTAGAATTTTAGCTTGAGATTTGTCGTTCGTTAATGCTTCAAAGCCTTTTTCTACAATATCGTCTAATACAATTTGAGAGGTGACGATACCTTGTGGTTTCAATTGACCAGTGCCCATTAAATCTACAGTTTGTTGGAATGTAGTTGGTGTATAAGCAATGGTTGAAGTGATTTTGACACCTGTATTCGTTAAATGTAATGGGTTCCATTCGATAGGACGCGCAAAGATAGAAACGATCACCATTGTCCCACGTGCACGAGTTGAATCGATGGCTTGTTTAAAGGTTGGAGCCACTCCAGCCACTTCAAATGTTACATCTACTCCATTAGGGACGATTTCTCGAACAGCTGCTGGTCCATTGACTTTCCCTGAGTTGATGATATGCGTAGCACCCAGTTCTTTCGCTTTTTCTAAACGCGTTTCAGAAAGATCCAGAACAATAATTTTAGTGGCACCCGCTGCTTTTGCGGCAAGTGTTGTCAATAACCCGATTGGGCCTGCACCATAGATGGCTACGGTATCTCCAAAGCGTAAATCGGCTTCCTTAACAGCTTGTACAGCTACGGCTGTTGGTTCCACTAAAGCACCATCTTGAAGTGTTAGCGTTTCAGGTAAGCGATATAAATTGGATTCTGGAGCATTTGCGTATTTGGTGAAACCGCCGTCTCCATGTAAACCGATAAAGCTGAAGCCATCATAACAGTCAACATCTTCTGGTTTATCGCCATGTGTTAATGTTGGATTCACCACTACGCGATCTCCCACTTTATAATTTTGAACGTCCTTGCCGACTTTTTCAATAATCCCTGCAAATTCATGACCCATAATAATGGGAGCGATTTCCCCAGTGAGTTCATCTGCTTTTTCAACGGGTACAAACACAGGTCCCTCTTGATATTCATGTAAGTCACTACCACAGATCCCTGCCCATGCGACACGAACGGTTACTTCATTATCTTTTAATGGTTTTAATTCTTTTTCTTCAATACGAATGTCTTTCTTACCATGCCATACTGCTGCTTTCATTGTTTAGACCCTCCCAGAAAATTATATTTATATAGTTTAAATTCGTATAAATTTCATCATATATAGGCTAACTTCTTCTATGTGCACAGTTTCCGGAAACGTTTTCACAAATGTACTATATCTACTATTTTTAGTACGACTATATTATAAATTATCTTTTTATAAAATGCACTTTATTAGACTTATAATATTGAGGTTAAAACGCAGCCTAAAATAACTAGTTTTAGAGCTAAATATTAATAGAATCTTTCTATAAGATGCAGCTTCATAAGCTTTTATCTGCAACAATGCAATATTCTTCTTAAGTTACAAATAATCCCATTGTAAATAAAACATAGCTATTGTAAAATGAAAAGCGAAAATTGTTGATGTACATACACTTGTTTTCACATTAAACACTGACTTAACAAGTAGACTGGGCAACGACATAACTATTTCTATACTTATTTCAGTCAACCGGTTTCTATAGAAATCGGTTTTTTATATTTTATGTGTGTTATATAAAGCGGCAACTTTTAAAAAAATATCTGCCTCGCCTGTAACAAACAACAATAGTCGTAATGTTAAAACAAAATCTATATCCAATGAATATGTCAGATAGAATCTAACTTATGTATCAAAGTGGGAGGTATATATGCTAACTCGTCTTGTTATAACTGGCTATAAGGCACATGAACTTGGTATTTTCGACGATCATCATCCTGGCATTCCTATTATCAAAAAAGCCTTACAGGATCGAATTATTCCACTCCTTGAAGATGGGCTTGAGTGGGTGATTTTAAGTGGTCAACTAGGTGTAGAAACTTGGACCGCAGAAGTGATTATGGATTTGCAAATGGAATATCCTGAGTTGAAATATGCAATCATGACACCCTTTTTAGACCAAGAAAAAAATTGGAACGAATCCAAACAAGAAAAATATGAAATGATTTTATCACAAGCTGATTTTGTGACAAGTCTAACAAAACGACCATATGAAGCTCCTTGGCAATTTATCGAAAAAAATAAATTCTTTCTAAAAAATTCTGATGGGATCCTGATCGTTTATGATGAGGAAAAAGAAGGTTCGCCAAAATATATAAAAAAACTGGCTGAGCAGTATGCCAACAATCATGACTATGAAATTTTCCTAATTAATGCGTATGATTTACAAATCGCTGCAGAAGAAGAACAGATGAAAAAGTGGGAAGAATAATAATCTACTATTATATTAAGGTTAGAACTGATTTCAACAGTCAGTGGTCAAGTTCTCGGTACGAAAAAACTACCATTATGTAAGCTAGAGTTTTTATTTTCGCAGATAGATTGTTGTATCAAGATTTCATTGCTATTCTTACATTAATTGTCTGTTCCATTTCATCATCTAACAAAAGAGGCCTTGTTGGGTCTCTCGTTTTTATTTACCCTATTTTCATCATCCCAATTTTCTAAACCAGTTATTTTTGATCATTCTATGACAAATCCCTACTTATCGCCTTTGTTTTATCGATATTATATTGTTTATCACATGGTTTTATGCTAAGATAAACACACGTAATAGTCAGACTATTTAAAAATCAGACTGGAAAGGCGGCTTTAAGGATATGAAATACGGATATTGGTCACCTCTTTATGGTGGTTGGTTACGCAATATTGAGGATGAATATAAACAAATGCCAGCTACATTTGATTATGTAAAAAAAGTGGCTCAGCAAGCTGAACAACTTGGCTATGATATGACCCTGATCGCTGAGTTGTTTTTAAATGATATTAAAGGAATCGAGGAACCTGCATTAGATGCTTGGTCTACTGCCGCAGCTGTTGCCGCAGTTACAGAAAAGCTAAACATCCTTGTAGCTATTCGCCCAGGTTATTATAAACCACAAACTTTTGGAAAAATGGCTTCAAATATCGATCATATTAGCAAGGGTCGTCTTGCTTTGAATATCGTATCTGCATGGTGGGAAGAAGAAGCACGACAATATGGCGGTGCTTTCACTGCTCATGATTCACGCTATGCCCGTGCGGAAGAATTTGTCAATGCATTAGAAGAATTATTCACAAAAACACCTGCATCATTTAAAGGTGATTATTATGAATTCGAAAACACTTATCTTTTACCAAAACCATTAAGAAACAACCATATCCCTATTTTTGCTGGTGGTGAATCTGAAACTGGTAAACAAACAATCTCTAGAATTTGTGACTCTTATGTCATGCATGGTGGTACGATAGAAGAGATCGAAGCGAAGATTAAAGAAATGAATGGTCGACGCGTGGAACTTGGTAAACCAGATTTCGAAACATTTGGTATGGCTGCCTATGTTATTTGCCGTGATACAGAAGAGGAAGCACAAGCTGAATTAGAAAGAATCACTTCGATGAATCCAGATAGCAAAGCATATGCCGGTTATCAAGATTTCACAAGCAAATCACAACTAAATGTAAAAGTCAGCAAAGAAGATTATTGTGTATCAAATCGTGGCTTACGTCCAAATTTAGTAGGTACTCCTGAACAAATCGCAAAACGTATTCTTGCCTATGAAGAAGTTGGGTTGAATTTATTGATCCTACAATTCTCACCACAGCTAGAAGAAATGAAGATCTTTGCTGAAAAAGTAAAACCATTAGTAGAACAACTTAGAAATAAAAAAGTGGAGGTTAAATGATGTCAAAAGTTTATATTATTCATGAAAACAGCGAATGGACAGATCATTTAACAAAACGTTTAGATGAACTAAATATTCCATATGAAGAATGGTTCTTAGATCAAGGGACAGTTGATTTAAGTTCTGTACCACCAGAAGGAATATTTTACAGTCGTATGAGCGCATCATCACATACACGTGATCACCGTTTTGCACCAGAACTTGCAAACGCAGTACTTGCTTGGTTAGAATTCCACGGCCGTACTGTCTTTAATGGAACAGATGCACTTAAATTGGAACTAAGTAAAGTAAATCAATACTTAGCACTTGAAAAAGCCGGTATCCGTACACCAAGAACGATTGCTGCTGTTGGTAAACAACAAATTATTGAAGCAGCAAAGAAAATCAATACCCCTTCATTTATCACGAAACATAATCGTGCTGGTAAGGGACTTGGTGTTCAATTATTCAACACTATTGAAGCATTAGAAGCATATGTAAATGGTCCACTTTACGAAGAACCCGTTGATGGTATTACATTAATCCAACAATACATCAAATCGCCAGAATCATTTATTACTCGTGCTGAATTTGTTAATGCTAAATTTGTTTACGCTGTACAGGTTGATACATCAAAAGGTTTCGAGTTGTGCCCAGCGGACGCTTGTCAGATCAATGACTTATTCTGCCCTGTTGGCGAACAAGTAGAAGAAAAGCCTAAATTCCAAATCGTAGATAATTCCGTATTAGATTTAGAACAAATCAAATCTTATGAAAAATTCTTAAAAGATCAAAATATCACGGTTGCAGGCATTGAATTCATTAAAGCTGAAGATGGTACAGTTTACACTTATGATATCAACACAAATACGAACTATAATAGTGATGCTGAAGCCAGAGCTGGAAAATACGGTATGCTAGAACTTGCTACTTTCTTAGGCAAAGCATTAGAAAAAGAGCAAGCGCTTGTTTAATAGTAAAAATAAAAAGTAGCTTATGCTGGAACAATAATCTAAGAAAATATGCCATATACAAAAGCACAGAATGCGGATTGAATAGCATTCTGTGCTTTATTTTTATATAATCCAAAATGGAGTTTGCATCCAGCCCTTTATATTTGCACTATTGATACATATATTCACGGGTCATTGGCATTTCATTGTTAACACCTTTTGTAAAGATCAATTGTGATAAGTCAATATTACCTGCAGCAAATGATGCGGCACATGCATTTAAGTAAAGTCTCCACATACGGATAAATGTCTCATCCTTCATCTTTTTCACTTCTTCTATTGCCCCTTCAAAGTTGGATGCCCATATATCTAATGTTTTCTCATAATGACGACGAAGACTTTCAAGATCGACTAAATGAAATTGTTTGGATGTAATATGCTGAACAAGCTCTGCTACACCTGGTACATAGCCTCCAGGGAAAATATATTGATCAATCCATGAATTCGATGCACCTTCCTTTTGGCACGTAATACAATGGAGCATAGATATTCCTCCATCCGCAAGTAAATCATAGACTTTTTCAAAGTATTCCTCTAAATGGTCCTGACCTACATGTTCTAACATACCGACTGATACTACACGATCGAATGATCCTTGTATATCTCGGTAATCCATAAGCTTGACATCGACTAAATCGATGAGATTTTCTTCAATAATTCTTTCTTTCACACGTGCATATTGTTCGTTTGATAATGTAATACCTGTAGCTTTTACGCCATATTTTTTGGCAGCAGTGACGATGAGTTCGCCCCACCCACAACCAATATCTAAGAGGGTTTGATCCTTTTGGAGATTAAGTTTTTTGAGGATATATGCAACTTTATTGCGTTGTGCATCGGCTAATGACTCATTTTCATGTTTAAAGTATGCACATGAATAGGTCATCGTTTCATCTAACCATAATTTATAAAAATCATTGCCGATATCATAGTGGAATTGAATATTTTCTTTGCTATGTTTTTTATTGTTCGTAATGGTCTTTAAAAGGGTTTTATATAACTTGCCATTGCCAAGAAAACTACCTTGTTTTTCATAAATCGATTGAACAACTCTTTTTAAGTCCCCTTCAACTTCAAGTTTCCCTGTCATATATGCTTCGCCCATTGCCATAGATGGATCTTGCACAATTTCAGCTTTGGGAATCACTTCATTCATCTTTATTCTAAAAACAGGTTTTCCTTCTCCATAATGGACCTTTTCCCCATCCCATAATGTAATTTCTACAGGATCGGAAAATGTACTTTTAAATAACGTCTTGTAAAAATATTGATCGATCATCTTCCACACCTCGAATAATAAGTAATGGACACCTTTTTCTGTCTGCGAATGACCGCAATCTAGAAATCGGATCCAAAGTCAAATAATTATTGGAAAATTATTGTATACAAAATCATTATAACACTAAATCTCAAATTCAAAGTAAAATGGGTTATATGCTTTTATATAATCTATCCTGAATAATTCGAAAAGGTGACAAATTGGATATTTTTACACAAAAAAGCCCCATCCTATTGGATGAGGCAAAAATAATCTAGATGTTAAACATGCTTTTCAGTGAGGTTCGTTTTGACTTCGTTTGTTTCCTTTTTCACTTCTATTTTTTCATCCCGTCTCCACGGAATCATGTTGAAGATAATATTTAATACGATTGCTGTTACACTACCAGCAACAATGCCATTACTTGTTAGAATACGCACTGTTTCTGGAAGCACTTTGAAAATATCAGGAACGACTGTTACACCAAGCCCCATACCAATCGAGCAAGCAATGATCATTGCATTTCCTTCTGATTCATTTATTGCACTGCCTAACATTTTGACACCTTGTGAAATAACCATACCAAACATAGCGATCATCGCACCACCAAGTACAGCTGTAGGAATGATTGTTGTTAGTGCAGCAATTTTAGGCAAGAAACCCAATGCGACAAGCATAATTCCTGTGATAAAGATGACAGCACGATTTTTTACACCTGTCATTTGTATTAGACCCACATTTTGAGAAAACGCTGTATAAGGGAATGAGTTAAAGATCCCACCAATAATTGAAGCTAAACCTTCTGAACGATAACCACGTGCTAGTGCCTTATCGTTAATAGGTGTATTTGTCATACTGCTCAATGCAAAATAAGAGCCTGTAGATTCAACAAGCGATACAATCGCTACAAGCGTCATAATGATGATTGGTTGTGCATGGAATTCTGGTGTTGCAAAGTAAAACGGTGTTACAATTTGTCCCCATGCAGCATCAGCTACTGGTGAAAAATCTACCTTTCCCATAAAAGCAGCTACTACAGTGCCAAGTACTAAACCTATTAAAATGGCAATTGAACGAACAAATCCTTTTGTGAAACGATACAGTAAAACAATAGCGATTAATGTACCAAACGCAAGTGAAATATTAGAAACTGACCCGAAATCAGGAGCTCCTTGACCACCACCTGCATTATTAATAGCGACTGGGATTAATGTGATCCCAATAATCGTGACGACAGAACCAGTAACAATGGGCGGGAAGAATTTTACGAGTTTTCCAAAGATACCTGAAATAAGGACAACGATTAAACCGGACGCAATAATTGCACCATAAATAGAGCCAATACCGTATTTTGAGCCAATGCCAATGATTGGTGTTACAGCTGTAAATGTACATCCAAGAACTAACGGTAATCCAATACCAATTACTTTACCACGCATAACTTGTAATAATGTCGCGATACCACACATCATAATATCAATAGATACTAAATACGTTAACTGAGTTGAATCAAATTTTAATGCACCACCAATGATTAATGGTACTAAAATGGCTCCCGCATACATTGCTAATAAATGTTGGATTCCAAGTGTTGCAAGTTTTGCCTTGTTCATCTGATTAGTTGCCTCCTAAGCAAATTGTACTTTTCCATTTTCTAATGATGAAATAATCGCTAACGAATCAACGCGATAACCCTGTTCACGTAGTAATTGACCTCCTGGTTGGAAGCCTTTTTCTATCACAATACCGATTCCACTTGTAGTAGCACCTGCTTGTTTAACAATGTCGATTAATCCCTTTGCTGCTTCCCCATTTGCTAAAAAATCATCGATTACTAATACAATATCACCTTGCGTTATATAATCTTTTGATACAGAAATTGTATTGGTAACCTTTTTAGTGAACGAATAAACATTTGCAGAATAGAAATTATCTGTTAATGTTATAGATTTACGTTTACGAGCAAAGACAACGGGGATTCCTAAAATAAGTCCAGCCATTACTGCTGGTGCAATGCCTGATGATTCGATCGTAAGGATTTTTGTCAAACCTGCATCTTTATATCGATCGGCAAACTCTTGACCTATTGCTTGCATGAGTTGTGGATCAATTTGATGATTCAAAAATGAATCTACTTTTAATACATCTCCTGATAAGACTTTACCTTCCCTTACGATTTTTTCCTGAAGTGCTTTCAACCTTGGGATCTCCCTTCTTATTTTCACGTTTTTAAATCTACCTTGCTTTCAATGACCGGATTTTCAAGAATTCACATGCTGCGAACCTGATAGGCAATACCCCGCAATGCTGCGTCCTTCTCCTATCTTTCTTGACACGAGCCACTTCAGTTTTTAAATAGATAAAAAGCCCGAAGAACTCGTACATCCAATCATCTATGAGTGGAGCAAGTCCTTCGAGCTATAAGTCGAAAAGAACAATTTATAAACATTGCGTTGCTTCTCATAGTCAGATCATTTACGGTGATCTGGTAGAAACTTGCAAGCCATATTCTTGCTATTATATGAGTAAATGATATTCAGTTTTAAATTGAGAATGTCCCAATTATAGCATGCTATTTATAAAATTCAATAAAACATTAAAATATAGAATAATTCTGATAATTGTAAAACCCGAATATTTACAGATATTGAAACGAAATTTCAGCTAATCTCCGAACATTTTAGAGGATAATCACACCAATTCTCTTATATATTCATCCTTCTCGCTTACTTCGCATCATTATCATACAATATTTTCCACAAAGGATGATTACCCAATATGATTAGCTAAGTTTCGGTACGTCTTAGTCGTTTTCCTATAAGTGCGCCCATTTAGTGAAATCATTTAGCGACCGGGCATGACAAGTGAGACCCCTATATGAAAACACGACCTGGATTTCATGAGGAGGCCTCCATGCTCGCCCAATCTGAAATGACATACAAAGTAAATATAATAGAGGAAATAGCATCCGAATTGTTAAATAGTTTATGAAAAGAAAATCATTCGTTTTTTTTAGCTCAAAAGCATTGTGAAACCGATTCTATAGACTATTTTTTTATTATTCTTTCATATGGCGTTTAGCCGTCAAATCCGCATCCTCTAGACGGATTATCTTTGTTTTATGTTTCCATTTATAACCAAACCAAATAATCAGGAAGATCGGTAAACCAATATAGGATACGAAAATACCGTTCCAATCAATGTGATCCCCTGTAAATGCTGTGTAATTTTGACCAAGTATAACAAACGCACAAACTACAAATGCAAAAATCGGACCAAATGGGAAGAATTTTGAGCGATACGGTAATTCAGATAAATCATGACCCTGTGCTACAAATACTTTACGGAATCGATAATGACTTGCTGCAATTCCTAACCATGCGATAAATCCGCACATGCCAGATGCATTTAACAGCCAAGTATATACAGTACCTGTACCGAACAAAGATGCTAAAAATGATAAGCAAGCAACTAGTATAGTTACAATAAGTGCTGCGATTGGTACACCGCGTCCATTTAATCGTTTAAAGATTTTAGGGGCCTTCCCTTCCATCGCCAACTCCCATAGTGTACGAGATGATGCATATAAGCCAGAGTTGCCAGCAGAAAGAATAGCCGTTAAAATAACTGCATTCATAATAGAAGCCGCAAAAGCGATCCCTGCGTTTTCGAATACTAATGTAAATGGACTGACAGTCACGTCATCACTATTAGCTAGTCGTTGATCCGTATACGGAATCAATAATCCAATTGCCAAAATAGCTAGAATATAAAATAACAAGATACGCCAAAAAATCTGCTTCACAGCTTTTGGAATAGTTTCACCTGGATTTTTGGTTTCTCCTGCTGTAATACCTAATAATTCAGTACCTTGGAATGAGAATCCAGCAGCTAAAAAAATGCCGAATGTCGCAAAAAATCCACCGTGAAATGGTGCATCCCCTTTAAAGAAGTTCGTGAATCCGATCGGCGCTTTTCCCCCAAGAATACCGAAGATCATTAAAAAACTCACTATCAAGAAAATAATAACCGTTGCAACTTTAATAACCGCAAACCAATATTCACTTTCCCCATAGCTATTAACCGACAAATAATTCAACACAAAGATAACAAACAGAAATGCCGCACTCCAAATAAATGAAGGCATATTAGGAAACCAATATTTCATAACGATTGATATAGCAGACACTTCGGCTGCAATCGTAATCGCCCAGTTATACCAATAGTTCCAGCCTAGCGCAAATCCTAATGACGGGTCGATAAATTTTGAAGCATACGTACTAAACGATCCTGAAACGGGCATATACGCAGCCATTTCCCCAAGACTAGTCATCAAGAAAAATACCATAATACCGATTAGACCATATGCAAGTATTGCACCGCCTGGTCCAGCAACAGCAATTGAATTCCCACTTGCCAATAGCAAACCGGTTCCAATTGTTCCACCAAGAGAAATCATGGTAATATGACGACTTTTTAACCCTCTATTTAAGCTCTGTTGTTCACTAGAGCTTGTCTTTTTTGTACTCATAATTCTCCTCTTTCCGATTTATCACAAGAAAAGGTAGAGTAAAGTTAATTAAAAATGGTTCTATCTCAAATATTTGAGATATCCTTGTTTCGATACCCAACATTTAGTATAGATCCTAAAAAAAATACCATCCAAGTAACTTGAGATGGTCACTAAAACTCCCACCAATCTTGATCAAGATAGCTCAACACATCATTTCAGATGTGACAGTTCTGCACCTTTCGGTAACAGCCCCAGCATGGACAATAAAAAGCTTGTCGACACTTCGGCAATATCCCCTTTTTAATCGAGTCTATAATGCTTTTTCATCTCGTCGATTATACTCATGGATATAGCAACCTCTACCTCACCTACTGGATGAGGCATGTAATATATAATTTCAATACGGCTTTTATTATAATACAGAGAATTTTTAATAACAAGACGTAAAATAACTGTTATTTTAATACAATTTAGACTTAACAATTATTGATGTTGGAATATTGAAATCTACTATTTATTAATGATACGGTTACAAAGAAGTTTCTTTTCAGGGAGGCTGTACAATATTGACACAACTGACATCTAGACAAAGTAAAAAATTACATTGGAATCGAAATACTTGGATACTTGTACTTGGTATTATTTTCATATCATCTACTTTACGTTCCCCTCTAACATCAGTAGGCCCAATTATTACCTATATAAGACAAGGCTTGGATATTTCCAATGTACTAGCAGGTTTTATCACAACTATTCCACTACTAGCATTTGCACTGGTTTCACCATTTGCGCCAAAATTTGCAAGACGCTTTGGGTTTGAGAAAACCTTGCTATTTGCCATGATTATTTTGGCCATCGGTATAGTTGTACGCTCAATTGGGAACATCATTTTCTTATTATCAGGGACAGCACTCATCGGTATTGCCATTGCATTTGGTAATGTTTTGCTACCAGCACTTATTAAGCTAAAATTCCCTTTACAAGTCGGATTGCTAACTTCCATCTTCACAGTAGCGATGAATATTTCAGCGAGTATTGCAGCAGGTGTTAGCTATCCAATCGCCAGTACAATTGTCGGTTGGAAAGGTGCGCTTGGCTTTTGGTTTATACTTACGATTATTGCTTTTTTCGCGTGGTTACCACAATTACGCCAACAAATAAATGTAAAAGAAGATCATAAGCATATGAGACCTAGCAAACCGATTTGGAAATATCCTTTGACATGGGCTATTACGCTATCAATGGGCTTACAATCCTTACTCTTCTATACAACTGCAGCTTGGATTCCAGCCATGCTAGAATCTCAAGGGATGAGCGCCCATCAAACGGGATGGATGTTCTCTATTATGCAATTTTCACAATTGCCTATGACATTTCTTATCCCTATACTAGCGGCGAGAAAATCCGATCAACGCTCATTAGTAGTGATGTTTAGTATTTTGTATGTTATTGGTTTTTCAGGGATTTTGCTGAACCTAACTTCACTTACTATTCTTTGGATGATTTTCATCGGTCTCGCAGGTGGCGCATCATTTGGACTAGCGATGATGTTTTTCTCTTTACGCGCTCGCAATGCATTCGAAGCCGCAGAGATTTCTGGTACAGCCCAATCTATCGGCTATCTATTAGCAGCAACAGGACCTGTACTTTATGGCTATATTCATGATTTATTTGAAAGTTGGCAATCAGCCAATGTACTCTACATTGTTGTAGTAATTGGTTTGTTCTTTTTCGCATGGATATCTGCAAAAGATCGTTATGTAACATCTGAAAAATAGAAAACTAGACTGGTTCAAAAGAAAAATTTTTGTCCTATAATTGAAAAAGGCACGGATGCTGATCCATCAACATTCGTGCCTTTTGGATATTATGTTTTTACCTTTAACTTTGTTTAGCTATGCTTATTATTTAGCCAAACTTTTTACTACATTATCTACGATTTGTTCATTGGCAATAGGGCCTGTGTAAAGCCAGCTTTCTTTAGAAGAGAATTCGTGGACATTGCCAGCCTTTACAGCAGGAATGCTTTGCCATAATTTATTGCTTAATGTGCTTTTGGCTTTTTGCGCATCACCATTGACTAAGAAAATGTGATCAGCATCTAATTCTACAAGTTTTTCTAATGAAATCTCATTCCAGTTACTTGTTGATTTTGCTGAAATTTCTTTGACTACAGCAGGAACTTTTAATCCAAGGTCTTGATATAGAACTGCACCTGTTGATAATTTTTCATTGACCATATAAAATTTACCGCCAAATAACCATACTGCCGCTACAGATGGCGTGCCTACTGCATCATTGATTTCTGTTTTAGCTTTTGTTACTTTTTCATCGTATTTATCTAAAATCTCTTGTGCTTGATCTTTTTTATCGAATACATCTCCGACACGCAATAATTCATCACGCCAATCATTGTTTTGTTCTTTACCAATGACATATGTAGGAGCGATTTTGCTATATTGTTCGTATTTGTTGCCCTCTACCATTTGCGCTGAATCCATAATGATTAAATCAGGTTTAAGTTTTTGAACAGATTCAAATGGTAAATCATAAGAAATCGTTGGTACCTTCCCTAGTTTGTCTTGTAAGTAATCTTGAATGCTTGCCCCATCACCTACACTCCATTGAGCAACTGGTGTTATTCCTAAGGCAACCAAGTTATCTTCTAAATATGATGCAATCACTCGTTTAGGATTTGCTGGGATTTCCACTTTATGTCCCATTGCATCTGTGACAACTCGTGTCGTAGATTTAGCTTGAGAAGATTGTTCAGTTTTTTGATCACTTGTTTTTTCACTGCTATTTTCTTCGTTACAAGCCGCAAGTGAAAATGCTAAGACACCTACCCCTAAAAGTTGTATTGCCTTTTTCTTACTTAAAACGTTGTACATCATTAAAAGCCCCCTGAAAATTTTTTATTTTAAATTGAAAACGATTATCGATATCAATTAAAATATAATTATTAGACATTGTCAAATTCCAATGATCTATATAAGATTTATAAAGTATAACTTTACCTAGTGGAGATTTCCTTCATCCCTACTGGGCATTCATTAAACCAGTAGAGCTTATACAAGCGAAGTTGTCTCCCTTGTTATTTTGATTGATTTTCGTAAGAGGAACTTACTGCTTGTTAATGCAGGATAAACTGTACTGAGAAAGAAGATGTCACATGAAGAAAGAAAAAAAAGCAATAAACAAAGCCTCAAGCATCACATGGATGATCGTAGCCATTGGTTTATTGTTAATAAGTGTAATAGTATCTATTCATCTAGGAGCATCAAATTTAAGTTACAAAGATATTTGGACTTCTTTGTTCCATTATGATGAATCTAATGCAGCACATGTAGTGGTACGTGAATTACGTCTACCTCGAGCAATTGCAGCAATCCTAGTAGGTTCTGCTTTGGCCGTATCTGGTTCAATTATGCAAAGTATGACAAGAAACCCTCTTGCTTCACCATCCATTCTCGGTGTTACCGCAGGAAGCACATTTTTCATTGCCATCGCTTTAGCCATCGTACCTGCCATCAGTTTTTCAAAATTAATGTTTTGTTCATTTGCTGGGGCTGGTTTAGGCGCTGGTCTTGTATTTGGATTGATCGCTTTTGCAAAGGGTGGAAACTCACCTGTTAAATTAGCATTAGCTGGTTCTGCTATTTCGGCTCTACTTAGTTCGCTATCAACTTTTATTAGTTTAAAATACGATATCTCAAAAGACTTGAGTTATTGGTATGCAGGAAGCATATCAAGCGTACAGCCACAACATATCCACTTTGTTGTGCCATTTATCGTCATCGGATTAGTACTGGCACTTTTCCTTGCAAGATCAATGACCGTATTAAGTTTAGGGGACGAAATAGCCACAGGGCTTGGACAACGGACCCATTTAGTGAGGTTAGGTGGCACCATTGCTGTTTTATTGTTAACAGGAGCTTCGGTCTCAATTGCTGGAATGGTAGGATTCGTCGGTCTTGTTGTTCCACATATTGTTCGCTTTATTGTTGGACAAGATTATCGTATTGTCATACCCTTTTCAGCCGTATTCGGAAGTGTGTTATTGATATGGGCAGATATGGCTGGCCGTATGATAAATGCACCTTTCGAAACACCGGTCGGAGCAATCACAGCATTAATAGGTGTTCCTTTTTTCTTATATCTTGCTCGTAAAGATGGGAGGGACTTTTAATGCGAAACACGAAATTTGCTTTAGTCTGCGGAATAACATTTCTAGCTATTATCATTTTCTTTTTTGTGAGTATGAATGCCGGTTTTATCCATATCCCTTTGCAAAATGTTTTATTAACATTATTCGGGCATGGAACGGAAGAAGATCATATGACTATTTTCCAATTTCGACTACCACGAATTATATTGGCTATCTTAATCGGTGCCGGAATGGCTGTTGCAGGAGCTATTTTACAAGGAGCTTCACGAAATCCATTAGCCGACCCTGGTATTTTAGGGATCAATGCTGGCGCAGGCTTTGTAGTAGTGCTCTATATGTTTTTAGGGCGAGGTACTTCATTTTTAGCAACAAAAACTTCTGTTTTCATCATGCCTTTTGCAGCATTTTTTGGTGCGTTGTGTGCAGCTTGTCTCATTTATGCTTTGGCTTGGAAAAAAGGAAGGGTAACGCCAAGTCGTTTGTTACTAGTAGGTATAGGCGTTAATGCAGCATTTAATAGTGGCATTACCATTTTACAGATGAAAATGGAACCGACCGATTTCACAAAAGCGCTTGTATGGCTGTCTGGAACAATTTGGAGTACAAGCTGGCAATCGGTTTGGACATTATGTATATGGTTGCTGATACTACTATTATTTGCTTTTTCAAAAGCCTATGTGTTAGAGGTATTAAACTTAGGAGATCCAATAGCCATTGGTCTTGGGACAAACGTGGAAAGAGAACGTCGCCTATTGCTCATTATAGCTGTTGCTATCGCTGGTGGCTGTGTAGCCGTTGGTGGCGGCATCACATTTTTAGGTCTAATCGCACCACATATGGCTAAAATGTTAGTTGGATCAAGTTATCGCAAAATCCTACCACTTAGTGCATTAATCGGTTCATTGTTACTGTTGCTTGCAGATACATTAGGAAGAGTCATCATAGCACCCGCTGAGCTACCAGTAGGGATCGTGATATCGATTCTAGGTGTCCCTTACTTTGTCTACTTGTTACTCAGAAAACTATAGCGTTAATAGGAATCACTTCTAATCTCAAATTGGATCAGTCAACGCCTGTTCTAACCATATAATAGAAAGAAAAAGCCATTCACCTTATAGACTGAATGACTTTTTCTTTTTCTATCAATAAGGTCTTTTCTGATGAGAATAACCTGGCAAGTTCTTTGTATTATCATATGGCCTATGGAAAATATGTGTTGTAGCTGGTGATAGCGGTGGGATCAGCCATGTCCAGTTTCCTGTTACATCACGGTTTGCAGAGGCTTCATTTGCTTCAAAGCGTTTAAATTGTTGTGCCGCAGTATGATGATCGACAATACTAACACCATCTTCTTTAAAGGAATAAAGCACTGCTATATTTAATTCTACTAACGCACGATCACGCCATAAGTTGGCATTAGATGAAGTATCCAATCCCATACTCTCCCCAATGATCGGCAACATATTATAACGATAGTCATCCGCTAAATTACGTGCGCCGATTTCTGTTCCCATATACCATCCATTGAACGGTGCCGCTCCATATGTAATACCACCTACTTCGAGCTTCATACTTGAAATGATTGGCACGGCGTACCATTTTAAATGTAGATCCGTAAACCAATCGAATTCTGGATGACGTAAAGACACTTCTTTAATATATTCTTTTGGAATATCAAAGAAACAAGGCTTACGATTTTCAACTTGAATAACCAATGGCAAAACATCAAACTGTCCACCATTTCCGTGCCACCCTAACTTTATACATTCTTTTGTAAAGGCAAGAGAATCTGAATCACCAATTACAGTGCCATCCTCTTGTTCATAGCCTGCATAACGAATCAGCTGGTGATTCCAAATACGAACTTTTTGTGGCTCGAAAATGGATATAGTAGGTCTTATTTTACCTTCATTAGTCGCAAATTCAATATGTTCTAAAAGCTTCTCATAAATCGTTTCTTCATCTAAAATAGAACGTTGATCCTTCACCTGAAGGGTTTGCCAAAATAATCGCCCTATACACCTGTTGCTGTTTCTCCATGCTACTCTTGCTCCAAAGGCAAGTTCATCTGAAGTATGGGTATATTGTCCGTTCTTTCTAATATCCTTCTCAACTTCCTTTAATCTTTCTTCTAACTGATCTACCGGCAAGTTATTTTCCATATAATACATCTTTATAAAATCAACAGCCTCATCTAACATCGGCTAAAAACCTCCTATAAATTGAATGTCCATCAGTGGGGGTTTTCTTCATTCCCCCACTGAAATAGAGGAACTCAGGTTAAAAGCGCCACGTCCTGTAGCAACACCTGAGGGACCAACATCCTGCCCGTCCGAACCAATCGGACTTTTACGGGCAGTTGATCCCCCATCTATCTTTGTCATTTCTCTCTCAATCTTGAGATGGGGGTCTTACTGCCCGTTAAAGCGGGATAAACTCCAAGTACCTCTTTATCATAAATGAAATATTCTAATGAAAAAATATGTAGATTAAATACTGATTTATATTTCAGTAGATCCTATTCAACAGCATCGCCGCTTGAAGTACCTAATCCTAACATATCACCCAAAAACAACTATGAAAACCCATACAAAAAACGCTTGAAGTATAGACTCCAAGCGCTACGATTTAAAACTATCGGATGGAACATTCATAGATTAGTTTACGATCAAATACGAATTTCTTCCTTGATTTTTCACATGATATAAAGCGTGATCGGCATGTTCGATCACGCCTTCCAATTCTACAGGAGTTGCACAAAATCCCATTGAGGCTCCAATACTCACTGTTACAAACTGAGAAACACTAGAATCATTATGTTGAATACTAAGTTTTGAGATGGCATTTTCTATCTCCTGACAAATACTATTCATTTGCTTTTTAGACAGATCTGTTCCTACCACGATGAATTCTTCACCACCCCATCTAACAGTTGCATGTCCATTTTTATCTGCAATTCGCGCAATACTTTGAGCAACAGCCTTCAAAACTTCATCGCCACTGGAATGTCCGTATAAATCATTAAAGTACTTAAAATAATCAATATCGATTAATATAATTGATACCATAGCGCCTTTCACATCAAAATTCTCAAAAAGACTTTGAACATGCTCTTGAAAACCATGGCGATTCAAAACACCTGTTAATTCATCATGGTGTGCTTGTTTAGCTAACTGTTTATTGGTTAATTGTAACTCCCTCGTTAGCTCCATATTTTTCTCTAATTCATGCTGCCACTGCAATTTCGTAAAATAAGAATTTATAAATGCCCTATATACGATTCTCGATAGTAAAAATGATACAAAGACCATAAGTAAAAATAAATAGAACAACGAGCCAACACTCGTATTATGAGGGTGAATAATTAAAATACTGGCAATAAAAATGATTGTATTCAGTAAATTCCATACAATCACCTGTTTCAACGCGATATAAAATATCGAAGAACATACAAATACACATAGGAAGTACATAAAAATATATTTGTATTCTAATGGGTCGACGAAGGAAGCTGTGATCCCCCAAATGGTTGATAGCATTATATAGGTATTAACAATCTTTTCCCATTTAGCAATTTCCTTATCGTTCCAGTTTGACTTTCCTACATGACTATTAACAATATAAAAATAAATGCCATTAAACAAGCCAAATGTTATATATATAGGTAAAAAATCATTAGAAGAAGGTGGTTGGAAATTTGAAAATAATGGAGCAAAAATATCAAAAAGACCAATCCAAGCAACTACACCCATAAACACTTTTGATATTAAAAGTATTCTCGACATATTCTCTAGCAATCTATTTTGTCGAAAATCCATTCTCTTCTCCAGTTGGTTATCGCTATGCATTTGCAATCACTTCCTTCAACCTTCCTCTTATCTACCCAAAATTCCTATAGAGTGAAAACTTCATGCGGTGGAAATTTTCTTTATCCCCCGCTATGTATTAGTTGAACTAACCGAGCTTTTGCTGGTAGTTGTTCCCCCTCTCTTTCTGTGTAAAAAAATTTTTCATGTACAAATCCAAGAGCAATGGCTCACGAATATTTACTTGAATCTTGAAATGGGGAGATTACTGCCTGCAATGAGCTCTATTGCCTGTAATCCGCATATATAATATTGTTACTTTTCTTCAATAATTTGTATAATTATACACATAAATTTTATTATCGATATTTAATTATATTAACCTATTATCACTAAACAAATTCTGAACAATTCAATATTCTTTCACGCGTGTTGATCAAAAGGGGAAATTTATATTTTTTACCAAAATAAAATGCCCTAAAAGATTTCAAAATAACTCTCTTTTAGGGCATTATCTTTTATTTATCTCATCCAACAAAAGAATAACTATCACTGGATGAGATTTGGACCTATCACTTTGGTATTAAAGTTTTATTTGACGATACTTACCAGAAGCAAATTCTTTATAATATAAAACTTTACCGTTCATATATATATTGACAACATGCATACGCTTTATTTGCTTTTTACTTTTTCCGTTAAGCTTTACTTTATATAAATAACCACCATTTGAATAATTGCTATAGTAAATCCATTGACCATATATAGTAAAATACGGAACCCGATCAGAAACTACCTTTGATGTCTTTTTGCTGCTTTTATTCATTTTATAAAGAATATTATTTTGTGCATTGGAGTAGTAATAGTATCCACTTTTTTCAATCATATTTTCCATATTGTGAAAATAGTTATATTGACCACTAGTAGCGTTCGGATAGTCACTTTCTGTCCATTTATGATCTTTTTTCAATTGATTGTTTGTTAATAGAAAGTAATTATAATTAACTACCCCTTTTTTATTGGGGACTGGATCATCCCATGTTGTATCCACGTGATAATATTTTCCGTTTACTTTTACTAAATTCCATGAATGATCTTCACCATCCGCTGTTCCAGTTACATAAATAGATGCTATACCTGCTTTTTTTAACAACACTTGCATTGATTTCGAATAACCATCACAAACCGCTTTCTTATTGATCAACGCACCATAGGTTTGATAAGAATCAGCTGGAACTTTATTGTTTAAATAGTTCTTATAATCGTATTCTACATTTAAGACAAGGTAATCATGAATAGCCTTTACTTTTTCAAGATCACTCATATTTTTTTTAATACTTTTTGCAACAATTGTTTTTACAGCTGCATCAATCTTACTTTTCTTTTTGAGAATATCCTTTTTACTATTATTATATTTAAATTGAATAGTACCATCAGAGCCTACAGTAACTGAATGATAATAGAAAATCTCTGGTGTTTCTTCAACAACCTGATTGACTATATTTCCAACATTTTCATAATTAACCTTTTGAGCATTAAATTGAGCGCTAGTATCTATATCTAACATACTTTTCAGTACAATATTATATACATTTTGCTGTTCTTTACTTAATGTATGTACAGAATTCGCTTCCTTTGCAAATCCTTGTATTGGAGAGATACTGACTATTAATAAGATGGATACCATAATTTCTATTAATTTCTTCATCTATATCATTCCTCTCACTTCTTTTTTTAAATTATAATAGAAATGATATAGAAAAATCATAAACTATTAGTTCTAAATACTAATTTTATTTTTTGAAAATAGTTAGTATAATGACCTATACACTAATTTTATGCATTCAAAAAAACATGTATATAGATATTAATACCTATCCATGATTTAAATTAAGTAAAACTTAGGGCTCTTCATCCAACTGCATATTGATGGAACCATCGAGTTTTTACGAGCAATTGCTCCCCACTCTTCCTGTTGCCCTTAAATGCACTTAACACACGCCCGCAAGCAAGCCGTAGCGGAAATCAGCAAATACATTATATTTTGTGGTGGAAATTGGATAATCAACGCACCTGTTTTAACAAAAGAAAAAGCTATCCAGCAGATACGGTTGAATTCTGCTGAATAGCCTTCTTATTGATCCGATTAAATTTACTACGTTCTATTAAAATAATTATTATTCAACGCCACAATATTCCTTGGTATGCTTACCCCTAACTCTTCCTTTAAATTGTGTGCAATCGTTTGGAAAACTTCTTTTACTTTTCCAGTATTATTTTGCTCACAATAATGCTTTAATAATTGATACATGGTTGCTTCATCATATGGATTAAGCTCTAACATCTTCTCCAAACTTTTTCCCACTAACTCTGTATGTTCATTTTTACGTCTTGAACTTACGACAAATTTTTGGAGATAGTGAAAAACTTCTTGCTTGAGTTCTTGCTGATACTGTATAGACCACATAAAATCTTCATTTTCCATATATTCTCCGCTATATAGCTCTATAACTTTCTGGACCTCTAGCACATTCAGACGCTCTGATTGAATAATCTCTTGAATTTCTAATACGTCACTTTTTATGGGTACTGCTAATTTGTAATGATCATTGACTAGTATTATAGGTTTCTCTATCCCAATTTCCTTCAAAGCTTTTCTTAGCTGATAAATCGTTGTATGCAATAAAGCGGTTGCTTTCTCGGCTTGTTTATCCGGCCAAAGTTCCTCGGTAACTAGAGATTTGTGTATCGGGTGATTACGATTATGCCAAAGATATGCAAATAATTCCTTTACTTTTTTTGTACGCCATTTTACTTCATCATTTTGATAGTCAAATAATCTAAAGCTACTCATAAAAGATGCATATAAATCCTGTCTGGAGGTATCTGCATCAACTAGCTCCTCTCTACTTTGATATAAAGTTAACTTTTCCTCTATCTTTTTAATAGCCTTTTGCAGCCTTTTCATACTTACGGGTTTCAATAAATAATCAATCGCATTAACTTCAAACGCTTCTAAAGCAAATTGTGGATAGGCTGTTACAAAAAGAACTTCGATATGACTATATTTCTCCACTATTTCTTCTGCAAATTCGAGACCATGCATACCTGGCATCTCCATATCAAGAAAAACAACATCAACCTGTACTTTTTCTAAATCTTCTAACGCCCTAATCGGATTCGTATATTTTCCTACAATTTCTATATCATTTAATTTACAAAGCATAATCTCCATAACTTCTAAAGAAAGCTCTTCATCATCAATTAATAGCACTTTCATCATTATCTACCTCTGGTAATATTATTGTGATTTTCGTTCTGCTTCCTGTTTTAACGGGAATGCCAGTCCATTATCCTTAACTATATTACTTTATCTTCTCACGCGTGTTGATTTTACAAAAATTAGGGGTGTTTGTTTGGCATAGTTTTTGAAAAACTCTGTATTTTTAAGACCATTTATATAGATTGGAGCGGAGGTTTGCTCGACTCCCGCGGGAAAAGCGAATAGATGAGACCCCGCAGCGTAGCGAGGAGGCTCAGCATTCGCCCGCAGGAAAGCGAGTAAGCCGGAGCGGAAATCAACGAATCTCCCTATTTTTATGGATTATATTGGATAATCAACATACCTGTTATCTTCTACCTCTTTATAGGATACGACTAAATCATTCAATTATCCTGCTGCTGTTAAGAAAAACGGCAATACCGCCAATGATGAATCATCCTTTTCTTATGACATCTCTTTATATCCAGTGAACTAAATATCTATCATTATTGTAAAGGAATTACGATAATGATTGTTATATTTTTGTATGGTTTCTAAAGAAATGTTTAATAATGTATAATCTTATTCATCATTTCACTCGTATTTAAAGAAAATTTGTCAGGCATATTGATTAAAAAAAAGATAAGTATTGGGTGCAAATTTAAAAAATGCTGTATCTTTAGCTCTATTTGAATCAATTTCATAAATCATTTTCTTCTTAAAAAATACGAACATTTAAGAATAACTAATTTTGATAGTTGTGGAGCGGAAGACGGCGACTCCTCGAAAATGCATGCGCATTTCCTTCGTGCGGTGTGAGTTCAAGGAGGCTTATTCAAAGTCCTACGGGAAAAGCTTGAGCTGAAAGCCCCGCAGGAACAATTTAAGGGCCGAAGCCTAAGTTCGCCACGTCCTGTGGCAACGGCTTCGGGGTCAACATCGTGTTGACCCGAGGAGATTGAAGCCTAGCCCGTGGAAAGCGCCGTCTGGAGCGGAACAAAAATTTCTGAATATTAATGTTCATGTTGATTTAAAATGTTCGTGTTTTTTATCTGAATTTTACATTATGAAATTGATTCATTTATATAGAATTTATTTTAAACAATGATTGTCAATATACCTATACTCGTTGTACATTTAAAAAGGAAACGATGATGAAAGGCTTGAGTATATGAGGAATAAAAAAAGCTTCATATCCATATTGATTGGGATTTTGTTCATAATGACTGGCAGTATTTTAAACGCTTTCGGCGTATTTGATTCGAATAGCCATGCTGCCAAAAATGGCGTCCTTTCTTTGCAAAATTGGAATAGCGGAGAGGAAAAAACGGTTAAGCTTAATGGAGAATGGGATTTTTACCCTAATGAGTTGATTACACCAGATCCTTCTAAGGATCAGTTTCGTCCATTCAGCTCGATACGTAAATCAATTCCAGTGCCAAAAGCCTGGGATCAGTATCTAGCAAAAAAGCCTACCCCATTTGGATCTGGTACATATCGTTTACGAATAAAGGTACCCAAAGATGGACGATATGGCATAAAAGTAAATACAGTTCGGAATGCAAGTAAAGTATTTATCAATGGCATAGAAGCAGGAGCTGCGGGTGTTCCCTCTAAAAGCAGTCAAAAGTATCAATACGATTTTCGAAAATATGTTGCCTTTGGAAATAGTAAAGATAAAATAGTTGAAATCGTTGTACAAGTAGCCAATAAAGAATATGCTCGAGGCGGCATTGTTCAGCCCATTGATTTTGGCAAACCTGATCAAATTTTAGCAAAGCAAGGGCTTGCTAGGCTGATCGAGGCTTTTCTCATCGCAGGTTATTTACTTTATTCACTCACTTATGTCACCGTACATATTCAAATCAAGCATCATCTATATGAATTATTCTTTAGCCTTTTTTGCTTAGCACAAGCTGTATACATTTCGACTGTCAATGAAAGATGGCTTTTTATACTATTTCCCAAGGTTCACCCTACAGAACAATTTGACATTCAGATGACCGCTATGGGTCTTATGTTAATATTTTTCATATTATTTTTATGTACCTTCTTTCATATGAAAATCACAAAGGTACTTGCATTTTTATGTAGTACATTACTTTTTCAAGTAATTCTATTTGGTATCATTTGTCCAACAACTGACATTATGGACTATGTTCCATTGACTACTATGCAAACACTGGTTACTACTATTTCGGGTATTTGTTTCTCTTACGTTTATGTTTTATTGTTCCGAGCATTTATGCGAAAAACAGATGAATATTCCTATGTACTAATAGTCGGCCTTTCTTTTATTTCTTATGGAATATTGTTGGCTATTGAGTTTTTCTTCGAAGTAGAAATTGGTAATGGTACGTTACTTATGTTTTTAGTAATGGTATCTGCCCTGTCCCTGTTAATGAGACATCGTTATCAAGCAGCTCTTTATAAAGCAGAAAAATTATCCAACGAGCTGCTTTTACAAGACAAATTAAAAGATGATTTCTTAGCAAAAACATCACATGAGCTTAGCACTCCATTACATGGGATCATTAATCTTTCTCAAACATTAATGGAAGGAGCAGAAGGACCCCTTCGTAAAAAACAGCAAGAGAGCCTACTATTGATCCATACAGTCGGTAAAAGGTTGTCAAAAATTGTAGAAGACCTCTTATTCGTATCGAATATTAAACAAGGAAGAACAAGGCTCACTTCCAAACCTATGAATATTCGAGTGGTAGAAGAAGTGCTAACTGAGATGGTTTATCTAATACCTTCTTCCAATGATTTAACGTTAATCAATAAAATTCCTAATGATTTGCCGCTTATCTTTGCAGATGAACAAAAACTGAAACAAGTCCTTTTCAATCTAATTTATAATGCAATCAAATTTACAAAGCATGGCTCTATTACGATTACTGCAAAACCCTTTAAGGATCATATGAGCATATCCGTCACAGATACAGGTGAAGGGATAGCTAAAGAACATATAAAAAGGATTTTTTCTTCGTTTTATCAAGTTAAAAATGATCCAACCTATACAACAGATGGTCTTGGTTTAGGATTAAGTATTACAAAAAAAATTGTTGAAGATTCAGGTGGACAAATTTCGGTGACTTCTGAAGTCGGGAGAGGTTCTTGTTTTACTTTTACAATGCCGCTCGCCTCTGAGGAACAATTGCAGCAATGGAAAATGGTTGTAGATAAAAATGTACCCAACACAACACCAGAGATTGAAAACAATCTAACATCCATCAACCATTTATTATCAACAAAGGTGAACGGGACAAAACCATATACTATTCTGTTAGTAGATGACGAACCAGCTAACTTAAAAGTGTTGATGAACATGATGCACTCTTTGGACTATAGCGTTATTGCAGTTGATAATGGTCAGGAGGCATTAGATACATTAAAAGCAGAAAAAATAGATCTCATTATTTTAGACTTAATGATGCCGGGAATGTCTGGTTATGATGTTTGTCAAGTTATTCGTCAGACATATGATTTGGTTGAATTACCAATCATTATGTTAACAGCTGCTGGACGAATTTCTGATTTAACCATGTCCTTTCAAATGGGTGCCAATGATTTCTTGCAAAAGCCTATCGATTTAGAAGAATTAAAAGTACGTGTAGAATCTTTGTTACTGATGAAACAATCTTCTAATGAAGCGATCAAGCATGAGCTGAGCTTTTATTATGCTCAAATCAAACCACATTTCTTATATAATACGATCAATACCATAATAGGTCTTAGTTATATTGACGAGGAAAAAACGCGTGATGCCTTACATTATTTAGCGATTTATTTTCGGGCCAAATTGAACTTTCAAAGTCATCATACCCTTGTTCCGCTTGATGATGAATTGGAATTATTAAAAGCTTATTTGGCTATCGAGCAGATTCGCTTTGGTGATCGACTAAAAATCGTTTACCAAATTGATGAGACCATTGATATTTTGATTCCTTCTATGACGCTTCAACCTCTAGCAGAAAATGCCGTACAGCACGGAATTATGCCACGAAACCAAGGTGGAACTCTGTGGATCACGATAGATCGTGAACAAACGGGCGTAAAAATTGTTATTCAAGATGATGGCGTGGGAATCCCACTAAAGAAGCAGCAGGAACTCCTAAGCGGAAAAAATAAACGAGTGGGATTTACAAATCCTTTAAACAAATTATCTTTGATGAAAGGCGCGACCTTCCAACTAGAAAGCGAAGAGGGACAAGGCACAAAAATTACGATTCACCTGCCTGAAAATAGGCATAGAGAATAGAGGTTGGGACAAAAGTATTCTAGCTAATAAAAAATCCGAACAATAACGTGGAATTCTATTTAAAATTTCACATTTGTTCGGATTTTCTTTTTATTATTATTCTATTGAATCTATTTTATAATGAGGAATTTGTACAAAAAGCATGAACATTTAATATATATTTTTTCGTAACATTCAGTTTTGTGTTCCGTTCCAGACGGCGATTTCCGCGGGCTTGGCTTCAATCTCCTCAGGTCGACACGACGTTGATCCCGAAGCCGTTGCCACAGGACGTGGCGAACTTAGGCTTTGTTCCTTAAAACGTTCCTGTGGGGCTTTCAGCTCAAGCTTTTCCCGCAGGACTTTGAATAAGCCTCCTTGAACTAACACCGCACGAAGGAAATGCGCATGCATTTTCGAGGAGTCATCTTCCTCCACTTCACACCATTCTAAAAGATGTTCATCATCGAATAATCGTATTTTCTCAAAGAAAGACGCTTTATGAAATTGATTTTATTAAGTTCAATTATTCGGTTTTGGGTAGGGTTAATTTTGTTCTGTCCCAGCCTTAGTCCTCACGAATGCAAAAGAACATAATCGTGGCCAATTAGAAATGCTAGTAGACAATAAAGAATGCATGTACGTGTTTGACCGTGGTTACTTCGACTACGAACAATTCGGCCACATGACAGACGATGACTATTTCTTTGTCTCACGCTTTCGAAAAAACACCGTCACACGAGTGCTAGAACCACTTGAGCTCTCTGAGGATTCGATGGTATTGTCCGATGAAATGATTCTAATTGGAATTACACAAAATCGTGCGGAAAATGCCTTTCGTCTCATCAAAAGTACTGGATTCAAAAGACAACAAGTTACATTTGATCATCAATCAGTTTGACTTAAGGGCAGACGAAATGGCTGAATTGTACAAATCACGTTGGTCTATCGAATTGTTTTTGAAATGGGTGAAACAACATTTGAATATCAAAAAGTTTTACAGTCACAGCGAACAAGGAGTGCATCATCAAGTATACATTGCAATGATCGTCTACTGTTTAAACGTACTGGCTCAACTCAACACGAACAGTTCACGAACCCATTTACAAATTAGTCGGTGGTTAAAGGAAGCCCCTTGGAAACCAGCATGCACTTGGATTCAAAAAATCAAAGGAAGTGCTGTCCCACAAGGATTCATTATTTCTGTCGCTCTCGTCAAAGGTTATAGTAAAAAATGGATGTTTACTACTTCTGTTTGAGTATCTTCGTTTTTCTTCTAGAACGAGAAATTAATAAAACAGAAAATTTAGTGAAAATTTCTGTAATTAATCATAAAGAAGAGTGATTGTTTTTGATAGCCATTCCACCCTGATAGGTGAATTTTTTCATTAAATTCGTTATTTTTAATATTTTCTATAAAAAGATATTTTCAAAAATACGCATTGCGTTTGAAGAACATTTAGGAATCGAACTGTCAATCTTATGGTAGGGAAGGCTTAGGGAGTGTACATACACTCCCTAAGCTGATGTTTAAGCTGTTTTTTAGTTAAAGGGGGAATTACACCCTAAATTCCCCTTTAATATACGTAATGTGGAAGTTAAATGAAAATATATACAGGAATAACTATTTTCATTTAATCTATAAGCAATAGATAATATCTGATCATCCAACAATTAATATAAAAAAGAAAATATTGACAAATAATATTTATAGTGTAATATTTATAATATATTACATTAAAAAGGGGAGAGAGTATATGCAAAATGTTAGTTTGAAAAACAAGTACGCATTTTTGGTTGGGAGTGTATTAGTTTTATTGTGTTTATTCACTTTTATTAAAACTGATAAAGCATTCGCTGCTGAATCTAACAGTGTTAATACTTCAGATTTATCAGCTACATTTGATTTAGAAAAAAATCAAAAACAAGAAACTCAAATGGACTTACCTAATGGGGAAAAAGCCACTGTAGGTATTGAACCAGCAACAACTATCTCACTTTTCGCTACCTATCCTGTTGATCCTGGTACACAAACATGGAGAGTTTATTACGATGCAGGAACATTAGCATCTGAATTTTATGCCACAATATATGTACCTAAATCAGGTTATTCTAAGATCAAATCAGTTTATGGAGAAAGACCGATAAGAATTATAGGTGGATCTGTATCATCAGAGACTTTAAAACTTGTGAGATCAACGGAAACTTCTTCACAAGCTGCTTATGCTTACTATAAAATTGTTACAACTTGGATTAACGGATGGGGTTCAAGTAGTCCTACATTACATTTAAAAGTTGCAGGAAAAAAAGTAACTACAGAAGCTGAAGGATTCTTTTGGTAAGTAAAAATGGGATTATTTAGTTTTTTAGTCATCTTAACGCTTATGGCATTGGTTGTATATTTAATCATTCATTTTTTAAAAAATAGAAAAGGGTAGCTAATTTAAACTGGCACCTATGTCAAGGACACAATAAAAAAGAGATTAAGTAGCTAGAAGATGGTTTCTATATTGAATAGGAATCATCTTTTTTAAATTCCACTGATAGCGGTAATTAGTATAGTAAACCATGTAATGATTTATTTTTGACACTAATTCCTTCAAGCTTTTTGCCGATTGATCATCGACATCATCCTTCAGATGGCCAAAGAATGACTCCTGTGTGGCATTATCTCAACAGTTCTCTCTCCGTGACATAGACTGATCCAAACCATATTTTTTAATAAGCTTCTGGTATCGAGGGCTTGCGTAGTGGCTTCCTGATCTGAGTGGATAAAAGCATCTTTATAGAGCGTAACTTTCTTATTGTTCATCAATTTATCCCGCTTTAACGGACAGTATGACCCTCATCTCAAGATTTAAATAGAAACGAGTCCTGAAAATGTACTGGCAGAATACAAGTCAAACCCAATGGTGATGGACTAAAAATCTATAAAAGAATATTTTTACTCTTCTTTAAAGAAATAATTATGAAATATAACATAATAATTACCTATTTAGGGAATAATTTAAATTATACTTACTATTTTTAAAAATTAATTATTAAAATAGAATCATTATAATTTACTTTTAATTATTAATCTGTTATAGTTATGTTCGAAAAGGCAATTCTAAGATTTTAATAGGAGGAATCATTTCATGACAAATGATCGAAACAAAAAGTTAACTACTGCCGCTGGTGCTCCTGTCGTAAGTAATACAAATTCGATGACTGCTGGTAAACGAGGTCCCATTCTTTTACAAGATGTTTGGTTGATCGAAAAACTAGCTAACTTCAATCGTGAAGTCATTCCAGAACGCCGTATGCACGCCAAAGGTTCAGGTGCTTTCGGTACCTTTACAGTCACTCATGACATTACAAAATATACAAAGGCAGCTATTTTTTCAGAAGTTGGCAAGAAAACGCCTATGTTTGCTCGTTTCTCTACTGTAGCAGGTGAACGCGGCGCTGCTGATGCTGAGCGCGATATTCGCGGTTTTGCCTTAAAATTCTACACAGAACAAGGTAACTGGGATCTAGTTGGGAACAATACACCTGTATTCTTCTTCCGTGATGCAATGCACTTTCCTGATTTAAACCATGCTGTAAAACGTGATCCACGTACAAATATGCGTTCAGCAAATAACAACTGGGATTTCTGGACAAATCTTCCTGAAGCATTACACCAAATCACTTATGTAATGGGTGACCGTGGTATTCCAAGTGACTATCGCCATATGCATGGCTTTGGTTCTCACACTTACTCTATGATCAATGCTCAAAATGAACGTGTTTATGTGAAATTCCATTTTAGAACTCAGCAAGGTATTCAAAATCTAACAGATGAAGAAGCAGCTGAAGTAATTGCTAAAGATCGTGAATCTTCACAACGTGACCTATATGAAGCAATTGAACGTGGCGAATTCCCTAAATGGGCCGTGTACATCCAAGTAATGACAGATGAACAGGCAAAAAATCACCCTGATAATCCATTTGACTTAACAAAAGTTTGGTATAAAAAGGATTATCCACTAATTGAAGTTGGGGAATTCGAGCTAAACCGTAACCCAGAAAACTACTTTGCAGATGTGGAACAAGCAGCATTCTCACCTGCTAACACAGTACCTGGTATTAGCTTCTCACCAGACCGCATGCTACAAGCCCGCCTATTCTCATATGCAGACGCACAACGCTATCGTTTAGGTGTCAATCATTATCAAATTCCAGTCAATGCGCCAAAATGCCCTGTACACACTTGGCATCGTGATGGCGCTATGCGTGTAGATGGCAACTTGGGTGGCACTTTACACTACGAACCAAATAGTTATGGTGAATGGCAAGAACAACCTAAGTTCAAAAACCCTGCCGAACCATTAGATGGCCCAGCAGACATTTACGACTTCCGCGAAGATGATGACAACTACTTTGAACAACCAGGTAAATTATTCAACATCATGAGCCCAGATGAACAACAACGTCTATTCGACAACACCGCTCGTAATATGGAAGGCGTTGAAGACTTTATCAAAGAGCGCCATATCATCCACTGTTATAAAGCCGATCCTAAATACGGAGAAGGCGTTGCGAAAGCATTAGGAATCGATATTCATACAATTGATGTACTAAAAGAAATTCAATATCACTAAAATTTATCAAACTTAACTAAACATTCGACATCATATCCAAAAAAAGACTGTAAAACAAACGGTTGCACGCTGTTTGCTTACAGTCTTTTTCAATAGGATGTGGATGCTAAATCAATTGAAATCGTTATAAAAGGTTTCGGAGTGAGAGTCTGTGCTGTTATAAAAGTATAAAAGGTTTAAGGATATTTGTAGAGTTTATGATCTTGATTAGCCTGCTCTTTGATCAGATATGGTTGCATTATCATTATTCTCGCTTAAAACGGTTAAATCATCGTAAGGTGGTCCTGTAGTTGTTCCAGCTAAGAGTACTATATCGAATTCATTGGCTGGTATACCCCAAGAATTTCCGTCGATTACAATTAAAGCCCTGTCAACTAACAGACCGCCTTTTGTGTTGTAAATAGTATTGCCACTGATCAACCCAGTTACATTTGGATTAATATAGATGCCCGTTCTTAAAGAATAGAAAACATTATTTTCGACTAGTAAATTTTGTATACTAACTTGTGGTACAACCGCTCTGTTCACAACCCAATTGTCCATTGGAAGAGGTTGATCAGGTCCATATATTGTGTTGCCGACAAGACTCGTATTGTCCCCGCCTACTTGAATAAATTCTTTTGCATAAGCAGTTTCACTAGTAAGTGTCAATCCTTCGATTCTTGTATTATCAGCTGTGATTAACAATGGAATAATATCTGCTTGCAGCATTAGAATTGTGCCAGCTACACCTTTTACTGTAAGTCCTTGTTTATTGATGTTAATCTGCGTTGTAATCGGATATGTCCCTGCAAGGATATTCAGGGTACCACCAGCCGCTACAGCAGCAAGTCCTTCTGCAATTGTGCCAAATGGATTTGCTAAACTACCATTCCCACTTGACCCTTGCTGAACATAAATATTTAATGGATCGACGATTTGACCAATTGCTGTATCTAGTGCTAATTGAACTGCAGCTACACTTGGGTAACCATCAACAGGTCTATTATTTAATACAGTAGTGGCCACTTCTTCTTTTTCTACTTCCGTAAGGGTGTTGTAAGCGGTTAAATCTAACCCCAAACCTGGGTCTTCAATTGCTGCCTGCATTTCTTGTGCTGTTTGAGCGTTATTTACAGCATCTAAAAACGGATTTTCGCTCGAACCCGTTAATACATAATCCGTTTCAACTTTAGTGACTGTCAATATATCATTGGTATTCAGTAAATTATCCAATTCAGTATCTAATGCAGTTATAAATTGGACTTTACTATACAAATCATCGGAATATATAGTGAAGAAGTTTATACCATTTAGATAAACATTTACTGGATCCCCATAAGTAATTGTCTTTGTTTCACCAGGAAGAAGCTCAAATGATTCTGTGCCAATATTACTGTATGGGATATTATCTTCTCTAATATAAATAGTAATCTGTAATGTTGCAGGACTGTTGTTGACAAATGTTTTTTCAGCCATATTTTTGCCTCCTCTCTTTCATTATTTAGAAAGAAAAATAACATCTTTCCACTACTACAATATGAAATGAATAAAACTATTAAGGGGCACTTGAATTAAATTTAGCCAAAAAGATTGTTCATTATTTTTAAACTATGTTTTTTCTTTGGAAATTTAATATTTCTAGTATGGACTGGTCAAAAGGAACTGCGGGTGCCCATCCAAGCTCTTTTATAGCAGTTGCATAAATCATCGGTGTTATCTCCTGTTGTTCGGTCAGAGAATGTACCTCAAAATCTATCGTAGAAATTTGTTTCAAAATATCCGTAATTTCTCCAATGCTTCTCATTTTTTCTGATGCAATTTCATATACTTCACCAGTTTTTCCTTTAGAAAATAATAATCCATAGGCTTTTACCGCATCTCTTACATCAAGAAAATTTCTTTTTGCTAATAAATTATGGACTACTAGCTTTTTTTCTTCCTGCCCTTTTTCCATCCTTGCTACTTTTTGAGCCAGCAGAGAGCATACCCCTGTTGAATGACCTGGTCCTATTAAATTGGAAGGATTGGCTATGATGACGTCTAATTCAAATAAAGAACCATATGCTCCAGATAGACCTGTTTGAATCGTCTTGCTTAGAGCATATGGATGTTGAAATGAGGAAGGGAATGATAAATTCGATTGCAAAACGGAACCCACTATAATGGTTTTAGAATCGTTTGATTCTGTTCGAATGGCATCAAGCAAATATGCTGTACACATCACATTTGACTCGAAAGTATTTATGGGATCAGACCATGACGTAGGTACAGAGTTTTGCCCAGCAAGATGCAAGATAAAGTGTGGTTTTATCGTATGCAATATTTTTTTGATGGATTGTTTATCATTAAGATCACAAAGTCGTTCATTTATATTTTTATGGGGAGGAATTTTGGAAGGCGTTCTTACAAGAGCATAGACCGTATATCCAGCATTTGCAAAATAGTGGCATGCATGCAAACCCGTAAAACCATTAGCACCGGTTATTAATATACTGCGCTGTTCCGTTTTATGTGGTCTGGTTGTATGCATGATATAGCCCCTCAGAAATTGATATGCTAGGTTGCCATTTTAAGTAATCTTTTGCAAGCTGGTTTGAAAGACAACTATGCCTGATATCGCCTACACGTGAGGGAGCGATTTCTTTAGTAATAGGTAGTTTGTGTATTTCGGATATAAGTTCTAATAAATCATTTATAGAGATACTTTTACCAGTGCTAATATGGAGTGTTTGATGGTCTGCTTTATCGACAGCGGCTATATTGGCCGCTACTACATCTTTTACGAAGATAAAATCTCTTGTTTGCTCTCCATCGCCATGAATGGTTATTGTTTCTCCTTTTTTTAATCGATCTAGGAAAACTGAAACAACCCCTCCATCCCCTTTTGGTAACTGTCGAGGTCCATAAACATTTGCATATCGTAAAATCGTATACTGTAAACCGAAAAGGTCATGGAATATCCTAATATATGACTCTGCCGACAATTTGGAAAGACCATAAAATGAAGAAGGAACAGTTCGCTCATTTTCCGTAATCATATCGCGTTGAATATTCCCATATACGGCAGATGTAGAAGAAAAAATAAACTTGCGTACAGACGAGCCAACACAGCTTTGAAGTAGATTAATGGTCCCATCAATATTAACTCTTGCATCTTCTATAGGATTTTCAACTGATTTACCAACATCCGCTTGTGCAGCCAAATGAAATAGAGCATCTGGTTTTAAATCCTTTATGAGGCTTTTTATTTTTGGATGACAAATATCAATGTCATACAATTCGGCTTTTTCGTTAAGATTGGACAATTTGCCAGCGCTAAGATTATCGATCACATAAACTTTAGCACCTTTTGCAATTAGTTCGTCAACTAGGTGGGAACCTATAAATCCAGCTCCACCAGTCACAATTGCCTTCATTCATCATTCTCCTTTTAATTATATAAATGATAATTTTTCTTTTCCTCTTAAGAGAATCAATTTCATAGATACTTGAATCAATTTCATAATGTAAAATTCAGATAAAAAACACGAACATTTTAAATCAACATGAACATTAATATTCAGAAATTTTTGTTCCGCTCCAGACGGCGCTTTCCACGGGCTTGGCTTCAATCTCCTCGTCACTACGTTCCTGCGGGGCTTTCAGCTCAAGCTTTTCCCGTAGGACTTTGAATAAGCTTCCTGAACTAACACCGCACGAAGAAAATGCATGCATTTTCGAGGAATCGCCGTCTTCCGCTCCACAACTATAAAATTAGCTATTATTAAATGTTCGTATTTTTTAAGAAGAAAATGATTTATGAAATTGATTCACTTTTTAATTTTTAAACATTCGAGCGATTTATGTTCCGTTACAAACGGATGCTTTCCGTGGGTTTGGCTTTAGCTTCATCGTCCCAACATGATGTTGGCATCAGAGTTTCTCCGCAAAGCGTAAGTGACAGATGTGAGGCCGTTGTCATAGGACGTGACACTTTTGGGTTCTGTTCCTCAAGCTTTTTCCTGTAGACCTTTCAGTTCAAGCTTTTCCCGCCGGCGTCACCATCCGCTTCACAACTCTAAAATTGATAAAAATTTTTGAATGGACTGTTCGTGCTTTTTCTTCAAATTTTGCATGATGAAATTGATTTAAAAATAAATATTATAAAGATACTTGGATGACTGGCAAGGGATTGTGTAATCTTCTGGTAATCTCTCTTTTATAACATCCCATAATTCTTCACGTACGATTGATTTAGGGATTGTAGCGGTTGGCGTTAAAAAAAGATCATCATATTTTCCATCGTATAAAAGAATTGGAGATTCTGTGGAAATATTAGTTTGAACATTATTTTGATAAGTATGTTCGACTTGGGCTATGTTTGGCTGAGGTTCTTCGTTCACACTAAGTTCTTCCACATTCACCTCATTTATACTAAATTCATCTATAGATTCGCTGATGTCTTTTTCCCCATTTTTTTTAAATAATGAACTATACCATTTTTTCAAACTTCCTGTATATTTACCCATTTATATCACCTGTTTTCTTCTTTAATAATACTTCATCATAAGCTTTTAGTAGATTTCTTATACCGTTTTCAAATGACCAATGTGTCATTCCCCATTTTTTTGCATTTTCGCCTAGATTTTTGGCAAATAACGAATCCGTCAATAAACGGTTTAAGCTTATGAAAAGGCCATATACATCTTTGGGTTCAACTAATAGCCCCGTGACATTGTTCTCAATCATTTCAGGTAATCCACCAACATTACTTACAATAGAAGGTTTTCCTGCTAGCTGTGCTTCAATTAAAGATAAGGGCTGGTTTTCTATAATGGAAGGAAGTACATATATATCTGCTTTAGAAAGTAGTGCCGGTACGTCATCACGACTACCTAAAAAGGAAATGTCATTATCTAAATTTAATGATTTCGTTAATAATTGAAGCTCTTCCTGCTTATCTCCGGTCCCTACGATCCAACAAATCCAATCCTGACGTATCGCTTTTAAATTGGCTAGTGCCTGAATAAGGTAATTTACCCCTTTCAGTTCCGTAAGTCTCCCTGAGTAAATGATCACTTTCTTATTGATTGGACGATCAATGTAAGACTGTTTACTTTTTTGTTTAATAAATTCTTCGCTATCAAATCCATAATGAAGGACGCGAAGTTGGTGTTGAGGAACCCCAAATTCATCGCGTAAAATATTTTCTAGCCAATGGTTTGCTACAATCGTTAAATCTGAAGAAGTTGCTCCAAGACGTTCTAGTTCATCATAATATTCTCTAGCCATGTGAGATGTAGGGGATTGGTGGATAGTCGTTAGTTGATGCCTAATTTCATGAGCTACTGAACCATGAAGAGTTGCGATAAGTGGTGTATTTTGAGGTTTGACACGTTTAATGGAGGCAGTAGATATAACATCTTGTGTATGAATAAGATCATATTTTTCTAATCCCAAATACGTAGCGCCTAATTCAAAGAGGTATCTGTGAAACTCAGAAAATTCGACAAGCTTATTCGTGTAAACATTCGGGTACATATAAAGAGGAAATTTAGCTTGAAGGAAAGGAAGAAGTTTGCTCTTTTCGACTTTCTCTCCTGTATTTACTTTATGGATGATTGTATTTTCTTCTCCGTATCCCATTAAATCTACCTCGTGACCCCGTTCCTCCAGGCTTTTCTTAAGCTGTTGCATATAGTTCCATACACCACCAAGATGAGGAACATTCCAATAAGTGGCAAGCAAAATTTTCATATCAGGTCTCCTTTATTTGATTTACATATTTTTAGAATATGCAGCCCTATCCTTCTTTTCTAAACGAATGACTATTTCAAATGAATAAAGTGAAACTTCCTCAGTAGGGATTTTCTTCATCCCCCACTAAAATAGAGGAAAGGAAGTGAAAAGCGCCACGTCCTGTGGCAACACCTGAGTGATCAACATCCTGCCCGCTCGAACCAATCGTGCTTTTACTAATCGTTGTTCCCCTTCCTATCTCTGCCTGCTCCTCGCTTCTTGATGTAAGGAGCTTACTGCTTATTTATATGGAGAAATCGCTAGACGGTGATCATTTGAAGTATGATAGGAGAACCTTTAGCTGGTGCGTCTACCGTTTTTAAAATAATTTTCCCCATTCTTACTTCATAGTTAACTTTAGGCTGCAAAACACCATTAATAAAAAGATTGATCAAAGATACTTCAGAAACATCTTTTATGTTTTGCTCTCCCGCATTCTCCATACAGTCCTCTATCGTGTATGTTTTCTTCCACCCATCTGATATCGTATAAAACTCTGTGGTTTTGATTTTACTCGGTGGCTTCAAATAAAATGGCTTTGTTATTAGCTTTGGGAAAGGAAGGAGTAGTGGACGAGCTGATGAATTATCTAATGTATCCTTTTTTCTCTGCATAACATTCCTCCTGTTTTTCAGTAAAAAGGCTTTTTTCTTATTAATATGTACTTTCAAAAAAAATGGTTCGAATTAGGAAAAAATTCTTATTTTTGCTTTTTACCTTACCAATGTCCCGATTCAAAACTTTTTTACTACATATGATGCTATGAAAAAACAAAAAGGAGTGATTTCTTGGCATTAAAGATTCTTAAGCTTGCCATCAATAGTCATCAAAATTTTTCAACTTCACCATTAGTAACACGTTTATTTTATGAAGTACCTGAAACTGTTCAAAGTTTAACAACCTATAAAATTAATACAAATGATTTTTTAAACGACTCAGGAGAAGTGGTAGAAACTTTACCCGTTCTTAATTTAAATAATAACTATTTCCATGTTTTTGTAAACGGTGTATTACAAATGGATGATACCTTTGCATATACAGCAGGTGAACAAGGGATTGGATCATTAATCATTTCTGTCCCAGAAGAATCTGAAATCCCTGCTGGTAGCCCAATTGTTCTTGAAATCGTGAATTTTTATCCAAAAACAATCGGATAGATGGTAAAGCTTTATATTTAACGAGTTGATCATGTATTTTCCTCATCTATATTAGGAAATACACTGTACATGCAGGCTTGAAGATGTCAATTGTTGATCTCACACTTTACAATCGATCACTCTGGGGCTGTCTCAAAAGAAAAATACACGTAGACTCACAAGAAAAAACACGGATATGAGAGCTAGGTAAAGAATTAGGAATGGTATGATTCGTACTTGGCTTGCGGAGAGCATAGAGGATTTTTATTTTGTGGAACCTTCTTAGGCAGCCCCAGTCTTCATCTTTTGAGTTTTGGGTAGTGTAAGCAATACTCCTTAAACCTAGCTAAATACTTAAAAGGAGTTTATGTTCTTTTGATTCATTAATCATTATTTATACTCGCCTCCATCTCTTTGACAAAATTAAAACTCTTACAGGAGAGGTGCAAAATGAATAGACAAGAATTAATGGGAAATTATGATGCAATATTTAGCTTAGGTGATTTGTGTTTGACTTCCATTCAATTAAAAAAACATCAACTCCGACCTTATTCTGGAGTATTCGACTGGGCAGCCACTCCCGAATTATCAAAAGTTAACTTATTGCTACAAAATAGATTCCAAGGACTCATGAAATTTGGAAATTTAAGAATTGTTGGTCCTGGTGTACCACACATGATCTGTGTTTCTGATGATCATTATCACTTTGTATCCAATCACGACTTCGGAACAGACAAGAACTCTTTAACTTATCTTGGTTCTTACGATGAAGTGATGGAAAAATATAATCGGCGGACAAAACGTTTCCTCGAAAAAATGGAAACAGCTAAACGTATTCTTTTTGTAAGAACTGAAGGAAGCTTTGAGGATGTAGTAGGATTGCAAGCTGTTTTAAGAAATTTAGTCAAAAATGATTTCAGTATTTTGCTTGTCAACCACACACATGTGAGTGGCATTGTAGAAAAAAACTGGCCGCTTCCAAATGTGTACGCAGTTGATTTTCCAAACTATGATAAATGGGAAGGAAACCATCATCTTTGGGATCAAATCCTTAGTGGTATCAAACTTGAACAATAATCTAAATACTGTTAGCGGTATTATAGGAGGAGCTACTGTGTATAAGGACTCAACCATACTCGTAACAGGGGGGACTGGTTCTTGGGGGGAAGAATTGATTCGTCAGCTTCTTACATTTCACCCCAAAAAAATAATCGTCTATTCAAGAAATGAAAATAGCCAAGTTGAACTAAGAAGAAAGATGGCTAATGATAATCTGTTCTTTTTCATAGGGGATATAAGAGATAAAGCAGCACTATTAGCAGCCACAGAGGGCGTTGATTATTTATTTCACCTAGCAGCACTTAAACATGTTCCAATATGTGAGGAAAATCCTGTAGAATCCATCAAAACCAACATATTAGGTACACAAAATGTCATTGATGCGGCAGTAGAAAACCATATAAAAAAAGTGATTTATGTATCTACTGATAAAGCAGCTGATCCCGCTAATACTTATGGAATGACAAAGGCGCTCGGTGAAAAACTAATCATCCATGCTAATAGTAAATTGTCTGATACTAAATTTTCATGTGTTCGAGGGGGCAATGTATTAGGGAGTAGTGGTAGTGTACTACCGCTCTTCCAAAAGCAGATTGCGGAATTAGGAGAAGTCCATATAACGGATAAAAGAATGATTCGCTACTTTGTTTCTCCTAGAGAAGCTATTGTAATATTGTTAAAAGCAGCCCGTATTTCTCAAGGCGGAGAAACATTTGTGATGAATATGGACGCTTTCCGGATCATTGATTTGGCTGAAGTTCTTATTGAGCATTCAGGGAAAAGCGATGTGAAAATCATTGAAATTGGTATTAGACCAGGTGAAAAATTAAAAGAAGTGCTTATAGCAGAAAATGAGAAAGACCTTGCATCCTCACTTGATGAAGATTTGCTATTAATCTCTGCCAACCAAAAGGGCGCTTCTACGATCGATCCACAAATAGAAAAAATTGAAAATTCTTTATTGACGAAAGATGAAATTAAAAATATGCTCAAAAAAGAAAAATTTATTTAAAATCAATAGGGTTTCAAAATGTATAATGCCATTTATTATCAGGTGTGTTAATGATCCAATTCTATCCATCAAATTAAGTTTATCGATTCAAAAATAAAATAGCCGGCTTGGAATCAAAAAATATTCCGAGTCGGCTATTTTTTACTTTCATGAATTGTAATGGTGTATTGTGTCGTCATAATCATCATCCAACTCATCTGTTATAAACCCTAAAAACCTGAGCAATCTTTTTAACATACAATCACCCCTTAATTTGTATATACATCGCTAAAAAGATCAATGATTATTCTGAATATTCTTTCTCATATTTTACAGGAATTCACGGCATTATTCTAGCAATCTTCTTCTTCTCCAGAAAATTTGTGCAAATGCACAATTAAAGATTCAACAGCATGCTTAGTGTTGTACTAGTATCCAATTTAATTCAAAAACTTTTGATTTTTCACTATTTTTATATTATTAGTATTGCAAATATCACTTTTACATTTTATAATATATCCAATTAGAATAGTTGGAATTAGACCCTCCTTTATTCTAATGACTGACATCAACATGTTAGTGACGTTATGCAATTGTGGTACATCGCTTTATATTGTATAAAGTTGGATATTGCATGACAAATGAAAGACTCTCCTTATAAACATCAGTAGCCCACCCTCAATGCTACTGATGTTTTTTTAGTTTTTGTTTGACACAATGCTTAATATTCCTCTGTTTGACTGCAGACAAACGCTTTGATTTCCACTCCTCACAACCCCAAAATCAACGAAAATCTTCCTTTTGCAATGGCTCTCATTTGCTTTAAAGACTCCATTTGATATACGCTTTCTTTGAAAACATACTTTTGATTCTAAAGGAGCGATTCGATATGTACGTAGTCACTAACCGCATCAAAGTGAAAAAAGGCTTCGCTGAAAAAATGGCGCCCAACTTCACACGTCCAGGTGCATTGCAGTCATTTGAGGGATTTGTAAAAGTAGAAGTTGCTGTTTGCAAAGATTTTGAAGAATATGATGAGATGAGCGTTAATATGTATTGGAAAAACCTTGAAGGCTTTAAAAAATGGCGTGAAAGCGACGCTTTTAAACAAGCCCATAAACGTCCAGAACCTAAATCAGGAGAAGCACCAAAGGAATCACCATTACTTGGCAGCCAAATTGTCATTGCAGAAATCGTTTCTAGCATTGGTGCTGCCACAAAAGCTTAAACGAGAGCTCTAGTGAGAGATCGCATTTTCTCTTACTTAGAGCTTTTTATGTAGATACTGAATAATTAAAACATGGAGAAAAAATCATCAGGATGCAAAAGATCCATTACAATTACACTGGGGCGCGATTGTCCTTTTCAAGACTGTTCGAAAAAACTCCTCTTCAAAATCCGTAATATTCGCCAGAGGCTCTATCCGCTCCCGAAATCAATGTCAATCATCTTAAACAATGCAAACAAGTATTTGTTCGATAAACAAGAATCTGCTCCTGTCGCAAAAAAAGACCTGCTCCTGTCGCTTCGCTTTCGTCGCAAAAAAGATCTGCTTCTGCCACTTCGCTCTCGTCGCAAAAAAAATCTGCTCCTCTCTAAAAATTAGAATGAGCAGATCCTTATTGACTAGTTGAAGAATTATTTTTTTATCAAGCATGACTTTTCAAATAGTTACTAATTATTTTACTTATAGTGAACCATAACCAATAATACGTGGAGCCCAATAGCTTCCTTTTGCTACACTTTGGATTTGAACTTTGTTGCCTGCTGCATGTAGCACTAAGTTATTTCCTGCATAAATTCCTACATGAGTAATAGAACGACTACTTGGTGTTGCACCAAAGAAGATTAAATCACCAACAGCCGGTTTACTTACTCGTTTTGTAACAGAATATTGTGTACGGCTGCTATGAGGCAATGTACCATAACCCGCTTTTTTGTAAACATATGCTGTAAAACCTGAACAATCGAATCCTGATGGTGACATACCTCCCCATACATAAGGTACTCCTAAATACTTCTTACCAGCACTAATAACTTTACTTGCAGCTACTGCACTAGAAACTTTTTTTGCTTTTTTGTACTTTTTCACATATGAAGCTGAAACCCAGCCATATTTGCTTTTATATTTTACTTTATACCATTTTTTACCACTTGTCGTTTTCTTATATTTAGCTGTTACAACTGCTCCTTTTTTGAGAGTTGTAATTCTTTTATATTTTGTTGAAGCTCCTTTTCTCATATTAAGAGCTGCTGTTGTTTTGTATTTTCCTGAAAATTTAACCGCTTTGGAACTTGAAACAGTTGTTATATGTAAATTTTGATGAATATTAGTTTTAGTTGGAGTTTGAGTTTGAGCTTGGACTTGTTCTTGAGGAGCTGCCCCTAATAATGTACCAAGGCCTAATGCTAAGGTTAATGTACTTGCTAATACGCTTTTCTTATTCATGTAGATATTGTACCTCCAATATTTTAGTCTTTTTTTGATTTATTCAATGCAATTCGTTAAATATTTATTAACTTATGTACTAATCTTAGTGAAATCACGGTAAAGAAACAACGCAATTTCATTTACAATGTCGTTACTTTTTATTACAAATAATACAAAACGGCTAATATCCACGTGGTTTTTAATACTTCAGCCATTTTATTGGACATTTTTTACATATAAAGAGCTAAAAAAACATTTTGAGCTCTTTTAAGTCAAAATGCTTTTTAGTATCGCTCACTCTTCCTATTTAAACTAATGGGATTGAGAAGAGCGTATTCTTTTTCGGCGTTCATATAAGATACTTACTTTCGCATTTCTTCCGAAAAAATGCGATAATGAGGAAAATAAACCTTAAGGATGACAAGATCAAGATGACAAATATACGTACTTTACGAATAGACCCCAAGTATGTTCCTGAACTAAAAAGAGGCTATTCACTCATATTAAAAGATGCCACTCAACACAAAGAACCTTTAGAAGAAGGCGAAATTATTCGTTTAGTAGATCAGCATAACCGCTATATTGGAACTGGTTATTACGGTCTTCAAAATAAAGGAATCGGCTGGATTTTAACTACAAAAGAGCATGAACAAATCGATCAATCTTTCTTTAATAAAAAGATTAAAATAGCCTTATCCCATCGTGAAGAGTTTTTCCATAATGGTGAAACTACCGCTTTCCGTATCTTCAATAGTGAAGGTGATGGTATTGGTGGCTTAACCATCGACTATTTTGATGGATATTATATGGCGAGTTGGTATAGTGAAGGAATATATTCTTTTAAGGAATACATTTATAACGCTTTAAATGAATTCGTTGATTACAAAGCAATCTATGAGAAAAAACGTTTCGATACGAAAGGTCAATATGTGGATCAAGACGATTTTGTAATGGGAACTGCAGGCGACTTTCCTATCATAGTGAAAGAAAATGGCATGAACTTCGCCATTAACTTAAATGATGGTGCAATGACAGGTATTTTCCTTGATCAACGCGATGTCCGACGCGCGATTCGTGATCGTTACGCTAAAGGAACGAATATGCTCAATACATTTTCTTATACAGGTGCTTTTTCAGTAGCTGCTGCATTAGGTGGTGCTCGCAAAACAACTAGTGTTGATCTTGCAAAGCGAAGTTTAGCCAAAACAATCGAACAATTCAGTGTCAATGGCATTGATTTTGAAGCTCAAGATATTAAGGTTATGGATGTATTCCACTACTTTAAATATGCTATTCGACATGAATTGAAATTTGATTTAGTCGTTTTAGATCCTCCAAGTTTTGCACGCACTAAAAAGATGACCTTCTCTACTGCGAAGGACTATCCAAAATTGTTGGCAGATGCCATTGCTATTACTGAAAAGAATGGTATTATTGTTGCTTCCACCAATAATGCAAGCTTTGGGATGAAGAAATTCAAGTCTTTTATCGAACAGGCATTTAAAGAAACAAATACAAAATATAAAATGATCGACCAATATGGACTACCAAAGGACTTTCGGGCAAATCGAGACTTTCCGGAATTTAATTATTTAAAAGTAGTCTTCATAAAAAAACTAAGCTAGTCATTCCTATACAAAGATGGGGTTGTCCGAATACTTTCTGGACACCCCATTTTTTAATAGAAAAATCTTAATTATTTTACATACAAGCACTCTTATGCAATGGGGCTAGATCAATTTCAAATCCCATTTCTTCGAGCATTTTCTTATCTTCAACACCTGGTTGTCCATCTGTTGTAAGATAGTCGCCTAAGAAAATAGAATTTGCCGGGTACAAGCCTAATGGTTGTAGTGAGCCTAGGTTCACTTCGCGGCCACCAGAAACCCGTATTTCCTTTGTCGGATTGATAAAACGGAATAACGCTAATACTTTTAGACAATAACGAGGCGTTAGCTCATGTGTTCCTTCCAGCGGTGTCCCTTCAATAGCATTTAAAAAATTAACAGGAATCGAATCCGCATCTAGTGCTCGTAAACTTCTTGCCATATCAATAACATCCTGTTGTGTTTCCTTCATACCAACGATTACACCAGAACATGGTGAAATACCAGCTGCTTTTGCTTGTTTAACAGTTTGCACACGATCATCATATGTATGCGTTGTTGTAATGTTCTTATAGTTTCTAGCAGATGTGTTGATATTATGATTGTAGCGATCTACACCAGCCGATTTTAAACGTTCCGCTTGTTCAGGCTTCAAAATTCCTAAACACGCACAGATCGTCATATCCTTATGCTTGTCTTTAATCGTTTTTACTGAATTCACAACAATATCGATTTCTCGATCGACCGGACCTCTTCCACTTGCAACAATACAATATGTGCCTACATTTAAGGAGGCTGCCCGATCTGCCCCAGCTACAATTTCAGCTTGTTTCATCATTGGATATTTTTCAATCGGCGCTTTTGAAACAATGGACTGAGAGCAATAGCCACAGTTCTCTGGACACAACCCTGATTTCGTATTAATAATCATGTTAAGCTTTACTTTGTTGCCAAAATAATGATGACGAATTTGATAGGAAGCATCTAATAGCTTCAATAAATCTACATCTGGACAATTTAAAATGTTGAACGCTTCTTCATCTGAAATTTGATAACCATTGATTACTTGATTTGCGACCTTTTCGTAATTCATCTTAATGCCCCACCTTTATAATTTTTTGTAAGCGGTACCCAAATATGCCGGCAAATACAGCTAAAATAATATCCTTTGGAAGTGGTGGGATCATCCAAAGCCATGCCATTTTGTAAGTAAAACCTTCTGGTGCTGCTGCCCAAAGCTTATACGCATAATACATCCAGTTTGTACCAATCAAATAATTAATAGCTATTCCAACAAGTGCTGCAGTGATATACATTGTTTTTGTACGGCGATATTCAACCATTTTTCCTGCAACATAAGCGGAAAGAATAAATGTTACGATAAATCCAAATGTTGGGCTCAGAATAGACGAGAAACCACCACTGAATTTTGCAAATACAGGCGCGCCTACTAGACCAAGAAGTGTATAAACAGTTATTGAAACAGCCCCTAAGCGGCTACCCAAAACTAGTCCTGCTAAAATGGCAAATAACGGTTGAAGTGTAATCGGCACCCCACCAACTACTAAAAACGGCGCGAAAGATGTAATATTCGCCCCAATCATCATTAAAGTTGCAAACAAACCACAATAAACAATATCTAGTGTTGAAAATTTACTTTTTGTTCTAGAAACATTTGATGTCATTATATATCCCATTCTCCTTTGTTAACTTGTTTTAATTATAGGTTAACATATTTTTGGGAAAATGGAACAAAATTTTTTAAATAAATAGAATCTAGATTTTTTATGGATTAAAAAAGCTAAAAAAACGACTAAAGCTGCTGTTTAGTAACTTTAATCGTTTTTACATTGTATTTTAAATTAATCATATAGGCTTGTTGATTATCTCATTTTATCTGCAAAAATATAGAGTATCATTGATTTTCGCTACGACTTGCTCATTTCCTGCGGGCGAACACTGAGCCGCTTGAGGCAACAGGACACTGGTCACGAAGTCGTTGCCACAGAACATGGCGTTCTCATTAAATCGTTCGTGCAGGATCTCTCATCTGCTCGCTTTTCCCGCTGGACATTGAATGGGCTTCACTGAGTGGTACCGCACGAAGGAAATGCTCATGCATTTTCGAAAACTTAAACAAGTCTTCGCTGCAATCTATATAAATAGGGTTAAAAATACAGCATTTTTAAAATTGTCACTAAATATTTGCCCTAATTTTTTGAATCAATATGGCTGTCAATCATACTCTCTATTCATATAAAAAGTCTTAAGACTTCCATGTGTATGATTTTGTGATTCTATGTACAAAACTTTTCAAGTACAGAGTAATTGCTCATGAGAGTTCACTTACTATAAAAATTCGATGACAATATTCCTCTGATGTTTAGAACTCACCACCGAGAAAGTTGCCTAATATTTAATCAAATAACATCCAAACTCTTTCTTACGATTAGTCAAGTATATTTCAGTAAATTCTTTTATGTTTTATGATTTCTGAGCTGGTAGTGCGGACTCATAATCGTAAAGTATGCCATGTGTCAATAGATGAAATGTCACTTTCAAAAACTTATTGATACATGCCACAATCGCGACCTTATGAGGCTTTCTCTGAGGTTGCGTTTTTAATTTGTAATAATAATCTACGAAATGGTTTGGTTTTCCTTTCGCCATAAGCATTGTACAAATCATAAAGTATAATATCTTTCGTAACTTTTTATTTCCTCGTCTATTAATACGGTCTTGGTACTGTGTATGACCAGATTGATAATGCATAATATCAATCCCTGCGTAGGCGTTGATCTGTTTCGCGTTTTTAAAGCGACGAATATCACCTAATTCTCCGATTAATCGGCATGCCGTTGTATCACCAATGCCTGGAATAGAGCGTAATACTGTATATTCTTTTCTTTCTTCAGACATTACCGCCATTTGTTTCACCAGCTGGTCCTTTTTCTCCATTAAATCTGCAATACGTCGTGCATAATCACGCACTTGATGACAACGAATAGCTGATGGTGCAATCGCTGGATAAGAATTCTCCGCAACTTCTAATAACTCGAATGCTTTTTTCTTTGCACGCTCTAGTGATAGATTTTTACGTATATTACTTTTTAAACGATTTTTAATGACCGTCTTGGAATGTTCTTTTAGAAGTGCAGGATGCGGATATAACTGTACCAAATTTAAAAATAGGGCTGAACTTGGTGTAATATGGCGTTCTAATTCTGGAAACGATAGTTGTAAAATTGCGTGCATTCGACTACGTAAAAGAATGATTTACTCATCAATTTCATCATAATAACGTGTAATGGCACGCATCTGTTCATAATATTCCTCTTGTACATACGTCGTTTTACGATCATTTTTAAAATGCGTTTTCGCAAGTTCATGTGCATCACTGATGTCTGTTTTGTGGCGACGCATTGAAGCCATTTGTATGTTCGCTTCAAGTGGATTCATACGGCAGTATGTATAACCGTAATCACATAGAAATTTTTCAATTGGTTCTGAATAGACACCAGTTGCCTCAAATACGATTTCAGGGGCTTGTCCATCAAGAGCCGTTATTTCTTCAATTTTTTGGTATAGCTGCTGAAAATCAATACGAGTATGAAACAACTCACCTTCAAATTCACATTGTTTATAGCCATTATAAATGGCAATTGTACTTTTTCCTTTACTGACATCGAGTGCAATAATGTGATTCATCATTTTCTCCTTTTTAGCCAATTATAGAAGTCTTCACAGTTCCTTATGGATTCCATTTTCTTATTACATGATCTCTTGGACCCAACATACTAAATTGATTTACATAAGGGTGTGAAGTCAGCCGGTTTTTGATACGGATTCATGATCCCAGGTCGGCTTTTCTTCACTTCTACTATAAAAAAATAGTAGCACAAACCATGGCCTCGGTTTGTACTACTAATGTTAGTATGTTTTAAATCACATAAAGGTTTTTATTTCACTCTAATTTCACTTTATCCATATATGTTTTTCCCTTATTATCTTCCCATGTAATTGTCACATAATAAATATGATTCTTTTTCGGAGCACTTCCTAAATATAAATCAGGATATGAAAATGGATGCAAAGAATATACAGTCCCATCAATATCTTTCCCACTATAAAATTCCGTTTGTTCTGACAATTTTTTATGATCCTCTAAAAATACAATTTTTTTTACATTTACTTTTTTCTTATTTTTTTGTTCTACAGCCACTTTCCATCCCATAGCGCCATCAGATTCTTTATATTTTTTATAAGTCACTCTCCAAATGTCATTTTTCGAAGTGCCTTCGAGACTAGGGGTTGAGTAACTTAAATAAATAAATACTGCAAAAACTGCTAATACTATTAAAATAATATATGAATTTTTCATTTTTTTCATATTATACCTTCTTTCATTATATACGGTAATTCGTGAAAAACATGTTAATACATTATATAATAATAGCGAAATTTATGAATAAAGTACACTATTAAAAATGCTTATGTATTTTTAGAGAATTATTAAGTAAGTGTAGAATTCTTCTACACCTACTTTTTAAATTAACTACATTAAAATTTAATAACTCTATACTTTACCCAAGCCTTACTTATATTCTTAAAGTTTCTTTTCAAGTAATTATCAGTATGACCTGACAAATAAAGAGTGCCATCGGCTTTATCATATACAAACATTGTATGAGAATAACGAGTATAACCCTCTTTTTTGAATTGAATCATATCTCCTTCATCAGCATAGCTAATAAGAGTCGATTTACTTGTACTAGATTTAGTTGATTGTTTTTGACTCCAATATGCGTAAAAATCAGAAACAACAGACCAGGATGTTGATCTTGCATTAAGTAACGTACCAACACGCGAAATTTGCGTATAATACCAATAATCAGTATCATGATTTAGAACATTATTTATAGTGCTTGGCTTTTTCATGCTTTTACCACCAGCTCTTAGAATTTGAGAGGTAAAGTTAGTACAATCATTAGAATATTTTTCATAAGATGAATTCCTACCATCATACCACTTTTTTGCGTAAGCCTTTGCTTTACTAACACTATAAGTACTAGCTAATGTGATCAATCTATTTGTTTTGTTCTCATTTTCCCCAGTCTCATCATTAGCAATTTCATGTTCTATTTCTCCAATTGTTTTTTGCTTTTGAATATTCAGTCTTTCATTAAAGTCTTTTTTTTCATCATCAATTGCTATATCTGCAAAAACATCAGAATTTAATGTATTTCTTAGAGAGGGTTTAATGAGATTATCTAAAATCTCATTATCAATAGTACCAATTGTTGTTTCATAAGCATATACATATTCAGATATGTAAGCCGTAATCACATCGTAATGAGGAGTATTTAATAAATCCTCATCGATATCATCGGAATAAAATTGCGTTATTGCATAATCTGTAAATTCTTTTGAACCAACTTCAAAGTTTATATTTTTACTTTTTAAAAAGTTTACAAATAATGACTCAGCCTCTTTAAGAGTATAATCATTTCTCTCTTTAGCATTCAATTCATTTGTCAATTCCTGCACTGTTACACTTTTACTTTTTGCTTTTGCCTGAGTACTAAATATCGGTGTAATTCCTGATAATGCGACAGAAAAAGCTAGTGCTGTACATATAATTTTCTTCATTAACTATTTCTCTCCCTTTTCTTTATAATTTTTTCCTTTTACAATGCCTCCCTCCATTAAAATTTTATACAAAAAAATACATAAATTAAAGTATTGAATACAAATGGATATAAAAGTATAATTATAGTGATTTTATTTTTATGGTAATTTTTATTTATAAAAACCATTTTTTATAAAAATAAGCAATATAAAAATACTTTTTAATTATTGAGTTTTAATTTTGCAAGTGAATTTTGCTTTTAAAGAAATCCATTTTGTTAATGTAATCAGTAATAATCTTTTCTATTAAAATAATCACTATTAATTTCTTCCGTGATTCCTTCTTTAATTACTATAAGACAAGAAATAGTGTAATCATATTACATATTTGATAACCATAATAAAAAGCCCTACCATTCTAAGTATGACTAGCTTAAACAAAATTACCAATAATGTAATCACAATACTATCATACCTAATATATCCTAAAATGTTGTATAAAGAAAAAAATCATCAATAGGGATTTTCTGCATCTCGCTGGGCATTAGTGGGATCAGTCAAGCTTTTTCAAATAACTGATTTTATCTATTTATCCCTTTTGCTTTTTACTTGTGGCTTGATGTCGAAGATCGTTCATGCGGGATAAAATAAAATGTTCCATTACATTTGAAACGCTTGTGCTTAAATAACAAATGACCATATTAGTTTTAAGAAATAAAAAAAGAACTAGCTCTTGAATATTGGAGCTGGTTCTTTTCTATTTTATGCATTCAACGCTTGCGTCAAATCCTCAATCAAATCTTCAACATCTTCAAGACCAACGGATATGCGGATTAGACCATCCGTGATACCAAGTTCTGCACGGCGTTCTGCTGGGATAGAAGCATGTGTCATAAGTGCAGGAATAGAGATTAAACTCTCAACAGCACCAAGACTTTCAGCAAGTGTAAAGTATTTGACACTTGTTAGTACTTTTGCTGCCTTTTCGCCACTTCCTACATCAAAGGAAATCATTCCACCAAAACCACGAGCCTGTTTTTTCGCAATTTCATGATTTGGATGATTGACTAATCCCGGATAATAAACTTTTGAAACCTGATCATGCTGAACAAGGAATTCTGCAATTTTATGGGCATTGTACTCATGTTCTTCCATACGAATACCTAGTGTCTTGATCCCACGTAATAACAACCAAGAATCTTGAGGTCCTAGCACGCCTCCAGTTGCATTTTGAATAAAATGAAGTTTTTCTCCAAGTTCTTCACTATTCACAACAGCCAAGCCTGCTACAACATCACTATGTCCTCCAAGATATTTTGTCGCACTATGAACAACAATGTCTGCACCAAGTGTTAGTGGATTTTGCCAGTATGGAGTCGCAAATGTATTATCGACAATGGTTAATAAATTATTCTTCTTCGCTATTTTCGTTATTTCAGCAATATCTGTAATTTTCAACAATGGATTCGTTGGAGATTCAAGGAAGATTGCTTTTGTATTGGATTGAATATTCTTTTCAATCTCAGCTAAATTGCTTGTATCAATAAATGTTGCTGTAATTCCGAAACGACTCAAAACCTTTGTGATGACGCGGAATGAGCCTCCGTATACATCATCTGTTACTAACACATGATCTCCTTGATTAAACAACGTAAATACAGCAGTTGTTGCTGCCATACCTGATGCAAAAGCAAATCCGCGCTTTCCGCTCTCTAATTCAGCGATGAGCACTTCTAAGGCATGTCGAGTTGGATTCCCTGTTCGTGAATATTCGTATCCTCGATGATTGCCTGGACCATCTTGTTTATAGGTACTTACTTGGAAAATAGGTACTGAAACAGCTCCAGTATGGTCATCTCCAAAAATACCTCCGTGGATTAACTGTGTTTTTTTTCTCATCTTTAAATACCACCTTGATATATTTTTTTACTTAAGTAACGATCACTAGAATCAGGGAAAATCACAACGATATTAGTACCTTTTGGTGAAATGGCCGCTTCCCTTAAAGCAGCTGCAAAAGCTGAGCCAGAAGAACTTCCGACTAACAAGCCTTCTTTTCTTGCTAATTCTTTGACAAGATGAAATGCTTCTTCGTCTGGAATCGTATGAATGCTATTAAAATACGCTTTATCCATAAAGACTGGAAGAAACTCCATTCCAGTTCCTTCTGTTTTATGAGAGCCAGGTTTACCACCATTAAGGATAGATCCCTCTGGTTCAACAATGACTGTTTTTATATTTGGGTTCTTTTCCTTTAAATATCTTGCTGTACCCATAAATGTGCCACCCGTACCAGCACCAGCAACAAAAACATTTACGTTGCCATCTAGCTGTTGCCAAATTTCAGGTCCAAGTGTTTTATAATATGCATTTGGATTAGAAGGATTCGCAAATTGCTGAGGACAATAGGAATTGGGTATTTCTTTCAGTAATTCTTTTGCTTTATCGATCGCACCGCGCATTCCATCTTCTGAAGGCGTATGAACGATCGTAGCGCCTAATGCTTTCATAATTTCTTGTTTTTCAAAACTAAACTTTTCAGGGACACAAAAGATGACATTGATGCCCCGATTGATCGCAGCTAATGCTAGACCAATGCCTGTATTTCCAGCTGTGGGTTCAATAACTGTTCCGCCTGGCTTTAACTCTCCGCTCGCAATAGCCGATTCTAGCAGTTCGACACCCAAGCGGTCTTTAACACTGCCACCAGGATTAAAATACTCTAATTTAGCAAAAATTCGAACGCCTTCTGGAATAGAAAAATGAGTGATTTCTAGCAGCGGCGTTGAACCTATTAATTCATGTATATTTTTAGCAACCTTCATATTTTTCCCCTCTTAAATGTATCCAATTTAACAAAATTAGATTTACTACCTACATAACCATATTACTTCTATTATTTTAGTAGGTTTTGAAGCATAATGCAATAGAGAACTAGTTTTAGAATATGCCACAGGCGTAAAAAAGGTGAAATATACATCATTCTTTAGGCGTCGATTATTGAAGGCTGTCGATCATAATTGTTGTCCTCAACTGATTGCCCCTACAGATGGCTCGTTTTTCCCACGAGCGAACGCCGGGTACTCTCAACACCACATGCTCCATGCAGGGTTGGAGGAGATTGAGGTCAAACCCGCGGAAAGCGCCTTCTGAAGCAGAACAACCAAATCTAAATATTCAAGTATATATGGAAAATAGTCTAAATTCTGCGGGATAAAATCAAGTCACTCGAATTTTTATCCCGCTTTAACGGGCCAACAAGATGTTGGTCACTCAGGTGTTGCCACAGGACGTGGCGCCTTTAACCTGAGTTCCTCTACTTCAGTGGGGGATGAAGAAAACCCCCACTGATGGAGTTTCACTTTATTTTGCTTTTATTCGTTCCATATACTTTCGAATATCTTTTTCTGTCATTTCGCCGTCTATTTTGTCTATGATTACACCATCTTTATTTACTAAAAAAGTTTTTGGCAAATTGATGATTTGATATGAATCAAGTACATCTCCATCATCCAATAAAATAGGGAAACTTACATTTTTATCAGCCAGAAACTGATTGACAATCAGCATCGGTTCTCCCGCGTCGATCGCAAGGACTTCAACTCCTTGGTCTTTATAATCCTTGTATGCACTTTCTAAATAGGGCATTTCCTTTTTACAAGGTGGACAATAAGTCGCCCAAAAGTTGATGAGTACACCTTTTCCTTTATAATCCGCAAGCTTATGCTCAACACCATCTAAATCGCTCAATGAAAATGGAGGGGCTTTTGGTCCATCAGCCGCTGTTTGAGTAGCTTGTTGCTTTATAAATATTTCATTATACAGGACATAACCAACTGCCACTAATAAGATGAAAGCAATAACACCTCTTAAAATTTTACGGTTCTTTGCTTTATGCTCTTTTGTTTTAGCCATCAGCTTCACCTCATTCGCCTACGTTCAATGTTAGAAAAGGCATCTCATAGTGATCTTTATAGTTAATGTGAGCAGTGATAATCTGTTCGCCCTTCGATGAAAACATCAGTTCCAATGAATACTTGCCGTTTCCTTTATACGTTGGCTCAGCCGTCCCTACTGATACGCCATTTTCGATAATCTCAAATTCTACAGTTGTATCTTTATGGATATCCTTTTTAGCCTTTATTTCTGCTGTTGCGATAAAAGGTTCATTGACTTTTATATTCTTTTTATTGCTGTACATCTTCGTATCTAAAATAACAATAGAATCCGCTGACGATTGCTGCTTCTGACACCCTACTAGTAAAATGAACAAACTCAGCAAAATCAGCCATTTTGTGATTTTTCTCCGCTTCAATTGCATCTAGTTTCCATCACTCACTTTTAAGGTTCATCCAAAATAGAATGCGTTTTTTTATTTTTTCGAAAGCAACAATAATCGCTAAAATAATGATACTGTTAAAAATAATCCCCGCCAATACATAGTCATATTGCGAAAAGTCTGTATAGTATTGAACAAAATGCCCCATGCCTGATTGAGCACCAAACATTTCTGCCATCATAAGAACAATAAATGACAGTATTAAAGCTGTTCCCGTTCCACTTAAAATATAAGGTGCGCTTGCAGGTAAAACGACTTTGAAGATAAAGTCTTTTCCCTTAATCCCCAATGTTTTCGTATTATCCCAATAATGATTATCGATGAGTGCAATACCTTGGATAGTACCAAGAAAAATAGGCCAAAATGCACCAATAAACAAGATAAAAATAGATGCAAGCTTAAACGTTGGTAATAACGCAATTGCATATGGGATAAATAAAGTTGGTGGTAATGGACTAAATGTATGAAAAAAGGGTGATAAAATTTCCCTGGATTTTTGGTGGAGGCCAAAGAACAGCCCTCCACCGATCCCTAATACTAATGAAAGGAAAATTGCTGGAACCAATAAACCCATTGAACTAACAAACCCTTTTAGTAAATCTGGAAACCCTTTTACAAACGCATCAATAATTTTAGATACTGGGGGAAATATTACTGGATTTACCCAACTGGTAAAGGATGTAATATAAACCCAAATGCCTACTAACCCAACTGCTATGAAGAAAGTAATTGAATATTGTTTTAGTTTTAACATAAAATCCCTCATTTATAGATTTTGTTGTTTATAGCGTTCTAATATCTTCTTATAATAATCATCATCTGGATTTTCTTTGATCAATTCATTTAAAGCTTCTTCATAAAATTTAAGATTAAAATGTTTATTCAAATCTACGTTTGCACCATCTTTTAAATAACCAAGTTGTTTCATTTCATCCCATAATTTCACAACTTGCTTTTTACTTGGATCTGCTGAATTGACTAAGTGTTTTTCATTGACAATTTCGTTTACTGTCTTATCATCCAGTTTAATACGCTCTTTTGAAGCCTTTAATGCTGTTTCAGGGCTATCCTGTTTTACTCGTTCTGCTTGAATAAGGCCTTTTAAGAACTTCTTATAGGCAACTGAATCGGTCTTTGAAATATCTCCTCGTGTTACAGCACGGCAGCAAACATGTCCTGGTTGCACATCGTTACTCCATGCAAATGGTTCTAAACCAAGACTTTTTGCTTTTGATAAAAATCCTGAGTTTCCAAAGGCAATATCTACTTTACGTGCACCAGCAGCATCGATTAAATTCGCAACCGTTTTGAATTCAACAAATTTTACGTCTTTTTCAAGATCTACTCCTGCTTTTTTCAAAGCCGATTTAAACACAACATCCGGTACGCCTAATGGAACGACCCCAATCGTTTTTCCCTTAAAATCAGCAAAGGATTTATATTTACCAATGTCTTCTTTTGGAATATATACAGGGTGACCGCCTTCCATATGGCCACCAACAATATCTAAATCAGCACCTTGAGCGATAAATGCTAAAGGAGTCGTTGTACCAAAGGTTAAACCAACATCGATTTTGTTCGACTGTAATGCATTTACGCCATCTGTTGAAGAGTTAAATGGGACAAATTCTACATCTAAATTTTCCTTCTTGAAAAATCCTTCGTAATCAGCAATATCTGCTAACGGTGCACCATTCGCTTTTAAATAACCTACTCTGATATGATATTTACTATCCCCACTTTTTTGTCCCGCATGATTTGCTTCTTTTGTGTCCCCTGTTGAATTGTCTGCAGCTCCACAAGCCGAAAGCGCTAGTAACGACGCTGCTATGAAACTTCCCATTAACCATTTTCTTTTCTTTAATAATTTCATCTGTATACTCCTCCTATATTCCTTCTCCTGATGAGACTTCTTCTGATTGATTTAATTTTTCAAATACGCCCTTATTCATAACGCCTAATAAGTAATCGCGGAATTCAACAAACTCTTGACTATTAAATAATTGTTTTCGATTTCTTGGTTTTTCAAAAGGTACCTCAATCACATCAACCACTTTTCCTGGGGGACCAGGAGAGAACATCACAATTCGATCGGCTAAAATAATGGCCTCTTCTACATCATGGGTAACAAAAACGATCGTTCTTTTTTGATCATGATTAATCTGTAAAATTAAATCTTGTAGTTGAATTCTTGTGAGTGGGTCCAAGGCTCCAAATGGTTCATCCATCAACACTAAATCCGAACCAACAGATAGTGCCCTAGCAATCGCTGCACGTTGTCTCATCCCACCAGACATTTCACCTGGATATTTTTTTATGGCATGTCCTAATTGAACTAAGGTAAGATATTGTTCTGCTAATTGCTGTAGCTCTTTTTTGGTTTTGGTTTTTTTCAATTTTTGTTTAAGGGCAAGAACAATATTCTCCTCTGCAGTTAACCATGGGAACAAAGAATAGTCCTGAAATACGACCGCTAAATCTAATGGAGAATCAAAAAGTATTTGACCTGATTTTGGTTGAGATAAATTAGCTAGCATCCTCAATAATGTACTTTTACCAGATCCACTTGGTCCCATCAAAACAAGGAATTCTCCTTCTTTGACTTCAAGGTTAATATCTTGCAATATTTCTGTCTCACCATAACTAAAATGGACTGATTTTACTTCAATCTTATTTTGCAAAGCTTCTTTTTCACTTTTCTGTGATAACTCAATCGTTTCTACCAAAGTGCAACTCCTCCCTCAAAAATTATTATTTTTCATATAAGAATAGTAGGTATAGTGTGATAAATATAGAGACGGGTCCCTCAGGTCAGACCATGTAATATAGTCTTTTAACCTGAGTTCCTCTTCTCATGCAGTGAGTGCTTAAATATCCACTGATCCATCCGTATATGATATGCTCATTCATGCCACCACCTATTGAGATGGATGCTTTCTGTGCTGGTCGCCTTGCTTTTGCCACAAAAAGCAACTATTAAATGAATGATAAACGATTACACATTGATACTTCTTTTTACTTGTGGAAAATCTAAGCCAAGATTTTCGCGTAATGTGCTTCCTTCATACTCTGTGCGGAATAATCCTCTTTCTTGTAATACAGGGATCGTATAATCAACAAAATCTTTGACGCCACCAGGGAAATACGGAAACTTAACATTAAAGCCATCTGCTGCGCCATTTAAGAACCAATCACTCAATGTATCTGCAACCAATTCCCCAGAACCAACAACAAATAAGTGGCCTTGACCTCTTACAAAGTAGTTCGCTAATTGTCTGATCGTCCAATTCTCTTTTTTAGCTAGATCGGATAGCAATTCAAAACGACCTTTTTCTCCGTTAACATCTTTACTATTTTTTAGTTCTGGCATAGGATCATCGGGAGAATATTGGGATAAATCATGATCCACATAGCGTGATAACCAACCAATCCCTAGTTCCGGTAATATCAACTCCTGAAATGCCTCATATTTTTCCTCTGCTTCTTTTTGCGTTTTAGCCACAAATGGAACAATACCTGGCATGATGTTTAAGTGATCTGGGTTTCTTCCATACTTGGCAACTCTTTGCTTCATATCGTCATAGATCACTTTTCCTTCCGCCACAGTTGAAGGAGCAATTGTAAATAAAATATCTGCATGCTTTGCTGCAAATTCTTTTCCATCCTCAGATGCACTTGCTGTGACAAGAACAGGATGACCTTGAGGGGGTCTTGGAATATTGATCGGACCTCTCACTTTATAGTATTTTCCTTCATGATTGATAGGATGGATTTTGCTCGCATCTAGAAAAATACCTGTTTCTCGATTAAATAGTAATGTATCGTCTTCCCAGCTATCCCACAATTCTTTCGTTACTTCTACAAACTCATCTGCTTTCTCATAACGAAGCGAATGGTCGATGATATGTTCTAAACCAAAATTTGCTGCTTCATGGTCATGAGCAGTTGTTACAATATTCCATGCAGATCGCCCAGCACTCATATGGTCAATTGTCGCAAACTTTCTCGCAACATTGAATGGATGATTAAATGTAGTAGATAATGTGGCAACTAAACCAATCTTGTCCGTTACCCCAGCCAATGCAGCCATCACTGAAGTTGCCTCTAAACGAATTTGTGGTGTATAGGCAATGTCTTCCTCATTGTGTGCAAGTACGTCAGCTAAAAACAGTAAATCAAATTTTCCCTGTTCAGCGAGTTGAGCAATTTCCTTATAAAGGCTTAAAGAAGTCACTTCTTCTGTTTTTGTTTCTGGATACCGCCAAGCAGCTAAATGATGCCCTAGAAAAGTTTGGAAAAATGCGCCTAGGTGCATTTGTTTTTTATTCGTCATCTAAAGATCCTCCTAGTTTAATTGGTGTGTTTTCTTATTATTCCGATAACTTTCAATAGCAGAATTAGAAACAAGACTCACAACCATATCATTTAATGGTGGATTATATAAACCACATTGTACATCCCTGAAATATCTTTCTAGAGGTAGATCTTTCGATAACGAGTGACCACCTGCAATCTGATTGGCTAATTCAACGATTTTTACCGCATTGTTACATACTGTATATTTGGTAATAGCTACTTCATTTCTCAACTTATCTCTTAAGTGCTCATTGTTGTCCCATTTTTCTGCTATGCTATATAACAATGTGCGGGAAACTGCGATAAGAATTTCAATTTCACCAATTTTTTGCTGAACATGTGGTGCCTCTAATATAACGTTGCCTAAACTTGGCGAATATTTTTCATCGGCATATTTAATAATAAAGTCTCTTGCAGCTGTAGCGATTCCTAAGTAAATTGCTGGCAATTGTAAAGTATAGGCACTACTATTACCATTAAAACGTGTTGGTTTCCCTTTTTCCGAATAAGCCAGTAACGCTTCATCTGGTACAAACACATCATGCAATGCGATATCGATACTACCAGTACCTCTCATTCCTAGCACATTCCATGTATCAATCAATTCAACCGATTCATTTTTCTCGATCAAAAACTCAGCAGTGATATCTTCTTCTTCGATATAAGCTAGAACAGTAAAATGTTTCACATAAGGGGCTAATGTAGTAAAAGCTTTTCTCCCTGTGATGATATAGCCGCCTTCTGTTTTCTTTGCAATCGTCCCTGGATTTCCGCCTCGTATAATATTTCCTGTCGCACGTTCTGTAATATAAACGTTTAAAAGGGAGCCTTCTTCTACAGCTTCTTTACAAATTCGCGCAAATGTTTCTTCTTTCCATGGTCTAAAGTCATTTAGGCTAAAGAACGTCATCAGATGCCAGCCAACAGCGAGTGCCGTAGAACCAGAAGCTTTCGCGATTCTTTCTTGTACAAGTAGAACTTCATACAATGAAAGATCTTCTCCACCATATTCCTTTGGGATCGTTAATTTAAAATAGCCTTCTTTTTCTAAAATCTTAAAGTGTTCGAAAGGGAATTCTCCCTTTTCATCGTAGTCAGAAGCTGTTTCACTAAGTTGCTTGGCAATACGTTCTGCATATTCCACTAATCTTGCATCACGCTCGTTACGAATCGTTTGATTGCTATTGTTCATCTTATTAACCTCTAATCTAGTAGTTTATTATTCATAGGTTTTGTTTAGTAGTATTGTCGATGTTCGCCCATTTCTTTGCGGAAAAGCTTTATCCCGCAAGAACAGTAGTAAGGCCTCCTACTGTGTTAAAGTTTTACTTTAGATGATGAGTCACACTTTAATGAAAAGCGATATGTGGACAAAACCAACAATATTGATCAACAGAGCCCATACATAAAATCTATTTTTCGAATTAAAGAATGTTTGCCAATATTCACATTTTTTATTCCTACTTTATAGATTTGAATTATAGTTTTTTATTGTTATCTATATTATCATCCCAAACTTTTTAAATCAATAACTCATTAATAAAAAAATTCTATCAATTTAAAAATTTCTTTTTATGATACTAATTTAAAAAAAGATCCCCATGATAAATGGAGTTAAAATTAACTACTATTTTTCACCAATAAATATGCATGTTCATTTCTTCAAGCACATATTTTGCCAGAGACCCTAAAATTAAAATCATATTTTTAGAATGCTCAATTTTTATTTGGTAAAATAGATAGGAAAAGGAGGAATTCTAATATGTATGATATCGCAATTATTGGTGCTGGCCCCGCTGGAGGTAGCGCTGCAATCTTCACTGCAAAGGCTGGAAAGAAAACAGTTATTTTTGATAGCAATCAAGGGATTACCAAAAGAGCATGGCTAGATAATCATTATGGTGCTGATGGTATTTCTGGCCCTGATTTAGTAGAAACAGGTTTAAAACAAGCAAAAAAATTTGGCGCCGAACTTGTGGAAGCAAAAGTAACAGACATTAAAAAAACGACTGAAGGCTTCCAAATCGTTACAGAAAACAATACGGTAGAAGCAAAACAAATCATCTTAGCAACCGGTTTCCTTACTGAATTAGCAGAGGCTACTGGTCTTGCAACGAAAGCTGGTACCGAGCCTCGAGTAAAAACCATTTTTGACGTGGATGCTCAAGGAAAAACAAATATAGAAGGCATCTGGGCAGCTGGTACATGTGCAGGTGTAAGCGTCCATACAATCATTACAGCAGGTGATGGAGCAGCAGTAGCTGTGAACTTACTCAGCGAATTAAATGGCGAACGCTATGTCGATCATGATGTATTAAAAAAATAATTTTCATAAAAAAGGCTACCTACCTACTAAGAAATGTGCAAACTTTGGTACATTGAAGGGAGGTAGCCTTTCATCTTTTTTCTCTAAAAACCTGTCATGCTGATCAACTTGTCCTATTATATTTTTACTTGCTCTTCCGTATATCGATTTTCCACTTTCGGAAGACCGAGGTTCTTACGTAAAGTATCCCCCTCATATTCGGTACGGAATATTCCACGTTGTTGAAGAATTGGTACAACCGTTGTAACAAAGTCTTCTAGACTATTGGGAAGATGCGAGAACATAAGATTGAATCCATCAGCTGCATCATTAGATATCCATTCTTCTAATTGATCAGCAATTTGTTCTGGTGTCCCAAATATAATACGATGCCCTCTTGAACCAGCAACTCTCAAATACAGTTCTCGAATAGTCAAATTTTCACGTTTTGCCAAATCAATGATGAGTTGGCGACGGCTTTTATTGCCATTTGTTTCTGGTATCACATCTGGCAAAGGTCCATCCAAGTCATAGCCTGATACATCAAAACCACCAAGATATTCTGACAAGAAGTCTAATCCTATTTCGGGTGTAATAAGCTGCTGTAGCTTCTCATATTTTTCATATGCCTCCTCCACCGTTTTTCCAACGTAAGGTGAAACGCCCGGCATAATTTTGACATCATCTGGAGAACGTCCAAAGTCTACAACTTTTTGCTTTACTTTTTTATAAAAAGCTTGGGCTTCTTCTAATGTTTGTTGAGCAGTAAAAATAACATCTGCTGTTTCGGCTGCTAAATCCGTCCCTGCTTCAGAAGAACCAGCTTGAACAATAACAGGTCTTCCCTGTGGTGAACGTGATGAATTGAGTGGCCCTTTGACAGAATAGTATTTTCCTTTAAAATCTAATGCATGCAGTTTATCTGGATGAAAGAAAACGCCAGATTCCTTATCTCGTACTAATGCATCTTCTTCCCAGCTATCCCATAAACCTTTTACGACTTCCACAAACTCGGTTGCTTTTTCATAGCGCAACGAGTGATCTAAGTGACTTTGTTGATTGAAATTATTCGCTTCTGTTTGATAATAGGAAGTCACCACATTCCATGCAGAACGTCCACCATTCAGATGATCTAAAGAAGAAAATTTCCGAGCGATATGAAAAGGCTCATTATAGGTAGTAGACGCCGTAGCGACAAATCCAATGTTTTTTGTAATAGCTGATAATGAAGCAATTAATGTAATCGGCTCAAATCGAACAAGCTCTGCTGGATGCGACAATTTAGTAAAGGACAAACCATCACTTAAAAACAGCATATCAAGTTTTGCATTTTCAGCAATTTTTGCTATATTCTGAAAATATTTTAAATCTTCATTTCCATCCGCTTGAACATCAGGGTGTCTCCACGAAGCAATATGATGTCCTGTTCCCATCAAAAATAATCCCAATTTCATTTGTTTTTTTTCCATATCTTATTCAGCTACTAAACATAGAATGGAAAGTTACATCTTTTGAATATGTTTGTAGCTTATTGCACCTCGCTTTCAATGATGATTAACTACATAATTTCAAACTCTCATTTTTTGTACTAAACTTCTTCCATCTTGGTAAGATTCATTAGGCTAATTGCTTTTTAGCAAGACGTTCTTTTACTCTAGGAATGATATATGTGGCAACATTTTCAGCTGTTTCTAGATGTGGAAAACCACGTAATAGCACTTTATCGAAGCCTAACTCCACAAATTCAACAATTCGATCTGCGATTTGGTCTGGCGTTCCTACCAGCGCAATGGAATTACCAGAAAGTACTTGTGTCAATCCAGCCCATAAATTAGGTCCGATTTTAAAGTTATTTTCTTTTGAATCCTCCATTAAATGATGCAGACGTTTCACACCAACTGCTTCCCCATTAGTATTTAAACCGTTTTTAAATTCTAATGCAGCATGATCTATTCGACTGATTAATTTATTCGCATTGTTCCATGCTTCTTCCTCAGTATCTCCTAATACGATTTGGAAAGAGATACTATAGCTAACTTCTCTTTGCTGCTCTGCAACTAATTTTTTAATTTCATCAAGCTCTATCTTTGTATTTTCTAATGTTTCCCCCCAAAGCATATAAACATCTGCTAATTCAGCAGCTACTTTTTTGGCAATGGGTGACGATCCTCCAAAAAATACTTGAGGTCGCTTCGTAGGTTTTACTAATAATTTCGCATTTTTCAACTGATAAAATTCGCCATTATAATCAAATGTCTCACCTGAGAATAGGCGATTCAATATTTGAATAAATTCTTTCGTTCGTCGATAGCGTGCATCATGATCTAAAAAGTCTCCGTCTGCTCCTAATTCTGCAGGGGAACCACCTGTCACAATATTAAAATGCACTCTGCCATTTGACCATTGATCAAGTGTTGCAAATTGTTTAGCAAATACTGTAGGTGATACAAAGCCGGGGCGGACGGCGAACAAAATGTTTAATTTGTCCGTATGTGCAATTAAGTTGGCCGCTAAAACTAATGAGTCTAAGCAATTTGCTCCAACAGGTAATAGTAATGTAGAAAAACCGCCTTCTTCAGTAGCTTTTGCAATGGCTTGGATATATTCGGGTGTTGCAAGTCTAGAAGCACTTTCACTTGTCCCTGTCCAGCCATCAAATTTTTCTCCAGCATTGACCGTACCAACATATTCACCATCTCCAGAAGTAGGTGCCATTGTAATGAATTCAACCATTTTTATTCCTCCTCTATCGTTTATAATTTTAAAAAACATTATTTAGCTTGGTAAGATTTCCTTGTCAGGTAAAAATGCCTGCACTTTGATTTCACCGTTTAAGAAAGATTGCTTAAAATTTGGGAAAGCTGTGTCCGATGGAATATGGATAAACTCAACTTTATCTTCCTGTGCCGCTTTATAGGATAATTCACAAAAAGTGTTCGGTGGTGCCACAAAAGTGGTCGCCCCTTTTTCTTCCGCAAACCGCAAAGCGGCGCCTCTTCTACCTGTTTTTAGCTGTACTGCAGGATTAGGAAAATCTTCTGCCCTGCTTGTTTCAGTATCAAAAATACGTAAAATCGTTCCCTCCACAATCGGTAAAATTGTTTCTTTTTCATCAATAACTGCTGCAATTAACATCTTCTTTTCTCTCCTTTTTAAATGACCTTGCTGCATGATATTGTTTTTTTTATCCATTCATCTTCAGCAGAAGAATTCTTGGTCTGCTCGTAGAAAGCGCCCTCCTGCATCAAAACGGATGTAGACCAACACAATGATCAAACAAAGCCTTTTAAATAAAACAAAACATATTCAAATAGTAAGAATAAACTTATACTATTACTCTAACTTAATTGAATCGTTTTGTATAATTGAAAAATACGAAGAAAAAATTCAAAAAAAGTGAAGTCAAATGATGAACATTCTTTGATCATTCATGTAGACTTCCTAAGTGTTTTTGAATGACTTCTATTAAAAATTTCATCGCAACTCCGTCATGAAACGAATCTGCTTTACGTAGCAATCCTACTGTTAAACCTTTTTCAAAATCCATAATCTGTTTAATGACGGTTCCTTCAGGGGGAGGGGTAACGGCAATGAGAGGCACAACAGCAATCCCGTATTGTTCTTGCACGTAATACTTTAAGCCAAGCATATTACTTATTTCGATTCCATAGTGCGGATTGATCCCTGCATTAATCGCTTGTTTTTCAAAGTTACGGCGAAATGGACATACTGTAGAAGTCGTTAGCAAATTTTCATCTTGAAGATTTCTTAAATATACATTTTCATTTCCAGACAATGGATGGGATTCTGGAACTAATAACACTACCTTTTCTTGAAAAAGAGGTAGAAAAACTGTATCTTGGGACATTTCTGGTGCCGTACAAAGAGCTAGATCGATTTCTTCTTTTTTTACCATATCGATCAACGCGTTATTGCTATGAATTTGAATACTAAGTTGGATTTTCGGATATCTCTCTATAAATTGTTTTAATATTGAAGGAATACGGTAGCTAGCAGTAGGTTCCATGACCCCTAAACGAATGACACCGGATTCTCCATTCAATAACTCTTCCATCGCATTTTTTAAACTATCAAATCCTTTAAGAAGTAAGTCTCCTTTGTCATTTAATAATCTTCCTGCTTCCGTTAGTTGAAAGTTCTTTCCTCTTTCTAACAAAGTGACATTCAACTCTTCCTCAAGACTTTTAATATGCATCGTTATGGTAGATTGTGCATAATTTAATTCTTCAGCGGCACGTTGAAAGCTACTAAATTTCACTACCGTCTTAAACGTTTTTATCGTCTTTAGATCCATTTATATGTCATACTCCTTTTTAAAAGAAGGATGCTTAAAAAGCCCTATAAACAATCCTTTATTTATTTTTATAAATGAATCAATTCCATAAATCATTTTCTTTTTAAAAAATACGAACATTTAAGAATAACTAATTTTGATAGTTGTGGAGCGGAAGACGGCGACTCCTACGGGAAAAGCTTGAGCTGAAAGCCCCGCAGGAACGTAGTGACGAGGAGATTGAAGCCAAGCCCGTGGAAAGCGCCGTCTGGAGCGGAACAAAAACTTCTGAATATTAATGTTCATGTTGATTCGAAATGTTCGTGTTTTTCATCTAAATTTTGCATTATGAAATTGATTCAAATAAAATACATATTATATTTTCTATTCCTGTAATTGCCGCATTTAAAAATCTATATGAATTTCTGTGCTTACATCAAAAAATTAGCATAATAGAATGCTACCTCTAGCGTACTATTTTCATTTGGGATAGTCCCCCTTTAAAAAAAGATTCTAGTGACAAACAAATGTACACCAGAATCCTTCTTCAGTGAAACTTCACACAATGGAATTTTGCTACCCATTACATGTGGGATCAATCTTATCAATACTTTTTATTTTGAAAATACAAATATTGTATCATCTTTATATTTCCTTAAATCGCTCCGGATCTAAAGTTTCTTTACTTTATACGTGGAAGTCGAGCAATCCATATAGCAGCAAAGATGCTTCTCTTGTGTTATTTTCACCCTATCTTTTCCTGACCAACAGCATCTGTTATTTTATATGTTGAACCGTTTGGCTAGCTTTTTGTAGAGCTTGGTTCAAATCGGCTAAAATATCATCGATGTCTTCTAATCCAACAGAGATTCGTACAAGCTCTGGGAATACACCACTGCTTATTTGTTCTTCTGTGGATAATCTTGAATGTGATGTACTTGCTGGATGAATAACCAATGTCTTTGAGTCTCCTACATTGGCAACATGAGATAGTAATTGAACAGAATTGATAAATGTTTTAGCTGCTTCTAAACCGCCTTTAATACCAAAACTGAAGATGGATCCCGCACCTTTTGGCAAATATTTAGCTGCAAGTTTTTGCTGAGGGTCCCCTTCTAAGGTTGGATAATTGACCCAAGCGACATCCTCATGCTGAGCCAGATACTCGGCTACTTTTTGTGCATTTGCTACATGCTGTTTTACTCGAACAGGTAATGATTCTAATCCTTGAATAAATAACCATGCATTAAAAGGAGATAATGTTGTTCCCAGATCGTGACCTAATTCAAAACGTGCTTTCACAATAAAGGCTTGTTCATGTGCTAACTCAATGAAAGAACGATCATCTAAATTAGGAACCTTCTCTGTGAATTCTGGGAATTTCCCATTAGCCCAATTAAATTTGCCAGCATCTACAATAGCGCCTCCAATTGAAGTACCATGCCCACCGATAAATTTCGTTGTCGAATGAATAACAATATCTGCCCCAAAATCAATAGGCTTTAGCAAATATGGCGTTGTAAAAGTATTATCAACTACTAATGGAATGTCATGTTTGTGCGCTAACTCGCTAAGTGCTTCGATATCCGCAATTTGTAGGCTTGGATTACCAATCGTTTCAGTATAAACAGCTTTTGTTTTTTCATTAATAGCTTGTTCTACCTGACTTAAATCAGCTCCGTCTACAAAATGAACAGTCACACCAAACCGTTGAAATGTTTTAGCAAATAATGAATATGTTCCACCATATAAAGCATTTGTCGAAACGATTTCATCTCCTGCTTTCGCAATAGTTAGTAGAGCGACTGTAATTGCTGCTTGTCCTGAGGAAACTGCAAATGCACCAACTCCACCCTCCAAACCCGCGAGCCTTTTTTCAAAGACATCATTTGTTGGATTACCATTTCTTGAATAAATATAGCCCTCCCCGTTCAATTTAAATAAATTGGCTGCATGCTCCGTATCATCAAATACATAAGAGGTGGTTTGATAAAGTGGAACTGCTCTTGAGCGAGTGATTGGATCGACCCATTGACCTTCATGTAGAGCAATGGTGTCGAAGTTAAAAGTATTTCTGTTTTCAATTGTCATCCTGCATTTTCCTTTCTAAATAACATTCAGAATATTTGAGATATACTCTATATTATATAGTATATCTATTCAATTAGTATGATTTTAAATATATTATTCTTAAATAAGGTTAAACTATACATAATGTAGCAGTTTTCTTCATTTCCCCGCTATCTGTTAGTTGAAACTATCAGACTTAGCCTTCTTTTCCATGTCGCCGATATATGGGATTCCAGCTTAGCAATCGATATTCTAGTAATTTTGCTAATGAATCGGCTATTTTCCCTAAAAGCGAATACAACAAAATCGATAAAACTACGACGTCTAATTGCATAAACTCTCTCGCATTCATCGACATGTAGCCAATTCCTGAACTTGCCGCAACCGTTTCTGCTACGATCAATGTAAGCCACATGACACCTAAAGCATAACGAATACCTATTAGAATAGATGGAAGAGCACCTAAAAAAATAACTTTATAGAAAAGTTTTATTTTCGATAGACCATAAATCTTACCCATTTCGATAAATTTCGGATCTACTGATTTAATACCATGATACGTATTGATATAGATAGGGAAAAATACACTAATTGCTACTAAAAAAATTTTACCCTCTTCCCCTACTCCGAACCATATAATGACTAATGGGATCATCGCTAGATTTGGGATATTACGTAACATTTGAATAGTAGTATCTAAATATTTCTGAGCAGATTTTGAACTTCCATTTATTATTCCAAATAATAGGCCTAGCGTCCCGCCAATCACAAACCCTGTAATAGCACGCAAAAAACTAATCTTCAAGTTTTCCAATAACACGCCTGACTGTGTTTGTGTAATAGCAGCTTTTAACACATCTATCGGTGAAGGTAATATTTGATTTGATAAGGTTCCTAAACTTGATGAAATTTGCCAAATAAGTATCAACCCTATTGGAAGAAACCAGGGCGATAGTTTATCAAAAAAATGTTTTGCAAATGATTTCATATTGATCCCCTCCAGATTTAAGGCGCCCACACATAATCTGCAATTTTTACTTCTTGATCAATTAATCCAATTTCTTTAAGTTCTTTTGCTTGTTGCGTTAAATCAGTAATTGCTTCTTGATCCATATATTGAGGATTGGAAGATTTCTTTTTAAGTGCTGTTATCCATGTATCAGACTTAATACCAGTATTTGTTTCTAACACTTGAGCCGCTTCCGAAGGATCTTCATCAATATTTTTACCAACACTTTGAATATGTTTCACCACAGTTTTTACGACATCTTCGTCTTTTTTAAGAATATCTGCTGTAGCAAAATAGAAAGAACGATATGGCACAATTCCCTTAGAAGTCGCTATCACTTGGTTTCCATTTGCGGCAGACGCAGTCATGTATGGATCCCAAACAACCCATGCATCTACTTCTCCATTTTTGAACGCTACACTCGCATCTGGAGGATTTAGGATGACGGATTCTACATCATCAATTTTTAATCCTTCTTTCTTTAAGGCTTGTACGAGTAAATATTCCGCAATCGAAGCTTTATTATAAGCGACTTTTTTTCCTTTTAAATCTGCCACTGTTTTAATGTTACTGTTTCCACGTACAAGAATACCCTCTGTATCAGGAGCTGAAGGCTCACTTGCTATATATTTAAAATCCATTCCTTTTGATAATGCCATAACTGATGGTGCATCACCTGCATTGGCAAAATCAATGCTTTTCGCATTCAAAGCCTCTAAAATAGATGTTGCTGTATTAAACTCCGACCATTCTACTTTGTATCCTTTTTCTTTTAATGCTTTTTCTAGTTCACCTTTATCCTTTAATAGCAGAGTGGTACCATTTTTTTGATAACCAATACGAATAGTTCCTTTACTTTCTGCGTTTTTTCCACATCCTACTATTAATAACAATAAAGAAGCTATTAGCATGCAGTTCATTAAATTTTTGATAAAATTTTTCATTTACTTTATTTCACCCCTTTAAACGCTATATTTTGATAATGCCGATTCCGTTTCTTTTTGATTGACTATCTCTGAAACTTCATTTATTCCTTCTTTTTTATTTAAAACATGTGACAAAACTAATTTTTCATAGTTTACAAACTCAACACTCGAACGTTGTCTAGGTCTTGGTAGATCAATGGCAATATCCAATTTTACAGAACCTTCTTCTAACAAAATAACACGATCTGCTAAGACGATGGCCTCACTTATATCATGTGTTACCAAAATCGATGTATATCTTTGATCCAGCCATAACTTTTCTATCAACTCTTGCATTTCCATTCTTGTCAAGGCATCTAATGCTCCTAGAGGTTCATCAAACAGTAATAGACGAGGATTGGCCACTAATGCTCTGGCTAATGCAACACGCTGCCTTTGTCCTCCCGATAATACAGATGGCCATTCATTTTCATAGTCTTCTAACCCAACTTGTTTTAAAGCTTCTTGAGAGGCATGCTGCCATTGATCCTTTAAACCAAGCCCAACTCCAACATTCTCAATAATTGAGAGCCAAGGCAATAATCGATCTTCTTGGAACATAAAGCGAACTAGATCATTCGTTTTACCCAGCGTAACGCCATTTTGAATAATTTTTCCTCCAGTTGGCGTTTCAAGTGCAGCAATATGTCTCAGCAAAGTGCTTTTTCCACAACCGCTTTTACCAACGATCGCAACAAATTGCCCCTTTTGGATTTTCAAGTTCAATCCCTTTAACACACTTTTTGAACCAAACCGTTTTGTTAGCTGTTTTATTTCAAGTTGAACACCATTCCCCATCTCATTGAACCTCCTTTTAAACAAAAATTTACGAGCCAACAAAGAAAAACATACATTTTTGCTTACTATTCTTCCCGAATAGCAAACCTAGAAAATATTCATTTTTTGTGTAATCTCAAAACTACATAGACAAATAGCAAAAATAGTAATCACTTTATGGAGGATCTTTTTTACCAATAATATGACCCACGATATAATGTTTTTTCGAAACAATAGTATCCTTAATTTTCAACAATTTTACTGTATAGAAGTTGAAAATATATCACCCATAGTCATCTTATTTTTCTGATCACTATGCCTGAAAAATCCCCTACTATAGAATTTGTTGGTTCATCACAGGAACCAAAACTTGGAGTTGACTTGCGCCCTGCCAATGTACTTTTTAGGAGCCAGTGGTATCCGATGAGCTGCTTCTGGTCAACAGGATGGTGGTCACGGAGTCATTGCCACAGAACGCGGCATTCTTAGACTCCGTTCCTTCAATCGCTCCAAGACCACATCGGACGCTTGACCCCTAGTAGGCTCACTGGCTACGCTTCGGCTCATTTACACTACTTTATAAATATCATCCCGACTTTTGATGATGAGCCAATCTGTTATCGAATACAGTGTTTATTGATGACATGTTTTACTTCTGACTGTTATTCATCTTGTAATACGAATTCTTTTAATAACTTTTTATAATAAGTATCTGTTGGATTTTCTTTTATAAGCTCTTTTAAAGCTTTTTCATATAATTCAATATTGATATATTCGTTGACATCTAAATCTTTTGTATTTTTGATATAGCCGATTTTCTGCATTTGATTCCACATTTTTATAACACTTTTTTTATTTGGATCTGCGGAATAGTTAGAATGTTTTTCGTTTACAATAGAATCGATCACTTTATCATCTACGCCTTTAAAATATTGACGAGCAGCTTTGATCGCTACTTCAGGTTCTTCTTTTTTCGCGCGTTCAGCTCTGATTAATGCTTTTAAAAAGCGCTTATAGCCTTCTCCATTATCTTTCTTCAATAGTTTTTCCCTTGTTACTACTCGACAGCAGACATGTCCCGGTTGTAAATCATTACTCCAAGTAACCGGTACTAAACCACTTTCTACGGCTTGGGCATAATAGCTATTAGCTGATACAGCGGCATCCACTTTTCCGCTGGAAAGAGCTTGGATCAAATCTCCACCGGTTTTAAATTCTACAATATTCAAATCTTTTTCCCAGTCGATTCCAGCTTCTGCTAAAGCACTACGAAAAACAATATCAGACGTAAAAATACGGATTGTTCCGACTTTTTTACCTTTAAAATCTTCTAATGTTTTATATTGATCTTTATCTTCTTTTTTGACTAGTATTGGATGTCCACCTTCTAAATGACCCCCAATAATCCTAAAATCCGAACCGTTTGCAATAAAGGTTAAAGGTCCAGCTGTTCCAAATGAAAGGCCTACATCGATTTTTCCGGCTTGTAATGCATTCAATCCATCCGTTGAATTTTTAAATCCAACACGTTCTACGTTTACGCCCTCTTCCTTGAAATACCCTTCTTGAGTAGCAATATCTAATAATGGCGCACCGCCTGTTTCACTGTAACCAACTTTAATGTTATACACTTTATCTTTTAAATCTTCAGGATTTTTCGAGCCATTTCCTGATTTTTCTTTAGTGCCACAAGCTGTTAGCAATAATAGGCTCATGATTATTAAGGCTTGAATACCTTTCTTCCATAGACTTGATCTCATTCGCTATTTTCCTCCGATTTTCAGTTATATTTCGATGTAATTGTATCTAAATTTTTAGTAGCTATTTTCTTTCGTTCTTTACTATCCTTTAATCTAGAAGAATGTTTTTACCTAATTCTTGAATTGCGACATCTACTGGGACATGCAATGTCATTGTGCGCAGGTTTCTCCAATAACGATCAAAGCCATAGCGATTTGCAGTAGCACGACTACTTAATACTTCAAAAATACGAGATGTGACATCTAGACCTACTTTTGTTGTTACAACTTTTGCTATGTTTGTTGCACGGTCCAATTTCTTTCTCTCTTCTGGAGTAATCTCGTTCCCTTTATCCCATAATTGTTGGAACAGTTCATCTGAATGCTCTACCAATAATTTTGCTGCTTCGATTTCAGCATAAAATTCACCATAATGATGTTGAATAATGGCATCTTCAATAGCTGAACTTTGTTGCGGTGAGCGAGGACGAGTCGTTGTTTTGGTGTATTCTTTCGCCGCTTCAAATGCTCCTTCAACAATTCCTAAATATAGATGATTTAAAGCAAAACTTGCGATATTAAATCGTATTTTGGAAAACTCATTTTGATTAAATCCTCCTTTTAGTACATCCTTCTCCTCTACTCGAACTTGATTGAAGATAACTGTTCCACTATCAGTTTGTCTTTGACCAAAATTATCCCAGTCGTTTTTTATATCTATTCCAATTTGATTAGTAGGTATTACAGCAAGTAAAGGCTCCTCAAGTCCATCCAAAGTTGCAGAAACTAATAAATAATCAGAATCTACACTTCCAGAGCAAAAAATCTTTTTTCCATCAAAAATATAGTAATCACCATGCTTTGTCGCTTTTAACTTAATGTCTACTGGATTGAACGCATTACCCCAGAATAGATTTTTTTGAGCCGTTTCTCTGTAGTATCTGATTTTTTGTTCTTCATTCCCGCATAAATGTGGTGTTGTCAAATTGACAAAGTGATAGCCAAATACATGTGCTAGCGAACTATCTACACGAGCAAAAATTCGTACAACTTTTAGTACATCAAGCCAGCTGCCACCTAATCCACCGTATTCTGTTGGAATCAAAAGTTTTAATAATCCACTTTTGCGGATTAAATCTCTTTCTGCTTTTGCAGTTCCACCTGCATGATCTCTTTCAATAGCTGTTTCAGAAAATTTTTCTGCTAGTTCTGTAGCGATTTCTTCGAATGATTGTTCCTTTACTGTAGTACTCATTTCCAATTCCTCCTCAATCTATTTTCATTAAATTTATATATAATATGTAATAACTAACTAATTTTAAAAAATATTAAATGAATCAATTTCACAATGCAAAATTTAGATAGAAAACACGAACATTTTAAATCGACATGGACGTTAATATTCATAAATTTTTGTTCTGCTCCAGACGGCGCTTTCCACGGGCTTGGCTTCAATCTCCTCGTCACTACGTTCCTGCGGGGCTTTCAGCTCAAGCTTTTCCCGTAGGAGTCGCCGTCTTCCGCTCCACAACTATCAAAATTAGTTATTATTAAATGTTCGGATTTTTTAAGAAGAAAATGATTTATGAAATTGATTCAAATAAATAATTATTATTTTTAACTCGATCGTTATGTGTTGATAGTTAAATGTTTTACATATTACTAAATCAGTTCAAATCCTATTATTGAGCTTACTCAATAAATTGTTTAGCAAGGATCTTACTATTTATATACAACGATTATCCAATTTTTTCCACGCGATATAGTGTATTTGCTGATTTCCGCCACCGCTTTGCACGACTCATGCAGGACATCGAATTTACTTCCTGAATCAACACCGCACGAAGAAAATGCGCACACGTTTTCGAGGAGTCGAGCAAGCCACAGCAAAGATCTATATAGATGGAGCTAAAGATAGAGGATTTTTTAGAATTACACCAAATATTTATCCTAATTTCCTCAATCAACACGCCTGACTTATCAATTTATTATCGGTATATCTTTTCTGAATATCGATTTATCGGTACCTTTAAGCCAAAATTACCTCGCAATGTGTCATGATCGTATTCTTTTCTAAATAAACCACGCTCTTGTAATATTGGAACCACTCTCTCAACAAATTCAGGTAACCCATTGGGCGTTGCTGCCTGAATAATAAATCCATCAACCACTCCCTCTTCAAACCATTGTTGAATAAGATCTGCTACTTTCTCTGGAGTTCCTACAAACTCCCCTTTTGGTGTTGCAAATCTTAATGCTACTTCACGCAATGTTAAATGGTTTTCTTTTGCAATTCTTTTAATATCCCCTGAGATTCCTCGGTGACTATTATTTCCTAATTCACCTAAATCGGGGAATGGTTCATCAAGTGGATACTGAGAAAAGTCGTGATCATCAAATGGCCTCCCCAATGCGTGTAGAGCTTTTTCAATTGTTATGAGACTGGCTAGTTCTTGTTGTTTCCGATCTGCGTCTTCCTGTGTATCTCCAATTATCGGTAAAATTCCAGGTAAAACAGAAATTTCGTCTGGATTTCTTCCAAAATTGCGAGCTCTATGCTTTATATCAAGAGCATATTCTTTCAATTCTTCTTTACTTCCACCACCAGCAAATATTGCATCGGCGTTTTGTGCACTAAAGTTTCTTCCTGATTCAGATTTTCCTGCTTGAAAAATAGCGGGTTGACCTTGCTTAGAACGCGCGATGTTTAAAGGTCCTTTAACTGAGAAGTAATCTCCCTTATGATTTAAGGCATGTAACTTCTCTTTATCAAAAAAGATGCCCGATTCTTTATCATAGACAAATGCATCATCTTCCCATGAATCCCACAGACCTTTTACAACATCAAGAAATTCAGCTGCTATTTTATAGCGTTCCGAATGCTCAGGGAGATTTTTATTATTATAATTGTCTCTAGATCCAGAAAGCCAAGAAGTTACCACATTCCATCCAGCTCTACCTCCACTAATATGATCTAGTGAAGCCAACTGTCTTGCAACTGTATAAGGCTCGCTATAACTAGTAGAGATTGTCGCAACTAGCCCAACATGATCAGTTACACCAGCGAGTGCAGACAAAATCGTAACGGGTTCAAACCGATTCAAATAATGGGGACTTGAATTTTCATTTATTGATACACTGTCCGCAATAAAGACAAAATCAAATTTTCCTTCCTCTGCTTTTAAGGCTTGTTGTTTATAAAACTTGAAATTTGTACTAGCATTTGGTAGTGAATCTGGATGTCTCCAATCACCCCATCCTCCACCTACGCCGTGAATCATTGCACCTAACTTTAATGTTTTTTTATTTGTCATAGTAACAACTCTCCCTTATTGATAAAATATGAAGTATAATTTAACACTTCTAAAACTCTGTATTTTCTTTTTCCAGTCCTTAAGAAATCCATCTATATTTATTTAGCAGTTTTTCTATCTGAATCTGCTTTTAAATTAGTCCAAAATAGTATCCTTTTTTTTAACCTTTCAAATAGTACTAATGCAGTCAAAATGATCACACAGTTAAATATCATTCCTGCAATGACATAGTTATATTGGGCGAAGTCAGTGTAATATTGAATAAAATATCCCATACCTGATTCAGCCCCAAACATTTCTGCCATAGTTAAAATTAAAAATGACATAATAAGTGCAGTACCTGCTCCACTTAGAATATGGGGCGATGCAGCCGGCAAGACTACCTTTAATAAAAAATCTTTTCCTTTTAGACCTAACATTTTCGAGTTGTCTAAATAATGCTTTTCTATAATTAATACACCCTGTAGAGCTCCTAAAAAAATGGGCCAGAACGTTCCAATGAAAATCAAAAAAATGGAGGCACTTTGAAAACTAGGTAATACTGCAATAGCATAAGGAACAAATAATGTTGGAGGAAGTGGACTTAATAAATGAACATATGGCATTAAAATAGTTCTTACTTTTCTATTTAATCCCAAATAAACTCCTCCACTTATTCCAAAAATAATTGATCCTAAATAGGCGGGGAATAACAATTTGAACGAGCTCACTAACCCCTGCAATAACTGTTTCCCTCCATCCCCTATAAAAACACTGAATATTTTTTCAGACGGTGGAAAAATAATTGGATTTAAACTACCCATTCTAGTTAATGACTCCCATACGGTAATAATTAATACTGCAATTAAAATCGTGATAGAATATTCTTTGGGGAATTTTCTCAAATACATTTTCTCCTCTCTATACAAGTACTTCTTAAAATAAACCTCAACTTCACATGTGTTGATTTTACAAAAATTAGGAATACCTATTTGGCGTAATTTTTGAAAAACCCTGTTTTTTTAGGACCATTTATATAGATTGAAGCGGAGGCTTGCTCGACTCCTCGAAAATGCATGCGCATTTCCTTCGTGCGGTGTGAATTCAGGAAATCAATTCAATGTCCCGCGGGAAAAGCGAATAGATGAGACCCTGCAGCGTAGCGATTGAAGGAACGGAATCTAAGAACGCCACATCCTGTGGCAACGATTCCGTGACCAACATCCTGTTGCCCCCAGCATTCGCCCGCAGGAAAGCGAGCAAGCCGAGCGGAAATCAACAAATCCCCCTATTTTTATGGATTAAATTGGATAATCAACACGCCTGCCTCAACTTAATAAAATTGAATGCTACCAAGTTGGGTATAATATACTTAAGAATTTTGTTTATTGAATCTTGTTAAAAGGTCTTCGTAATAAGTTTTATCATCCGGATACTCTTTAATTAACTCATTTAGTGCTTTTTTATAGAGGCTAGTTCGAATATGATCTTTAATATTGATTTTTTCTGCATTCTTAATGTAACCAATATCTTTCATTTGTTCCCACATTTTTACTACTTCATGACTGTTCGGATCTGGTGAATAATGTGAATGTTCTTCGTTGACAATAGAATCTACTGTTTTGTCATCAAATTTATAATATTTTTTAGCAGCCGCGACTGCTATTTGTGGTTGTTCATTTTTTACACGCTCTGCTCTGATTAATGCTTTCAAAAATCGTTTATAGGCCTCTCCACCATCAACTTTTAAATATTCAGACTGTGTTACTATACGGCAGCATACATGTGTAGGATTTAAATCATTACTCCATGCAATGGGTACCAGACCAGATTCTTGCGCCATTTTAAATGTTGAACCGGCAGAAACAGCCACATCTACTTTTCCACTTGATAGAGCTTGTAGTAAATCTCCACCTGTTTTAAATTCGATAATTTTCAAATCTTTTTTCCAATCTATTCCTGCTTCAGATAGTGCTGAACGAAACACGATATCTGAAGTAAACATGCGAATCGTCCCTACTTTTTTTCCTTTGTAATCTTCTAAAGTCTTATATTTATCCTTATTTTCTTCTTTAACTAAAATTGGATGTCCACCTTCTAAATGGCCTCCGATAATTGAAAAATCAGAGCCCTTAGAAATAAATGTTAAGGGAGCTGCAGTACCAAAAGTCATCCCCAAATCTACTTTTTTAGCTTCCAATGCATTCAGACCATCAGCAGATGAAGCAAAACCTACTCCTTTTACACGTAAATTTTCATCCGCAAAAAATCCCTCATGTTCTGCAATATTAAACAAAGTTGCACCAGAACCTTGTCCATATCCTACTGTTAATTCATAAGCTTTGTCTTTTGTTCCCCCGTTTAAAGTTGAACTTGTTTTGTCTTCTTTACCCGCTCCACATCCAGCTAATAAGCCAATGATCAATAATCCAAATAATAATTTGCTTGTTTTACTTTTAATAGTATTTTCCATATTTTTCCTCCGTAAAATAAAATGGTTATATCCCATCGCCAAAAGAATCCATAGTTTCTTTCTTCTCCATATTCTTTAGCAACCCCTGATTCATAATATTAAAAACATTTTCTCTGAAATTCGAAAATTCATTTTTTTCAAATAATTTTTTCCGATTTCGCGGCTTTTGGAAAGGAACATCAATACTTGTAGTAATAGCACCTTCAGTTCCTAGCGTGAATATTACAATGCGATCTGCAAGATAAATAGCTTCATCTACATCATGCGTCACAAATACAATTGTTCTATTTTGATCACGACTTATTTGTAATAATAGGTCTTGTAAATTACTGCGAGTTACTGGATCTAAGGCTCCAAAAGGTTCATCCATTAACAATAGTTCTGAACCAAACGCTAATGCTCTTGCTATGGCTGCTCGTTGCTTCATACCACCTGACATTTGTCCAGGATATTTTCCAATGGCATGTCCTAATTGAACTAACTGTAAATATTCATCTGCGATTTGACGAATTTCCTTTTTCTTCTTTTTCTCTTTTAATTTTTGCTTGATTGCAAGCGCAATATTATCTTCTGCTGATAACCAAGGAAATAATGAATAATCTTGAAAAACCACTCCACAGTCTGGAATACTTACTGTTGAAGAAACTCCATCGATAAGTATTTCGCCTTTAGTAGGAGTTTCTAATCCCGCCAATAATCTGAGAAAAGTACTTTTTCCACAACCACTTGGCCCCATTAAAACTAAAAACTCTCCTGCTTTCACATCAAGATTAATTTCCTTTAAGATTTCTGCCTTCTCATAACCAAATGAGATTGATTTCGCTTCAATTTTCTTTTTTGCATTTTCAGATTGATTTATTAATGGCCGTTCTCCTCTTACTAATTGAACCATCTATTTTCCTCCTTATCATCAATATCTATTCATGCAATATCCAATTTCCTAAATTACAAATAACGGTGTCTACTGGAACATGAAGTGTCATCGTACGCATATTTCTCCAATAGCGATCAAAACTATTTTTAGTAGTGGTAGAACGGCTACCCATCACTTCAAATATTCTTGAAGTAATCTCTAATCCAGCTTTCGTTGTAAATGCTTTCGCTGCATAAACCGCATAATCTAGTTCTTTTCTTTCACCTTCCAAAACGTTTTCTCCCTTATCCCACAACTGTTGAAAAATAACATCTGTTTTTTCTACAAGTAGCCGTGCTGCTTCAATTTGCACGTAAAATTCTCCATAATGAACTTGTATACTGGGATCGTCAATAGCCGTTTTTGCATGAGGTAAACGAGGCCTTGTTTTAGTTGAAGTGTATTTTTTTGCCTCTTCGAAAGCCCCCTCCATTATTCCAAGAAACAAGTGATTCAAGATAAAATGAGAAATATGCAATCGAAGTTTAGCAAATTCACTTGTTTTAAAACCATCACGCAATATTTCTTCTTTTACTTCTACATTCGTAAATGTAACACTCCCGCTATCAGTTAATCTTTGTCCAAAATTATCCCAATCTTGATTTACTGTTACACCTCTACGATTTGTTGGAACAATAGCAACAAATAAATTGCCATCTTCCTTATTAATAGCAGAAACAATAAGATTATCTGAGTCAACACTACCTGTGCAAAATGTTTTAACCCCGTTCAACACGTATCCATCTTTTGTTTTTCGTGCACTTAATTTAATATCTACTGGATTAAAAGCATTTCCCCAAAACCAATTGTTCTTTGCTGTTTCACGGTAATAATATTCTTGTTGTTCTGAGTTACCCCATAAATGTGCAGTAATCAGGTTTACAAAATGATAGCCATATACATGAGCTAACGAACTATCATATTTAGCAAAAATCCTAACTATCTGAACTACATCAGTCCAAGTACCTCCCCATCCTCCAAACTCAGATGGAATAAGTACCTTGAGTAAACCACTTTTGCGAATTAAATCACGCTCAGCCTTCGGGTTCCCTCCCTTGATATCCCGTTCAACTGCATTTTCACTAAACTTTTGAGCAACTTCCTCCGCAATTTCTAAAATAGATTTAGGTGATAATGTTTGTACAGTCACATTCAATGCTCCTTTCAGCAAATAAATTAACTAAACTAATTTAAATACTAGGGTTTTAAATTATACTAAATCTATAAACTTTATAGTATAACTCTTGTTTAATATCATAATCTATGTATTGATATTTGTATAATTGAAAAATATAAAGAATTAATTCATTTTTTATAAAGTGGAACTTCGCCTAGTGTTCTAAGGGGTTTCGTTCCTTTAGTCATTTATTTAAGGGAAGAGTCTAGGATCAATCAGCTCTTTTATCGCAAAAAAATACTGCTCATCTCAAAAATGAGATGGAGCAGATTTTAACGGAGCCTTTCGTTAAAACGTTTCACAAATGCTTTGACGATGATCCCATCATCCAGAGGCTGAAAATCGTTGTCAGGTAATCGTTCAAAGTGAAGATGTTCATATAATTTCACAGCATTCTCCATAAAGTCAGCAGTATGTAAGCCTAAGGCATTGAAACCTTTCTTTTTTGAACGTCTTAAACATTCTGTCACTAATGCGATCGCAGCACCTTTTCCTCTTGCGTTTGGCGAAACGGCAAGCATGCGTAATTCCGGATATTCAAGTTCATCTTCCAATAAACCCTTATATGCCTCTATTTTAGGTGGGAACAATGTAACACTCCCAACAATTTCTCCCTCTATTTCTACTACAATTCGCTCTATACCACCGTCTAAATCTTCATCAGATAGGATGGATTGTTGCAAAACTTCCCAATGCCTTTCGGGGATTTTGGATGCATACTCTTGATATGCATTTAATCTAAGTTCTCGGACAAAAGGGTATTCTTCCTTTAAAGCATCACGAACAATCACTTCGGCTTCCCCTTTCATATGTTTACTTTTTAGATATTAAAAATTTTTCTTCCTTTCCGCTCAAAGATTCGCGATGATGTGGCAATTGAAAGATAGATGTATCCGGTCCTTTTGGTAAAATATTTCTTCCTTTTTGATCATCACTAGCAATATGATTTGATAAATGATAGTGGACTTTTATAGCTTGGAAGTCTGTCGTATCTCCAAAGCCAGGCGTCTGATATAGATCACGTAAATAGCCCCATAAATTCGGAAAGTCTGCAATTCGATTACGATTGGCTTTAAATGCGGAATAATAAGCAACATCAAAGCGAACGAGCGTTGCATAAAGACGAACATCTGAATCTGTAATGTAATCTCCAAATAAAAAACGACTCTTTGATAATCTTCGCTCTAACAGGTCCAATCGATAAAACAAAGTGTCAAAGGCTTCTTCATATGCTTCTTGTGAACGTGCAAAGCCACATTTATATACACCATTATTGACATCGTAAAAAATCACATCACTTAACGAATCAATCTCTTTACGCAAGTCTTCAGGATATAAATCCGGCGCATTTTCTTTATGAAACGGTGACCACACTGTTTCAAAATAATTGGTTAATCGAAAATAATCATTGTTGACAACTTTTTTCGTTTGTATGTCTACAACTGCTGGTACTGTTGGTCGACCTGAATAATTGGGGTCGGCGTTTAAATAAACCTCACTAATATACTGAATCCCCAGTACTGAATCGACTCCATTTTGATCTAGCGAAAATGCCCAATCTACACGTGGAATGTTCGGGCGCATTGGACTAGCTGTTCCTAGACTAATAGCATCCTCTAATCCTAGTACTCTTCTAACAATGACTGAACGATGCGCCCATGGACATACTGGCGACCATAATAAACGGTATCGCCCTGCTTCCACTGGACATTCACCTGGATTGTTTCCAAAAGGTGTTGTAAAACGATTTTTTTGTCGATTAAATTTTCCTTTTTGATCAACTTCTACTGGCTGCTCTTTTTGTATATTTGCCATCATTCATTCCTTCTTTCAGTTAGAGCTCAATTGTTCACGATGATGTGGTGTATTCCAACCTGAAACGTCCGGTCCTTTTGGGATGATTTTCAAAGGATTTTCAATGACATTTGCTGAGGCAAAATACCCTTTTTTGATGGCTTCAAAATCCGTCGTGTCCCCAAAACCAGGTGTCTGATATAAATCGCGTGCATAGCCCCATAAATTTTCAAAATCAATCAACCGATTCCGATTTGTTTTAAATGCAGTATGATAGGCTACATCAAAGCGTGCGAGAGTCACGTATAATCGAACATCTGAATCTGTTATATAATCTCCAAATAAATAGCGTTGGTTTGATAATCGTTCTTCCAATTCATCTAGCCTATTAAATAATGCATCATAAGCTTTTTCATATGCTTCTTGTGAACGAGCAAACCCGCATTTGTAAACACCGTTGTTAATGTCATGGAAAATAACTTCATTTAGTTCATCAATTTCTTTTTGCAGGTTTTCAGGATACAAATCGGGTGCATCTTGTTTATGGAACGGAGACCATACAGTTTCTAAATAATTGGTGAGTTTAAAATAATCATTATTGACGACTTTCTTGGTTTGTATATCCACAACTGCTGGTACTGTCGCTCTTCCAGCATATTCAGGATCCGCATTTACATAGACCTCACTCAAATAACGTATTCCTAAAACGGGGTCAACTCCTCCTTCATCTAAGGAGAACTCCCATCCATATTCTGTTCGAATCGGATTAGCAGTTCCTAAACTAATAACATCTTCTAGGCCTAGTAATTTTCGAACGATAACGGATCGATGTGCCCAAGGACAGATGGGTGCCCATAATAATCGATATCTTCCAGCTTCTACAGGAAGTTCACCTTTTTCATCTCCAAAGGGTGTTGTAAAACGATTTTTTTGACGTCGAAACGATCCATCCCCTTGAATCTCATGTATAGCTTCTGATGTTGCGATTTTACTTTCTTTTTTTAAGTCAATCGGGTTAGATAACTGCTCTTTACTTACGGACATTTGATCTTCTCCCTTTCTTTGGCATTAAATAATAGTAAACCAACTATTTTAATCAATTTTATGCTTTTCGTTTTTATAAAGCAATAAAAATAAACTCTACTTTCCGTTCATTTCTTCGGCGTTGACATTCAAAATATTATTACTTAATCTACCTTTTAATGGATAAAATTAGATGATTAACACACCCAATTGGATATGATAGCATTGAGGTGTGATCAACAGAATTTTTACAGTACCTTATTTACTATAAACTCTTACTATTAATATATGAGGAGAGATAAAATGCGAATCGTAATAGCTGGTGGTTCAGGATTTATCGGTCAAAAATTAATGGAAATTCTGTTGGACGAACATCATGAATGCATCGTTTTAACGAGAGGTAATATACAGAATACTGGAAATGTTCGATATGTTAAATGGCTTCAAGAAGGATCTTTTCCCGAAAAAGAAATAGGTGAAGCCGATGCTTTTATTAATCTTGCCGGTGTTTCGATTAATAACGGAAGATGGACGAAAGCTCATCAAAAGCAAATATATGAAAGTAGAATGAAAGCAACAGAGGAAATCATTCGAATCATCACAGCTTTACCCAAAAAACCCTCTGTTCTTATCAATGCAAGTGCTATCGGTATATATCCTTCTTCTGAAACAGCGATCTACTCAGAAGAATCCAAAGAAGTGGCCAATGATTTCCTCGCCAAAACCGTGCAGGATTGGGAAAAGAAAGCAGCTAGTCTTATGGAAATAGGAATTCGTGTTGCCTTTATGCGGTTCGGTGTAGTGCTTGGCAAAGAAGGTGGTGCACTGCCACTGATGGCTTTACCATACAAACTTTTTGTCGGTGGAAGAATGGGATCAGGAAAGCAATGGGTATCATGGGTCCATGTGAAAGATGCGGTACAAGCGATTTCCTTTGTGATGAAAAATGATAAAATACATGGTCCTGTTAATGTAACAGCCCCTTCCCCAATGATAATGAATGATTTTGGAAAGACAATTGGAGCTGTTTTACATCGCCCTCATTGGTTCCCTGTACCTTCTATTGTATTGAAAGTAGCTCTTGGTCAAAAAAGTTCTCTTGTGCTGGAAGGTCAACATGTTGAACCAGAAATATTAGTGAAAAATGGATTTGAATTTTCATACCCTACACTCAAATCTGCCTTGGAAAACATTCTTTTATGAAAGTTTTATGTAATTTTGAACAAAAAATGGCATTCGGAATTATTAAATAATTTCCTTGCTACAATATGCTAAGATTAAAAATATAGTGTTTTTTAGGAGTTCAGATTGTCAATTATGACCAGATAGCTGCAAGACTGGATTCCTAGAGAGGGTGTCATAGATGTTACAATCAATCCTATCCAATGTGGCGATCATTTTATTGCTTCATTTGACCATGACCGTAATTATGAGTTTTAAGAAAAAGTTCTCCCCTTCATTGATAAATGTACTTGTGATTCTATTAATTTCTGCATCCGTTATTTCTATGTTTTATTTGCCCATTCGATTTAATGGCTACTGGGTCGATATGAGATTTATCCCGCTTATTTTTGTTGCTTATATACAAGGTTGGAAACCAACGATTCCATCCCTGCTGATGACTAGCCTCTGGAGATTTCTAATGGGAGGCGATGGAATGATTCCTGGCATCCTGTTTGGTATGGTGGGTCCAACCTTATTCTCTTTGGCATTCCATTCCCGCTTTAATTTAAAAGGAAGATATTTAGAAAAAATCGGAATCGTCATTGCATGCTGGTTAATATGTGATCTTCCGATTATCTTCCTTATACCAAATGGCTGGGAATTTTTTAAAGACATTGCGCTTGTAAGAAGTACTTCTTTTGTGATCACTTCGATCATTCTTTATATATTTATTGCACAAAATCGCAAACTCCATTCTCTATATACAGAGCTTGAAAAATTGGCTGGAGAAGACCCGTTGACAAAGCTGTTCAATAAAAGGAAATTTTTTGAAGTTGTTGATACTAAACTAGGTGAGTTAGATTCAAAACATTATATAGCGATGTTGGATATTGACCATTTTAAAAAATTCAATGATACATATGGTCATCTATTTGGGGATAAGGTTTTAATCGATATTGCCAATATTTTAAAAAAGTATGAAAACGATTCCGTCAAGGTTGGAAGATACGGCGGCGAGGAATTTATTATTTATATTGGAAATTCATCTGACGAGAAGGCTACAAAGATTGTTGAAAAGATTCATCAAGAGATTCAAGAGACCGCCTTTACTGTGGAACAGGCATCTATTCATATTACCGTATCAATTGGATTAGCAGAATTAGAATTAGATGACCCATCTTCATTGGTTCATGCCATAAGTCAAGCTGACAAAAACCTATACAAAGCAAAAAATAACGGCAGGAACTGTTTAGTTTGTCCATGATGAATCATGAAAAATATCCATCTGTGGCAATATAGCCATCGTTATTATCAAACAACAAGAAACTTAAAGGACACTCCCTCTATGCTCTACATAGAATACTGTATCAGTAAATGTTAAGGGAGTGGATTTTACTGCTTCATACTGTTAAAAGGGGAGAAACGCTTCTCCAAATTTCAAGGGATTACCGAACACCAATAGAAGTTATTCTAGGTGCCAATCCTCAGATTACAAGTCCCGATTTAATCATAGCGGGGCAACTCATTGAAATACCAGGATTTCTTGACCCTAACACCATCCCCTATCAAATTGATGTTTCTGTAAATAATCGGGTTTTAAGTTTATATCATAATGGCGCCTTGTTAAAACAGTACCCCATTGCAACAGGGAGAATCCTCCATGAAACGCCATTTGGAAATTTTATTGTTATTAATAAGGCCCCGTTCCCAGGAGGCCCATTTGGTACGATGTGGATGAGTTTATCGAAAGAGCATTATGGCATCCACGGAACGAATGATCCTAGCTCAATTGGTCAGGCCGTTTCAAGAGGCTGTATTCGGATGTATAATCACGATGTAGAGGAATTAGCACGTACGATTCCAATTGGTACACCTGTTTTTATTCATCCTTAAAATCATCATGTATTAGCCTAATCCATTTTTATTTTTAGATACAGAGAAAAAATAGGGCGGAATTCTACGGGAGAAACATGAGGAGTACTGAAAAATAGCTGAATTCTAACTTTATTTTTTTGAAAATAAAACGACTTGTTCGCTATTTAAAAAGAAGGGCAAGGACACGAAACATCTAATGAATGATGTGACTCATGCCTTGCCCGTGGGATTTTTATTATTTGGATAAGTGAATATTTGTTTGCAGGACTTTTTAGGTTTGGTAAAATTTTAGGTTTATATTGTTAGTCTATATCGAATCTATAACATCTGACAAAGACATCTTCATTTTTTTGAAACTCTTTCGAATGATCTCTTTTGAAACCAAATCGCTCATATAAACGAATGGCATCCTTCATGATTTCTCCAGTATGCAGGTAAAGGCTTGATGATCCTTTTTGTTTCGCATAGTCGATACTTTCTTGTAATAACTTTCGTGCTATTCCTTTTCCTCTTGCAGCAGGATGTACGCCCAATAAGCGAACGATCGGAGCATGGATATTTAGTTCAGATCGACCATATGCGTCCTCTGAGTTCAAATAAATTTGCAATGTCCCTAAAATCTGATTGTCATTATCTTTTGCGACTAACACCCGATCAATATAAGGATTATCCAATGAAACTTCTATATGGCTAATATATTCATTGAATTCCTCGATGGTTTTATAACTATTTTTATATTGTTGATAGCTTGATAATAATACTTCACGTGTGGCATCTTTCTCTTCTTCTGACAAATTGCTTATTGTAATAATATTCTCCATTCAAATTTCCTTTCTCATTTTAAATGACTATCTTCATCGATAAAGTGAAGCTTTTACGCAGTGGAGTGGAGTTTCCCCCTCCGACTGTATGTTGGCTGGACCAATCAGATTTTTACAGGCTATTGATCCCCACTTTTTCACTTGCGGAATGTCAATGGATGGATAAATCACTAAACCCTAACCACTGTTTCTCATTTTCTAACCCCTTTTGGACAAACAGCAACTATAATTTTCATAAACCTTATTTATCTTATAGGAATTATATTGTTTCACTCATACTAACACGTAAAATTCATAGAAGGCAATACCCTAATCGATAAAAAATTTTTATAAAAATAGTGTTTTCCTAAAATAAAATTTCACCCAGTGAGAATTTTCTTTATCTCCCACTGGGTGAAGTTGTGCCAATCGTTGTTATCTTATTTTTTTCTTAAAAATGAAATATACCCTTCTAATAACAAATGAAAACTATCTTCTAATTTAACGGGCATTCCGAAAGCACCTTTTTGTTCCAATGAAGAATAGCCATGAAGAATACTTCTGAAGCCTCTAATAGCATGGATTGTTTCCTCATCGTTCAAATGATAATCAGCTAAAATACTCGATATTAAGTGAAGAATACGACTACTTGCTTGATCCATTTCTTGATCATTTGGATCATGTGCCCGTAAAGTAAGTTCATAGATTCCAGGATGTTCTCGAGAAAAGAGAAGATAAGCATTTGCCATCGCAATAATAGCTTCATCCTTTTCTTTCTCTTCTGTAGCTACTGCTAAACTTTCATATAACAACTTTAAACCATATAGAGATAACTCTCTTTTTAAATTTGGCAAACCACTTATATGATTAAATAATGAAGGAGAACGAACATTTAATTTTCTCGCAAGTGAGGCTAATGTTACAGTCTCTATCCCCTCTTTATCTGCCATTTCTGCAGCAGTTTTAATAATCATTTCTAAGTTTAAACCAACACGCGGTGACACATAAATACATCCTTTCTTTATACATATACTAAGTTCTTTTCTGCTTCCTTAATCGCTATTTGTATGACCGCTTCAGGATCTTCAATCATTTCACCATGACCTACAGCGAGAAGAGAGGGATTGAAATTTAAGATTTTTTTAGCACTTTTTAAAGCTAGTTCTTTGTTCCAAGTAGCAAGGGTTGGAAAAGGGAACAACAAAACAAATTGCCCACTTACAGCTACTTTCCCTTTGGTTTGCAACGCATCACCAACAATCATCGCCTTTGTATTTTTTACAAATAAAGAAATAGATCCTGGTGTATGACCAGGTGTTTCAACTACTTCCAATGAACCGATCGTATCCCCCTCCTTCAGCAAACGGTCAGGTACGATTTGCAAATTTTTCGGAACCCCACCCTTTATTGGCATTTGCGGTTCATGCGCATCCAACGACCTATCCCCCTTTAGTAACCTGCTGTCACGAATGGAAATAGATACACATGCTGCAGGATACTGTTCTTTTAAATGTTCTAAAGAACCAATATGGTCTTCATGAGCATGTGTCAAAACAATGTTGGTTAGCGGCTTATTTAATTGTTCGATGACCTTCACAATTCCTTTAAAGCTGGCAGGTATCCCAGCGTCAATGACTGTAAGTTCATTTTGTTCCTCTATAATATAACAGTTTACAGGAAATACTCGTGGCATAATTGTAATTTGATAAATGTTTTTAAAATGACTAATCTTCATAAATTTGTCTCCTTTTATTCGTTTTTAAACGCTAAAAACAAATGATAAAGTTAAGAAAGCAGCAACTAGACTTATATTTAAAAGACCTTTCCTACTCCATTTTCTTTCAGAATTTTTGTAAACATAACGAATATAAATAATGGCCCCTACCAAAACGATCAATCCTTCTAACAGCATGCTAATGAATGGATACTGCCATAATCCAAATCCTAGATATTGAAAATTCCCTATGTTTCCCGGCAATATCGGTAAATCTGGTACATGAACGATTAAATCAAGAATCCAATGACTAAAAGTAACGGAGCCAATCACAATCCCACTATTTTTTCCCCACCGTCGGCTAGCTAAATATCCAGCTACAACTGATAGCAGTATAGCGCTTAGAAGAGAGTGAGAGTATTCTGCACGAATGACTGTCCCCTTTCCACCTTCGATCGTTGCCCCAACCCCTTCTATTCCCATCAAAAACAATAATAAAAATACGATATCTAATAATTGTGAACTGACTATGAGCGACCATAAGGGCAAACGATTTGCCTTTCCTTTAGCAGCCGCCGCTATCCCAAAATGTCCTGCAAACATTAAATGTCCCTCCTTTCCCCTGAAACTAATATCGTTAGTTTCATTATAACTAATGCCATTAGTTTTTCAAGTAAAAAAATTGTAAATTTTAATTTGATGAATAACGACTTATGAATGTATAGATCCAATCCCGCATATTTTAATAATTCTTCGTTTATGTGTTAGCTGAACCAATTGGACTTTAGCAAGCGATTGATTCCTATCTCCCCCCTATCCCACGCTGCCTATTATTACGAAATTAAACAAGTAAAAATTCACCGAATAGGATTCTAAATTATCTAAAAATTCCTATTGACAATCGCCTAGACATTTTATATATTTAATAAAACCAGACAAAACCTATTAATTTAATAGGTTTTAAAACACAAACGAGGAGGAATTTTAATGTCAACTGAAAAGGAATATCGTCTAGCAACAAAAGCCATTCATGCAGGTCAGCAATTGGACCCAACTACTTTATCTCGTGCTGTTCCCATCTATCAAACATCATCTTATGTTTTTAACGATAGTGACCATGCTGCTGGGTTATTTGACTTGAGTCAAGTCGGTTATACGTATTCACGGATTAATAATCCAACAATTGAAGCCTTTGAAAAAAGAATTGCCTCTTTAGAAGGCGGAGTTGGTGCGCTTGCCGTTTCTTCAGGTCAGTCTGCAAGTACAATTGCTATACTTAATATTGCTTCTTCTGGTGACGAAATTGTCTCTTCAAGTAGTTTATATGGAGGAACTTACAATTTATTCGAACATACTTTAGCTAAATTAGGCATAAAAGTACACTTCGTCGATTCTGAAGATCCAGAAAACTTCAGAAAAGCCATTACACCAAAAACGAAAGCGATTTTTGCCGAAACATTGGGAAATCCAAAAGGGGATATCCTAGATATTGAAGCAGTAGCAGCTATCGCACACGAAAATGGCATACCATTGATTGTTGATAACACTGTACCTAGTCCTTATTTATTGCGTCCATTTGAATTCGGTGCAGATGTAGTTGTACATTCCGCTACAAAATTTATTGGAGGGCATGGCACAACAATCGCGGGGGTTATCGTCGATAGCGGGAAATTCGATTGGGCAAAAAGCGGGAAGTTCCCAGATTTAACAAAGCCAGATCCAAGTTATCACGGTCTTGTCTATACTGAATTTGCTGGCGAAGCGGCATACATTACAAAGGCCCGCGTTCAATTATTAAGAGATATTGGTGCTGCCCTATCACCAATCAGCGCTTTCTTACTATTACAAGGATTAGAAACATTACACTTACGTCTAGAAAGACATAGCGAAAATGCTTTAGCCGTTGCTAAGTATTTGGAAAAACACGAACTAGTAGACTGGGTAAGCTATCCAGGTTTAGAAAGCCATCCACATTATAATTTAGCTAAAAAATACTTACCAAATGGGCAAGGCGCTATTCTAACATTCGGAGTTAAGGGTGGAAAAGAGGCTGCGCGGAAATTAATCGATTCTGTAGAGTTATTTTCACATTTAGCGAATATTGGCGATTCAAAAACTTTGATCATTCATCCAGCAAGTACGACACATCAACAATTATCAGACGAAGAACAAAAAGCTTCTGGAGTAACTCCTGAGTTAATCCGTTTATCAGTTGGTACGGAAGCAATTGATGACATTTTAGATGAGCTGGATACAATATTAAAAGCAAGTCAAAAAACTTTAGCTGTTCAGTAAAAAGATTTGACAAAATATGAACTCATATACCATCATTTTCCCCCACAAAAATGATGGACTTCCCTAAAAAGTAAAAAGCATGTTAGTCCCACCCTAACATGCTTTTTAAACTTTCATAAGCAATGGCTTCATCCTCTACATAAAAAGGCTTTTACGAAAAAGCGAACTAGACCTTGCGAAAAAGGTATTCCTTCTGAGGCAACCCCAGCCTACTACAAATAAAATGAAATTTTCTCTACTTTGTTTCCAATAACTCATGATAAAAATCAAAACTTTGCACAATTATTCACTTCAAAATAGCTTCCAACTAAATACAGAATGTCAGCCCCTATAAAACTCTGCTACTGTGCCCTACTCCACCTATCATTTCACAGTGAATCTCACGGCAATTGAATTTTTGAACATCTTTCCTTTTGAGGTTTTCAATCCTTTTCGATCCATCAAAATGACATATTTTCCTGCACTAAGGGCTTTCTTAGTTGATAGTCTAATGATTTTGCCACTTTTGCCTTTAGATAATTGGAAGGTTGTTATATTCTTACCCGAATCATTGACATATACATAACCTGTTTTTAATGCGGATGGCTTGATGGCTGTTTTCAAAGTAATCGTTGTATATTTTTTCTTTTTCATATTTGAAAGATTGGTTGCTTTAACCTGCTTTGACTTTACCGTAGTCGAAATAGCAGTTAAGTTTAATTTATAACGATATTTTTTCACAGCTTTTTTTTGGGAAGTCGTTAAATCATTGTAAACTGTATACAATGGCAAAAATTCTGTTTTCAGATTTAGTTTCTTGCCTGAGTTGATCTTTTTTACAATACGATTGATCTTCCCTTTATTTTTATTTACATATATTTTAGATGCTGAATCCTTGGGTGTTGTAAATTGAATGGTTTTTCCCGTGGATTCTTTGCCGAGGGAACTGATTGTTGTTACTTTTGCCTTATAGGTCGTCCCCTGTTTTAAACCCTTTATAACATAATTTGTATCTGTTGTGATGATGGACTTCTTACCTGTTACACTCAAACGATATTTTCGGACTGGAACAATCGCATTTTGAGCCATTTCGTAATGTAAAGTGGCTGAAGTTTTCTTAATAGCTAACGCTGACAACTTGCTGACATTGCTTGGACTCTTTATCGCCGTATTGAGTAAGCCATAGCCATAGAAGGAATCTCTTCCTGTGTCTCCTAAATCGATTGCATAATTTCTAAGTGTGTTTCGTAGTTCACTTGGTGTATATGTAGGGTAACGTTGCTTGAACAAGGCGATCATTCCTACAACATGGGGTACAGCTAGGGATGTACCTGACATGCTCGTATAGTCTTCTGTTGGGCTCAAGGTAAAAATATCTTCGCCCGGTGCTGCATATTCTATTTGGCTTCCTGTGTTTGATTTTTTAACGATTCTTTTACTATGATCAATAGAAGATACAGCAATCACTTCTTTATATTTAGCTGGATAATCTACTGGATATGTATTGCCGTCATTGCCAGCTGCCGCTACCATCATAATGCCCGCATCATAAGCTTTTTTGATAGCTTGGTAAAGAATTGCATCATCCTCTTCTGTACCAAATGACATATTAATAATATCTATATTATTTTCAATCGCCCATTCAACAGCCTTTAAAATTGTTTCCATTCGAGCACCGTCATTGTCAAAAACTTTTGCACTATACATGTCCACATCTGGTGCCACACCTATTAAATAACCATCCGTTAAGCGGCTGCTTAGTTGTCCTGCAATAATCCCCGCTACGGCAGTCCCATGACCATCCATATCTAATGGTAAGCTCTCATCAGCAGGAGTTGTTTGATCATCCTCGACAAAAGAATATTTTTTAACGTTCGCTAATGCTGGAATATCTGCAACACCTGTGTCAAAGATTGCCACTTTTACTCCTTTTCCTGTATTATTTTGCTGCCACGCATTTTGAACACCCATCATTCGCATGTCGACCAATGGTGTAATACTGCCTAAAGTCGTACTACTCGTTTCTAAAGTAGTTGGATTTTTCTCGATCACTTGGATATCTTGAGATTGCTTTAAACGCAATAGATGATCCGCAGTGAAATTTCCTTGTACAATCTTTAACAAATCAAAACTATTTTCAATAGAAGATGCTAGTTTCATGATTTGTTCTTTTCCTGATGCATTGCTATATACGACCATCACATCTTTGTATTCCGGTTCTGAAGCAGAAGCATTATAAGGTTGAAAAACTAGAAAACTAAAAGCTGCAATAAGTGTTAGCCACCATTTTCTATTCTTTAGCATAACTTCACCTGATTTTATTTAATTATTGTTATATCAGGTGTGCCAATTATTCAATTTTGCCTATAAAATAGCGTGAAAAATAGGAAATTTTTTTATGATTACGTCCTAATTTTTCTAATCAACACACCCAGTTATATATATTTCCATTATCTTTTAGGCCTTTTTCAGACGTTTTTATAGTAACATGTAGTAGAGATATAATTCTTACAAGCCTATTAAGTTTCTGTAACAATTATATATAACCATAACGCCTATCCTTTTTCTTTCATAAATGAATCAATTTCATAATGCAAAATCTAAATAAAAATATCACGCGTGTTGATTTGACAAAATTAGGGGTGTCTGTTTAGCATAGTTTTTGAAAAACTCTGTATTTTTAAGACTATTTATATAGATCTTCGCTGCGGCTTGCTCGACTCCCGCGGGAAAAGCGAATAGATGAGACTCCGCAGCGTAGCGAGGAGGCTCAGCATTCGCCCGCAGGAAAGCGAGCAAGCCGAAGCGGAAATCAACAAATCCCTCTATTTTCATGGATTAAATTGGATAATCAACCCGCCTGTAAAAATATTAATATTTTCTATTAATATGAACATCCAGATTTTTTGTTCTGCTCCACAACTATTAAAAACAGTTACCACTAAATGTTCGTATTTTTCGAGAGAAAAAAGATTTATGAAATTGATTCAAATAAGAAAAAATGAATAACAATATAGGAAGTTATACAGTTCATGTGCAATGTGATCTCTACTGTTCTATAATGTGATATATTGAGCTTTTGTCGAAGGACTTAACTACTGATTAAAAACAAATAGAAACCTATACGGTTGAATAGGGAAAGAAAGGATTTCTATGTTTAGAAATAAAAAAATTAAAATTCGTGTTTCTGGATGGTCAGCTTTGCTAATTATCACTGCAATGATTGGTATTTTCCTTACTTTAATACTTACAGTACCTTTCTTCGGATTTTATGGTCTGTATAATATAATGGCTAAGTTTGACTTGACGCATATTGAGATTTTTGAAAAAGGATACCAAAACTTTTTCTACTTTAGTTGGTTTATATTATTAATTTTTTCTATGATTGTCTTGCTAGATTTCATTTGTCTTTTTATCATCGCAGGCTTTAATTTGAAGTTAACAAGAGGAATCGATATAATGAGCTCCCTTATTCAATATGTAGCGAGCATCGTGATTTTCAAAAAATTCATTGTGTCAGGGTTTAATCGTATCGATGTTACATGGACTGGCTCGGCTATCCTTTTTTTATTGCTTTATATTATTGTGGCGGTTTTCAGTTATGACAAACCAAAAGGGGCAAAAAAAGAGATATGATTTGCGCGGAGACCACTGAAAAACTATAGAATCGCTATTTTTATTAATAAAAATCGATCTTTTCTTTCGTTTTATAAACTAAAAAACTGATTTTTATCATGTTTTTGGGAGATGAATCAACTTTTTCAGTGACTTGTCTGCGAGACATATTTATTTTGTGTAAATTTTAGACATAATTTTGTCAATATTATTACAAAACTTGAACACATTTTAATAGTGTGTTAGAATCCTAAAGGTTCGAGTTTTTTATTTTAATAAAATTCGAACTTCGTGTGAGTATAAACCTAATTTTGAGTCTTTAGTGAATCGCTGAAGACTCTTTTTTTATGTAATCGAATCAATTTCATAGTACAAAATTCAGATAAAAATACGAATATTTCAAATTAACATGAACATTAATATTTAGAAATTTTTGTTCCGCTCCAGACGGCGCTTTCCACGGGCTTAGCTTCAATCTCCTCGGGTCGACACGATGTTGACCCCGAAGCCGTTGCCACAGGATGTGGCGAACTTAGGCTTTGTCCCTTAAATTGTTCCTGCGGGGCTTTCAGCTCAAGCTTTTCCCGTAGGACTTTGAATAAACTTCCTGAACTAACACCGCACGAAGAAAATGCATGCATTTTCGAGGAGTCACCGTCTTCCGCTCCACAACTATCAAAGTTCTTTATTATTAAATGTTCATATATATTTTTTAAGAAGAAAATGATTTATGAAATTGATTCAATTATAAAGGTTCTTTCACAATCATATGATGATTTAAAAAACATACTTATTCGAAATATACAATATAAGTAAAACTTCACCCAGTGAGGATTTTCTTCATCCCCCACAGGGTGTTAGGGTGTTCGTTGAACTAAGCGAATTTTTTCTGCAAAAAGACTTTTTGGAATAGTTTTTACCCATTAATATATAATTCGAATATATCCCCATAGTCCTTTTTCATATATTGCTCTTTATTTTTTAATACCCAATCGTTTGCAAACTTCGTAATTTGCTCGAATGATTGGGCAGGTGTTACTTCTTTTGCTTCTATCTTTCCAATAGATTGAGCTGCATAACTTAAACTATTTTGTGCGATTTCAAAATTTTTCTTGTTATGAATCATATCTACTGAAATCGCATGCAATACTTTATAAAGATCTTTGATTTCAGTATCAAATTTTTTATGAATATCAATGGACATAGGTATGTTATCAATCGAAAATTTTATTTCGATATCGAGGTCGATTGTGCCTGCTGTTTCCAGCACTACATCAGAGATCGTACTATGCTCATAATCATAACGTTTTAATAGACGTTTTTTGCTAATGGCCGAATTCCCATCCACATGGATTAACGCTTGGTTTGTAAAACAATATTCATCTGATTTTGTTTTAATTAAGAAATAGACAACTTCCCCTGATTCATGCATCACAAAATCATCTGATTCTGTTTTATCGAAATCTTCTTTCGGTACAACAATGCCAATATCAGATAAGCCTAATGCATCGGATGCTAATTTTTTTAACATACTATCGTTTTCCTCCCTTTTTGTCGCTTTATTATATTTACGGAGTCCACCAAAAAAAGTTTCAACCTTCTATCCTTTTTTCAATTTCTTTACACCTATTCACCATTAAAAATTTCCTCGTACCCACATTGATGATAAAGTAAAACCTTATATAGTAGGGATTTTATTCATTTCCTATTGTGTATAAGTCAAACTGAGCGAGCTTTTATTAGGAAGTTGATTCCTCTTTATCCCTATGTTTTTTCTTCAAGTCTTGAAATGGGTGATTTACTGTTTGTCAATATGGGATAAGTTTGTGGATAAATCGTGATTCATTCATTGTTACGCACCGGTTATGAACAGTTTGTGCATAAGTTTTCGGATAATCGTGATAAAAAATTTTTTATTTTATATTATCCACAAAAGGATGCACTAGTTATACACAATTAGCGAATACACCCTATTTTATGAGAAAATTGGATAATCGGCCTGCCTGTTTTTTATTTTAAATTTTGTATTCATCATATGGAATATTTATTCATTTAAATATAAAGGCATGATATACAACAATAATTAAAATATATTATTTTTTAATATTGTTATATAACAATTATCCATATAATATTCACATGAAATTTCCACTCTATCTTATAAAGTTTAAAAATTTCTATAAATATCTTAATTTATCTCTTTAGTTTACATGTCCATGTCTTTTTAAAAAAAGAAATTTAAAAGACTTTCAAATATTTTTATATGATTTTCTTGCATATCAAATATGCAATAAGATATGATAATAGAAAACATAAATTGACAAAGGTGGATTGCATTTTGAAATATATTTATAAATTACCTTTAAATATCGAAATATTCCGTCTTTACTTAGGGGGCTTTGCATGATCGAATTTAAAAATGTGGATAAGTATTTTGGAGATTTTCAAGTTTTAAAAAATATTAATCTCACCATTAAAAAAGGGGAAGTTGTTGTGATCATTGGGCCATCTGGTTCTGGTAAAAGTACACTTCTTCGTTGTATGAATCGCCTAGAGACCATTTCCAATGGATCATTAACAATCAATGGTGTCGAATTAAATGATAAAAAAACAGATATAAACAAACTTCGTCGTAAGATCGGTATGGTATTCCAACACTTTTACCTTTATCCTCATAAAACCGTGTTAGAAAATATTATGTTAGCACCTGTAAAGGCGCTTGGTCAGTCGAAAGAAGAGGCCAAAAAGACTGCATTAGCCTATTTGGAGAAAGTAGGAATTCCAGATAAAGCAAATGCTTATCCATCACAACTTTCTGGTGGACAACAACAGCGCGTTGCTATTGCAAGGGGATTAGCGATGCATCCTGAAATCATGCTTTTTGATGAGCCAACATCTGCACTTGATCCTGAAATGATCGGTGAAGTATTAGAGGTTATGAAACATTTAGCAAAAGAAGGCATGACAATGGTCGTTGTCACACATGAAATGGGCTTTGCAAAAGAAGTAGCCGATCGAATTATTTTTGTCGATAAAGGGGAAATACTCGAGGATGCTGATCCGGCTGAGTTTTATAAAGAACCAAAGGAAGAACGCGCTAAGTTATTCCTGAGTCGGATTTTAAATCATTAATTAGAAATTAAGGGGGAAATTTAATGTTCAAAAAGAAAAAGGGGTTATTGACAGTTTTACTTTTAGCAATGCTTTCTGTACTAGTATTAAGCGCTTGTGGATCTAAAGATTCTTCAGGTGACCAGTCAAAAGAAAGCGGCAAAAATGCACTAGAGGCTATTAAGGAAAAAGATAAGATTGTATTTGGCGTAAAAAATGACACACGCCTATTTGGTCTAAAGGATCCTAAAACAGGCAACATCGAAGGCTTTGATATTGATATTGCCAAAGAAATTGCAAAAATTATTTTAGGGGATGAATCAAAAGCGGAATTTAAAGAAGTCACTTCCAAAACTCGAATTCCACTTCTCCAAAAAGGTGACATTGATGCAATTGTTGCAACGATGACGATCACTGAAGAACGAAAAAAAGAAGTAGACTTCTCTGATGTCTATTTTGAAGCTGGTCAAGCACTGCTTGTAAAAAAGGGAAGCCCTATTAAAAGTATTGATGATATTAAAAAAGGGACAAAAGTTCTTGCAGTAAAAGGTTCTACCTCTGCCGTTAATATTCGTGAAAAAGCACCAGACGCAACCGTATTAGAATTTGAAAATTATGCTGAGGCTTTCACGGCATTGAAAGCTGGTCAGGGAGATACTCTAACAACGGACAATGCCATTCTTTATGGGATGGTCGACGAAGATCCGAATTACCAAGTTGTTGGTGATATCTTCACGGATGAGCCTTATGGTATCGCTGTTAAAAAGGACAGTCCCGAATTAGTTCAAGCGATTAACGATGCCTTAAAAGAATTGAAAGATAATGGGAAATATGATGAACTTTATAAAAAATGGATCAAGACTAGCAACTAATCATTTTTATCTATCAATTATGCCTCCAGCGTAATTGCGTCCGGAGTTTTTTGAGCAAGCTCGAAAAACTCTTATTCAAAATTTGTGATATCCGCCGGAGACTTCACCTAGTGGAGGGATTTTTCCTTCCCCCACTAGGTTTTGTTAGTTACAACGATCCCGGGGCTTTATAGCAGAATAAATCCCATTCATCTTCTGTTTTTTTCTTTTTTCAATAGGCAATTCACAATATAGCGGCAAGGAGTGAGATAGGATGCCTGACTTTTCGATTTTAACCGAAAACTGGGATATGTACATAAAAGGCTTTTTCATTACTATTTATACAAGCTTAATCGGGCTTATCGGTAGTTTTATACTGGGAACAATTTTAGCTATTTTTCGCATTGCGCCATTCAAACCTTTCAATTGGATTGGAACAATCTATATCGAATTTTTCCGTAATATTCCGTTACTCATTATCGCCTTTTTCTTATTCACAGCTTTACCCACAATCAATATGCAATTAGATGGCTTTCAAGCTGGGACTCTAGCACTTATTATCTATACATCTGCTTTCATCGCAGAAGCTATTCGAGCAGGTATTTTATCCATTCCAAAAGGACAAACAGAGGCAGCTAGGTCGTCTGGTTTAACCTATACTCAAACAATGCGTTACATTATTTTACCTCAAGCTATTAAAATTGTTATTCCCCCACTCGGAAACCAGTTTATTAATCTTGTTAAAAACTCGTCTATTTTAACTATATTAGCCGCGGGGGATCTAATGTATCAGGCCGATTTAATCTCCACACGTACTTTCGTAACATTTGATGTGTATATCTTTGTAGCTATATTTTATTTAGTTATAACTATACCTCTTAGCACTGGGGTTAATTATTTAGAAAAACGCCTTGCGCGGAGTAATTAAGGGAGGAAAAGTCTATGGATTTTGCTGGTGCATATTCTCCGGATCATCTAAAATTCCTGCTGGATGGTTTTTTTGTCACTTTAAAAGTTGCTATCATTTCGATTATTGCCAGTTTTGTTATCGCAGCATTTGTTGGGATTATTCGTTATACTAAAATACCTATTCTTTCTCAAATATTTGCTGTCATCGTTGAGATTGTCCGAAACCTGCCATTACTATTGATCATTTTCTTTACCTTCTTTGCATTGCCAGAAATCGGCATTGAAATGAGTATCGAAATGGCAGCTATTGTAGCATTGACGATATTTGAATCATCTATGATTTCGGAAATCATTCGGAGTGGCTTAAATTCCATTGAAAAAGGGCAAATTGAAGCGGGGCGTTCTTCAGGTTTAACTTATACACAAACACTATGGCATATCGTATTACCTCAAGCTTTGCGAAGAATGGTACCACCTATTGTCAGCCAATTTATATCTCTTTTAAAGGACACATCACTTGCAGTCGTGATTGCTCTTCCAGAATTAATGCATAATGCACAAGTGATCAATGCTCAAAATGTCAACTTTATCATTCCAATTTTCATCCTTGCCGCATTTATGTACTGGGCTGTTAACTATACTTTATCGATTATAGCTAGAAAATTAGAGTTGAAAACATCTTAGGTAGTGTGTGCATAGACTGAAAGCAAATCATTCGAAATTTGTAATCATTTCAATCAAGTGAAGCTCCATCAGTGGGGGGTTTTCTTCATCCCCTATTGAACTAGGGAAACCCAGGTTAAAGGCGCCACGTCCTGTGGCAACACCTGAGTGACCAACATCTTGTTGGCCCGAACCAATCGGACGCATACGGCAGTTAATATCTTTCTCTTTTCTCTCTAAATCTTGAGATAGGAGGCTTACTGCCCGTTAAAGCGGGATAAAAAAGAAAAAGCTCATGAAAATCAAAATGGTTTTCATGAGCTTTTTGCTATGCGTTAGATAGTAGTGAAAAAAGTCTTGCTCATCAAATATGGAACATGAATCATTCAGTTACACGTGCAAAAAATTCACTTACTCTTTGAGCATTCGTAATATGTTGATTACATTTTTGGCTATCTATACAAATATAGTTACTATGTCTTTTATAGTTATCTGCCGTTTGACCTTTTTTCGTTGTCGTAAACAGGCTTACCTCTGAATGGCGATTACAAATTGCACACACGCCTTTTAGAAAATTCGTGTCCATCTGCCCTTTTACAGCTTTTAACTTACCTTGGTGCTCAAACACAACATACTTTCGGTGTGTGCTTACATCATCCCAAGCTAAATAGCAGGTATGTTGAAAATCGATATTTTCTAAATGAGGGAGCTTTAATTTCTTTTCTTTCTTAAAGAGACTTTTCAGCTTGCTACTTGTTACCTCTTTAAAAGGAATAACATAGGGATTTAAACTTTCTAAATAGAGATCACCTTGTTTATGATCTGTTATATGATATATTTGTCCAATGATTTCCACTTGATGATCTAAAGGATGGATATTTTGCTCAATTTCCGTTTCCACAATTCCTTTGACAGCTAAAATCACATTTTGATCTTTCGTGGTATTATAAGCATTCAAAATTTTATTCAATTGTTGTTCAATTAAATGATAGTTAGCTACGGATAAGAAAGGTTGAATCGTTTGTTTTTCCATTGAAATCACTCCAATTATTTAGGCTTTTATATGGTATTGGCCTAAAGAAATGATCCAACTTGTTTTTGTAAAAATAACCGTTTTTGTATTTTATAAAACTTCGATGGAAATTTCTTCGACCATGAAGTTTCGTGCTTTAGAGCATGCATTAGAATATAATGCAGACATATAGATTCCTCCTTTTAAGAGATCTGTTTTAATCGTAACACCTTCCCATCTTCAATACAAATTGCATTCCATCTGTATCATTTTATTTCCTGATCCTTTAGCAAGCCTACCTGTTTCAATCGATAAATTATTCACCAGTGATAATATGTTCCTGACAGAAATGTAAAATCATTTTCTCTTCATCCTCTTCTAATGCAAAATCCAATAACCCCTCCTCTGCTTTCGCAGTAATAAAGTAATTGGCAATTGAAAATTCGTCTCCCCTTTTGGCGATAATTAAACGAATTTCAAGTCCTCCCTCTGTATAAAGTTCATCCTCTTCATCTACAGCTATCTCTAACACAAATTCATATCGTTCACCTTCAATTAGATGTGTCGGATCTAAAATTTCTTCCATTGTATATGCTAAAATATCCAAAATAATCGCTCCCTTTATAGCTTTCATTATTTTATAATATAGAAAAATAACGATTAGTAAAGGTTTAGGTTTATCCACTAAATATTTTTATACTAACTAAAAAATTATTATGAAGTAAAACTGCTTCTAAATAAAGAAACGAATAGATTTTGATTACCTTGAAATCTATTCGTTTCGCTTCATTTTATTTTCACCATAATGGACAAGTATACTCAAGATATTACTCATTTTGGAAAATCTATATTTTTCTAAATCTACGTAAAAATGCTTGAACGCGTTCATTTTTCGAATGTTCTAGTACCTCACTTGCTGTCCCTTGTTCAATAATGACTCCTTGATCGAGAAACAGTACTTTATCTGCCACATCTAATGCGAAATCCATTTCATGGGTGACTAAAATCATCGCCATATCATCATTGTGAGCAATATCTCGAATAACCTCTAAAACTTCTCCTACTAGCTCTGGGTCCAATGCTGAAGTTACTTCATCGAATAACATAATTTTGGGTCGCATAACTAAAGCTCTTGCCATTGCGACACGCTGCTTTTGTCCTCCTGACAACTGTGATGGATAGAAATTTAATTTGTTGCCCAAACCCACTCTCTCCAGCATTTGAATAGAGCGCTCTTGAACTTCCTTTTTATCTTCTTTTTTCACATGGATAGGTGCAACCATGCAATTTTCTAAAATGGTCATATGGGGGAATAAATTAAAATGTTGAAAAACCATTCCAATATTTCCACGTAATTCACTTATATGTTTTTCATTCGCGGGGATACTCGTACCATTTCGTTTCATCTTCCATAAGTTTTTTCCATCGACAATGATATCTCCAGAAGTTGGTTCCTCCAGTGTCATTAGCATTCGAATAATCGTTGTTTTACCTGAACCACTAGGACCAATAATAGCTACTTTTTCACCTGAATAAATGTCTAAATTAATTCCTTTTAATACGTGAAAATCACCAAATGATTTAGTAACATTACGATATTTTACAATTTGTTCTGTATTTAATGTATTTATTTTTTCAATATCTTTTACTGATTGCTCAGACAATATGATCACTCCTCTCGAAATTCATCTTTTTATGGACTTTCTTATTTGGCTTTGCAATTATAGTATTTTTATCAAATCGTGTATTCATTTTTACTTCAAGCTTTTTAATCAAAATAGACGCTGGATAACTTAATGTTAAGAAAATAATTCCCACAATTGTTAATGGCTCTAAATATGCAAAATGTAAAGCGCCATACGAATTGGCTATTGTCAATATTCCAGCGACTCCTACGGTAGATGCTAATGGTACTTCTTTAAACATAATAATTAGATAATTTCCTAGCATTGGAATTGTTGGGGGGATTGCTTGAGGTAAAATTATTTTTCTCCATTTATCGAAAGCAGAAAAATTTAATGCCTTGGAAGCTTCCCACTGCCCCTTATCTACACTTTCAATTCCTGAACGGTAAATTTCACTAATATACGTACTATAGTGAATACCGATTCCTAAAACTGCACATATAAAAGGATTTAGTGTCACACCGATTACTGGAATCATTGGCAAAGCATAGTATATGAAGAATAGTTGTACAAGAGGCGGTGTTGAATAAATAAATATCATAATCCAATCAACAGTCCAAACAAACGGTTTATTTGGAATGTGTTTTAAAAATATCCATACAAATCCAAAAATTAAAGCAAAGGCAAAACAAGCAAAAGTCAATCCAACTGTTGCTCCTAAACCTTTTAATATAAGCGGGAATGCTTCGAAAAAGTTCTCCCATTTCCAGCCATTATTCATTGACTAGCAACCCCTTTCTTCGCAATGGATTCTCCTTTTCTAGTCAGCCAAACGAAAGGTAATGCAAGAATGAAATACATAAGCAACACAACTACATAAATTAATGGAGCTTGAGAAAGATTGGAACTTCGCATTATATCGCCATAATATAAAATGTCTCGCATACCGATTAACGAAACAAGTGATGTTGCTTTCATAATCTGGATTGTGTAGTTACCAAAATCAGGGATCATCATGCGAATCGCTTGTGGTAATATAACAAGACGCATTCTTTGGTAACGTGTCATATTTAATGCAATACTAGCTTCAATTTGTCCTTTATCTACAGCTAAAATGGAACCTCGTACAACTTCTGACATATAGGACCCATAGTTTAACCCAATTGCAATAACCCCTATCCACCAGTTAGATCCTAATTGGATATTAAAGAGCATAGGGATAGCATAGTACAACCAAAAAAGCTGTACAATAAGGGATGTCCCACGAAAAACTTCTACATAAACACCTGTAAATTTTCTTAGTAAAATACTTTTCGAAATTTTTGACAATCCTGCAATAAAAGCTACTATGTAAGCAATAAATGCTGAAGCTATTAAAACAGAAATTGTGACAGCAAGACCACGCGTCAGTTGTGGAATCATTTCAATAGCAGTACTAATATTGACCATTCCTTTCCTTGAAGTCGAAGAATATACAATAGTGACCTGATTATATCTAGATATAGATTGTAACAAGGACTTCAATAATTTATATTTGCGCTGACCATATAAGCCACTATGTGAGTTTTCCCTTTTTGACAATTTCACGTTGAATATATCGATACTCTTTTTTAAAACATAGCCCATTAATTTCTTATTTTTTAAATTTTCTAAATTTATATTTCAAAAATCATCGATATATTTGGTTAGCGCAAATATACTAAAATATACTAAATACTTTACGAATCAGTTTTTGATTTTACATTTAAAATTTAACAGACTTTTAGTAAATCATATTCTATTACACTCTATTCTTATAAAATCATTTATTACCGTCACAAACTTGTTTTGTTGTAATAGTTCCCACTTTTACCATATTACTAATTTCACTGAATCCATTCTCTTCTAAAATTTTTGCAATCGTACCATTGTCTTTTAATTCTTTTAATTTTTCATTATAAGCATCGCGTAATTCTTTATCTTTTAAGTTAAATGCTGCAGCACCATAACTAGGGACACCTTCAACATCTGGTTGTTTAAACGTTTCTACAAACTCTAATTTATCAGTATTTGCTGATTGTAATGCCATTTTTACAGTCATTTCAGTTCCAGTTGTAGCATCTGCACGTCCTGATTGAATTGCTGAGAAAGTCGCTGGAATATCTGGTGCTGTAACAATCTGATTATCACGTACGCCTTCCTTTTTTAAAAACTCAATTTCAGTCGTACCTTGCATTACAACCACTTTTAATTTTGGATTTTCAGCTATATCCCTATAGCTTTGTAAATTATGAGGATTTCCTGCTGCAACAATTAAACCCTCGCCATATTTCATTTCTGGTTCACTAAACAATACACTCTCACAACGATCAGGGTTGATGGCCATTCCAGCTGTAATAACATCAAATTGACCAGCTTGAACACCGGGGATCAGTTGATCAAAGTCGGATAATTGTGCTTCAACCTTATCAACTCCAAGTTCCTTGAAAACAGCTTTTGCAATATCAACATTTGCGCCTTTTAATTTTCCTTTCTCCTCATACGCATAAGGTGCCTCATTAGCAAAACCAATTTTTACTTTACCCGTTTTTTGTAATTTTTCTAATTTATTTGCGGATGTATTATCTTTCTCTGCTTCGTTAGATCCACATGCTGTTAAGACTAACATGATCAATGCTGCTAGTAATGTTAATGTAATTTTTTTCATAAAAGTACCCTCCTGATTGGTTTTATTCTATTGAAAAATAAACTTTAAAATAGTAGCCTTATAGATCAGTGAGCATAACCAAGTCGAAAGCAGATTACCTTAAGTTCTGTCATTTCTTGAATGGAAAATTCGACACCTTCTCTACCAATACCAGATTGTTTCATGCCACCAAAAGGCATAGCATCAATGCGAAAATCACTGCTATCATTGACCATGATGCCTCCATATTCCAATTCCTTTATTGCTCGAAATGCCAAATCAAGATTTTTTGTAAAAATGCCAGCTTGAAGTCCATATGATACATCGTTTGATTTTTTGATTGCCTCGCTAAGATTTTTCACTGAATCTAATATCACAACAGGCCCAAACAGTTCCTCTTTGGCAATTTTACTTTCTGCATCAACATTGGTTAGAATAGTTGGTAAATAATATGTTCCCTCTCTTTTTCCACCACATAAACAATGTGCACCATTTGAAATAGCTTCATCAACGAGGTTTTCAATACGAATGGCTTCTTTTTTAGTGATCAGTGGACCCATATCCGTTTTTTCACTGAATTTATCACCGATTTGAAGCTGACTTGTACGATAGACAATTGCTTCTTCGAAATCAGCATATAACTCTTCCTCTATATAAACTCTTTGAACGCCTATACAATTTTGACCGGCCGCCCAAAATGCTCCAGATACAATGGATTCAACTGCTTCTTTTATTTCAGCATCCTTCAGCACAATACAAGGGGAATTAGAACCCAATTCCATACTTAATTTTTTGACGCCTGCTTTAGAAGCGATCTCTTTTCCCACTTCATAGCCACCAGTAAATGAAATCATTCGTACAGCAGGATGGGATACTAATACATCACCAATCTCACTTGAATGACCTGGAAGTACAGATAAAACTTTTTTCGGTAAACCTGCCTGTTCAAATGCTTCTGCTAATAACAGGGCACTCAATGGAGTAACGGTAGAAGGCTTAATAATAATTGCATTCCCAGCGGCAATAGCTGGGCCAAGCTTATGCGCAACTAGATTTAGAGGATCATTAAAGGGCGTTATGGCGACTATTAATCCAATGGGTAATCGTTGATAATAACCGATTCGATTTTCATTGCCCTCCATTTGATCAAAAGAAAGTGTTTTACCATGTAATCTTCTTGTTTCCTCTGCACTGATTCGAATTGTTTGGATACATCTTTTTACTTCTTTTCTTGCTTCTCGAATCGTTTTACTTCCCTCTAATGAGATTGTTTGAGCAAAAAGCCGTTTTCTTTCTTCGATCCAATTTGCAGCCCTATTTAATATGGACATACGTTCAAAAACGGATAAACGGCTAGCAATTTTTGCGCCTTTTACACCTTCCTCAATCGCAAATAGGGCATCTTCTTTATTTGCAACAGGAATTTGTGCTATGATTTCACCATTTTGAGGATTTTCAACACTAATCTTTTTTTCACGGGTCACCCATTCCCCCGCCAATAACATCTTTTTCGTCAGCAATGTTTGTTCCAAAAATCTCCCTCCAATACATTTTAGAGTTGTTTGCGATGAATATTGATCAAATCAATTAAAATTGAAAATCCAGTTTCAACCTTCCCTGCACCAGCACCTATTAGTGTAACGGGACCTGCTAGATCACAATGATATGTGATTGCATTAGTTGCACCTGTAATATTTGCCAATGGGTGGTCAAGACCTACTTTCTCTGGTTTTACAGAAGCTATTAGATGTCCATTTTCTTTTTTTAGCTTCGCTATTAACTTCCATTTTTTCTGTTCTTGTTTTGCTTGCTTGATGTCTTCTTTTGTTAGATGGGAAATCCCTTGCCGTTCTACATCATGAGTCTTTAATGGATACTGTAAAATAACATTCGCTAAAATAACGGTTTTATATAAGGCATCAAACCCTTCTACATCACTTGTTGGATCAGCCTCCGCATAGCCATTCTTCTGTGCTTCCATCAATGCTTCTTTATATGAAAGTCCTTCTTCCATACGTGTCAGCATATAATTCGTTGTGCCGTTTAAAATACCTTGGATCTCATTTATTTCATTTCCAGCTAAAGATGTAATGGGCATTCTTAATGCAGGTGTACCACTCATTACAGAACCTTCGAATCCCCAACGAACATGTTGTTTATCCGCTAATGATTGCAATTCTCCAAAAGCTAAGGCTACAGGTCCTTTATTGCTCATGATAACGTTTTTCCCATGCTCAAACGAATATCGACAATGATCGATTGCCGGTTGACCTGTTTTTACATCCGTAAACGTTACTTCTACAATGGTATCCGCATTGGATCGTTGGATAGTTTCAAAACTATTGAGCCCACGAATTAATCCTTCCTGCTCAGGATAACCATTTATATTCCCTGTTTCTCTAACAGATTTTAATAATTCAGGTATTGATAATCCATCTGGGTGATAGACGGATCCTTTTATGACATCACTGACCGCTACGATTTTTGCATTTAATCCAAATTGCTCCATTAATCGTTGGCTTTTCTGTTGAATAATTTCTGCAAACCCTTGACCAACAACACCAAATCCTAATAATGCAATCCGATGCTCCATTTATTTAAACCTCCTAAATTGCTACGTTTTCTCCCTTTAAAACTTTCTTGGGCAATGGTACGTCACCAAGTAAATATTTCAATAACGTTTGTATTAATATGGATGCTCCAATTGGTAAACATCGTTCATCAATATCAAAAATAGGTGTATGAAGATCTCGTTTAACACCGTCTGGATAAGCGCATCCTAAGAAAATCATGGAACCTGGTACTTTATACGCCATATGCGAAAAGTCTTCTCCGGCTAATCCAAAAGGAATTTCTTTGATAGTCATTGTTGGATATAGTTCTGCTACAACTTCCTTTAATACCTTGTTAACCTCTGCATTATTGAATAGGGCCGGTTCTCCCCGAGTAATATCTAGCTCATATTTACCGCCAAACGCTTCAACAATTGAAAATGCCTTTTCTAGCCGTTGCCCTAATTCTTCTCGGACACTAGGTTGATAGCTACGAAGTGTGCCCTGTAAAAAAACTTCTGTAGGAATAATATTGCTTGCAGAACCCCCTTTTACTTCGCCTACACTTATAACTGCTGCATCGAGCGGGGATATATTTCGAGCTACAATTCCATGAATCGCTTGTAGCACTGGTCCCAGCATCCAGATAGGATCTGTTGCTAAATGAGGATATGCACCATGTCCTCCTGTACCATGAATAGTTGCCTGAAATACATCCACATTTGACATGCTATAGCCATCGTGTATCAGTACTGTTCCTACCTCATGACCTGGATTCATATGTAGTGCAATAATACAGTCAACATCTCTTAATACTCCTGCTTCGATTAAATAAGGAGAGCCGGTTTTACCAAATGCATCTGTATCTTCCTCAGCGGGTTGGAAAATAAATTTAACGGTTCCTTTAATCTTTCCTTCCTTCCAAATTTCACCCATGATGGTAGCAACAGATAGACCGATCGCCGTATGTGCATCATGCCCACAAGCATGCATCACACCTTGATTTTTAGAAGGAAATGAATGTGTCGTTTCTTCCATAATGGGAAGTGCATCCATATCTGCACGAATAGCAACGGTTGGTCCTTCCCCATTCGACAATATACCGATAACGGATGTTTCTACACCCACACCTTTTTCAACCTTCATTCCTTCTATATGATTTAGCCGTTGGTAAACAAATTCGGATGTTTTATATTCCTCAAAACTTAGTTCTGGATTTTCATGAATGTGTCTTCGCCAACTAATAATCTGATCAGATATATTTTGAACGCGTGAAAGAATATCGATATCCATATAGTTCACCTTCTTACTTTCCAACTGGAACGGTTTGTTCCTTTAATACTTCAAATGCTTGTGTAAGGTCTTGAATTAAATCTTCCGTATCCTCGATCCCCGCTGAAATTCGGACTAATCCATCTGGAATCCCCATTGCTGCCCTTTCTTCAGGTGTACATTCAACGTGACTGGTTGTTCTTGCAGGTCCATAGGTTGTTTCAACCGCTCCTAGGTTTGCTGCACGATTTGCATATTTTAAGGCAGGTAATAAAATTTTTACTGCATCCATTCCACCCTTTAATGAGAAGCTAAGCATTCCGCCAAAACCTTTCATTTGTTTTTTGGCAATATCATAATGAAGATGTGTTTTAAGACCTGGATAGTACACTTCCTCTACAAGATCCTCATCTAGTAAGAATTTAGCAATTGCCATAGCGTTTTTCGCTTGTTGTTCTACACGCAATTTTAATGTTTTCATGCCTCGTAAAAGGAGATATGCTGCCCATGGATCTAATGTTGCACCATTGATTTCACGATAATGATAGATTTGCTCAATCAATTCTTTTGACCCACAAACCACACCGCCTAAAGCATCCGCATGCCCACCTAAAAATTTTGTTGCGCTGTGTAACACAAGATCCGCTCCCAGTTTCAATGGGTTTTGATTAATTGGTGTAGCAAATGTATTATCTACTACAACAATTGCCCCAGCGTCTTTCCCCTTTTGGGACATCCTTTCGATATCTGTAATTTTCACTGTTGGATTTGTAGGTGTTTCCAAATACAAAATTTTGCAGCCTTTTTCAAGCTCTTTTTCAATCGCCTCATGATTTCCCGTTTCGCATAGTGCAACATCAATGTTTAATTTTGGTAAAAACTCCGTAAAGATTTTATTTGTACCGCCATATGTGTCCTTGATAGAAACAATACGATCACCTGGTTTTAAAAACGTATATAGTGTATTACTAATCGCTGCCATTCCTGTTGAAAAACTTGTCGCAGCTTCTGCACCTTCTAAAATCTTCACTTTATCTTCAAATGCTTGCACGGTAGGATTCGTATTTCTTCCATAGATATGTCCTTGTTTCTTGCCAACTGAAACATCATACCATTCATCCATATCATCATAGTTATAAGCAACACTTACAATTACCGGAACTTGCGTTGCCCTATGGACAAGAACATCTTTTTCACCTGCCCAAACCGCTTTTGTTCCAATACTCGCTTTTTTTTCTTCCATTTTAAATACCTCCATTACACTGTTATTTATCCTTATTTGTTAATTGTTCAAAGGCGAATCTTGCAATCACAGTATCCTGAACACCTGTACCTGTTAAATCACATACCGTAATTTGCTTTTGATTTTCTCTTCCTTTTTTAAAACCTGCTGTGAGATCACCTAGTTCTATAATGGGTGAATCATCAGTAATGATTTCTTTAGATTTCGCATGATGAAGCTCACCTAATCGAAAACATTGTGTTTTTACATCGCAAACAATTACATCCGTTTGCTCAAAAATATTTGCATCCAGTTCTTGTTTATGTTCCGCGTCTGAACCCATTGCTGTAATATGGAGCCCTGGGTGCAACCACTCTGCTTTAATCAAAGGCTGAGTAGAAGGAGTTGTCGTTACAACAATATCGCTCGTTTTGACAACCTCTTCGATTGACTCGGCAATTATCACAGGCTTCCCTAGTTGTGTTTCCATCTCTTTTGCATATCTTCGAGCGGATAAATCATTACGACCAAATATGATGACCGTTGAAAACTCTCTTACTAATGACAGTGCTTCTAGTTGATATCTCGCCTGTGTACCTGTACCAATGATCCCTACTTGTTCCACTTGCTTTTTCGCAAGATATTTAGAAGCTATTGCACCTGCGATAGCTGTTCGAACATCTGTTAAATAACCGTTATCAAGTAATATGGATTTGGCTAGGCCTGTTTGGGAACTCAACAGCAACATCATTCCACTTAAACTTGGCAACCCTAGTGAAGCGTTATTAAAGAAACCTGAGGAAATTTTAATCGCAAAAGAGTCAAGTCCCTTGATATATGCCGTTTTCACATCAATTTCCCCATTATTTTCAGGAATATCAATTCTCATAATAGGAGGCAATGTGACAATCCCTTTCGCTAACGCGGAAAATCCTTCTTCAACCACTTTAATCGCTTGCTCATTCACATGAATAAACTGACGTATCTCTTGTTCTTCAAATATTTTCATAGGTATGGCTCCTATTAGTAGATTTTTGTTGAATTTTTAACAAAGAGTTTACGTGGGAAATTTGCAAATACTTCAATACCTTTTTCTGTGACACGGAATGACTCACTTAATTCTGCTCCATAATGATCAAGCCAAATGCCTGGAATACAGTGGAATGCCATATTTGGTTGTAACACCGTTTTATCTCCTGGTCGCAAACTTGCAGTATGTTCACCCCAATCAGGTGGATAATTTAAGCCCATTGAATAACCAATACGCGACGGTTTTTCAAATCCACTCTTTGCAATCGTTTTTCTCCATACCTCCTCTACCTCTTCACAAGTCACGCCTGGTTTTATAAAATCAAGAGTCGTATTTAGCCCCTCTATAACCGCTTCTGTTAAATATTTCACTTTTGGATCTGGTTCGCCGATAAATACCGTTCTTGATAATGGAGAATGGTAATGATGATAGCTACCCGCAAGCTCTAAAATAACAGGAATATTTGATTTGTATGGTTCATCTGACCACGTAATATGTGGAGCAGATGTTCTTTCACCAGCTGGTAAAAGTGGCATAATGGCAGGATAGTCTCCTCCGAATTCAACAGTACCGCTAATTTGTGCATGCATAATTTTTGCGACGACATCACATTCTCGAACGCCTTCTTCAATAGCATCAATTCCTGTTTGCATTGCATTTTCAACGATTCTTGCTGCTTTTCTCATATATTCGATTTCTTTATCTGATTTAATAATTCGTACATCATTGACAAGGGTGGTCGTATCTATGAAAGATACTTGAGGGAGCCCCAATTTTAATTGGGTATAGCATTTTGCAGTAAAATAATACGTATCCATTTCTAAACCGACCGTACCATTCGTTTGACCTATTTCTTTTAAAAAGTTACAAACAAAATCCATAGGATGACGTTCTATTGATTGTACATAATGATCTGGATAAGGAATAATGTTATTTTCACTTAACCATGTGGTAACTTTTGCGCCATTCGCGTCTTGACCTCTACCAATCCAGAAAGGCTCTTCTTCATCCAAGAGTACAATGAGACATTGATGAACATAAAATGACCAGCCATCATAGCCTGTTAAATAATTCATATTAGCTGGATTTGTTACTAATAGGATATTGATTCCTTTCTCAGCCATTTTTTCTTTTGTTTTGCTTAATCTTTTTTTGTACTCTACTTCTTCAAAAATTGTCATTCTCAAACCTCCTTTGATATATTAAATCATCTTTTCATGTGATGATTTATTACATATAATTATATTTTTTATGTTTGTTTCACACAATCTGTCAATATGTATGAAAATTTTAGTTATTTTTTATTTTTTTTAATAAAAAATCTCATTCTTTTAATATTTAAATTGATTTATATGTTAGAATATGTGACATAAATTCAAGTTGAGAGGAGATATCTATATATGATTGACATTTCAAAAAATTCACTAATTGAAAGAAAATCTCTTACACTGCAAGATGTTTGGGAGGCAAGATCAACTATTTCACCGATTGTTAAAAAAACACCTCTAATTTTTTCTGCGCCTCTTTCTAACATTTTTGATGCAGAAATCTATCTTAAATATGAACATTTGCATGAAAGTGGAGCTTTTAAAATGCGAGGAGCGGTGAATGCAATCCATCACTTATCTAGCGAAGCAAAAAGTCGCGGTGTCACTACATTCTCCACTGGAAATCATGGTTTTGCAGTAGCGTTAGCAGCAAAAAAATTAGGAATACGTTCCGTCATCTGTGTTTCTACACATATACCACAGGCAAAAATAGATAAAATCCAAAGTTTAGGCGGGCAGTTAGAAATTTTTGGAGACAGTCAGGACGATGCCGAACAACACTGCTATCAACTGGCAAAAGAACAGGGACTCATGATTATTCCTCCATTCGATCATCCACATATCATCGCTGGTCAAGGTACAATGGCCCTTGAAATATTAGAAGAATTACCCACTGTTACTAATGTAATCGGCGGTCTATCGGGCGGAGGATTACTTTCTGGTGTTGGATTAGTGATGAAAACAACAAATCCATCTATAGAAGTGATAGGTGTTTCAATGGAAAAAGGAGCCGCTATGTATGAAAGTTTAAAAGCAGGAACACCCATTTCAGTGAAAGAATCAGCTACATTAGCGGATAGTTTGTTAGGCGGCATCGGTGAGCAAAATATTTATACTTTTAAAATGGTTCAACAATTTGTCGATCATTCGATTTTAGTACCGGAAGAAACGATTAAAAAAGGAATGGCCTATCTTTATAAAGAACACCATATCGTCGTTGAAGGGGCTGCTGCTATTGGAGTAGGGGCAGTGATAGATGGATTAATCCCCATAAAAAAGCACTCAAAAATGGTCATTATTATTAGTGGTTGCAATGTAGATCTTTCTGCACATGCCCAAGCTGTTCAATCTTATTTATAGTGATTTACTACGCTCTCAGATGGGGGGATTTTTCATGCAATATACTCTAAAGGATGTCTTATCAAATAAACTATTTTCTTCTGCCAAATTATTATCAGCAAACAAAATCGTTTCTTCCCAACTCGTTGAATCTGTTTCAGTAATGGAAATTCCTGTTGAAGATTTTGTAAGAAAAAATGAGTTTGTTTTAACAACCGCTATTGGTTGTGATGGTAGTCCAGATTTGTTTCTTAATTATGTTAAAGATATATATACTTCTGGCGCAGCTGCAATGGGTGTAGCAATTGGTAGACATGTTCAATCTATTCCAAAAGATATTATTGAGTTTTGTAATAAAAAAAACTTTCCAATCATTGAACTCCCTTGGGAAATACGTTTCTCTGATATCACCAAAACGATATTAGAACAAATTAACCACTGGGAACAAACTTCTATAATACAAGCAGATAATATTCAAAGAGAACTTCTCAGACTATACTTAGAACATCAATCTTTTGAAAAGGCCGTACATTATTTAATGAAAGAATTCCAAATGGATGTTGAATTGACCTATGATGAAGTTTTTCAAGACTTACATGATCATGGAAAAAGTATTTCTTTAGATAAAGAGGAACCCTCCATCATACGTTTTCATGATGGTCATTTTATGCAAGTAGTTCCTATCCATCTTTCAAATAAAAATCATTGTTTTGTTTTGATTAAATCAAAAAAACTAAATACTCCCCCTATCCCTTGGCTCGTATTAAATCAGTCCTCTACAATCCTAACTTTATGGATTCAAAAAGAGCTTACCTTGTTAAATAATAAGCAAAAAGAGCTGAAGGAATTTCTTAAATGTCTATTGAATGGGAACTGGGGTGATAAAGAAGATTTTATCCATAGAGGAGAGCAGTTAGGATATAATATGAACCTTTCTTACGTTTGCATTGTTGGACATCCTGAAAAACCCGAAGAATTTTACAGTATTCATCGAGAAAATATTGATAATCATTTTCCTAAAATTTTCAGACAATCATTTTCCGAATTAATTGAATCTTCTTCCAAAAAACTGAATAGACAGATTATTTATACATTTCAAAGAGATAGTATTGTTATATTTTTAGAATGTAATACTATAGAATCCAGTCGTAATGCAAACCATCTATTAGATATGATTGATGCAAAAGTAGAACAAAAGAAAATACCTGCTATCTCCTGGGGAATTGGTGAAAATCATGCAGGCAAATTAACATTTCATTTAAGCTATAAAAATGCGAGAACGGCTTTAGAAATTGGTCGAAGTCATAAAGGAGTTGGATCAAGAAGTACTTTTGCAAGTACAGGTATTTACCAATTATTAATCTCCCTTTCTAATAACACGTTTGCAACAGAACTCATGCATTCAACAATTGGTGCAATTATAACGTATGACCGTAACAATGGACTTGACCTGTTACATACACTCTCTTCCTATATCTATCATCAAGGGAATGTAAGCCAAACAGCAAGGGCACTTTCACTGCATCGCCAATCATTATTATATCGTTTGCGTAAAATTGAATCTCTAACAAATCGTTCTTTAAATGATCCTGATGATATTTTTTTATTGCAATTTTGTTTAAAATTATGGACAGTACGATAAAGACTCTAAAGGAAGATTGTCCCCTAATAGATTTAGAACATCGCAGTTGATACTAATTGGACAGTCTTCCTAAAGTCATTTGCATTTTTAAGTAATATATATCTGCTTAGTAGCATCTCATCTATTTGAAAATTTTGCATAATTACAATCTGTATGAGTAGAGAAATCGTTCATATACACATTATTTTTTCTGTTATATAAAATAAAAACCGTGAATACACACTACATGTACTCACAGTTTCAATTTGAAAAATCTTTCTAATATAAGCTATTCAACTATTTTTGCTGTAAAAATCATAGATGGCTGAGCTATTATCTTTTCAATAAACAGGTTCCAATCCTCTATCATCGTATTAAAATGAAAGACATCTGGCTTGCCTGCGGGATAAGTGATGGATTCTGCATCTTCGTAGAACTCATTCCAATCATTTTGTTTTTGATAACGTTCAAGTGGACTTCCTATTTCTACTTTTTTCTGAAAAGCAGCAAATGCGGCAGGTATCACTTCTAGGAAAATGGCCTCGATGTTTTCTTTTCGAGTTTGACTGCGCATTTTACTCGCCCAATCTAGGACAACCGCTCCATCCAATTTTGCATACTTCTTATTTTGACGCGTATAAGGATAATGTTTGGCTTCTTCCTGGCGCTTATTAATATCTTCTATTTTATAAGTAGTAAAAGATTGATAAACTTTCAACAGTTTCTCTTTTAGATTTGGAGACAAACCATCTTTACGTGATAAAACTTCTAATTTCATACCTAAATAACCTAATTCGATTCCTAACTGTTCTTCACTAATAGCCGTTGATTTTTGATAAATGAGCCATTTATGGGCAGATTGATAAAAAGCTCCTGCTGCCGCTAGATCAAGTGGCGTATATAAACCTTCCGGCACATAAATACATTGTGTATAAATCTTTGAAACAGCTAACCGTAGAATATCTCCCATAAAATACGAATCCCGTTCGAGCCATTCATCTTTTGTACCTTTAATATTGGCATAGTCTGGATTAATACTGATAAATTGTTCATATTGCTGTATTTTACGTTCATATAAGCCTTTAATCGATTGGCGTATCAGTTCTTTTTCTCCAGCAATCTCGTTCAGCTCAAAGAATGTGCCAACTGTATCTACATAAGCATTAGAAAGTCGAGCAAATCCGCGTCCTAAAATATTATGCAATTTTTCAAGTTGCACAATTTTTTCTTTCCCCTCAAAATCGCGATCAATCCGCGCCTTATACGTAATATATTCAGATGCCAAATAGTTAATATGCTCACTAATGGCAGCTATCCTTTCAAAGGACACACCACCTCTCGCACTAACATTAAATTCAACCATCTTCCAAAATATTTCTTTTGGTAAACCATTTGATTCAATTTCTTTCTTTGTTAGCGCTTGTACCTTCATCCACTTATTTGCAGAAAAATGTTGAGGTATTCTCTTTTCAATATCTATTTTATATTGTTCTTTTAATTTCCCTATTATCTCAAAAAATTTACTATGTGAATTTGTTTTGTCATTTTCAATATCATAGTTATCGAATGATACCGAAGATAAAGGCCAATTCTCATAATTCTTCATAACCTTTTTAGGGGCCCCCTTTATAAAGTGAAACTTTAATCAGTGGGGGTTTTCTTCATCCCCACTGAGCTAGAGGAACTCAGATTAAAAGCACCATGTCCTGCGGCAACACCTGAGTGACCAACATCTTGTTGGCCCGAACCAATCGGGCGCATGCGGCAGTTGATCTCCCCCTACCTTCTTTACTTTCGCTGAATTTTGAGGCGGGAGTATTACTGCCGTTAAGGCGGGATAAAAGTTACAGACCAAATTGAATGTTATGACGATTAAAATCGTTATGCCTATTCTATCAATAATTATTACATGAAACTAGAGAATTTTTTATTTTTATACTAAAAAACAAGCAAATTTCACAGTTTTTCAACTATTTTGTTGGTCATGCTATATATAGCACAATACAAAGCTACATAAAATTCCAGAAAATTCGTTCTAATCTAAGTAGATTCCACCCCATGAGGCTCTTCTTCATCCGCACTGGATGTTTTGCGCCAATTAGACTTTCACAGGCCGTCACTTATTCTTTTTGAAGCAATGAGCTTACGGCAGAAAAAAGACACAGATGTCCTCCTTTTATGGGCAAACCACCATAAAATTCCATCTTCATGGTTTTTCATGCTTCAATTCCATTCTAAAAAGTAGAGATAAGCAAATTCTTTTCTTACTAATGAGTTAAAAGATTATTGTAGAAGAAAATTTTTTAGACAGTGCTAATAACCATACTTTTTCAATAAATACTCGATTTCTTTATAGCCTAACTTTTCTGCATGTTCGATCGGTGTAACGTCGTCCTTATCAGCAATATTTGGATTAGCTTTATGTTGCAATAATAATTGGACACATTGTTGATAGTTTTTACTACCATCGCCTAAAATGATCGCTTCCAATAATGCTGTCCATCCCAAATTGTTGATATGATTGACATCTACTTTGGTTTCATTTAATAACCAACGTAAGGCTTCAACATTGCCATGTTCAGCAGCTGATATCAATGCTGTATTACCATAGCGATTCGTGATGTTTGGATCAGCACCAGCCTTAGTCGTTAATTTTAGAATGTCCCAATAACCTTCTGCTGCTGCATATAGAAAAGGTGTATTTTGCATATCATCAGGAATATTGACATCGGCACCATTAGAGATTAGCACTTTGGCAATTTCTATATCATTATTATACGTGGCAATCATAAGAGGCGTACGGCCCCTATCATTATGCTGATCTAAATTTTCACCTAATCGAATCAATTTTTTTACTGCATGTAAATCCTGTTGATGAACAGCATTCAATAACGTTTGTTTGGCATCTTTGTTTTTTGTATATCCAACTAACGCAAAGCCTAAAGACAATGCGATCATTGCAGCTTTATGACTTTTTTTCATGTGTTTCCCTCATTCCCCATCTGCTTTAGTCCATTAATATGCAAGCCCTACTCTTATTTGTAAAAATTGTTTCTTGAAACATTCCTCATAAGCAAATTTGGCAGTATCACCTACAGTAATTTTTTCTCCGTTTAAAGGTAGTTGATTTTTTTCTATTCTGTATATTCCTGTTGCTTCCCCATCCGGTAAATAGGTTGGACATATAATCGTCCATTCTAAATCCGATTCCTTTAACATTTGAAATGCTTTCGCATGCTCTTCTGCAGCAAATGTCTTTTTTTGCCTTGATTCATTTGTTTGAAACCGAAATTTTCCCGGTTCTCTGCGGCTATTTAAAATTCCTGCCGTGCCTATAGTGACGATTCTTTTTATATGATGTTTCTTCATAGACGAAATAATATGCGGCATACCTTCTGATAAGGTAGTTGTGTGACAAACACCAAGTGTACTAATCACCATATCGGCATCATCAATTGTTTTTTCAACATCATTGTTATGCAAAACATTTCCCTTTATAATGGTTAAATGCTCATTTTCATATAATTTTGTTGGGATACGAACAAGTGCTTTTACATCATACCCGTCTTGTAATGCCAGCCGAACAATTTCCCCGCCAACTCTTCCCGTTGCTCCGAAAATAGCTAGCCTCATCTATAATTTCCCCTTCCAGCTTCTTTCTAATCATTATTTTATCATTTGATATTTTGGCTACAAAGAAAAGAACGTATAAACTACGGTCTATATTACTGTGGAATCCATTATGTACACATGTTAAATGTACCAACCAAATATCAAAATAAAGTAAAACTCCATCCGTGGGGGTTTTCTTCATCCCCCACGGATGGTTAGCTGAACCAATCGGACTTTTACGGGCAGTTCATCCCCCATCTATCTTTCTCGTTTCTCTCTATATCTTGAGATGGGGGTCTTACTGCCCGTTAAAGCGGGATAAAGCATAGCTAACGTGGAAACGCTTTCTGATATGGGGATAGGCATACTTTTGCGTAACCGTGTGAAATATTTTCAGCAATCCTAAAGACGTTTGTTCATTCCCCTAAACGCTTGTAATCCCTTTAAACTATTTGAAAATATGACGACTAACATAACGACCCCAAAAAGAGTGAAGAAATTTTTGTGAAGATAAAGTGAATCTCCAGACAATGAGAATTTTCTTCCTCATTGTATATGAGTTGAAACGATTGGACTGGGCTTTTCCACCCACTTATCCTCCTGCTTTCTGTTTGGTCTTGAAGTAGGAATCCTGACTGTCTATTAATAAAGAAAATAAAAAATACTTGAACTATCTATTTAAATTATACATTATTCTCTTCTAGTTTATATTTAAATGCCCTATAAAGCTTATAATTTCTTCGTTATTATTTTGATTATCGTCATAAAATTGTTACAAAGAAAATGGCATACTATCCTGTTGGGGGCATTTATACAAATTTCAATAACAACATACTATAAACTTGGGCATAAGCACAAATTACTGCTGGCTTTGCTTACTAAACAGAAACTCCTAAATGCGCAAGGCAAAATGGCATAAAAAAACTGCTCATGAGTTGCATCAAGAACTCATGAACAGCTTGCCTTATTTTCCTTTCTTTCTCTCTTCCTTTTTCTCTTGTTCTATATTTGGGTTATCCTTATAAACGCTATATATTCTTTCCAGCATCGGAGGATGTGTATAACGGAACCATTTTACAAGTATTGGCGGATTGACTTCACTTAATCCTGCCTTCGTTAACTTTTGGAAGGAAGACACAGCTGCCGCATGATCTCCTGTCAACTTGATGGCATACTGATCCGCCCTAGATTCCTGATACCTTGAAAAATAGTTGGTTAATGGGCTCGCTGCAAATAGTAAAAACGAGGTAATGAGTAAGAATAACGGGATCGAACCAATATCGCCTAGTTTTTTGATTTTTAATACTTGGCCATAACGCGTGATTATCCAGCGCATGATTTTAGAAGTTAACCACAAACCAATGAATGTTAATAATATATAGCCAGCCATTCCAAAGTAAATATGTTTTTCAACATAATGCCCCATTTCGTGTGCCATGATAAATAGAATTTCCTTATCTGTTAAACGGTTCAATGTCGTATCCCAAAGCACTATTCGTGAATTGCTGCCGATACCTGTAACATAAGCATTGAGGGCGTTCGTCTTTTCAGCCATATTCACTTCATATACATGGTCTGAAGGAATTTTCGCTTGGTCAGCTAACGCCAGAATTTTTGCTTCTAATTCTTTATTTTGTAATGGATAAAAATCATTATATAATGGATCAATAATAACTGGTTGTACAAACATGACAAAAATAGAGAAAGGAATTGATAACAACCAAGTGTAGAACCACCACTTCTTCTCACTTTTTTTCATAAGTCCATAAATAACTGACATCACAACAATCGACATGACATAATTAACGCCAAGGTCGACTAGACCATCCCTCATCCAGGATGGAAAAGTTTGTGTACTAATTCCATAGTCTTTACTTAAATAATATTTATAATATTCCAAAGGCCACAACACGATATACATCAGTAAAGACAGCCAAAATACATATATGATAGTTTGAAAAAGCGTTGTTTTAGCCCGTAAAGTGGCCTTTTTTTCAAATAGCCGAGAAATCCCTAAAAGTAAAATGAAAGCATAAATCAGCCATTCGAGTGGTGTTGCGACAAAGAAAAGAAAATTTCTAATTTTTGAAAAATCCTCACTTAATAATAACTCATGTGGACTCATAAACACCGCCGGATCTGCAACGGTTCCTTTTAATACTTCTGGAATATCGCCGCTTCCACTATGGAAAATATAAAAGTACATTCCTACAGCATAAACTCCAAATAACATAAGAGTTATTATGCCTATTTTTTTTGCCATGTCATCTCCACCCTTGTTCAGTCTGTCCTATAGAATAGTGTAATCTTCAGAAAAAAATATAGAACTAATTTATTGCATAATGATCAATATTGAAATTTCACTCTTAACACAGCATTAATCATAATAAGCCCTTGTTCAATTGGCGTGGTTACATTCTGAGCCGCCATAGCTGTTTTGTATAAAGCAGGCTCTACCATACTTTCTTCTACAATTTCAATAGGTTGGGGAGGCATATGTAAATGCATGGTCTCCGCTATAGTATTAGCTTTCATTTGCGCATTTTCGTAAGCTAGTATCAAAGCTCTCTGATAATAAAGGTCTGGATTTTCTATTTTAAATTGAACGCCTGACACACCATTTGCCCCATTTTTTACTGCCGTATCTATTACGATGCCCACTTGATTCATATTTCTTACTTTTACTTCAATAGCGTTTGTTACTTCATATCCTCTAAAAAGTTGTTTTCCATCAATGTAATCATATTTTGGTGAAATCGTATAAGCGGCTGTCTGAATATCCTCTCGCTTCACACCTAATGACAAAATCGACTGGATCACTCGATGAGCAGTTGTTGCATTTTCCTTTGTGGCCTTACTTACCTCCTGCCCCTTTGTCACTACCTCTACCTGCAGTTGAGCATAATTGGGAGCAGCTGCTACATTTCCACGACCCGTAACTGTTATGACACGCGTTGAGTCATATGGCAGTTGATGAACATTTTGATAATACACAGGATTCCACCTTCCATATTGTTCATACTGCTTATCCTATGCTTTTTTCTATAAAAACTTGCCATTCAGGTCGTAATTGACTAAAAATAATGGATGCTAGAGTATTGTGACTTAACTTGGGTTCGACTTTGATGAAAGAGATATATTTTTACAGGAATGTTGATTATCCAATTTAATCCATAAAAATAGGGTAATTCGTTGATTTCCGCTCCGACTTGCTCGCTTTCCTGCGGGGCGAATGCTGGGGGCAACAGGATGTTGGTCACGGAGTCGTTGCCACAGGACGTGGCGCTCTTAGACTCCGTTCCTTAATCGCTACGCTGTGGGGTCTTCATCTATTCGCTTTTCCCGCGGGACATTGAATTGACTTCCTGAATCCACATCGCACGAAGGAAATGTGCATGCATTTTCGAGGACTCGAGCAAGCCTCCGCTCCAATCTATATAAATGGTCCTAAAAATACAGGGGTTTTCAAAAATTACGCCAAACGGACACCCCTAATTTTTGTAAAATCAACACGCGTGACATTTTTATTTAAAATGAAACCTCACATAGTGAAGCGGTTTTCCACTACTTGAATCTATTGAGCCTTTCTTAGGCAAATTGATCACATACTTGCATTTTGAAATGGGCATCTTCCTTCACGATCATACGTGAAAAAAAGGACCGCTTGAAAGGCAAAAAGTACAATTCAGATGCTGAATTGTACCCTTTTAAATGATCGACTTTCATTCTAAATCTGTTTTTTCCGCGGAGACTATCGCTTCCGCTTCGATCCTATCTAGCTTAAAATCATTATCAATCATTTTTCCCTATGCCATTATTTTATGATCTTTAGGGAGCCAAAATGCGACAAATGCAAATAGCGGTAACACTGAGATCACAATCATGGTATCCAAAACGCCAAAGCTATCCATCAACATACCAATGACTACGGAACCAATAGCTCCCATACCAAATGCAAGCCCTACTGTTAGTCCCGCCATTGTTCCAACTTTACTAGGTACTAACTCTTGTGCATAAATAACGGTTACAGAGAAACTTAGCATGATGAAGAATCCAATAATACCTAGAAAGATCACAACCAACCATAGAGGTATATATGGTAGCAATAGTGCCAATGGCATTGGAACTAAGAATGATAGTAAAATAACACTTTTTCTACCTATTCGATCTGCCATCGGACCGCCGAAGAACGTCCCAATCGCACCAACTGCAAGGAAGATAAAAATAAAGATTTGCCCTTTTTGAATCGTTAGATGATATTTATCCATTAGATAAAAAATATAAAAATTCGTCATGTTCGTCACATAAAATGAACGAATAAAGATAACAGCCATTAATAAACTGATGGCTACGCCAACTTGCTTTTTCGTTAATGTAGGTAAATTTGAAATTAATGTCTTTTTCTTTTTCGTTAATCGTTCTTTTTCTAATTGTCCTTTATACCAATTAGAAATACGTGCTAATAGAAAGATGCCAGTAGCCGCAACGATCAAGAACCACGCCGCACCTATTTGACCAAATGGTACAAGCACAAACGCACTGATTAAAGGAGCTAATGCTTGTCCTGTATTACCACCGACTTGATAGATAGACTGGGACAATCCACGTTTTGATCCAGCAGCCATAAAACTAACCTTTGAACCTTCAGGATGGAAAATAGCCGATCCTAATCCTAAAAAGATAACAGATAAAAGGATGAACCAATAATTGGATGCAACAGAAATTCCCGCTAAACCAACAAATGTACATGTCATTCCTAATGGCAGGGCATATGGCTTTGGATTGCGGTCACTAAAAAAACCGACTACCGGTTGCAATACAGAAGAAACCATATTTAATACAAATGTGATAAATCCAAGTTGTGTAAATGTTAAACCTATTTCTTTTTCTAATACTGGGAACATTGCAGGTATGACCGCTTGCAACGTATCATTGAATAAATGACAAATGCCGATTGCCACCATTATTGGGTATATGGGATTCGCTAAAGTCGGCCTTGCTACTGTCGTTGACATGTTAAAATTTACACTTCCTTTATAATTCTGAATAAATTAGTGTATTCATTATAACAATATTTCGATAAAATTTATTATTTTATATGAGAATATCCTCTTTTTTAATGTTCATACTAAGCTCGATTAGAAAGAGGAGTGAAAAAATATGGAAAACTTCTTTGAAATAAATTTCTGGGAAATGATGCTGAGAACAACCATTTCCTTTATCGTATTACTTTTCTTAGCACGTATACTCGGAAAAAAACAATTAAGCCAACTTACATTTTTCAATTATATCACTGGTATTACGATTGGTTCCATTGCAGCTGAAATTGCTTCTCAGCATGAGACACCCTTTATTGATGGTTTGATTTCACTGATTTGGTGGTCCATTTTAACATTACTCTCCAGCCTCATATCACTTAAATCTTCAAAACTACGCGGAATAATTGATGGAGATCCGACGATTGTTATCAAAAATGGAGAATTATCCGTTCAGGCCTTAAAAACCTCAAAGCTCCATATGGATGATCTTTTAATGCTGCTTCGTGAGAAATCAGTTTTTTCAATCCAAGATGTTCACTACGCCATCTTAGAAACGAACGGCGAACTAAGTATTTTGATGAAACCAGCAGAACAATCTGCTACTAAACAGGATGTTAAAGCAGATGTTTCAATTCCACCACATATTCCTACAGAAGTTGTAAATGATGGGAAAATTGTACGAAAAACAATGGAAGAACTAAAACTAACAGATGAATGGTTAATGAAAAAGCTAAAGAAACAAAATATCCAAGATCTACAAGATGTCTTTTATGCACAGCTCCAACCAAATGGATCATTGTATATATGTACTAGAGATGAAAATAAAGCTGCAAATAATGATAAAACTCAATGATTTTGTCCAGTTTCACCATCACTAGTTACTTCGACTATTTGTTGAATACTATCGAAATTTTGTTCATCAAAAACGCAAGAAAAGCGAAAATTCCCCAGGAAATACTTGTTCATTCGTCATATTTTTCTTAATGAATGCCATTAAGTCAGCAAAAGATACGCTACAACATCAAAAAATAGCATGCTAGGATATGGTCAACACCTCTAGCATGCAAACGGATAAAAAATACAACAAAAGCAAAGACATCAGATTAAAAAGTAAGACATGCATATTCCTTACCCAAAGAAAGTTTAGCGAGTTTTACCTCATTATAGTTGAATGTTTTAAAAAATTTTTTAACAAACCTTTTTAATTTGCATAAGTTTTAAGAAATAAAATTTGAAGAATACCTTTCTGAACTCAGCACATTATATCTAATCTCAGCAAATCCTTCTTTTCTTTGCTATACTAGCTTCTGAAGGAGATTGATAAAAAATGGATATAACTGTAAGACCTGCGCAATTAGCGGACGCACCATTTGTTGCACCTTTGATCATCGATGCTATTGATGAAATTGCTAATCGCCTTACAGGTGAAGATGAATCGCAAGCTATTCTTCGTTCACTAGAAGAGCTCTTCAAGCGTACAGATAACAGACATTCCTATCAAAATACTTATATTGCTGAAATCGATAGTGGAATCGCTGGTATAATGGTCATCTATGGTGGTGACCAAGCACCAACTCTAGATAGTAACTTAGAAAAATGGTTAGCAGTTAAGGCAGCCGATGTGCAAACCATTGAAGTTGAAGCACGACCAGATGAATTCTACATAGATACCGTCTGTACCGCTCCCCAATATCGAGGACATGGAGTCGGCACTACCTTATTAAAACATGCAGATATCATCGCCAAAGAAAAAGGATACCAAAAAATTTCTTTGAATGTTGAAAAACAAAAAGTGCGTGCGCGTCATTTATACGAAAAGATGGATTTTATCTATTCAGAACCTTGGATGATTATAGGTGAAGAATTTGATCATATGGTAAAAAAAGTATAATAAACAGCCAGACATTCAATTACTCAATATTCGTAATAAAGTGAAGCTTCCATCAGTGGGGGTTTTCTTCATCCCCCACTGAGCTAGAAGAACTCAGGTTAAAAGCGCCACGTCCTATGGCAACACCTGAGGAACCAACATCTTGTTGGCCCAAACCAATCGGACTTTTACGGGCAGTTCATCCCCCATCTATCTTTCTCGTCTCTCTATATCTTGAGATGGGGGTTTTACTGCCCGTTAAAGCGGGATAAAATCTTATACCTTATGCGCCATTCCAAACAATTTTTGTTTAGAATGGCTTCGCTATGCCTGATTTCTTTATTTTCCACAAAAAAATCCAATCTAGTAAAATCCCTTTTTTAATGAAGATCCTACAAATTCCTTTTTGAAAAACAAATGTCTTATTATTTTGTAAAAATTGCCTTTAAAGCTAACAAAATTGCCTTTCGTGGTATAATTATTTTTTGGGGTTTTTATACATAGGAGTGGAACGAATGAACAAAAATTTAATATACCCATTACTTATTGTTATAGGATCAAGTTCTTATGGGATTTTATCAACAATTATAAAAATAGCTATGAATCACAGCTTTGAAACAAAAGAAGTGGTCACAAGCCAGTACTTTATAGGCTTTTTATTAGCTTTCATACTATTGATCATTACTCAGCGTTCTTTACCTAAGCTAAATGGTAAAGACTTTTTAGTAATTATGCTTTCTGGTTTACTGACAGGAAATACAGGGATCGTCTATGGACAAGCTGTTCACTATTTACCTGCCTCACTAGCTGTTGTGATGCTCTTTCAATTTACATGGATAGGTTTATTTTTAGATTGCATCATCCATCATAGACATCCAACGCGTATTGAATTATTTTCGCTTGTCTTCCTTGTAGCAGGTACCATTTTGGCAACAGGTATCTTAGATGTAGATTTGACTGGCCTTGATTGGCGCGGTTGGGTATTTGGTTTAGCATCAGCACTTAGCTTTGCTTGTTTTATACAATTCAATTCTAGGCCTGTTAGTGGCATTACAACGATCGGTCGAATGACAATGATGTCTTTCTTTGCCATGCTCGTTGTTTGCACCTTCCAAAAGCCTGACATTATTATGAGTGGGAAATTATTTGAATCCGAGCTTCTTTACTTTGGGTTGACTCTCGGATTTTTTGGAATCATATTACCAATTTTGTTATTTACGATCTCCATTCCTAAAGTCGGTGGAGGCCTAGCATCTATTTTAAGTGCAACAGAATTACCAGTTGCTATTATCACCTCTATAATCGTACTGCATGAAAAACTGACCATACTGCAAGTAGGTGGGATCCTATTTGTATTAGCTGGCATGATTCTACCAATACTTTTACAAAAAGATCGGCAAGGCAACTAGATTTCACACTTATTTCGCAAATTCTTTTTTCCTTTTTGTTACAATGATGGTGCAATTAGAAGGGAGTTTTTTTGATGAAAAAAATCGTGGTATTGCTAATAGCATTAGCGACTTCTACAGTTCTTGTAGCCTGTAACAATCACAATGACCATTCAGCAAATGGCACTAAAAAAGAAACACAGCCTGTAAAAGCCACTTTAATCGCTCCTGAAGAGGCAAAAATCGGTGATAAAATTAAACTTAAAATAACTTTAACTCAAAATAGCAAAACAATTACCAGTGCAAAAGATGTTGCGTTTGAAATAAAAAATAATGATACAGATACTGACCAAATGATAACAGCAAGGCTAAAGAATCATTCTTATGTGGCTTCTTATGAAGTAAAAAATATAGGAAAATATAAAATCACTGCTCATGTTTCTACTAAAAGCGGCGAACATATCATGCCAAATACAGCTATGACAGTAGCAGATTCCTCTACTAATTCCGAACATGCTGAGCGTAAGAATCACGAAGCTACTACTGAAGCTGCTACGGAGGAACATGAACACCATCACGATGTAACAATTACTTATAACCATCAACGTACCGCTACAAAGGATAAAGAAATGACTTTTAATGTCTCTTTAAAATACGATGGGAAAGCATTATCTAGCGCAAATGTCCGCTATCAAGTTCTTCCACAATTTGATGGAGGTCACCCCACCTGGATTACATTGAAGGAAACCTCAAAGGGTACATATGAAGGGAAACATACATTCACACATGCAGGAAAATATCAATTGAAGTTACATGTTGAAAACGATAAAGGTCTCCATGCACATGAAGTGAAAGATTTTATTGTGAGAGAATAGTCCTTATTTTTAAACATTCCTTGAAAAGCCTGTGTAGAAGAAAAATTTCCATACAGGCTTTTAACTATCATTCTGCACCATGCTTTATTTTTTGGGGCCAAAAGCTAAATTTACCAAGAATCACGATTAACGCTGGAATTACGACTGGTCGTACGAGGAATGTATCCACAAGTATACCAATTGCAACAGCAAAACCAAAAGCACGAAGTTCCATGACCGGTTGCGTGATTAACACTGCAAATGTGGCCGCTAAGATTAAACCTGCGGACGAAATCACACCACCTGTTTTTCCTACCCCCTCGCGTACTGCATCCTTTATTGGCAGATGCTCTTGTTCTTCACGAATACGTGAGATCAACATAATCGAATAGTCAACACCAAGCGCCACTAAAAACACAAATGTATAAAGTGGAATACGATAACTGATTCCTGAATAACCAAGTAAATCCTGGAAGAAGAATACACTAAACCCAAGAGCTGCTCCATAGGATAATAAAATTGTTGCCATCATATAAACAGGGGCCAATAGTGAACGAGTCTGAATACCCAGCATAATCACGATTAATACAGTCATCAAAATAATGATACGAATTTCATCTCCATGACTGGCTGCACGAATATCTGTGTTTTGAGCCGTTTCACCAGCAATTAGCATCTTCGCATCATTAATATGGCTATCACTTAAAATTTGTCGTGAATCTTTACGAAGTTTTTCAATATCATCAAACGCTTTTTCTGTATAAGGATTATGATTCAAGACTAGATTAATCTTCACGACATTTTGGTGATTTTCAGCATATGGATTTCCTTGAATTTCCGCCTTATTGACACTCTTTTGGTCATTTAATTTTTCTACTAATGTAGTGATTTGCTCAGTAGTTAAATCTTCCTTCGCTTTTACAATCACCGTACTTGGAGCAATTTCTCCTGCAGAAAATGCATCATTTAAAACATTATATCCTTGAATAGAAGACATTTCTTTTGGGAATGAATCCAACAAGTTAAATGAATAATTGACATGTCTGATCATCAACGCAAACAACACTAAAACAATGATAATAGGCGTCATCGCAATCCATGGCTTTTCAGTTATAAAACGGCCAAATTTATGCCAGAATTTTTCTTTGTCAGCATGTTTTATAGCCCGTTTACGTGGGTTAAATGGCCAGAATGATTTTTCGCCCGCAATAGCAAATAATGCCGGCATTAAAGTTAAACCTGCAACAAGTATGAAGGCAACGGCTATAGCAAATATTGGTGCAAAAGCACGATAAGACTCGTATACAGCCAAAAATAATGTAAGCATACTTAAAAATACTGTACCCCCACTAAATACAATGGGTTCCTTTACAAAATTCAAGGCATTTTTCATGGCTTCATCTACATGTAGCCCCTTCTCAAGTTCCTCACGAAAACGAGAGAATAATAATAATGAGTAGTCAGTAATGACCGCAAATAACAGGATCATCATAATCGATAAAGACTGCCCATCAATGGCAAACCAATCCGCTTTTCCCATCAAACCTAACAAGCGATCTACAACAGCGTATGTAATACCTGCACCAATGAGTGGAATAAACGATAGTAACGGAGAACGATAAATCACAATTAAAATAACAAATATTAATACAACTGTGCATAAAATCAGCACCACATCTGCTTTAGAGAACATTTCATACGTATCTGCTGCAATGCCGGCGGGACCGGTAAAATATGTTTCCAAATTAGAAGGTTGTTCTTTCGCAACTTGCTTTTTTAGATCATCCATTGTTGTTTTGATCATTTTATTTTCCAGTCCCTGTGGAAATAAAACCGGTAAAAAGAAGGTTGTATGATCTTTTGAAAAGAAGGAAGCACGTGCCTGCGCTGACATTTTTGAAAGAGGTACCACCGTAAAATCTTTGTCGGCATCTGTCACGGCTTTTTCAATATTCAGCATTGCCTTCTGAACATCTTGCTCCTTTAAACCATTCTTATCATGAACAACGACAAACAATGGAACACCTTCAGATGAAGGAAAATATTCTTTTAAAGCCTTTTCAGCTTGAATCGATGCATCTCTTTCAGGAAGACCTGAGTTTTTGTTTGGCGATGTTACCTCTTTCGCATGAGGTGCAATGCCGGATAGTGCTGCAGCAACAATAAGCCAAATCAGTAAGATGGCAAACCATCTTTTTTTCTCTTTCAATATTTTCATCATTTCACTACTTTCTATTAGAATCCTCTTTAAATATGGAGATGATCATAGGCCAAAGCTTATCATCAAAACAGGACCGCCAACTACCATGAAAATGTATCATTCATAATGATAATACGTGTTTTGGATTCAAAATCCTTCTTTTAAACTTAAAAAGCTTATGCTTATTATTATCTATTATTAAAGTTTTGAATACTCTCATCCCATTCTTTCTCTATTATAACGAAAGAGCGAGATGTACTATTATAGCCACTCTCTCTTTTTTATCAATTATCACGTGTGTTGATTTTACAAAAATCAGGAATTACTTGGTGTAATTTTTGAAAAACCCTGTATTTTCAGGACCATTTATAAAGATTGGAGCGGAGGGTTGCTCGACTCCCGCAGGAAAACGAGCAAGCCTTCGCTGCAATCAACGAATCTCCCTATTTTTATGGATTAAATTGGATAATCAACACGTCTGATCAATTAATTAATATGTTTATTCCGATTAACAGGTAGTTAAGCACTTCGGGACGTAAGGAAGCAAGAGGAGAAGCGAAGAAATCAACTATCTATGAAAGATGATTTGTTCATGCCATACACAATGTAAAATAGAGAAACTCCCCACTGAGTGAAGTTTCACTTGTATACTGTGTTCGTATGCCCCCATGTTATTTATCTAAAATATCATTCATTATGAAAAATACGCTATAAGCAATATCAGAAGAAGTGGTCCGAACAGAATAACATAGCTCATAGGCCTTGCAAAATTAATGGTCCAACCAATTCCAAATCTTTTTTCTACAAACAAGGAGGGATCCTCTTTATTGAAATACATCAATCCTCCCTTCCAATAACGATCATCATCTATATCCATAATACCCTCCTTCAGATTAGAAGAATATCCTTCCTTTTCTAAACGGCTAACTTTAAAGGTAAAAATAATACTGCCTACAAATATCACTGCTATAAAAGTTATAAACATAGCCAGCATTATATTTTGCCCAATAATATCATGATGAATGGTCGTCAATTGCAAAAAACTAAATAAGATCGTAATGAGAAAAGCGGTTAAAAACATAAACCAGCTTGTATACTTTCTTTTTTTGATTTGATTAAAAGCTGACCTTTGCATATTAAAAGCACTGATTTTAATCCCTGAACGCTTTGTTCCCTCAGATATTGCAACGAACATCGCTTGCATAACAAGCATAACAAGCGGCAAAGAGATAACAGAAAAGCGATTTTTCTCTGTAAAGGCATCTGGTTTGCCATTTGGTCCCCAATGAGTCGGAATTTGTTCTGGGAGTATAGGGTATTGATAATATGTGTAAATAATTAGGATCAATGAAACAAATACTAAACTGATAAAATAAGAAAGTGGCAACATTCCATCTTGACCACTCAATGATGTGCTTGCTATCTTTACTTCTGTTAAATCTGCTCCCCATTGCTCCTGCCGTTTTTCTTTCTGGAGTTTGTAATGGAAATAAGCATAGAATAGCAGACTAATCAAGATAAAAAACAGGATAGTACCAATTCCAACGACAACTTGAAGATCCTCATTATAGTTAATGTGTAACGCCCATATAGAATAACTGATCAACAGTATTAACCAAATGATAAACATGGCAATACTATAAATTTTCTTGGTCTGTTTAACTACATGATGATGAATAAATGAAGCAGGTATTGTGACACCAAATATTATGGTACGCTTCAACATATATGGTATAAATATTTGCATAAGTCCTATCAAGCCAAACATGGCGATCGAAATCCAAAAACCCATCATGATACCCTCCTAATATAATGTTTTCATCAATCTTTTGATCAATTTCTCAAAATCGTTCATTCCTAATCCTTGAACAATACCTTCTGCTACAACAGGCCGCAGCATTTTTTCCATATAGTCTAATTGCTCAGCATTAGCGTTTCCCATCTTACGAGGAACATTTACGATAGCACCTGACTTCGGAATAATTGTAATTAAACCCTTTTTCTCTAATTCATGATAGCTTTTATTAACCGTATGCATATTAACTCCTAAGTCTGCTGCAAGTGTTCGTACGGAAGGTAGAGATTCACCTGGTTCTATATCCTTATTGACAATACCTTCAATGATTTGTTGCGTTAATTGTATATAAATAGGAGTATCCGAATGTGGTTGAATTTGAATAAACATCTAATCACCCCAATCTGTTCTACTTGAATTATAACAAATTCCATCCAAGAGTAGAACAAAATTGTGTAAAAAATAATGGTCGGATAAAGTTTCAGTCGTATAAATATTATTTATATTTTCCACTTAACAGGAGAGGAAAATTTTCTTCTCAGCATTAGACTAAAACCATAGCTAAAATCGAGTAGGAGGCTAACCATTAGTTGATTAACCGACCTCTCACACCACCGTACGTACGGTTCCGTATACGGCGGTTCAATCCCTTAAGTATCTCCTTCCAGATACCGTCTTGTTCTTTCATTTCTATGGTTGTTTTCCCTACACGCTTCCCTATATTCTTCGTTTCCAACTGTTCCTTCTATGGCTAGCTATCTTTCGGTCTTTACCATGATATTTTCTGTGTTTTCGCGGGATTTTCAACTTTTCCATGTTTTACAAGACTGTAGATTGTTCGGTCCTTCATTTCTTTTAAAAAACTAGTATGACCTCTGCTGACTTCTCATGATTCATCAAAATATCACTAATTCGATTGTTATATCAATAACCCTCATGAGACCTCCCCGGGTAAGGATGATGACCTTCTCATGTAACTGCTCTATTTACTGTATGGATCTCGGGCAGTATTGGGCTTTGTTTTGAGTTGCAAACTTACCCCTTCCCATTCAGCCTTTTATATAGTTTCTGTTCGTCAGTTCGAGAATTTGCGTCCGGCTTCCTTCAGATTCCACGTCACCATGGACACCCTTGCCATTCGCTAACAGTTCCTACTGCCAAGCCTGTAGTGGACTTTCACCACCAAATAATCATCCATGCCGGGCGCACAGCAGAAAAAAGCACAGTTGAATAATCAACTGTGCTTTATGTACGCCTAGCAACGTCCTACTCTCGCAGGGGGACAGCCCCCAACTACCATTGGCGCTCAAGAGCTTAACTTCTGTGTTCGGCATGGGAACAGGTGT
>NZ_VCBL01000005.1 GCF_007896435.1 Rummeliibacillus suwonensis
GATGATATCTATTTTGTCTTTGTCACTAACGGAGGTTAGTGAACAAATTTTATTGATTAACGTCTTGCTTGTTCAGTTTTCAAGGTTCATATTTGCCGGTATTTCGGCAACTCATATATCCTATCATTTTCAATTTCTTTTGTCAATCATTTTATTGGAAAAGTTTTTCTGGAATTGAAAGGATTATGTATTGTTTTTTTGTCGTATGTCTTAACGACATATATTAATATAACTTATCTTTTTCAATAAATCAACTGTTTTTTTGAAATAATTTTTTTATTTTTGATTCATCAATAACAAACAGTGCAATTCCCACGATTACAATAGCTCCACCCATTACTTGAGTAACGACTAAATGTTCATTGAATACAAAATACGCAAGAATAGATGCTCCTACTGGTTCGAACAAAATAGCTATTGAAATAACATTTGCTGACACCCATTTAATTGCCCAATTAAATAAATTATGTCCTAAAAGATTAGGAACAATCGCCAATAATGCAAACCATACCCAACTCATCATTGGATATGAGCCAAATGATTCTCCCTTAAAGAGGACATAAAAGAATAATATAATAGTACTTGCTGTATATACAATGATGGTATATGTAGTAAGCGAAACCCTTTTCCTCACTTCTTGTCCAAATAACATATAACCTGTTACTAATGCACATGCAATTAGTGCTAATATATCTCCGTAAAACGCCATTCCACCAACATGAAAATCACCCCAGCTAATAAGTACGCTGCCTGCAATGGCAATCATTCCTGAAATAACTGTTTTATAAGCAATTGGTTCTTTAAAGCAAAAATATGTACCTGCAATCGCAAATAATGGTTGTAGTGTTACAAGAACCGTGGAGCTTGCTACAGATGTATAGCGTAGAGATTCAAACCATAGTATAAAATGAAACGCTAAAAAAATTCCGGCAACAATTGAAAAAATCCAGTCTTTCCTCACAATATTAAATATTTCTTCGCGAGAATACATTAAGAAAGATGGCATCATCAACAACACTGAAAACAACATCCTATAAAAAGCAACTACACCCGAGTCCGCATCCGCTAATTTCACTAATATAGCAGATGTTGAAACAGAAATAACCCCAATTAGTATTGCCACTAATGGGGGAATTTTAGGCTTATTCATTCTCCCACCCCCAAAATCATATAGCACTTTTTTAAAACAAAGTTGTACAATACGAATATGTCATTGTCTATCATTTTTGCATTATATATATTCTATCGCAAGTTAAATTTACGAAAGGAGGAGATTTTTTGCATTCTTTGGTAGAAAATTCACTTACATACGAGACAATTATAAAGCTTGGTATTGCAGCTGCTTTAAGTTTAGCTATAGGGATTGAAAGAGAGTTAAAAAGAAAGCCGATTGGATTAAAGACCAGTCTCGTCATTGCAACATTTAGTTGCCTTTTAACGATCATATCCATTCAATCTGTGCTTAACGCCAAACCAATACCTGGTATTACTGTTTCGACGGACCCTCTTCGATTAGCAGCTCAAATCGTGAGTGGAATTGGTTTTTTGGGAGCAGGTGTTATTTTTCGGAGAGACAACGATAGTATTAGTGGATTAACAACTGCAGCAATGATTTGGGGATCTGCAGGTATTGGCATCGCTGTTGGTGCAGGTTTTTACCTTCAAGCGATAGCCGCTGTCATACTTGTTCTTCTTGGTGTAGAAGTAATTGCTCCTCTCTTCTTTAAAATAGGTCCTAAACGCCTGCACACAAAAGATGTTTCCCTTTTACTCCATCTGAAAGATGCAAATGATATCCAAAATATATTAAAATATCTTCATAACAACAACATGGAAGTGGATAATATTCGTATAAAGGATATTCGATTATCGAACAATGAAATACAGCATCAAGTAAGGCTTAAATTTTCAGGATTATCAGCAAAGCTTGACACGCTTTCTCTATACAACGAAATCAAGAAACTTCCTTATACAGAAGAAATAGAAATTGAAATATTACCTTAAAGGAGTTCATCATGAAAAATATGTGGAAACTTTTGAAAAACGGAAACAAACCCTCTCTACTCGCAGCATTTGTCAACTTATTTTTAGGCATCGTGAAAGCCGTTGCTTATTTCTTTACAGGAAATGTGGCCATGTTCGCAGAAATGATGCATTCACTTGGTGATGCAGCAAACCAATTCTTTGTATACGTTGGCTCTGCTCTTTCCAAAAAGGCTCCAACGCGACAATTTCCTAAGGGATTTGGACGTGTTGTAAATTTAGTTTGTTTAGGCGCCGTATTAATTGTTGGGATCTTATCATATGAAACGGTGTTAGAAGGATGGCATCAAATCCAACATCCTGCTGAATCTTCTAAGATGTGGATCAGCTTATTAGTATTAGGTATTGGCATTGTCATGGAAGGTTCTGTTTTATTAAAAGCCTCCACAGAAATTGCCCACGATGCCGGTATGCAAGCCAACCCTATTACAGCTATTCCAAAAGCATTTACACATTTAGATAGCGCGAAACCTGCTACAAAATTAGTATTTATGGAAGACTTAGTTGCCACATCAGGCGGTGCACTCGCATTTTTAGCCGTCATCATTTCACATTTCACTGGCTTTTTGCAAGCTGAAGGAATAGCCTCTATTTTAATTGGTTTGATGATGTTCTATGTAGTTGGTGTCGTATTTTTAGAAAATGCACGTGGTGTAATTGGCGAAACAGATGAAGAAATGCTCAACCATATTGCTCATTTAGTTTTGGATGATCCGAACATCCACGATATTAAAAAGCTGGTTGTTCTGAAAGAAGGAGAATTCCTTCATGTTGAACTGATTGCTGAAATTGAACCTACATTAAGTTTTGCTTATGTAGATGATATCCGCGATCACTTAGTAGAACTTATACTTTCACAAAAAAATGTTTCAAAAGTTCACATCTCATTTGATGAGGATAATGGTATTCAAGAATGGAAACATATTAGTGACAGACCTGAGGAATTAAAATAAATAACTTTGATGCGAAGAGGGATATTTAGAACTCTTCGCATTTTTATTTTTTATGATTGAATGAATTTCAGATTTATGCCACAAACTATTTGTGGAGGTGAGATTTGATGAACGGTATACAAAGATTTGCTCTCTTTCTAACTATCATCGGAGCACTTAATTGGGGGCTTTTAGGCTTATTCCAATTTGACGTTGTGGCTACTCTATTCCGTGATGGTCAAGCTAGTTTTGGAGCAAGAGCCATTTATACAATAATAGGCCTAGCAGGGCTTATTTCTTTAGGTCTATTATTCGCACCAAATAGAACAACACGACGTGTAACGAAAAAGGATAATGTTCGTCCACTAAAAAGTGTATAGAGTGAAACTTCATATGGTGGGGGTTTCTTCATCCCCTACCGCATGAATTGAACTAATGGGAATTTTACTGGCAGTCGATCCTTACTTATCCTTCGCTTTTACTTGAGGCTTAAAGCTAAAGCAGGAGACATACTGTCCGTTAGTGTACACTAAAAAACTGGAGAACATTTATTTTGTCCTCCAGCTTTTTAAATATTAGAATTACACCCAACCTCTGAAACGCGATGCTTCAGCAGTTTTGCGTACACCTACCATATATGCAGCCAAACGCATATCCACATGACGTGTCATCGCTACATTATAAACATTATGAAAGGCTTCTATCAATTTCTTCTTCAGTTTTTCCGTTACCTCTTCTTCTGACCAATAGTAACCTTGATTGTTTTGAACCCATTCGAAGTAAGATACTGTTACACCACCAGCACTTGCCACTACGTCTGGAACCAATAAAATACCTCGTTCATGGAGAATTTTTGTTGCCTCCGTTGTAGTAGGACTATTGGCGGCTTCCACTACGATTTTGGCTTGAATACTATGTGCATTTTCTGCTGTAATCTGATTTTCAATGGCAGCTGGTACAAGAATATCACAGTCTAGCTCTAATAACTCTTGATTGGAAATGGAGTTTTCAAACAAAGTGGATACTGTACCAAAACTATCACGACGATCTAGTAAATAATCAATATCCAAACCATCTGAATCATACAATGCACCATATGCATCTGATATACCAATAACTTTTGCTCCCAAGTCATTCATAAATTTAGCTAAAAAGCTACCAGCATTACCAAACCCTTGGATAACAACTCGTGCATTTTTAATATCAATATCGCGACATTTCGCAGCTTCTTCAATAGCGATCGTAACACCTTGTGCGGTTGCACGATCACGACCTTGGGAACCGCCAAGTACGATAGGTTTTCCTGTGATAAAACCTGGTGAATTAAATTCATCAATTCGGCTATATTCATCCATCATCCAAGCCATGATTTGGGAATTAGTAAATACATCAGGAGCTGGGATATCCTTTGTAGGACCAACAATTTGACTTGTCGCTCGAACATAACCTCTACTTAAACGTTCTACCTCACCCATTGACATTTGACGTGGGTCACAAATGACACCGCCTTTACCACCACCATATGGTAAATCAACGATACCTGCTTTTAAAGTCATCCACATAGATAAAGCTTTTACTTCTTCCACTGTCACTTGAGGGTGGAAGCGAACACCTCCTTTGGTAGGACCAACAGCATCATTATGTTGTGCACGATAACCTGTAAAAATTTTCACAGAACCATTATCCATTTTTACTGGTATACGTACTTCTAACATGCGTAGTGGCTCTTTTAAAAGTTCATACATAGCTTCGTCATAGCCAAGTTTTTGAAGTGCTTCTTTTATAACAGCTTGTGTAGATGTAAACAGGTTTAGATTTTCTGCCATTTAATTTTCTCGCCTCTTTTATTCTTAATAATGGTTAACATAGTAACTATTTTGCGTTCATTGTAACATAGTTTCTATGGCTGTGTTGACTATTTCTAATTATTTTTTAAAGACTTTCCTAATTTTATCCAACGCCCAATCCAATTCTTCTTTTGAAATGACCAATGGTGGAGCAAAGCGAATAACAGATTCATGTGTTTCTTTACATAATAAACCATATTCCATCAATTTTTCACAAAATGGCCGTGCTTCTATATTTAGTTCCATCCCAATAAATAACCCACGACCACGGACCTCCTTAATCGTTTCGTTTTCAATTTTTCTTAATTCTTCAATAAAATATTGTCCTAGTTTCAACGAACGTTCGGCGAGCTTTTCATCACGTAAAACGTTTAATGACGCAATAGAAACCGCACATGCCATTGGATTACCGCCAAATGTTGAACCATGAGAACCCGGATTAAATACTCCAAGGATTTCTTTGCTAGACACTACGCATGAAATCGGGAATACGCCACCACCTAACGCTTTCCCTAAAATATACACATCAGGATTTACATCTTCCCAATCACAGGCAAACATTTTACCTGTTCTCCCAAGACCTGCTTGAATTTCGTCCGCAATGAATAATACGTTATTTTGTCGACAGAGCTCACGAGCAGCCTTTAAATATCCAGACGGTGGTATGATGATCCCCGCTTCTCCTTGAATAGGTTCAACAAGAAATGCAGCTGTATTTGGGGTAATAGCCTCTCTCAATGCTTCTAAATCGCCATAGTCAACAAGTTTGATACCTGGAAGTAGTGGTCCAAAGCCACGGCGATATTCAGGATCAGATGTCAATGAAACCGCCATCATTGTACGACCATGGAAATTTCCATTACAAGCAATTACCTCCGCTTTATCATCTTCTACACCTTTGACATCATATGCCCAGCGACGCGCCGCTTTAAATGCTGTTTCAACTGCTTCTGCACCTGTATTCATCGGTAGCACCATTTCCTTACCCGTAACTTCACACACCAATTCATACCATGGACCAAGCTGATCGCTATGAAAAGCTCTAGAAGTCAAGGTTACTCGATCCGCTTGTTCTTTTAAGGCTTGAATGATTTTAGGATGCCGATGACCTTGATTAACAGCTGAATAGGCTGATAACATATCCATATATTTATTCCCCTCTGGATCCTTTACCCAGACGCCTTCTGCTTCAGAAATAACAATCGGAAGTGGCAGATAGTTTTTGGCACCATATTTATTTGTTTGGACAATGATTTTTTCGGAACTTGTTGATAACATTTAAGCTTCCCCCTTGTGTTGTTATGAAAATAAAGTGAAACTCCATCAGTGGCCCCCACTGATGGTTAGCTGAACCAATCGGACTTTTACGGGCAGTTGTTCCCCCACCTATCTTTCTCGTTTCCCTCTAAATCTTGAGATGGGGGGTCTTACTGCCCGTTAAAGCGGGATAAAGCCCCTTTACATGACATATGAATGATCACTCTTTATGACAATATAAGATCAAGGTTTCTATTAATAAAGCAGGCAAAATGAGAAAATTCTTTGCCTGCTTTATAGTCAATCTATTAAAGTGTTTCTGCTACTGATTTAGATTGCATGTGTAATAGCAAGAAATCTGGACCACCTGCTTTAGAGCAAGTACCTGACATATTGTAACCGCCAAATGGTTGATAACCAACGATTGCTCCCGTACAACCACGATTAATATAAAGATTTCCTACAAAAAATTCTTCACGAGCTTTTTCTATGTGTTGCCGATTGGTAGAAATAACTGCCCCTGTCAAACCATACTCAGTATTATTGGCAACTTCAATAGCTTCATCAAAATCTTTAACTTTAGAAATCGCAACGATTGGGCCAAAAATTTCTTCTTGCATTAATCGTGCATTGGGTGCTACATCCACTACTACTGTTGGGTTGACGAAATAACCGACTGAATCGTCTGCAGTACCCCCTGCCACAATACGACCTTCCTCATTGGCTACTTCAAAGTAGCTTGTTACTTTTTTAAAGGCTGCTTCGTCGATAACTGTTGCCATAAAGTGATGATAATCTGTTGGATCTCCAACTGTTAATCCATTTGTCAGCTCGACTACTCGCGCTACTACTTGATCGTAAACATCCTCTACAATGACTGCACGGGAACAGGCTGAACATTTTTGACCACTAAAACCAAACGCAGATTTCACAATCGATTGAGCTGCTAATTCAAGATCTGCTTCTTTATCCACAACGATTGTATCTTTTCCCCCCATCTCAGCGATTACACGTTTAATCCAAAGTTGGCCTTTGTTTTGAACGGCTGCACGCTGATTGATGCGAAGTCCCACGTCACGAGAACCCGTAAAACTTACAAAACGGGTACGCGGATGATCGACCAAATAGTCCCCGACTTCCGCTCCTGAACCCGGTATGTAGTTTACAACTCCAGCCGGAAGTCCTGCTTCCTCTAGAATTTCTATAAATTTATAGGCGATGATTGGTGTTGTAGAGGCGGGTTTCAGTAATACTGTATTTCCTGTGACAACCGCTGCAACTGTTGTACCTGCCATAATCGCGAATGGGAAATTCCAAGGGGAAATAACAACACCAACACCTAGAGAGATATATCCAAATTGATTGTTCTCACCAGGACGACTTTGAACAGCTTTGCCATCCTTCAATTCAAGCATTTGTCGGCCATAGTATTCCATAAAATCAATGGCTTCCGCTGTATCTGCATCTGCTTCTACCCATGGTTTGCCCGCTTCAATCGTCATCAGTGCTGACATTTCATGACGACGCCTTTTTGTAATAGCAGCCGCTTTGAAAAGAATATCCGCACGCACTTCAGGCTTTACCTTACTCCACGTTTTAAATGTTTCATCAGCAGTCTTCATTGCTTTTTCAGCCAGTTCTTGGTTTGCTTTTGACACATTCCCTACAACCTCCGTTTTCTTAGCTGGATTGTAGGATACTATCTTATCTTTTGTTAAAATACGTTCTCCGCCAATAATCAATGGATAATCTTTGCCAAGCTCACTTTGTACTTCTTCTAAAGCCTCTTGGTATGCTTGACGATTTTCCCCCTTTGAAAAATCTGTTAATGGTTCTGTTGTATACGGAATCATTTCATATCCTCCCTTGTGATTGAAGTGCAAAAAATATTTGCATTTCTATATTGATTACACCTATAATAATGCAAAAGATCATTGCATTTTTCAAGTACAATTATCAAAAAAATCTAAAAATTTTTCAGGTGATATAAATGAAAGGGAATAAAGAAAATTTATTACCGTTTTATAAATTCGCAACTGAACACGCTTCCGTTGGCATACATGCAGTGGATAAAAGTGGTAATACTATTATCTATAATGAGAAAATGATGGAGATCGAAGGGCTTTATCTCACAGATATACGTGATCGCTCGATTGTAGAACTTTTCCAATTTGAAAAAGAAGATAGCACACTGCTTAAAGTATTACAAACAAAGAAACCCATCCAAAATATCAAACAAACATATTGGAATCAAAACGGGCAAGAAATTACGACCATCAATGATACGTTTCCCATCATAGAAAAGAATGAGCTGATTGGTGCGATCGAAATTGCCCGAGATATTACAACATTAGAAAAACTCATGTATCAACCGCTGAGACGTTATGGTGAGTCGATTACATTCAATGTCATCACTGCAGTTTCTGAACCTATGCGCAAAGTAATTGAAACCGCCAAAAAAGCCGCTATTACTAAACTTCCTGTCTTGCTGATTGGTGAGTCAGGTACTGGTAAGGATTTAATCGCAGAAGCCATACATCATTCCGCAACTCCCGCCACAGAAAACTATATGACGTTTTTTTGTCATAAATCAGATGGATCGACAGTTGAGCGATTAAAAAAACACTTACACACAAATGACAGGAGCACAATCTTTTGCGAACGCATTGAATATTTGTCACTTGAACTACAAAAAGAATGTTTGAGATTGCTCGAAGAACATCGACAAGATTCACATCTCTTTATCGCAAGTATCGGCGGAGATCCTATTGACTTGATTGCATCTGGAGAATTATTAAAAGAGCTGTATTATTTCTTTGCAGCGGTTTCGATCAATGTTCCGCCACTACGTGAACGAAAAGAGGATATTCAGCCATTCGTTGCTGATTATTTAAAACGCTATGAAAAACGCTTTGGTGTAAAGTTAAAAGGAATGTCAAAAGAAGTGGAACAGCTGTTTATGAGCTATGATTGGCCTGGAAATTTAAAGGAGTTAGAAATTTTACTGGACGATGTGATGGCTTTAGTAACAAATGAAGAGGAAATTACTGATGAGCTATTACCAATCCATTTCAAATGGAAGTTGCAAGCATATGATGCTTCTGCAAAAAAAACTGATTCTTTTATCTTTCAAAATGATAAAGAGCTTTTGCCACTTGATGGTTATTTAAGGAGAGCGGAAGAATATTATTTAAATAAAGTGCTTAATATGTATCATCATAATATTACGAAAGCTGCGGAAGCGCTTGGTATGAGCCGACAAAATTTACAATACCGTATTCGAAAAATGAAAAAATAGTTTGTTGAATGAGCATTTAGGCTTTATAGGCAGTCGTTCCCCCACTTATTCGTCTTTACCTTTTATCTAGGCCTTGAAGTGAGCTCTTACTACCTATTAATGCAAGATAAAACGTTTGTTTACAACCTAATTGTCCCTACATCTCAGCATGAAATTAGAGAAGCCTACAAACAAAAACTATTTCGTCAAAGTGAGCGAAATAGCTTTTGTTTTACTTAATACCAGATTCTTCGATCCAATCACGTAGCTTGACTTTCAGTGAATTAAAACCTACTGAATCCTTTTCATCTACACGATCTTGAAGTGATTTACGAGGCTGTTGTAAATCTTTTCTTTTCATCGGCGGACGTTCTTGCAATGCACGGATTGATAAACTAATTTTTTGGGCATCTGCGTCTACTTCAAGCACCTTTACTTGAACTACATCGCCGACATTCAAAAAATCAGTAATGTTCTTTACAAAGCCGTACGTGATTTCAGATATATGCACAAGACCTTGTGTCGTTTCATCTAATGCGACAAATGCGCCATATGGCTGGATACCAGTAACTTTTCCTGTAAGCACATCTCCTACTTCATATTTTTTTGCCATTTTGCCCTTCCTACTTTCCGTTACTTCTATATACGCTTTTTCACGTAAATTATAGCATAGTCCTAAAACTCGGGCAAAAAATCACTGGTCAAAAAGTTATTTTTCCTAAAATATTTCATGATTTTGATACGGCAAAAATATATGATCATTTTTTGAATAAATAATATAAATATTCTTACTTCTTTAAAGAATACATAATTTTCTGCTTCAAAACATGCTATAATATAAAAACACATCGATAAATCAATTTCATAAATACTTTTTGATTAAAAATACGAACGTTTTTACTTTTTACGTACATTAGCATTCGGAATAACATCAAATTTTACATTATGAAATTGATTCAAATACGTAAATTTGAAGGGGTGCTTTATATATGATGAAAGAGAATCTTCATACTCAACTAAGTATGTTACGAAAAGAACGTAATCTTACTTTAGATGAACTGTCTTTAAAAGCTCGAGTAGGTGTTGAAAAATTGGCTCGATATGAATCTGGTGAAGATATACCTTCAGAACAAACATTATTAAAGCTTTCAAATGCCCTTGAGGTGCCAGTTTCTAATTTGTTAGATGGCATACCCAAACATGAATAAAAAAGAGCATGCTGTGTCCTAAAAGATGTTACTTTGAAATCTTTTAGGGCACTTTTTTTGTTGCGTAGGATTTGCTTTCTATAGAATACTGCTATTTCCAAACAGGAACTTGAGAAGTGAAAGGCGACAGCTTCTGTTGAAAAAAGCAAGTACATCGAGAGAACTCCTGCTAATTACTAATTCTTTCAAATCCGATTCAATCGTATCTCTCTTCCTTTATTACAATATACATTTTGCCTCGAATTTGATTGCTAATAGTTTGTAAGATATATCGATACATTTCTCAATTGGAATCCATTGTTCAAATGATTGTTCATAAATATTTTGGATGACTTTTCCTAGTTCTGAAGGATCATCGATATATTGTAATGCCGCCACAACATCCGCTGCCTCTGTATCATATGTAAAATCAGTCATTTCAAAAGGATTCCAATCTTCTAAAGTGTGTATGGCTTTTCTATTCATTTCAATACTTCTCATTCATTTTCACCTTATTGCTTTCCTATTATAATCGTTATGATAACATAATTGATAAAAAAGGAAAGAGGGATATGCTTGAACAACTTCGATCATGTAGAAAATAGAGTACAAACCAATTCTATCAAATGGGATAAAATCTCTTCTGCTTTTCACTTAAAAGAGGCAACAGATATACTCCCAATGTGGGTTGCCGATATGGATTTTTCAGCTCCTGAAGTTCTCATCGATTCGCTCAAAAAACGCCTGGAACACCCTGTATTTGGCTATTCTTTTGCAAGCGAGTCTTGTACAAAAGCTTTTACAAATTGGGTAGAAAAACGTCATGGTCTGCATGTCGAACCTAAATGGGTTTTATACCATCAAGGTGTTGTACCAGCTATAGCTTCCATTATTGAAACCTTTACAGAAGAAGGGGACGCAGTGCTTGTTGCACCGCCCATTTATCCTCCCTTATTTATGGTTCCCCAAAAATTAAAGCGTATTGTGAAAGAATGCCCTTTACTCGAAAAAGAAGGTATTTATTCTTTTGATTTTGAAAACTTTGATGCCCTAACAAAAGATGAAAATGTGAAACTATTCATCCTATGTCATCCACATAATCCTGGTGGCATTGATTGGTCAGTAGATGTTCTCCAAAAAATTGTCCAAATATGTGTGAAAAACGATGTTCTGATAGTATCTGATGAAATTCATGCAGATCTAATGATAGATGGACATAAACATACGCCGCTTGTAAAAATAGCTGGAGATTTTCAAGATCACATCATTACTTGTATGGCTCCTACAAAAACATTCAATATTGCAGGTATTCAAGCAGCTATGATGATTGTGCCAGACAACAAAAAACGATTGCAATTGAAAAGAAATGCCAATATGCATGCGGCACTTGGGTTATCCGTTTTCGCTATCACAGCCATTGAAGCCGTCTATTCGTCTAAAGGTGAGGAATGGCTAGATGAGCTATTGCCATATATCTCATCTAATATGGACCTAGTTATTCATCGACTGACTACATCGATTCCCGGCATTAAAATCCATAAGCCTCAAGCCACTTATCTATTATGGATTGACTATAGGGATACAGGATTGAAGGAGGAAGAAGTAATGGATCGGTTACTCACTATAGGAAAATTAGCGCTTGAATCTGGAACAAAATACGGAGAGCAAGGCAGAGGATTTTTACGTATGAATGTAGCTTGCGCACGTTCAATAGTTGAAGATGGCATAAATCGTTTTATCAAAGCCTTCAAAAATTGATAGATGATATTTTTATTCAAATCAATTTAAATGATATCCAACAAAACTTGAGGGGTGTGTGACAGGCGCTGATACTCAAAAATGCAATCGCACTTTCTTCATACGAATTTTCGTTTCGCATGAAGCAGCAGTATATTCTCCACTTCAAAACTGTAGTTAAAAGGAAGGGAATAAAGAGCGATCAACGGCCTATAGTTCTACTAACACATAATGCCAAATGAAAAACCCTACCCTACTCTGAAAAGTGTTACTTTATCTGCTTTTAAACAAAAAAGAAATTCTCGCCTTCTAAACAAGGAGGCAAGAATTTCAAAACAGCTACTTATGCAAAGATTGTTTTTCCTTTAAAATTTTTTCTTCTAATTCTTTCGTTTTCTCTAAATCTTTTCTCGCTTTTCTTCTAAAAAAATTAAAAACAAGGATACATAAAACGAGGATAATCGCCATTTCAATTGCTGCTGGAATATACTCTGATTTATCATCGGGAAAATATAGGAATTCGTTTAAAATCCAAAGATTCATGGTTCATACGTCTCCTTATTATTTTTCAATAACTTTAATTGCTTCAATCACTACATCTTCAAGTGGTTTGTCTTGGAAATTTTTTTCAACATTAGCGATTTCATCAACAACATTCAAACCTTCAACTACTTGACCAAATACAGTGTGTTTTCCATCTAACCATGGAGTGCCACCATGTTCTTTATAAGCATCGATAACTTCTTGTGGGAAACCAGCATCTTGCATTTGTCCAATCATATTGGCAGGAATTTCAGCCATTTGAACAATAAAGAATTGACTACCATTTGTATTTGGTCCGGCATTTGCCATTGAAAGTGCACCGCGAAGATTCATCAATTCAGGGGCAAATTCATCTTCAAAAGAATGTCCATAGATACTTTCGCCACCCATACCTGTACCAGTAGGATCGCCGCCTTGGATCATAAAATCTTTAATAACACGATGGAAGATGATTCCTTCATAATAACCGTTTTTCGCATGTGTTAAAAAATTCTCAACTGTTTTTGGCGCTTGTTCAGGGAACAATTTAATTTTGATAGGACCCAATGTGGTCGTCATTTCTACTAATACTTCATTGTCTGCTACTTCATTGGATAATTGTGGATACATTATTGCATCTCCTTTAAAATAATAATTTTATTCCGCATTTAACGGATTAGAAGAACTCATTCAAGATTCTACTAAAACTAGACAAATAATGGGCATCATCCGATTGGAAAGATCCGATTGGTTCATCTAGCATGTAGCGGAAGATAAAGAATCTTCCGCTATGTGAAGTTTCAAGTTACTGTGAAAAGTGATGCTATCGTCTTCTAGCGTTATGAGTATTACGAATATATTCTTTTCTTAACTATAACATACCGTCCTAGTCTAACATAAAGGACCATATTTTTCATTTACAAGACATACATGATGTACATTTCAATAACACTAGTACGCTAGTATATATCATAAAACAATACACAGGATGTCCACCATTCTATTATACATTGAAATGGGTAGCTCATTTTTGAAAAAGTTATGGCAAAATAGAGCATACTAAAGAATTCATACTGTTTTTAAAAGAAAAACCCTTAATTCTCTTAAAATCTTCCTTTGCTCTCACTCTCCTGATAAAAATGTGCTATTCTGTTAGTTGATAGTGTCATTATCTATACATAGAACTAAAGAGGAGGATATTTTTGAGAAAAGTAGTAGGCAGCCTTATCATAATTTGTAGTCTTCCTCTGCTATTTTTTCTTTTTGAAAAAATTTCAACTGAATTACAAACGGCTAAAGCCTTTGAAAAACAATTTACAGCCAATGTTCAATTAGATGATCCTAATGTGATGGTCCCTACTATTCTTAGGGATCGCCATCAAAAAGTCTTTTCGGAAGAATACACTGAATGGAGAAAACCTTTACAACTCGCTGATATTCCTAAATTTGCGCAGCAACTATTTATTTACAGTGAGGATGAAGACTTTTATCAACATATAGGTTTTGATTTATCCGCCATCGTTCGAGCCTTCATGGCAAATAATGCAAGTGGAGTATCTTCACAAGGTGGTAGTACAATTACCCAACAACTTGTTCGTATGCGGTATCTATCTACAGAAAAAACCTATGAACGCAAAATGCTTGAGATCTTCTACTCTTATGAACTGGAACGCAAAACGACCAAAGATGAAATTTTAAATATGTATTTAAACGAAATGTATTTTAGTAATGGTACCTATGGGATAAACGGTGCTGCAACCTATTATTTCAATAAACCCGTTTTCCAATTATCTAAAGCACAGATGGCATTTATAGCAGCTATTCCTAATAACCCATCACTTTATGATCCATTAAGACATTTCAAGTATACAAAAAAAAGGCAAGAACGTTTAATTGATAAATTAGTAGAAAAAAATGTTTTATCTAAAAGTGAAGCTGATAAAATTAAAAAAGAAAAAATTATCATCAAATTGAAGAAGAAAAAGCAATTGTATCCCGCTTATAGCACATATGTGATGAATGAATTTCGTTCACTTATCGCAACAAAAGAAGGCTATCAAAGCCGGTTACGATCTGCTAAAACAGCAAAACAAAAAAAAGCTATCCAAGCAAAATTTGCTAAACGTATCAATCAATTATTGAGGCAAGGCCTAACCATTGAAACGGCATTATCGCCAACAAAACAGGCCGCTGACAAAGCGAATATCGATCAGATTTTGACAAACAGAGGGAAATTACAAGCCTCTGCTGTTGTGATTGATAACAGCAAACGAGAAATCATTAGTATATACGCTGGGAAAGGCTATCAAAAATATGATTATAACCGTGCTTTCCAGGGTTATCGTCAACCTGGTTCAGCCTTTAAGCCTTTAATAGATTATGCCCCTTACTTCGAAGAAACGAATGCCACCCCCCAAACATATGTGAGTGGTGCACCTTTCTGTAAGGGAAACTATTGTCCGGAAAACTATAAAGGTCAAATCATTGGAAATGTAACCATCCAACAGGGTTTCCGCAACAGTTATAACACAGTAGCCATGAGATTGTTCGATCATATTGGGATAAACAAGGCGTTTTCTTACTTAAAGCCATTTCAATTTGATGCATTAACTAAACAGGATCGTACCTATTCTGCAGCAATTGGCGGATTGACTCATGGGGTTACAACAGCTGAATTAGCTGATGCTTATACAAGTTTTATCGATGGCGATTATTCCCCCGCCCATACAATACGCAGTGTAAAAGATAGCCATGGAAATGTCCTTTATAAATGGGGAAAGCAGTCTCGACAAGTTTGGTCCACCAGTACTGTGTCGCAGATCCGCTTCTTAATGTCTGATGTTGTTCAGCATGGTACAGGTGTCGGCATACATATTAATGCCCCTTACGTTGGTGCCAAAACAGGAACAACAAATGATTACCGTGATTACTGGCTTGCAGGTTTAACCAATCGTTATACCGCTGCTGTATGGATCGGTTTTGACCGACCACAAAACATGGAAAGTCTTGAAGATGCCAAGATCCATCATCGTATTTTTTCAAGTATTATGAACAACTAAACGAACAGGTCATATGAAAATAAAGTGAAGCTTCCATCAGTGGGGGGGTTTCTTCATCCCCCTACTGAGCTAGAGGAACTCAGGTTAAAAGCGTCACGTCCTGTGGCAACACCTGAGTAACCAACATCTTGTTGGCCCGAACCAATCGGACTTTTACGGACAGTTGATCCCACCTATCTTTCTCGTTTTTCTCTAACCTTGATGTTGGGGGTCTTACTGCCCGTTAAAGCGGGATAAAAATAGTATGCTAGGGATATCCCCGGCATACTATTTTTGATATGCAGGTAAAATTGGAGAGAGGATCATGTACATTCCGCCCTGCATCAACAAATCGCATGAAACTTTTACTAAATCTGTGTAAAAAACCTTTTCAAGTATGGGCGCAATCGCTTATGAAAGTTTATTTTGAAAACGGTAAGCTGGAGACAATCCCATTATACAGTTTAAATACGACATAAATGATCAATGTTAAAAGGACAAACCATATGACAATTTCAAATAGCATCACACCAACCGTAGCACCTAATGTCATGTAATTACTCAGCTTATAAATAACATATACAAAATAAATAAACGTCGTAGCCATAAAAATAGCGAGCAAGATCCAAAACGATTGAATCCCCGCCGCTGAGGCTAATGCCCCGAAGAAAAAGATGACATTCCCACCGCGTGCCTCATGTACTGTTTTTCCATCTAAATCTTTTGAGAAAAAAAGCATCGCCAGTTCATGAATGGTCTCTCCGATCAATTTCAATGCTGAGAATAGCATGAAATAACATAATGCAAAGATAATTAATAAAAAGATTCGCATTTGTATTTCAGATAAAAATTCTCGCATTCCCGAATATACGCCAATAGATTTGAATAGTTCAATAGATTCTGTCACCGTATATAAGCCAAACGTTAAACTAAACAAAATAATTGTGATTAATGGCAAATATCCGTAGATATATGGATTTTTCATTACTAAAATTCCTCTTTTTTAATAGTATTTCCTATTACATAATAGCTAAAAACAATGCTCACTATCAAGAGCAATCGAGTAATATATCCTAGTTACAGGAAAATTTCTAGTTTAAGCGAGAGCAATTCAAAAAGCCTTTACCCAAATTGAAGTAGGTAAAAGCTTTTTTATTTTACCAATAAGGTCTATATGGTGGGTAGAATGGTCTTCTATAAAACGGGGGATAAAATGGTCTTCTATAATAATTATACGGTGGAAATGGACGAAATGCTGATCCGACTAATCCTCCTAAAAAGCCGCCTATGAATGGTCCACCAAATCCTCCAAACCCTCCACCATATGGATATGAATAATATGGATACATCGTCAACCTCCTCTCGCTCTATCCTATGTCAAGGAAGTGAGCTAAAATAGGAAGTTGCCTATTATTTTAAATCTTCCTGTGCTAAACGTTCGACAAATGTAGCAAGTGTTCGTACCATTACCCCTGTACCGCCTTTTGGCCCTAAATCATATTCGCTCAACGCATCTGAAGTACCTGCAATATCTAAGTGAATCCAAGGTGTATCTCCTACAAATTCACCGACAAAGCCGCCACCAAAGATCATATGTCCATCACTACCTGGAGAATTGTTCAAGTCAGCTATATCACTTTTACGGATACGTTTTTTATCATTTTCTGTTAGAGGCAATTGCCATACAAATTCACCTGTTTCAGCAGATGCTTTTAAGAACGCATCAAAAAATTCCTGATTATTTGTTAAAGCGCCTGTTTTGTCATAGCCGAGTGCTGTAATCACACCACCTGTCAAGGTAGCCAGATCAATCAAATAATTTGCACCTTGTTGTTTCGCATAAGTAACTGCATCTGCTAAGACTAAGCGCCCTTCAGCATCCGTATTTAAAATTTCAACCGTTTTGCCGCTATAGGTCGTAATGACGTCATCTGGTTTAAAAGCACCGCCAGAAATCATATTGTCTGTCGATCCGATTACCCCCATTACATTTTTGTTTGGACGTAATTCACCGATAATTCGCATCGCCCCTAAGACCACAGCTGCTCCGCCCATATCACCTTTCATCCCTACAAGACCTGCTTTCGATTTAATGGAATAACCACCTGTATCAAACGTTACTCCTTTACCGACAAAGCCAATGACATCTTCCCAATTCTCTTCCCCCTGATATTTCAAGGTGATCATACGTGGTTCTTCTTTAGAACCTTTATTGACAGCGAGGATCGCCCCCATTCCGAGCTCTTCAAGCTGTGCTTTATCTAAAATTTCAACCTCAAAATCATATTGTTTCGCAAGCTCGACAGCATACTCTGCTAATTTAGAGGAAGTGAGCATATTTCCAGGCTTATTGATCAATGAGCGTGCTTCGTTTACTGCAGTAGCATAGATTTCTCCAACTTCAAAACCAGCTGCAATTTCTTCTATATCTTGATGGGTGATGAAGTTCACTTCTTCTAGCGCAACTTCCGCCACATTTGATGTTGTTTTATAATTTTCCACTGTGTAAGCACCCATCATAATTCCCTCGGCAGCCATGATAACTGCGTCAGATGCAGGGATCTCCTCTGTTTCAAATGAATCCACCCACAAGGTCATCGATACTTTTCTTGTTTTTTGAAGTGTCTTCCCAACTAATCCAAATGCTTCACGTAGTGTATCAGGTGTTAACGTTTTACGATTTCCTAAACCGACAAATAGAAGACGTTTTACTTTTGCTTTAGACGAATATACGGGAATCTTCGTAATCGCCTTTGCAGTTGTTTGAATATCTCCATCTTTAATCCATTGTTCAATTGGTTGGCCAAAGAATTCTATGAATTGATCCCAATTAGCCATATTATTTTGGTTTTTGGATACACCGACGATTAAAACATCTGTAGCCACTGAATCAAAATTCGGGATATTTTTATTGATATACATTGTTTTACCTCTTTTCAACCTTATTATCATTATTATATCAAATTCATTCGATACCCAAAGGATTTAAAACCATTTAACTTAGAAGATGATTACTGATTGCCTTCTGTGCTATAGTAAAAGTAGGTATCATATAGTGTTGCGTCAAGATTTTTAGAATAATCGAATGAAAGATCTCCATTCAAAATCTTGTTCCAATACCAAAAAAGCTGAATAGATTAAAAGTAAAGGCTGAAAGGTGCTGATTATGATGGAATTTTTTCACAATACCCCTTTGATCGCTGCATTGCTCGGTATTTTAATCGCACAATTTGTGAAAATCCCTATTCATTTTATTGCAACAAAAGAAATCGATTGGAAACTTTTCACCTCAACTGGCGGAATGCCAAGCTCTCATTCAGCAGCCGTTTCTGCTTTAACAACGGCCATTGGATTCGAATCCGGGATATCTTCTCCATTATTTGCTGCTTGTATTATTTTTTCGGTTATTGTCATGTTTGATGCAACTGGAATTCGTTATCAGGCAGGACAACAAGCAATCGTCATCAATCAAATGCGCAAAGACTTTCAAACCCTCATCATGATGACAAAAGAATTTCCCGATAAAAAACCTGAAGAAAAAATTGAAGATTTAAAAACCTTATTGGGTCACCGACCTATTGAAGTTTTTTTTGGCTGTTTAACAGGTATACTTCTTTCCGTTCTTATTTATATTTAGAATTTCCTGTTTCATAGCTGTACATATTCCTTCCAAAGAAAAAAGTAGTGAGGTAAACACCACTCACTACTTTTTTCTCGTATTAACAAGCTGTCAAATTCTCACTTCAAAACATAAGAAAACACAGGTTGCTAAGCAGAAGCTGCTGTCTGCATAAGTCCGATTGATTCGACTAATACACAGTGAAGAAATAAAAACCCTCGCGCTACGTAAAGCCCCATTATGTCAAAACATTTGGTAACCCATTTTGCGTAAGATTTTCATCACTATACCGGAAATAATAGCTCCTACAAGGCCACTAGCAAGAATAAGAATATCCGCAGGCTGTAATGACACTAATTTATGTCCTAAAGCAGAAAATGCCGTCCCTGCTTTAAAGAAATAATCTAGGAAACTAACATCGTCCACAATAAAAATGACTACAATAGGATACAGAATAGCCATAAACCATGTAGATCGAAGCAACATATTCAATAAGAATCCAATTCCAAAGAACATGACTAAAAAAATTAGCATGGATAGGATTAATTGGATAATAGAAAATCCACCAGTCATATGTTCGAAACCTCCATATTCTCTCACATAAGTGTAACTGATTGAGGCAACGCTTTCAATGACTAGGTATATTTTTCTATCAGTTTGTCGAAAATCTGTCAACTAGAAGAACAATTTATAATCAGTATAGCCAAATATATTATCTCGATCCATGCCTTCCAATGTTGCTGGTCTTGTTTTTAATGGCAAATCTACTAATTGAAGCAATAGCAGTGATGTACGCGGATCTTCTTTTAATGCCTGTGGGGACATCCAGCATGCTTCATATAATTCATCTAGTTGAACTTGAATTTGCTGCTCTTGTGTATGAGCGGTTAAATAAAAAACGACCATATTATCACTAATATCATATTTGATAACACCGGTTCTTAAACCTAATAGTCCCTGCATAGAAGCCTTAATCCCTGTTTCCTCCAATAATTCACGTTGACAGGCTTGATCAACGGTTTCTCCAGGTTTCACAAAGCCAGCTGGTATCGACCACATACCATCTAATCCACCATATCGTTTCATAACAACTAGCCATTCACCATTTTCGTTTTCGACTAAACCAGCTACACCAAGCCAAACTCTTGTACGTTCTTCGCTTTTTATGTAAATCACCTCTTCATCTAAGTATTTTTGCTTTCCTATATCTTATTTCATCCATCAGTCCTGTGTGATGAAGTATGTTTAGCTAAGAAAAAACCTCTTTAATCCATATTATATGAACAAATACATTATGAATCAAAGAGGATATTGACGATCCAAATTCACAATTTTAAGGTCGTTATCATGTGTATTTGAGATCCTATACATATAATTTATAATCCTATCTATTGGCATTCCAAACTTATTTTACTCACTTACTCATCAGCATTCTTCTGGTGTACCAGCATTCTTCGCTGTCCTAAAAGAGCTTCCACATCCACATGAGGCAATGGCATTCGGATTGTCAATGGTGAAGCCGCCACCCATTAGAGATTGTTTAAAGTCAATTTTAGTTCCTTGAAGAATGGGGGCATCTTCGCTTGATACGACAATTTGTAAACCATGTTCTTCAAAAACCTCATCATCTTCTTGTTTTTCATGATCAAAGACCATCGCATATGAAAGGCCACTACAACCGCCACCTTTTATGCCAACACGTAAATAAGAACCTTCTTCTCCATTGTTACGCATCATTTCTTGAATATGAAATGCTGCAGCTTCTGTAATATCAACAACTTGTGTCATCCGAGTCACCTCTTTCCTATATCCATCATAACAAATTTTTTAATGTTGCGTAAAACAACAAATACTCACAAAAAAATCAATTTTATTCTCAACTCTATATGATATAATTTTCCTATAATCATTATAGGAAACGGGGTTAATTTTATGGAAGTTTCTCCCTACTATGAGAAGCAAATTGACTGTATACATTGTAAAAAAAAGTTCAAATCTATGAAAGTAAGATCGAATTTTGTTAAAATCAAAGAAACAGAGAGCGACTTTCATCCAATCTATGAAAACGATGTGAATCCTTTGCTTTATAATGTCTTCGTTTGTGAACATTGCGGCTTTTCATTCACAGAAGACTTTTCGAAATATTTTGCTCCGGGAATAAAAGAAAAAATCGATGAAAAAATATCTTCACATTGGAAAACACACGATTTCTCAGGGGAACGAACCATTTCTGATGCACTACAAGCCTATAAGCTAGGACTTGTATGTGGAAATATAAAAAAAGAAAAACATATTACCTTAGCTGGACTTGCACTTCGTACAGCATGGTTATATCGATCCATTGGCGATGAAGAACAAGAAAAGCGGTTTATGGAGATTTCGCGAGATCAATATATTGACTCCTACTCTGTGGAAGATTATAAGGGAACTTCCATGACAGAAATCCGAGTTATTTACCTAATTGCCGAGTTGTCTCGCCGAATCAATGAGCGTGATCAAGCCATACGCTATTTCTCAAAAGTCATTGAAATGCAACGAAATTCAAATGAAGTAAAAATCATCGAAATGGCTAAAGAACAGTGGCAACAAATGCGAGATGAAAAAGAACGCACCGAAGAATAGGGACTCTAGCATTTTTATAACTATAAAGAGGCATTTTACACAGTGATCGTTTTTTCCTCCCTCACTGTGTATTCATTGAAACAATCAGAATCTTTATAAGTATAAAGGACAAAAGAATCGTTGGATAAAGAGAAGCTTCCATCAATGGGGGTTTTCTTCATCCCCCACTGATGGTTAGCTGAACCAATCGGGCTTTTACGGGCAGTTGGTCCCCCGTCTATCTTTCTCGTTTTTCTCTAAACCTTGAAGTTGGGGGCTTACTGCCTGTTAACGCGGGATAAAAAAAGGCTGTACCTTCCAATTGCTTTACACAATTTTTGGTCAGCCCATTCGATTGTATTAAAAAACTTGTTCTACTTCCACAACGCCTGGTACTTCTTCTAAAAGTGCACGTTCAATACCTGCTTTTAAAGTAATGGTTGAACTTGGGCAGCTACCACATGCGCCTAACAAACGTAATTTCACAACACCATCTTCTACATCTACTAAATGGCAATCCCCTCCATCACGAAGAAGAAATGGGCGTAATTTATCTAATACTTCTTGTACTTGGGCTTTCATATCTGAAACAGATTCTGTCATACTTATCGACTCCTTTCCTTAAAATTATTATAATGTCTATAAGATAAAAAATCCATTATAGAATGCGGAGGTTGATCGATCATGGCAAGTAATTCCGTGTCAATCGAAATATACGGAGCCAATGTGCACTGTGCAAGCTGTGTGAATGCACCATCTTCAAAAGATACTTATGAATGGCTTCAAGCCGCAATTGACCGAAAATATCCAAACACGCCTTACAATATCACTTATATCGATATTGAGCAACCAATTGAGAATGAGCACCATGCGAAATGGGCACAACGAATCTTGAATGATGAATTTTTTTATCCCCTCGTATTGATCAATAATCAGGTGATAGGAGAAGGGTACATACAGTTAAAACCAATTTATACAGAACTTGAAAAACTTGGCTTCCAATCCGTTTAAACGGTGGAAGCCCTTTTATTGATTCATCACAACTCTATTTTATCAAACTATACCCGAACTGCTTCAATTTGTAGAGTTTGCAAAATCTTCTTTTTCATACTTGCTAATTCCTCGCTAGCCCTGTCCCTTGGCCGAGGCTCATCGATAACAAATTCACGTTCCACCTCGCCAGGTTTTCCAGATAACAAGATGATGCGGTCACATAAGTAAAGTGCCTCATCAATATCATGTGTAACAATAACAGTCGTCACTTTTTCCTCTTGCCAAATATCGAGCATCAAATCTTGTAGCTGCATTTTGGTGAAGGCGTCTAGGGCACTAAATGGCTCATCCATTAATAATAATCCAGGTTTTGCCGCAACTGCTCGTGCGATAGAAACACGTTGAGCCATACCACCTGATAATTCCTTTACATATAAATTTTCAGCTCCACTAAGTCCTACTTGCTTCAATAATTTTTTGGCTAACTCATTATTACCTTTTGGATCTCCCTTTAAAGTAAAGGTGACATTCTCTAAAACAGTTAACCAGGGGAATAATCGGGCTTCCTGAAAGACAACCCCTACCTCTGGATGTGGTCCATTGATTTTATCACCTGCAATGACAATATCGCCATTATAATCTTTATCAAGCCCCGCAATTGTACGTAATATCGTACTTTTTCCAGATCCACTTTTACCAATTAAGCCAATCGTCTCGCCTTCATTCGCATAAAAAGATACGTTTTTTACCCCGTTTTGATTATCGAATATACGCGATAATCGTTTAACCTCTAGTACCATTTATTAACCTCCTATCACACTATTATCTCGCCATTTCAATACACGATCTTCAACAAGTTTAATAAGCCAATCTGTTAATTTTCCAACAATAGCGAACAAGATAATACTGCCAATGATCAAATCAGGAGCGGATGAGTTTTGCCCAATCACCAAGAGATAACCTAACCCCTTGCTTGCCCCCATTAATTCGGCAGCAACGACGAACATCCATCCTAACCCTAAGCCGCTTCGAAGACCTGTAAAAAAGGAGGGGAGGCTTGCTGGTAAAATAATACGCCTAACCAGCTCATAATGGCTAAAACCCGCAACCTTTCCAACTTCTATTAGTTTACGATCCACATTTAAAATGCCGCTGACAACGTTTAAATACACTGGAAAGAATACACCGACTGCAATCAAGCTAATTTTGGAAGGCTCTCCGATTCCCATCCAGAGGATAAATAATGGAACCCATGCAAGAGATGGAATTGATTTAAATGCCTGAATCATCGGATCAAAAATACGCTCAGCCTTACGGTAAAAACCGACAATCGAACCAAGCACCACAGCCAGCACCGTACCGATAAATGAACCTACAAATACTCGATATACAGTTATCCCTAAGTGTCCCCAAAGTGTCCCATCTACCGCCAATCCTTGAATTGTTTCAATAACCGCTAATGGAGATGGAAGTTGATAAGATGACACTCTTCCTGTCGCTGTTACAAAAATCCATAAAGCTAACAAAAGAACAGGGAGCAATAAGCTTAATGCAATTTGGGTGACTTTTCGATTTGATTTTTTCTTTTTTGTAGGCGTTTCATCCTCATATGCGATTGATTGTGAAAGCTCGACCATTTTTTTCGCCATCTAAATTCCTCCCTATTGCTGAATTATTTTTTTCGCTAAAGATGGATCAATCAGATCATCCGTTATTTTTTTTACATCGACATCTGGCTTGATCACTTTCGATTTTTGTAGCACTTCTCCAGCTGCATTTAACGCCTTCACTTGATCCTCTCCCGGAATCGGATGGTCAAAATTAGTACGTTTTAGTTGGATCTTTGCTGTATTTAAATCAATTTTCGCCTCTTTCGCTATGATTTCTGCCGCCTCATCCGGATTCTCTTGAATCCATTTGCGTGCCTTTTCATACGCCTGGATAACTTTCTCCACCGCTTTTGGGTGTGCTTTTTTAAATTCTTCTCGTACATTTAAAAAATTGTATGTGTTGAATGCTGTATTTCGATAAAATAACCTTGCATGGGCTTCTTGCTCCGCAGTTGCCATGATCGGATCAAGTCCCGCCCAAGCTACAACGTCCCCTTTTACTAATGCTTGATAACCGTCATTATGTTGTAGATTTATATATTGAATATCTTTTTCCGTCAAACCTACTTCATTTAATGCACGTAACAAGAAAATATAAGGATCTGTCCCATATGTTGCTGCTACTTTTTTTCCTTTTAAGTCCTTAACGGTTTTGATCGATTTATCTAATGTAGCCAATGCCGTCCATTCCGGTTGTGATAAAACATATATATTTTGAATCGGTACCTCTTTGGATTTGGTTATTAATGTTGCTGCCCCTGCGGCTGAACCAAAATCAATACTGTTACTTGTTAAAAATTCTAATGCCTTGTTGCTTCCTTGACTTAATGTCCACTCTACTTTTACATTGTCTTTTTTAAATTCTTCTTCTAACCAGCCAAATTTCTTTAATACTAAACTAGTCGGAGAATAATAGGCATAATCTAAACGCACCGTTTTTAATTCCTCATTTTTAGCCGCTTTGCCATTACCACATGCCTGTAATACCCCAACAACTAGCAATATGAGTGTTAATAATAAAATATTCGTTTTCTTCATACTAAACCTCCAAATAAATCACAAATTTTCTGTAAAATTTGAATTTTTCATTTTTATAATGTATCCATAATGTTATTATTACAATTCTTATTTGTCAACTATGCATTATTAGTTTTAAAGCATTATTCTATTTTATCTAAATTAAAAAACATCCAGAACATTATATTCTGAATGTCTTTGAATATTTAACAGATTAGAAATCAGGTGTATTGATTATCCAATTTTGTCCATAAATATATAGTGTATTCGCTGATTTCCGCTATGGCTTACTCGTTTTCCTGCGGGCAAGCCTTCGCTGCAATTTACATAAATGGAGCTAAAAATACATGGTTTTTTATAGATTATGTTAAATATATCTCCTGATTTCTGCCTGATCGACACACTTGATTAGAAATAGAAGTAATATGTATTCAAATATTATTTACGTAAACAAATCCTATTACATTCTTCATCTTCTCATTCTCTTTTTCTTTCATTCATTTCTCTTATAAACGGAAATTCAATGATTTGATGTTCATACGGTATTGGATTTATACACTGCTTTTTTGTTTAGGATCATTCATCGCTGGATTGTTTTACTATCGTAATATGGGATTTTTGAATCTAACGGATATTTGGTTAAGCATTCGATTTATCCCGAATATTCTTTTTCTTTCTTCTTTTTTATTGTGTATGATTTCCTTAACAAAAAACGCTTATTTTGGTCTTTTCATGACTTTAACTTACTTTATAGGAGATTTGCTATCAGATGCTCGATTATTTAAGATCTTTTCACTAGGGGCAAATACCAATAATTTTCTTTACAATACTTCTCTTATATATTATTTGGCAAATAGACTGATTTTGGTCGTTCTTTCCATTGTTTTTCTATATCTTGCTTGTCGCAATCTACGTATCAGATAGACAGACACGCGGCAGAATAGGATCTTACAAATGATGAAATTGATCATCATTTTTTTTAGAAAAGTCCTAGAAATAAGAAACATTTTCTAGGATTTTCTACACTATTTAATACAATGGTTTTCCTTTCTTACTATCACTAAGCATCTTTTCATATATTTCATTTGCCTCTAAAATTTCCTCTGTTATTTCATCATCATCTTCTTGATCCATGTATTTTAGACTTTCTACATCTCTATTTGTATGTGACATAAATTCCATAAAGCCTTTTACAATAGCTTGTTTGATTGCTTCAACTGAAAAATACTCTGTCTTTTGATCATTATAGACAAAGCGTAGCATCTTTTCTGTTGGATGTTTTTCAAAATAAGTTTCTGCACCTGGACAATCATAGGCGATATAAAACTTTTTAAAGTTTTCCTCTCGTTTTAATAAATAGGTGTAGGAACGCCACGTCATATGTAAATTTACAGTCTCGATTGGTTTTGAAAATATTTTTTCATCGATACAAAAATTAATTGTACCAGGAACATATCCAGAATAACTATAATACAATTCATTATAAATTTGAAATTCTTTATCATCTCTACAATTTACATAATTTACACAATTTATATATTCATCATCATTATCCTCATAAAACGGATTAATATAATAAGTTTCAAATGTAATATTTTTCATATTTTTATCCTCCCTAATAAAAACTTTAATTATAATTATTGTTTATTTTCTTTTTTCTTAGAAGATACTGGATAAAATGTTGTTACCGATGCCTTTTTATTTGTTCCATTGGAATTTAAAACTATTCGATAAGTGACTTTATTTATTTTTTTCGTAACAGAAATATCAACTTTGTATTTTAGATTTTTTGAAATTACTTTTTGATTGTTGTTAATTGTTTGTTTTATATAATTTTGGATGGTTTTGATTGATAAATCTGGATCAAAAAAAGAGTATTCTGTTTTACCTATACCATTCCAATATTTAGGATGATGATGTTGTAAAATATGAGTCAATTTATTTTTAGAAAGTGTAATCGATTTTGAACTATTTTTCAGTCGAAATGTAGAACCTTTATAATATCTTAATGCATTTTTCACCTTTTTACCTGAAACACCTTTATATACTTTCTTACCAACTTTAACCGTTGACTTTGTTGCATTTTTTGTACTAATTTTCACAAGAGCTTTTAACGCGTTACCGCCTAATTTAAATACTAAGCCCCAAATAGATAATTGACCTGTTTGAAGATCAACATTATATACCTGTTTTGTATCTTCGTCTATAAATTTTACAAAGTTAGGTTGACTTTCATTGTAAAATGCTTGATATACTTTTTCATTTTTTCCATTTTTAAAAGTATAGTAAATCTGATTACCTTTAATACTTATATTTCCTTGAATAGATGTACCGTTTAAAGAATCTGCCTGGAAATCTAAATTTGTTTTATGAGTGGTTGTTTCTAAATCTACCTTTACTTGGCTTTCTTTTGTATTCAGCTCATCTACCAAAATATCTTTGATTTCTTGTTCATTTTTTGTTAAATTCTCTTCAGGAATTTGATTTTTTACTGTATCTGCTTTAGCTATATTATATGAATCTACAAATATTGTTCCAATTATACTGAAAAGTAGTGTAAAAATCAGAGTATATATATTATTTTTTTTAATCAATTAAATCATCTCTCTTTTTGAAATTTTTTGAATCGAAAAGCTTTTGATTATTTAACATGTTGTTAATAACAGAGCCTGTTGCATATGCGGTAGATATAGAAGTACCTGTATAAGATTTATATTTTCCTTTTATAAAATAATCGATCTCGTCAACAGCCGAATAGTCACTAATTTTGTTATTCTCTTGGGCACCTATCGCAATCACATCATCATAAAGTGCAGGGTATTCTGTATAAAAACCATATGTATTACCACCAGCAGCAATAATTATTATTCCTCTATTTATTGCCTTTTCTATTGTTTTTTTTAATTTTGGTTGTTCTTTATTAAAGCCTAGACTCAAATTAACAATATCTACATCATTAGCTATGGCATCGTTTATTGAAGATATCACTTTATCTACGGAAGCGTTATGATCAAATGTTGAGACTTGATAATCATAAATAGTTAAAGATTGTCTTCTTTTTAATTTTGCTTCAGTTAATAAAGCTTGCAAAACAACACTTCCATGAATACTTGTTACTTTACAATTATGTCGTTTAATAATATTTATATTTTTATTTTTAAACATAGATGGATTGATTCCTGAATCTAGAATAGCGACTTTGACACGATCTTTTCTATGGATTTTTAAATCAGATGGATTTAGAGTAATAAATACAACAAACGAAGAAATGGATAAGATCAGAAATATAAGTAATAGTTTGAACTTTATTATGAATCATCTCCTTTGTTTTTTTATTATAAAATATCAAATTTATGGAACAAGAGTATTTAGAAGTAATTAAATATAATATATATTGTTAAATATTTATCAAAAATGCAAAAAAATGATATATTATATGTGAAATATAGAATAAAAGTAATTTTAGTAAAACTATTTTCTTTATAATATATATAAGTTTCCAATACTTTTGAACTGATTTTATTTAAACAAATCCAAGATAGGTTCTGCGTGATTTTTTGAATATAAAAGAAAAATTACAAAACTATACGAATATTTAATTCAAAAACGAGATGTTTAAAACGTTCGAGGATTGAGGGAAATAGCCTATCTATTTGGAAGAGGCAGATTTCAAGAGACCGTTGTGAAAGGAAATGGATTCATAAAAAACAGGCTAGAAACATTGATGCATCAACGTTTCTAGCCATCGTTTACCCGTTGTGGCGTTTGTACATCCACAGTAGCCCGGATTTCATCAAGCGTGCGATTCTTCCAGTGACAGTTGTATCTGCTAAATACACGAATCCTTGTTTTTTACCAAGGGCCCCCATAAAGCCTTTCAACTTGATCTCTGGCATTTTTTCCGGTAGTGGTTGATCGCTCCAACGTAATTTTAAGACTTTGACAATGAGCTCTGCTTGTTCTTCAGCAAGCTGTGCACTCGGACCGAATTGGGATGCTGCGCAATCTCCCACAACATAGACATGTTCGTCATTTGGAACATTCATATATTGAGTGATGGCAACTCGCCCATGATCTAACTCTAGCCCTGTATCTCGTACAACTTGTACTGGTTGAATACCCGCAGTCCAAACGACCGCATCCAATTCAATTTTTTCTTCGTGATTATAGAGGACATGCTCTTCTACTTTTGTGATATTCGATTCTGCGATGACTTCAACATCGTGATTGTCAAACCATTTCTTAACGTATTTACTCAAGCGTTCTGGAAAATCTTTTAAAATACGCGGTCCACGGTCAAATAGCTTGATCTTTAAATCGGCTCGACTTTCCCGTAATTCACTTGCCAATTCGATCCCGCTTAACCCTGCACCTACTATGCCAACAGTTGAGCCTGAAGGTAGGCCTGCTAATCCATTGTAAGTAATTCGTGAGTTCGCCATTGTTTGGATACCATAAGAGAACTCTTTTGCGCCTGGTACTCCATGATAATTGTCTTCACATCCAAGTCCAATGACCAAATCATCATATTCAACCTTTGTGCCGTTATCAAGGAGAATTACTTTATTTTCTAAATCAATTTTGGTAATTTCCCCATATACGGTTGAAAGTTTTTCATTTTCAGGAAAACTAACTCGAATTTCTTTTTCAGGTGTCGTTCCAGCAGCCAATGCATAAAATTCTGTTTTCAAACTATGGAATGGTGTACGATCCACGAGCGTAATTTGTACATCTTCTGGAAAATTATCTGGCAATAAGCGAAGTAAAATACGCATATTACCATAACCACCACCTAATAATACTAATCGTCTCATCATAATCTCCCTTATTAACAATTTTGTCACAATCATTCTTTCATTAATGAGTATAGCTGATTGTGAGAACTTTCACAATATGTTTGTGATAAATTTCACAAATCAAGTAGAAAGTTCATCTAAGTAGAAGAATTGACGAATAAAAAAAATAATAGTAGCATTCGAAGAGTGAGGTGACGTTTGATGAATCCACTTGTTGAATTTTGCGTCAGCAACTTGGCTAACGGCTCCCAAGAAGCATTAGAAGTGCTAGAAAGGGATCCTAATATAGATGTATTAGAATATGGTTGTTTAAGCTATTGTTCTAGATGTTCTGAAAAATTATATGCACTCGTCAATGGAGAATTTGTTGAAGCCGATACGCCAGAGGAATTAACGAAAAAAATTTATCAATTCATAGAAGAAAATCCTTTGTTCTAAGAATAGAAGATAAAGCTACTACAAGATAAAGAGCACAGCATGCTTTTCAGCTAGCATGTTGTGCTCTATTTTCTTCATAGGCTGATTTTATTTTTAGATGACCCGATATCATTCTATCCATTCTCGTAAGGAGTCTATAGCATATGTCGGTGGTCTATCTTTTGCTAGAACTTCCTTTGTACGTGTAACACCTGTATTGACATGTAATGTATCGATTCCATAATGAATCCCTGCAAGAATATCGGTATCATAGTTGTCACCTATCATGAGCATTTCTTCTTTTTGTAAATGGAATTGTTGCTGAATGATTTCAAGCATATAGGGTGCTGGCTTGCCTATATAGATCGGGGCAATATCTGTTACATTATGGATCAGCTCCGCCATTGCCCCATTGCCGGGTGCAAATCCATACTCGGTTGGAAACTTTATGTCACCGTTCGTTGCAACGAATGCTGCTCCATTTTCAATAGCGTAACAGGCATCCGCTAACATTTGATACGTTATCTCTGTATTCATCCCTTGCACTAGAACGTCTGGGTTATGGTCGGCAATTTTCATCCCTACTTCAGATAGCGCTTGTCTTAGTCCATCGTCACCTAGAACTTTGACGTTCTTATGGTCAAAGTGTTCGGAAACGTATCTTGCGGTAGCAATCGCAGAAGTCATAATATGATCGCTCTTTGCTTCGATCCCCATTTTATGCAATTTACTCTGTACTTGGATACTAGTCATCTTTGCATTATTCGTTACAAAGAAGGGCTCGGTCCCTTGCTGCTGCAAGTAATCAATAAATTCTTTTGCTTCGGGTACAGGTTTCGAACCTTTATACACGGTCCCATCGAGATCGAAGCAGTATGCTTTATACTTCCTCATGATTATTCCTCAGGGAGAAATGCAGAAACAGGTCCCAACTCGTTGACTAAATAATTTTTGACACAAGGAGAAAATTCTTGAATAGTCGTTAAATGAGTATTTAAAACATCGACTACTTCCTCATCGTTCACTTCTAAAATATCGCGTACAAGACCGCGGCGAAGGCCAATCAAAGTTTTTAATGGGCGATCCATTTCAGTTGTAATTACTTTTTCATCCACTAAAATATCGATAATATCCTCATAGCTGCCAGGATCACGCATAATGAATCCATCAATCATTGAATTGCCGACATCTATAATGGCTTCTATTAATATATTTGCAATACGTTCTGCAGCTAATTTATGCACATCATCTATTAACCAATCCTCTGTTTGTTGAAAAGTATTCATAAGAGAATCCATATATTCAAGATTATTGATAATTTTTTTTCGATCAACAAAATACATTTTGTTTCCTCCATTCGAATTGAAAAGGTTGATACTTTATTCTCCTCTATAGTACCATAACTTTAGAATCGGAAGGGGTTATGAATAATGGATAGATTTTTCTTATATGATGAGCTAGAAGAAAATAAGGCAAGATTCGTCAGTTTTATGGGTGAAAACCAACGTTATGATTTAGCTGTTATACAAAGTGCACGCTTTTATGGAAAAGTGCTTGTTTTAGATATGCAACATAATCGTTTTGCAATTATAGGAACAGATGATTTAGATGAGCCAGGTTATTTAGAAGAGGTCTACAAACGACCACCTGAGGAAGCACAGGAGATAAGAGAATATTTGTATGAATTACTTGGATGAGTAATGTCTATATTCTCTCTTTCTATTCCGATTGATCACACTTTTGACTCAGAAATCGTGATTATAACAAAGAGGAAAAACTCCTTCATCCATATAAAAACATCGAGTGAAGGCAACTTGAAGCCCTACTCGATGTTTTAGGATATTCTAATTATTTAGTTGAAATACTTTTTACATCAAATTTTCCGACTCATCTATCCAAGAAACGTTCTCTTCTTCAACCTTATTTTCTGCCATACTCACCGAGGGAACATCGCTCACAGTTGCTTTTCCCACTTTCTTCAATACAAAATAGGAACAGCCAAAGTTGCAATACTCATATAGATAGTCCTGTAATGTGCTAATCTTTGTATCAAAAGTGGCTTTTTGATTTTTATCTTCATAGAAGCCTTTTAAACGAAGCTGACCATATCCCCAGTCCCCAACGATATAATCATATTTAGATAAAATATCGCTAAACCGATTGTTGAAATCTTCATTTTTAAATCCATCTTTTACATTCTCAATGATTTCATACATTGATTGATCTGCAATAATCATTTGATCACCATCCATCTGTTATTGGTGATTACGCATTTTCCCAATACACTTGCTTGTGTTTAGCTGCTTCATTCACCTGTTCGTCTGCATGATAACTACTACGAACTAATGGACCTGCTTCACAATGGCTAAAGCCTTTAGACATTGCTATTTTACGAAGTTTGCCAAATTCCAATGGAGAATAATATTTTTTCACTTGTAAATGTTTTTTTGTTGGTTGTAGGTACTGACCAATCGTCATGATATCTACATTATTTGCGCGTAAGTCATCCATTACTTCAATAATTTCTTCTTCTGTTTCGCCAAGACCAATCATTAAGGATGATTTTGTCGGGACATCTGGCTGCATTTCTTTTGCACGGCGCAAAAATTCTAAAGAACGATCATATGTTGCACGTGCACGGACTCTTGGCGTTAACCTGCGTACTGTTTCTATATTATGATTCAAAATATCTGGCTTTGCATCCATTAAGATTTGTAGATTTTCTTTGACTCCTCCCATATCAGAAGGTAAAACTTCAATAGATGTAAATGGACTTTTACGACGAATCGCACGAACAGTCTCTGCTAATACACTTGCGCCACCATCTTTTAGATCATCACGTGCTACAACAGTAATCACAACATGTTTTAGATTCATCAGTTGTACCGAATCAGCCACACGTTCAGGTTCTGCTAGATCAAGTTCGGTTGGAAGACCTGTTTTAACTGCACAAAAGCGGCATGCACGTGTACATACATTCCCCAAAATCATAAAAGTGGCTGTACGACGTGCACCCCAACATTCGTGAATATTTGGACATTTTGCTTCCTCACAAACCGTATGTAAATTTTTGTCGCGCATTAATTTTTTTAAACCTTTATATTCTTCGCTTGTATTGAGTTTAATTTTTAGCCAATCTGGTTTTCGAATATATTCTTCTTTTGTTGGTTTACGTGATGTCACGATAAGTCACTCCTATCAATTAGGTAAATGAGTAAATCCCCTACTGTTGTCAATTTAACATATTCAAGGTTTTCTCTCAACCTTGGGTTACTCACAAATAGCATATATCCTAATTATTATCTGATGATGGTGTTTGCGTTGATGGTGTCTGAGATGATGGTGTTTGTGATTGAGGTGTCTCCGGTGATGTGGTTGAGGAATTAGGTGGTGTCGCTGGCAATGGGACTTCGATTGATGGCTGTGTAGATGAAGCATCACTAGAATAAATATACGGAACATTTCCCTTTAATAAGGTTATAGCTACAGGGATTTTTTGTTCAACTTTCGCCGATTTACTATCAAAAGGTACGATTATTTGCACATTCACAGTTGTAAGTACACTATATTTGACCGCAGCATTGTTAATACCAAACTCGTGAATATCCTCTTCTACATTAATTTGTACATTGCCAATAACATGAAAACGAATCGGAATCTTGGGACCTAAATTTCCAAGTAGTGGCATACCTGTGGCCAGACCAATTGGTACATAAAAAACAATTCCCCCATCTTGCTGCATGGTATCTACATCATATTCAATGTCTCCATACTTCGGAAGATGGTCTAGATTGCCTCTTTCTGCTTCTTCTAAATGTGATTGTACAAGCGTTTGGGTTTCAGCCATAATTCGATTAATGATTTCCGTATTCAACTTTGTATCCACCAAGCTTTGGCTTTCTCCATCGCCTACACTCTCTATTACCTCATTGCTATCAAGAACATTGGTTGTACGAGAATTGATTGCTTGCCTGATTACATAAGAGGCTATTTTATTGGTTTCAACTTCTGCATATTGCATAAGGGTTGGCTTGAGTTGAATATTAATGAAATAAAAAAGCAATAGAACACAGCTGAAAAGACCAACCAAAAGGACAGGCAATAATTTTGATCTTTTAAATAGTGACTTTCTTTTTTTCATTAATCGCAAAAAGATACCTCCTAATCATTTATATGATTAGGAGGGCGTCATTATTCGACTGGCGCTAAGTTAAGTATTCGACTTCAACTTTTTCGACTGATATATCCATTTCATCCGCTAAGAATATTTCATAGGTAGCCTTTAGCAATTCACCGTTTTCTTCAAATATTCGAACCCAAGGTCTCTCTGCGTTTTCTTTATTTTGCTTACAAACAATCCCTCTACGTCCATCTGATAATAATAGAACAGTACCATTAGGATAATAACTTACACAACGTTTAAGAGCATTCACGACTTTCTCGTCATATAATGTACCGCTTCCTTCTTTAATAATCTCCATTCCATCTGAAGGAAGCATTTTTTTACGATATACACGATTAGAAGTGACTGCATCAAATACATCTGCTACAGCAATAATTTTGGCATATGGATGAATTTCAAAATCAAGCAGTCCTCTAGGGTAACCACTACCATCTAATCGCTCATGATGCTGAAAAGCACAATGCGCAGACAATAGTGAAATAGTATGTAAATTTCTCAAAACATCAAAACCGTATTTGGTATGTAATTTCATGATTTCATATTCTTCATTTGTCAACCGACCAGGTTTTTTTAGAATTTCTTGAGGAATCATCATCTTTCCTACATCATGAAGGATTGCACCAATACCGATTTGGCGGATTTCAACGGCATTATAATGCATTTCCTTCGCAATCGCAATGGAGTAAATGGCAACTTGTAGTGAATGTTGGTAAATATAATCGTCATAAAGAAAGGCGTCACTTAATACCGTTAAAATTTCATGGTTACTTGTAATATTATCCAGCAGATCATCAATAATCGCAACAAAATGTTTAGACTGCTGATCTAAGCAATAAGTAATATCTTTTCCCTTAAGTTTTTTTAGCTCGTTAAAAGATGATACTATCCGATCGACCGCATGTTGACGTACCGCTCTAGGCATCACTTCTTTAATTTCAATATCTGTTGAAATACTATCATCGATATATACATATTGCACACTCAGGTCTTGCAATCTCTGGATAATCTGCTCTGTTACTTTTACACCTTTTTGTAGTAATGGTCTACCAGCTTCGTTCCAGATTGTCCTGCCAATCACCATATCTGTCTGTAATACTTTCGTTGAAATCAACCGCATAACTTTTTCCCCAATCCGTTTAAGAATCAAAATGCCTAAAGGATGAATTTAATGATTATCATTTTTATTATAAAGTTTTCCATATGACATCAGAATATCACGTAAAAATTGTGGTAACAAGTATGTTTTTGGTAAATTTTTAAACTCTGGAAAGAAATAACCGAACGTAAACATATCTAGCGTCACTAACTTGTAAACTTTTACATTACTGGCTTTCTCACCGTTAATAATCACTTCTCCTGCTGAATTAAGGGAACAACCGTATGTCAAAATTTTACCAAGAACTACACCTCTAAATCCTAATCCTTTTACCTCATTTCTCGGCCACTCAATAGATTGCTGCTGGGCAAGTTCTAATGTTTCTTTAAGCTCTTTACCTGTCAATTCGATCACACAAGCATTGATCGGATGTGGCAAGCATTGATGAACATCGAATGCTGTGACTGTACCCTTAGGAATATCTTTTAAAAAGATACCCGCATTGAACATCGCACAATCTGCTTTCGAAAACTGCAACAATCCTTTAGCAAAAAAGCGAGATAGCGCAGAGTGATGATACCATTCTTTATTTAAATAGTGATCTGCTTCAAATACTGGATGACTTAAAAGCATCTTCCCTTTTTGAAATAATTCTAATTCAAATTGTTCTTCTTCATCAACAGGAGGCAGATCAGAAGTTCTATACAATTCAGTCTTTTTAGAAACGATTTTATTGGTTCGATCATCAAATTGAATCTCCGTATGACCTACAAAGAATCCAAATTTTCCACCACCCGTTAACAATGTATCTCCCACCAATTTACCTTCATATAAAACATGATGTGTATGAGATCCAAAGATGACATCTATTTCAGGACATTGTATGGCTAGCTGCTCATCCATATGAATACCTAAATGTGACATGCAAAGCAATATGTCTACGTAAGGATGGATCTCATTTACTATATTTTTTAGTACAGGTAATGGCTCTTCAATTGTCCACCCCAGTGGTTCGTAATATGTCCGAAATTCTGCAGTTGCAGCAATAACGCCTATTTTTGTACCTTGTGCTGTTGTATATATTTTGAATGGCTTTGCCCATTCAGGATTTTTATTTTCAGTTTTTAAATTTCCCACAATCACGTCAAACTTCGCATCATGATACAACTCATTCAAATCGGCTTTAGATAATGTGATTCCCTCATTGTTACCAATCGTGACTGCATCATATTGCGCGTCATTCAACATCTGTATATTCCCCTTACCAGCTGTTGCCTCTGTATATACATGTGAGCGGTCAATAAAATCACCGATATCAAAAATATAGCAACTATCGCCTACCTCTTCATGCCATTCTTTGCGTTCAGTCAATAATTTTTGAATTCGTGGCCAATAACCGAAATGGCTATGCACATCATTTGTATGATATAAATGAATTGTTTCTAACATGAAGACACCTCTCTAAGCTTAGAACAATCCCTCGTAAACAGAGTGTATTCCAAGTAGCAATAATATAATTCGTAATGTAAATACCAAGGTATTTGAATTTATTCTTTTATTGAAAGCGGCACCTAATTTTGCACCAATATAAGCACCCGGTACAACTGGAAGTGTGTATAACCAAGGTACGTGCCCAAGATAAATATGGCTGATCGAATTGACGATGGATGATAAAAATACCATGAACATAGCCGTTGCAACGGCAACATGTGGTGGAAATGCAAACAAAATGATCATAGCTGGTACAAGCATTGATCCTCCGCCAATTCCAAATAATCCAGATACCATTCCAATAAGAAACGTCAGTAAAACGGCAAACCAAATGGGATAACCGTATATATACTCTTTATCGTCTTTGGAATGATAAAATTGTTGTTTCTTACCATGTTCTACAAACCAATTGATCGGCTTCATATGATCGCGAACAAGTAATATGATCGCTAAAATAATCAGTAATATACCAAAGTATAGATTAAAAGAGGGCAAATCTATGCCCTTATTCATATAAGCACCTACAATTGTTCCTGGCGCACTCCCTAAAAAGAAGATAAAGCCACTCTTATAATCAACCATTTTTGCTTTCATATATGATAATGTAGACGCCAATCCAGTTGCAATCATCATGATGACAGAAAGACCTACAACCTTTTGTGGTGTTAAATCATCTATCATTCCAAACGTTGTACCGATAAATAATGTAGCAGGAATTAGAATGGCACCGCCTCCTAGACCGACAAGTGCACCAATTACCCCTGAGCAAACACCAATGACTGCTAGTAAAATATATTCCATCACTAATCTCCTTCAAATAAATCCAATTGTTTTGGAGATAAATATTGATACTCAATACCAAGCATTTTCTGCAATGTCTTTGCGTTTCCTGCTGCATGATGATCTGAATTATTATTAAATAATACATAGACCTCTTTTGCTGTGTTTTGCAATTTTTCTACCACTTTCTTTAATCCTATTAGTTCTTCATCTGTGTAATTATATAAAAATCGAACCTTTCTCCATTGTTCATTATTTCCCGGATTACGCCAACCATGTATATTTCGCCCATGAATTCGAAGTAAAACTCTGTCTCCTGTAGGAATTGGCACTAAAGGCACTGACCCTTCTCCTGCCTGTGGTTCATCGCAAACTGTATGAAAGAGTTGCTGCTCTCTTAAAAAGTTCAATGTTCCTTCCATAAAATCCTCGCTATACCAAGTGCGATTTCGAAATTCAATAGCAACAGGGAAATCTGCAAGTTGCTGTTTAATGTAACGGATATACTGAACATTCTTTTGCTGGCAGTCAAACCACGGCGGAAATTGGACAAGTACCAGCGCTAATTTTTCAGCCTCCTGAAATATATGTATGGATTTTCTAAAAGCTTCGAACATTTTTTTAGCACTTTCATAGGGATTTTCCTCGCGCAAGTGCCCTGTCATTCCTTGATATGCTTTCACCACAAACTGAAAATGATCAGGGGTTTCTGTTATCCATTTCTGAACATTGGCTACGGAAGGGATGGAGTAGAAAGAAGTGTCCAATTCAACTATCGGAAAGTGACCACTATAATCAAATAGTTTATCTCTAGATGCTGAAGGTGAACGATATAGACTCGGGTGATCACTCCAACCTGTCAATCCTATATAGATCATGATTCTCCCTCCTGTTTGTTAAGTACATCCATCATATCATAGCTACGGGGAGGAACTATATTGTATTGCATTGAAATCGTTTCAAAAAAGAAAGATTTTCAATAATAGGAATGAATCAATTTCCTAACTCAGAATCTTGATGAAAAATGATTTATGAAATTGATTCGAATACTATTCCAAATTTATATTTAGCACGCACTAGCCATTCATATAGATCCCTCAAATTTATGCGCACCAAATAAAAAAGAGATATAACTGCAAATAATACATTGCCGTGTATATCCCAACTTATCAATTAATCACTGTTCCAAAACCGATTAAATAACCATCCAAATCGCGAATCGCAAATTCTTTTAACTTTTCACCATCTATCTCTCTTATTTTCGGATAATAGGCGAAAAGAGCACCTTTGTTTTTTACTTTTTGGAATAATTTATCTAATCTTTCTTCACTCTCTACATAACTAAAAACATTCCACAAATTCCGATTAGGCTTGACATCTTCAATTTTTTCTGCTTGTACTAACTTTATAGCTAGTCCACATTCTTTCTGAAAAAAGATGCCTTCAATCTCCTCACAACTTAATACAGTTTGATAGAAGAATTTAGCCAATTCAATATCTGAAACAAGCAGCACACTTACAGATGATAGTAAATGCATAAGAAACGCTACACCTCATTATAAAGAGTTCACATCTTCGTTCTGAGAATTATCAGAACAATTTTTTAACTAATTCATAATAACATGTTTTTATTGATTAATATACATTTTTTATAAAAAATGCTAAAAAACCCGAAAATCATAATTCATGATTTTCAGGTCTTAGGAAAATGGAATAATGAATGGCTTCTAACCAATAGCCCCTTCCATTTCGAACTTGATTAATCGATTCATTTCGACAGCATATTCCATAGGTAGTTCTTTTGTGAATGGTTCGATGAAGCCCATGACGATCATTTCGGTTGCTTCTTGTTCAGAAACACCGCGACTCATCAAGTAGAATAATTGTTCTTCTGACACTTTTGAAACTTTTGCTTCATGTTCAAGAGCAATTTGGTCATTCATGACTTCGTTGTATGGAACTGTATCAGATGTAGATTGGTTATCCATAATCAACGTATCACATTCAACATTAGCACGTGCATTGGTTGCTTTTTTACCAAATTTCACTTGACCACGATATGTTACGTTACCACCATGTTTTGAAATAGATTTAGAAACAATGGTTGAAGAGGTATTAGGTGCTAAGTGAATCATTTTCGCACCTGTATCTTGGTTTTGACCACGGCCAGCAATGGCGATAGATAAGGTCATACCGCGAGCGCCTTCACCTTTTAAGATACAGGCTGGGTATTTCATCGTCAATTTAGAACCGATATTACCATCTATCCATTCCATTGTAGCGCGTTCTTCACATGTTGCACGTTTTGTAACTAAATTATAAACGTTGTTTGCCCAGTTTTGAATCGTTGTGTAACGGCAATATGCATCTTTTTTGATGAAGATTTCTACAACTGCACTGTGTAGTGAGCTTGTTGTATAAACTGGTGCAGTACATCCTTCAACATAGTGTACGCTTGCACCTTCATCAACAATAATAAGGGTACGTTCAAATTGCCCCATATTTTCAGAATTAATACGGAAATAGGCTTGTAATGGTGTTTCAAGTTCAATACCCTTTGGTACATAGATGAATGATCCACCAGACCAAACAGCTGAGTTAAGGGCCGCGAATTTGTTGTCATTTGGCGGAATTGCTTTACCAAAATATTCTTTGAAGATATCTTCATTTTCACGAAGAGCGGAGTCAGTATCTTTAAAGATAACGCCTAGTTTTTCAAGGTCCTCTTTCATGTTATGGTAAACAACTTCTGATTCATATTGAGCAGACACACCAGCAAGATATTTTTGTTCCGCTTCTGGGATACCCAATTTATCGAAAGTTGCTTTGATTTCTGCTGGCACTTCATCCCAAGACTTTTGAGTTGCTTCAGACGGTTTTACATAGTAAGTAATCTCATCAAAGTTAAGTCCAGATAAATCGCCACCCCATTGTGGCATAGGTTTTGAATAGAATATGTCTAATGATTTTAGACGGAAATCCAACATCCATTGTGGCTCATTTTTCATTTTAGATATTTCTTTAACGATTTCAGGAGTCAACCCACGTTCTGTACGGAAGATCGATACGTCTTTATCATGGAAGCCGTACTCGTAATCGCCAATTTCAGGCATTTTTTTAGCCATTTTTTCTCCTCCATTCTAGATTTTCATCTATATTATAGGTTTGCTTCTTTTATACCTTTTTCCATTGCTTTCCAGGAAAGTGTGGCACATTTAATACGTGCCGGGAATTGTGAAACACCAGATAATGCTTCTACATCACCAAGGTCTATTGAATCATCATGTTTATGTCCAAGCATCATTTCTGAGAAGACATGTGCCAATTCAACAGCTTCTTTTGTTGTTTTGCCTTTAATCGCCTGCGTCATCATAGAAGCAGAAGACATAGAGATGGAACAGCCTTCGCCTTCGAATTTCGCATCTACAACGACACCATCTTCAACCTGTAGAGATAAATGAATACGATCCCCACAAGTTGGATTATTCATATCGATTGATACATTAGAGTTATCAATAACACCTTTATTACGCGGTTTTTTATAATGATCCATAATGACAGAACGATATAGTTGATCTAGTTTATTCATTGACATCAGCAAAATACTCCTTCGCAGAACGCAATCCTTCAATAAGTCGAGCAACATCGGCTTCCGTATTATAAAGATAGAAACTTGCTCGCGCTGTTGCTGTACATTTAAGCCATTTCATCAATGGTTGGGCACAATGATGTCCTGCACGTACAGCAATACCTTCCATATCGAGTACTGTTGCAACATCATGTGGATGGATACCATCTATGTTAAATGTAACAAGACCAGAGCGCTTTGTAGGATCTTGTGGACCATAGATAGATACCCCATCTATTGCATTTAGTTGCTCAATCGCATAACGAGTTAAGTTACGTTCATGTTCGATGATCGCATCCATACCTATTGTTTCTAAGAAATCAATCGCAGCACCTAAGCCGATTGCTCCAGCAATATTAGGTGTGCCCCCTTCGAATTTCCAAGGTAGGTCAGCCCATGTTGACTCATATAAGCCAACTGTACTAATCATTTCCCCACCAAAATCGATTGGACTCATGTTTTCTAGATGCTCTTTTTTACCATATAACACTCCAATACCAGTTGGTCCGCACATCTTATGTCCAGAAAATGCCAAGAAATCACAATCTAAATCTTGGACATCTGTATGAAAATGTGGCACACCTTGAGCACCATCCACTACCATCACTGCACCATGTGCATGCGCTATAGCTGCAATCTCTTTGATAGGATTGACAGTACCTAAAACATTTGAAGCAAAAGCAATTGAAACGATTTTTGTGCGATCTGTAATCGCTTCTTTTACTTGATCAATTGATAGTGTACCATCAGGATTCATGTCAATATATTTAAGTGTTGCATTTTTTTCTTTTGCTAATTGTTGCCATGGAATTAGGTTGGAATGGTGTTCCATGTAAGTAATGACGATTTCGTCACCTTCATCTACATTTGCACGACCAAAACTAGCAGCAACCATATTTAATCCGTTTGTAGTACCTTTTGTAAAGATAACTTCTTCAGTTGACTTTGCATTAATAAATTGGCGGACTTTTTCACGCGCTCCTTCATAAGCATCTGTTGCGCGGTTTCCTAATGTATGCACACCCCGATGGACATTAGAGTTATCGTATTCATAATAGTGTTTAACAGCTTCCAAAACCTGTGTAGGCTTTTGTGAGGTAGCTGCACTATCAAGATAAACGAGTGGGTGTCCATTAACTTCCTGATTCAAAATTGGAAAATAGCTTCGAATATCTGTTTTCATCATTAGCGCACTTTCCTTTCAATGATCTCTGTTAATTGTTTTCTAACACCTTCAATAGGTAACTGATTAACAACCGGGTTAAGGAACCCATGTATGATTAATCGTTCAGCTTCTGCTTTTGAAATGCCTCGACTCATTAGATAATATAGTTGCACAGGATCAACGCGACCTACTGAAGCAGCATGACCTGCTGTTACGTCATCTTCATCGATTAACAGAATGGGGTTAGCATCGCCACGAGCGTTTTTGCTTAACATCAGAACACGTGACTCTTGTTCAGCATCTGCTTTTGTTGCACCATGTTCGATTTTACCAATACCATTGAAAATACCACGGGCAGAATCCTTCATAACACCATGGATTAAGATATAGCCATTTGATGCTTTACCCCAATGTCGAACTTCAGTAGTGAAGTTTTGACTTTGCTCTCCACGACCGACGACAACAGATTTTGTATCTGCATAAGAGCCGTCACCTTTTAGATATGTGATATTTTCTGAAAGCGTATCACTATCATTCATCAAACCTAACGCCCAATCGACTTTTGCATCACGATGTAAAATAGCTCGGCGATTGACATAAGTCGTGAAACCTTTAGCTAGAACATCAACGGCACCAAAAGTAACGTTGGCATTATCATTTACAATGACTTCAGCGATAATATTCGCTTGCCCTTTCGCTTCATCAACAGTAGAAAGATAGTTTTCTACATACGTAACAGAGCTATTGGCTTCTGCAACAACTAATACATGGTTAAATAATGACGCATTCTCATTATCATGTAGAAAAACAGCTTGTATCGGTTCTTCCACAATGACATTTTTAGGAATGTATACAAATACACCACCATTGACTAATGCTGCATGTAAAGCAGTTAGTTTATGTTGGTCTATTTTTACGCCCTCCGTCATAAAATATTTTTGAACTAAATCACTATGTTCACGGGCTGCTGTTAAAATATCCGTCAAAATGACACCTTTTGAAGCGAGCTCTTTCGATAATTGTAAGTATGCTGGTGTATTATTATGCTGAATATAAATATTGTGTTGACCTTCAGCATCAACAATTGCCTTTACTTCTTCGGGAAATTCTTCAAGACTAGCATATGTTGAACTTTCAACTGTATGTGCAGGGAACTCTGTAAAATTCCACTTTTCAACATTTGTTTTATCTGGTTTTACCATTGGTAGCGTTTCTACGTCCGCTAATGCACGTTCACGAAGCTCAGTCAACCAACTAGGTTCATTGTTCGCTTCAGAGAAAGAGCGTACATCTTGAGCGGTTACTGCTAATTTTGTTTCAACCGTCATGTTTGCTCATCCTCCTTTATTATGCTTCTTGTCCTGATGTTTCTTCTTCGTCTTCGATCCCTAATTCTTTTTTAATCCAGTCGTAACCTTCAGCTTCTAGTTTTTCTGCTAATTCAGGACCACCAGAACGAACTACTCTACCTTGCATCATGATGTGAACATGATCAGGCGTAATATAGTTAAGTAAACGTTGATAGTGAGTGATCATTAAACAACCAAAGCCTTCACCGCGCATAGCATTGATCCCTTTTGACACTACTTTTAAGGCATCGATATCAAGACCAGAGTCAATTTCATCTAGGATTGCAAATTTAGGTTTTAACATCATCAATTGAAGAATTTCATTACGTTTCTTTTCCCCGCCTGAGAATCCTTCGTTTAAGTAACGTTGCCCCATTTCTTCAGGCATTTCTAAAAATTCCATTTTGTCATCTAGTTCACGGATGAATTTCATAAGAGAAATTTCGTTACCTTCTCCACGACGTGCATTGATAGCTGAACGTAAAAAATCAGCATTTGTTACACCAGAAATTTCTGATGGGTACTGCATGGCTAAGAACAGGCCAGCTTTTGCACGTTCATCCACTTCCATTTCAAGAACATTTTTACCGTCTAAAGTGATAGAACCTGAAGTAACTTCGTATTTTGGATGTCCCATAATAGCGGACGCTAAAGTGGATTTACCTGTACCATTTGGTCCCATTATTGCATGAATTTCGTTTGTATTGAGTGATAAGTTAACACCCTTTAAAATCTCTTTCTCGTCAATAGCAACGTGAAGATCTTTAATGACTAATGTTGACATTCTATTACCTCCGTTTAATTCAGTGAATGAAATGCATAACCATTTCTAATTTAATATCATTCTAATTTTAGCTTAAAAAAAAATCGTTTGCAAATCATTTGAAAATGTTTCTCAATTTATTCTGAGGATGCTTTATATATAATCTGAAACTCATTTAACACATTATTTCTAAGTATTAATTGAAAATCCATTGATTTTCAATAAAAGATTTCTAATTGAGAATCGATTTCACTACAGAAACATTAAAAACATCATTTTTTAGATATTTTATATACTCAAACGTTATGTACAACTCACACAGTTTAACAGGCAGTGTGTTCTAATATCAAGATGTACTAACAAATAGAGATTATTGTATGATAACTGCTTGTAAAGATGAAGAAAATTCCTAGCAAAATAAAAAAGGCTATCTTCCTTATTTAACATTTCCTTCATCAAGGAATGCCTAAATTAGAAGATAGCTTTTATTATTTATCAAGCGTGTTGATTTTACAAAAATTAGGAGTGTCCGTTTGGCGTAATTTTTGAAAAACCCTGTTTTTTTAGGACCATTTATATAGATTGGAGCGGAGGCTTGCTCAAGTCCTCGAAAATGCATGCGCATTTCCTTCGTGCGGTGTGGATTCGATGAAGCCAATTCAATGTCCCGCGGGAAAAGCGAATAGATGAGACCCCACAGCGTAGCGATTGAAGGAACGGAATCTAAGAACGCCACGTCCTGTGGCAACGATTCCGTGACCAACATCCTGTTGTCCCCAGCATTCGCCCCGCAGGAAAGCGGGCAAGTTGGAGCGGAAATCAACGAATTACCCCATTTTTATGGATTAAATTAGATAATCAACACCCCTGATTATTCATATTACAAATACATGTACTAATGAATGAAGTATGGAATTATTGAGCTATTGCTTGTGTACGAAGAGATTCATTGACACTTTCTGCCACACTTCTACCTTCATTTATAGCCCAAACAACTAAACTTTGACCACGTCTTGCATCACCTGCAGCAAAAACATTTTCCACATTTGTTGCAAAATTAGTTGTTCTTGCAGCAATACGATTATTGGTGATTTTGACACCGAATTGTTCTGCAACACCGTGTTCGGTACCCTCGAAACCAATTGCTACAAATACATAATCTACAGGCCAAACCTTTTCAGTTCCTGGTAATTCATTGAAGTATACATACCCTTCATCACTAATGACTTTTTCCATTTGGATGGTATGCAATTCTTTTACATGCCCATTGCTATCCGCAACAATTTTCTTGGTTTGGATACAATATTCGCGAGGATCACGACCGTATTTTGCATTTGCTTCTGCATAAGCATAATCCAATTTATAGACATGAGGGTTTGTTGGCCATGGATTATCAGCTGCACGATGTTCAGGCAATTGTGGATGCTTACCAAATTGAAATACAGATTTACAATTTTGACGAAGAGATGTAGCAACACAGTCAGCACCTGTATCACCACCACCAATAACGATCACATTTTTGCCCTTCATATCTAAAAATTGACCATCTTCGAAATTGGAATCTAGCAAGCTTTTTGTAGTAGATGTCAAATAATCCATTGCTAGAACAACACCTTCAGCTTCACTACCTTCTATACGTAAATGTCTTTGCTTTGTTGAACCAGTGCAAAGAATGATAGCATCGAATTCTTTTTTCAATTCATCAGCTGTTACGTCCTTACCAATTTCCGTATTCAAGATAAAATGAACGCCTTCGTCTGCAAGCAATTGCACGCGTCTTTCGACAACTTTCTTATCTAATTTCATATTCGGAATACCATAAGTAAGTAAACCACCTGCACGGTCAGATCTTTCGTACACAGTAACAGAATGACCATACTGATTCAGTTGGTCAGCAGCCGCTAAGCCAGCAGGACCTGAACCAACGATAGCGACCTTTTTACCTGTACGATGTTCAGGAATACGAGGTATTATCCATCCATTTTCAAATCCTTTATCGATGATTGCACGTTCAATACTTTTAATCGAAACTGCAGGATCTGATATGGCTAATGTACATGATCCTTCACATGGCGCAGGACAAACTCTTCCCGTAAATTCTGGGAAATTATTCGTTAATAATAGCCGATCAAGGGCTTCCTTCCATTTTCCGTGATAGACTAAATCATTCCATTCAGGGATTACATTATGGATCGGACAACCCGCGGCAGAACCACGGATCTCCATTCCCATATGACAAAACGGTGTACCACAATCCATACAACGTGCACCTTGGATTTGAAGAGCTTCGTCAGTTAATCGTGAAGCATATTCTTTCCAATTTTTGATACGCTCTAGTGGTGGCTGTTCTTTCCCTTTTTCTCGACTATATTCCATAAATCCAGTTTTCTTCCCCATCTAGAACCCCTCCTTATTTATTGGAAAGCACTAAATCCTTTTTCGATGAATTGAACAAAAATGCTTTCATCGTTGCTTGTTCTTCTGACAATCCTTGTGCTTCAAATTCACTAATGCGGCCTAACATTCTCTTATAATCTGTAGGAACTACTTTGACAAAGTGGCCTACATAATCTGACCAGTTCGTTAAAATTTGTTTTGCTTTTGTACTTTCAGTGTAGTGAACATGTTTTTCTAGCAATTGTTGGAGAATCGCTTCATCCTCTTTAGAATGAACGCTCTCAAAACCAATCATTTCTTTGTTACATTTGTCTTTGAAATCTTTAGCATCTTGAGGTAACACATAAGCAATCCCACCGGACATACCAGCTCCGAAGTTTTTACCTACATCACCTAAGATCACTACTCGACCTCCAGTCATATATTCACAACCGTGATCACCGATACCTTCGACCACTACATTAGCGCCACTGTTACGAACGGCAAAACGTTCTCCTGCACGACCATTAATATAGGCTTCGCCACTAGTTGCACCATATAAGCATACATTTCCCGCGATAACATTCGTTTCTGCTTGTCCTCGTACCGGTGAGCTAACCACAACTTTACCACCGGACAACCCTTTACCGAAGTAATCGTTTGCATCACCCTCAACATGCATTAACATTCCTCTTGGGATAAATGCACCAAAGCTTTGACCAGCTGAACCCGTAAAGTTCAATGTAATGGTATCGTCCACAAGTCCTCTCGCACCATAACGTTTTGAAATTTCGCTACCAACGATCGTACCAACAACTCGATCTGTGTTTTTGATAGGATAATGTAGTGAAATTGGTCTTTCTTCTATAATAGATTCTTCTACTTTACTTAAAATTTCACGTAGATCAAGCGATTCATCAAGTTTGTGATTTTGTTGTACTTGTTTTGTTCTTGGTCCTTCATTTTGATGTAGGATTGCTTCTAAATCTAATTGACCAGCTTTCCAATGTTTTTTCGCACGATCACTTACCTCTAATACATCTGTGCGTCCAACCATTTCTTCAAAAGTTCTAAAACCAAGTGTTGCCATATATTCTCGAACTTCTTCTGCTATAAACATCATAAAGTTCACTACATGGTCTGCAGTACCCATGAATTTTTTACGAAGTTCAGGGTTTTGTGTAGCAATACCAACCGGACATGTATCTAAATGACAAGCACGCATCATGACACAGCCAAGTACGATCAATGGAGCAGTTGCAAAGCCGAATTCTTCTGCACCAAGTAATGCTGCCATCACGACATCTTTCCCTGTCATTAATTTACCATCTGTTTCAAGCGTTACACGATTACGAAGTCCATTTAACATTAATGTTTGATGAGCTTCTGATAATCCTAATTCCCATGGAAGACCTGTATGCTTGATACTTGTTTTTGGTGATGCCCCAGTACCACCATCATAACCGCTAATAACAATCACGTCTGCTGCACCTTTTGCTACACCAGCAGCAATTGTACCGATCCCTGATTTTGCTACGAGTTTCACACTGATACGTGCGTCACGGTTCGCATTTTTCAAATCATGAATCAATTCAGCCATGTCTTCGATTGAATAAATATCATGATGTGGTGGTGGTGAAATAAGTCCTACACCTGTTGTTGAACCCCTTACATCAGCAACCCAAGGATAAACTTTATTACCTGGAAGTTGACCACCTTCACCAGGTTTTGCCCCTTGAGCCATTTTAATCTGTAACTCACTCGCATTGACTAAGTAGTGGCTCTTAACGCCAAATCGGCCAGAAGCAATTTGTTTGATCGAGCTTCTACGATTATCACCATTTTCGTCCGGTACAAAGCGACTTGGATGTTCACCACCCTCACCGCTATTACTTTTGCCTCCAATTCGATTCATCGCGATAGCTAATGTTTCATGTGCTTCTTGACTAATTGAACCGTAAGACATAGCCCCTGTCTTGAATCGCTTAACGATGGATTCAGCGGACTCTACTTCTTCTAATGGAATTTTATGTTCCGTCTTTTTGAAGGTTAATAAATTTCTCAAGAAACCGATTTGTTCTTCATTTGCCATTTCAGTGAATTGATGGAACAAGCCAAAGTCACCATTACGTGTAGCTTGTTGTAATGTATGGATCGTTTTTGGATTGAATGCATGGTGTTCTCCTGAACTTCTCCACTGGAAGTTGCTACCTGGTGGTAAAACATGTTCAATGGACTGAACTGCTTCTTCATGTTTTTTCAGAGCTTCTTTCGCAATAGTTGGTAAATCAATACCATCTAGTTTGGATACTGTTCCAGTAAAGTATTTTTCAATCACATCTTTACTGATTCCAACGGCTTCGAAAATTTGAGCTCCACGATAACTTTGAACTGTTGAAATTCCCACTTTTGACATTACTTTAACGACACCTTCTGAAGTTGCCTTTGCGTAACGTCGAACAGCTTCTTCGTAACTGTAGCTGATATGTCCATCTTCAATAGCTTTTGCCAAAGTAGCAAAGGCTAAATATGGATATATCGCATCTACACCATATCCGATCAATGCAGCATAATGATGTACTTCTCTTGTTTCACCTGTTTCAACAATGATACTTACTTTTGTACGTTGCCCTGTTTGTACAAGATGTTGATGAACACTACTTGCTGCAAGTAAAATAGGAATGACAGGTGTGTCTACGCTTAATGATTTATCAGACAAAACAAGTAGCTGAATACCTTTTTCAATCGCTTCATCTGCCTCTTTTGCTAGTCTTGCCAAATCTTTTTCCAAATCTTCTGACATTGCAAGATCAATAGTAGTTATATCAAATTGCTTTTGCGCTTTTAACTTTTGGAATTGACTATTCGTCAACACAGGTGTTTTTAAAAAGATGCGATGACAATTTTCTGCAGTCGGATGTAATAGATCACCTTCTGCACCAAGAAGGGTCATTGTCGAAGTCACAATATGCTCACGAATCGAATCAATTGGTGGGTTTGTTACTTGAGCAAATAATTGCTTGAAATAATTGAATAGCGATTGTGGTTTATCAGATAGGACTGCTAATGGCGCATCATTTCCCATTGAACCAAGCGGATCTTTTCCTCCAACCACCATCGGAACTATATATTTCTGAACATCTTCATGCGTATAACCGAACACCTTTTGTCTAAATAATAGATCATCTATTTTTTCCGGTCTTTCTTCTGAAGGCTCAACCACAACAAGGTTTTCTTCTAACCATTTAGCATATGGTTTTGCCTGTGCCATTTCAGATTTTAATTCTTCATCTGAAACAATCCGTCCTTGTTCTAGATCAACAAGCAACATTTTCCCCGGACTTAGTCGCTCTTTATAAACAATGTTTTCTTCCTCGATATCAACTACACCAACTTCTGATGAGAAAATGATGTAATCATCCTTTGTGACATAATAGCGTGCAGGTCGTAAGCCATTACGGTCCAATATCGCACCAATTTGTTTTCCATCCGTGAAACAAATAGCCGTTGGTCCATCCCAAGGTTCCATCAGACAGCTTTGATATTGGTAAAAGGCTTTTTTCTCAGCGGAGATATGCGGATTTTCTGTCCATGGTTCAGGAATCATCATCATTGCTGTTTGGGCAGGTGTACGACCAGCTAACACGAAAAATTCAAATGCATTATCTAACATCGATGAATCACTACCATTTGGATCTGTAACTGGTAGGACTTTTTCAAGATCTTCTCCGAAAGCTTCAGAAATAAATTGTTGCTCACGCGCCTTCATCCAGTTAATATTACCTCGTAACGTATTAATTTCACCGTTATGAATAATATAGCGATTAGGGTGTGCACGTTCCCAAGATGGGAAAGTATTTGTACTGTAACGTGAATGGACCATAGAAAAAGCTGATGTGAAGCGTTCATCCTGTAAATCTAGGTAAAATTCTACTACTTCTTCCGGTGCTAATAGACCTTTAAACACGATTGTACGGCTTGACATGCTTGCGCAATAAAAATCTTTGTTTTGTTTTTTTGCCCATAATTCTGTTTGTTTTCGAATCAAATACAACTTTCTTTCAAAAGCAAGAGAATCATTTGTATTTACAGCCTTTATAAACACTTGACGAACAACTGGAGCCGTTTCTTTGGCAATGTCGCTCAAGGGTCCAGGATTAACCGGTACAGTGCGCCAGCCAAGTAATTCTTGCCCTTCTTTCACGATGAAATCATTTAGTTTCGTTTCAATTTCTTGTTGCACTTTACTGTTTTTATTAAAAAATAACATTCCTACTCCATATTGTCCGACAGCAGGTAATGTCCAATCTATACAAACTTCGCGGAAAAAGGCATCCGGGATTTGAACCATTAGTCCAGATCCATCTCCTGTTTTGCCGTCACTTCCGCGTCCAGCTCTATGATCTAATCTACATAACATTTCTAAGCCTTTCATCACGATGTCATGTGTGGGTTTACCCTGCAATTGTGCGTAAAGTCCAATACCACATGCATCATGCTCAAATTGTGGAGAGTATAAACCTTGTGCTGTTGGAATTTTGTGAAATGTCATACGATTCCCTCCTTTATATATAAAAAGTGACTTAAGTATATTTTAGTTTTTCAAATTGATATAAACAATATATAATTTGGATAGGATTAATCTATAAAATAGATAAATAGGAGATGACATGGCGTGGAACTAAGACAATTAAGATATTTTGTAGCAGTTGCAGAAAGAGAACATATCTCTGAAGCTGCAGAAAATTTACATGTAGCGCAATCAGCTGTTAGTCGTCAAATCGCCAATTTAGAAGAAGAATTAGGGATAGAATTGTTTGAAAGAGTAGGCCGTAACGTAAAACTAACACCGATTGGTAAGACTTTTCTTGAGTATACAATCGCTGCGTTACAAGCCATTGATTTTGCTAAAAAACAAGTTGATGAATATTTGAATCCTGAAAAAGGGACGATAAAAATCGGTTTTCCTTCAAGCTTGGCAAGTTTTCTTTTGCCTACCGTCATTTCGGCATTTAAAAAAGAGCATCCAAATGTTTCCTTTCACTTAAGACAAGGTTCCTACCGATATCTCATTAATGCCGTCAAACAACGTGAACTAAACTTAGCCTTTTTAGGACCTGTTCCTGCAAAAGATGACGCGATCAATACTAAAATACTCTTTACAGAAAATATTGCGGCTCTTGTGCCCGCATCACACCAGCTTGCCACAAAAGAAGAGATCCAATTAGCAGACCTGCGTAATGAAGGATTCGTGTTATTCCCAGATGGGTACATCTTAAACAAAGTAGTAGTAGAAGCATGTAAATCTGTTGGCTTTACACCCAAAATCAGTTCAGAAGGAGAGGATATGGACGCTTTAAAAGGTTTGGTGGCAGCAGGCATAGGCGTTACACTCTTACCGGAAAGCGCGTTTTACGATTCGACTCCTCGACGCACAAAAAAATTAGCTCTTGTTGAGCCACCATTTACACGTAATGTTGGTGTGATTTATCCTGTTAATCGAGAGCTAGCACCATCTGAAAAAATTTTCTTGAATTTTGTGAGTCAATTCTTTACTAGGTTATCTCAATTCAAATAAAATTCACGTACCATCATATCATATTCAAGAATGAATCTATGTGAAATCATTATATATTTTTTGAAAAAAATAAAATTCTATACGTAAACATTTTTTCTCTTGTCCCGATCCAATTGACCATCATTTTTTTGCATGTGGATCACAATCATTAATTTTTCCATAAACCGGCATAAAAAATTTATGTTTCTAAATACAAAAAGACGCTAAAACAAATAATGTTCTAGCGTCTTTTTCTCTTGCATTGATAAGCGAGAAGTTCCAACCGCAAGACTTAAGTACAAGCAGACAATGAGACATAAGAATCACTGCCTAGAAAAGTCTTTTGTTTCAAACTTCACTAACACATAGAAGAAAATGAACACCACTATGTGAAATTTTACTTTGCTTATGCTATTAATTATTTAGATACTGGTACTACTGAGCCTTTCCATTCTTCATTGATAAAATCTTGAATTTCTTTTGAATGTAATACGTCTACTAATTTTTTCACTGCTTCATTATCTTTGTTTTCTTTCTTCACAGCTATAACATTCACATATGGAGAATCTTTATCTTCAAGAGCAATTGCATCTTTTGTTGGGACTAACCCAGCATCAATTGCGAAGTTAGAGTTGATAACAACTGCATCTCCTTCTTTGTTTTCATACATTTGTACTAGCATTTCAGGGGCAGTTTTTGTGTCGATTTTTATGTTTTTAGGATTTTTAGCAATATCTTTGATTTCAGCTGATGCTTTATCAACGCCATCTTTCAATGTGATCAAGCCTTTAGCTTCTAATAATGTTAAAATACGTCCTTGATCAGCTACAGAATTACTGATAAGAATAGTTGCACCCTTTGGAAGATCATCTAGAGATTTATATTTTTTAGAATAAATACCGATTGGTTCAATATGAATACCTCCAGCATTTACAAAGTCATATCCATTATCTTTAATTTGTTGTTCAAGATAAGGAATGTGTTGGAAATAGTTTGCATCTAAATCACCAGAATCAAGATCTTTGTTTGGTAATACATAATCTTGATATTTTTCGATTTGTAAGTCAACGCCCTCTTTTTTAAGAATTGGTTGCGCTTTTTTAAGAATGACAGCATGTGGTGTATTAGAAGCACCTACTACCAATTTTGTTTCTTTTTCATCTTTTTTTGAATCGTCAGAAGCAGATTTATCATTGCTTCCGCAAGCCGCTAAACTTAATGCTAGTGAAGCTGTTAGGATTCCTGCTATTAGTTTCTTCATAAAATAACCCCTTTTCTATTTTTTCTCTATGTGAACGTTGAAACAACGTATACACCAAATTATCGTTTATCAGTTTTCGATGTGATGAAATCCCCGATAAATTGAATGATAAATACAATGATTAACACTAATATGGTAGCCACCAAGGTTACATCGTTACGACTACGTTGGAAACCATCCATAAATGCCAAGTTACCTAAACCACCTGCACCGATTACGCCTGCCATTGCGGTGTAGCCAACTAATGCTACCGCAGTGACCGTAATACCAGAGATTAGAGCTGGCAAAGATTCTGGGATTAAAACTTTCCAAATGATTGTCCAAGTTTTTGCCCCCATCGAGCGAGCGGCTTCAATAACACCCTTATCGATCTCACGCAAAGCAATCAGAACCATCCGAGCATAGAAGGGTGCGGCACCGATAATCAAAGCTGGTAAAGCTGCATTGGCACCACGAATAGTACCTAATAAGAATTTTGTAAATGGAATTAAAAGAATAACTAAAATGATAAATGGAATAGATCGGAAAATGTTAACAAATGAACCTGTTAATACATTGACAATCTTATTCGCCCAAAGCTGTGTTGGACTTGTTAAAAACAATACAATCCCAAGAACCAGTCCTAAAATAAATGTAAGAAGTGTGGAAACAGCTGTCATATAGATGGTTTCTCTAGTAGCTTCCCACATCATTTCCCAATCAACATTCGGAAAGAGATCATTCAGCATTATTGATCACCTCCGATTTAATGCCTTGCACATCTAAATATTGAATAGCTTTCGCTACATGATCTGTATCGCCAACAATCCGGACAATTAATGTACCATAAGGTCCGCTCTTCGTAGGTGAGATATTGCCGTGAACAATATTCACGTCAACATTGAACTCACGTATTAGTTGTGAAATAACCGGTTGTTCTGTTTTAGAACCTACAAAGAATAACTTAATCAGTTGATCATTCGGATAATCTTCCAGCATTTGTGAAATAGATTCTTTATGTCCTGCTGTTTCCGTTACTTGGGAAACAAATTTTTGGGTGATTTCTGCTTTTGGAGATTGGAAAACTTCGAGAACATTTCCACGTTCCACAATCTTTCCTGCTTCCATTACTGCAACGCGATGGCAAATCTTACGAATGACATGCATTTCATGGGTGATTAATACAATGGTTAACCCCAGTTTTTCATTGATACTTACAAGTAAATCTAAAATTGCATCCGTCGTTTCTGGATCAAGAGCTGACGTAGCCTCATCACAGAGCAATACTTCTGGATCATTGGCCAATGCTCGCGCAATCCCCACACGTTGTTTTTGACCACCAGAGAGTTGAGATGGATAAGATTTTTCTCTTCCTTTCAAACCAACTAGCTCGATTAGTTCAAGCACACGTTTTTGACGTTCTGCTTTACTAATACCAGCAATCTCTAATGGAAAAGCTATATTTTCTTCTACTGTTCTTGACCATAATAAGTTGAAATGTTGGAAGATCATACTTATTTTATGACGAGCATTTCGAAGTTCTTTTCCTCTTATCGCTGAAATGTTTTGTCCGTTTACAATAACTTTCCCTGATGTAGGTTTTTCTAAACCGTTGAGTAATCGGATCATTGTACTTTTCCCAGCGCCGCTATAACCGATAATGCCAAAAATCTCGCCATCATTTATTGATAAGTTAACATCATTAACTGCAGTAAGATACCCATTAGCGGTTTTGTATTTTTTTACGACATTTTCTAACTGAATCATTATCAAAACCACCTTCTATTTTTAAGCAACTGACATGTGAATGTAACTATACATTTGTTTGTCGAATTAGAAAAACTATTTCATTCTTAACCTTGTCCTTATTTAATATATTGCTGATATCCCTCAACAGCCCGCTTGCTCCTGCGGTTACTCGTCGCAGAAAGAATTTGCTCCTGCGGTTACTCGTCGCAGAAAAAGCATGCTCCTGAGACCGCTTATTGCAGAAAAGGCTTCACCTTAAGATCTACACAACTTCTTGCAAGAAGTCGATACCTTTCACTCAAGTATGAGTGTATCAGCAATGTTCTATGTAGGAGTCCAAAATAAAAACCCTTCTGCAAGATTAACAGAAGGGTTCACGCGCAATTACGAAACCGTTCTCTCATCTCCCAAAGTTGTTCACTTTGCGTGAATTGGCACCATATCACATTGTGACGGTTGCCGGGCTTCATAGGGCACTTCCCTCCACCACTCTAAATAAGACAACGTAAATAATTATTTAATTTATGTCTGTTACTTTACCACTCTATGTTAGCATCGTCAATCTTTTTTCTGAAATTTATCAAATAAATATAAAACAGATTGGAATGCATAGATTTTATCTTCTATTTTTCCATTTTTTGCAATCAATAAACACGGAACACTTTCAATTTCGTAATCAATAGCTATCTGTTCGATATAATTGATATTTGCTTTTCCTATTGGAATATCTGGAAAAGTTTCTCCTATTATTTCCATCATTTTAGATGCAATTTTACATGTACCACACATCGGGGTATATAAATAGAAAGCGCATAATGATTGGCTTTCCTTTGTACTCTCCCATTGTTCAATAGACCATTCTTGCATGATATGTCATTCCTTATTCTATAAGATAAGCTGGGTTTACTTTAAAATTCGCAGCTAATAATATTCTAGCTAAATATTTTCTCGGTGTCGCTTCAACTTGTTTATATAAAGTACGCGTTCGTAAAAAGTGCGCTTCTGGATATTCTTTTTTCATCAAAGCTCGTAAACAATCACCTGAATAATCTTCATCAAAAAAAGCATACAAATCATATTCTTCATAGGGGTAAATCAGTTCTTCAAGGTTACTTGCGCTAATAGTTCCATTCGTACAAAGTATCGGAATGTCTTCTGCTAATAAGGGTTGAATTTGCAATTTATCTTGCCTACCTTCTACAATAAGCACTTTATCAGACATGCTAATCACTCCTTACAGTTTTGTCCCGCATAAACAGGCAGTAATCTTATAAGGTTTGCTCTCTGGAATAAAGTGAACAACTGCCTGTATATGTCCGACTGGTTCAACTAACTCTCAATAGGCTAAGAAACACCCATTGTGACAAGTTTCACTTTGTCCCACATTAACAGGCAGTAGATCTTATAGGGTTTGCTCTCTGGAATAAAGTGAGCACTACCTGTATCTGCCCGACTGGTTCAACTAACTCACAGTGGGCTAAGAAACACCCATTGTGACAAGTTTCGCTCAATCCAACTTGAAATTGTACATAAAAACGCCAACACAAAAGTGTGGCGCCTCTATAGTAAAAATTATTCTTCGATTAGCTCTTTATATTGATCAGCTGTTAGTAATTTATCGATTTGAGAAATGTCCGTAGGTTCTATTACAACCATCCATGCTTTTTCATATGGTGATTCGTTCACGAATTCTGGACTATCTTCTAATTCCTCATTGATTTCAACAACTTTTCCTGAAACCGGCGCATAAATTTCTGATACAGTTTTTACAGATTCAACACTACCAAATGGTTCGTCTGCTACTACTTCGTCCCCTACTTGTGGTAGTTCAACGAATACGATATCCCCTAGTTCTGATTGTGCGAATTCCGTAATACCGATGCGTACTTTACCTTCATCTATTTTTACCCATTCATGCTCTTCTGAATAACGCAAATCTGCTGGTATGCTCATTATTACCCCTCCAAATATGTATTAATATTCACTTTAATTTTGACATATTCCCTATACAAAAACAAGCTAATTCCTTTACTATTTCCATGTGTTTTCAAAGTCATCTTCTTTAAAGCCCAACGTAATTCTTTGTCCATCAGTCACAATTGGTCTCTTAATAAGCATGCCATCTGAGGCTAATAATTCAAGCTGTTCTTCATCTGACATTTCTTTTAGACGATCTTTTAATTGAAGCTCACGATATTTTTTTCCAGATGTATTAAAAAATTTTTTTAAAGGGTACCCACTTAATTTCCAGTAATTCGTTAGTTCTTCTTTTGTGGGTGCTTCTTCTACAATATGTCGTGCAGTATACTCAATGCCATTTTCATTTAACCATGCTTGCGCTCTTTTACATGTCGTACACTTGGGATAGTGAATCATTTTGATCGTCATATGGATGCTCCTTTTTTTACGGTTTTTTATTGTTTTCTTTCATTGTAGTGTGACAGCCGTGTACAAGCAAGAAATCCGATCACCATTTATCATGACCGGATTTCTAGTTTTTATGCAAATTTTATACATTAAACCGTATACTTTTCTTCAGCAATCAGCTTTAAAGAGGCTTGACGTTTTTTCACGATCAAATTATATGGAGTAAAACGTGTCAGTTTACGCAATGCAGATAGTAGCATGCGTGCTTCGTCACCTTCTACAGAACCAATAATTGTTTCTTTTGCTTCTTTTTCGATTTCTGCAAAAGCCTCTTGTACGAAGATCTCTGTGTACAGAACTTTTTGTGCCGATTTATCGAAGCCATCACGCGCAAGTGCCTTTTCCGTGCGGAGAACAACAGATTCTATTGCGAATAATTGATTGGCGATGTTGGCAATATTCACTAAGATTTCTTGTTCTTGCTCTAGTTTTTGACCAAAACGTTGTACTGCTGTACCTGCTGCTAGTAATGCAATTTTTTTCGCCATTTTCACTAGATGTTTTTCTTGTGCTAATGGTTCATCCCCAATTTCTTCTGGCACCAGCGATAGCAATTCCGCTTGTAAGCTTTGCGCCTGTTGAAGAAGTGGTAATTCGCCTTTCAAAGCTTTTTTTACAAAAGTTCCAGGAACGATTAGACGATTGATCTCATTTGTTCCTTCAAAAATACGGTTGATACGAGAGTCACGATAAATACGTTCAACTTCGTATTCCTGCATGTATCCATAACCACCATGTAATTGCACGGCTTCATCTGCTATATAATCCAACGTTTCAGAACCGAATACTTTATTGATCGAACATTCAATTGCATACTCAGCGATTGATGCTGCAACCGCTTTTCCGTCATTCTTTTCTTTTTCATTTAACTGACTCATACGATCCTCGAAATAACCAACCGTACGATAGATCAAAGATTCTGAAGCATATAATTTGGAAGCCATCGTTGCTAATTTTTCTTTTGTTAGATTAAAGGATGAAATGGGTGTTCCAAATTGTTGACGTTGATTCGTATAGGCTATCGACAACTCAAGCGCGCGTTTTGAAGCCCCAATCGTCCCAACCCCTAGTTTATAACGACCGATATTGAGAATATTGAAAGCGATAACGTGCCCACGCCCTACTTCACCTAATAGATTTTCCACAGGTACAGCAGCATCCTCAAAAATAAGCGTACGTGTTGAGGAAGATTTAATCCCCATTTTTTTCTCTTCCGCACCAGTTGATACACCTGGATATGAACGTTCTACGATAAATGCTGAAAATTTATCGCCATCTACTTTAGCATAAACAACAAAAACGTCCGCAAATCCTGAGTTTGTAATCCATTGTTTTTCACCGTTTAAAATATAATGAGTTCCTTCTGCATTGAGTTTAGCTGTTGTCTTCGCACCTAAAGCATCCGATCCTGATCCCGGCTCTGTTAACGCATATGCGGAGATCAGCTTACCTGAAGCCAACTTAGGAAGGTATTTGCGTTTTTGGTCTTCGTTACCGAATAAAACAATTGGAAGTGAGCCAATACCTACATGCGCACCATGAGTAATCGAAAAACCGCCAGCACGAGACATTTTTTCAGCAATTAAGGCTGAAGAAATTTTATCTAATCCTAGACCATCGTATTCTTCAGGAACATCGGCTGCTAGTAGCCCAAGCTCCCCAGCTTTTTTCAATAAACGAACAGAGTTTTCAAATTCATGATTTTCTAATTTATCAACAACTGGTAGTACCTCGTTTTGTACATAATCTTCTGTTGTTTTAGCAATCATTTTATGCTCATCTGTGAAGTCTTCTGGAGTGAATACACGTCCAGCCTCAATATCTTCTGTTAAAAAACTGCCACCTTTAATAAGTTTTAAAGTATTTTCTGCCATTTTAAATTCTCCCCTTTGTCTGATGAATTTTATCTCTCATTAACAAACACTAAGACCTTCATAAAACTAGGAAACAAGCGGGCGTTAAGTACCCGTAAAAACCTGATTGGTTCATTAACAATCGGTGAATGTATTAAAAAAACCTCATTCTATAAAATTTCAAACACGCCAGCTGCTCCCATACCGCCACCGATGCACATCGTAACAACACCATATTTTTTACCTTGGCGCTTTAACTCATGGATTAGTTTAATCGTTAAAATCGTGCCAGTTGCACCCAGTGGATGCCCTAAAGCAATGGCACCACCATTGACATTTACCTTTTCTAAATCAATTCCTAATTCACGTACAACTTGGATCGATTGGGATGCAAAAGCTTCGTTGATTTCCCATAAATCAATATCTTCTATGGATAATCCGGCAATCTTCAAGGCTTTGGGTACTGCTACGATTGGTCCGATTCCCATCACTTCTGGTGGCACGCCTCCGACTGCAAACCCTAGGAATTTTGCCAATGGTTGAAGCCCTTCTTTTTCCGCTTGTTCACGGTCCATCACAAGGACTGCTCCCGCACCATCTGAAGTTTGTGAAGCATTTCCTGCTGTCACACTTCCTGTTACCGAAAATGCAGGACGTAACTTAGCTAGTGTTTCAACAGAAGTACCTACCCGGACCCCCTCATCCATCGCGAAAGTAAGTTTCTTGACTTGCGCTTTATTATTTTCATCTACATAATGCTTTTCCACTTCCACTGGGACGATCTCGTCAACAAACTTGCCTTCTGCAATAGCTTTAGCGGCACGTTCATGTGATCGAACAGCAAAGGCATCTTGATCCTCTCTTGTGACACCATATTTCTTCGCCACTTCTTCTGCTGTATGCCCCATACTCATGTAATATTGTGGTGCTTCTTCCGCTAGCTTGGCATTCGGACGAATAACATTACCCATCATCGGCACCATGCTCATCGATTCAATACCACCAGCAATAATGACCTGTGAATGACCAAGCATAACTCGTTCTGCAGCATACGCAATGGATTGTAAGCCTGATGAACAGAATCGATTGACGGTAATAGCTGGAATAGTATCTGGCAAACCAGCTAATGCACCAATATTTCTCGCCACATTCATACCCTGTTCTGCTTCGGGCATCGCACAACCTATGATTAAATCATCTATTGGCCCTTCATATCCTGATCTTTTTAATGTCTCCTTAATAACCAATGCCCCTAAATCATCCGGTCTAACGGTTGCTAATGATCCTTTTTTTGCCTTGCCAATTGGTGTTCTTGCACCTGCTACGATTACGGCTTCACGCATATGATTTCCCCCTTTCACTACACAAAAACTAATTGCGTAATGGTTTTCCTTTCATCAACATGTGCTGCATTCTCGCTTGTGACTTTGGATGCTGTATAAGACTAATAAAGGCTTCTCTTTCAATATTCAAAAGATATTGTTCATCTACGAATGTGCCATATGGAACATTGCCACCTGCGATCACATAGGCCAATTTTTTAGCAATATATAAATCATGTTCGCTGATAAAACCTGATTGCAGTAAGTTTTGCGCTGCAAGTAATAACGTTGCATAACCTGGTTCCCCAACAACCGGCACTTTTTCACGTACAGGAGGCTTATAACCAGCTTCTGCTAAGGATAAGACTGCTTGTTTTGCATCATATAATTGATGATCTGGATTTACACTGATACCATCTGTAAAGTCTAAGAAATTATTTTCTCTTGCTTCTTCCCCAGACGTTGAGACTTTTGCCATCGCGATCGATTCAAATACTTTATTGGCGATCGCTTGCAAGTCAATATCAACGCCTTTTGGTAAACCTTTTATATGTTTGATATAGAGTTCTTTGTTGCCACCACCACCAGGAATGAGTCCAACCCCAGTCTCTACTAAGCCTATATAAGTTTCCGCAGAAGCCTGAATATGTGCAGAAGGCAAGCAAATCTCTGCGCCACCTCCAAGTGTCATGGCAAATGGTGCTGTAACGATCGGCTTATTGGAATACTTAATTCGTAATGTGCCCTGCTGGAATGTATTCACAATATGATCTAATTCAAAAATATTATCATCTTGTGCTTCCATTAAAATCATGGCTAGATTTGCGCCGACAGAAAAGTTTTTGCCTTGGTTGCCAATTACCAGCCCTTTGTAATCAGAGTCATCTAACAAATCCAAAGCATAGTTTAAAATTTGCATCACATCTAAACCAAGTGCATTTGATTTTGAATGAAACTCTAACAACAATACTTGATCACCGAAGTCTATCAAACTAGCACCCGCATTACTTTTTAAAACGCCATGCTTTTTCTTATAACGTTTTAAATTAATTACTTTTTCATTGAACGGAACCTTCTTATATCCCGTTCCATCAAAATAAGCTAGTTCTCCATCAATTTCTGAGTAAAAGCTTGTGTTTCCCTTATCGAGCAATGCTTGTGTAAATGCAGGGATCTTATATCCTTCTGCTTGCATTTTTTCTACAGATTCTTTCACACCGATAGCGTCCCAGATTTCAAACGGCCCTTGCGCCCAACCAAAACCCCACTTCATCGCATTGTCAATGGCCACAATATCGTCTGCTATTTCGCCTACTAACTGTGCCGAGTAAATAAGAGTAGGTGCAAATATACTCCAAAGTAGTTCCCCCGTACGATCTTGTGCATATGTTAGCGTTTTCACTTTAGCAGCTAGACCTTTTTGCTGTTTGGCTATTTCAATAGAAGGGGTTTTTAATTGTTTTACGGGTTCGTATTTGAATGTATCTAAATTTAGTTCTGTGATGTCCTTTCCTTTTTTCAAAAAGAATCCCTGACCTGATTTTGCTCCTAGCCAGCCGTTATTGACCATCTTTTGAAGATACTCAGGAACTTCAAACACCTTTTGTTCATCACCAGTTGTATGATCGTAAACGTTTTTAGCAACATGGACAAATGTATCTAAGCCGACCACATCTAATGTTCGGAGTGTTGCCGATTTTGGTCGCCCAATCAATGGACCAGTGACAGAGTCTATTTCACCGACTGAATAACCTTTTTCTTTCATTACCTGTAATGTCACCATCAGACCGTACGTGCCGATGCGATTGCCAACAAAGTTTGGTGTATCCTTTGCCAGTACGACCCCTTTTCCTAAACGCTCTTCCGCAAATTGTCGCATAAATGTGATCAATTCTGGTAATGTATCTTGTGCTGGAATAACTTCTAATAACTTTAAATAGCGTGGAGGGTTAAAAAAATGTGTACCTAGGAAATGTTTTTTTAAATCTTCAGAACGACCTTCTATCATTGCATTGATACTAATACCTGATGTGTTGGAACTAACGATTGTACCAGGTCTACGTACCCCATCGATTTTCTCAAGCAAATTTTTCTTAATAGCAAGATTTTCTACTACAACTTCAATAATCCAATCCACGTCTTTTAATTTTTCTAAATCATCCTCTAAGTTACCAATCGTCATAAGGTTTAGACTTTTCTTCGTTGTCAATGGAGCTGGTTTTTGTTTCAGCAATTTTTGCACTGCATTAGCTGCAAAACGATTTCTCACACTAGAATCCTCTAAGGTTAGCCCCTTTGCTTTCTCTTCCTGTAAAAGCTCTTTTGGAACAATATCAAGCAGTACAGTTGGAATTCCGATATTTGCTAAATGGGCGGCAATACCAGATCCCATTACACCTGAACCAATAACAGCTGCCTTTCGAATGCGATAAGTCATGAACAAATCCTCCCTTAACTTTTGAATGAATGCTCATTCATTTTATAATCAAAAAAATAAAGCTCCCTTATATGGAATTCATTTTAAACTATTTTATAAATTTCCGCAACGAAAAAATCTAATTCTTACAGAAAAACGTCCAAAATAGCTATATTAATAGATATATTTGCTGGAATAGTGCATGCGGATTTTTTTTGCAAACAATTTACTAGCGCTTAAACCCTATGAACGTGTAGACTAAAAACAATTAGGAGGGATTTATAATGAAATCAATAACAACTGAAGAACAATTTAATGAAGTGATCGCATCCTCTCAACCAGTGATTGTTAAATTCTTTGCCGGATGGTGCCCTGATTGTTCACGTTTGAATATGTTCATCGATCCAATTATCGAAGAATACAATCAATACACTTGGTATGAAATCAATCGTGATGATTTTCCAGAATTAGCGGATAAATATCAAGTATTAGGCATTCCAAGCCTTTTAATCTTCAAAGATGGTGAAAAGCTTGCTCATTTGCATAGTGCAAACGCAAAAACACCACAAGATGTAACGTCTTTTTTAGCAGCACAAAAATAAGCTGACGTAGAAGAGCCTGCCGATTTGTTGGAGGTCACTGAAAAACGATAGCATCACCTTTTATAGATACGATCCATTTTTTATGAACCAAAAAGCGGATTTTATCATGTTTGGGAGATGAATGGACTTTCTCAGTGGCCTCGATTCGTGGCAGGCTTTTTCTTTATAGTGGATTGAACATTTTAGAATGATGTCTGGGGATGCGTAATTTTTTCTGTATTGAAATATTAGTTTTACTGATGACCTAATTTTATCGCTCTCAACAGATTTCCACTACAAGCAATAGATTACAAAAATTTTATAATTGCGCTCCATATGTGGGGGCTTTACTTTTCCCTAATCAATACATCTCTTTTCGCTTCGAAACAGCCATCTTTTACTTTCATTTATAAAAGAAGGGGGAATTTTATGCGTGTTGTTTTGCCCGTCAAGCCACAATCTCAGTATGCAACATCGGTTCATAAAAATTATCAAAGCTCTGCTTGCGGTCCTACGACTGTATTTGTTTTACTGCGTTATCTTCAACCTACATCCCAGCAAAAGAGCATCAATCAGCTCTATCAATTACTTGGTTGTACAAAAATCGGTTTGTTTTCATATCTCCTCATTCGCAATTTGAAAAAACTTCTTGGTCCCGCTTATGAGGTTGGCAATTGTCGTCTACATGATGCTCTTCTTGAACTGGAAGCAGGTCGTCCTGTTGCGATGAAATTTGATCGGTATTTTTCTCTTCATTTCTTCATTAAGGGAGATTTCAATTATCATTGGGTACCACTCATTGGTTTCGAACGTACAAATGACGATATTATTTTAATCATCCAAGATAATGGTAGCCCTACTCGAGATAGTATGATTCGAGAAATCTCCTATGAAAAAAATCGTAAAATCCTAAGCTTCATCAAAGTTGCCCCAAAATCATCGCATCAATGATTGAGCATGACGAGAAATCAACGAATACCCTTCCATTGTTAGTTGATCGAATTTAGAACGGTCCCAAATAGGCAATGTACAATCATCAATTGCCGCATCGATCGGCACATTTGTGTGGATACGTGCTAATTGTAATGACAGCTTTAGCATGTCCTCATTTTCCTGAATCTTGCTACGTTGTGCAGGCTTTAATTCGTCAAGCGCCTGTAAAACGCCATCTACGGAGCCATAAGATTGAATCAGTTTTAGTGCGGTTTTCGGTCCAATTCCTTTAACACCCGGATAACCATCACTTGTATCACCCATAAATGCTTTGACATCTGCAAATAATGACGGCTCGATCGCATATTCCTCTTTAAAGCGTTGATCTGTATATATGTTGTATTCCGTATATCCTTTTTTCGTTAAGGCAATTGTTGTGGAAGGATTCAACAATTGAAGCAGATCTTTATCACCACTAACTACTGTGATCTTCGCTTCACCCTTCCATTTATGAATAATGGAACCGATGGTATCGTCCGCTTCCATTCCTACTGTTCCAAAGTTTTTCCAGCCAATCATTTCTGATACTTCCCGTGCCATATCAAATTGCGGCTTTAACTCATCTGGCGGTGCTGGTCGATTTGCTTTATAGCCATCAAAAAGTTCATTGCGGAATGTATGGACCCCCATATCCCAACAAACTGCTAAATGCGTAGGACGTACGATCGATTGTGCACTCAAAACATGTCTTGCGAAACCTTGTACACCATTTGTAGGCGTACCATCTGCCTTTCTAAAATACTGACGCATGGGCGCCGTTGCAAAAAATGAACGGAAAAGAAGAGCCATGCCATCAATAACTAATATATGAGGTTGTTGAGTTTCCAAAGTAAAATTCGCTCCATTTCTAAACTAGTACTCACTATTATAACAAAAATAGTTTTCAATAAAAGAAAGATCATTGAAAAGAATCTTCTTTTATATCTTTTATAATAGAAGATTCTATATTTAGGATAAGGGTAAGATAGCAAGGAATGGATTCGATCGTTTGGTGCTGACTTATTCTGTTTTTGTGCCGGATTAGCGGAAGGGGTTCGCTTTTTGATACGGTGAGTTCGCTCTCTGTGACGGTTTATTCGCTCTCTCCGACGGTTTATTCGCTCTCTCGGGGGTTTTATTCGCTCTCTCCGACGGTTTATTCGCTCTCTCGGGGGTTTTATTCGCTCTCTCCGATGGTTTATTCGCTCTTTCGGAGAGGGTATTCGCTCTCTCCGATGGTTTATTCGCTCTTTCGGAGAGGTATTCGCTCTCTCCGATGGTTTATTCGCTCTTTCGGAGAGGTATTCGCTCTCTCCGATGGTTTATTCACTCTTTCGGAGAGGTTATTCGCTCTCTCCGATGGTTTATTCGCTCTTTCAGAGAAGTATTCGCTCTCTCCGATCGGGTATTCGCTCTTTCGGAGAGGTATTCGCTCTTTCAACAATTTATGTCTTTTACTAGGATTCATTATCCCGATGATTGGATTTTTCGGCCTCTTCTATTCAATAAAAGCCAAACAAAAACACGAATGCCATTTCTTTCGACATTCGTGTAGCTATTTTAATTCTATTTCATGAAAAAACAGTTGCCTCATAAATCTATTAGAATCTCATCCAACTTATCATATATTTTCCATTCAGCTATACCAAAATTTATATTTACGCAGCTTCAAAGATCGTCATTCATCATTAAAAGGCTATTCATAGTCAATGGTAATTTCTAATTTCATCTCCACATTGCCACGAACAGCTTTGCTGATCATGCATGTCTCTTCAGCTTTCTCAGCAAGTCGAACAATTTGTCGCTCTTCTTTTTCTGTATAATCACTTGGGATCACAATTCTTGGCTTATGGGTAATTTTTACATAGGTAAAAACACCATTTGTTACATCGACAATTCCCTCAGAAACCATCGTCAATTTTGTTGGTTTTAGTCTAGCTCTTTCAAACATGGCAGCAAGCGTAATGATATAACAAGTCGCTGCAGCACCAAGCAACATTTCATCTGGATTTGTACCAATTCCTGGTCCATCCATTTCAGGAGGAATGGACACCTTTGTTTGAAGTTGTCCTGATGCGATTTCTCCAACCGAATTCCGTCCACCCGGCCAAGATGCAGTTAAAGTGAAGATATGTTCTGCCATTTTGAAATCTCCCTTTCTAATTAGCGAATGAAAAATATTTCTCTGTCTTGGGATCGAATGCAAAGCGTTCAATCTTTTTATTTTTCTTTATAGTAATAATGTATACTTCTTGTCCATTATAATCTACCATTGTTTGCCCAAACACTCGATCTTTCACAACTTTTCCACCCTCTGTTCGGTGGATAATTTCCGTTGCATCCTCAACATTAAAAGTAGGAATATGACTTTTATAAACAAATGGCGCTATGACTAATAGTCCGTATGCAACCATGATTAAAATAGATTTTTTTCGAAAATTGCTTACTTCCACCAAGAAAAAGTAACTGATAAAAAAGAAAACATTCCCTACCACCACATATGTGATCATATCGTCTAACCCATCAATAAATAAATAATCTTTTCCTATAAAATAGAAGCATAAGATTTCAATGACAGATACCACTAAAATTCCTTGCAATAAACGTTTTCGTTTGTTCAAATTCAGTTCACCTCATAATACTTATCAACAGGATCATTTAGAGTAGTAACTCTACTTCTTTCCTCTCTGTTCAAACAGATTATGCCATACTATCATAACATAATACATTTATACTGTTTACATAAAAGACGGTACTAAGGATTCGATTGTTCCAAAAAGCTTCATCTAATAAACAAACCTCCCTAAGGCAAGTTAAAAATGGATGAGAATACGAAGTTGAAAAAGCTTCTATAAAGAGAGAAGAAACCACTGAAAAACTATAGCATGACCATTTTTATTGTTAAAAATCCAATTTTTATTCCATGAACTGAAAAAGCTAATTTTTATCCAGGCGTGTTGATTATCCAATTTTCTCCATGAAGATAGGGAGAATTCGTTGATTTCCGCTACGGCTTGCTCGCTTTCCTGCGGGCGAGCGCTGGGGGCAACAGGATGTTGGTCACGGAATCGTTGCCACAGGACGTGGCATTCTTAGATTCCGTTCCTTCAATCGCTACGCTCGTGCAGGGTCTCAACTGTCTCGCTTTTCCCGCGGGAGTCGAGCAAGCCTCCGCTCCAATCCACATAAATGGAACGAAAAATACATGTTTTTTTAAGAATTATATCAAAAATATTTCCTAATTTCTGCCTAATCAACACGCCTGATTTTTATCATATTTTTGAAGATAAATTAACAGCCGTTTTGATTATCTAATTTTTTTCTAATCAACACACCCAATAAATTGACTTTTCAGTAGCCTCAAAAAAAGGATGAGTTTCTTTATTTATTACTATATGTAAGTTGGATTCAACAGGAAATCCATATGCATGTTGTCATTTTCCTCTGTGGGATGAGTCGGAACCTATCATGCTTTTACACCCATACTTATCCTCACTTATGTCTTGAAGTGGAGTTCTTACTTCCTGCCCATGCAAAAAGGAAATGATTCAATTGTATCCAGTTTCTGATGAATCCTGTATATAAAATATATCATTGTCAAATACTAAAAGAAGAATGGCTTTACAAGAACATCTTTAGAAATTTTTCCAATTATAAAAAGCGTTCAAGCCGTTGGTATATCAACATTTATAGAGGGAGGAAATAAAGTGACTGAAAACAGGACTAGATACCCAAAATTTCATTTATTTTTATTATTCATCATAATAGCAGTTCTCGTTTGGTCACTGATTAAGCCGCATCGTTATTCTAGTTGGGCAGCAGAAGGGATTCCGGTTGTTATCGGATTAATCATTGTGATCGCCACATATCGTAGATTCCCACTGACTACACTTTCCTATATTATTATCACCATCTTAGCCATTTTAGAATTTATCGGAAGCCATTATACTTTCTCAAAAGTCCCATTATTCGATTGGATCAAGGACGAGTATGATTTAAAAAGAAATAATTATGACCGATTTGGACATTTCATAAAAGGAATGGCCGTGATCATTGTTAGAGAAATCATCATTCGAAAAACGCAAATTCAGAAGGGGGCTTGGCTGTTCCTTTTTAGCTTTAGTATTTTAATGATGATTGCTGCCTTGTATGAAATCATCGAAATGCTTTCCTATAAAATCGCAAAAGGTACTCAAATAGCAAAAGGCTTTTTGGGGATGCAGGGAGATCGTTGGGATGCAGAATGGGATATGACAATGGCCTTACTCGGGACAATTGTTTTCTATATTCTTTTTGCACGACTGCATGACAAGCTCATTAAAAAAATGCAGAGGAAGGGTGATTAACCTTCTAAAAAGGAGTTATTTCTTTAATAAAGAAACACAATTGTTCAACATTTGTTGTTCCTATACGTTGTTTTGCCTATATAATTTATCCGCTCTATATGTACTGAAAAACATGAATATTAGTGCAAGAAAAACAAAAAATACCCAGTAATCATTATTGCTTGAAGCCAATATGATGGACGTCACCGCAAATAAATTCGAGACGATGAACCCAAACATTGTCTTAAAATCTTTAAGTATTACCCAATTCATCTCACTTTTCATCTCCATTTCAATTTAAATTATACAATTTTTAACACAAAAATTCTATTTTTGCACTTGGATAATCTAGATCAATTCATAACGTTCGACCTTTAAATTTAGATTATTCTTAAAATTTTTCATCTAAAAAATGGAGGAACTATGCATCGTAAATTTATCTAGCTTCATCATATCGGCATTCATTATTTTTGTTGGATGGTTTGATTGGCCTCTACATAATATACGCGTTTTTCCTCACTCTTACTTATATAAAGTCCGTTTAATTGCTTTTCAAATCCCACACCGCCATCGATGCCGATTAACCCATCTGTGCTTTGCCAAATGGAAGAATCCTGGTTGCCTCGTATCTTAAATGTAGGTGTATGTCCAAAAATGATCTTTTTTCCTGTGTTATTGGGAACTTGAAAAAACTCTTCCCGAATCCATAACATATCTGCTTCGCTTGAATCATTCCAGTGCGGCAAATGTGGATTAATACCAGCATGCACAAATACATATTCCTCCATCGTGATATAGACAGGCAAATTTCGAATAAATTCGATTTGTTCCGAATACTCTTCTTTTATTTTTTCTGCGACCAATACTGCATCCGTATATTCATCAGGAGTTATGCTTAATAGGGATTGAATCGTTTTACTTCCTGTACCGAGCATATAGGCCTTCCCTAGCAATGGGTGCGTGAGAAAATCTAAAAACAATTCTTCATGATTTCCTTTGATCGCCATCGCTTTCCCTTGCCCAACTAGCTCCATTACATAGTCCAAAACTTCTTTTGATTGCTTCCCTCTATCTATGTAATCCCCAAGAAATAAAATCAGTCCATTTTTATAATATTCCAACAACTTCCTAAGTTCATCATAATGACCATGAATATCCGATAGAACAAATACATCTTGTTTAGCTATCATTCTAGTTTCCAATTCGCTCACCTCGAAGTTTCCTATAATATTTAGTACCTATTATACCTTTTCTAGCTGCGAAATTTAATCTTTGAGCATTGAATAAGTCATTAGCTGAATGTCTTCATATTCAATGAAACATACTTATTTTACAATAAAAGGAATATATTCATCGTCTGTGATACATAAATCCTTCACCAATCCTGTTCAATTGAAAATAGGTTTGGAGTCGAATTTTGGAGCAATAATGTAAACTCCTAAACGATATAATGATCAAAATCTATTATTGAGTAAAAATGAATACAAAAAAGAATCTGTATACACCAGGTTTAAGAATTCCCATGCAAATTAGGGGGCTATACAGATGTACTTTCATTCTGTAAAAGGCTTGCACAGTTAAAAATTGCAATGAACACGTGCCTTACGCGTTTTAAATGCAAATTTAAGATACACTGATGTCTACTTCGCTTTTAGATCAAACCGAAAATTGTACTAAAATTTGCGCATCGAATTCTTCTACTAATTGGGCTTTTTTCTTTTCTAACATTTCTTTATTTCTAAAAAATATTTGAATTGTTAAGTAATCTAAAATTCTGATGATTGTATCCTCATCATTTAAGAATAGTAAGGGTACTCCTCTAATTGACATCTTGGCTAAAAGAATGAATTCATCAAAGGATTCGATTTCTCCACCTCTATAAGGTTCTTTTAAAGATGGAGACGATTCAATCATTCCATATTTTTTTAATAACGATAAATAAGCTTCATATTCCGCCATTATCCATGAATTAGAATCGACTTCTTCATCTATCCACCAATTTCTTTCTAATTCGGGTGTGACAATAAGCTCCTTTTTAGAAAATAAGATATTCTCCACTTCTTTAAACCAGTTAAAAAATTCTTTCTCTAAGTTTAACCATTCCATTGAACTTAAAGATAGTTGAGCATAAGGATTGTTGACAGCATCAAATCCCATAGAATCATAAAAGTCTGGAAAATGTAATTTATTTAGAAGATCATTAGGCATCCCAACTATTATAGAATTTTTATTTTCTTCTCCAAGCTCCCAATCATAAAAATCATATTTCAATACTTTTTTTAACAAGTTTAACAATTTAATCTTTTTCAATTCACTCTTCTCACTTTCAAAGAAGCTTTCCTATCAGTTTTAATAAAAAACCATTGTGATATTATTCACCTAAATATTCAGCTGGGTATTTTTTTGTATCCATTATTGTTAAGCCCACAAAATTAGTATAGTCAGCATTTTGAAAATGTAATATGATTCCTTGGTAGAGCACATCATATGTTATGATTGTTTTTTCTTTCCCCCAATAATGCTTACCATCTATTAATATGAACTTATTCACATGTTGCATTTCTTTTAAAAGATTATATGTTTCGCCAAATATTTCAATTCCCCTTACTCTATTTTGTTCATCTATATCAAATTGAAAATCAGAGTTTTCTTCCAATTCTTCAGTTGCAATAGCTCTCTATACGGTAACCCATAAGATAGAATATAGATATAACCTATTTCTGCTTCTGTATCTATACGTAAGATATTCTTCATCTTTATCTCCATCTTTTTTATTTTGAAATATATGTTCGTCAACATTGAATAGCTGCTAAACGTGATTAAGATCCCACAACACGAGTGACAGAGAATACTTTCGGCTTTAGTTACAATGGAACTATAATTATAAAACAAATCCATCTGCTTTTACTTGATCAATCATTCAGCTTTTTTTCTTCTGCAATTTTTTCACAAATAGATCCAACTATGTATTCTCTAGGTGTCAATTCTTCTAAGTCATTATTTTCGACTAAATCTTCAATCGCCATCCAGACAGAGTTCCATATTACAGTTTTTTCATATTTTTTATAAGGGTGGTTCATATCTCTTTCCTCATCTTATCCTTCTTCCCATCAGATTAAATTTGAATTTCATTAAAACCCATTAGTGTATGTCCTCACTAAAGAAAACAATATCATCTATTTTTATAATCAAAATGCCTTCTACTTGAAACACGGAAGCGGCACTAGCTACTCTTTGTATATCATTTTTAGTCGATGTGAACTTATATTCAAAAATTATGTTGTAGGTTGTACTATCCATATTTCTCCTTATTCTTGTAACATATCAACAATGATTCGTCGAATTGGTATAGCGTTTAAACTTTATATCCATAATACTTCTCCTGTTTAATGACCCAAACGTAGTTTTCATCAGCCAGCGAACTATTTTTCTCTGCGAAGATATTTTATCATTCTTCATTAAAATTGAATTGAACACCAATTGGCAGGCTAACCATTAAATCCTTTATATTTGATAAGCTATTACTATTTGACAATACTAATATGGCATCTCCATCTATATCTACATCTATAACAATGGTGTTTTCCTTCATTTTTACGACAGGGACTGTATCTTGAAAATAAAAAACATCTTCAGACAATGAAATAACTGCTAATTGATTCAAGCAACCACTGCCATATATATAAGGGAAGATTATTTTAAACTGCTCGATATTTTCAACGCTACCTTTATAATAAATGTTGTTTAAATATGTATATTGATTAAATAAAATTTTTTTCTTTTTTCATCACCTTTTCCATTTCCAAAGTCATGTAATTATAAGCTTCAAATAGAAAATATATAGGGTATCTGTTTATTTTCTCAATCCAAATAACACAAAATTTAATTCTTCGTTCTTCTTCTTTGTCCTCAAAATAAATACCACATTCATATAAATCTTCTCCTATAAGTTTAAAAGGAACTTCTCCATATGATTCTGGAGTTGTAAGAAAAGTAACTTCCAACAGAACCTCCTCCTTTGAATTCTTTTCTATACTCTTTTAATAACTTCAATGAGTTTTAGCATACTTAAATAGTTTTTTTATAAATATCACTTTATCGTTCATCTCTAATTGGGCTTTGATTGTAAGGATGCTTTGAGAAATTTGCTAGATAGTCCCATCCATCTCCATTAATCCATAGATAAAAGATATTGCAATAAGAAAATAGATATTTTGAATATTCATCCTCTCTAGTTCGAAACAAATCTACCTGTTTTGCAGAAGTCATTAATATTGAATTTCCATTATACACATCAAGATATAGATTGGAAAAATGCTATTGAGCTGGCTTATATCCTTTATTGGTTGGAAAAAATAATATTCTTTTAAATGATTATTTCTGATTTCTTTCTTTAACGACGCATCTTGTACAATGTTTGGCTTAGATTCTTCAGATATTTCATGTAAATAAAGCGGAAATCAATTTAATTCTTTTAAAAATAATCAAACGTGTTGATTATCCAATTTTCTCCACAAAATATAAGGGTATTCACTAGTTTCCGATACGGCTTGCTCGCTTTCCTACGGGCAAACGCTGGGGGCAACAGGATGTTGGTCACGGAGTCGTTGACACAGGACGTGGCGCCCTTAGACTCCGTTCCTTAATCGCTTCGCTGCGGGGTCTCAACTGTTCGCTTTTCCCGTGGGAGTCGAGCAAGCCGCAGCGAAGATCTACATAAATGGAGCTAAAAATACATGTTTTTTTTAGAATTTCGTCCAATTTATCACCTATTTTTTCCTAATCAACACGCCTGAAAAATAATAATAGCGATGTTTCTACATTTATTTCTTCGTCTGATTCATCATCGGAACAATAGGAGAATTGAGTTAGCGTAACTTAGCTTTCATTTTTTATCATATATTCCTCTTTATAGCCCATAAAAAAATTGTTTAAATAATAATTCATCTGCTTCACCATGTAACTCTATAGTTTGAACTGATTTTCATGTAACTATTTCGTGATAGTAGAGGGGATCATCATATAATGTGTTGGCCCGGTGAGATGGTCATGTCATAAATTACTGCATTAAACTCTCGGAAAGGTTTATATAGTTCATTATAACTTTTAAAGTCATATTGCTATTTAGAAATAACCGTAAAATAGAAGGGGGGCAATTAAAAGAGTCAACACGATTCTTCTTTTCAATTATTATTGTAGGTTTCATTTAACAAATGATTTAGACTATTTGTATCACTTAAATCAGTATTATTGGTATAAATTCTTATTCCTACATCTGAAAGTAAATAAGTTGTTGCTTCTGGATCTAACTCAAAACATTCTTGAAAATCATATCCATATCCCATGTTGTACGTAATAATTTTATAAAGAGAACTTTGCTGACAATCACAAACTAGTCCATAACATCCATTAGTTATACTAAAAAGAATATAAGGCATCAATGTCTTCAAATCCCCGTCATTTTCTACTTTGAAAACTTTCAAATCTCTATTTTTTATCTCTTTAACATTAATTATTTTTGATGACTTTATGATCTCAAATCCTTCATAAAAGCTCATACCATCATTAATTACAATAAAATATGGAAAATTGATAGTTGCCTTAAAAAAAGTATAAGTTAAACCATCTTTTGAATCTTCTCTTAAAAAGTATATTAAATCTATTGCGGGATGATAAATTCTATCTAATCCTTCATCCTTTTCAACGAATTCACTAACTACATAATCGATTTTATGCATATTCACTCTCCCTCTCCCTTTACCTTTATATCCATTTGGTCGTAAAACCATGGTTAAACATAGGATTTATCAATGTGATAGTCATAGGAAATTTCAAATAGTTATTGTAACCTTTGCTGTATAGGTAAAAATCCTACATAAACATCTTTAAGTTCAAATTTTTTATAAGAACACATCGTCTACAATTCAATTTATCATCAACCGCTAATATAAAGAAACTGATTCAGCCAAAATGCTAAACCAGATTCTTATATATATCTTATTTTTGCTATTAATTAGACTTATTATCTTCCCTTTATAATTCGACCGTTGATAAATTAGATAGCCCATCATTACAACACTATTTATCTTTCAATTTAACGATATCTAAATCGTTTCCTGCAATGGTTAATATTGCACCATCATATTGAATAAAAGCACAAACTGACAATGACTCTAAGTGAATACTTGGTACCCAACTTTCGCCAAGAAAGAGCTTACTAATTTTATGAATATTTATTTTTTTAAACTCAATATTTAGCTTTTCTCCTAAACAGAGTATAGCTAATTCATTCATTATGCTAATGTATATTTCTTGAGATTTATTAATAGATTCCATCAAAAAGAAAATATTCTTCCCACACGTGTTAATTTTACAAAAATCAAGAATGCCTATTTGGCGTAATTTTTGAAAAACCCTGTTTTTTTTGGACTATTTATATAGATCTTCGCTGCGGCTTACTCGACTCCAGCGGGAAAAGCGAATAGATAAGACCCCGCAGCGTAGCGAGGAGGCTCTACATTCGCCCGCAGGAAAGCGAGCAAGCAGGAGCAGAAATCAACGAATCCCCCTATTTTTATGGATTAAATTGGATAATCAACACCCCTGTATTCTTCCTATTAAAATCGAATATTTTATATTTTGTAGTTTTAATTTTTTTCAATGTTTAACCTTCCATTCTTATCAACTTGTAGGATAGGTTACTGCATTTTATTTATTGGAATTCCTTCTCTGGGTCTTCTTCATCGTTTAACTTGATCCACTGTAATTGACCAGAATCTGTATATCCTTGTTCCCAAGAATACACCTTCTCACCATCTCTTGAATTGACGACTACATTACTTAAATTTCCAACATCATTATATTGGTTGTTTTGATACCTGGCATCAGATTTTTTTGAAAAGCATACAATGAATTTTAAAACCTATAATAATAGCATCCCTGCAATTAAACCAAATAAACTAATATAGAATAAATACGTTACTGTATCTGCTGGTTCTGTAAGCATTAATAATATTGCTAATTTTTCTTTTCTTGAATCGGCTTGTATTACAGCTTGTATTATCTTAAACAAAGTTATAACCAATATCATAAAACAGATTGAAACTACTATTACTTTTAACATTATTAATATACCTTCTATCATAATTTATTTAAAAAAAACGTTTTGACTGATTATAAATTATGCTTTTCCAACTCTTCTTACCAGGAGTAGTATTAAAATGATTAATTATCTTTTTTAATAAGGAACATTATCCATAAATAACATAATTATCTATTTTTAATTCTTGTTTGGATAAATACTTTTTCTTTTTAGCTATTTTTATAGTCCAGATATATGTTTCAATCCTCTAGAAGATACACCAATCCCTCCTAAAACGGCTCCACTCAAGACACCAATACTTACCTTAGCAATAGCATGAGATTTATTTCTTTTTTGAATCCCTATTCTAACTTCTACCTCGTATTGTATATAAGCCATAAATCCACCTAATAAAGCACCCTTAGCCATCCACCATAAAAATGCCCAATTGCCGTTCGGATCCACATTCATCACTGGATTGTTATTCCCATAAGTATACCCATTTGTTTATTGCAAAATAAAAGTACAGAGGTTTGCGAGAAATTTGTGCAGAACTCAACTGCATAAAAAAAGGCTTGCCAGCCCCATAATAATTCCCTACTGTATTGATTGAGAGACCACAACAGTAGGAGGACATGAAAGGATGCTAGCGATGCCTGAAGTAAATTATATCAAACATTTAAGAGAAGAAGAAGATTTATCTATAAACGAGATTGCAAGAAAAACTGGTTGTAATTGGAGGACTGTTAAAAAATACGCAGATGGAGAAAGTTTTCAAGAAACACTCAAGTTCACTAAAAGAGGAATGATGTATGAGGAGGGGTTCGGAGAAATTGTTGACTGTTGGCTTGAGGAGGACATGAAACTCAAGAGAAAAAACCGAAGAACTAGCAAGAAGATCCATGAAGAACTTAGAAACAACCATGATTTTAAAGGTTCGTATCGGACCGTATGCGAATATATCCAACACCGAAAGCCCCAACTCAAAGCAGCCAAGGTTGAAAGACATGAGCGTTTAGAACACCCTCCGGGTGAAGCACAAGTGGACTTCGGAAACATGACTGTGGTAAAAGACGGAGCGTATAAAGATGTCAAAGCCCTAATCTTGAGTTTTCCACATAGTAATGCTGGATTTAGCTACCCTCTTCCAAGCGAAAATACGGAGTGTTTCCTTGAAGGGCTAAAGGAGTTGTTTCACCAGGCTGGAGGGGTCCCAACCTATCTACGTATTGATAACTTGTCTGCGGCAGTAATTTCAATTGGCAAAGGGGACAAACGGACCTACACTGACGCATTTTTGAGATTCAAGTGCCATTATGGTTTTGAAGTGCAGCCATGTAATCCGTCAAGCGGGCATGAGAAAGGAAATGTGGAAAAGAAGGTTGGTTATACAAGGAATAATCTATTTACAACAGCACCGATAATGAAGAGTTTTCCACAATTAGCGGACTGGTTGAAGGAGGGAATGGAAAAGGATCGGCAACGCCTCCACTATGAAAAAAATGTGTTGATTGATGAGTTGTGGAAAGAGGATAAAAAACATTTGAAAGCCTTGCCTTTAACGGATCTTCCGATTTATTCTGTAAAATCCACAAAGGTTAATAAATATGGGGAAATTGAAGTTGACGGTGAAAAAATTGTTATCCACAAAGCGAAAATGAAACAAGGATTGGTCCTCAAAATGGAATGGGATCGATTCACCTGTTTTACGAATGGCGGAGAAATTGTTTACCAGGAAGACCGCCCTTATATGAATACAACAAGAGCGATACCATGGAATGATATTTTAATAGATTGGGAGAAGAAGCCTCGGTCTGTCAAGTATTCACGATTCTTTAAATATTTGCCTGAGAGGGTTCAAGCGTATCTGACGATACACCCGGAAGAAACCCGAGCAAGGGTTAAAGGTATAAAGAAACTATTAGAGAAGCATACACTAGATGATATTCACTCCTCTCTGGAAACAGAAGAACGGCTTGAAAGAGCTCCACATGAACTGGGATATATCCTAGAAGCTAAGGAGGCTGCTTATCCAGAAAAATTAACCGAAGTACACACACCTGAGATTTTGCTTAACTACGAAACAGATTTGCACACTTATGATAAAAAACTTTGTCCTTCCTTGGAAGGAGGTGTTTCCTGATGAACGATTTAAAGGCCATTTGTAAAACACTCCACCTTGCCCATATTATCGAGGAATTTGAGGAGATACCTTTTGAAAGCAAAGAACAGTTTTTACGTGATATTCTATCGATTGAAGTCAATTCCAGACAAACCACCAAAATCGCTAGACTGATAAAAAAGGCTAAATTTAGAGAGCTTAAATGGCTTAGGGATTATGAATGGTCCGACCAGCTGCACTTACCAGCAACAACCTCGAAAGAGGAAATCTGTGACCTCCGTTTTATAAAGAAAAAACAGAATCTTCTACTTTTAGGAACGCCAGGCACTGGGAAAACTCATCTAGGAACGGCTTTAGGTGTGAAGGCATGTGAACTGGGATTTGAGGTCCGTTTCTTTAGGGTGGCTGATTTGGTGGGACAATTAGAAGAAGCGATGAAAGAAGGCACCTTGCAGAGATTAAAACGACAGATTGAGAAGTGCGATTTGCTTATACTGGATGAATTGGGATACGTTCCTTTTCAAAAGCAAGGATCGGAATTATTGTTTCACATTATTGCAGACTGTTACGAGCATAAAAGTGTGATTGTAACCTCCAATTTGGAGTTTGGTCAGTGGAATCGGGTTTTTGGGGATAACCGTCTAACTTCCGCCCTTGTGGACAGACTAGTTCACCACGCGCATGTCATAGCGTTCACAGGGGAAAGCTACCGGTTGAAAAATGCCTTATCCTCCGTAAAAACGGATACTGGGATTTAATGTAAAAGAAAAGCTGCAAGCCTATGTAAATTTCTCTGCAATTTTCTGCACTTTTTGCTTGCAAAAAACAACTCTTATCATACTTCATATCCAACGTTAATTTAGATATACAATTTCCAATGAGAACTATTAGAACGTCTGCTATTCTTAAGCCAACATGATTTTTCGAATCTAATCCCTCATGAATTTTCGCCAATTTTAATCTATCAAATGGTGTTTTCTTTATACCATCATCAAGTGAAAGTTCGATTTCTCCTCTATCTATATTTAATTCAATTAACCATAAATCAATACTAAATACTGCTTTTTCCCAATTAAGCCTAATAAATTTATCACTTTCATTTTTAAAATCTTCATCAGTTAAATATATTTTATAATTTTCAATTAAAATTTTTAACTCCTTATAACTTTTTAATTGAGCATCCAATCTATCTCTATATCGGATTTTTTTATGCTTTCTAATAAACGCTTTTATATCACTTAGAATTAAATTCAATACACTACCACTTGATGTATCCTTATTGAATAATGCTTGAATTACTTCCTTATTCGCCTCGTTCTCTACATATTTTATTAGAGAATACTTAAATCTATAAATGCTTGGCAAGTATCCTCTCTCTCCTAATTTCAATATCCAATCTGTAAATCTTTTATCTATAACTAACCCTATTTTATTAACTACAAACACGTGATTTTCAACTTTATTTTCGATTAAAATATCAACTAAATCAACATAGAATTTAAGTCCTCTTTTATTTAAACTAGCAATACCATTTTTAAAATTTTTCTTTAAAATATCACTACCTTTCAATTCTCCCTTTCCATTTTTGAATTTTTGGCTTTTAGCTTTATATTCTTCTTCAAGATTACTATATCTATATTCTACATTTTCGAGATGAACATCGGATATTTTAACAACTGTAGCAATAAAATCTTTCATATTATCAGTTCCTAACTCTATCTTTTGTTCATCAGTATAAGGTGTTTTGTTATTCCCCAATGCTTTTATAGTCTCTTGCGTTCCTTTTTCATCAATATACAAATATTCCATATTAATACTCACCTCCAAATAAAATATACCTTATTTTCCATTTAATTTTATTTTACCTATATTTTCATTACAACTGTTTTTTTGTATAAACAATTCAACAAGGTACTTACCGTGTAAATATATTACTTCATATTGAAACTATTATTAAATATTTATTTAAATCTACCCGTATTTAAACCTCTTCTCATGTCTTAAAATTGATAGCTGTAGTGCTTGTATTTCATTAGATAATAAATTAGCTGATATTACCTACTCAATACTATAAAGTAGAATAATATTTCCTTTTATCCATACTTTCTCATGCATAGTATCACTAAAATGCTATGTATTGTAAGGCTACTTTATAAGAAACTTATATTCATTATTTATAATTCCATTTTTTAGTAAAACATGGTATAATAGTAGTACTCCTTAGAAAAAGATGGGTAGAGGTGTATTTATTGAAAGAAGAATCAACAAAATTAAAATACTGTTTAAATGGCAAATATACTAAAGAAAGAAGAAAGCTTCATAAAGCTATAATACATAGTATTATAGAAGATTCACCAACTGAAAACCCAGAATCGATATTGATGGGTGGGGGATCAGCTTCCGGAAAAAGTTTTATAAGTTCATTACTTTTAAAGGGATTCAAACAAGAAGGGCAGCCAATCACATATATTGATTCTGATGATATAAAAAAATACCTTCCTGAGTACAAAGAAATGGTAAACTCAGGGATCGATGAATTTATTAAAAAGGCAGCTTCTTTTGTACATGATGAAAGTAGTGATATAGCTGAAGAGCTACTAAATATCTGTATTGAAAAAAAACTTCACTTTATATATGACGGAACTATGAAAAATGCTGAAAAATACAAGAGAATAATTAAACAATTGAAAAGGGCTTTGTTCACAATTCGGGGAGTCATCGTTGACGTTCCATTAGAAGTTGCATTTGAACGAGCAGAAATCCGTTATATGGCAGAAGGTAGAAAAGTTCCTGATGAAGATATCATTGCAAGTCATGAAAATGTGGCGGTTACTTTTTCCAAAATATATGAGGATTTTGACACTTTTGTTATGTATGACAATACTACGAAACCTGCTATTCCCTTTGCTATTAAGGAATCAAAAGAGTCCCCAATAGAAATAATTAACCAAGCAAGATTAGAAGAATTCCATAACAAAGTTCGTCAAACAGTTAAAACCACTGATTAACCTCTTGATTTTCAGGAAATAATTTTATATGTAAATTTTTTCTTCTCGTTTTCATAAGCTTATTATATACTATAAAAAGGAGGCGATATTAATGGATTTCAAAAAACTATTGTTATACGTTGAGGATCATAAAGAAGAGCATCTTGCAAAGACAATCGCCGTAAACGAAAAAAAAATTTCTGAAAGAACAAAGAAAAATGAATATTTTATATCTGCCGCAAGTACAAACAAAGAAGTTATCACAATAAAATAATTAGTTGTTAGTGTTTTTAAAATATAAAAAGGGTTGTCTCTAAGATGAAAAATCTTCTAATGAGGCAATCCCCTTTTTTATTTTATTTAATTACTTTCTAATTTTCAGTTAGAACTATTTCGCTCTCACAAAAGTGTTAAGCATTCAAATGAATTAGCATAAGCGTTTATTATATCCATTTTCCGGTAATATACTTTAGTAAAAGGAATTCCTTATCAGAAATCAACTCGAATTGGAGCATTTTTGAGTTTTATATCATTTATTGCAAACGAAGCATTTAATTGCTGAGTTACTTCATTATATATTGGTAGTTCCCCTTTTGGATCTTTAATTGTTAAAACAATTACAAAAGGAACCTTTATTTTTTCCTCTATATTTCTCCAATTAGGCAACACTTCTAAAATTAATTCATTCGTACCTTTTCTACCATTCGGACTTTTAAACTCGACTTGCTTAATATTGGACCATTTAGACTCACTTGTTATTCTATCTCTTTCCCATTTTGCATCGAAATTACTCTCTGTTTTACTTCCATTCGTAATTTTCTTAAAAGAATCATCTATCCTTGTTCTTATTCTAACGTCAAGATTACTTCTACAATATTCACTCCCATATCTTGCGTTCAGTGGGGTATCATACCCCAATGTGATTAATATGTTACCTTTTATTTTTTGAGATTCCTGATTGTAAAAAGACTTAGGAAAAGGAAATTGATCTATCTTAATCCAATTAGTCCCACTTGATGAATCTATGTCCCCTTCAAATAATAATGTTATTTCATGTTCATCACCGTACAAAATGTCTGCAATCCTTCTAGGTAAACCGTAACCATATTCATAATGTGTTGCTATGTCCTTTATGCGATTTTTGTTTACAGGATTTTGCCCACCATGTATAAGTAAAGTCTTAGCCATAAGTGGCGTCATATTATTTGGATATAAACTAAAGTATTCCCCTAATATTGCAGAAACTAATGGGGTAGAAAAACTTGTACCATAATCCCCGACTTTTTCCCCACTAGAATTTAAAGAATAAATAGGATTTTTTGATGGATTTCCACTAAAGTGAACAATGTCGGGCTTGATAGAAAGACCCACGCCAGGCCCCTTTCGTGAATATGGTAGCACTACATTTCGTTCTACTTGATCTTGATCAGAACTATCAATAGCAATTGACCCTACCGTAACTGCTCTTATAGAATCCGCAGGTGACGTTATTCTATTTATAATACTAGACTTTGTATTACCAGCAGCTATTACAAAAAGGACATTAAACCTTTTTTGCATGGCATCGATAGCAGCTGTAAACTCCGAAACATAACCATCACAAACCCTATCACTAGCTAAGGATAAATTCCAAACTTTATATTTATCAGCATAAACTTCTAATGCTTGTTCAAGGGAAGCTAACAAATCATCTTCTCTTACTCTCTCTTTTTTAATATCTGGTAATATAGTAACATCTAAAAGCTTAACACCCGAATCCACTACATTTTTGATGTTTTCATTTAAAATATGGCCATAATTAATTATCCCCGCAATAAATTCGCCATGGTAATTATCTTGATTACCTTCAATTACGTAATTATCAACAGCCTCAACCCATGGTTGAAGATATGGATTTTCTTTCCCGATTCCAGAATCAACAATAGCTATTCTCGGATATTCTTGACCAGCAATTGGTTGTAAAATTTCCACTACCTCATCTTCAACTAAGGGTTCCTGTGATACTGATTCAAAATAAGTGAAATTTGATATTGATTCCACTCCAGGAAAGTGTGAAGCCAACTTAACTAAATCATCTGATAAATAAGGAACAGCGTATACATCTAATAAATCAATATAGTTGATTTTTCTAACCTTATTCCTATTTAAACCGTAGTCTTTTAAGCTTCTTAGAAAGGTTGATATAACGATTTGATTTAATTCATCATCCCCATAATTAAAAAATCTGACTTTGAACTCTTTATCATTGCGAATATTACTCATGGAATTCTCATCCATAAATTCTTCAACTTCATTATGACTATATAATTTGAACTGCTTGATGCAAGTTAACTGATGAATAATCTCATACCATTTTTCTTTACTCTTAGTAACTATTTCCCTATCATCTTTAGTGATCAGCCAATCCATCCTGTGATTTGGAACTTCCTCTAATACATCATAAATTAATTCAACAAGTGTTTCTAAAGAAGCTCTAGACGCGCTTATTATTAATTTACCAATATCTTGAATAGCAATAATATCACTATCAATTTGACCAAGGATTAATGTTGGTCGATGGTTTTTAGCAATTCTGTTGTCTTGTAATTCTATTATTACAGGAAATGGATAATATTCATTATCTTTAATTGAATTATCAAATATATCCAGCTCGTTATCTAGTATAAATTCAATTTGAGTGATTAGTTCTCTAAGATGTTTTTTAATTGTAGATTTCTCGGAAAAAAACCATGTTTTCGGGCTCGGAAAAATTGGGGATGGATTGCCCCTTTTTCTATCATTAGATCTAATATTGACATGTTTTGCTGGGAAATTTTCGTTAGCCAATTAATTCATCTCCATTTGAATTTTTTTTAAATCACTTCTTATCGTATTGTGGTGACAATTTAAAATTTCTCCTAACATTCTGTGACTGAAAGTAGGATCAATATTTAATAAAAATTTAAGCTTTTCTCTCCGAACAGTATCAGCATCGCCATTAAAATCTATGTCTGTACCTACATAATTAAAATATCCCTCGATAAAATCTAAAAATCCAACTTCCCTATTTTCTAATATGGCTCCCCTTACGGATCTTTTTAAAATTTGTTCAATGTCTGCTATTGACAATTTATCAAAAAGGGAAGCTAGAACATCTATGAAATTTTTCCTATACGTATTATACCCTATATCAGACAATATTTGGGTAATTAATTCTGTTCTAATATCATTAGTTGGGTAATTTATATGCAATCTCGTACTAAATCTTCTCCAAATAGCTTTATCTAGTAAACCTTCATGATTAGTTGCCCCAATTATTATACTTTTGTCATTTATAAAATCTATATTTTGTAGAAGAGAATTAACTACCCTTTTTAACTCTCCCTGTTCATTTTTATCATCCCTTAATTTTGCTATTGCATCAAATTCATCTAAAAACAAAACACAAGGGTTTTTTGCTGCATATTCAAAGAGCATCCTAATATTTTTCGAAGTACTTCCTAAATAAGATGAAATTAAAGTGTCAAGCCTAGCTATAACAATAGGAATGCCTAGTTCTTTCGCAACAAAAGAAGCTAATTCTGTTTTTCCACATCCTGGAGGTCCATACAACAACAACGTGGATGGAATATCTAAACCGTACGAAGCCAAACGATCTGATTCTTTATATGAAGCAATAAATTCATCTATTTGTTTTCTAACTGAAGGGCTGTAAAATAATACTTTTTCTTCTATCTGATATGGCATGACAATTGTAGCTATCTCCAATTTAGTTTCATTATCGAAAGGAACTTGCGTTGAAGCTGAAGTAATTATATCTTCTTTAACATAACCTGTTTTTAATAACAGTTTTTCTATCCTTTCAGCTTTTTTTATTTCTCCTTCTTCTTGTAACTTTTTAGCTAATAAAGTCGCATAGTCACTTACCTTCTTTGTATCCTTTCTCAAACCTCCTTCTATAATTTTTAACACTTCAGTATAAAACCTCATGTCGTGTCATCTCCTTTTACCTATCCGTTACAGAACAAAATTATCCATTTAATAACTATATTAATCCATTATACACCATTAATTATCCATTTGTGTTTTTTTATTGTTTATGCAATTATTTTTTCATATATACATTTTAAAAAATTGCACTATTAGGAGATAATTATTATTTTGAAAAAATGGTTATTTTAATAGTAGTTGTACTTTTAAGTAATTTAACCGTAATGCAACTACTAAAGTCTGGTTTGAAATACTCTCTTATTTATATCAATGAACAATGAACTATTCAGATAAATAATACATTTATTTCAGTTTAAAGCGATGTTAGTTGAGTGATTGTGTAAATGAACTAGCTTTTATCTTAGTTAGCGTGTAATGCTGAACATATATTTCCTTAGTTAAATTGGAAATTCGATACTTTCATGTATCTCTCTAGAACCAATTAACACCAAAGAAATCAAGCTTAGCATATTTACATTTATACAAAGAAATTTTATGTTGTTTAAATCTATACGCTATTATATGGAATTTTCAATATTCAAGTCGCAATATTTTTTAGTAACTTATTCAACAATGACTCTGCTCTATATGTAATATTTTTTCTACTATGTTTCATCCTTTTCACATCTACATTATTATTTTTAATATTTTCCAAATATCCCCCATGCCAAAATCCACTACCATTCACAAGGGTTAAAAGTAATTTAGTGTATATAGCATTCCAGTTTTTAAACATATTTGATGATAGAATTAGCAATGATAAAGATCTATTTTCTCGTTCCACTTCTATAATATTGAATTTCTTTCCACCGGCCATATAAACTTCAGCAATAACATATTTTCTTCTTGTAGTCCCATCGTCTAAATATTTAAATTTTCTCTCTCCATTTCCTTCAGGCAGTATATCCATAATTACTCGAATCGAGCTGATTTGTGAATGTTGCTCTAGGATTTTTAAAACATTTATAAAATCCTGCAATTCTCCCTGTAACTGAATCTCATGCAATGCATTATATTCAAGACCTCTAACTAATTGCTGTCCCCCAACATCTCCAGTAGAGCGGTCCCCTTTGTCTTCAAAGTAGTATTTCTTTGTGTTTTCATCTTCATGTATTCGTTGCTTAGCGGATTTTTTTTGAATTTTAGTAACTTTTGGATGACTTGTGTATTCATGCTTCTGATTACCCATTTCAACTAAATCGAAACTATCTGTTGTACCATCAACCTCTACGTTCAGTGTAATATCATCGGTTCCTTGCACCTTACTGTTCATATAAAAAGTGTACTTCTTCGCTTCATTTGATTTTTCATGTTCTTGTAATCCCGGATGACTAAATGAAATTTCATTGAATGGAAGAATCTTATTTTTTACACACTCTACTTTTAAAATTGTGCTCCCATACTTGCCTTGTTTTACTAATGCTCGGATTATTATAGGTTGTGTAAACGTCCAATCAAATTTAAGTATTCCAATGCTCATGAAATTAAATGCGATATTTTCAAATATATTGCGTAAATCTGGTCTTGATAGTAGCCATACCAGCTGATATAAAAATTCTTGCCTTGTGTATTTCAAATCATAGTTAGAGGAAAAAGCTAGATGAATTTTATTGAGCTCATATTGCTCAATAAAAAATTGTGGGAAGGAATTTGATTCAAATAATCGATATAAAAGAAAACGATTCGGCGCTAAAATACTACGTACCACTTCTATGAGAGGCAAAATATATTTTTTTCCTTGATTAGTAACTATAAAACTGCGAGATACATCATTTTCTTTAGTTCCGTGAATATTCCATTTTTTCTCAGAATACATAACTAAATTAGGGTGTATGGTTATTTCAATTTGTTCGGTATCCATTGGCGGAACACTTTTTCTAATGTCACCATTAACATAAAAATGTTGAATTGCAAGTGCTGGCAATGTACCCCAATCAACTAACACTTTTTTAGTAACTTCATTTGCTCTAAAATAAGCATTTAACATTATTTTATGGTTTAGAGAAAATGGGGAGCTAATCCAAAGTAATTGGGCTTGTTCTCCGTTTTTAAAAGGCCAATTCTCTAGTTTAACCTGTTGTTCGCTCATTTTTTTCACCTTGCTTCATCTGAATATATATTTCAAGTTTTGGCTTTATTTCATGAAAATGATGTGACTTCACTGCACCCACCCTTTGTACTTTCCAAAGAAGAACTGGTTCATTTTCTAACATGAATCGATCTATAATTTTGCAGCAACGTCGTATTTGAAATTCTTGAATAGTTTCGGTTATTTCATTTAAAAGCTTTTTAGTTTGAGGTAATTTTTTAGCATTTTTCTCTAAATTAGCAAGAATACCTAATCTTTTACCTATTAGTGATAATGTGATTCTTACTGGTTTATCTAGTGTTAATAGTTCTGAATAAAGATGCTTTATCTTCTTGCTGTATTCTCGATCTCGTAAATTCCAATCAACCACTTGTGTTGGTTGTTCTTTCTTTTGCTTATCGGGCAAATTAGCAAATAACCATTCTTTATCATGCCTATATAGAAACATGTACTGTTTCGAAAGCTGTTTTCGTAATTGGGTCCTTGAAAAACTACAGAATTGTTTCATCCCATTTAATAGCTCTGCTCTATACTGTTCAGTTAAATGATTATTTTTAACAACCTCATTTTTATTTACTTCTTCATGATTATCTAGATATCTTTTAACTGTCTTTGAATCAACACCTAATTCACTAGCAATTACTCTTATACTCATACCCTTATTCGCCAATTCTTTTAACTTATTTTTCCAAATAACACCGTAATCTTTCACACAACCAATTCTATACTTATCCTCTTCTAATAAATCAGGTCCTTTTCTAGCGTAAACAAAACCACATGAGCATGAAAAAGTACCAATTGAATTGTTTGTTTTAAAGTCCCTTGTGATTTCTACATTAGAAATGACAGGTTGTTTGAAGTGTGGGGCTGCTTTATTTAAACATGGGAATGGGCCCTTTCCAAACGGTCCTTGATCTTCTTCCATTTGAAAAAATTTTTTAACATCTAGTTCTAAGAAATAAAGCATTAGCAAATGTCGAAATGGATGTACATGACGCTTTACATTGCGAGTAATAATCTTTAGCCAATTGTATTCATCATTGACATCGATAACTGATTTATACTCTTCTAGGAAAGCCTTTGGAATCCTTGATTGAAATAATCCATATAATTCATTTTGTCGAATCCGATTTGAGGATGTTACTAAATTTCGTTCTCTTAAAAGCGAACGAAATTTAAGGCTTATGGATTCACGAGAAAATTGATATATGGGCGTTTGTAATAATTGGTAAGCCATCTTTGATAAAGCAATTTGAATGACTGAGGTTTCTTTAGATTCTACTCCTTGAGTCATTGATAAATCCATCTGCCGTTTATCAAAACGAATAAATTCAATTCGACTTTGCTGTGAAAAATCAATTGGATATTTCTTTAATTTCAATTCGTGATGTGAGCAGTAATCAATCCCTTGCAGCTGGTGCTCACGATGAATATATGGTTCTCCGTATTGTTCAATATCATTTTTTGCGCACTCTGAACAATAAAAAAGCCATTTCTTTTTGCAAATCCCCCCTGCAACTATGCCAAGCCTCGTATATACACCTTTTCCATCACTTTTGACATCCTGTAGTGTCTCTTGTTGACGTTGTTTTGAAAGAAAAGGTGCATGATAAGGATATATAGTATGTTTGGCTAATAAATTTTCAACAGTATAATTGGAACCTAGTTGCTGAGCTAATATCGAAAAATGACTGCCAATTGCTACGCTTGGAATTACGGAACGGCTTTGAAATACTTCTTCTAAGGTATCTTTATAATCAATATTCCCGCTGTAAAAGTGATAACGTGCTATAGAAGAATATATTAATTCATTAGGATAAGGATTAGTGAAAAATGGTAACATTTTGTACCTCCAAGCAATAATCGATTTATTTAAATAATGTCAATATTACTTGGGTTTTAGACTTTCATATTCAATTAAAGTAAAATTCAGCTAGTGGCTGTTTTATATACCCATTAGCAAATAACAATTCATATGGATGTTTCTTGTTTCTAATAGCCCTAGTTCTTAGTTCTAGTAAAGGTAATAATTCCTCTCTTTTGGTATGTGGTTTTACTTTTTGATTCAGCTTTTGTTTATTAACCTCTATCGCTTGCTGAATTGCATCGGACTTCATCACATTAAAATCCATATCAACTGGGTGATTTTCAACTATTGAGGTAACAAGCTTTCGAATATCATTAACATTTAAAGCATCGAAAATCCCTAAAGAAGCTATTTCCACGCTTAGATTTTCAATAGTATCTTGTCTTTTATATTTCAGTGTGTTGAAACGTTCTTTCATCCCTTCTCTTACTCGACCTTCAAACTCAACATTTTGTTTGTGATTTAGCATCAATTCGTCTAAGTTGATCATAATATCTTCATATTTCATGACTTCTTTTAAATCATTAGTACGTAAAGCCTTAATCATCGGTTGAATGATTTGCATGTCTTCTTTTGCCGTTTTCTTTAATAGTTTTGTATTAATAGTCTCACTTGGATTATCCTCATCAAATAAAGCTCGCTCCTGAGCTAAGATAAATAAATTTACTGCAACTGAGGTAATTCCCTGACATTCATCATAAAATGTCTTTTTTACCTCCTCAGTAAGTTCCGAATTTGTTTTTAGACACTGAAATTCCCATAGCGTTTCTAAAAAGAACTGCCATTCCTCACTATCTTCTAACATTCGATCCCAAAAAATTGCTCCATCACTCGCTGCTCGTCTTGCCTGACGAAAATTCCCCTTAAAAAGTTGTTGGGCTTTAGAAGTACCAATTAAAACAGTGGGAATACCTACAGTGTTTGATAATGTAACAAAGAAGTTCAACATTTCTTCTTGGTCATTTTTTGTATGTAGTAAATGTTGAATCTCATCAATGACTAGAACACCGATACCATACATACTTGCCAATGAAGTCATATGCAATAACATTGTGGATGTGACACGATTTAAGTAGCCGAACTTCTCTAAATAGCGCGTACCAAGCAAATCATCAATTGCTTTAAAAAAGCTCTTACATAGCGTTGAAAGGCTCCCGTCATATGGACAATCAATTTTGAGCCAAACAATTTGTGTACGATTAAATGGCTGCTCTTCATATATTTCATGCTTAATGACCTGTGGGTACATCAACAATAAACGCTCCATCGCCGTTGTTTTACCAATCCCTGAAATACCAATAATTGATAGGCTATCTGCTGTTGAACGAATATAATTCAGGCGTTCATCAATATATTTATGTGCCTGTTCCTCATTCTCACGTAGCTGATGCAGCACAAGAAGTCGTTCAAAAAATGTTTTATCTAGTGGGTTACGAGCTAAATAACCACGACGAATTAATGTCGATAATCTACGTTCTACTTCAAAGTGAATTGGTAAAGGTTGAATAAAATTTTTCACACGTTTTAAAACGTGATAACGAATATTTATCTCACTTTGCTTATCTTGCTCACTAATACGTGGTGTAACCATAAAGCGATCTAAAACATCATCTTCATCAAAGATTGGTGGCAGAGCTTCAATAAAAGGGTTGTTTGCATACTCTAGGAGTGCTTGTTCTTTATAAACAGCCTCTTCCATGGCACCTTTTAGTACCACATTATTTATCTTTTCCAAATTCCTCATCTCGCTTCTTCTTTAATTTATCCATAAGACGTGAGCTAGATTTCTTTGGGGTTTCCTGATTTTTTTTAGGGAATTTTACAAATTGAGTTGGTGACTGATCTACTTTTTCAACTAAATCGAACTTTTCATCCGTTCTATTTATTTGTTTCTCTACTGCTCGATTCACTTTAATATCACGAAGCTTTTCCGACTTTGTTTTACTTGTAGAATTCTTTTTCTTTTCACCTATTGCCTTCTTCACGATTTCTTCAATTGCTGTATCTGTATTGATTGTGTTTTCTCGTTGTTTATTGATTTTTTCAGCTTTTGCTTCTTGTAAAAGTTGTTGATAATACTCAATTTCTTCCAAAATATCATCTTTATATTGCGCACTAACATCTAATAAAAAACAGGCGTCAAAGCTACGTCCATCATTAGTTGGAATGTAGATTTGATTCATTGTTCGCGGATCATAAACAATATCGATGCTTTTATTCTTAAGTTTTATATACCACTGCTCATTAATTGCTTTTTCAGAGCCATAGAATAATCCCTTGAACTTCAAGCCAGCTCTAGTAATTCGTGCTTTACCTCTTGGTAATAAGTTAAGTCGAAATATATTTTTATCTATAATTTTTTGAAGACGCCCTTTTTTATTAGCTATACCCCAGTTCCATATATTAAGTGGTGTAGCAATTAATCCATCCGCAATCATACTTTTTTCTAACGGATATTTTTCAATGATTTTTTGATTATGTTGCAATATTAAATGAATAATTATTTTCGTAAATTCTTTTAAGTTCAAGCTAGCATCTAAACGATAGTCTCTGTCACCACGTTCACGATATTCTTTTTGAATAGCTCCTGGTGTTTTACGTTTGATTTTCCCGTTAATTGTTCCAAACTGCCGTTCAATAATCCCTTTTAAATCTCCTCGATACGCAGAAGTATTTTCGATTTTCACATTAAAATTATTAATTAAACTTCCTACTGCATAACCTTCAAACTCACCTCTATCTGCAATAATAATCTCTGGTAAATGCTTTGTTGGCCATTGTGAATAATCAATTTTTATATCATAATCTGCACAATAATCCACTTTATCTGTAATCATATTATCTAAAGCCATCATTGCTCCAATCCATGAAGGACCTTCTAATCCAACATACATACCTGTGAATATCCTTGAATAGACATCAATAACACCATAAATAACAGGCCTTCCTATAATTAAAGACCGATCAAAGGAACTTACTAAATAAATATCTGCAATCGTAGCATCAATTTGGAATCGAGTACCCGGTCCATCTGTTTCTAAAGTAGAGTTACTTAAAATCGGTCTATGTTTTAAATCAAATTCTTTTGTACTTTTTCTCAGTGATATATCCAATTGTGGATTTTCATATTTTTTAAACCAGTAGTAAAACTGATTATAAGTTGGTATACATGAGGTATCCCATATTTTAAACTTCACTACCCCATTTTCTGTATATTTATTTGAGTAAAACTCGCGTAGCAAATAATCATATGTTTCTGCCAAAGTAACTTGTTCTTTTTTTCGATAATACTTTCTTACAACGTGATTAAACTGCTTCTTCACCTCATCTGTAATATTAATACCTTGCTTACCCTCTTCAGATAAAGTATATAGACGGGGTCTTCCAACCTTTGTATTTGATAAATCTCGTTCCTTACCTTTACCTCCAGAATACATGTAATCAGGTAAAAGAGCGTTTTTATTTAATCCACGCTGCCAAAAACGTGTATACATTCTTTTCACTTTTAATTTACTTAAACTATGTTTCTCAGCTATCAAACTAAATGTTTTCTCTCGTGTTTTCTTGTCAAAAAGTTGTGTTTTATACGTTTCCCACGTTGCTTCAATCACTTGCCAATCTTCATCTCTTTTTGCCACCTGTTTTGGTGTCAAAGCTTCATCTTCGTACCCAACCATATACGGATCTGATATTGCTAATAACACTGAGGCTTCTATCTCAGCCTCTAACGTTGCTATATCGCTTTTTTTAGGCATTGATGTATCGCCATGCAATTCGACATAATAAGCAATAGGATTACTAATTTCAATGATGCGGATACGATTTTTCTCATCCTTGCTAGCATATTGATATACTTGATTATAAAAAATCATATTGCTTTCACCTTCTCTGAATAATCCTTACGAATAGCTTTGATTTCCACAACCTGATTTACATCTAGTTTTTTCATCAAGTTGACTTCAATTACTTTAGTAATGATAAGATGTTTGAATAAAGTCAATCCACTACCTGTAGGTAAAGCAAATACCTCTTCTACTTGAATGGCTGCTTCTCTTACAGTTAATTCTTCTGATAACAATTGAGTAATTAAATACACACTAAACATATCTACATCATCTTCTGAAAAATCACTGAAAAACACATTATTTTTTAAATCTGCATATGCATGAACAAAAGAAATATTTAACGCCATTTCTTTCGGTATTTCAAGTTCTGTCACGATGCCCCAATCAATGCCTTTTCTTTCCCAGTATTCTCGCTCAATTTCAAACTTTTCAATCACGCGTTTATCCATTAAATCATCTTTGTATTTAAGCGTTCGTGCGATATGCACTGGTTGTCCATTTACTAATTTCGTAACCAGAAAGTCAGTTGTCATAACGATAGGTTCTTTAGTTTGCGGATGAACTGGATGTTTAATTCCCAATTCACCTGCAATGATAATTGTCTCCTCAGCTGGTAATAGTGGAAACTGCTCGCGAATATCTACAACGACATCAGAGTACTCCAACAAATAAAAATAGTTCCGTTCCAAATCCGATAAAAATTCATATTGTCTTGGAATTTTAATGCCCTTTAAACGGGTTGAACGACCAAGTGATGATACATCTTGAATAACTAACCAAGGTTTATAATCAATACCTACACCTTGTCCGTGACCATCTTTCAACTTCTTTTCAGCTGATGTTATACGCTTACGTTTGGACATGAATTCACTTCCTCTAATTTAAATTAAAATTTTAATTTTTGATATTCATCTATAATCTTTCTACGTAATTCCGTTTCCTCATTGATTTTTTCGATATTCTTTAATCTATTACCATATGGACCTACTCCTTCAGCATGATAAGCATAAAGCGTCGTTAACTCGTCCAAGTAATTCAATATATTATTTCCCTTAAAAAACCTGTGTGCTCTTAAGTCTCCTAGTGCATTCACTGCACAGGCTATTTCTAATAAATCACAGTCTAATGTTGTAATAGCACTAACTAACGGATATAGTCTATTGTGTATTTCAGTCTTTTCATCAACACTAGCTACCTCTCTTATAAAATCTTGATCTATACGTACTGTACTAAAGTATTCTTCGTACAAATTATGTTTCTTTATTAACTTCATTAATTTGCTGGCATCATGCAGTTTAATAGTTATACCTTTACTCTTTTGTTTTTCTTTCCACGCCCTCCACCAACTATGCTCTTTATGTGAAAAATCCATTGGAACGCATAAAATCCAATTGTCCATTGTATTATTACTCACCGCTTTTTTAAAAGAATCTCTAATTTGATTCTTTCTGTTGTCATCTAAATACTTTAAAAAATATTTACATTGAATAATCGTATATTCTCCATCTTCTTCATCAATATAAATATCTATTCCACCATCACCTTGAGTGACTTTTACTTTATGAACATCTGCATTAGGAAATTCACTAGAATAGATATCATAACAAATATCTTCAAATTTTTGACGAGCACCTTCTTTTAAATTTTCCCATAGCCAGTTAAAATCCCTTTCCACACTATACACCTCTAATTTTCAGAAAAATAAAAAAATAACCTCTCGAAGATATAGTACCCGAGAGGTTATTTTTTATCAAACTTTATTATCAATTATCAATCTTTTTTTAAAATTATCGAACTTTTTTATAAATTATCAAACTTTATTCTAAGTCAACAACAAAAACTAATCCCCAAAAATCCCCTACTCAACTGTCACAGATTTGGCTAGGTTTCGCGGTTTATCGACATCGCAGCCGCGGTATAGTGCTGCATAGTAGCTGATAAGTTGTAGAGCTACTACGGAGACAAGCGGCGTTAGTAGCTGGTGCACTTGTGGGAGAACGATGGAATCGCCTGCTTCCTCCATGCCTTCCATTGAAATGATACATGGGTTGGCACCACGTGTGACTACTTCTTTGACATTGCCACGAAGGTTGAGGCTTACCTCTTTTTGGGTAATCAAGGCAAATACAGGGGTCCCCTCTTCGATTAAGGCGATTGTACCGTGTTTTAGTTCACCGCCTGCAAATCCTTCTGCTTGAATATAAGAGATTTCTTTTAGCTTTAATGCACCTTCAAGGCTTACATAGTAGTCTACGATGCGACCGATGAAGAATGCATTTCGGGTTGTACTTAAGAACTGATCTGATACTTGCTTTAAATGTTCTTTGTTATCAACGATTGATTGGATACCGTTAGCAGCAATGGCTAGCTCAGCCTTTAAGTCAAAATCAGGTTGTTTTCCTTGTAATTGTGCTTCGACATAAGCAGTAATGGCTAGAACTGCGACTTGTGCAACATACGCTTTTGTGGAAGCTACGGCAATCTCTGGTCCAGCATGTAATAGCAATGTGTAGTCTGCTTCACGAGATAAAGTAGAACCAGGTACATTTGTGATGGTTAATGCAGGATGACCGAGTTCTTTAACCTTTACTAATACTTGACGACTGTCGGCCGTTTCACCTGATTGTGAGATGAAGATGAAAAATGGTTTTTCCGATAAAAGTGGCATATTATAGCCAAATTCACTAGAAATGTGAACCTCTACCGGAATGCCTGCGATTTTTTCAAAATATTGTTTACCAACAAGACCCGCATGATAGCTTGTGCCTGCAGCAATGATATATAAACGATCTGCATTGTGAATGGCTTCTATAATATCATTAGGAATGGTCAATTTTCCCTCTTCGTCTTGATAAGCTTGAATAATTTTACGGACAACGCTTGGTTGTTCGTCGATTTCTTTTAGCATGTAATGAGGATATGTGCCCTTTTCAATGTCACTCATATCCAATTCTGCTGTATATGGAGCGCGTTCCACGACTGTTCCATCTAATTTTTTAATGGTAACAGCTTCTTTCCCAACAATAACGATCTCTTTATCACGTAATTCAATAAATTGATTTGTTACTTGTAACATTGCCATCGCATCAGATGCTACCACATTGAAACCATCACCCACACCAACCAATAAAGGGGTTTTGTTTTTCGCTACAAAAATAGTTTCAGGGTCTTCTGCATCTAGTAATGCAAGTGCATAAGAACCATTTACCAATGTTAGAGTATGACGGAAAGCTTCTTCTGTTGTCATGCCATCATTGACAAACTTTTCAACAAGTTGCACAACAACTTCTGTATCCGTATCGGATTTCATAGGTACACCTTGTAAAAATTCATCCTGTAACAAATGATAATTTTCTAAAACACCATTGTGTACTATTGTAAAACGACCTGAAGCGCTTTGATGTGGATGCGCATTACGGTAATTAGGAACACCATGAGTTGCCCAACGTGTATGTCCGATTCCTGTGGTTGCCTTAACAGAAAAATCTACTACGTTTCGCAAATCTGCAATACGTCCTTTTTCTTTAAAAACTTTCACGCCTTCTTTATTGATAAGAGCAATACCAGCAGAATCATAACCTCGATACTCTAATTTTTCTAGACCTTTTAATAATATTTCTGTGGCATCAAGAAAGCCATTATACCCAACAATTCCACACATTTCTTTTTCCTCCGAACTTTTGCAAAATTAGCCGCATAAAAGTAACCTTCCCCTCAATAGGTGAAATTCAACAAGTCAAGCAGCTGCTATTTTGCCTTCTTACTTTTTCTGTCTACTCAATCGCTTGAGTCCTTTAAAAGTAAGCATCAATCGGGCATTGCGATCGGGAGGCATCCGCCGAAAACTTCGATACTCCTCCACCTCGTCTACTGAAGATATACCGTCCGATTTCTTCAGTACTGGCGCTATAACTGTTTTCCGATTTGTTGCTTCAATACGATCCTCCTCAGCAATATGCCAATTTTTAAAGGTTAGACCTTTAAAATCATTAGCAGTTTCATCATACTGAAATCACTTTTCATAGTCAATTACAAACATGCATTGAAAGGATTTCATTGTCAAAATAAATAAATCACTTTATTATACGCAACTTATCCTAACTTTGTTGCACGTTTTTTGTAAAAAAATATGTCATTATTATTACAACTTAATATGAAATGAACATTTATCAACTGAATGTAGATATATGGATGCACTCAAGTTAAGTCAATGAGGTAAAAACAAACAAAAGGGATATGGATCCGAATGTGAAATCAATAGGGTTTAACAAATAGTCGTTCAGGCTATGCCGTTCTGTGTCACCCATAAATAGTATAAACAACAGATTGTAATATGCTACAAATGATACTAATCTGTCAAGCGTGTCGATCGTCAATTCCCCTCACAAAATATAGTGTATTCGCTGATTTCTGCCTAATCAACACGCCTACCAATCTATATACTTTTTAAAGCTCCTCCATCTACAGAAATTTGTTGTCCAGTAATATAAGAGGCCCCTTCAGATGCCAGAAATGCTATCAGAGTAGCTACCTCTTTTGGTTCTCCAACTCTATTTGATGGAATATTTTGAGATACAAGAATTTCCGCCTGTTCATCATTTATATTATTATTGATTTTTAAATTCTCTATATATTTATAATATCTATCTGTTTTTATAAACCCTGGATTTACACAATTTATCGTAATTCCATTTGGCGCCAATTGTGTAGCTATATTTTTACTAGCATTGATTAAAGCTGCATTGATTAGACTATTTGTGAACATATTGTCCCCTGGTTCTTTCCATAGGTTACCGACTAGATTTATGATTCTACCAAATTGATTTTTTTCCATTAATAAAGATGCTTTTTTAATACAATTTAAATATGTTAAAACCTTATCAGAAATAGATTGTAAGATATTCTCTTCTTCGAAATTAAAAAAATGATCTGGTTTGCCACCAGGAACATTGTTGATAAGAATATCCAATCTTCCGTATTGATCTTTAATAACATGAAAAAGTTCTTCTCTGATCTGTTTGTTAGCTATATCACCAACAAAATACATATTTTGTTGGTGATGATTTAGACTATTCACTTGTGCAAGAACTTGCTCTAATTTAGATTGTCTTCTAGCATTAATGATTACATTATATCCTTTTTCAGCCAATGATAAAGCTGTTGATTTTCCTATACCTTGACTTGCTCCAATGACCAACGCGACTTTGTTATTAGACATTTAGCTTCTTCTCCTTTTTGTTCAGATTTCATTTTATGTTAATTTATCAGACGTGTTGATTTTCCAAAAATCAGGGTGTCTGTTTGGCATAATTTTTGTATAACCCTGTTTTTAGCGTCATTTATATAGATTGAAGCGGAGGCTTGCTCGACTCCCACGGGAAAAGCGAATAGATGAGACCCCGCAGCGTAGCGAGGAGGCTCAACATCCGCCCGCAGGAAAGCGAGCAAGTCGGAGCGGAAATCAACGAATCTCCCTATTTCCATGGATTAAATTGGATAATCAACACACCTGTTAATTTATTGGTTTAATTATTGAGTAATTCCTTATTAATTAACCTGGTAGAAAGAAAAAGAAGTAACATAATCGATATAATTAAAAAGCTGATGATCTGTGTATCAATAAAATTAATAAATGTAGAGCCGATTGACATAGAGATACCAATCAGTGCTTCTGAAATAGAGAAAACCCTTCCTTGAATTTCATTAGGCGAGTTTTCCTGCACCCTTACTTTAGCTAATACTTCACCGTATTCCATTGATATAAAAAATACAACGGCGGTTATTATATTGATTGTAAAATTTGAAGAAGTGATAAAGGAAGACAAAGAAATAGTGCTGAGAAGAACAAAATAAATCAAACCTTTGTTACTTTTAAAGCCCCATATATTAACCATTTGCGCACCTATGAATCCACCCACTCCAATACATAATGTAAGTATAAAATTTCCGATTTCGCCCTTACCAAGGGATTCACTAACTAAAGGAAAATAGCTATAAATTATCCCCCATAATAAGGACATTGTAATCATTGTAAATACGCCATTCAATACAAACGGATTCTTGATTATAGTTTTTATTCCCACGTTAAATGATGGATCAGGGATAGCCTTTTCATGTGTTATTTCCTCTTCTTTTGTGATATTCATTTTACTAATAAGTATAGCTGAAACAAAATAAGTGAGTGCATTAAAAGCTACAGCTAATTTGATAGATCCAAAGTATAAAAAAGCGGCTCCAAAAATGGCTCCAAAAATGATAAATAAAGTCGTCGCTTTCGCAAAAAGAGTATTGATCCTTTTGATATCATCTCCGATCGAAGACATAACTGCTAATCTAGCTGGATTAAAAAGAACTCCACTTCCATAAGAAATAAAAAGAAGTGTTAAGAATACTAAAGGATACTCCCCTTTAGGTAAAAAGGTAACTCCTAAAAAGGCGAATCCTCTAATAATATCTGTATATAACATCAATTTTACTCTGTTATATTTATCTACTATTCCTCCTAAAAATGGTTGGAATACTACTGGAAGACTTCTCACAATGATGACTCCTGAAGTTATCCAATAATCCTGAAAATAGGTGGATATGATCAAGAGAGCGGGTAGGACACAATAATCACCCATAAAAGATAATGCTTGCCCATATAATAATAATTTTGAGTTTTTACTTAACTGGTTCATGGTTAGGTTCCTCTATAATAATTCGAGAAAAATTCTGTAAATTATGAATTGATTCCGCTAGATCATGTGAGTTACTGCCGCTTAACTCTAAATAAGCAAGGCCATTAAAAGATTCAAACAATGTTAAATCTATATTAGAGTCTTTTTTTATTGTTTCAAATGAGGTGATTTGTGTATCACCAACTAATGCGTTAACAGGCAATATGACGTCTTTAAATACAATACGATTTAGATCGTTCGGTAGACTTCCATTTTGTTTGAAATTTTCAGGATATAAATGAAAATCAGCAACGTATTTTTGTGGGTTGTTTAATAATTTGTCTGGTAAGCTAGGAGAATATCCATCGCACAAAATATCTAATAAAATTTGAGGAGCATCCACATTGTAGACTTTTTTAATATTTGGAATCATGTTCCACCCCGCGAACCGTGCAGCTGTTTCAATTATCCCTACTTCTCTGTGTTTCATTAGTTTAACTTCCGTATGGGTTGAACAATATTCTAATCCAAGACCCTCATTAGCCTTTGAAACAGCAGTAATTATTCTTTTTTGAGCATCATCATCTAAAATGGTCGATGTGATATGTGCAGTTTCAGTGAAACCTATTTGAGGTGTTTTATCATGAATTACTAAAGGATAGTATTTTCCATTGACCATCATACCTTCAACACTAACATAGTCAGAATATCCCTCTTCTGAGTACCAGTCTTTATACTCTCCTTCAAGATACTCCTCAAGTATAAATGGCGCTTTATATGTAACAGCTTTAGGTACATCTATACTTTCTAAAAATTTCTTATCATTTAAGAAAAGATCTTCTGCAGTGGCTTTATCATTAATAAAGGTAACTCCTATAGAACTAGCTAAGTAAGTTGGTTTTAAAACTGAGGGTACACCAACATAATCTATAGCCTTTTTAAAATCGTCTAATGTTGTTACTCTCCTACTTTTTATAGCCTTTATACCTGAAGCATTAAATGACTCTCTCATTAAATTTTTATCCCTTGCCTTCTCTGCGGCTTTTACTCCTGCACCTCTTAATCCGAGCTTTTCGCAAGCTTTAGCCATTGGCAATATAAATAACTCATTATTAGTAGTTATTGCCTTGACATCAAACATTGTTGCAATTTTAATTATATCTTCAACGACTGCATCTTCAGGTTTGTTATACTCTTCTTGTGCCCAATAAATTGAATCTGGATGTGTATAATCAGTTATGCTTTTAAAATATTGGGGATCTTTTATAATCGCAATTGAATAAGTTTCAATAAAATGAGCATGAGTTTTTGTGATGGCAAATGGTCTAGGAATATAGCTGATGATATTATATTTTTCAGCTACACTTTTATAAAACATATCAGGAGGACATCCTCCTAAATCAGCTATTACTAATATATTTTTTTTCATATCGATTCCTCCTCGCGTATTTGTAGTAAGAGTGCTTTCCGATAGAATTTCCAGTTGATTCGGACAACTGAAAAGTTTGTTAGATTTTCTATAGAAAGCGGTCACCTTTTGACTCCTTCACTCTTTTTCTGTTTCTGTTGTTTGACTCTAGTTTTTCGAAGAGAGCCAAAAGGTGATATCCAAATTTAATAGTGGATGGATTTTTTCAAAAGTAATACTAGCAGGTGCTTGCCTACTTCATGAATATGCCTATTTCTAACAATCAATTTCATATGGTGATGGCGAAGGATTGAGGAGGCTCCATTTTAGTACTTTGTTCTTTTATCAAACACAAATATTCATTTATGACAGATGTTTATGCAATAATGGAACAGACAAGGTATGCACAGGAAATAGCTTTTCCTTCATGCAGACACTGTTTTTTTATATTGCAGTGTATCCCCCATCAACCGTTAAAGTTGAGCCCGTCATGAAACTAGATTCATCTGAAGCAAGGAAAACCATTGCATTTGCAATATCTTTAACAGTACCTAATCTGCCTATTGGGTTTAGCTTAGATTTTTGTTTTTTTATTTCTTCAAGTGTACCTACATTATTTTGAAGAAAAGATTTTTCATTCAAAGGCGTATCTATTACCCCCGGGCAAACACAATTGACCCTAATATTATATTTTGCATATTCTATAGCAAGAGATTTGGTCAATTGCAATACACCACCTTTACTGGCGTTGTAGGCAGGAATACCAGGCCAAGCTACTAATCCACCTACTGAACAAGTATTTATAATATTGCCTTTTTTATTTTTGATCATCTGTTTTAACACATGCTTGCTACACAAGAACACGCCAGTAAGATTCACACTTATCAATTTATTCCATTCCTCAATACTCATTTCATGAATGGGTGTAGTAATCTCGATCCCTGCATTATTTAAAAAAACGTCGATTTGACCATATTTTTCAATAGTTTCTTGTATTAGATTTGAACAGTCAGTTTCTTTAGTAACATCAGTTCGTATAAAATATACATTTTCTTGGTTTAAGTCTTTGACTGCTTTATAACCGTTTTCCTCATCTATATCAGCTATCACAACTTTTGATCCTTCATTAAGAAAAGCTTCTGCTGCAGCCAAACCTATACCTGATGCAGCGCCCGTAATGACTACAACTTTATCTTTTAAATTTTTCATCCATGAACCTCCTGAAAATTGTTTTCTTCTATATTACTTAGAACGATGGTATCTAGGAGGTAAAAATAAATTAATAGATTTAGATGCATGGTCTGATTTGTTGATGGCGCCATGTACTTCTCTAGGTTCACAAAAATACGTGCTTCCGAAATTCATATTATAAGTAACACCTTCAATAGTCATTTCATAATCTCCACCAATGCAAATCCCAATCTGTTCGTTCTTATGTTTATGTTGAGGCATTTCCCCACCATTACTAGGAATTTCAGCTATCATTACCTCAATCCAGTCTTCAACGAAAAAGGTAACTCCCATTCCCGGTAATAGATCTCTTTTTTCAAATGGTTCTAGAAAATACTCATTAGGTGCTGTATATTTTTCATTTTCATTATATCTTTTCACATCAATGGCAATAACTTCTTGATTTGAACAATTAGTCGCTCCATGAAGTACATTGGGCGGAGCAATATAAACACTATCTAAAGGCGTTAATTTTCTTTCATATCCAGCTACATTCACCAGCAATTCTCCTGATATCACCATTCCAAGTTGCGCTTCTTTATGTTTGTGCTTGAATGTGGTGCCTGGCGGAACATATGAAATTAAAACTTCCGTATTTCCTCGTTTAGTAGAATATTGCTTTACTCCATTGTCCCATTCTTTCAACACTGGTTCAGGAAAGTATAAGTTTTTAGTGTCCATTAAATCTTTATTCATTCAAATCTCCCCTTTCAAATACTGACCAACTCATAGGTATACTTTTGAATTCATAAACAAATTTTAAATTATATTTTTCTTTAGCTAATGCATTTGTAATAGCCATATTGTATATGCCTTCTTTTACTTCATAAGCTGCAACACTTGTAGAATTGACCATCTTTATTTTTACATCCCGTTTTAAATAATAATTTACTAGATTAACAGGTGCCGGATGAGATACAATTATTTCTTTTTCTAATAAATCTGGATTAAAATTAAATTCAGGCCGAATGGCTAATCCATACATTGGTGTATCACATCTGAATAATTCGACTAAATTGATATCTGGTCTCATGTAAAAATTATTTATGCCTGGATATGCATGGGGAGCGATAACATAATCTATGGTTTCTTTTAACAAATTATCCATAGCTTCCTCAAATGTATTAAAGAGTATTAATTCACTTTTAAGGCCCCTATTTAAAAAATAATTATTACAAAATCTATTGGCCGCATATTCACTACTTGTCCCTGCTGGTCCAAGAGTACCAATTTTTATCATCTTCAATGGTGATTGTTTTGAAATATCGTAATCCTGAATAATTAACATTTGAACACTTCCATTCTTATAGTATGATGAAGTATTAGTGTAGAACGTAAATTATTTCTGTATGATTACTTCTGAAGAATTTGAAAAATATAGTATAATTATAACTAAATAGAATTCTTTTTTCCTTTCAATTTGAAAAGATTTACAGGGAATTTTTTTACATTTGAAATCAAATTAACAGAAAGGATGTTCATATTGAAAATAGATGACTTAGATAAAAAAATATTATATTTACTTTCAAAGGATTCAAGATTATCCATGAGAGAGTTGGCTAAGAGGGTTCATTTGTCATCACCATCAGTGACTGAGAGAGTTAGAAGACTTGAAAGCGAAGGTGTTCTAAAGGGATATACAATTGAAATTGACTACAAGAAATTAGGATTCGATGTAGAGTGTTTTATAGAGGTTACTGTGAGAAATGGACAATATATAAAATTCAATAATTTTATTAATGAATATCCCTTTGTGGAATTTTGTTATAGAATTGCGGGTAAGACTTGCTATATTGTTAAACTGCGTCTAAAAAAAATAGCTGATATAGAGCATTTCATTAATAGTGTTAATTCATTTGCTTCAACCGAAACCTATGTAGTAATATCCAAAAATGAAACAAAAAGTGACTATTTAGAACTAGAAGAACTTATTTAGTTTTAAGTCTTTATCAACTAACCAGTTTCATTGTTAATGAACAAACTAAGTAAGTAATTACTTATACTATACAGGTACCCCAGTTATGTCCTAAAAATAAAAAATAGCAAAGCACATTCGAGTATGAATGGCTCTGCTATTTTATTTGTGATCCTTTGTGTTATTCGTAATGCTTTTGAATGTTTACACCTCAAAACAAAACCCGTTAATAGCATTTAAGGATCTCTTCCTTACAAATTAAATTCGTATGATATGGCTTTTTTATTAATAATCTATTCTATCTTAACGGTTAATCCTTTAATCCTAATTCATCGCGAACGACATCGGCGATTCGTTTGCAATAGGATTCGCATAGATCGCTTGATGGTGCTTCTACCATCACACGAACTAATGGTTCAGTACCTGAAGGACGAACGAGTATGCGCCCATCGCCATTCATCTCTTGTTCAACTTGTGCGATAATGGCTGCTACCTTTTCGTTTTCTTTTACAGCATGTTTATCTGTCACGCGAACATTGATGAGCTTTTGAGGGAATACGGTCATTTCGGAAGCAAGCTCAGATAGTTTCTTGCCTGTCACTTTCATTGTATTCACGAGTTGTAAGCCTGTGAGTAGCCCATCGCCTGTTGTGTTGTAATCTAAAAATACGATATGGCCAGATTGTTCGCCACCCACATTATAGTTGCCTTCACGCATAGCTTCTACAACATAACGATCGCCTACTTTTGTTTGAACACTATGCATACCGTTTCTTTCTAAAGCTTTATAAAAGCCCATATTACTCATAACCGTTGAAACAACGGTATCTTGTTTTAATTTTCCTTCTTCGTGTAGATGCTTTGCGCAAATATACATGATTTGATCTCCATCAACGATTTGACCATTTTCATCCACTGCAATTAAACGATCGCCATCTCCATCAAATGCTAAACCTACATTCGCACCTTTTTCCACCACAAACTCTGCCAACTTTTCAGGATGTGTGGAGCCAACGCCATCATTAATATTCAAACCATTTGGTGAAGAGCCCATTGTTGACAGATCCGCTTCAAGATCAGCAAATAGATGCGTCGCCAAAGCTGATGTCGCACCATGCGCACAGTCTAATGCAATATGGATACCTGTAAAGTCCTCATAAACAGTTTGTTTTAAATATTGAATATACTTTTGACCACCTTCGAAGTAGTCACTTACTGAACCTAAATCCCCACCTATCGGGCGAGGTAAATTATCTTGTTCTTGATCTAACAGTGCCTCAATTTCGTCTTCTTGTGCATCTGATAGTTTAAAACCGTCTGGGCCAAAGAATTTAATACCGTTATCTGCTACAGGATTATGAGAAGCTGAAATCATGACACCAGCTTGGGCACTCATGACACGAGTCAAATAGGCAACTCCTGGTGTACTAATAATACCTAAGCGCATGACTTCGGCGCCAACTGATAGCAAACCAGCCACAAGCGCACCTTCTAACATTTCTCCAGAAATACGTGTATCTCGCCCTATTAAAACTTTCGGACGTTCTGTGGTTTCTTTCGTTAAAACGTATCCACCAAAGCGTCCCAATTTAAATGCTAACTCAGGTGTTAGCTCACTATTGGCGACACCGCGGACGCCGTCTGTTCCGAAATATTTACCCATTTTGTTATTCTCTCCTTCAAAACTGTATGCCATTTTTACGAATCCTTTTATGACAGTTGTTTCACTTTTAGTTTTATAGTACTTGGTGTAGCTTTCCATGAAGTACCAGAAGGGCTGCTACCTATTATTGGCAAGGTATTGACGCCTTCCTTCACATCGTTTGCAGCAACATATAGCTGTATATCTGATGCCTTAAGTTTGGACAGTTTTTGCTCATCACCAGTAATCACAACTGATACAAAATGATCTGCATTTTCTTCAATGGTGTATTGTTTTGTATCTAAATTTCTTATTTTCACTCTAACATTCTCAAAGGTCGTAGTAGACGTATTAGATGTTTCCTCTTGCTTGGTTGCACTGTCATCTTCTTGTTCGTCAGTAGTTATGGACTCATCTAATGATACATGAACTTTTAGTTGATTTACAGAGAGTTTTGTCACACCTGTTGGCTTTGATAGATTGACAGTAACATTACCGGACTTTTCTAGTTTTGAAACATCTACATCAACAGGAAATGTATTTATTTTTTCTAAATCCTTTTTCGATCCAAACAATGTAATATGACTTGTTTCAGCACTCAATGTTTTTACTTTCAGATTATTTTTGGGACTTCCTTTAACATTTAAAGAAATCGGCACTTCCTTATTATACTCTCCAATGTCAACCTTCACTTGTACGTTCGCCGGGTTAACAGAAACATCTAATTTGTTCATATCACGATCCAGCACCTTGACAGTTGCTTCTTTTGTAAAGGATTCTGTAGCTGAAAGTTGCCCCGATAGCATTGCTTTGACATAAGCAATACTGTCAACTACACTTTTAGCTCCTGTTACAGTGACTTCATTTGGATTTGCATACATCGCTTTGACAAAATAATTTGGCGCTAATTGGCTTTCATTAAAATCTGGATCTACTTTAAATGTCCGTGTCACCTTTTCTTCGATCGAAACATTTACAGCTGAAGGTTCAATTTGGACATCTAACTTATCCGAAAATCCTTTATATTTAAATTTGACCTTATGTTGTCCAATTGTTGCTTTACTCAAATCTAGGTAAATCTGAAAATCTTTTAAGGCTTTTTTTTGTATTACCAATGCATATGGTCCCTTAATAGCGACATCGACTGTCTCTGGGACTCCTGAAACAATTAAATTCTCATTATCGTATAGAACCTTGACTGGGACATCATGAATAACCTCCGCTTGGCTATCATAAGTGGTTTTCGTATTGTTCTCCGTACTTGTTTCAGACTTTACGGTAAAGAAAATGAGTAATGTTAACGCGAGTGCGGTAATGCGTAAAAACCATGGACTCTCAATTAGTTTATCCATCACTTTTTATCCCCCCTCCAGTTCCATTTGGAGGTACCGACTGCAGTAGTTGATGTCCCAAACCATGCACGTTGAAGTCTAGATTCAAACTCTTCGATCGATAAATCACGATGTAAATCACCATTTATCGTTAAACTGATAGCACCTGTTTCCTCTGAAACAATTATGGTTATAGCGTCAGTTACTTCACTAATTCCAATTGCTGCACGATGACGCGTTCCTAGTTCCTTTGAAATAAAAGGACTTTCTGATAAAGGTAAATAACAGGCTGCTGCAGCTATTTTATTTTTTTGAACAATCACTGCACCATCATGAAGCGGTGTATTAGGTATGAATATATTAATGATTAACTCAGAAGAGATTTCAGAGTACATTGGAATCCCTGTTTCAATATAATCATTTAGCCCTGTTTCTCGTTCAATTGAAATAAGCGCTCCGATACGACGCTTCGCCATATAGCTAACGGACTTAGACATGGCAGATACCAATCTGGCTTGTTCTTCTTCCTCTTGTAAATTACTTCGAGCAAATAATTTTCCTCGTCCTAATTGTTCTAACGCTCTACGCAATTCAGGTTGGAAAATAATGATAATTGCTAAGAAACCAAATTCAATAACCTGCTTTGTCATCCACCCTAACGTAGTTAGTCCGAAATAAACAGTTATAATTCGAATAATGATAATGACAAATATTCCTTTTAAAAGCTGAACGGCCTTAGTACCACGAATCAGTGTTAATATATTATAAATGACCAACCAGACTAATAAAATATCGATTACATTTAATACCATTCTCACCCATTGATTACTGGTGAATTGTGTAAATTCATTAATTAAAGACATGTGGATCCCCCACTTTTCTAGCGAGTACGTATAGGTCAAGTATAGCACAACTACCTTTATTTCCGCCCGTATAAAGCAGAAAAGCCCACTATAATGCCAGTAGGCTTCTTCATTAGTTTATTCATTTTTATCAATAAAAGACCAAGCGCTTTTTGCGTTGCTTTTTATTTTATACCAGAGCCACTCAAACACTTCATCCACTTCCTCAATTTGACCAGTAACATTTGCGGTAGAAGCCATATATTTACCGTTGATAACCGTAATATTTCCATCAACTGCACCTTTTACGACAATATCACCATTCTTTACAACAATGTCACCTTTTACTGTTTTTCCCTCAGGTACAATGACAGTTTGACCTTCCACTTGTAAGTTAGGTTGTTTTGTAACAGAAAACTCCTGATCATTTTTATAGCCTGAAAAAAGGGATGCACTCATGAAAATGCAAAACATTGCTGCAGCAACCAAAAAAGGATGTCGACGCAACCAACGTTGTACGCCAGAACGCATTTTTCTTTTCGGCAGTCTTTGCATAACTTGTTCTACAAAATTTGGAGGCACTTCAATAACGGCTGCACTTTTCACGAACGCAATAGTACTTGTTAACTCCTGCATATGCTTTTGACAGTCCTTACAATTTTGCATATGTGCCCTTAGCTCTTGCTCATGTTCGCGACTAATATCCCCATCTAGATATTCATGCATATATTGCACGATATGTTCAGGGCATGTACTCATAGTGAAACCCCTCCTACAAATTGCTCAATTGCTTTCTTAATGCTTCGCGACCACGATGAATACGTGTTTTTACGGTTCCTAGTGGCATATCTAACACATCGCTGATTTCCTGCAATGGTAACTCTTCAATATACTTTAAAATAATAACCATACGATACTTATCAGGCAAGCAACTTATTTCATATTGAATTCTTTCCTGCAATTCCATTCTTTCGACTTCCTCTTCAGGCAGTCGATCATTTGACGAAATTTGAGAATACAAATCAAGACCATCAGTACCTGTAACTTCTGCATCTAAATAATAGTCCGGTTTCTTTTTCCTGATCCTGTCTATACACAGATTAGTTGCTATACGAAATAGCCATGTTGAAAATTTCCGTTCTAAATCAAAAGTGTGTAGATTTGTATATGCACGTATAAAAGCTTCCTGTGCTATATCTTCTGCTTCATGTTGGTTGTTCAACATACGGAAGCATACTTGATATACTTTTTGCTGATAGAGGCTCACAATATCTGAATACGCATGTTGATCACCTTTCAGCACTTGCTTTATTCTTTTGTTGACTAACGCATCCATGTGATTTCCCCTCCGCTATGCGGTTACCTGTTATATACGAACAGATTCCTTTTTGGTTTCACTTTTATTTCAAATTTTTTAAAAAATATTATTTGATTCTATTATACCAATACTTTCTTTGAATTTCTTACAACTTTTATCATTTTCACCATATAAAAGTGAGACATTTAGAAATAAAACGGAGGCACTGAAAAAACTTATAATATCAACATTTTAATTGACAAAGATCTTTCTACGAACCCAGAAGTTGATTTTACTCCATGCTGCGTGTCAATTTTAAATTTCATCGAAAATAGACAAGTCAACTGATTTCCGCTATGGCTTACTCGCTTTCCTGGCGATATGTGTTCAATGCACTTCGGGGCAATAGGATGTTGGTCACGAAGTCGTTTCCACATGACGCGACATTCCTAGACCCCCGTTCCAGAAAATATCGCTCCATGAAAGGAAAAAAGTTTCCTGCTTTATACTAATTTCTCCCCAAATAAGGATCCCATCAATGCAACAGCTACATCAGCGGTTTTGTTTCTCTCATCAAGAATTGGATTAACCTCCACAAACTCTGCAGAGGTAATCAAATCTGAATCCTGCAACATTTCCATTGCTAAATGACTTTCACGATACGTAATTCCTCCTGGTACTGGCGTTCCAACCCCAGGAGTATAAATCGGATCAATTCCATCTAAATCTAATGATAGATGAACTCCATCTACGTTTTGCCCTCGTAAATATATAATGGCATCCTGTATAACATTTGGCATTCCTAAACGATCAATTTCATGCATCGTGTAGACTTTTATGCCCTTTTTACGAATTAATGCCTTTTCCCCTTCATCAATTGATCGAGCACCAATTATAACGATATTTTCAGGTTTTACTTTTGGTGCATAATTTCTAATATTCACTAAACGCTCATGTCCTAATCCCATGCTAACAGCTAAGGGCATCCCATGGATATTACCTGATGGGGATGTTTCGCTTGTGTTCATATCTGCATGAGCATCATACCAAATGACACCTAAGTTTTTATAGTGATCTGATATACCTGCCAATGTGCCAATTGCAATGCTATGATCACCGCCTAATATTAATGGGAATCGGCCCTCATTTACCACTCTATGGACCTTATGAGCTAATTCGGCATTCACATTAACAACGATATCTAAGTTTCGCAATGATGTATTATCAGAAACCCCTTTTTTCGAATGATCAATATAGATATCTCCTTCATCGACGACCTTATGCCCAATAGATTCTAAACGCTCTTTCGCACCCGCATATCGAATCGCACTTGGCCCCATATCTACACCTCTACGTAGTTGCCCTAAATCCATCGGTACACCAATCATTGAAATATTTAATAGTGCCATACAACGATACCCCCTTTGTAAGTTATTTTCATTGTAACGGCAGCTATACTTATGGCTCAACAAGACATTTTTCTGTATTTTTATTCAAATAGGTCAATCCCATAAATTATTTTCTTTTTAGGAAATACAGGAATTTAAGGATGACTAATTTTGAGAGTTATGGAGAGGATTATGACGGTGACTTTTCGGAAATGTATATTCATTTTCTTCGTGCGCTATTAGTTCAGGGAGGGTTTATTCAAAGTCATGCAGGGAGGGCTTGAACTGATGAAGAATGAAAACCACACAGGAATATTAAGATGCACACACTGAAAAACTAGAGGATTGCCATTTTAACGATAAAGATCTCCCTTTTCTTTCATTTCATAAGCTAAAAAAGTTGATTTTTATTATGTTTTTGGAGCTAAATTGATTCTTTCAGTGATCTAGAATATTGAAGGGGCAAAGACCAAAAGCATCACGTCCTGTGACAACGGCTTCACGTCTGTCGCTTGCACTTTTGATGCAGAAGAAGCTATGAACCCAACTCCACGTTGGAGCGAGAAGATTGAAGTCAAGCCCGCAGAAAGTGTCATCTGTAGCAGAACGCAGAAACCCAAATATTAAAGTATATTGTGGAAAGCTTTATATTCTTTATCTCGATTCTACATTATGAAATTGATTTAGATTAAAATTTCTAATACACCAAAAAACCTTCCTCTAATTATTAGAAGAAGGTTATATTCTATAATTGATGAGTCATGCAGGATTCGAACCAGCGACCCTCTGATTAAAAGTCAGATGCTCTACCAACTGAGCTAATGACTCAAAATATAAAAATGGCTGGGGTACCTGGATTCGAACCAGGGCATGACGGAATCAAAATCCGTTGCCTTACCGCTTGGCTATACCCCAATAGATGGTGGAGGGGGGCAGATTCGAACTGCCGAACCCGAAGGAGCGGATTTACAGTCCGCCGCGTTTAGCCTCTTCGCTACCCCTCCAAAGTGGTGGAGGATGACGGGATCGAACCGCCGACCCTCTGCTTGTAAGGCAGATGCTCTCCCAGCTGAGCTAATCCTCCAATATGTATTAAACTAGAAGTGGTGACCCCTACGGGATTCGAACCCATGTTACCTCCGTGAAAGGGAGGTGTCTTAACCGCTTGACCAAGGGGCCATTAATTGTACTTTTAACAGGACATTTAATATTATATCACATAGCTATAGGTTTTACAACAATATAATAAAAATAATTTTCTTGTATTTTGAAATATTAGTTTGTTTGCTAAAAAATAATTAAAGCTTCCAACCGGGCTCGAACCGGTGACCTCTTCCTTACCATGGAAGCACTCTACCTGCTGAGCTATGGAAGCACAGACAAAAAAATGGCTCCGAAGGCAGGACTCGAACCTGCGACCCTCTGATTAACAGTCAGATGCTGCTACCAACTGAGCTACTTCGGAACAATATTTATATAAGGCTAAACCTAACATAATTTATTATAACAGGATATTAACAACTTGCAAGTATTTTTTTATATTAATGAGTTTTATTTTTTATCTTCAGCAAGCTCAACAGTAATACTGGGTCTATTAAATTGGATTTATTTCTACTTCTTTATTAGATTTTATCCATATACTATTGTTAAACTTCTTCATTATACTAGTATATTAAAAAAGGTACTACCAATTAAAATTAGTAGTACCTTAATACGCCTAGCAACGTCCTACTCTCGCAGGGGGACAGCCCCCAACTACCATTGGCGCTCAAGAGCTTAACTTCTGTGTTCGGCATGGGAACAGG
>NZ_VCBL01000006.1:0-62091 GCF_007896435.1 Rummeliibacillus suwonensis
CTGAGCCAGGATCAAACTCTCCATAAAAGTTAAGTTTGAAAGCTCATTTGCTTTGCTAGCGTATCATCCGAAGATGATATCTATTTTGTCTTTATCACTAACGAAGGTTAGTGAACAAATTTTATTGATTAACGTCTTGCTTGTTCAGTTTTCAAGGTTCATATCTTATCGTTGTTTTAACGACTCATATATCTTATCGCAATCATCATCTAAAGTCAAGAACTTTTTTAATGGAAAACGAAGTCACATTCTGTCGTTTTATCTCTTAACGAGTCAACAGTCAACGTTGATAACTATACTCTCCTATTAATTAATTGTCAATCTTTTATTTTAAAATAGTTTTTACTTTTTCTTTTAGACTATGCTTTAAAATAGTATCAAAAATCAAGTGATTTTTAAGGGAAGCCCTGTGACTTCCCTTAATCCCTTTTTATTAATAATATATGAGCACTTGAAGATGATAGTAAATAGGTTATAAAGTTCTTCTCCATCAGTGGAGGTTTTCTTCATCCCCCACTGATGGAGAAGAACTCAGGTTAAAAGCGCCACGTCCTGTGGCAACACCTGAGGGACCAACATCCTGTTGGCCTGAACCAATCGGACTTTTACGGGCAGTTGATCTCCCATCTATCTTTTTCGTTTCTCTCTATATCTCGAGATGGGGGGTCTTGCTGCCCTTTAAAGCGGGGTAAATAAGCCTTACAATGACCAATTCACTATTTTTGATTTTTTATGCAATTGTAGTTATTGCTCTCTTTGACACTTTACCATTATGAATTTAAATGGAGGTTTATTTTCCATATTCTTATGTGGCTCAACAATTTCCGAAGATTCTATCAGTCCATATTTCCCAAATTCTTGTTTTATCGAGGCGGAATCATAAAAAAACATTTTTATTCCTTCCATTATCTCGAAATAGTCCTTGCCCAGCTGCTTACCCTTTCCAAACATTGGGGCTTCTTTGGAAATAGTAGTGAAAATCATATATCCGTTTGGCTTTAACTGATCATAGCAATCTTTAATAAACTTATCTCTTTCACGCTTATTCAATAAGTGAATAAGTGCATAACAAAATATGCCATCATAAAGCTTGTTATCAAAAGGCATATCGGTTACTGAACCATGAAAAATATTAATATTAAGCCCATTTTCCCTTGCCAATTCAATCGCTGTTTTTGAAATCTCAATACCTGTTACATCTATTCCATTGTCAATAAAAACCTTTGCGTTTCTACCATATCCAATACCAGGGATCAATATATCCTTAACTTGCTTTTCAAGAAAAAAGTCCTTTGTCAAGATTGCGGAATCTGAAGGTTCGAATCCCCACATCATTTGATTTTTCATAAAACTTGATTCCCAAAATTCTGTCATACCTCAAGCTCCTTTACAAATATTAGCTCTCTTTTTTAATCTGCTGTTTTTGTGTAGGCATAGGCTACATTACATTGAATCATAAAATTCTTACATCTTACATAATAGTTCCATGATTGAATTACCTGCCTATTAATAGTAGTTACCGCCTGTACTTATTCGTTAGCTCTCTTTTAACTAGCTTACCTCTTTCACAAGATTTTCTTGGCATTTTAGAGGGTTTTGTATCCTTAAAGCTTTCAGCAATAAACACTTCATCAGCCTCAATAATACCTTCAACAGAGCCTATGCGAAAAATACTCTTATGTAGTCTCATGTCTCCAGAAGAAACTTGTTGCTATGTTAATGCCCATTATTTCAGCACTTTTCCTAATAGAATAACCATTTATCATACACTTCGTATTTTTAGAACACTTTACTACGAAAGATGTTTTCCACGAAAGTAGTTTAAGCTTCTTCCTTTTACTTCTAAAGTTTAATGAACCAAATAGAAATTTTCCATATTACAGTATTACTGAAATCGCGTTAGTCCTTTTCATACAGCATAGCTTACATTAACACTCTACCACTCATAATGTCATATTTTTATTTAAATTTCATTCAGCCACACAATTTTTCTAGCAAGCATTTAATGAAGTAAAGCTTCCATCAGTAGGATTTTCTTCATCCCCACAGTGGAAGTAAAAAGTGCCACGTCCTATGACAACACCTGGGTGGTCAACATCTTACCCGTCCGAACCAGTCTGACACATGTGGCAGTTAGTCCCCATCTATCTCTCTTGTTTCTCTCTATATCTTGAGATGGTGGATTTTACTGCTCGTTTGTATAGTAAGGTAAATCAATACATTCTAAAGAGAATTTTTCATTCCAATTGGACAATATAAAAAAAGTCGCCAAAGTCAATTAAATAATGACTTTGACGACGATTTCATCTGTTATTTCAGAGTAGTTATCTTACCCAAATAAAGTAAGCCAAGAATACAAAGAATAGAGCATACATTAATGGATGAACTTCTTTTTTACGTCCTGCAAGTAACATGGTTACTGGATAGAAGATAAAACCAACTGCGATACCAGTTGCAATGCTATAGCCCATTGGCATCATAAACATTGTCATAAATGCTGGTACAGCAATTTCAAATTTATCCCATTCAATTAAACGTAAAGATGATGCCATCATTACCCCTACAATCACAAGTGCTGGAGTAGTTACAGCTGTGGTAACCACACTTAACAATGGTGAGAAGAATAGTGATAATAAGAATAAAATACCGATTACAACTGCGGCAAAACCAGAACGTGCACCTGCACCAACACCAGCTGTAGATTCAACATATGCAGTAGTAGTTGATGTACCAAAAATAGAACCAACTGTAGTACCTAAAGCATCTGCTAATAGAGCTTTACCAGCACGTGGTAGTTTATTATCTTTTACTAATCCTGCTTGGTTTGCGACAGCCATCAAGGTACCAGCTGTATCAAAGAAATCAACAAATAAGAATGTTAATACAACTATCAAGAATTTCACATTAAATAATGATGCTGGATCGTGGATAATTGGATCCAATGCAACACCGAAAGTTGGAGCAACACTCGGAATTGATGAAACAACCGCTTTTGGAACTTCTACTAAACCAAAAATCATACCAAGAATCGATGTAATAATCATACCGTAGAAGATACCAGCTTTTACTTTACGTGCTAATAAAATAACTGTTATAAAGGTACCTGCAATGGCTAATAAAACGTTGTGATCTGTGAAGTCGCCCAAAGTAACGAATGTACTATCACTAGCAACAACAATGCCCGCATTTTTTAAACCAACAAAAGTGATAAATAAACCAATACCTGCAGAAACAGCGTATTTTAGTTGAACAGGAATTGCATTAATAATGGTTTCGCGAATACCTGTTAAAGAAAGAATAATAAAGATTACACCAGAGAAGAATACACCCGTTAAACCTGTTTGCCATGGAATATGGTAAGTTAAAATAACTGTGTAAGCAAAGAAAGCATTTAATCCCATACCTGGTGCTAAACCAATAGGATATTTTGCGATAAAGCCCATGATAAATGAACCAACTGCTGCAGCTAAAGCAGTAGCTACAAACACTGAACCGTGATCCATACGCAATGCATCTGGTAAATCTTTTACATCTGCTAGCGTTAAAATCAATGGATTTAGCGCTAAAATATATGCCATTGCTAAGAATGTCGTTAATCCACCAATTATCTCTCGGCGATAATTTGTGCCAAGCTCTTCAAATTGGAAATACTTTTTCATGATTAATCCTCCGTGTGTCGTCTTATACGTCGCGAGAATAAAAAAGACAATCAACTATAGAAATAGGTTGACTGTCTACGATCCTTTTAAAGCTATAGAAGAAAATATTTTCTCCTTTACTAAAATCGTAGTCAAGTCATTTACGGTAACTCGGTAGAAACTTTCGGGCCATATTCCCAACATTATACGACGACGTGATTTAATTTACTTTGATAATATAGCACGCTTTTTAAACCATTTCAATACTTTTTCCGAACATTTTTAGCTATCATATATAAATAGTTCGTGATTAAGTCTAACACACTTAGAATACTGACAAGGTTAATCATGATTACTTCTTTATTCGATCTAAAATATGAGATACTCTATTTATTAAATCTAATTAGCGTGGTGACTGAAATGAACAAAATAATAGCACCCTCAAAAAACTATTTACAAACACTTCAGCATGGAAATATTATGCTAGAAGAAATCGAAGAAAATATGCATTTGATTGATTGTGATATTGATTGTCGCTTTGGCAGAAAACAACTACAAGAAGTACAATTTGAAAATTGCAGATTCTTATTGAATGATTATTCGCAAATGGAATTTTTAGATATTACCTTCAAAAAATGCGATTTATCTAATTTTAATTTCACTAAATCCATCTTTTATCGCTGCCATTTTCACTCTTGTAAATTGATCGGCTCGCAATTCATTCATAGTAAATTGAAAGATGTGTACTGGCAAGATTGCTTGATGAATTACGCTATTTTTTCTGAAAGCACGTTCAAACATGTTTGTTTTAAGGATTGCCAATTAGAGGAAGCATTTTTCCAAAATGTTCACTTGGATCAAGTAGATTTTTTGAAATGTCAATTGCAAATGGCAGATTTCACAGAAAGTAAACTGAATGGTATTGATTTTTCTACCTCTGATTTTATTGATATAAAATTGACACCAAGCTTAGCAGATGGAATGGCTATACGCTACGATCAAGCCGCTGCTATTGCCGCAATGCTTGGCGTTATTATCAAGGATTAACTCTTAACTTAAAAGCCCACTCATCTATCGATCAGTGAGCTTTTCATATTGATTTTATATAAGAAACTATTCAGTCCATATGAACAAAACATGTAAGATTACTTTCCATGAAAAGTAACTACGCTATTAATAACTACTGTTCCTCTAGGACTTTTTCTTTTTTCGGTTCGATTGCTGACTTTTCTCATGATTTGGCTGATTGTTTTTATTTTTCGCTTTTGCATCCCATTCTGCTGCAAATTCTTCGTTTAGATTATCATTAGGATTATTGTTATTGCTATTACTTTTCCCATCATCAGTGCTTTTATAAACATCAAAAGGATTGTGTGTTCTTACGTTTATCGTCTGTTTGTTGTTTTTGTTGCCTTTATTCGCCATACCATTCACCTCCTAGACTTAATGTGCTCGATATGGAGTAATTTATGAATAAAGGCTTTCTGTGGACATGTATTTTTATTCTTACTTAGCTCCTATTGGCATGATTTTTATTTTGGTCAAATGAATCTTATGAAGCAAGATCTGTAAAATGGATATCTGCCAGTGACTATCACGCAGTATGTATCTATCCATAGTTTTATAAAGGCATAATTAATGGAAAAGAAGTACCTGGAAGCGGCAAAGCAACAAATGTGTTTGAGAAAAAACAAAATACCTGGAGATTATGTCATGAGCATTTAAGTGTTTGATTTTTTTAGAGAGCTTTGTGTAAAAAATAAAGTACTGAATAGTTTCTAATCCTTGCAAAATTAAAAAAACCGTGAAACCCTTGTTTATCAAAGGATTCACGGTTTTTGTTTTTTCATATAAATGATTACAATTTTATCACTTTTCATAATGAAACGGTGGATTTATAAAGGATTTCTCCACTCGTGGAGATACATTAATATCCAATTTTCTTTTCCATCTTGTTGGGAAAAATATTCGCATGATGTTGCAAAAATCTTTTGCCACTTGTGGTGAATTCCTATATATTTACACAAAAAAAGCAATGGAATTCAGATTTCAATTCACATCGCTTTTTATGAGTTGTTGGATCATTTCTTAAAAAACTTTTCTTAAACAGATTCATTTTGATACTCCTTAATTTGGAAACATCTTGTGTCATAGCAAAAATACCAATTAATTCAAAAGCAAATGCAATCCCATAAATAAACCCATAGATAAAATCAGGTAGGTTTGTTGAGAAATGTTTTAACATCATCATTGCTACAATAATGAAAAGACCAATACTTACAATAAACATAAGATTTATTTGAACTTTTCACAAAATCACCTCCTAATAGGTTAACATATTAATAATATATCGGTTAAAAAAAGTAGTTATAACAATAACTAGCACAAAATAATAAATATATGGTCTTTGTTTCCAAAAATAGCGCGAAATTTTAGATGGACTTAATTGGAATATTTTAAAAATTTTAGATAATTTTATATAAATAACTAATAAGAAATTGATAAAACTCTTTTACGTTTTTATCTAAAATACCAGATTAAAAATTATGAGTAAAAAAAAATAAATTCTAAATCTATTAAAATACAATCAAAATGGCGTTACTGATGTACAGTTATCTAAAACTTCTTTAAGATATGGCGCATATTGGGGGCAATTATACAAAGAAGGATATGATATTAAAACAATTCCACTGGAAAAAGGGGTATTCTTATATGTACTTATAAAAGAACCTGCAACATATAAATGCTGAAGAAAAATGGTTTAGTAAAGTTGAAAAAAATGTAGATAAAAACAATATCACAATCAAATATAAAGCTAATACTTATAAAACAGCCTAATTTTAGGCTGTTTTTTCGTATACCATGTCTATTATAATATTGAAAAGACTCAAAATAATTTTTTGAACCTCTCGTTTTTTCGTTCTTTTGAATACTGCACAAGCAACTATTTTTTATAAAAACTGGTATACTTGTATTTAGTCTTTTTAGTTATTAATTTCTTTTTTGATTTATCTTTATAAACATAAATTGTTGTTCTTTCACCAGCAAGTGGTTTAAAAGTTTTCTTAGTTTTAACATATTTTCTATATGTCACTATTTTACTGTACGTTGTTGAAGCATTAGCTTGATAAACTAAATTAGCTATTTGCAATGGCGCTTTCGCTTTTTCAAAATAATTAGGTAATATACTTATAAAATAAATATTTAAAGCTGCAACAGTTAAATTTCTCACTTTTTTGTTATAGAAAAGTGTAGAATGGTATTTCCAACCAGTGTATTTATACTTTGTTTTTGCTTCAACTATTTTTGGTTCATCATTTGAAAGAAATGGACTTACAGATGAAAATACAATTACAGATAACATCAAAGAAACTATTACTTTTTTAGTAACTTCATGAAATCACCTCCTTATTTCCTAAAATAATACAATTATATTAGGAAATAAAGGGTTTTTAGTAGAAATAAGTAAATATTAGTATAAATATAAATAAATGTAATTATTTAGGATCATTATCTCTTTTGATAGAAAAAGCATTTAAAAATAGAAATAATAGGAAAAAAATCAGTGCCACTATTATATTTATTTTAAAATCAGAATACACATCATATAATATTAGCAACCCTAAAAATAATGATGAACTTGCTAAATTTCGATTAGAAAAAATTATCTTTAACATCTTATTACCTGCCTTCTTCTTTTTAAAATAAAAACGTTTAACTTTATTTACAATTAAAGTATACCATTTTTATATTTAAACTCTCAATTTAACTATACAAAAAATAGATATTAAGGAATAATATACTATGCTAATTTTTATAATTTATTAGCCTAATCTTGCCATTATTTCTTTTAATTTAGCTTCATAATCCATTGTTGATGCTGTATTATCTTTTTTGAACCAATCAGGAATCTTAAATATTCAGATGTAATTTGTGTATCATAATGTCCCACCAAACGACTTAAACTATATACATCTATACCATTCCTTAATTGCTTTTGTGCAAAATAATGGCGGCAATCATGCGGAGAACATCTTATTTCTTTTCTAACCCCCACATTGCGTCCATGTTCACGTAAAATTTTATTAAGTCGTGAACGGTGTAATTGTTCTCCTATTTGGTCTAAAAAAATAATCTTCTAGTTCATCAGGATTTTTATGTTTGAAGTGTTCAATTTTCTTTTCTTCAAATTTTTTCATATATCTTCGCATTATTTTGCTAATGTAAACTAATCGTTGTTTTGAACCTTTCCCATGAATTTTTATAGATTTCCCGGTAATATCTTGATTTTTTATATTAATTAGTTAATACGTTTCTTCTTTAATGTCATTGATTATTCGAGTGACTTCAGCATCATTAAAAGTCATGTTTATCTTCTTTTCTTTTTCAAACTCTTAATTCTTCTCATTGGATTTTCATTTTCTTTTATAAATTCTTCATCAATTAAATAGTTAAAAATACTTTCAATGTTGCTAAATGATTATTAATAGTAATATTTTGTTCTCTACCTAATTCTTGTCGATATTGAATATACTGTAAGCCCGAAATATAAAAAATAAGCGCACCTTCATGGTACGCACGACGAATAGCCAACTAGCTGAGTATTTTTTTCAGATAGTTGGCTATTTTGCACAGGTCGCTTGAATATTCTTCGACCAAGGCATATATAGTTGTAAAATTTCTGGTTGCTGATGAATCCGTAAATTGGGGAGATCCGTCAAAAGCTTCACAAGGTATTGATAAAAATCAATGCCATTTGCTTTGGCTGTTTCCGCTAAGCTTAAGCAGATGGCGTTCGCCTTGGCACCTGCCTCACTCACAGAGAATAACCAGTTCTTGCGCCCGATGACATTTGGACGAATCGCATTTTCGGCTGGATTATTGTCGATTTCAATGCGACCATCGAATAGAAACGCTTTTAATCCTTGGACACGATTTAAAGTGTATTCTGCCGCTTTGGCTAAGGCATTTTTCCCGAAGAAAGGGGATTCGTCTACCCATTTGAAAAACTTTTCAACGATGGGCTTCGAGTGTTTTTGTCTGGCTTTTCGACGTTCACTCGGTGAAAACTGCTTGAACTTGCGTTCTAATTGGAATAAGCGATCACAATAATCCACTCCGATTTGACCATTTTGACTATCGGCTTTTAACCAATAACGTCGCAAATGAGCCCAACAGTTGGCGAATTGGACATCTGGTAAATGACGATAGGCCGAATAACCATCACAAATGATCGTTCCTTTAAAGCCTGCTGTAAAATCAGCTAAGGCAGCACGACTTCGAGAGAGCGCACTTTGAAACAGAACGAGGATGGGCCCCTGACTCGGGATACTTTTAAATACCCAATTGTAGGCATTCGTTTGACCGGATTTTCCATCCGAACGATGGATGATTTGCGAATAGGTTTCATCTACGTGTAAAACGGATTTCGCTAGGAGAATCTGCTTCATCTGTTCATATACAGGAAAAAGCCAATCTTCTGCAACACGAATGACCCAATTCGATAAGTTCTTATCATTAGTGAGTAGCCCATATCGTTCCCATTCTTTCACCTGACGGTAAAGAGGTAAGTACTGGATAAATTTATCATAAATCAGTTTGGCTAAAACAGTAGGTCCTGCAATACTTCGCTGAATGACGGCTTGCGGAGCTTGCCCCCGTTTGATTTGTGCTTTTTGGGTGGCATTCTTTTTACAATGTAAACATTCATAGGCATGTTCAAAATGCTGCACACGCTTCATTTTAGCCGGGATGAATTTCGCTTCCTCACGGATCATTTGACTACCGATTTCACGCATGTCCGATTGACATCTGTCGCATTGTATATGATCAGGGTGATGATGCACTTCTTCCATCTCCACCGTATCCAAAAAGGAATCGTTGCGCTTTTTATTTTTAGCTTTGCGAACAACGGTATACGTCATCACCGTTGTGCTTTGTTCTTCTGTGTGCTCAGATTCGTTAAAAGATGAGTCATCATCAAAGAGAGAAATCTGTCCATCTGGCGATTGGTATTTTGATTTCTCCGATTTGGAGCCATAGAGAGCTTTTGTCAGGTAGTGAATTTGTTCCGTCAATCCTTCAATTTGTTGGAGCGATTGATCTAGCTTTCTTGTCAGTTCCATATTCTGCTGATGGGTATGAGCTAATTGCTGTTCCAGTAATTGAATGACTTTTTCGTTGGTAGAAGTGTGGTCCAAACCGTTCACCCCATTTCCGTTCTTTATTCGATAGAAAGATTATACCATTGGAAGGAACACGTTTAAAAGACACTTTTTTTCGCGGTTGAAATGGCTTTAGGCTGTTGAATAGACAAACCTTCTAACAACCATCGAAGTTCCTGCTGGGTGAGCTTTCGAACCTCCTTCTCATTTCTGGGCCATTGCAGCTTTCCTTGATCCAGCCGTTTATAAAGCATGGCGAAGCCATCGCCATCAAAATATAAACATTTATAGCGATCCTTACTCCACCCTGAAAATAAGAAAATGGCGTCACTATAGGGATCCAGCTCAAAGGTATCTTGGATAAGTGTTGCTAAGCCATCAATGCCTTTTCGCATATCGGTTTTGCCACAAATGATGTAAATGTTTTTCACGTGTGTGAAGTCCTGCTTCATCGCTTGTTCAACTCCCTCATGATCGTTTGAATGATGTGCTCCTCTACACCAGGAAAGAGCGCAATTTCTGCACCATGAATGGTAATCATACAACTTGGTTGTGAGGAAGGAGTTTGTTCAGGTTCAGGAATGGGATTGAGTGTCACAGGAACGATCGTCTGTTGGTTGGTGGACATAGAAAGCACCTCCTTTTGATTTGATAGATTCATCATACCGGGAAGCGCTGGAGATTTATATGCGTTGTTTGATTACGGGCTTACAATATACTTTTGATATGTAGTGGTTTTACTTCTTCAGCTTCAACAATTTTAAATTTATCCTTCATAAATTTTGCAAATATTTTTAATCGCAATGAACAAGCTTCAATATATGCTTTTTTTCTTGATTGGATTTGTTGATTAAATCATCCATTAATTCAATAATTTTTGTCATAAAAAATACTCCCTTCTATCTGCATTAGGCAAATAAAAGAGAGTGTTTTTTTGAATCTCAATTGTTGTACTATTTTAAGTTATTCTTCTTAATAACCCTAACAAGCATTGTTATATCAACATTTTAAGCCTTCTAATTTAATTAGGAATTTCTTCCTATTCCCACTCAATAAATATATTATGAAATGTTATATCAAAAAGCTTTAAAAACAAGGGCTAGTATCATTTCATTAAATGTATTTCTTAAAGAATAGATTTAGATTGGTATCATAAATGGTATCAAGCTAATTGATCTTAATTATAACTTTTTAAGTTTCTTACCTAAATCTACAAAAGCTTTTATAAGCTTTTTATTGCTGAGTTCATTTGTATTTAAACCTAGGTCAGAAAATATTTTTCTAATACCTTCTTCATTCTCTGTATACTTAATAAAGTATTTATAACCATTTTCTTCTGTAGGATTTCCTACTACATGATTGTGTTTATACTGTATTACCCACGCTTCAAATTTTTCTTTTGCTATTTGTAGAATTAAATCAGTATCTTCAAAATCTATTTTTTCATTCTTCTGTCTTAATTTAACTTCCAAAGTAACAGATTCTTTAAACTTCATCATTTGAAGTTCTTTTGAGCCTTCACTATACATTCCAGTAAACAAATACTTTGGAATTTGAATTGTATAAGGATCTATTGTATCCTCAATATGCTTTTTAAATTTAAATTTATATAATTTCATGAAGTATTCATCTATATATTTAACTGAAGGTAATCTTTCATCATCATATCCTCCATCTTTAAATGTTTCTTCCAAACTGTCTAAAGCATCAGGAAATCTTTCTAAAAAAGCATCTTCTTGTTTTGATTTAAGGTAGCTTTCTATATATTTTTTTAAACCACCCCAATAAATCCAATCTGCTGTGGTACTACCTATTGCAGCTATTTTTTCTATTGTAGAGTTTGAAGGTATACCAAGCCCTCTAATCCATGAATCAACTGTACCTTTTGAGATAGAATTTCCATTTTCATCTTTAAGGAGTTGTCCAAATTCAGTTAAGCTTATTGGAGGATTATGATGTTCTTTAATAAACCTTATTCTTTTACCAACTTCTTTTTTATCTGGTTTCAACTTTGTTCACATCCTTAAATTAAAAATTTTTCTTAAAATTGAATTAACATCTTGCAAAATAGACTAAAATAGTTTAATTTGATTATATCGTCGTATTTTCGTCGTATAAAATTGAAAGGAGATATATAATTATAAAACCAGTGTCGGCAAACACTGGCTGTTCAAAAAAATTCTACAAGGGGAACTTTTATGAAAAAAACTCAATTAAAGCATACGGTATATCTCAAAACAAAACAACTAGATTTAGTTGCATACCTAATAAAATTATTCTTAGGTTCCTTACCACTTCTTTGTATGTATCTAATCCAAAAAGTTCTTTTAATATTTAGGGAAGTTGGAGTATTTATTGATTTACCTAACGAGTTATACATTATCAGTTACGGACTTTTAGTCTTAAATTCACTCTATATATTATATATAAGTCCAATTTCATTTTCAAAGCACCAGCGAATTAAGAACTTGTTGCGTAAAATTATTGAAGTTAATAACTTCTACTATGAAAATAAAGAACTAAACAAAATTATACTCTCTATGAAGATCCAATTTTGTTGGAAAGATGATTATCTTTATGTAGAGGTTTACCCAAACGGGGGTAAATTCACTAAACAGATGAATGAATTAACATCTATTTTCGAAACAGCTTTAAACATGACTGTATTATCAGTGCAAGATGATTTTGCAGATCATACGACTTATATTTTAACAACTACAAACTTAAATCCAATAGATGCGAATGATGCATGGAGTTAATAATGAACGAATTCATAAAACTAGACAAGGATAAACATTTCGAGTTTTCAAATAAGCAAATAGGTGCGATAATTCAAGCCCCTACTAGACAAGGTAAAACTAGACTTTTAACTTATTTAATACTTTCCGCAGCTAAATAGGTTCAGACATTTATTTAATCGATGGCAAAAGAGCCGATTTATTTGCATTAAGATTCGCATTTTAAGAAGAACAACGTGCAACTCATGTTGCATCAACACCTAACCAGGCATGTAGATTATTACGTGAATTAAATGATCGTATGAATATTAGATATAATAATTACTTTTCTTCCGAATCAGCAATTGTTGGATCAAATTTTTCAACCTATAAACTACGCTCTATTTTTCTATTTTTTGATGAACTAATAGCAACTATGGGAGAGGACAAGAAACTAGCTAAAGAGATTGAATCCTTTCTTTTACAAATAATGTTGAAAGGTCGGCAATCTGGGATATTCGCTATTTTATCTTCTCAACGATTCTCTGCTGAAGTTTTATCAACTACTATTCGTGAGAATGCCGGAATGAGAGTCGCACTAGGAAGAATGTCTAAAGATAGTTACAGAATGGTTTTCGGTGATTCCTACGATGAATTACCTTCTGCTGAAAAAGGAATTGGCAAAGGTTACATATTCTTAGATGGATTAGGTTGGAGTACACCTCGTGCATTTCAAGCGCCTATTTTAAAAACAGAGGAAATTGATGTTAGAAGTTTATTAAAAAAATTCCTGTACGATAAGTCACAGGAATTTACGGACGAAACTTGTAAGTAAGAAACACCCTATTCAAGTGCTCTACTGATAATAATTAAAATTCTTGCGTAAGCAAAGAATAGGCGGAGCCGGTTTAATTGTTATCTGTTGAGTGCAACCACGAAGCAAAGCGGAGTGGAAGGTTTTAAACTTGGGCACCCCGTTGGTAACACGGGAAATAAACTCAATCGGTTTACTTCAAACCTTTGATACAACTAGCGTTAACAGCATTTTAAAATCCCGAGTTTCCAGGAAATCAGCTATTAAAGGAGCATTAAAATTGGCAAAATTAAAATTAGCTTCAACAAATAAAATTTCACTTACAGATGGGACTAAACATGACTTAGTAAATATGAAATTCGATTTAAGTCAGTTTAAATTACCCCAAAATTATGTTATTTTGGCTAGTCAAGTTACTACAAAAGCAGAGAAAAAAACTACCCCACTTGGCGAGAAAATAGAAACAGGTAAACTAACTGTTATATTTAAAGCTTATGATCGCACATTAGTTGAACTCGCTATCGCTAATCAATTAAATGAATTTGGAGCTGCAATTAGTATAGAAGTAGCGAATTTGGATTCTCTACCTATCTTCGATAAATTTGAAGCAGACGAATTCATTCCAATTACTTTCGAAAATCTTTCCGTGTTACCGAAAAAGGCAATAATCAAGTCTAAAATTAACGGTTCTTTTCAAGATAACTGGCAAATTGCTGAATTAAAAATTTCTGCTACTAACTTTAAAATCAATGGATAATAACTGCTTAATTGATTGGCTAAGATTTTCAATACCCGATTCTGATTTTACATTCGTTGCAGAACACATTTTAGGAATACCTATTACTGAGTTTGATATGGATGGGAAAAGAAGCCCTTTCCCCTCTTATGATATACGTCACTGCTTTGCAAATATAGAAATACATCTGAGTGACAAGCACTCAAATGTATTAGTGAATTTATCTGGTAAAGCTTGTAGACAATACGAAGAATATATGTCACAAATCACAGGCTGGCATTGGCACTCATTTATTAAAACCATTATTTCTTTCAATGGTAATTCATCGAGAATCGACTTAGCTTTAGATATTTTCGATAAAACTACACCCCATGTTAGTAAAATTCAAGATTATGTAAAACGCGGTCAATTATCATCACAATCTCAAACTTTTAAAGAAATAAATAGCGGCAGAATTTTAGATGGTATTCTAACCGGATTCACTATATATATAGGTAGTCATCCTCAAGTTCTTAGAATATACGATAAAAAACAAGAAGTAAGAGATAATACTGACGAAATTTTAGATATTAAAAAATGGGTTCGATGGGAATTAGAACTTGGAGACTCTAAAGCTAAAGAAGTTTTTAAACTTATTTCTGAAGGAAAACCTTTAAATATTATTATTAAAGGAATTCTAGCCAGTCATTATTCTTTTAAAACACAACCAAAAGGAAAAAGAGATTTTCATAATAAATCTCGTTGGAAAAATATGAAGTGGTGGGATAATTTCATTCATGACATTCCAAAAATTTCTTTACGATCAGCAAAGGCCAAAATCACATTAAAAGAAAAAAAGAATTGGATTGAAAAATCTACAACAAAATCTAGAGCAATGATTTATGAAGTTCATAAACAAGCATTCGGTATAGAATATGCAGATGCCTATTTACGTAAAGAACTTAATTTGGGACATTCTAAACTGACCGATTTAGACAGAACTATAATTACACAACGAGTAAACGAACTGTTAGGAAAAGATGAAATTTAGGAGGTATTTTTTTGAATGTAGTTAGTAAAGACGAATTAATAGAAATTGGTTATACAAAATGTACCGCACAAAGCATTATTCGTGAAGCTAAAGCTTTGATGGTGCAGCGTGGTTATAATTTTTACAACAATAAACGATTAGGACGTGTACCTAAAGAAGTTGTTGAACAGATCACTGGAATTATATTTTAGATGTTACAAGGGGACTTCAAGTAAGTCCCTTTTCTATACAGATAGATGGGAATGATTAGATGGCAAAACTAACTGGTATCTATAAAGATAAGAAAACTGGAAAATGGTATTACTCAGTTTCGCTAGGTTTTGATACAATCACTGGGAAACGTATTAGAAAGGTTCGCAGAGGGTTTAATTCACAAAAAGAAGCATATGAAGCAAAAACAACTGAATTAAAAATAGCACAAGATATGGGACAAATTACGAATAGCGGTCTAGATTATGATTCTTATATGGAGAAACTTTTTCTCCCCGACTATAAATCAGGTGTACAAATCACAACTTATGAAGCCCGTTTACCAGTATTCAAGAAATTGATAAATCAGTTTGGTAAGAAAAAGATAGATAATATTTCAAATATTGATATTCAAATTTGGAAAAATAGTTTAACTGAGAAATTTTCACAGAATTACGCTCGAATGGTTTAAGGGCTATTTTCACAAACATTAGAAAAAGCTGTCAACCTAGGTATGATTAAAACAAATCGAGCAAAACAAGTTGGTGCAATTCCAAAAGAAAAAGTGAAAGTTGAATTTTGGACAAAAGAAGAATTCCAAAAAGTTCTATCAACTTTTAATCTTGATGATTATTATGAGCATTACTCCTTTATAATAATTTGGTTGTATTTTATGACAGGTCTACGAGTAAATGAAGCAACTGCATTACGTTGGAAACAAGATATTGATTTAGAAAATCGAACTTTGACAGTTTGTAATTCGCTGCGTTTGAAAAATAGTGATAATTGGACACTTGGACCCACAAAAACAAAAGCAGGTATGCGTACAATTGCATTAGATACTGATACAATAGAAATTTTAAAAGTTTGGAAAGATAGACAAGAAGGGTTTGGAAAGATTGATTTTGTTTTCTCTTATGATGGCAGACCAACATGGAAATCGACTATATCAAGGATAATCAGAAGACATGCTAAACTAGCTGCTGTAAAGCCTATTCAAGCAAAAGGATTACGCCATTCACACGCTTCATTCTTAATTAATGCTAACCCTCTTATTATTAAAGATCGCCTAGGGCATGAGGATATTAAAACAACTTTAAGTTCCTATTCGCACTTATATCCTAATGTTAATTTCGAAATTGCTAATAGTATGACTGGTTCAATTAATTACACAACTTCGCATGAAAAGAAAGCTAAGTTTCAAGGTAATCAGTCCTTCAAATACAAGAAAGATGAAATCTAAGAAATACTATTTAGTTAACTAAGAAAAACAGCAGTCCCCATTTTGGGGAACTGCTGTTTTTCTAATATTAATATTTATTTTAACTTTTGTAGTAAATCCTTAAGATAATGATAATCTTCTTTAGTTTCTTGATTATTTGGATTAATGTTAATAATAAAGTTAGCCATCCCTAATAAGTGATACAAATATTTCAGGGTATCTCCCCCCTCAATATTATTAACATGTGAATCAAGCCCATATTTTTTAATATAGTACATTTGTTGTCTAAAATCTCGTCTATAACTTCTGGATGCTTGCATCTTTTCGTTAACTACTATTCCAGTTACTTCTTGTCTCTGGTTTCTTTTACGAACTCTTGTTTTGGAATCGTTAATTGTAAAACCTTCTGACTTAAATACTTCTTTTACAAATTCAATTACATGGCCTTCATTAAAATCGCCAGAAAAGGTTAAATCATCAGCATATCTAGTATACCTAAGATTATTTTTCTTAGAAAAACCTGCTATTCTCTGATCTAAATTTTTCGTAATCAAATTTGACAGCATAGGACTAGTTGGTGCCCCTTGTGGTAGTCCATTATTTAGTGTACAAATATTAGCTAACATGACTGAAACCTGCTTACTATACCCTAAATTCCTAAAGAAAATAAATACTTTCTTGAAATCTATTGATCCAAAATAATCTTTTATATCAACAGTAAGTAACTTTTTTTGTTTTCTATGAAACCTTGCATTATCTTTGATTGATAAACCAGGTCTAAAAGCTTTTGAATATTCACTTGGCTTTAATTTAGATAATATTTCACTTAAAATCCATCTTTGAATATTTTTAAGATTAGGTAGAGGTTCTGAAATAGTTCTATAATCTCTTTTATTTTTCTTTAAAATATCGAATTTCCTATAGAATGAATCTTGTGAATTTGAAACCTTTATTAAGTATATCTCTTCATAACCAACTAGTAAGGAAAGATGTAATTGATCATATATAACTGGAAGTCCTTTATTAAAGAGTTTTTCAGCATAATTCAAACAGTTATCTATATAATCGGGGTCCTTTCCTTCAAAACTAGCATAGTGGTAAAACTTTGACTTATATTCTTCCCATTCCATAAAATCACCATTTGTATCCGTCCAATTACCAATTCAATCTATATATCTTCCTCATACTGAACATTAAAGGTGAACTTCCTTTAATGTTCAGTATGACCACGGAGGCGTTAGCCGGAGTGTTGTTAATAACTTTGGAATTGACCTCCGGGAAATGGAGAAGTTATTAACAAAAGGCTAGAAAATACTGTTCTTCTTCGCTTGGCGACTCGCCAAACGTGTGATATAAGTATCACACAAAGTCTAATTGGACTATTTTAAGCTATTAATATCACTAGGTAAATATATATCATAAATACTTTTTTGTTCTTCCAAAATATACTCTTTTTGAGGGCTTATTATTGCCTCTGAATTTTTTCTATTAAGTTTTTTATTATATGCTGCTAATATATCTTCTCCACTATCAGTTAGAATCATTCCTTGGCTTGAAAATTCTAAGAACCCATTTTCAACAATAGTGTTAATCATAAAAGCAACTTGAGAGTATTGATAACCTTGTTTAGTTAGATTTTCTATATTCCCATTCTTTTTAATCAACTGTAAAAGTAATATGATTTCATGATCCAAAAAGTTCACCTCGGAAATGGAGCTATTCTATTATTTTTCTCCTTCCAAAATACAGGAAAAGTATTATTAGGAGTTCTAATAAGAGTGATTAGTGCTTCAGAGCCTTTAAAACCTAATCTTTCATTTTTATGTACTTTAATCTTTTTTTCAATTGATTCCATTAATGTAATCTTTTCAGAGACTATTTCTGATGGATAAAAATCAGTTATACCTTTTTTAAAAACCAATGCAGTAAAAATAATGATCTCTAAGCTTTCTAAATAGGATATACCAGCTTCTAATGCAGCTATTGTCAAGATTACAATTCTCTTTTTATCAATTTTCTCAACATTATTTAAATGGTCAATCGCAGCATAAGCCGTTTCTCCAGTTCCTACGAAATCATCAACCAGCAATAAAATGCTATCTTCCTTATTAATATGTTCACTATCTACTTTTAGTCCATCTGTATATATAATTCTTTTAAAAGCAATCTCTGGTATATTCTGGATAATACCTCTAATCGAGTATTGAACCATAGTTGAACTTTTACTTTTCCCAAAATCATCTGGAGAAATTAAAGGAGCAATATAGATATTATTTATACTTGTTATATCTATCGTTTTGTCATTGACAAGACTATCCAATACTTTTTTAATATAGATTAAATATTCCTCAAACTTAATTCTTGTAAATCTTTCTGTCATTTCTAAGATTAACATTTGCTGATCATCAGATAACTCAGAAAGAGTACTGCAAAATCTATTAAAAAGACTAACTTCATTTGGACCATCTTCAATTTCCCAAGACTTATCATTAAAAATTTCCACTAGCTTAGAAAAAACATCTATACGAAGATTCTTCTCAGTTTTTCTAAATTTCATAATGTCACTCTTTAATTATATTTTATTTAACACTTATATTACATTCACTTAACCCATTTGTAAATATATCCTGACATTAATGGTGGTGTAATTTCCACATTTAGCTATTAAGAAAGAATAATTTGATGAGTCTCCGAAGACTTCCAAAATCTCAAAGCAAATTAAATATCATTAATGAAATTGGTATCAAAACTGGTATCTCTACAAACAAAAACAGCTTAGAATGCCTAATACATAAGCATTCCAAGCTGTTAAATCTTATTCCCACTCAATAGTAGCTGGTGGCTTAGATGTAATATCTAGCAGCACACGGTTGATGTGTGGTACTTCGTTGACGATACGTACAGAGATTTTTTCGAGTATATCGTATGGGATGCGTGCCCAGTCTGATGTCATGCCGTCGATGGATGTTACGGCACGGATACCGATGGCGTAGTCGTATGTGCGTTGGTCGCCCATGACGCCTACGGATTTGATATCGGGTAGTACCGTGAAGTATTGCCAAATATCGCGATCCAAGCCTGCTTTTGCGATTTCTTCACGTAGGATGGCATCTGATTCACGGACGATTGCAAGTTTTTCTTCTGTTACTTCACCAAGTACACGGATAGCAAGACCTGGGCCTGGGAATGGTTGGCGCCATACGATTTCATCTGGAATACCTAGTTCAGTACCTAATGCACGTACTTCATCTTTAAATAATGTTTTTAATGGTTCGATTAGCTCGAACTGCATATCTTCAGGAAGTCCGCCTACATTGTGGTGAGATTTGATCGTTTGGGCAGTTGTTGTGCCACTTTCGATAATATCTGTGTATAGTGTACCTTGTGCAAGGAAGTCCATTCCTTTCAGTTTGGAAGCCTCGTCGTCAAATACATAGATAAATTCGTTGCCGATGATTTTGCGTTTTTTCTCAGGATCGCTTACGCCGGCAAGCTTGTCCATGAATCGTTTGCGTGCATCGATTTTAATCATATGGATACCAAATTTACCTTCAAATGTTTGCATAACACTTTCTGCTTCGCCTTTACGCAATAAATTATGGTCCACAAACATACATGTTAATTGGTCACCAATTGCTTTATGGATTAAAACCGCAACAACGGAAGAGTCGACACCGCCAGACAGTGCACAAAGAACTTTTTTGTCGCCAACTTGTTCGCGAATTTTTTCAATTTGCATATCGATGAAGCTATCCATAGACCAATCGCCTTTTGCCCCACAAATATCGAATACAAATTGACGTAAAATGTCATTGCCATATACGGAGTGGCGAACTTCTGGATGGAATTGTACTGCATAGAATTTACGTTCTGCATTTGCCATCCCTGCGATCGGACATGATTCACTCGTAGCAATCGTAATGAAACCTTCTGGTGTTTCTGTTACTAGATCGCCATGGCTCATCCAAACAACTTGTTCTTTAGGAAGATCGCCGAATAAGGCATTGTCTTCTAATACTTTAATTTCAGCCTTACCATATTCGCGATGTCCAGCCGCTTCGACTTTACCACCTAGAGAATGTGTCATTAATTGCATACCATAGCAAATACCTAAAATTGGTAATCCCATGTCGAAGATTTTTTCATCAATATGGAATGCATTTTCATCGTATACGGAGTTTGGACCTCCAGAGAAAATGACACCAGTAGCATTCATCCCTTTTAATTCTTCTGCCGTAATTGTATGGGGATGCAATTCACTATAGACACCAAATTCACGAATTCGACGTGTAATAAGCTGATTGTATTGGCTACCAAAATCAAGAACGATGATCTTTTCTTGATCTTTTAAAATTGTACTAACTGACAACAGTTCCACCTCTTCTATATTTTATAGACTCTGTTTAGAATACTGTATATTTGTATGCTTTTTCTGCAAATCGGCGCCTACACTGGTGAATCAAAGACTACTCGCTCAGCTATACGCTTACTATAGAATCCTATCTTTCACTTTCTAGCAGGAGTCAGCGTTCCTTGCTCACATTCAAAAATCACAATTTCCTATAACAAAGCCACTTTGTAAATGACTACTTACTTATATAGTACACTAATATGAAAAGAACGCGTTGAAAGTTTTGTTCTTCCTCCGCGTTCGGTTTCTCGTTTCTCTCAAAGGCAAAAGGAACCATGTCGAAAACACAGCCCTTTATGCCTTCATAGTCAAACTATTTACGGTAGCTTGGTAGAAACATTCGAACCATATTTCCGAACATATATGAGGGTAGTTCAATATTTATAATTTTTCTTAATCTTACAGTTTATACGAGGTAAAATCAACCGCCTAAATGATTGATTAAATATTCCCAACATTCGATCATTTTATCCTTATCTATTGTTGGTTCCTCTTTACTATAAAGCGTCTCCTCATAGGCCTGCGTCAAAATACTCATATGTTCTGTGCCGAACTTTTCATCAACTTGTTTAGCAAAATCGCGTAGAGTTTGTCCATGTGCTTTTGATAACCCGTTTAAAGAAAGCTGCTTCAGTAAATCATTATAAAGTGGCTCGATCAGGATATTATTTTTTCCCTTCCATCGATATTTTATCAATAACCATTTTGGCATCCACTTTTTACGCGTCAAATAGAATAGAATGATTACCAAAATAATGATCAGTACGATGATGCTCACTATCTTACCAAGCTGGCTGGTTGCTGCTTTATCTTTACCCTGACTTTGTTTTTTCTCTTGCTGTTGTTGTTTCTTTTCTTCTTTTTTGGCTTTTTCTTGCTGTTGTTTTTCTTTTTTCTTTTGCTCTGCTGCTTTTGCTTGAGCATTTTCTTTTTTCTTTGGATTGATCGTCGCTTCATTTTGTTCATCTTTGACATCATTTAATACATTATCGAATCCGTCAAAACCAATCGTCGGTTCAAACGACATCCACCCTACTCCTGGTAGATATGCCTCTACCCATGAGTGGGCATTGTTGTTTGTCACGATAAAATGGCTCGTGTCATCGTCAGAGGCAACTTCATCCCCCTCCGAAAAACCCTTTACCCAACGCGCCGGAATACCTAATGTACGAAGCATCACAACCATAGAAGTCGAAAAATTATCGCAATAACCTGATTTTGTTTCAAAAAGGAATTGGTCAACATAGTCTTGATTTTTCGAAGGAACCGCTACATCTGTACGTGAATACCTATAACCATTGTATTGGAAATAAGAAACAATGGCGTTTGCTTTATCATATAGATTTTTTTCATCTTTTGTTATCTCTACTGCTAAGTCTTGTACCCGTTTTGGTAAAGATGCTGGGAGTTGCAAATACTGATTATAATCCTTAGAAAGTTTCTTCAAATCTGAATTTCTCGTCTTTTCTAATGCCTTTAGACTATACTCAGGTGTTGAGTATGTCATTGAGTATTGTGGTAGAAAAACCTTTTGCTCATTGATGGTTGGGCGAATTTTTTCCCCATCGATTTCAATATAAAATGATTTTTCATCATTCGGCTGATCGATCGTCTCTAAACCATATGGTTGCATGATAAACTTATAGTTTTTCTTTAGAGTAATCGTAGCCTTATCCTCATATTTCTTTTTACCAGGCTTAAGCGTCAGTGGGATTTCTTCACCATATCCGAAGGTATGTACATAAATGTCCCCTTCTTTTCTTTCCCATCCTTTACCGGTGTAGATATTCTTTGTTTCGATACGCCAATACTGGTTCGTTTTCGTGGCTACTTCAAATACTGGACGATTATCTTCCTCAAATGGGCCTCCTAGTTTACTATCATCTTCCACATAGCCAATTTTTCCAATCCCCGAACTTTGACCACTCTTCCAATCCATCAAATGGGCAATAGCATTCGGTGTACGAATCAGTGCTTGCTTTTTAGGCATAAAGTAGGCAAAAAGCGCGCTGCCAATAATCATAATGATCAGCGGGATCATTAACATACTATAGTACTGTGGCTGCCATTTCACCTGACTATTTTTAAATAAGCGGTTTATAAATAACACACCCATTAGTAAAATACCTAAAATCATCACACGTATGATTGCAAAATCTGCATTGTAATTTGTCAGTGTATCTATTAAGCATAAGAAAATAATCGTTGTTAAAAAGAAATAGAATACAGAATGCTTGATTGTTAACCAGTGATGGATTAAATAGACAGTCATCCATAGTAAAACGAAAAATAAGATACTACGAAATGAATCTGTTATGCCATTCCAATCTCCCTCTATTAAAGCGCGTATACTTACTACAAATTCTTCCGCAATTTTCATAAAACTTTCTACAGAGAAGAATTTCGTTCCCATATAAACATACATTAAAAACCATACGACATAGACAAACTTCATCAAAAAGGATAGTGCCCCATTAAGCTCAAGAATATTACTACCTAAACAAAGTATGACAAAAGCAAGAAATAAACCAATATGTCCTGTACCCGTAAGTTGTACTACTGGCACAAGCCACTCTACTAACATTAAGAAAATTATGAGATAAAGACCTATTAAACTTATCCATCTCATTACAGGTGAAGTCATTATTTCAACACCTCCGTAAAGGCATTCGGAAATTGTTTATATGAAATTGGAAAGACGAGGATTCCATTTTCCTTTGCCATCATTTCCACTTTTTCCTCATGTTCTGAAACGCTTGTTTTAGGGTCTCGCACAATAAAACAAATAACTTGTTGCGATTTTGTAGAAACCTTTTTTAAGATCGTAATCCATTGAATCGTCAATGCACCTGTCACAAAATATAGCATGGCTGCATGAATGAGCAGACGATTTTGATCATACTTACGTGCAACTTCTTCTGTTGCATTTGGTTGTACAGCTGCTAAATAATAAAGTGCTTTTTGCAACTGTTCCTCTGTTTGAATTTGATCAAAAAAGGCTGGTTTTGTACCCGCGGATAAAAAGGACATTGTAAAATGCTGATGAACAACTGCCGTTAAAATCGAAGCACATAATTCGACTTGTTCTTCAAATACATCTGAAGGTGATTCATCTAATACAAGACAAATATCCTGGGATTGTTGATCTTCAAATTCTTTCGTTTGCAGGCTTTGGGTTTTCGCAAATGTTTTCCAATGAATCCATGCCATACGATCCCCTGGCTGATACTCTCGAATACCAGAGACCATTGTTGTATCACGTACAATAGCATTATGTGCTGTGCCTATTCCACTATTTCGTGTTACTTGTAATGGTGTATAAATCATATTGGTTATATTTGGATATACAACAACAGAACGATTGGCCGGTATGAAGGTGGTCTTTTTTACCCAACCAAAAAAATCCGCAATCGTCAATTCGATTCCTACTAGTTGATGATGTCCACGTGGCATATTAGGAATTTCATAATTCCAAGCTATTTGTTTTTTCAACCCCACCATAAAAAAATGGCGTGTCTGATCTGCCGCTGCTTTTTCAAAGATCTCACTCGGCACACTTTCTTGAATGACCATATAAAGTAATGGAAATCGTGATTTTCTCCTTAGTGTTATCGTCATTCGTAGAGAATCTCCTTGTTTCAAATACTCGGATAACATCGTTCTTTCAATTGAAAAATTCCTTACTGGTACAAAAAACAATATCATCGAATAGAGAGCAAAAGGAATAAACATGAAGAAAACGAACCAACTAACAAATCCCCCTTGCATCAATGCAAAACAAAGAGAAATGGCTACCAATAGAACAACCATTACAAAACGTATAATCGCTTGCGACAGCCAGCTTACTTTATATTTTTTCATCATCTGGAAGCCCTTTTAATCGGCACAGCTGTATGAATAATAACACGACCAATGATTTCTTCAGGTGTGATCCCTTCATAGCGTGCTTCTGGTTTCAAAATGATGCGATGTGCAAAAACAAATGGTGCTAAAAATTGAACATCATCTGGCGTTACATATCTACGACCTTTCAGCAATGCATACGCCTGTGATGCTTTCATCAAGGCAATGGAACCACGTGGACTTGCACCAAGATATACGTATTGATGCTCACGCGTAGCTCTTGCTAGTTCAACAATATAGCTTTTCACTAACTCGTCAACGTGGACGGTTTTCACTTCTTGCTGCAAAGCCTTCAATTCATCAATTGTAACGACAGCTGTTAAAGCTTCAATTGGACGGATTCCTTCTGCTCTTCTTAATACCTCGATTTCATCATCACGACTTGGATAACCCATTTTCAATTTCAATAAAAAGCGGTCCAGCTGCGCCTCAGGTAGCGGATATGTGCCCTCATATTCAATCGGATTTTGGGTAGCCATTACAAAAAAGGGCTTTGGAATTTGCACTGTCTCTCCATCAATCGTCACCGCTGCTTCTTCCATTCCTTCTAATAGAGCAGATTGTGTTTTTGGAGATGTACGATTAATCTCGTCGGCTAACACAATATTCCCCATTATTGGACCAGGTCGAAAATGGAATTCCATATCTTTTGGATTATAAATGGATACACCAATTACATCTGAAGGAAGCAAATCCGGAGTGAATTGAATTCGTTTAAAATTAGCGCTTACTGATTTAGCAAGTGCGCGGACCATCATTGTTTTCCCTACACCAGGCACATCTTCAAGTAAAACATGCCCTTCTGCCAATAACGCTACAACGCTCAACTCCGCAATATGTTTTTTGCCAATCATCACTTTTTCTATATTTTGAATAATGGATTGTAGCTTGTCGTGTGTTTCCATTTATTGGCCCCCTGTCATTTTTTCCTTTTATGTGTTCATTTTCTCAATTAGCATTATTATAGCATGATTGTTTTTAAAGCTTATAAAAAAGGCTCTATCTTAAATGTTGAGGGAAGGAACTTAGAAAAAACGGATGATTCTGATTCGGTATACCCCCTCCCTCTTCGCTAAAAGACCATTGAAGAAGCCGGCTGCCCCAACCGACTCAGCTTTCGCCCATAGGAAAGTAAGCAAGCCGGAGCGGAAATCAGCAAGTACACTATATTTTATCACGCATGTTGATTTGACAAAAATTAGGCGTGTCTGTTTGACGTAATTTTTGAAAAACCCTGTATTCTTAGGACCATTTATATAGATTGGAGCGGAGGCTTGCTCGACTCCCGCGGGAAAAGCGAATAGATGAGACCCCGCAGCGTAGCGAGGAGGCTCAGCATTCGCCCGCAGGAAAGCGAGCAAGCCGGAGCGGAAATCAACAAATTCCCCTATTTCCATGGATTAAATTGGATAATCAACACGCCTGACAAAAATGATGATGCTATAAAGTGAAGCTTCCATCAGTGGGGGTTTTCTTCATCCCCCACTGAACTAGAGGAACTCAGGTTAATAACGCCACGTCCTGTGGTAACACCTGAGTGACCAACATCCTGTTGGCCCGAATCAATCGGACTTTTACGGGCAGTTGTTCCCCCACCTATCTTTCTCGTTTCTCTCCAAATCTTGAGACGTGGGTCTTACTGCCCGTTAAAGCGGGATAAATTTTCAGTTCTCTTTTCCCTAAATAACCGACGAATCTCTCCGTTTACAAAGGCTCTTTGTATAATCTCTTGAAAGCTGGTTTTCCAGTAACCTTAATTTGTTCCGACGCTGATATTTCAATTACATATAATATAGAACCCAAAAAACACGACTTACTGATTAGTCGTGTTTTCATGTTATTACATATATTTCTATTTTTTCACGATTTCATGCATAAAAAGTTCTTCTAAATGCATTGTTTTTGTTTCTTGCAATACAGATTGAATATTTCCATGCCTTAACACATGACCATCATGTAGTAAAAGAACATCATCTGCCAGCTCTTCTGCAAAAGAAAGTAAATGTGTTGAAAATAGAATCGTTTTACCACTTTCCTTTTGTTCCTTTAAGATTGTTTTAAGTTCGGCGATCCAGCGAATATCTAAACCATTTGTTGGTTCATCTAAAATCAGTAATTGTTCTTCTCCTAATAATGCTTGTGCTAAGTTTAATCGTTGACGCATCCCTTTTGAAAATTGACGGACGCGTTGTTTGCGATATTCCCATAAACCTACTCGCTTTAAAGCCTTGTCGATTTCGCTTGACTGGATCTTTTTCAATCCTGCAAGTAACTGCAAAATTTCCAGTGCCGTCAAAGTTGGTGGAAAATTGACATCATCAGGCATGTAACGAATCGAAGGTTTCGTAGCCCATTTCAATTCACCACTATCTGGTTTTTCTTCTCCAATTAATAAGCGGATCAGAGTACTCTTACCAGCCCCATTTCCACCAGCCAAAGCAATGATTCGCCTCTCTTGTAAGAGAAATGAAACATCAATGATTCCTTGGGCTTCTGAATACTTCTTAACAAGATTTTTTCCTTCTACCATCATACTTGACGCCCTCTTTTCACTAGCAGCCATTTTGCCAATAATATCGGTAATACAATCCATAAAATTGTGACAATTGCATACAATACGTATCCCATCGTTGAGCTATAAAATTCGGTAAAATGATGGAAGGATGGTCCTAATACAGATGTTTGCCCGGAGAAAAGAAAATAGCCAAAACGAATCCATTCAGCAGGGTTTAGGTGGATCATAATAATCGTCAATTTTTGCAAAACATGCCCTGCAACAACTGTACCAATTGCCATTAGTGCATAGGATAAAAGCAATAATGATACCGCCCATACGACTAGTGACAAAGCTAATGCATGTAAACGACTTTTAGCAAAAGTACCGCAAAGTATGGCAATGGCAGAGAATATAAGTACTGTCATGATCGACAGTCCTACGAACAGGATTGGTAAATGTACTTGACCTGATATTCCATTCATACCAAGCACGACTGCAAAAGCTAATAATAAAATAAGCATGAACGATAATAGCAAGGCGATATATTTACCCCAAATATATTGGGCAACTGTTATAGGATATGTTTTCAACAATGAAAACCAACCTGATTCTAAGTCACTAGCGATCCCCATGCTACCTATCGTTAAGATGAATAATGGCAGTAAAAACAAAAGTAAGTTTAAAAAGCTGGCAGTTTGTCTTGTAAAACCATTAACATCAGGCAGCGCAATTTGTTGTATAAGAGAAATCGTAGCAAAGACAAAAACAAAAAGTAATGCTACTAATTGCATCCATCGGCTTCGTAGCATTTGTCTCCACTCTAATCGGATAAACAGGCGATTACTCAATGGTGTACACCCCATTCAAAGGTATCTAGATCAGAAAAACTTAATAATTTTCCCTTACCTTCTTTTTCAATATATTTTTTTGCTTCTTCTTTTGTTTGAAAGGCGATTACACCATAAGACATAGGTGTCCAAATATCTTTGTCATATACGTAAGAAGCTGTTTTGACATCTAGCCATTTCTTACCACTTTCATCTTTGATAAAAGCCTTGCCTAGATCATCCTCATCCATGCCTTTCATATATTCAATTAAACAACCTAAATCATCGAATATTTCATAATCTCCATTCTTTAAAGCAATTTCTCCAGCATATTCTTTATGAACGATAGTCATATTACATATTTTGCAAATATCTGTTTCACTATCGATTTCTCTCGGTTTATATTCTTTATCGCCACAAGCTTGTAAACATAAAACAGCAGCAAAGATACCTACTAACCATCTCTTTTTCATCATTGTATTTCCTTTCTCCAAAACCATAGTATTGCAAGCACCATTCCAAATCCTAATATTATTTTCCAAACAGTCCGCACACTTTTACTTTCCACTATTATGGCACTTCGCATCATCGGTTCCTTGTCAACTAATTGCTTTTTTTCAATTGCATTTGTTTGGCGATCCATCATGTTCAGCAGTACAACACTCGGTGATTCGATAAAATATTGATAAGCAGGCTGTCTAACCATCCATTGTCCGAAGCTTTGGAGTGCCACATAACTTCGATCACCAATCCCATTATCATCCACATCAATTCCTGCATAATCATCATAATAATTTTGTGCAATATCACTACCGCTTCCATCCGAACGAAGATTCACAATGTTGCCGATAAAATCATTCTTATTTATTTTGTTTTGTTCATTCGATCGGATTAGTTCCATTGCTGATTGGTTCATCAAAAATGTATTTTTTTTCATCGATGAATTGGTTAAATTCTGTGCTGAAATCGCCGTTCGATTGTTTTGAAATAGATTGTTGAAAACATTAATATTTTTTGATTGAAATAAAGTCATACCGGAGGCGTTTAATCCATTTTGTTCAAATAGTCGATTATGACTGAGCTTTGCATTTTCAGACATCATCAACATAATACCGGTCACATTCTTCTGAAAAGTATTATCGGTTGCTTGTCCGTTTTTGGTATACATAAAATGGAGCGCATAACGCCCATTTTGAATTTTATTTTTTGAAAGTGAAATTTGATTCACCGCTTCTATATAAACACCATCTTGAACATTTTGAATATTATTTTCCTGCACTGTCACATTGGCACTATTATAAATAGCTAATCCATTTCCCTTATCGGCATAATGCCCATGAATTCCTGCAATTTCTAGATGCTTTAGTGTAATGTCTTGCGTATTATAAAGTTGGATTCCACTCCATACATTTTTGAAATGAAGGTGCTTAAAATGCAGGTGCTGCGATTTCTTCCCTACTATTCCTATATGAGCATTTTGCACTGTTATGTTTTCAACTGTTACCTGCTCAGCATTTTCTATTTTTATAGCAGGCTTTTGGTTCGCGCTTTGCAAAATGGTGTGCTTAGATCCTTTAATCGTTAGTGATTTACGAATCACTACATTTTCTTTGTATATAGTATCTGGGAGCTGTAATATTCCATTTTCAGGTGTTTGGTCGATCAGTTGTTGCAATGTTTTTGTTTTTGCCTGTCCTTGTGGCATCGACCACATCGAAACGATCAAAAAAATGATGAAAATCCAAATACGTTTCATAAGCCCTCCTCCGTTCTACGATAAGGCTTTTGGTTGAGTTTTCTTATGGCTGTTTCTTCATAAAGTAAGTAAAATAGTGACATCGTTGTATCATTATTTTTCAGTACCCAGAAAGATTTAACGAGAAATCACTACTTATCTTTCCTGCTTACATAACAACATTCATTGAAAATAATACGACAAAAAGGGCATAGGTAACCCCAGCCCTTCTAAGGATCTTTAGTGATGATGACTAGTTATTCATATCCATGTCCATTTTTTCACCAGAGTCATTGTTTTTCATTTTTTGCATTTTCTTTTTATATCGTTCATTAGCTACTCCGTCTACATCTGAAATTTTGACAATTTTAGCACCATCATGTTTTTTGATGAACGAATTAGCGCTTTCTTCATCTTTGAAAAATGCATAGCCATAATTCATTGGTGTTTTGATAGCTGCTTTGACAATAACAGCATCCCCAAGTTTTAACCATTCTTTCGAATCATAGTCACGAACATATTTGTCATATTGAACTTTATCCTTGCGTTCTTGGTTGAGCATACAGCCAATATCGTCAAAGAAAATAGTGGATCCATCCTCTTTAATAGCTTGTGCCGAGAATGCCCCCATTTCATGATTAGCTTCATAGACTTTCATATTACAGAATGCACACTTCGTATCTTCTGTTGGCTCCTGTAATTTAGAATTCACCTTATTATAAGTCGCTGTTTTTGTAGTTTGTTCTGTTTTTTCTGCTGTTGTTTTTTTAGAATCTGTTGTTTTGGCATTGTCTTGTCCACATGCTGCAAGTAATAGCGCTGCCGAAATAACGATTAACCCTAGTTGTCTTTTCATCATTTTCTCTCCCTTCTTACTAATTATTACTTTAATGATTAGTTGTGAAAAAAGTTCAAAATTCATATGTCTATATTTTGACTTATTGATGTTATGGTGCTCTTATGATGGAATTTTTATAAATAAAAATGCTCTATAAAGTAGATTTTTTCATTTTCTACTCTATAGAGCATATTTTAATGTTATTTTCTTCTTCAATGGCTTACGATAAAGTGAAACTCCATCAGTGGGGGCTTTCTTCACCTCTCACTGAAATAGAGGAACTCAGGTTAAAAGCGCCACGTCCTGTGACAACACCTGAGGGACCAACATCTTGTTGGCCCGAACCAATCGGACTTTTACGGGCAGTTGTTCCCCCACCTATCTTTCTCATTTCTCTCTAAATCTTGAGATGGGGGTCTTACTGCCCGTTAAAGCGGGATAGGTGTAGCATATACATATAATTGATCATTTCCAAAAATCATCAAAAATAGTGATTGGTAAGTGGCGTTTATGTTGGGAGCGCAAGTAATGTCCCTCAATTTTTTGACGAGCCTCTTCTGAGATCTCTTTGCCTTCCAAATAGTCATCAATTTGATCGTATGTTACACCAAGCACGACTTCATCTGGTAAAGCTGGACGATGTTCTTCCAAATCTGCGGTTGGTGTTTTTTCATATAAATGTTTTGGACAATTAAGTTCAGCCAGTAGTATTTTTCCTTGACGTTTGTTTAAACGGAAGATTGGCGTAAGGTCAGCTCCACCATCTCCAAACTTTGTAAAGAAACCTGTCACTGCTTCTGCAGCATGGTCTGTGCCAAGTACGACCGCATGATGATGAGCCGCGATCGCATATTGAACCTTCATACGCTCACGAGCTTTTTCATTTCCCTTTACAAAATCAGAAAGTTCGATACCTATTTCTTTTAATGACTGAACACTTACATCCACTGCCGGTTTAATATTGACCGTGTACACTTGTGTTGGTTGGATAAATTGGATAGCATCCTGACAATCTTGTTCATCTGCTTGTACTCCATATGGCAAACGGACTGCCCAAAAGGAATAGCGATTTTCTCCAGCTTCTGCATTTAACTCATCTACTGCAATCTGCGTTAGTTTTCCTGCTAAAGTAGAATCCTGACCACCTGATAAAGCAAGTACAAATCCTCTAACAAAGGTATTCTTTTTCGCATATTCTTTTAGAAAGTCGATCGATTTGCGGATTTCTTCTTTCGCATCAATTTTGGGGAGTACATGTAATTCTTCAATAATTTGTTGTTGCAAAGTCATTAAAAATCCCTCCCTAAATTAGTATCCATTTCTCTCACCATGTCTTTGACAGCTTCTATATTCTTCATTCTATTATCCCAGCATTTTTGGCTTAAATCGACTGGATACTCCTCTGGATTCAAAGAACGTTTATATTCATCCCATAACAATTCTAGATTTTCATTTGCATAAGCTCTCATATCTTGTACAGATGGACTTTCATAAATAATACGGCCATCTTCAATTACTTTCGTATGAAGATTTTTTGCTGTAAAGTTTGTGACAAATTTTGAGATGAATGTATGAATAGGATGGAACATTTTAATACGCTCTTCGGATTCAGGATTTTCATCAAACATCGTAATATAATCGCCCTCTGCTTTGCCGTTTTCAAGGTCAATAATACGATATAATTTTTTCAATCCTGGTGTCGTCACTTTTTCAGCATTGGCAGAAATTTTAATACGATCTTGCATTTGACCTTTTTCATCTTCAAGAGAAACAAGTTTATAAACTGCACCTAATGCTGGTTGATCGTATGCAGTGATCAACTTCGTCCCAATACCCCACTGATCCACTTTAGCGCCTTGAGCCAATAAGTTTAAAATTGTATATTCATCTAAATCGTTTGAAACTACGATCTTTGCTTTTGTAAAACCTGCCTCATCTAACATTTTACGAGCAGCTTTGGATAAGAAAGCAATATCTCCACTATCTAAGCGAATACCTATAAAATTGATCTTATCCCCTAGCTCTTTTGCTACTTTGATCGCAGTTGGTACACCAGATTTTAATGTATCATACGTATCAACGAGAAAAACACAATCTTTATGGCGCCGAGCATATGCATGAAAAGCTTCATAATCATTTTTATACGCTTGTACTAATGAATGGGCATGTGTTCCAGCAACAGGTATATTAAATAGCTTTCCAGCCCGAACATTACTCGTCGCATCAAAGCCACCAATAATGGATGCTCTAGTTCCCCAGATAGCCGCGTCCATTTCTTGTGCGCGACGTGAACCAAACTCCATAATCACATCGTCCTTTACGATTTGTTTGATACGGCTTGCTTTTGTGGCAATAAGCGTTTGAAAATTAACAATATTAAGAATAGCTGTTTCTACTATTTGTGCTTCACCTAAAGGAGCCTCAATCCTCATAATTGGTTCATTTCCAAAAACAAGTTCTCCTTCAATCATAGAGTAAATGCTACCTGTAAAACGAAGATTTTTTAAGTATTCAATAAAATCCGAATCATATCCCACTACTTCTTTAAGATATTGGATATCTGACTCACTAAAATGAAAATCGCGCAAGTACTCCAACACTCTCTCTAAGCCAGCAAAAATAGCGTAGCCATTTCCAAATGGTAACTTTCGAAAATACACCTCGAACACGGCTTTACGATTATGTATTCCATCCGCCCAATAGGATTCTGCCATATTGATTTGATATAAATCTGTATGTAGCGCTAAGCTATCATCAGGATATTTTGATTTCATACTTAGTCCCTTCTTCCACTGTTTCTTCATAAATCATAGTATACACTATTTACATTTAAATATATCTTGAGAAAAACCAATAGTGTCATGACAACTGTCATCTCATTATCTCACATTTTACTTATGACAAGCCTGCTATTCTTTATAAGGTACACTTTCTATTTCTAATAATACTTTTTTTAATGGGATACCCGCACTAAAGCCTGTCAATTTTCCATTTTTACCGATGATACGATGGCATGGAACAGCGATTAATACTGGATTTGCACCAATTGCTCCACCAACGGCTCTTACGGCTTTTGGACGATCAATACTATTCGCTATTTCTGAATAGCAAGTGGTTTTACCATAAGGAATTTGAAGCAATGCCTGCCACACTTGTTTTTGAAATGGAGTTCCTTGCAAATCCAATGGAAAATCAAAAATAGACCTTTCACCAGCAAAATATTCTTCGTATTGTTGTTGGTATTCACCCATTTTCTCTTGGTTTTCTATTAATACAAAATCCTTATAATACTTCTGACACCAAGCTTGCACATCTTCCATCGATATTCCTACATAGCCTATTCCTTTTTCAGAGGCTGCTATAAATATTTCCCATTCTTTTTGATCGAATGAAGTCCAATAGATTGTTTCCATGATTGCCCCTCCACGATTCAACATTATTTTTTACAATATTATAGAATACTTGTGAAATAGATTCATCTTTCTAGTATATAATTTTAATTTATTATACAGTTAATGAAGAGATTTCATTTACAGGAGTGTGTATATGAATACAATCTATCAACCTGCTATTCATTTTCATAATGTTTGCTTTGAAGTGGGGGAGCAAAGAATTTTACAACAGGTTACGGGCTCTTTTCCAACAGGAAATATTACGACGCTCGTAGGCCCTTCAGGAGCTGGTAAAACAACATTACTTAAACTATGTAATGGCTTGATCTCCCCCACTTCAGGAGAAATTTTCATTCATAATAAACCCATCAACTCTATAAATCCCGTAGCGTTACGTCGCCATGTAGGTATCGCATTACAGTCTGCACCTATGATAAAGGGTACAGTTTATACCAATTTATCTTTACCTAAAACATTACAAGGAATGTCATTATCACGGGAAGAGGCTATTTCTTTTTTAGGAGATGTTGGATTAGATCCATCCTTTCTTGAACAAAATGTGACTGAATTATCTGGTGGGCAACGTCAACGAGTTTCAATTGCGAGGACACTTGTCAATAGATCAGATATTCTGCTATTAGATGAAATTACTTCCGCCCTTGACCGAACTTCTGTAAAAGAAGTTGAAGAGCTTATTGTCAACATCAATCAAAAATACAATGTCACGATTATTTGGATTACCCATAATTTAGAGCAAGCCATTAAAATAGGCCACTATACATGGGTAATGATGAATGGCCGTGTAGTTGAAACCGGAAAAAGTACGTTATTGAATCATCCAACCAAAGACGTTGTCCAACAATTTGTAGAGGGGTGTTTAGAATGAGCTACACCACACTTTCTTTAACCTTACTGTTTGTGCTGATACCACTTATTCTGTCCAAAACGCTGCATCTTGGATTAGAAAAAGATACATTGATCGCAACAATTCGCTCCATTATTCAATTACTTGCCATTGGTTATATTTTAAAGTTTGTTTTTGAATCAGACAGTATGGTATATGTCCTTCTAATGATCGCACTAATGATTATAACGGCTACTTTCAATGCTCGAAAAAAGGGAAAGAATATTAAAGGGATCACATGGAAAGTGGCTATTACAGTGATAGTCGTTGAAGTCATCGTGCAATCTATTTTACTAGGATTTCATGTTGTCCCTGCTACCGCGCAATATATTATCCCTATTAGCGGGATGGCTATCGGAAACTCTATGATATTATCCATTCTATTTTTGAATCGTTTTCAAGGTGAATTAGAGTCTCATAGAGATGAAGTAGAGCTTATTTTGTCACTTGGTGGTACACCAAAACAAGCTATACATCGGCAATTGATCACAGCGATCAAAGCCAGTATGATTCCGACCATTGAAAGTCAAAAGACCATTGGTTTAGTGCAATTACCAGGGATGATGAGTGGTCAAATCATTGCTGGCGCTAGTCCCGTTCAAGCTGTCCAGTTTCAATTAATGATCTTATTCGTACTGCTGACCTCTGCAGCTATTTCCAGCAGTATACTAGGATTTTTATCGTATCCGACTCTTTTTAATGACCGCATGCAAATGTTAAAAGATAAATTTTAGCACTTAAATGGTTAGATTAGACTTGAAAATCAGAAAACCTTTTGTTTGAGAAATTAGTAATCTAAATATTATCATGTAGTTTTAGTATTGAATGAGTATTTTACGAAGCTGTTCGAATATGCAAAAAAACGTTTTCCCTTCCATGTTGGGAAAACGTTTTTTGCGTCATAATATTAATTTTGTACCTACGTACTAACTTACAGATTTTAAATACCGAATGCAACTTATTTTCATAAAAGCGACAAAATTCAACACAAATAAGCCTATGGTATACATGCTATCTGAATTTCCATTTTACTTTAACACTCAATATCCTATATTCCAATTTTAATCTATTCAATATTTTCATTTACTTCCAGCTTATTAATGTTCGTACTGGAGCGAAACATACAAATCTGAATAATAAGCTATCATTATACTTTAAACGTTCGCATTTTAAAAATAACATAGATTTATTGGTGTGTTGATTATCCAAAATTACGCCAAACAAACATCCCTAATTTTTGTAAAATCAACACGCGCGATAGATTTATTCAGAAATATTTAAAAAGAATGTTTTTTCTAACAATTATGATATAATCGTTAAAAATACAACTTCATAACAAAGGGGAAATAGCATATGTCACTTAAAGATTTCTTTATCGCTTTATCCGAAAATCAATTTTTAAATAACAATGCTAAAAAGTATGGACTGAAAATGGGAGCAGCTAGCGTTGTTGCTGGAACGAATATTCCAGAAGTCATCGAAAGTATTAAGGAATTAAATTCTCATGGCATCTCATGTACAGTGGACAATTTGGGGGAATTTGTTCATGATAAATCTGAGGCGACTGTAGCAAAGGAACAAATTTTAGATTTGATTGAAGCGATCCATCAAAATGGTGTGAATGCACATATTTCTGTAAAGCCTTCTCAATTAGGTTTAGATATTGACTATGACTTTTGCTATGAAAATTTGAAGGAAATAATAGCCTTAGCAGATCAATATCATATTTTCGTCAATTTTGATATGGAAAACTATGATCGTTTACAACCTTCATTTGATCTACTTGAAGAATTATCTCAGGATTACCAAAATGTCGGTACGGTAATTCAAGCTTATTTTTTCCGTGCAAAAGAAGATATCGAAAAATACAAAAACTACCGTTTACGTATCGTGAAAGGCGCATATAAAGAACCTAGCGACATCGCTTATCAAACGAAAGAGGAAATCGACCGCAATTACATAGACTTAGTAGAGTACCATTTATTGAATGGGAAATTTACTTCCATCGCAACACATGATCACAACATCATCAACCATATTAAAAAATTTATCGCCGATCATCAGATTCCAAAAGAAAAATATGAATTTCAAATGCTATACGGTTTTCGTCGTGATATGCAGATTGAACTGGCAAAAGAAGGCTATAATTTCTGCACATATGTACCATTTGGACAAGACTGGTATGGTTACTTTATGCGTCGCTTAGCGGAACGCCCACAAAATATCGAGCTTGTTGTAAAACAAATATTCAATAAGCGTACAAATGCCCTCATTGGTGTCGCAGCCGCTGGTTTTACAATAGGTCGCCTAACAAAGCGAAAAAAATAAAGTGAAGCTTCCATCAGTGAGGGTTTTCTTCATCCCCCACTGAGCTAGAAGAACGGAAGTGTAAAGCGCCACGTCCTGTGGCAACACCTGAGTGACTAACATCTTGTTGGCCCAAACCAATGGGAGTTTTACGGGCAGTTGATTCCCCATTATCTTTCTCGTTTCTCTCTAAATCTTGAGATGGGGGTCTTACTGCCCATTAAAGTGGGATAAAAGCAATTTTTTAAAGTGAAATAGTATGCTAGTAGAATAATGCTAGCATACTATTTTTCTATGAAGATAAGTTGACGACCATCTAAAATAGCAATTCATCATGCAAGACAAAGGGGATACATGGCACTCATAGATCTTAATCAGATTCTATCTTTATTTATTCCAACCTTTTTCTTTAAATCTTGCAATGGCTTCAATACGATTGCTCACTTCTAGTTTATCTAAAATGACCGAGATATAATTACGAACGGTTCCGGGTGATAGGTATAATTCATTGGCAATTTCTTTCGTAGTTCTTCCTTTTGCTACAAGTCCCAATACTTCACTTTCACGATCTGTTAATGGATTTTCTGTTTCCTCTTCGTATACAATATCGATCAACTCAGGAGCATAGATTCTACGACCATCCATGATGACTCGAATAGCATTTACTAATTCTTCGATAGGACTATCTTTTAACAAATAGCCTCTGACTCCCGCTTTTCTAGCTCTTTCAAAGTAGCCCGGTCTAGCAAATGTCGTTAAAATAATGACCTTTACATCTTTTTCTTTCAATTCTTCTGCAGCGTCCAAACCTGTTTTTTCAGGCATTTCAATATCCATGATAACGATATCTGGTTGATATTGATCGACAAGTTTTAATGCATCCACGCCATTATGCCCTACGCCAACAACCTCCATATCCTCTTCCATATTGATCAATGATTGCAAAGCGCCTAGAAGCATTCCTTGATCTTCAGCAATTACGATCTTAATCATCTTGTCCACTTCCTTTGCAGAACTTATCCGACTCTAGTTACATTTATTATAACAAATGTGAAGAACTGAGGTGATCATTCAACGCTTGGATAACATGAGATCGAACTTAAATGAAATCTCACCCAAAGCTTTCTCATTCTACTGGGTATGAGTTAAACCAAGCTGGATTTTATAGTGATCCCCCTCCTATCCTCTTAAACTTTTTCATATACAGATTGGGAATCAATCGCTCATGAAAATTGGATTCTTGAAGTGGGGCATACTGTCCGTTAATGCAGGATTAAAAAAACGTACACACTAAAATTCTTAGTAATGCACGTCTCTTTCCATCATATTATAAATCAATTTATCCTTTACATACGACTTATTAAACTTTGTTTGCAGGGTTAATAGACTTTTTCATTGATTTTAAAGATGATTTTATTTTGTAATCATATGTTGTCTTAAGCCTCTTCACATCTTCAAACGCAACAAAATGTTTACGTGGTGCATCATACAATTTGTATCGTAATGATTGCAAACTTGTCTTAAGTGTAATCGTTGTTGCACGTTGTAATGGAGGTGTTTGTTCGTGCGCTTCTTCTAGCTTATAATTAGGAATCCTTGGTGCCAAATGATGCACATGATGAAAGCCAATACTACCCGTTATCCATTGGAGAATAAATGGTAACTTATAGTAAGAACTTCCCTCAACAGCCGCTTTTACATAATCCCATTCTGACTCATTTTCAAAATAAGAATCCTCAAATGTATGCTGGATAAAGAATAGCCAAATGCCGAGTGATCCGGCAACAAACATTGTCGTACCGTGGATGATTAAAAACGACTGAATATTGGTTAATAAAATTACTCCTGAAATAATCGCCACGATAATGATGTTAGATAAATAAGTGTTCAAACGTTCTTTCTTTCTCGCATCTTTGCGATTAAGTCTGTTTGAAACTAATACTAAATATAATGGGCCCAATCCGAACATTACGAATGGATTACGATAAATCCTATAATAAAAGCGTTTCCACTTAGAAGCATTTATATATTCATCAACCGTCATCACCCAAATATCGCCTATACCTCGTTTATCTAAATTGGAGCTTGTTGCATGATGAATCATATGCTCTCTCTTCCATTTTTCGTATGAAAAGAATGTCAGAACGCCCGTTAAAAATCCGACAATATTATTGGCTCTTTTATTTTTAAAGAAAGATCCATGTGTACAATCATGGAAAATGATAAATGTACGTACTACAAAGCCCGCTGCTAATATACTAAGTCCAATAGCACCTAGTACTGTATAAGGGATGATCCAATAAGCAGCGACCCACAATAGAAGCATTGGCAATATTGTATTAATTATTTGCATGATACTTTTTCTCGTATCAGAAGTTGCATATGTCATAACCGCTTTTTTCAACTGTTTTGTTTTTTCGTGATTTGTCAAAAAAACCCTCCTAGCCTTTTTATAGCTACGCTTATCATAATTTCCTTTTTATCTTTCCAATAGAGATAGATGTCATGATGATCATATGACAACTATCATATTACCCAATATTAAAAACAGGTAATAATGGATTCTCAGCAAATGACAAAAGCAGATCCATCACCTCAACATGAATGATGAAACAATGTGAAACCCACATAGTAGAAAGTTCAACGCCTAAGAATTTCATCATAAAAAGCGATTTCAAACTTCTACTAATTATGGAAAAATAAAAGCGGCTCATTCATACATTAAATAATAAAGCATCGTTCAAGCCAAGACCCTCTAGCATTTCTTTTAGGCAATGCTTAAAGTATAATAATGGAATATATAGGGACTGTCATAGGTGGCGATTTTTCAACCTGCAGGAGCTCTGTGCTCACGAAAAACATTTTCTGTGGCGGAAATCTCCACCCTATTCTTATCTGCAATGATTATGGTAAAAACATACAAAGAAATTCTTTTACTGTTTTTTAACGAAAAGACAGAGATGATTATTCCTACGAAAAATGCACTGCACTATGAAAATTAGATTGGCAAGAATCCATTTATGTGTTTCAAAAGGATAGAGGATTCATGAAGGAGGATATTGTATGGACCTTATTCTTCAACAACGACAAGAACTTAAATTGTTAATGACATCTCAGCTTAGACAATCTATTGAATTACTCCAATATTCAACAAATGATCTAGAACAATTGATCCGCCAACAAGAATTAGAAAATCCATTAATTGAGCTTCAAGAGTCTGATAGATGGGCACAAATTGAAAAGCTACCTTCTTTTCAATCCGCAAGAAATTCAGCACCATTATTTCAAGCTACTACTATAAATTTTAGAGATCAATTGATACAACTGGTACATTTATCGTTTAAAGAAAATGAGATCAAAAAATTATTAGAATATATTATTAGTCATTTAGATTACAAGGGCTATTTAGAAATAGATGGGATAGAATCACCTTACTCGACGGAGCAACTCACTAAAGGTATCAAACTTCTTCAACAAATTTGCCCAGCAGGAATCGGGGCACGGAGCATTGCAGAATGTCTGCTATTGCAGATCAACAGCCATGATCCTGAATATCCTATGCTGAAAGAACTCATCGGCCATTATTTACCGCTCCTTGCCGAAAACAAGTGGAAAATTATTGCTAGAAAGATGAACTGTTCAGTCGCACAGATCCAAAAATATAATGATCTCATTCAAAGGCTCAATCCAAGACCATGCATCCTATCAAATTCCGAAACCACTGAATATGTACATCCTGATATTATTGTGGAAAACCAAGAAGATGAACTTATTTTTTATTTAAATGAGCATTATCTTCCAAAGATTCATCTAAATGAGTACTACTTAAATACTTCATTTACAAATCTTGAAGATAAACACTATATCCATAATCATTACAAAAACTATCGATGGCTAGTAAGCAGTATTGAACAACGTCGACATACGATCACTCAAATTATGCATGTCCTAATCAAAAAACAGCTACCTTTCTTTAGAAACGGACTATCTAGCCTAGTGCCTTTGACTTTGAAGGAGGTTGCTGATGAAATCGGGATGCATGAATCGACTGTCAGCCGAGCTACATCGAACAAATATGTCCAAACACCTGCTGGAACATTTGAAATGAAAGCTTTGTTTACATCTAAAGTCTTAACAAATGATGGGAAGCAAATTTCGCAAGAAAAAGTGAAAACATTAGTAAAACAAATTATTCAAAAGGAAAACAAACATCAACCCTATTCAGATCAAAAAATCTCAGAGTATTTAAATACTGAATATGCGATACGAATAGCTAGGAGAACCGTCAGTAAATATCGTGAGGAATTGAAAATCCCAACAGCAAGTATGCGGAGGAAATGGCAGTAACTTGTCATAAAACGAGATCAAAAAAGAGTAGCACAAACCCCAGTTTGTACTACTCCTGCTAATATGTTTTTGCCTTATTTTATCCTGCGTTAACGGGCAGTAAGACCCCCACCTCAAGGTTTAGAGAGAAACAAGAAAGATAGGTCTGCTCGTAAAAGTCCGATTGGTTCGTGCCAACAAGATGTTGGTCACTCAGGTGTTGCCACAGGACGTGGCGTTTTACACTTCCGTTCTTCTAGTTCAGTGGGGGATGAAGAAAACCCCCACTGATGGAAGCTTCACTTTATTCTACATTAAAGTATCGTGCATCTGGATGTGCAAAGACAATAGCACTAACAGATGCTTCTGGTGACATCATATAACCCTCTGTCAAATGGACACCAATATCCTCTGGTCTAATCAATTTAAATAATTTCTCTTGATCCTCCAAATTTGGACAGGCTGGATAACCAAATGAGAAACGTTGCCCTTGATACTTTGCTGCAAATCGGTCTCGCATCGTAAAATCGGTGTCGTCAGGGAATCCCCAGAAGTCACGCATTTCTTGGTGAAGGCGTTCAGCAAAGCCTTCTGCAAGTTCCAAAGCTGTTGCTTGTAATGCATGGCTCTCTAAGAATTTTCCTTGTTCTTTTAAACGTGTAGCTGCTTCTCGAACACCATGTCCCGCTGTCACCTGCATAAATCCTACATAATCCATTTCTCCACTATCCACTGATTTCAAGAAATCGGCTAAACATAAGAATGGTGCCTTTTGCTGACGAGGAAATGTGAAACGTTCTATTTCCGTTTTAGCATCCGCAGGGTCATAAATAATAACATCATCCCCATCTGATTGTGCAGGGAAGAATTGATATATGCCTGAAGGACTTAAAATATTTGAATTCAAGTATCCTGTCACCAATTCATATAACTCAGTGGCTCTTTCATCACCTTTTTCAAGCATCGATTCGTTAAAGCCTTTCAAACCAAGGTGGTGGCCAATCAATGTTCTCATATTCACATATGGTTGTAGATAAGCAACAGAATAATCTCTTAATATATGTCTTGTTAAATCCTGTGGCACAAAAACTGGCACATCTGTGCGTACTGTTTTAGTTGGTTTTGGTGCTACAGCAACCGCTGTTCTTTCTCCTCTTTTTGCTTCTTGTGCCATTCGTTTTTCCTGTGCTGCATGCAACTCGGATAATAGATTTTCTTTATCAGCACTTTGCAGGCGGTTTGCTATTTCAAGCCCTTGCATAGCATCTTTAGCATATAACACAGGACCATCGTATTCTTTAGCAATCTTTGTATCCGCAAATTTCCGAGATAATGCTGCACCACCCACGAGAATAGGTGTCTTGATCTGCGCTTCTTTGAAATCTTGTGCAGTAACAACCATTTGCTGAGCAGATTTTACAAGTAACCCTGATAGCCCAACGATATCTGGTTTTTCAGTACGAATGACCTCTATAAGTTCTTGAGGCGATACCTTAATACCTAAATCAATCACTTTATAGCCATTATTACTTAAAATAATATCCACAAGGTTTTTCCCAATATCATGGACATCGCCTTTTACAGTTGCAAGAATTACTTTTCCCTTTCCTGTATCATCTTCCTTTTTTTCCATGAAATCTTCAAGGAATGAGACCGCAGCTTTCATAACCCCTGCAGATTGTAGTACTTCCGCAACAATCAATTGATTGTCATTAAAAAGCTTACCAACCGTAGCCATACCAGCCATTAGCGGCCCATTAATAATCTCTAACGGTGTATCATACATTTCCAAGGCCGCTTGTAGATCAGGGATGAGACCTTCCTTTGTTCCTTCAACAATATAATAAGATAATCGTTCTAGAACAGTTTTTGGAATGTCTGCTTCTGTTTTTTCTTTCTTTTTATCACGATAAAAGTCTGTAAATACAGCCAATGTTTTATCATTTGTATGAAATAACAAATCATTCGCTAGTTTGATTTCGTTTTCAGGAATAGAAGCATAACGCTCAATCTTTTCTGTATTTACAATCGCGTAGTCGAGACCAGCTTGTGTACAATTATAAAGATAAACGGCATTTAATACTTCACGTCCTACTGGGGGCAATCCAAATGAAACATTACTTACACCAAGTATGGTCAAAGCTCTTGGCAATTTTTCTTTAATGAGACGAATTCCTTCAACGGTCTCAATAGCTGATCCTATATATTGTTGATCACCTGTTCCAACTGGAAAAACAAGTGGATCAAAGATAATATCTTCTGGTGAAATACCCCATTTGTGAACCAATAATTCATAAGAACGTTCAGCGATTTCTAACTTACGATGACGATCAACTGCCATTCCTTTTTCATCAATAGTTCCGACTACGACAGAAGCACCGTATTTTTTAACGATTGGTAGTACTTTTTCGAAACGTTCTTCCCCATCTTCAAGGTTAATCGAGTTAATAATCGCTTTACCTTGTGAATATTTCAAGGCCTCTTCAATCACCTTTTCATCGGTTGAATCGATGACAAAAGGCACTTTTACTTTTTTTACAACCTCTTTCATAAATTCTTTCATATCTTCCAACTCATCACGATCTGGATTCGCTAGACAAATATCTAAAACATGCGCACCATTTTTTACTTGCGCACGTGCAATTTCAGAGGCCTCTTCATACTTTTCCTCCACAATAAGCCTTTTAAATTTACGAGAACCAATGACGTTCGTCCGTTCACCCACAAATAATGGACGCATAGAATCATCGTAGATCAATGGGTCAATACCAGAAACCACATGACCATGTTCGTGATCCGGCTTTTTGCGTGGCTTACGGTCCTTTACTACTTCGCGTATTGCTCGAATATGAGCAGGCGTTGTGCCACAACATCCGCCTACTAAATTTAGCCAACCTTTATCTGCAAAACCAGCAAGTTTTTTAGATAAAGTTTCAGGTGTCTCATGATAATGTCCTTCTTCATCAGGTAATCCCGCGTTCGGATAACAACTAATATAGCTTGCCGCAATCTCTGATAGTGATCGTAAATGGTCCGTCATAAATTCTGGTCCCGTCGCACAGTTCAAGCCAACAGATAGTGGTTTAATATGTTCAATGGAAATATAAAATGCTTCAATTCCCTGACCAGCAAGCGTTGTCCCCATTGGCTCAATCGTACCCGAAATCATCACAGGAATTGTTTTATGTAGCTCGTCAAAAGCTTGCTTAATACCAAGCGTACCAGCTTTTACATTTAGCATATCTTGACTTGTTTCAAGTAATAAAACATCCGCTCCACCTTCGATCAACCCTTTTGCTTGTATATAAAAATCATGTTGTAGCTCATCAAAGGTAATGCCACCTGTTACAGACAATGTTTTGGTTGTGGGCCCCATAGAGCCTGCAACAAAACGTGGCCATTCTGGAGTTGAAAACTCATTTGCCGCCTTCTTCGCAATTTCAACGGCTTTTTTATTGATTTCCTCTGCTCGGTCTCCTAAATGATATTCGTTTAAAACAACTGGTGTACCACCAAATGTATTGGTGCTAATAACATCTGATCCTGCTTCAAGATATGCGCGGTGAATCGATTCAACAACGTCAGGGCGTGTGATGTTCAAATATTCGTTACAGCCTTCATACTCTTCTCCGCCAAAATCCGCTGCTGTTAAATTTGCATTTTGCAACATTGTTCCCATAGCACCATCTAATACTAAAATATGATTTTTAAGTCGTTCCTCAATGAGATGCTTTGACATAGTTGCTTTCTTCCTCTCTCTTGTAATCTAGTTCGCGAATGTAATTTATTAATTCAATTGACATATCATAATGCATAAATGGTGTGATCAAATAAATACCATTGAACAATTCGGCCGCTGTATCGATCAACTCTTTTGCAATAGCGATTCCCTCTACCTTTGCAGCTTCTTTATCTTCTCCTGTTACCCTCATACGTTCTAATACACTTTCTGAAAGTTTGATGCCCGGTACCTCATGATGAAGGAATTCAGAGTTTCTTAAACTAGTAAGGGGCATAATGCCAATGAAAATAGGTGTATCTAAATGCTTCGTTGCTTCATATACTTCGATTATTTTTTCCTTGCTATAAACAGGCTGTGTGATGAAGTAATCTGCCCCCGCTTCAATTTTTTTCTCCAAGCGACCCACTGCACGCTCAACGACACGAACATTTGGATTGAATGCCGCAGCAATGGAAAAATTCGCTTTTTTCCGCAATGGCTTTCCTGAAAATGAAATACCTTCGTTTAATTGTTTGATCAATTGAATAAGTTCAATACTTGATACATCATAAACACTGGTTGCACCTGGAAAATCTCCAATTTTTGATGGATCTCCCGTAACAGCTAAAATATCATGAATCCCCAAAGCATTTAACCCCATTAAATGTGATTGCAACCCAATTAAATTTCGGTCACGGCAAGTAATATGAGCAAGCGGACGAATATGATGGCTCATTTTTAAGATGGAGCCCATCGCTATATTGCTAATGCGCGGTGAAGCAAGCGAGTTATCCGCCATTGTGATCGCATCTGCTCCAGCTTCGTATAAAGCCTTTGAACCCTTTATAAATTTCTCGATTTCTAAATTTTTAGGTGTATCGAGCTCTACAATGATGGAACGTTCGTTTTTGGCCTTTTCATGAAGTGGTTTATAGGGATCTTTTGCTGCCTCTTTAATTTGAATAACTTCTTTATGTTTGACTACCTTGTGATAAATGGGTGGTAGATCTGCTAATCGATGTTTCATGGCAGCTATATGTTTAGGCGTTGTTCCACAACATCCGCCGATTAGGCGTACACCTTGATCTCTTAGCAAAACTGCAGAACGTCCGAAATAATCTGCCTCAGACTCATAAACAATTTTTCCATCTTCAACATCCAGTAAACTTGCATTTGGATAAGCCGAAAGAAAAGCCTCTGTAGGGAGCTCTACATCTTCGAACGCTTGAATGGTATGGTGGGGACCAAGGCGACAGTTGACTCCAACGATATCTGCACCAATCGCTTCTAATTGATGGAGTGCGTCGTTTAAAGACAAACCGTTTTGCAATATCCCTGGTTCATGCATAGATACTTGAGAAATGATAGGAATATCCGTTATTTTACGTAAATGCTTAACGGATGCTGCAAGTTCATCAAAATCATAATAAGTTTCGAGCAATAGTCCATCTGGATTACCCGCTAATAAATAACCTGCTTGTTCATCCAAACATCGAATAATTTCTTCTAAAGTTGCATCACTTTTTCGTATTCCTCGAATACCACCGATTGTACCTAAGACAAACTGTCCACCCTTTGAAGCTGCTCTTTTGGCAATTTGAATGGCACCCTCGTTAATCTCTTTCACTGAATTTTCTAGTCCATAACGCTCTAATTTGATGCCATTCGCCGTATAAGTGTTCGTCTGAATAATATCTGCACCTGCATCAATGTATTGCTGATGGATATTTTCAATAACTTCTGGCTTTGTAACATTTAATTCCTCATAACAATAGTCGATACCATACGAATATAATAATGTCCCCATTGCACCATCTGCAGTTAACACTTGGGATTGAAGTTTCTCTAAAAGTCCCATATAGTCCATCCTTTCTTTTTCTAAATAGTCCGTCACTATAAAGCACAACTTTCCACAATGGGAGATGTATCTCTATCCCAATGAATATTTGTTGACGGATCAGGCATTTTACAGGCAGAGAATCCCCACATACTCGGCTGTTATTTGCAGCCCTGAGTGGCAAAGCTTACTACCTATTTATGCAGAATAAAATAAAAAACCTTCTTACAAAATAAGAAGGTTTTAGAATGGTCATTTATTAATTCCCTTCTTATCTGCAGGATTACTCCACTGGAATTAGCACCTGACCATTTGGCTGGTTGCTGAAGCTTCTTCGGGCCAGTCCCTCAGCTTCTCTTGATAAGAAATGTTATCTAATTGTTAGAATAATTAAAAGAATCATACCTCTTTATATTATTTTCGTCAAGACAATATGAAAAATAGAGTTATAATTGCACATTTTTCCTCCATCAGCACACTTAACTCATTTGCTTATCTTGAAATATTTTGTATCATCTGTGTATGCTTGTTTATTAATCAGTTTTCCTCTAATAATCATACGTTTTTCACCATTATAATTACATGTCACTAATGTGAGCAACTTTTCATCTTGTTGATCTTCAATCACTTCTACTTGTGTAGGTGTAACGATGAACATCGTTGAAATTTGATATTCATATATATTCTTAAAGTCCGTGATATAAACCATCATACCTTTTTTTGCTTTTGTTAATGGGCTGAATAGAGTTTTTCCATTATTCATGTTATGTCCAGCTAAAGCGTAGTTGCCCTGTCCCATTACTTGATCTCGTTTCATCGTTCCTGCGCCAATAGTAAGATTGATATTCGAAATACCATAAACAATGGGTAGCTGTAGGTGAACATCTGGAACACTAATTGCTCCAATTGCATGAACATCTTTCTTTTTTGTTTGGGCATTGATGACATCTTGTAAACTGATATTTTTCACTTTTTTAAAATCAAATGTTGTATCAGGTGATGTTTCTATTTCTTTCATATTCGACTTTTGAATGGTTTCTTCAGACATATTGTCCACTAGATAGCCCATTATTGGTTTCTGAAAAATGAATACGAATCCAATAAAAAGGAATAAGATCCCAAGCACTAGCCATAATTTTCTGATCATCTTATGAACCTCTTTCATCTTCTCTGTCTTTTCATCTTACATACCCGCATCTATTTTGACAAACAAAAAACCAAGAATGGAAAATCCCCTCTTGGTTCATTTGAACTTTGTCATATATGAATATTTTTGTGATAAATTTTCTATACTAGTTGGCTAGCGATTTTCTGTGCTGTATCTTGACCATTTTGGATACAGCTACCAATACCAACGCCATAGTATGAGCAGCCAGCTAAAAGGATATTAGGATATTTTTCTTCTAATTGAGCATTTAAAGATTTGACCATTGCCGCATGTTCCATGCCATAAATCGGCATTAAATCATTCCACTTTGTAATATTTACAACAGTTGGCTTTCCATTTAATTTTAATGATTTCTTGATATCATCCAATACGATCGCTGTTATTTCTTCTTTGCTTAAATGTTTTAAATCTTTAAATAAGGGGTTAGCACTTTTATAAAATACACGAATTAACAAGTTGCCTGATTCCGATGTATGCTTCCATTTACGACTTGTCCACGTACAGGCATTACATTTTACATCATTATTTTCAGAAACAATATAACCTGTACCATCCGCCGGTAGGTTTTCATCCGGTATATCAAAACCAACATAGACGGCTATAATAGACGCATTATGGATCGTATTTAAATCTTGATCTATTGCTTTATCCTTCAAAATTTCACTCGTCACGGCATGTGGTGTGGATAACACAACAAAATCCGCAACAATATCTTCATGCTTATCAAATGAACAGATATATTGTTCACCTTGTTTTTCTATATTTGTCGTTGCAACACCTTTGATGAATTCTACATCCGTTAACGTTTCCTCTAAACGATCAATCAATTGTGACAAACCATTTTTAAAAGAGATGAACTTTTTATTGGCTGACTTTTGGAACTGCTCGCGATTTGCACCGAAGCCTTTGATAATGCTGCCATATTGTTCCTTATAGTCAAGTAGATATGGTAGTGTGGAAGCCATCGTTAATTTGTATAAATCACCTGAGTACACGCCAGATAATACTGGTGCAATTTGCTTTTCCACTAATTCTTTGCCTAAAAAATATTCAAGAAATTCACCAATGGAGCTATCTTTTGTAAAACGGTCATTAGGCAGCTCTAGGTCTTTTAAAGCCTCTTTTTTGCCTTGCGGTGATACAAGTGTACTACTGTTAAGCGATTCAATGCTTGTTGGAATACCAAACACACTATCGGCTGGAATAGCATGCAGAGTATTATTTGTATATATATATGAAATACCTGTTCCATTGTAAACTAGGTCATTTTCTAAACCTAATTCTTGAACAAGCGGCATAACACTTTGGTGGCGAGCAACAATGGAGTCGGCACCTGTTTCCATGATGAAACCTTGATCATGTTCTGAATGTATTTTACCGCCGAGAAATTCATTTTTTTCAACTAATACAAGCCTTATATCTAAATTTTTTTCTTTTTTTTGCTTTTGTAAATAATGCATCGTACAAAGACCCGTAATACCTCCACCGACAACGACAACTGTTTTCAAGTTGCTCAACTCCTTCATTTAGCGACATCATGCGCTTTTTGACATTTTTCAGTATAATCTTTCATAAAAATAGACGCCATGATTTTGGTCACAACGTTTATAAGAAATATGTGAATTTTAAAGTAGAATGGACTATTCTATTTCATCATATAGTTGATATACATTTGATTTTACTACAGAAAAGCATTTTCTACAGACAAAATGAGTTGAACATGCTGATAGATAGGTCGAAACTTAGCTTTATGAGATTTCAACCTCAAAATTTAAGGGATATGATATATATGGTCTTCACCTATATCATATCCCTTTTTAACCATAAAAGGCTTTTTTGAATGGTTCTCTGTTTATTCAATTTCAAATATCAAATTTTTACTGTACTATTCTTATTTTTTGTAATGGTAATTCTCATAAAATCTCCGAATTATTTTTCACCTTTGACAATCTCTCTACTAATCAAAGCTGTATAGTATTCTCCGCCCTCTTTGTCTGGATGAATATGATCGTCATAGAATAAATCATCTTGCCCATCCGTCACACTATACCAATCGATAAGCTTCACATTTTTATGATGCTTGACTGCTATGGCTATTTTACGATTGACATTATTCTGCCAATTGCGTGGGACACGTGTATTCACAAGATAAATATGACGGTCATTCCCTATGGCTTTCAGTAAATCATTCAGTTGTGTTCCACTGAAATCTCCATTAGATCCTAATCCTAGAACGACAACTCTCCCTAGCTGGCCTTTTTGCTTTAACTTGTTGACAGTAGCAGTTGCCTCATATACTTGACGCCCCACTTTTGCATCTACGACGATTTGTGGTATTTGCTGCTTGAGAGCAGTAGCCGCACTCAACATAACAGAATCTCCAATTGCTGTAACACTAATCGATGAAGGCACTTTCATCGCTTCAATCTCTTGTCGTGTTTTTTTCTGTTTAGTTGCCGCCTCAGCTGTAGCTTTTGGTTGTTGTTGTTTCGTAACTTCACCCTTTTTAGTTACATCTTCCTTTTCTACCTTCTCTGATTTAGTGCTCGATGCTACTTCTTTTGCTGTGTCTAATTTTTTTTGTTCTTCTTTCAGATGTTCTTCTAGTGCACCACTACTGGACTGCTTTTCAGTAGGAGTAAACACCATACCCATCACAAAAATTATAATAATACAACCCACAAATGCAGAACCAATTCGATAAGGTAATGCCCATTCTTTCCAATTCCAGGACCATTCGTGAGTTTGGAACTTATGGAACCAAATCCTCCATTCGCCTCTTCGAACAGGGTCTTCGACAAATCGCCAAGAAAGTTCAGCTAACAAAAGTGTTAAGGCAATGATTAAAAAGGATTTCCAAAGTGGAACATCCACTCCATCTATACCTGCTCCCAGTAATACAACTATTGGAAAATGCCAAATATATATGCCATATGATCGTACGCCGATCCATAATAGCGGCTTAAAACTCAACACATCCCCTATACGACTTGCAGGATGTACAATCGTTGCAATCAAGATAGCCGACACAATGGAGGCTAAAAACATACCACCATAATATAAAAACGGTCCTTCCTCGTGCATGAAAACAAACATCAGCAAAAGGAGGAAGAAACTAACTGCCCCAACACCATTCAATAATTGCTTTGCTTCATCCGTGACATTTGCTTTAAGCTTTTTACTTGACCATACTAATGCCAATGCCGCTCCTATCAGTAAAGAAAACACCCGCGTATCTGTACCATAGTAAACACGGCTTGGATCTTCATTAGGCGTAAACATAATGGCCATCACGATAGCCGACAGGAATGCTCCTCCAAGAATCCACAATGCGAATTTTCCCTTTTGACGGACAAAATAGAAAGAAATAATAAGGATAAGAGGCCATATAATATAGAATTGTTCCTCTACTGCTAATGACCACAGATGTTGTAAAGGAGATGGCGTTGAAAACTTCGTAAAATAAGAATGATCTTGTACAACATAAAACCAGTTGCTAACATAACAAGCAGCAGCCAATATTTCTGACCGCAGTCCCGTTAGAAATGATCGTTGAAATAACGTAATCCAAAAGCCTATTAATATCAACATAATGAATAAGGCAGGGATTAATCTTCTAAATCTCCGTATCCAGAAATTTTTCAAATCAATGGTTCCATACTTTTCATATTCATTGATCAACAAATCTGTAATCAAATAACCTGATAATACAAAAAATACGGTAACTCCTAAATAGCCTCCTACCATTCCACTAACATGCAAATGATATAATATAACTGCAATTACCGATACAGCCCTCAGACCGTCTAAGCCACTTATGTATCTGTGATCTTTTTTCACCGGTTCCGGCATAAAAGATACCCTCCTACTTGCAACAAAAAGCTTATCTATAGATCCATCCTATTAGATGTTAACTCTCTCCACTTAGCTGTCGCTCGAAGTGAGAGAATTTTTCTGAATCTTTTTAAACAAACTTTTTTCATTCATATAATTTAAAAAAAGAAAATCTACTAATTTCATACGACTTTCTTTTACAAATTTAGTTTCAAAAATACTATTATCATCAACACACCTGAAAATATAGCTTATTTTGACAAAACTCGTTCAATTGTCACATATTCTATTGTGCAGGAATTTAGAAAGAATCACAAGTTACCAATGTCGTGAAACCATTAAGCAAACTATACTTTTTATCCCTTATAATACAGAAACATAAGAACTCCATTTTTCCTGTATTTCTCATAACTATATGATACTATTTACTTCTAGCATAGCCAAAGAAGGTGACTATTTGACATTTACTCAACTCCCACAAAATTTAAGAGTCCGACTGATTTCATCATTTTTCAATCGTATAGCCTTGCATGCTGTGCTCCCTTTTATGGCATTATTCTTTACTCATGAAAAAGGGAAGATCTATGCTGGCACGATATTAATGATTTCAGTTGGGATCAGTATTTTGGCAAATATCTTTGGTGGATATGCTGCAGATCGATGGTTACGTAAACATGTATTAATCATGAGTGCCGGATCGGCCGCTTTCATGGTAACAGGTATGACTTTCTGTTTAATACCACTTCACACACCTATTACTCTCTTCACTGTTTTCTATTTATTTTTCGTTTTTTCAAGTGATTTTGGTATGCCCGCCATGGAGGCAATTGTATTAGATTCCACAACACCCGAAAATCGAAAAAATATTTACGCATTGGAATATTGGCTGGTCAATATGTCCTTTAGTATCGGCTCAATTCTTGGAGGAATTCTCTATTTAAAACATCAATTTGCATTATTTATCCTATTAGCATTGATCAATTGGAGTTTAGCATTTTGCTATATTTTCTTATTAAAAGATGATGGACAAAAAACAAAGGGCCCAGTACATAAGAACATGTTCAAGGATTTATGGAATAGCTATAAAATTGCGATTCAAGATTCACACTTTGTTATCTTAATAATCGGTGCAATGTGTGTTTCTTCCGCAGAATCTATGCTATCGAGCTATATTAGTGTCCGACTGTCCGACACGTTTGAACCTATTACAATTTTAGGCTTTACCATTGAAGGTGTAAGAATGTTCAGTATTTTAAGCCTTGAAAACACACTTCTTGTGGTATGTACAACTTTTCTTGTTTCCAAAATGACCAACCGGATAAATAATAAGACAGCTTTAATCGGTGGATTATTCATTTATGGCATTGGTTATAGTTTAATGATGAGCGGTAACGAATTTTATTATTTATTGATACTTGGGGCTATTGCTACCCTAGGTGAACTAATGTATTCGCCAGTTTACTATACGGAACAAGCGAATCGAATTCCAGAGGACAGAAGAGGGGCTTATCTCGCATTTTCCTCTTTTTCTTATAATGGCTCCACGTTAATCAGCCACGGTGCACTGATTATCGGTACCTTTTTAGTACCTTGGCATATGTCATTATTACTTTCAGCTATTATTTTCATAGGTATTAGTTGTATTTATCTTGCACTATATTGTCATAAAAAAATCCCGCTTTCATGAAATGAAGCCCTCATCTAGCGAGATCTTAATGTCTGCTATGTAGAATAGAAAATAAATGATAGAGGGGCTTGAGCCACTTCTCGGCATCCCCTCTATTCCGTTTTCACCTTGCCATATACTCCACCGCCACCAGTAATGAGTGAGAGCTGTCCATTCCTACCTTTGTCGATCAATGCAGCAATTTTCGTTGGGACTACTTCCTCTAAGTCCTCTTTCGACACTTCATGTAAAATCCTCATTTCCGTACCAAAAGTCAGTAATAGTTTTTCGATCGTTTTCTTACCGATACTAGGTATAAAGTCGAGAGGAACTTGGTGAATATAAGGAGGGCGTTTTCGTAAATTTTGATGAGTGTCTGTTAGCTCCTTTACCCTCACCGCTACACCTTTTACAAGATGCTTGCCACCACAATTTGGGCATGGCGATAGAGAAGTACGATATCCACAATCTGCACAGGCCGTTTCATGATATTTTCCTAAAAGCGGATTAAGCCCATAATTAGTGAGAATCTCACGTCCTTCTTCTTCCTTCAAAGCTTTTTGCAATTCATCAAAAGTAGGCGCTTGCATGTGGATTTTTTGATATTCACGAGCCATTTTTCCAAGTGAGTGTGCATCTGAATTTGTGACAAATGTGTACTTTGCTAGTTCGCTAATTCCCTTTACCATATCTGTATCCGAGCTTAATCCTAATTCGATCGCATCGATTTGTTCCATATCAAAAACTTCTGATAAGCTCTTTTTTACTCCTTTACCATATGCACTTTTAAATGGTGTAAAAACATGTGCAGGGATAAAAATCCCACTAAGCGCATGTACTTTATGTTGTAATGTGACTGCATCACACCTTATCCTTTGTGTGCTCAGGTTCATATTCTTCACATAATGTTGCATCCATGCAGAAAACTCTCGCATTGCTTGCCAAGATCTAAAAAATGCCAGAACATGTATAGGCCCTAAACAATGATCATCATTCACTTCGATTTCTACACCCGGAATAAGTGTAGTGTTTTTATAACGTAATCCTCCACCATCTAGCTGTATCAATTTTTGTTCTTGTATTAAAGAAGCCATTTCTTCCAAAACCTCAGGAGAATGACAATCAATAACACCGACAATATCCAATCCTTTTTTCACTGATGCTGTATGCAAAATATTTTCAAGTGTTAATGTTTTACTACCTGTTATCTTAACAGGCTTTCCTTTCCACGTACGTCCGATGTGAATATGTAAATCTGTATAAAAATCTTTCAACAAAGCATCCCACTTCCTTTATCTCATATTGATGCGTAATAGAACCCCTACTTTCGTGATTGTAGATAATAAGCTGGAGATCCTGCCTATCTGTAAAAACCAAATTGATGAAACAAACACCTAGTGTGGAATAAGGAACTCCCTACCGGATGAAGTTTCACTTTTAATAACTTCAAGGTAAATCACATTCATGCTCAAAAGTAAAACCCTGCATACCTGCAAGGCTTCAATGGATCTTTTATCCCGCTTTTAACGGGCAGTAAGACCCCATCTCAAGATTTAGAGAGAAATGAGAAAGATAGGTAGGGGATCAACTGCCGCATGCGCCCGATTGGTTTGGGCGAACAAGATGTTGGTCCCTCAGGTGTTGCCACAGGACGTGGCGCTTTTCACTTAAGTTCCTCTAGCTCAGTGGAGGATGAAGAAAACCCCACTGATGGAGTTTCACTTTATGATATACCGTCTTGATTGACTCCTTGATCATTCCCTGTATCAAATGCGATCAATGTATAACCAAACTTTTCTTCTAACTCTTGTAGTTCTTTTAGCTGTTCATCATCCAGTTTAGCATATTTGTTTTCTTCCATTTTTTACTTCCTTTCTTTTTCTATTAGCTTGTGCTCTGAGACAATGATTATGTATAAAAAATAGACGAATTTTATCATAAAAAAGAATTGTTCAAAATGATTTCAATATTTTTTGCCAGTTATGCTGATTATCCAATTTTGTCCATAAAAAGGGGGAGAATTTGTTGATTTCCGCTACGGCTTGCTCGCTTTCCTGCGGGACATTGAATTTGCTCCACTGAGTATACACCCGCACGAAAGAAAGGCTCTATACTAAATATTAGGGTTTTGAAACAATTTAAATCATAATAAAACAGATACCTGCAATTTCTTATATACTTGAATTGACTAGAAACAAGGAAGCGAGTATCGTGCAAAGAAATTCTAACATAAATATGCCAGGATTAAAAAATGTAAGGATTACTAAGATAGAAGAACAAGTAGTGCTTCATGTAGAACTTCCAATAGTGATTCACTCTTGTCCATATTGTGGTGAGAAAACAAAGAAAGTACATAATGATCGAATACAAAAGATCAAGTATTTAAAGTGGTTTGAGCGAATTACGATTCTGATGTATCGAAAATGTCGATATGAATGTGTGCATTGTCATAAAAGATTTGATGAAAAGTACTCTTTTGCGAATCGCTATCAACGGTTCTCGAGGAAATGGAATCAAATGGTTTCTGTACGTAGTGTAAAGGGAAAACCTTTAAGAAAGTGGCGGAATTATCGGGGACTTCTAGTTCGACTGTTATACGTCGATTCCATCAATTGGCTCAGAAGACGATGGAACCCGTCAAAGAACTGCCACCCACCAGCTATAGCGGCGATAGATGAACACAAAGGAGATACAAACGAAGGAACGTATCAGCTCATTATCGTAAATGCAAAAACGCATGAACCCACTGATATCTTACCAAATCGTAGAAAAATCACCATTAAACATCATTGACAACACCATGGTTCACAGGTACAGCTAGTTGTAATGGATATTGAATCCATTGTTTAAATCGACCGTTTATGAGGCCTTAGGTGGACCTGTCATTGTTGCCGATCATTTTCATTTTTGTCGTTCTATTTATTGAGCAATGGATCAAGTACGCCAACAGATTCAAAATGATTGGCACCCCTATGATCGAAAGAAATTTAAGAAAATGCGTCATGTATTCTATAAAGGCCGTACAAAATTAAATGAAAAGCAACGTTGGTATTTAGAACATTATTGAACATTTCTATCTGGACTTCATAAAGCTTATGAACTAAAAGAATCCTTCCGTCAATGGTTTAAAACGATCCTACTGAAATGAGTAAGACCAAAGAGATTCAAATGACTTTTTAGAAGGAATTAATAATTGCACAAAAGTATTAAAACGGAATGCATTTGGATTCCGCAGTTTTGAACGTTTTAGAGCAAAAATATTATTATCAAGTAAATATAAGGATATCGAAGTTTATATTGGTTAGATATTTAAATAACCTAACCCCAACATTTGGCACAGAACCACTTTTCTTCAGTTACCGAATAGAGTGAGCGAACAAGAAGTGTTTCCCCGTTCGTTGCTCTGACTGCAACTAATATTCTATCTGGTCTATTACCAAAAAATTTAAAGTATTGAACGGAACGACCACTTGGATGAATACCTAAATAATCTGGATTGGCAAGAATATTACTTAATTCAGTAAAATATTGATTGTATTCAGTGGGGTGCTCGCTTTTAATGTGATCTTCATTACCCTTACTAATAAAAAACAGGTTGGTTTAAAATAAGCGTAACCTTATCAGAAGGGCATAAATCTAGTATTTTTTCTTGGATATATCCAACTCTTGTTTTTTCATTTACCATTGTGGTATGCCCCTCCCCTATTCTTTGTTTTCTGTTGTTTCGCCCTCTTCAGTGTTTTAATCTAGTCATATGTTTCTTTTTCTAATTCTTCAAACTGCCATGCTTCTGAATCTACTAGTTCAACCGATGTTTCTAATAAATATTGTCCTGTTTTTATCTATGTGAAGGACGGATTATCGGGAGATGCCAATCCCATAACTCTAGACTATTGTATACTCTGTTATTTTTGTAGGGCAAGCAACGGGTTTGTCATGACAAACCCTAAAAATGTTGATTTTGGCCTTCTAGGAAATTCCTAAACCCTTGATAAATTTATTTGATTACTTTCACTAGTGTTGCATTAATTTTAACTGAAGATTAAAGATACTCATAATCTTCAATTATTTAATTCTGACCATAAAAAAATCCTTTATAATGGATTTAGCAAGTGATCACCCGTCCAAATCCACTAATAAAGGACTATCTCATGGACAAGAGTACACCAAAAAATTCATTTGAACAATGGTTTTCACCGATAAACTTTCGATTATTTGAAGAAAAAGTGAAAATCATGAAATTAGATTATTATACAAAAAAGTTTACGCCTGATTCATTCTTGAAATTTTTGCTTTTTGCACAGTTGCATGAAACAGAAAGTCTACATGCTTTAGCAGATTCACTTTTTGATGAGAATTTACAAAAAGGTACACACTTAGAATCGATTAGTGTATCACAGATTTCTCGTAGGTTAAAAGGCATAAATTCAGAAATTTTCCAACCTCTTTTTCTCGATTTAGTTAGACAGATTCATACAAAAACTCACTATTCGAAAAGAACTATGCCCTTAAAAATTATTGATTCCTGCACATTGCCACTTAATTAACAAATCATAAATGGGTTCAATTTCGTAAAACCAAGGCAGGTGTGAAACTCCATTTACTCCTTGTCTTTATGGAAAAAGGTGAATCTTATCCAGAAAAGGCTATACTTACTCCCGCTAAAGTTCATGATCGGAATGAGTTAGAAGTCATGGTAGACGATCGGGATTGCATGTATGTTTTTGACCGTGGTTATTTAGATTACGAGCGTTTTGATCGCATGACCGATGAGGCCTATTTCTTTCCAGGCTAAGGAAAAATGCCGTTATTCGAGAAGTGTACGACTTTAAAATACCCGAGGATTCGGATGTGTTGTCTGACCAAATGGTATTTATTGGTACTACTCAAAATAGAGCTGAAAACTATTTTTGTTTAGTAAAAGTGCTAGATACCAAAGGAAATGTACTCCATCTGGTCACCAATCGTTTTGATTTAGAGCCAGAAGAAATAGCAGAAATGTACAAATCTCGTTGGGCCATCGAATTATTTTTTAAATGGATGAAACAACATCTGAATATCAAAAAGTTCTATGGTCAAAGCGAAAATGCGATTTACAGCCAAGTATTTATGGCACTAATTGTTTTCTGCCTGAATGTGTTAGCTCAAATGGATATAAAGAGTGAACGGAAAATCCTACAAATCAGCCGTTATTTGAGGGCAGCATTATGGAAGCCAGCACATATTTGGCTTCGGAAAATGAAGGAAAAAGCTGTACCTTAAACCATAAAAATCGTCGTTGTTGCATAAGTATAATTGTAAATAATATCCAAATGGATGGACCACTTTTAATAAAGCATTAACTTTTTGACCCCAAAACCCATTACGTACGGAGATAGAAGTTGGAAATTTCCGTTGGGCGCTCTCCAAATATGCGAGTGCCAGGGATCTGTTTTTATTTAATTTAGGGATTAATGTGGGGTTGCGTGTGAGTGATCTGGTGTCTTTAACGGTTTAAGGTGTGCGAGGAAAACCGCATTTAGTGATTACGGAATAAAAATAGATTTAATGAGAATGGTTGCAATTTTACGACCATTTTATTTTTGGAAACTATTAAAAGAGAAACTTGATTTCGAGAGCCTCTCGAAAGATGATTGAGGACACACGTTATGAGCCCTTCTACGTGGCCTTTCTCAAGTTAAAAGAAAATGGCTATTTTATTCTCATCACATAGCCTACAAAGTGTTTCAGAAGGTGTCAAAAGGAAGGGACGATATTACAAACATACAATGCATAAACAGTTTGGGTGTCATCATTACAAGCAAAAAAGGATGTGGCAACGTGTGGCAAAACGTTGATTATAGTCTTCAAACTGTACAACTAAGAAACGCTCCAGTGATTCTTCATTCGGAAACTGTTCTTTCCGTTTCGTGTACTTCTTAATTTGTTTATTAAAAGATTCGAGTAAATACTTGTCCAAATATCCTTAGATAACTGATAAAATGTGAGTAAATAGGGGTTCTCAAGCAATGATTGTGTGCCCTTTTTATACGATTTGCTCCATTTAGCTCAAAACGCACGGAGTGCCTGCTCAGCTGCCTCTGCGTCCACTGATTGGTGAAGGTTTTAAAATCCTCACAAATTGCTTGGCGGTCCTCTATACGTACTTTATGAGAAATATTACGTCCAACATGCACAAGGCATACTTGATATTTCGCTTTTGGAAACACATTGAAGACAGTGTCAGCTATGCCTTTTAAAGTCATCTGATATGAATAACAGAACGTCCTCCACACCGCGTTCTTTGAGCTCTTCTAATAGCTCTTTCCAGTTATAAGCTGATTATGTTGGGGCAATCGTGTACGCTAATACATATTATGTATCAAAATGAGGAACCCAGTAAAAATGCAAAAAAACATACTAACATTAGTAGAAGTGAAGGAAGGTCGACCAGCCTCTGGGACCATTTTAGAGTCCGTATCAATAAACAGACCAACTTCACACCCTTGTACGAATCAATTTAGTTTGTTGAATCCAAGAGATCGTGTATAAGAAAATGGAATCGATAAGGTGATGTGAAAACTTCTATGATTGGATAAAAAGGAAAATAATAGGATGAAGAATGTCATTACACTTGATGTAAGTAAAGGGAAAAGTACAATCGTCATTTATGACAGGTATAAACAAGTATGTGTCAACTTTTTCTCAAGGTAGTCTTAACCATGGTATTTCTAGCACTCTTATTTTGTACGCTTTTTCAGCTACCACGCTATCGCTTGCTCTCCTGATGATGAGCGTGTTTCTTGATGTAAAAACTCAGACATTCTAACGGCCTTTTTCACTATGCATTGTTTTCTCGCACTCATTCTTTAGCTCTTTAAATACACTTCTCTCAACGTTTTATTTAATATTCCTTGTTTCACTTTGACTATAGCTTCTGCACCCGCTGCACTCTATTGCGCCCATTCCTCTTGCATCTTTTAGGGCATCCTCTATTTTCTCTCGCCAGTCAGAAATTCGATTCCGATTATGTTGGATATACTTTCTGAAATCTTCTATTTTTTCTTGTTTCTTTGTGTCAGCTACTGTGCTTTCATAGGTATCTACCCATAATTTAAATGAATTCCAATCATGTTCTTTCATAGCTTTTTGTCTCTTTTCTAACCCTCTCACAAATACCCCATCTGCCTCGGCAAATAAAAAGTCTACCTGCTTTGCTTTAGGAAGAGAAGATGCCATTTCTAACTCTTCCACCCCTTCTTGATCTGCCTGGGCTTGCACTTTTCCCACACGTCTAATGATACTGCCTACCGTCTTGATGGCTCATCGTCACTGCGGTCCATTCTGATAGTATTCTCGATACGTACTTTCACTGGCGAGTTCTGCCACTTTCACCTCAACCAGTGGACTAAAGCGTTGATATTTTCTAAAGCCTAGCCACTCATCCAAGACGTAATGCGATTGTTCCTTTCTGTCGCCCATTTGTTTTTTGCAAGCAAAAAGTGCAGAAAATTGCAGAGAAATTTACATAGGCTTGCAGCTTTTCTTTTACATTAAATCCCAGTATCCGTTTTTACGGAGGATAAGGCATTTTTCAACCGGTAACTTTCCCCTGTGAACGCTATGACATGCGCGTGGTGAACTAGTCTGTCCACAAGGGCGGAAGTTAGACGGTTATCCCCAAAAACCCGATTCCACTGACCAAACTCCAAATTGGAGGTTACAATCACACTTTTATGCTCGTAACAGTCTGCAATAATGTGAAACAATAATTCCGATCCTTGCTTTTGAAAAGGAACGTATCCCAATTCATCCAGTATAAGCAAATCGCACTTCTCAATCTGTCGTTTTAATCTCTGCAAGGTGCCTTCTTTCATCGCTTCTTCTAATTGTCCCACCAAATCAGCCACCCTAAAGAAACGGACCTCAAATCCCAGTTCACATGCCTTCACACCTAAAGCCGTTCCTAGATGAGTTTTCCCAGTGCCTGGCGTTCCTAAAAGTAGAAGATTCTGTTTTTTCTTTATAAAACGGAGGTCACAGATTTCCTCTTTCGAGGTTGTTGCTGGTAAGTGCAGCTGGTCGGACCATTCATAATCCCTAAGCCATTTAAGCTCTCTAAATTTAGCCTTTTTTATCAGTCTAGCGATTTTGGTGGTTTGTCTGGAATTGACTTCAATCGATAGAATATCACGTAAAAACTGTTCTTTGCTTTCAAAAGGTATCTCCTCAAATT
>NZ_VCBL01000006.1:62287-65127 GCF_007896435.1 Rummeliibacillus suwonensis
CCCAGTTCATGTGGAGCTCTTTCAAGCCGTTCTTCTGTTTCCAGAGAGGAGTGAATATCATCTAGTGTATGCTTCTCTAATAGTTTCTTTATACCTTTAACCCTTGCTCGGGTTTCTTCCGGGTGTATCGTCAGATACGCTTGAACCCTCTCAGGCAAATATTTAAAGAATCGTGAATACTTGACAGACCGAGGCTTCTTCTCCCAATCTATTAAAATATCATTCCATGGTATCGCTCTTGTTGTATTCATATAAGGGCGGTCTTCCTGGTAAACAATTTCTCCGCCATTCGTAAAACAGGTGAATCGATCCCATTCCATTTTGAGGACCAATCCTTGTTTCATTTTCGCTTTGTGGATAACAATTTTTTCACCGTCAACTTCAATTTCCCCATATTTATTAACCTTTGTGGATTTTACAGAATAAATCGGAAGATCCGTTAAAGGCAAGGCTTTCAAATGTTTTTTATCCTCTTTCCACAACTCATCAATCAACACATTTTTTTCATAGTGGAGGCGTTGCCGATCCTTTTCCATTCCCTCCTTCAACCAGTCCGCTAATTGTGGAAAACTCTTCATTATCGGTGCTGTTGTAAATAGATTATTCCTTGTATAACCAACCTTCTTTTCCACATTTCCTTTCTCATGCCCGCTTGACGGATTACATGGCTGCACTTCAAAACCATAATGGCACTTGAATCTCAAAAATGCGTCAGTGTAGGTCCGTTTGTCCCCTTTGCCAATTGAAATTACTGCCGCAGACAAGTTATCAATACGTAGATAGGTTGGGACCCCTCCAGCCTGGTGAAACAACTCCTTTAGCCCTTCAAGGAAACACTCCGTATTTTCGCTTGGAAGAGGGTAGCTAAATCCAGCATTACTATGTGGAAAACTCAAGATTAGGGCTTTGACATCTTTATACGCTCCGTCTTTTACCACAGTCATGTTTCCGAAGTCCACTTGTGCTTCACCCGGATGGTGTTCTAAACGCTCATGTCTTTCAACCTTGGCTGCTTTGAGTTGGGGCTTTCGGTGTTGGATATATTCGCATACGGTCCGATACGAACCTTTAAAATCATGGTTGTTTCTAAGTTCTTCATGGATCTTCTTGCTAGTTCTTCGGTCTTTTCTCTTGAGTTTCATGTCCTCCTCAAGCCAACAGTCAACAATTTCTCCGAACCCCTCCTCATACATCATTCCTCTTTTAGTGAACTTGAGTGTTTCTTGAAAACTTTCTCCATCTGCGTATTTTTTAACAGTCCTCCAATTACAACCAGTTTTTCTTGCAATCTCGTTTATAGATAAATCTTCTTCTTCTCTTAAATGTTTGATATAATTTACTTCAGGCATCGCTAGCATCCTTTCATGTCCTCCTACTGTTGTGGTCTCTCAATCAATACAGTAGGGAATTATTATGGGGCTGGCAAGCCTTTTTTTATGCAGTTGAGTTCTGCACAAATTTCTCGCAAACCTCTGTACTTTTATTTTGCAATAAACAAACGTGTTTATAAAGACATCCTCCAAATATAAGGTGGTGTGGTAAATGAAATTTTTTTTAAGCAACTTTTTAATAGGTGATGACTTTTCTTATATTTTCAAAAATGAAAAAAGAGGATTGGTTGAATTTTCTTTTATTATTTCTCCTACTGAAGACCATTTATGTGAGAGATATAAGGTGTTTTTACAACCGTTTTTGAGAAAATTAGATAGATATCCACTATATATACATGTACTTGATGAATCAAATGACATCAATATCTCAGAAATAGCCGAAATGAAAAAAGTTGGTCCAGGGAAATTTTATCATTTTGCAAAAATAGAAAATGAAGTGGAATTAGTTCAACATTTTCAAAAGATTTATTTAGATGCCTTTAATAACGAAAATGTTTTACTATCTTCCGAAAAATATGTAGAAATTGATCCAAACGGTGAAGTTGGTCAGTATCGTTTCATTTTTGATTATAGGATGAATCATTTAGAAGAAAGATTTTATCTGTGGATTGGTTTTGATGGAATAGGCTGGGATTTTATCGCTAACTTTACCGATTATCCTTATAATGAATTACCTATTAAAAATGAAATGGACTTATGAAAATAAAAGTCTAATCATGTATGTGAAATATAAATGGGTGGCAGTTATAGAAGAAAGATCATATATCCTATAGAAATATCTAAATGTGTATCATATCAGGTGGATAGAGTTAAAACAAGTCGCACAATTTAACGATGCCAATCAAATTGAAAAGAAAAACGATACGGACTACCAATATGATGCAGATGGAAACCTATTACAGGATGAACATTTTAAGTACACCTATAATGAAGCACAGCGCTTAACAAATGTTCAAACATTAGAAGGCAACACAGTAGCCTCTTATACCTATGATGAAAATGGACTTCGCCTCACGAAAACAGTGGACGATACAACCCATGAATATTTCTATAATGACGAAGTATTGGACATGGAAGTCGTCAAGAAAAACGGTGAAGTTACCCAATATCGTTCCTATGAATGGGATGGCTACACACCACTTGGACTGATCGTGAAAGAAAAAGAGGCATCCGGAAACTACCAAACCAAAACGTACCAATACATTACCAATCAACGAGGAGATGTGTTAAGCATTCGTGATCAAGAGGACCAAGAAGTAGGTTCTTATCGTTACGATGCTTATGGAAATGTCTTATCCGTAGAAGGCGATGTGGCAAAAGACAACCCTATCCGCTATGCAGGTTACTATTACGATGAGGAAACCAAAAATTATTATTTACAAGCTCGGTACTATAATCCAGAGAACGGTGCGTTTCTAGCACTTGATCCACATCCTGGAGATGATAATG
>NZ_VCBL01000006.1:65137-66339 GCF_007896435.1 Rummeliibacillus suwonensis
TAGATCCACATCCTGGAGATGACGATGAACCGTTGTCGCAGAATGGGTATACGTATGCGAATAATGATCCAGTGATGCATGTGGATCCGAATGGACGTATTGCAAAATATATTGCACAAGTTTTGTTATTTTTAGCGAAACCTTTAATAAGAAAATATGGAGGTAAAGCTCTTAATAAAGCTCGTAAGTATATGGTGAAAAAGGCTCGAAAATATTTAAAAAAATGGGGTTCAAAGTATAGGATTGAGTCGAATGGTGGGGTATTATTAAAAATTATAGAAAAAGGAAAAGGACGTGTATTCTCCATAGATTTTCATAGGTTGCCTGGAATTGCATATATTAAAAAGTACGGTAAGAAAACAAAGAAACAATATAGTAAAGGTATATGGCATTATCACTTTAAAAGTGATACCCATTACATTATTGCTGAGTTAATTCCTAAAAACGTGTGTTTTTTGCAAGCAAAAAGTGCAGAAAATTGCAGAGAAATTTACATAGGCTTGCAGCTTTTCTTTTACATTAAATCCCAGTATCCGTTTTTACGGAGGATAAGGCATTTTTCAACCGGTAACTTTCCCCTGTGAACGCTATGACATGCGCGTGGTGAACTAGTCTGTCCACAAGGGCGGAAGTTAGACGGTTATCCCCAAAAACCCGATTCCACTGACCAAACTCCAAATTGGAGGTTACAATCACACTTTTATGCTCGTAACAGTCTGCAATAATGTGAAACAATAATTCCGATCCTTGCTTTTGAAAAGGAACGTATCCCAATTCATCCAGTATAAGCAAATCGCACTTCTCAATCTGTCGTTTTAATCTCTGCAAGGTGCCTTCTTTCATCGCTTCTTCTAATTGTCCCACCAAATCAGCCACCCTAAAGAAACGGACCTCAAATCCCAGTTCACATGCCTTCACACCTAAAGCCGTTCCTAGATGAGTTTTCCCAGTGCCTGGCGTTCCTAAAAGTAGAAGATTCTGTTTTTTCTTTATAAAACGGAGGTCACAGATTTCCTCTTTCGAGGTTGTTGCTGGTAAGTGCAGCTGGTCGGACCATTCATAATCCCTAAGCCATTTAAGCTCTCTAAATTTAGCCTTTTTTATCAGTCTAGCGATTTTGGTGGTTTGTCTGGAATTGACTTCAATCGATAGAATATCACGTAAAAACTGTTCTTTGCTTTCAAAAGGTATCTCCTCAAATT
>NZ_VCBL01000006.1:66349-97972 GCF_007896435.1 Rummeliibacillus suwonensis
CCCAGTTCATGTGGAGCTCTTTCAAGCCGTTCTTCTGTTTCCAGAGAGGAGTGAATATCATCTAGTGTATGCTTCTCTAATAGTTTCTTTATACCTTTAACCCTTGCTCGGGTTTCTTCCGGGTGTATCGTCAGATACGCTTGAACCCTCTCAGGCAAATATTTAAAGAATCGTGAATACTTGACAGACCGAGGCTTCTTCTCCCAATCTATTAAAATATCATTCCATGGTATCGCTCTTGTTGTATTCATATAAGGGCGGTCTTCCTGGTAAACAATTTCTCCGCCATTCGTAAAACAGGTGAATCGATCCCATTCCATTTTGAGGACCAATCCTTGTTTCATTTTCGCTTTGTGGATAACAATTTTTTCACCGTCAACTTCAATTTCCCCATATTTATTAACCTTTGTGGATTTTACAGAATAAATCGGAAGATCCGTTAAAGGCAAGGCTTTCAAATGTTTTTTATCCTCTTTCCACAACTCATCAATCAACACATTTTTTTCATAGTGGAGGCGTTGCCGATCCTTTTCCATTCCCTCCTTCAACCAGTCCGCTAATTGTGGAAAACTCTTCATTATCGGTGCTGTTGTAAATAGATTATTCCTTGTATAACCAACCTTCTTTTCCACATTTCCTTTCTCATGCCCGCTTGACGGATTACATGGCTGCACTTCAAAACCATAATGGCACTTGAATCTCAAAAATGCGTCAGTGTAGGTCCGTTTGTCCCCTTTGCCAATTGAAATTACTGCCGCAGACAAGTTATCAATACGTAGATAGGTTGGGACCCCTCCAGCCTGGTGAAACAACTCCTTTAGCCCTTCAAGGAAACACTCCGTATTTTCGCTTGGAAGAGGGTAGCTAAATCCAGCATTACTATGTGGAAAACTCAAGATTAGGGCTTTGACATCTTTATACGCTCCGTCTTTTACCACAGTCATGTTTCCGAAGTCCACTTGTGCTTCACCCGGAGGGTGTTCTAAACGCTCATGTCTTTCAACCTTGGCTGCTTTGAGTTGGGGCTTTCGGTGTTGGATATATTCGCATACGGTCCGATACGAACCTTTAAAATCATGGTTGTTTCTAAGTTCTTCATGGATCTTCTTGCTAGTTCTTCGGTCTTTTCTCTTGAGTTTCATGTCCTCCTCAAGCCAACAGTCAACAATTTCTCCGAACCCCTCCTCATACATCATTCCTCTTTTAGTGAACTTGAGTGTTTCTTGAAAACTTTCTCCATCTGCGTATTTTTTAACAGTCCTCCAATTACAACCAGTTTTTCTTGCAATCTCGTTTATAGATAAATCTTCTTCTTCTCTTAAATGTTTGATATAATTTACTTCAGGCATCGCTAGCATCCTTTCATGTCCTCCTACTGTTGTGGTCTCTCAATCAATACAGTAGGGAATTATTATGGGGCTGGCAAGCCTTTTTTTATGCAGTTGAGTTCTGCACAAATTTCTCGCAAACCTCTGTACTTTTATTTTGCAATAAACAGCCCATTAAAGTATGTTGGAATGTTACAACTCCAAAGATAAATTGGATGGTCTTCGAATCTTTTCGCTTCACAACCCAGTTCTCCTGTTGTTTTGTTTTGACAATCACCTGATCTAGTTGAGTAAAAATATCACCTAGAATCTCACTAAATACTTGATACATCAATAATTGTAAGTGTTCTTCTAATTCGATTAGATTTTCTGTTTTCTTTATTAGTCCATAGATTTCTGATATAATTTTACTCATGAGAAAGCCTCTTTCTAGATATATTCCGCCGTCCAAGCGTACATTTTATGATAGAGTGCTTTCTCTTTTTTTATCGACCATTTTGTTCGAGAACTATTTTACACATAGGTGAGGTCTTTTCGTCATGCGAAGATTTAGTTATAGATGGGAGGGGTACCCCTCCCATCTATAACTAAATCATAAAACACAAAAGAATTTACTGAAATATACTTGACTAATCGTAAGAAAGAGGCTGGGACAGAACTAAATGAGCTTCTCCAAAAACCGAATCATTGAATTCTATATCATGGTAATAAAAAAAGAAAATCCGAACAAATAGAGAATTCTTAGTAGAATTCCTATTCATTGTTTGGATTTTCCATTAGCTAAAATACTTTTGTCCCAACCTCTTAAACATTTTCTTTTAGATTCCGTTATACAACGAAAATAATTTTAAATAAGTCACTAACTGTAATTTAATAAAATAAGCTACATGAAAATATTAATTTACAAATGTTGTTTTAGTCATGAATATAGTATCTCTTAATCAAATACAGTTACAAAATGATATACAGTTCTGTAGTTATCTTTATGCAAGTTATAGGCTCCTGAAGATAATCCACTCCAATTTGCACAATTCTTTCCTGCAGTACTTGAACCCGATGTTGTAGCTTTTTCTCCTGGTAGTGGTATCCCAATATCTCTGGCTAAATTGAAGGTAACTTTATCTGTTCCTTGGACACAGGCTTTTAGATTACCACCATCTGAATAAATTGGGACAACCGATTTCATTTTCCAAGTTCCCAAATCTTGCCATCCCGCTTTTGCACTAGCATCTGTTAAGCCAAAAACAGAAAAGATAGTTAATCCCATAGCTAAAGATAAAATAACTTTTAAATTTTTCATTAAACTCTCTCCCTTATGCAATCTTATGAATTATTCACCTAAAAATAGCATTTTATAAATTAATACCCATGTAGTACATTTATTAGTATAACACTATAATTGTCTCTTTTGTAAATTTAGAATATTCAGATATCAAAGGACGTTTCTTGAAAAAGTGTATATCATATTTTTCTGCTAGCCTTTATTATAAATGTAGATAATACAAGAACTGCAGAAAACAGTGAAAATAAAGAAAGCATTGAAATAAGAAAGATCAAATCCCATTTTTCTCTTTGATATTTTCCTAAATAATAATTTCACCTTTTTATTTTAGATACCTTTAGCACTTTTAATCCTGAATTATTCATAGAATTTTATAAATAAGCTATCAGATAATGGAGGGGATCTTTCTTCTGATACAGGTGAATTTGATGAGAAAATTAATTTCTCCAAGACCATTGCGAAACATCTCCATTTAAAAAATGAAAGACTGTTCTTTATTCATCCCAATATCAATTTGCTTCGGCAAAAGATTTATCAAACCATTGCTGGATATGCACAAGATGATGCTGAGAATCAATTGATAGATGTTCCAGTATTTACACGAGTAATTGGCATAAATCATTTGGCTTCTATCTCAATTTTATAAACGTTTCGATGCCCAAATCTATTGAACAATATCATCAAGCCAATCAGGAATTGTTTGATAAAATACATACTTTCAGAGGATCAGAAGCACTTATCTTTGACTTGGATTCGACGTATTCGGATACCTATGGTCACCAAGAATCTGCGGCATACAATTCCCATTATGGAACAGTTGGTTTCCATCCACTCGTAGCTTTTGATGGTGTTTGACAGGGGGTTTTCTAAAAGCTCAATTACGTCCTGGAAATGTCTATACATCTAATGGTGTCGTAGAATGGATCTACATCAAGTTTCTGGACACACAAAAGTTTATTTTTTTGTTCTGCGCAACCTCTATTTTGGAGTGTCCGATATCCTAAATAGCCCTTCAAAGTGAAAAGAGCCTTTGACCGCCTACTTGGGATGTGGAGAGAATAACTCATGGAAGTTGCGCCCAAAAAGAGGGGGCAGAGTTTGATTAAGCCCCCTTAGTTCTTACGCTGAAAATTGACATATCTTTTCGAATTCATCTGGAGTGAGGTAACCAATTCCACTATGAATTCGCTTCAGTAGTTCTTCATTTTTGACATAATAGCTATTCGGCCTCTTATGAAGAGATTGGTAATACGTACTTTTGGGCATCTTTAAAATACGACACATCAATTGTACTGACTGATGTTCGCTTTCAGCTTTTATATGGTCGATCAAATCTTGGTCGTCTATTTTCGAGCGAATATGGTCATAGCCTTTTTTAATTTCAGATTTTCCTTTTGGATGACAGATACCTCAGATGCAAGTTTCATCCATTTATAAATTGTCACTTCTGAAACACCATATTCGCGTGCTAGATCATTAACCGCTTGACCAGAGCGATAAAGCTCGACCACTGTTTGTTTAAATTCGTGGTTGTATCGTTTTTGTTTCATATTCGGACACGTCCTCTCGTTTGTTTTATCTTACTGATTTAACTCGAGTGTGTCCATACATCTATACTACATTCACTACTATTTTTTATTTATAATGTTTTTTTCTAAAATAGAAAATTTAAACTTTTTAATAAATTTTATTCAAAAATAATATATTTTATATTATAATTTTAATTACTGGATATTGGTTTATTTATTAAAAACTAATAACTATAGTGAAATTAAAAAAATAGCACTTATACTTAGGAGGTACAATATGAAAAAAATTAAAATCATTTTATCTATGGCTATGGCCTTAACTATTTTTTCCTTTTTCGATTTAACAAATGCTAGTGCGGCTTCTGGATGGCAGAAACTGGGCACTTGGGATATGGCATATGTTATTCGTATTTATTCAGCAGATGGAGGAAACTTGAAAGTATGTGTTAAAGGTACTGATAAAGTTAAATTCGGTCTTGAAAGAGCTCCGATATGGCCTAATCCAGTAGAAAAAACTACTTCTGGAAAATCAGGAGATAATTGTGCTACATGGAGTGACCTTTCTTCGAACACATCGTATGATTTAAATAAAGTAAATTATAGAGGAACTATTCATACTGTAACAGTATGGGACTAATAATCTAGGTTTGTCAATTTCATTCCAATATCTAGTCTATATATTTCACATATAGTAAAAACGAGGGGTTGGGACAAAAGTATTTTAGCTAATAAAAGATCCGAACAATAATGTGAAATTCTATTTAAAATTTCACATTTGTTCGGATTTTCTTTTTATTATTATTCTATTGAATTTATTTCATAATGAGGAATTTGTACAAAAAGCATGAACATTTAATATATATTTTTTCGTAACATTCAGTTTTGTGTCCCGTTCCAGACGGCGCTTTCCGCGGGCTTGGCTTCAATCTCCTCGGGTCGACACGACGTTGATCCCGAAGCCGTTGCCACAGGACGTGGCGAACTTAGGCTTTGTTCCTTAAAACGTTTCTGCGGGGCTTTCAGCTCAAGCTTTTCCCGCAGGACTTTGAATAACCTTCTTGAATTAACACCGCACGAAGGAAATGCGCATGCATTTTCGAGGAGTCGTCGTCCCCCACTTCACACCATTCTAAATGATGTTCATCATCGAATAATCGTATTTTCTCAAAGAAAGACGCTTTATGAAATTGATTTTATTAAGTTCAAGTTCAATTATTCGGTTTTGGGTAGAGCTAATTTTGTTCTGTCCCAGCCTCTTTATTCTTTAGAAACGCTTAAGAGAGTTTCAATTTTGGAGGGTATGAGAAATGATTTAGAAGTTATCTTATGTTCGGTCATTTTCGTACTATTCTTTACCAAATTGATTGTTTGAATCTAAGATTATTTTTCCATCTTTTGTTAATTAGAATGTTTTGTAAAAAATGGATATTTCCATTTGTTTTTCTCCAGTAAATTTTAAATGTTCCTGGACTTTATCTTTCATTTGATATTAGTAGTAAAAGCTCTTTCCAATAGAACTTCCAGTTAATCCCGACAGCTGGAAAATTAATTGGATTTCCTCTATAGGAAGTGGTCGCCGATTGGCCCCTAACTCTTTTTTATGTTTGCCCTCGGTTTGATCAAAGAGACAAAAGGCAATCATCCTGTTTTATCAATTTCCATCGTTTTTCATAAGAGTAATAAGGTCGGGTGCTCACCTGCCAATTTAGCGTACCCATTTTTAAACATCAACTTCATATTGTAAGGGGAAGGATGGAAAAGGCTCCATTTTAGTATTTCGTCCTTTTTTAAACACAAGTATTCACTTATGAATGATGTCCATGCGACAATGGATATGCACTAGAAATATCTTTTCTTCCTTGCAGACACTAATGTGTACCTGTTTATAAGCCTGCTCCCCATCGTTCATCATGGAAAGTCTTCCCACATAGATTGCTTATCACAAGGCAGACATTGATGATTTGACTGGGCAAAGAACCCAAGTCTGAGCATATCTTGATTAATTCTATCCCAGGAGATGATTGGCATGTCACAAATGCTAGTCGGTATAAATTTGAGTTTACGCTCCCATCATATTCATTTCATACATGGCGAAGGTCAAACACTGACTGATTATCTGTTTCCAATGATATAGAGGTTGCGGACACTTTCATTCAAAGATAACCCCTTCTCTGATACATTTGGGGCGACAAATGTTGCGATGATCGAAGAATTAAATTCAGAAACGATTGCAGAAATGCCACTAGAAGAACTGGTTGAATTTCTACAAGAAAAGGGGAAGAGCACCTTGCAGAAGCCGAGAAAATCGCAAAATATCTCAAAAAATCACTCAGAACTCGTATTGTTTGGATAAGATCATGATGAATCCTGTTAATTTATCCTTATCGGCCATTTTAAGTACGATTTAACATATGGAAGCTCAAGTCAAGCGTTTGATAAAGAGATCGAACGCTTGATAAAAGAAAGGTATTTCTCAAACATCAACATATCGATTAAAGGCATCGATCCCATGTATGCAGTGGAGTTAATTGCAGAGATTGGGGTGATATTCATTGTTTTGATGATCATCATGCTCTAGCGAATAGGCGGGTTTGGTGTGGACATGGTATTAATCGAGCAAATATGAATCCGAGAGCACTGGTCACATGCGAACCGGTAATCAATATTTACACTATTCTTGTGCAAGCATCAGCCGCCATACGAAAACATGCCCCCGAATATCAAGCCTTTCCTTTTACCAAAAGAAATACGATGAAGTACCTAAGCATCAACACAAATGCACTCTCTCCTTAACCTCTAGAAAACTAGCATGGCTCGTACATTCCTAAAAGGGAGAGGAGAAAATAGGAAAAACTTTTTCGAACTTCTTAAAACAATTTTCAAATTTTTAAATTGAAAATTGCGAAGTTTTTAAGTATGCCTAAAGACAAGATTTTATCGGTTAAATAGATCTCCAATTTTAATGTTTTTTAGGTTTCACCATTATATTTATTGCATAAATATTACCATACAATTTTAATAGAAAATGTTGAGAAATAAGAGAATGTCAGAATAATGAATCAGAAGAATATATAGTTTTGGCTTATTTCAATTGTTAAGAAAGGGAGTATTAAATAATATCTTCAAAATTAGATATTGCACAAAGATAGTAGAACAAAAAAATAAACTTTTGTATGTCCAGAAACTTGATGTAAGCCCAAAATTATACACAAGAAAAAAGAATGTATATACGAAATTTCATTTGTTTCCGATTCACTTTAATCTCTCTCCTTTGTTTTGAACATTAGATCTACATATGAGTTTTTTATAGACATCATTATTCCTACTAACATCATATTTGATAGTAATGAACTACCACCATAACTTAAGAAAGGTAAGGTAACCCCTGTAACAGGCAACAATCCAACTGTCATTCCAACGTTTTGAAATACTTGGAAAGTAAAAAGGCTAACAATACCTGATGTTAGAAGAATAGTAAACTGAGTATTAGCATTCAAAGATATTTGCACAAATCTAAGAATTATCAAAAATAATATAACTAATACAATAGAAGCACCTATAAAACCTGTTTCCTCTGCAATATTAGAAAAAATAAAATCTGTGTGTTTCTCAGGAACGTATACATTATTGTGCATAAATCCTTTTCCATAAACTTGTCCTGTGCCAATTGCCAACAAACCTTGCTTGGTCTGGTAGGCAGAATCGCCATAATTAAATGGATCGAGCCATCCGTTAATACGGGAAATTTGATGTGGTGATAGGCTTCCTAAAATTTTATCTTGGTAAAATTTATTAAAGAAAATATAACAAGATAAGATAAAACTAAATATAGATATAGGAATGCTTAAGATAAAAATCAATATTTTCCTTTGGATACCAGAAAAGAATAACATAGGTAATAACATTGAAACATATAACATAATCATTCCTGTATCAGGTTGAATATATACTAAAAGCATTGGCGGCAAAGTAAGTAATGCCACTTTACCAAGCAATAAAGAATCTGTTTTTAGCTTATGAACATTGTACTTTTTATTGTGTGTGACAATTATCCAACTTGTTAATATTAAGAAGGAAAACTTCAAAAACTCAGATGGTTGAAAACTTCCTATAAAAGGAATTTGATACCATGCTTTCGCATTATTTATTGGTCTAGCAATGCTTTCTGGTGCAAAAATTAAACCTATCAATAAAATAAAAATAACAATATAAATAAAGAAAGAGACAGCTTTTAATTGTTCTAAATCTAATTTAGAAATTATAATCATAGAAACAAATCCTATGATATAGAAAAAAATTTGTTTGTAAACAAAATTTACAGCTCCACCGTACTGTCCACTTTTTAAACTACTCGAATAGATAAAGAAACAACTTATTATAAATAGAAAAATAATATATATAACTATTTGATGATCTAATTTTATTTTCATAAATTATACTCCCTAAAATCTTTTCACTGTTTATACTAATAAAGAATTATACAGCAAAAAAGCTAAAGACACTTATAATCCTAATATTATTTATTTTTAAATTAAAAAGAAAATAATATTATTAAGTAATAATAAGCAGTTTTGCTTAACTATAATAAATTTATTTATATTTATAATGCAATTTTAGCTATTATCTTGGATCTACGTCAAGTATTTGGACACACAAAAGTTTATTTTTTGGTTCTGTGCAACCTCAAATTTAGAGTATTCCACACCCCCAGTAGCCCTTTAAAGTGAAAAGAGCCTTTGATCGCCTACTAGGGATGTAAAGGAAATCATTTATGGAAATTCCGTCTAAAGATATAGGTGGGGTAATGGGTATCCCTCTGTTTTACGACGATAACCAACAGATTTTTTCATATTCATCTTGCGTCAAATACCCAATGCTCCCATGGATTCGTTTGCGGTTTATATATCATCCTTCAATATACTGAAATAAGGCGATCCTTGCCGTCCTGAATCATATGAATATAAATGATATCTACTACCTACTCTTCGTTAATGCGAGCGGATGAAAAATCTTGATTCAAGAGATTTTCATGTTCTTCTACTAGCTTCTGCGTTGGTGTTTGTCGGTACCTTTTGACGATGTTCGAAAGGATTCCTACCTTTTTCATGATGCGTTGGGCTTTTTGCGAAATAATTGGTAATACGTACTTTTAGGCATCTTCAACACACAACATATCGGTTAGATGGGTTGATGATTGCTTTCTACGTTGATGCAACCAATCAGTTCTTGGTCGCCTACTTTTGAGCGAATAGAGTCATAGCTTTTTTAAATTTTAATTTCCTGTTTTAAACGAAGATTTTCTTTTTGAATCACCGATACATCAGCTGTCGTTTAGTCTTTGTTTAAACTCTTGATTATACTTTTTGGGTTTCATCTTCGGACATGTCCTCTCATTTGTTTGATCTTACTGATTTAATTGGAGTGTGCCCATACATCCATACTACATTCATTCGTTAACTTTAATCCAGCCATAATGTAGTTAGATATTTTCATGCTTTCTTCACACTAATTTTTTTTAGATGCTCTTTTTAATAAAATCACAAACATTTAAACTTACTAGCGTCGCATTAAAATAATTCAACGCTCTAATTAAAACTGAATTTTCTGTAATATATTCTATGAATAAAAAAATCCTTTATAATGGTTGGGCGGTAGTAAGCCATCCAAATCCAAAATAAAGGGAAATCGCATGGATAAGTTTACACGAAAAACATCATTTGAACAATGGTTCTCACCCAATTCCTCCACAAAACTGGAGGAATTGGTGGTAGCCTGTCCATTAAATCACTATACAAAGAAGCTACAGATCGATTCATTCCTGAAATTATGGGTATTCGCGCGGTTCAATGAAACGGAAAGTCTACGCGCTGTCAGTGATGCGCTATTTTCGAACGACCTACAAAAAGCGACAGGTTTAGAATCGATTAGCTTTTCGCAATTAGGACGCCGATTAAACTAAGTGCCAACGGATGTTTTCCAGCAAGTATTTCTAGACTTAGTTGCACAAATTTATCAAAAAACCAACTTTGAGCAGCGCAGAAAAACAACGACACCGCTCAAAATCATTGACTCGAGTACGTTGCCACTGAACTTGAACTATCATAAATGGGCTGAATTCCGGAAAACAAAATCAGGCATCAAGCTTCATTTACGTCTCGTTTTCTTAGAAAAAGGCTGTTCATATCTAGACAAAGCGGTCCTCACGAATGCAAAAGAACATGATCGTGGCCAATTAGAAGTGCTGGTAGACGACAAAGAATGCATGTACGTGTTTGACCGTGGTCACCTCGACTACGAACGATTCGACCGCATGACAGACGATGGCTATTTCTTTGTCTCACGCTTACGAAAAAATGCGTCACACGAGTGCTAGAACCACTTGAGCTCTCTGAGGATTCAATAATGGTATTGTCCGATGAAATGATTCTAATTGGAACTATACAAAATCGTGCGGAGAATGCCTTTCGTCTCATCAAAGTACTGGATTCAAAAGGCAACAAGTTACATTTGATCACCAATCGGTTTGACTTAAGTGCAGACGAAATGACTGAATTGTACAAATCACGATGGGCTATCGAATTGTTTTTTAAATGGATGAAACAACATTTGAATATCAAGAAATTTTACGGACAAAGCGAGCAAGCCGTGCATAATCGAGTGTACATCGCAATGATTGTTTACTGTTTAAACGTACTGGCTCAGCACAACACGAACAGTTTACGGACCTACTTACAAATTAGTCGGTGGTTAAAGGCAGACCCTTGGAAACCAGCGCGCACTTGGATTCGAAAAATCAAAGGAAGTGCCGCCCCATAAGGATTCATTATTTCCGTCGCTCTCGTCAAAGGTTATAGTAAAAAAATGGATGTTTACTACTTCTGTTTGAGTATCTTTGTTTTTCTTCTAGAATGGGAAATTAAGAAAACAGAAAATTCAGTTAAATTTATGCAACACTAGTGATTTAAACTATAAAAATTTAAGTATTGCTAATGAAATAAATACCATAAAACGAGAGATATTTATAATCCATAATGTATTAACGCTATCGATAATTATTATTTCTATATGAATTTACAATATTTCCATTATTTTCAGTAGAAAAATTTGTTTTTAAATAAATATCCTTACTCTAATCATTTTTACAATATTCAACATTGAAGGACAAATAACGTATAATGCCTAAGCTGTATTCATATAAATGCAATGATGCTAATAAAATAGAAAGGAGGTTTATATGTTTACACAATTTAAATATTGGAAGCCTTATGTAAGTCCATTCGATCCTTGTAAACCCATACGCGTAAAAAGTTACTCCACTCCACCACAACTGTATATACCATTCCAACCACCGGGACTGCCACAATATCCAACCGCAAGGCAAGCACTACACTGCGGCACACTTTGGCCAGATCTTTTCAGCCCTTATCCGAATCCAGAAAAAAAGGGGAAATAAGATGACTAAAAAATTACCTCCTGAGTTCTATCAGATGCTCGAGGAAATTCAAGCAAATGACTTTGTGATTGTTGAATTGAATTTATACTTAGATACTCACCCAAATGATTTTGAAGCTATTCAACAATTCAATGACGCTTCTTTAAAAAGCATGGAAATGAAAATTGAATTTGAAAAACGTTTTGGCCCGCTCATGCATTTTGGAAAGAGTTTTTCAAATTATCCATGGGACTGGATCGATACCCCTTGGCCTTGGCAAGTATAAGTAGCTGATCAAGTTCGAATAAGTGATAGGAGGAAATATGAATGTGGTATTACGAAAAAAAGCTACAATATCCCGTAAAGGTAAGGGAGTGTAATCCTCGATTAGCAAAATTTTTAATTGAACAATATGGTGGAGCTGATGGTGAGTTAGCTGCTGCTCTAAGATACTTAAATCAACGTTATACGATCCCAGATAAAGTGATAGGTCTTTTAAATGATATAGGCACTGAAGAATTTGCACATCTTGAAATGATCGCTACAATGGTCTATAAACTAACAAAAGACGCAACCCCCGAACAGATAAAGGCTGCTGGACTTGGCGATCATTATGTTAATCATGATAGCGCACTCTTTTATAGTAATGCTTCAGGTGTCCCATTTACCGCAACTTATATTCAGGCAAAAGGCGATCCAATTGCCGATTTATATGAAGATATCGCTGCGGAGGAAAAAGCACGTGCAACTTACCAATGGATTATCGATCTGTCAGATGACCCAGATTTAAATGACGGTCTGAAGTATCTTCGTGAAAGAGAAATCGTACACTCACTTCGTTTTAGAGAGGCAGTTGAAATCTTGAAAGAAGAACGCGATAAAAAACAATTCTACTAATTCGGAAAGATTCTTCTCATTTAAGAACAGCCTTAAAAGGTAAATTGCCTACGTTTAAATTGAAACTTCATACAGTGAGGATTTTCTTTATCCCTTCACTGGAGATGAATTGAACCTATCGAGCTTTTACTGGCAGTTAAGCCCTTCTTCTCCTCTTGCTTTTTACGGGAGTCTTATTGCGAGGGATCTTACTGCCTTTTCATGCGGGATAAAATAGAAACTCCACACTGGGTGGTAATTGGTTGAACCAATCAGGTTTTTCAGGCAGTTGCCCCCTCTTTTCCTTGCTCTTTGCTGGCGTCTTATTTGGTAGGAATTTACTGCCTGTTTATGCGAGATAAGCAGCAAATCTCGTTTTATTTCAAAGTAAAAGATTGAAACCCTTGCATCATAATGCTACTAACGGTTGTCGTCAGTTCCTTTAAAGAACATTCAATTTTCCCCGCGAACCATTCCTGATACAGAGAAAAAAGTCCACCTACAAAAAAGTTAACCCGTAAGATGAATTCTTTCTGTTCTTGTGTTGAATGAATGGCTTCTTTATGATCAAGTATCTTCTCTATTAAGTTCTCTAATAGAACAGCCTTCATTTTCATGACAAAGTCAGGTGCACCTTTCGTTGAGATGATGAGCATACGATAAAATTCAATATCCTGTTCAAAAAAATGAGCCATTTTTAATAAAAAAGGATTAGGATTTAGAATTAACTCGACACCCTTAAATTCATCGAGAAACTCCAACATTTTCCCCAATACTTCATTTTCTATTTCTGCTATCATAGCGTATATATCCGAGTAATGAGCATAGAATGTGCCTCTGCTAATATCAGCCCTTTCCACTATATTTTTGACAGTTATTTTCTCACAGTCTTTTTCCATCAATAATTCCACAAATGCATGCCTGATCATTTTTCGAGAACGAATGGCACTTTTATATTCTGCTTTCTCGCCCATTTTTTTCGCACTCCTAAAATATTTTTTCAAAATTGAACATTGCTATAAGCAAGTGGACAAAATTATACATATAGATAAAAATTGAACATTGTTCCCTTTTATAATGCTGAGTATACTTTGTTTATAGACAAAAGTAAACACATGTATGACTTTGTATCAGTCAGCATCCGCCAATAAAGAAAACCTTAATCTTTAAATGGGGTGTATACGCCCATATGGTGGGATAAAAAATCAATTCAACTGGTTGATCTTCTTTTTGATATTTTATCCCTCAACCTAAGGTGATGCTTTATGGATTGAATAAAAAGAGGGGGAACAGACTATGAAGAAACTCATGAACTGGAGAGTGGTCTCATTCATATTATGGATCATTATCACAGTAATCATTGTTACAACGATGCCTAATTTAAATCAATTAGTAAGGGAAAAAGGACAAGTCACTATCCCTGATAGTGCCCAAAGTAATGTGGCACAAAATATGCTCAGTCAAATGGATGAAGATAGTGGAGATAAAGAGCAAATTATCGCTGTATTTAACAGTGGTAATGACCATGCATTAACAACGGAGCAAAAAGAAGAAATAAAGCAAGTAATGGATAAATTAAAAAATACAAAATCCCAACTTGGTATTAAGAATATGGTGACTCATTTAGATAATGACCAAACAAAAAAACAACTCATTTCTAAAGATGGAACGACTATCCTCACACAACTGGAAGTAACGAAGAAACATAGAGAAATTTCTGAGATAGCAAAGGAACTCAAGAAAACCGTAGCTACAAAGAATGTGGACACCTATCTGACAGGTAACAGTCTGATTACAGAAGATTTTGTTCAGTCAACACAAGAAGGGATCAAGAAAACAGAAGTCATTGCAGCTATCTTTATTATCACTGTGTTAATCCTTGTATTCCGCTCACCGATAGTACCACTTATCTCCCTTTTATCAGTAGGGATATCCTATTTAGTATCACTCGGAATCATCGCACAGTTAGTGGATCAATTCAACTATCCATTTTCGAACTTTACACAAGTATTCCTAGTCGTTATCTTATTTGGGATTGGAACAGATTATAATATTTTACTTTTCACTCGCTTCAAAGAAGAACTTATAAAGCAAGACAGTATTCTTGAGGCAGTAAAGGCAACCTATAAGACAGCTGGTAAAACAGTTCTCTATAGCGCACTTGCTGTGTTCATCGGATTTATCGCTCTTATTTTGGCGGAATTCGGATTATACCGAGCAAGCTCCGCTGTTGCGATTGGAGTAGCTGTACTCGTCCTTGTTTTAATGACATTAAATCCATTCTTTATGGCCCTATTGGGGAAGAAGATGTTTTGGCCAACTAAGACATTTAAGGGACATAGTGATAATAAAATCTGGGGATTTTTAGCTAAAATTTCTGCTGTACGACCATTGATCTCCTTAGTATTCACAGCTATCGTATGTATTCCATTTGTATGGAATTATAGTCATTCTCTTAGTTATGATGATTTGTTAGAAATTGATGATAGTTATGCATCGAAACAAGGGATCAATGTAATTGAAGATCACTTTCCTTCTGGGTTTTCTTCTCCCGCTACCCTCGTTATACAATCAGATCAACCATTAGACAATGCAAAATCATTACAAGCATTAGATGAAATCGCCGACCAGATTTCTCAAGTAGATGGCGTATCTGAAGCAATGACTTCGACTCGTCCGATCGGTGAAAAAATGGATGAATTATATATCAAAGATCAATCAAAGGAATTGAATAGTGGATTAGGAAGCGCTAATGAAGGCGTTGGCAAAATAAATAATGGGTTGTCATCAGCTAAGAATCAACTCGGTCAAAAGGATACAAATAGTTTACAAAATGTACAAGACCTGATTGATGGAACAAATGAAGCTAAAAAAGGTGTTTCTAATATAGGAAAAGCTGTCAATGAATTATCGAATGGTGTAAGTGCAGGAGCAAATGGCGCTCAAGAATTAGAAAACGGCTTAGCGTCTGTACAAAAGAATATGAATACTTTATCCAGTTCAATGTCGCAACTAATGAATGGTTATACGAAAATCGAAAACGGTTTATCTTCCTTTAGCACCTATTATTCAAGTATTGGACAAGCAATCAACAGTGCCAAACAAGGATATAGTCAAATTGAAGGCTCATTGAACAAACTGGTGCAGTCAAAACCAGAATTAGCGAATGATGTCAATATTCAAACATCACTTGGGATCGCTTCAGCAGGAAAACAGCAGCTTGGAGAGTTATCAAAGAAATTAAATACATTGACACCTCAATACAATATGGTCATGAAATCATTTAGAGAAGCAAATGCTTCGTTTGCAAAAGTAAACAGTGGGTTCTCACAATTGCAACATGGTGTGAATCAGCTATACGATGGCTCAACTAGCTTAACAAAGGGATTACAAACAGCTACTAACGGGGCAAAACAAATTGGTGACAAAACACCTGCCCTTGAATCAGGTTTAGCAACGATTAACAACGGTCAAGAGCAGCTACTTGTTGGCCTGACTGATTTGGCTGATCAAATGGAAACTCTACAATCAGGATTATCAGAAAGTACAAAAGGCTTAGGGAAAATTAGCAGTGGATTAACAGATGCACAAGATTACTTGTCAGGGCTTAGTGAATCCAAAGCCTCCGAAAAATTCTACATTCCTCAAAAAGTTTTAGAAAGTAATGATTTTCAAAAATCGTTGGATATGTATATGTCTGATAATCGAAAGATCACTCAAATGAAGATCATATTAGATGTCAATCCATATTCTAAAGAAGCCATGACAATTGTAGAGCGAGTCACCAAGGCAGCACATGCAGCTGTACAAAATAGCGAGCTAAGCGATGCACAGGTAGCCATTGGTGGAAAAACATCACAGAATATTGATCTTAAAAAAATTGCTAGTGGGGATTTCACTCGAACAGCTACAATTATGCTAATTGGAATCGGCATCATCTTAATGGTTATTACTCGTTCATTGCTGAAACCGATTTTTATCATCGCTTCATTGCTATTAACTTACTTTACTTCACTCGGTATGAGTGAAGTATTAAGTGACAAAATCTTAAATGTCAGTGAATTAGGATGGAATGTACCATTCTTTAGTTTCATTATGATTGTAGCATTGGGTGTAGACTACAGTATCTTTTTAATGATGCGCTACAGAGAGGTAGACAGTAATCCTACAACAGCGATTGTTGATGCCGCGCGTCATATTGGCAGTGTTGTTATTTCCGCAGCTATTATTCTTGGAGGTACATTTGCAGCACTGATCCCTTCAAGAGTCATTACTCTAATTGAAGTGGCGATGAATGTGATCATTGGTCTTTTCCTACTCGCTTTTATCATGTTGCCGATTTTTATCCCAGCATTGTTAAGTGTAATGGATCGAATTCTCCAAAAAATAGGCATAAAAAAGGGATGACCGTGATTCCTCACATTCACCCCTTCTAAAGGTATAAGTTTCGTTCAATTTTCAGTAATAAAACATCGCATATCTCTAAACTTTTTATCCCGCGTTAACGGGCAGTAAGACCCCCACTGATTAAAGTTTCGCTTTATATTTACAGGCGTGTTGATTATCCTATTTTCCTCATCAGCACACCTGTTATTTTAATTGACAATATTATGCTTTGTTAAATAACTATACGTAATATCGACAAATAAAAATTCCTCATCATTTAAAGCCATTGAATAGGTACGAGTTAGTTCTCCAGTCTGAATATCACTATAAATGCTTGATAGATCGCCCTTTGAATTATTTCGTAGCTTAATAATATTTAATAAAAAGTAAGGTCGCCAGCTCCAATTCTTGCCGATCGCCTCTTCCTCTATATTCCATACATTTTTTAACCTGACAATATTAGGCGAAGTTTGAAAGCCTTCATCATTACAAATATATAATCGAAAAGCATATTCCTCTAATCCTTCAGCTAATTCAATCAGGCTTTCAACATTTGCACTTGTTGGATTGATTTGTTTCACCATAGATGTAATATTCTTTTGGAGATTATTCATTTCCTCGTACTTCAATGCTAAGATTTTTTTCTCCGTCGAAATAAATTGCTGACATTCACTGCGAAAACGCATTTTCAATATATCACGATCAATAAATTGCTTGGATGGTTTTTCTAAATAGGAACCCTTAAAATAGCGCGCTCCGTTTTTCCATGCATAATGCAATTCATAGCTTGTTTTGATATTATCGAACATGAATGCTGCTCCCATTTTGACAGCAATCGATTGAATCGTTGCAAACATATGATTTTGAGCACCCCAGGCATCATAATCAAGTCCGCTTACTTCCATTTTCAACACAGAGGGCTCCAAAAGTAGAATTTGATCCAAATTACTATCTGGTCCGATATCAGCTATAACCGTTTTGACCCCGTATGTTTTAATATAATAAATAGGGTGTCGGAATTGATCAAGATCCCCATTAAACTTTTGCATTGGCATTTCTAAGTAAATATGTGGTAAAAGACTCTCTTCTACCATGTCTGTTAACATTTTAAAATACGCTTCACCAAAATCCATCATCAATAAATTCGGATTACATGGTATATAAAGATTTGTTTCTTGCAATGCATCAGTTGAGATTTCTATCGCTTTTTTAATCATGATCAATTCCACTTCTGCACGAATATCAGCTGGAACTGTTTCGTCATATGTAAATTCAACAATGTTAAAGTGTTGATCATCTTTCATAAGTTGGCCGATTACTTCATAGGCCACAATAACATGCTCATCTGCACTAAAAATTGGCTCAAATAATATTTCGATTTCATCCAATCGATCGAGAAGGTCAAGAACATCCATCTGCTGATCCCCCATTCTAACGTACTCCCCCTTATTATATCTTACTTTTTAGTCACAAGCATTGACACATTTTTTATTCTTTTATTTTTGGAGCCTATTAAAAATGGATAGTGTGTACTATGTTGGACAAAAAGATAAAATTCAGGACATTACTTTAACAATTGAATGGAGTATGCAATTATATCTCGTCAGCATCAAACTTTTACAGTCAAATTGAAATAACAAATAGCCAGGCTTTGTGAAAATGGAAAATTTCGTATATATTACTCAGTACAAAATAAATTCAAGTTACCGACCTCATAAAAATTGGATAGTTTAGTGTTGACAAACTATTTTTGAAACTGCTTATTAGTATAAATAACCTTGGATAACTAACACACATAAAATAAAAAATAAATTTTAAGTGTTCATATCCAATTAATTTTCAAAACTTTTATTTAGATTTTCAACTTCTAGAAGTGAACACATTATTCTTCTCTCCTTTCACATATTGCAAACTGCAAGAATATTTATTTTGGAGAATTCTTGATCAATGATAAAAACGTTATTATTAAATCAACCTATCTTTTAAAAGAATATAACTAAACATATTTTCCGTCTTAATAATTTGGAACTACGTCAAATTTCCAAACACAAGGCAAAGACTATTTTTTGTTCTATGTAATCTCCACACCTTCATTAATAAACACATTTAAAACCTTCTTTTTCTATGATTTTAGGCACTAATGTCGATATTGAATTCCTTCGCAGCAGAAGTTGGTTCTGGAGTATCAGCAAATACTATATTTTATGTTAAAGCTTATCCAAAAGGAGGGGTTTCCTTGAAATATTTTAAAATAATTGTTTCGTTACTTATTGTTTTTGCGTATGGATACAGCTTAATTAAAAATGACTTTTCATATGCTCCAATATCCTCTCTATCGCTAAGTTTTTTATTAATAATTATTGGAGTAGAAGAAATACAAAGAAAAAGTAATTGGGGATATTTATTTTTTGTGGTTTCAGCACTCGTAATAGTAGTAAGTATTTTTTCGTTTTAAATCAATCGATTAGTCTTACCTAGCATCGACTAATAACCAGAAGAAAGCAAAATATATTCGTTTTGCTTTTTAACATTTATTAATTTTTTATTTGGAAATTAACGATTAAAAAAGTGGTTTTCTAGGCTATCTATCGTTTTATCTTTACCTTTCAGACTCTCATTTCTTTAAGATCATTTCTTTAGTTAGTACTCCCTCTTTAATATACATTGCAATCTTAAAGATTTTTACATTCTTAGACGTTATGAAATCTTTTGCTGTTTTCATTTAAGCTGCAAGAACAACCTTTTGCATTTCATCTTTTAAGTTGTCTACTAATGGCAATGAATACATAAAGTCAAAAGTATTTGTTGGTACCCTTTTTAGCAATATGAAAAAGCCAGTAAAATTTCACCTGATTTTAATCCTCTTCTTCTGTAAAAGGGGAATTATTTTATTCCATAATAGGGCCGATCATTATTGTTTTGTTATTACTTAATTTGTTAAGACAATTCTTTTACCTCTCTTTGCAGATTCTCTAACTGCATCTAACAATTGATGAAGTTTAACAGCATCATTAAAATTAGGAATTTTACTTTTATGTCCAAATATATCTTTCGCTAGAATATTATAAGCGCGTTCAACATATCTTCTTGGACTACCGTCTTTTACTGAGGATACTTTTACTTCTTCAGAGTAAACATCATCTGTTTCAGTATTTAAGGCTGCATAATTAGGATGTGTAATCTTTTCGACTTTGAGATTACCAAATTGAACATGACCTGAAGAATTATTTTGTGTTAAACGAAAAATACCCTTTTCCCCTCTAATTTCTAAATGGAAATTTGGATATACTCCAGCTTGAATATGAACAGATGCTGAAGTACCATCAACGAGTGTTCCATGTATTAATATTTGATCAGCTGTATTTTTAGGTGTTTTAGTTCCAGTTTCTTTTATAATCGCTTCTGTATAATTTATATTCATAGTAGCTGTTAATTCTTTAAAATCATCTAGAATATAGCAAAGAACATCGAGAGAATGTCCTCCATGAATGGTAAGTAAGTTAGCCCCATTCTCTTTTTTTAGTAGATACGCGCTTCTTTGGTCGGTTATTCTCCCCTTAGATTGAGTTGCTACTTGCATAGTACAGGATAGTACTTTCCCTATTTCCCCCTTCTCTATCGCTTGCTTTAAATAATTAACTTCTGGGGATTGCCTAGCTTGTAAGCCAATAGCATGGTTGATATTCTTTTGATTAGATAAATTTTCCAACTCTTTAGCTTGTACAGTATCTACACCTAAAGGCCATTCACAGTAGAGATGTTTATTTTCCCCAATGGCTGCTATACAAGCTTCGTAGTGGGAAGGAACTTTTATACTAACTACTACCAAGTCAACATCTTTAGATTTAGCTAATTCCTCATAATCTGTAAAAGCCAAGGTAGCATTAACCTTTATGGCACTTTTTTTTGCAGTTTCCATTCTAGAAGTTCCAATATATGTAACCCAAGAAATGAAAAAAGAAGCTTCCCAAAAGTTTGCTCAACTTATGAGAAGCCTCGATTCTAATCCTCTATGTTAGCAAAATGTTAGCAAATCACTTTCACCTTACATACAAACCCAATAATATCAAGGGTTTGAACGGTTTATTACATCATACCGCCCATGCCGCCGATGTCTTGAGGCATTGCAGCAGGAGTTGGTTCTGGAATATCAGCAACAACTGCTTCTGTTGTTAAGAATAGAGCTGCTACAGATGCTGCATTTTGTAGAGCTGAACGAGTTACTTTTGTTGGGTCAACGATACCTGCATCGATCATGTTTACCCATTCACCGTTTGCTGCGTTGAAGCCTGTACCAACTTCTTCACGTTTTAAGCGATCAACGATGATTGAACCTTCAAGACCTGCATTGTCTGCGATTTGACGAACTGGTTCTTCAAGTGCACGTAATACGATTTTCACACCAGTTTTGACATCGCCAATTTCAGCTTCGCCAACTTCTGATACTTTGTTGTATACACTTACTAGTGCAGTACCACCACCAGCAACAATACCTTCTTCTACTGCTGCACGAGTAGAGTTAAGAGCATCTTCAATACGTAGTTTGCGTTCTTTTAATTCTGTTTCAGTTGCAGCACCAACTTTGATAACAGCTACGCCACCTGCAAGCTTAGCAAGACGTTCTTGTAATTTTTCTTTATCGAATTCAGAAGTAGATTCTTCGTATTGAGCACGGATTTGAGCAACACGAGCATCGATATCATCTTTTCTGCCTGAACCTTCAACAACTGTTGTATGATCTTTTGTTACAACAACTTTACCTGCATGACCAAGCATATCGACATTTGCTTGTTTTAAATCTAACCCAATTTCTTCAGTGATTAGTTTACCACCAGTTAAAATGGCGATATCTTCTAGCATTGCTTTACGACGGTCACCAAAGCCTGGAGCTTTAACAGCTACAACATTAAATGTACCACGAAGTTTGTTTAAGATTAATGTTGTTAATGCTTCGCCTTCTACATCTTCAGCAATGATTAATAATGGTTTGCTTTGTTGAACAACTTGTTCAAGTACTGGAAGGATTTCTTGAATGTTAGAGATTTTTTTATCTGTGATTAAGATGTATGGATTGTCTAAAACAGCTTCCATTTTATCTGTATCAGTTACCATATAATGAGATAGGTAGCCACGGTCAAATTGCATACCTTCTACTACATCTAATTCTGTGTTGAATCCTTTAGACTCTTCAATTGTGATAACGCCATCGTTACCAACACGTTCCATAGCTTCTGCGATTAATTCGCCGACTTCTTCATCAGCTGAAGAAATAGCTGCTACTTGTGCGATTGATTCTTTGTTTTCTACTGGTTTTGAGATTGATTTTAATTCATTGATCGCTACACCAACTGCTTTGTCAATACCTTTACGAATACCAACAGGATTAGCACCAGCTGTAACGTTTTTCAAGCCTTCACGAATCATTGCTTGAGCTAAAACTGTTGCAGTAGTAGTACCGTCACCAGCGATTTCGTTTGTTTTAGATGCAACTTCTGAAACAAGTTTTGCACCCATGTTTTCGTATGGATCTTCTAGTTCGATTTCTTTAGCGATTGTTACACCATCGTTTGTGATTAATGGAGAACCGAATTTCTTTTCAAGAACAACGTTACGTCCTTTAGGTCCTAATGTTACTTTTACTGCGTTAGCTAGTTTGTCTACACCTTTTAACATAGCGCTACGAGCGTCTTCACTAAAACGAATATCTTTTGCCATTTTAAAAAACCTCCTAATATTTTTCTATCTTTTCATAAACTTTTCATTTAAGCTTTTGATTTATTATTCAACGATTGCTAAAACGTCTGATTCGCGAAGGATCAAGAAGTCTTTTCCTTCATATTTCACTTCTGTGCCTGCGTATTTAGAGAAGATGATGTTGTCTCCTTCTTTTACATTAAGTGGAACTATATTTCCACCATCAGTCAAGAACCCAGTACCAACTGCAACAACTTTACCTTCTTGAGGTTTCTCTTTTGCAGAGTCTGGTAATACGATACCGGATGCAGTTTTTTCTTCAGCTTCGACAACTTCGATAATGATACGATCACCTAATGGTTTTAACAATTGAAACAACCTCCTAGAATTATGAATGAGTATAGTTTTATTTTATTAGCACTCTTTCTTATTGAGTGCTAACACAATTATTATATTAATGAATTCTATTTCTTTTTGCAAGTAAGAAGCATAAAAAATTTTGTTTTTATTCTTTTATAATTTACAATGAAGAAAATTAAGTATTAGAGAGGGTTCTGATTTTGAAATCCAAAAAAACAGCATTGTATATTTTATTGATTTACATTGTGATGCAACTGTCTTCTTTTCTATTGTTGCGTCCGTTATTCCGCTTTATCCAAGAGCAACATCCAGAGCTGAGCAAAAATGAGCTTATTTTAACATCTCAAGGATGGTATATTTTCATCAGCATGGGCATTGCGCTTATTCTTTCGCTTATATTGGTCTCCCGTGATCCAAACTTTTGGAAAATTTATAAGGGCAGCAAATCTTCTATTCCTGTATCCATTTTGTGGGGAATCATTGGTTTCTTTATGGTATTTGTTGGTCAATCGATTGGTGCCATGATTGAAAATGCCTTAGGTATTAAACAAGGCTCCGAAAATACAGCTGACCTCCTATCAATAGCGAATGTTGCGCCAATAGCGGTCATTGCTATTGCATTTTTCGGACCGATTTTGGAAGAATTTGTGTTCCGACGCGTGATATTCGGTTCACTTGTACAAACTACTAATTTTTGGGTTGCGGCTTTAGTTAGTTCGATCGTTTTTGCGCTTATTCATCTAGACTTTTCGCACATCATAATATATGCGATCTCAGGTTTTATATTCGCATTTCTCTACTATAAAACAAAACGAATCATCACATCGATCATCGCTCATATGATGTTAAATGGATTTGTCACAGTTGTTCAATTCTACCAAAAACCGATTGAAGAATTTTTAAAGCAGCTGCAACAACTTCAATGATGGAAGAGAGCAGATAATATTATATTCTTCACAAAATAAAAAAGTCCTTCTATCTCATTTGATAGAAGGATTTTCTTCTACGGAACTTACGACAAGTTCCATTTGACGTTGTTGTTCAGCTTTTAAATATTTTCGATATCCAATACGAGAAATAATGATGCTAATCTCATACAAAATACATAGAGGGATCGCTACAATAAATAATGACACTACATCTGTTGGTGTAATCAGATCCGCTACGACCAATAAGATAAAGTATGCATATTTACGTACTTTTTTTAACATTTGTGGTGTTATAATGCCTAATCGTGTTAAAAACAATACAACCATAGGTAATTCAAATACAATCCCAAAAGGTAAAGTAATCTGTATTAAAAATTGGAAATACTCATTAATGCCTATTGTTTGCTGTACATCTAATTGAGTAGACATCTTTGCCATAAAATTAATGATATATGGAAACAGAATCTCGTATGAAAATAATATACCTCCGATAAATAACAGTACAATGTATGGAATATATCTTAATGTCGCTCTTCTTTCCCTCACATATAATCCTGGACTGATAAAAGCCCACAATTGATAAAGAATAACAGGTGAAGTCATAATCGTTGCTAGTATAAATATCACTTGAAAATAGATTTTCACTGGATCTGTTATTTTGAAGGCATGGAGTTGTAGTGTTTTGGCTTCATTGCTAAATTGTAAGAAATGAATTAATGGTTCTGCCAAAAAGAAACTACCAATAACAGCAATTATAAAGAAAACGGCAACAATATATAGCCGCTTTCTTAACTCTTCTATATGTTCGACAACAGTTAGTTCAGTATTATTCATGTAACTAACATCCTAACTTATTTATCTTCAGATTTTGTAGATTCAGATACCTTTTTCGGTGTATCATCGTCATCTGCTAAACCTTTTGTAGCATTTTTAAATTCGCGGAGAGTAGAACCCATTGCTTTTCCTAGTTCTGGTAGTTTCTTCGGTCCGAAAATTAGTAGGGCAACTATTCCAATAATAATAGCGCTCCCAGCACCAATTCCCATTGCAGACACCTCCTCATAATATGTTTTTATTTTAACGCATAAAAATATTTTTGGCTATTTCGATTAAAAGCTTATTTGTGAATATTTTACGTCATTCTTTATCATTACGCATGAAATAACTTAAAGTTTGCAATTCGATGGTTAGGTCAATGGTATGGACCCGGACATGATCCGGTACATTTAATCTGACAGGTGTAAAATTTAATATACCTTTTACGCCCATAGCTGCAAGTCGATCTGTCATGAATTGCGCTGAGCGTGCAGGCACAGTCAAGATTGGTAGCTCTGCATTATATTCCGCAAATTTCTCCTCTAATAGATCTGGCGGATAAATCGGTATATCATTAATATATTTACCTTCTATAGTCCCGCTTGTATCAAATGCCACAACAATCTTCATATTATGGCTCTTTTGAAAATTATATTTTAGTAAAGCACTACCGAGGTTCCCTACTCCTATTATCGCTACATTCATTTGTTCATCTTGGTCTAATATATGTCTAAAAACATTTAGTAAATATTGAACATCATAACCATATCCTTTTTTACCGAGAGCACCAAAATATGAAAAATCACGTCGAATAGTTGCTGAATCGATTTTCATAGCTTCACTTAGTTCTTTAGAAGATATTCTTTCTTGTCCTGCCTCAGCAAAGTTTACGATGAAGCGATAGTAAAGAGGAAGTCTTTTTGTAGTAGCTTGTGGAATTTTGTTAGTAGCTTTCACAATATTTCCTCCTACAATCAATTCGAAATCCTTTCAATAGTACATGACGATTGGTTATCTGTAAAGCTATTCCCATTGCACACATATGTATATTCCTATAAACTAGGATTGAACTGAGGTGTCTAATATGATTGTTTTACAGGTCAATCAATTATATAAATCATATATTGCCGATGAAATTTTAAGTGGCGTTAAACTTGAAGTGCAACACCGAGATCGTGTTGCACTTGTTGGTCGCAATGGTGCTGGCAAATCAACACTATTAAAAATAATCGCCGGACAACTTTCGTATGATTCCGGTGATATTATTATGCCCAAAGATATTCGTCTAGGTTACTTAGATCAACATACAGGACTAGAATCTCCCCTTACTATTTGGGAAGAAATGATGACAATTTTCGAGCCATTGAAAAAACAAGAACGACAGCTCCGAGAATTAGAACAAAAAATGGCTGATCCTGCAATATATGAAAATACAGAAGCTTATCAAAAAATAACAGCCGAATACGACCAACTTCAACATAATTTTAAAGAACAAGGCGGTTATCAGTACGAAGCCGATACAAGATCTATACTACATGGCATGCAATTTTATCCTGAGAGCTATGATCAAAAAATTTCGTCTCTATCAGGTGGTCAAAGAACCCGCCTAGCGCTCGCTAAATTACTATTAAGTAAACCTGAATTATTAATTCTTGACGAACCTACTAACCATTTAGATATTGAAACGCTTAGTTGGTTAGAAAACTTTTTAAAAAATTATGATGGAGCTATACTTATCGTATCACATGACCGTTATTTTTTGGATCAAGTAGTGTCGATTGTTTATGAAGTTTCTCGTCATCATATCACAAAATTTACAGGGAACTACAGTGATTACTTAAATCAAAAGGCAAAGAACTATGAACGTGACCGTAAGATCTATGAAAAACAACAAGATGAAAAAGCAAAATTAGAGTCTTTTATTCAAAAAAATATTGCTCGTGCATCTACAACCAAAATGGCGCAGAGTCGTCGTAAAGTCCTTGAGAAAACAGAGTGGATGGATGCACCTGAAGGCGATGAGAAATCAGCTACTTTCACTTTTGGTATTGAACGTCAAAGTGGCAATGATGTCCTCTCCATTGATCATTTATCCATTGGTTATGAAGATAAAATCATATCGAAGAATATTCAAATGCGTGTCTATCGTCAGGATCGTATTGCTCTTGTTGGACCAAATGGAGTTGGCAAATCTACATTACTTAAAACACTCATCAAGGATAAACAAGCATTTGCTGGCAATATACACTATGGAACCAATGTACAAATTGGTTATTACGACCAAGAGCTCACCAAGTTAACCAGTAATAAAACGGTTTTAAAAGAACTTTGGGATGAATGGCCATTAATGAGTGAAAAAGATATTCGCACAGTCCTTGGTCGTTTTCTATTCTCAGGCGAAGATGTCAGTAAAATTGTACACGATTTATCTGGTGGCGAAAAAGCCCGCCTATCATTAGCCAAATTGATGCTTCAAAAATCGAATCTGCTCATCCTTGATGAACCGACCAACCATTTAGACTTGGATAGCAAAGAAGTTTTAGAAAATGCTCTCATTCACTATCCTGGCACATTACTTTTTGTGTCACATGACCGTTATTTTATCAATCGTATTGCTACAAAGGTCATTGAATTATCAAATATCGGCACGACCGAATATCTTGGTAATTATGATTACTATATCGAAAAGAAAAAAGAGCTAGAGGAAATCGAAGCTGAGAAATTGGCCGCGTTATCTCCTGTTCAAGAAGCTATCGAAAAAAAACAAAAGAATACACAAATTGATAAAGAAGCTAAGAAAAAAGAACGGAAATTACGCCGACGTATTGAAGAAATTGAAGGCTCATTAAATGAGTTTGACTGCCAAATAAAAAAAATAGAAGAACAGTTATGTGATCCGAAGATTTTCCAAGACCACGAAAGGGTAATGGTTCTCCAAACAGAATTAGATACGTTAAAAGAACAGCATGAAGAAGTCGAATTAGAATGGCTAGAATTAAATGAACAACTTGAGGAATTTGAATAATGTTTCTTAAAATAGCAAGCGTGTTGATTATCCAATTTTCTCCACAAAATATAAGGGTATTCACTGGTTTCCGCTACGGCTTGCTCGCTTTCCTACGGGCGAACGCTGGGGGCAACAGGATGTTGGTCACGGAATCGTCGCCACAGGACGTGGCGTTCTTAGATTCCGTTCCTTCAATCGCTTCGCTGCGGGGTCTCAACTGTTCGCTTTTCCCGTGTGAGTCGAGCAAGCCTTCGCTACAATCTACATAAATGGAGCTAAAAATACATGTTTTTTTAGAATTTTGTCCAATTTATCACCTGTTTTTTTCCTAATCAACACGCCTGTTAAAATAGGACTGCTTAAAAGTGTTAAAAACACTATTGAGCAGTCCTTTATTTATCGTTATCATTGCCACTTCAAATTGCACCTAATGAAAGATGAAGAAGTCTTCCACTAGTTGTTAGTTAAGTTTGTCTTACAGGTAATTGATCCTTACCTATCTTCATGCTTTTTTCTGAGTAAGGGACTTTTCATGTACAGATTGGGAGCAATCGCTCATGTATGTTTACTGCTTATATAGGATAATTTGTCGAATAACAAAATATCTTGTCTATATATTGGTCAATAATTAATATTTCCCCTTTTTTCTCCACAAGTTTATACACATTTTATATCTTTATATTTCAATGGATTAAAGGACTTTTCCACATTATCCACAGAATTAACCAGAGTTACGCACATAAAACTGTGTAAAACTTACTACTATATATAGTAAGTACACATTTTATTCACAGCTTATCCACAAAATGTGGATTATTTTCGAATTTTCTTATTATTACGTAAAAAAAGAGGCTATCGACTAAAATACGATAGCCCCTTCTGTATATCATCTAATCGTTCCAAGAAATTAGTTCCTTTCCGGGACGACCATTTAATGCCATATCACTACGCTTGCCTGCTTTAAACATGGATGAACCTGCAGCCGCAATCATTGCCGCATTATCTGTACATAATTTTAATGGTGGTACATAAAAAGGAATGCCTTCTTTTTTAAAGGTTTTTTCTAATGATGTACGCAAACCTCTATTGGCAGAAACACCACCTGCGGCAATAACCTGCTTAACTTTAAATTCACGTGCGGCTCGCAATGTCTTGGCTGTCAATACTTCTACAACGCTATCTTGAAATCCCTTGGCCACATGCATTGGATTAATCTTTTCACTGCGTTGATCGGCATTATGTTTATAGTTAATAACGGCTGATTTTAATCCGCTAAAACTAAAATCATATGAATCATGTTCCAACCAAACACGTGGAAAATCGACCGCAGCATCGCTTTCTTGCGCCAATTGATCAATTTTAGGGCCACCTGGATACGGAATATTCAACACACGTGCAACTTTATCATAAGCTTCACCAGCTGCATCATCTCGTGTTTCTCCGATTAACTTAAAATGACCGTCAGCCTCCATTAAAACTAGTTCTGTATGTCCACCAGATACAACTAGAGCCAATAATGGAAATTCCATTGGTTGAATTAGTGCATTTGCATAAATATGACCTGCGATATGATGTACACCGACTAATGGTAGATCGTTCGCAAAAGCAAAAGCCTTCGCGGCGTTAACTCCGATTAATAATGCACCAACAAGTCCTGGACCTTCTGTAACACAAACAGCATCTAAATCTTCTGGTTTCATATTTGCTTGTTGTAATGCTTCTTCAATAACGATCGTTATTTGTTCAACGTGATGGCGGGAAGCAATTTCTGGCACAACTCCCCCAAAACGTTTATGACTTTCTATTTGAGATGCAACCACATTGGATACGATCTCATGTCCATTTTTTACAATAGAAGCAGCTGTCTCATCACAACTACTTTCAATGCCTAATATATATAGATCTTTTTCCATTATAAATTCACCCACATGACAAGAGCGTCCTCTTGGTTATCAGTATAATAGTTCTTACGAATGCCGCCTTCTTGAAACCCTAGTTTTCGATATAAATTCTGTGCAATACTATTGGTTACACGAACTTCTAGGCTCATCACGACAACGCCTCGTTCTTTTGCTATATGAATCGCTTCACGCATCAAACTTTCACCAATACCTTTTCCCCTACCAGCAGGAAGTACAGCAACATTCGTAATTTGACTTTCATCTAACACAATCCACATACCACAAAAACCAATAATTGCATCTGTTTCGTCCACAGCAACAATATACGTAGCTTGTGTATTAGTTGTCATTTCATGATAAAAAGCATCCAGTGTCCAAGGTGTTGCAAAGACAGCTTCCTCAATACTATGTACTGCCTCTACATCAGCAATGGTCATTTGTCGATACGTAATCATCAGCTCACCTATTTTTTACCTTTCTGTTCTCTTAACCAATTTGCTTCAGCTTCTGCTAATCGACAATATTTTGGAACAAAAGTATGCGTAGCATCCAAAGGTGGTAGCTCTTGTTGTTCTGCAAGATAAATAAGCTGAGCGGCATTTGGAAGGTCAAGAGTATACGGTGCTCTCAACGCATTCTTTCCTAGTTCTTGTTGGATCAATTCCCAAAAACTATCTACATCATGTCCAACAAATAACACTGGTCGTCCTAATTCTTTCAACTTTGCTAGCAATCCCGCCATACTGTAATGACCATCTTCAATAATAGGAACGAGTCCATTAGAGGTGTCATATGCTCCAGCATATACATTTTGACGTCTAGCATCGATTACCGAGCAAACAATACCTTGGTATAGTCCAGCATTTGCAGCTAGCACTTGTAAACTTGAAACACCTACTAATGGCTTTTGTAACGTCCAAGATAAGGTCTTGGCAATCGTCACCCCTATGCGTACACCTGTATAAGATCCAGGTCCTTGACTTATTGCAATAGCATCGATTTCTTTAGGAGATATATCCACCTTTTTAAAAATATGTTCGATGGCTGGCATCACACCTGCAGAATGATTGACTTTAATATTTGTTACTTCAGTTGTAAGTATCCTCCTATCCTTTACAATGGCAATTGCCAAAGGAGAATTTGCTGTATCTATCCCTAACCAAATCATTTCATTAGCTCCTCACACAATCGTTTATAACGTTTTCCGATTGGTTTCAATATGAATCTTCTTGTATCTTCGTCAATACGCTGAATTTCAATCGCCAAGCGCTCAGCAGGAAGATCCTGTTCGATAAGATGTGCCCACTCTACAACTGAAACAGCATCGCCATAAAAAATTTCATCCCACCCAAGATCTTCATCACTATCCGCTAAACGATAGACATCTAAATGATTGAGGGGTAGGCGTCCCTCATATTGCTTTAAAATTGTGAAAGTTGGGCTATTAACTGTACGCTTAATGCCTAGACCTTTTGCTAAATACTGAGTAAATGTCGTCTTTCCAGCACCAAGATCTCCTTCTAACGTAATCGTATCTTGGACCTCTAGTAAATTAGCCAACTTTAATGCTAATTGGTTTGTTTCCTCTAAAGAAGCAACCGTTATTTCCATTTTTCTTCGTCCTCTCAACTTCACATTAATTATAGTTTACCGAAACCAACAAAAATGTTCAAAGTGAACGAGCTGAAATCTTTTAAACAACAAAATAACACAGCCTTTTAGCTGTGTTCAAATTGTAGACAAATACTTTCTTCAATAAGTAGCTTAACTAATTTCTAACTTCTCATAAGCTGTCATATTCCATTAGAATTTATGTTTGGTTATCTGCTTTGTTCAACAAACAGTTTCAATCGAGAGCAAAATTTTAATTTTGCAGAGGACTTTATCTACTTTGAAAAAAGAGTGTTTTTCCTATGAGAATAGACAGTCTTATATTTTGATCAAGAATCTAAAAAAGCACAGTTGAACGATCAACTGTGCTCTACAATATGCCTAGCAACGTCCTACTCTCGCAGGGGGACAGCCCCCAACTACCATTGGCGCTCAAGAGCTTAACTTCTGTGTTCGGCATGGGAACAGGTGT
>NZ_VCBL01000007.1 GCF_007896435.1 Rummeliibacillus suwonensis
CCTGTTCCCATGCCGAACACAGAAGTTAAGCTCTTGAGCGCCAATGGTAGTTGGGGGCTGTCCCCCTGCGAGAGTAGGACGTTGCTAGGCATACATAAAGCACAGTTGATTATTCAACTGTGCTTTTTTAGGTGTTCTTAAATGTTTTTCAGAAACGAAGTGTTAACTGAAAGGAAGACAAACAGCTTAGACCAAACGTTATAAGAAAAAAAGTAAAACAAATAAAAATATAGAGCAAATTATCGATGTAACTAATTGACGAATGACAATACCTGCTGCCGTTTTTAGACCAAGTTCTCGGCCAATTGTCCATATAGTGACGAAGCATGCACTTAGTGTTGATGCCATGAAAACCAGTAGAAATAGCTGGCTGACAGAAAGCTGTGCGAGAAGAGCACCATTCCCTTGATTGAAAACGAGCATGCCATCTTTACGAATCATGGAGAAAGCAAGCCCTACTCCTGCATCTAATGGTAAATGCAATAATGCTAATAATGGATAAAATAGATATGCGATAAAATGAATAACATTAAAGAAATTAAGAAAAGAAGCAACAATACAGATTAAAATGAAAATCGGCATTGCTTGAAGCAAAAATTGCTTCACGACACCTTTCAAGCGAAAAATGGTCCCCTTCAGTGTTGGAGCTTGTAAAAAAGATCGTCGAATAAAAGTGGGGCCTCCTAATGCTGTAGTGCCGTGAGCATACCAAAGACGTGTGTGGAGAATACCGCCAAGAAATAAAAGCCCTATGTATGGAAGAAATAGCCAAACATGATGAGCAGCACTAAAGAGGGACAGTGTTGCTCCGATTTGATAACTACAGCTTGATCCGAACGCAATCAGTGATATGCAGGAGGTTCGTGTACAGTAACTACAATTGCGCGTTTGGAAAACGGCAACAACCTTACACCCAAATCCAGTTAAAACAGGAACAAGATCCTGACCATTTAAACCAATTTTTCTAAGCGGAGGATCTAAGCAGTCAACTATACGATCCTTCAGACCACTTTCATCAACAACAGCAGTACTAAAACCAATCAGAACAACAACCGGAAAAGCCCAAATAAACGAATAAATACCCAATGAGAGCAATCCATAATTTCCAACTAATAATTCCTTCAAAATAGAGGGCAGACCGTTCAAGCTTTCACTGAGGGGATGAATGACAAATTGATCTGCTAATGGCTGGATAACTCCAGAGAGCTGATAAGCTATCACAACTGGAATAAGAAAGATAGCAAGAATAAAGATCAACGCCTGAATATAGCCAAATAAGTTTTGACTAAAAATACGCTCTTTCGGAATCACATCATCCAGATGTATTTTAGTTAATAAATCAAGCTGGGAGCGAGTCAACGGTTCTTGCTCATAAATGAAGGAACGAATGTTAGCACATTGTTCCTCTTTTACTTTTCGTGAATCAACCACTATGAATGGTAAGTGATGTTGAAGTATAAATTTTCGCAGCAGCTGTTTGCTGGATTCTTGCATTTTATCAGCATGGGAAACAAGAATGACAAATGGTTTTTGTTGGTCTGTAACGAGTGGAAGGAGCTGGTTGAGCTCGTCATAAAACTGAGTTCCTCTAACAACCAGGATGAATCGACTTGCACGCTCGATTTCCTTTTTTACTACATGATTTGATAAGCTATCGTCAATCCTGATTCCAGGACTATCTACAAATTCTCCATCTGCAATTTTCTGAACTCGGATACTGTAGGTAGATCCCTTTACATTTATTTCATCACCAACATGATTACCAGTAAGATGAGAGAAAAGTGTTGTTTTTCCGGAAGATTCAAGACCAATAAGTAAAACACGCTCAACGACGGCGTTGTTAAACGGCTTTTTTTCCTCTAGCATTCGCAATTCACCTCGCAGCAGCTTAGATCCTCCAGATACATTTGATTTGCACGATACTCAGTGAATACATTAGAATCATGTGGCAAATGAAAGCGATCAACAATTGTCTGCGCAACCACTGCAAAGCGTTGACGAAATTTATAAATAAAACAGAAGACAGCTTGATGATGCTGCACATTAGGTCCAATCAAAAATAAATTTTGTACCAATGTCGATTCATCATTTTCCGTTAATAATGGTTTTCCATTTTCCTGCCATTCAAATAATGAGTCAATTTGCTTCGCACCAGAAATAAACCCAGTTGCTAAGATAGGTTTGGTTTTAGCTTCAAATGTTGATCCATCAGATAAGGAAAATTGAAAACTAGTACCAAGTTTTTTAATAGATTGTACAGATGTATTTTCAATAATACGCAGGAGCTTTGTACGAAGTGCGAGGCGTAGGCGTTCTTGCGTAAATGGTGATAGTGAAAGGCTTGGGTCCGCATCCTGCTCATTAGGAAATAAAAAAGTAGGACTGATCAGCGTTACTTTCTTCCCAAGGCTGGTAAGATGATAAGCGGCATCTACACCACTTTCATAACCGCCAATAACCGTCGCGTGTTCCGCACGGATTTTTTTCCAACTTTTGATTTGCCCATTATGCCGAGCAAATTCTGCACCGGGAAAGGGGCGATCATTCGGAAATTGAAACTCACCGGTTGCCCAAATTAAGGTACGCGTTTCAATTAATCCATGATTGGTCTCCAGTTTGAAAACATCTTGTTCTTTCTTTACATGAATGACTTTTGTCTGTTCTATTATTGGTAGTTCAAAATAACTTGCTAATAATTGAAGATAATCTCCATACTCTTCTCCACTCAAGTGTTCTTTATTAAAGGTATAGGCAGGGGATGTATTAGGTGCAATTGCGTTTAGATCCAATGCTCCGAATCCCTGCCCTGTGAAGGAAGGTGTGATTAATCGCATTTCCTTTGGCCATTGATAAAATGAAGATCCAACTATGTCTTTTTCTAATATCGAAAAGTTTACAATTCCAAGTTTTTTGAATAAAACACCAAGTCCAATGCCAGATGGGCCTGCACCGACAATTATAATGTTCTGCATATGTTGAACACCTCATTATTTCTTTTAAATAGTAATGATTACGGTTTAAAGACTATTATAAGTAAGTCATTCAGTCAAGTCAAACACTTTGGAGAAAAATAGAATGGTATAAAAACAGAACTATTTAATGTGTAACGAATAAACCGATTTTTTTGTAGATAAAAATCTAATTGTGTCGACTTATGAATTAGTATCGAAAATGGATAATAGCAAAAAAATTTTCTATTAAAACCTATTTGACATATTAGAATTATAGACATTATAATACGCTTATAAAATTTTTAAAAAATTTGCAAATTTTAGATATTTGCATAGAAGGAGGAATTCTTTATGGGGGTACAATTTGCCTATTGGGCGCCGAATGTAAGTGGAGGATTGGTTATTTCAAATATTCCTCAGAAAACGGGCTGGTCATTTGAAGACAACAAACGATACGCACAAATTGCAGAAGCAAATGGGTTTGACTATGTATTATTGCAAACTAGATTTTTTGCCAGCTATGGTGCAGAAAAACAATTAGAAGCTGCAACCCTTGCTTCTGCATTAGCTGTATCAACGAAAAAACTTAACATTATTACAGCAGTTTTACCTGGCTTGTGGCATCCAGGCGTGATCGCAAAAATCATTGCGACAATCGATCACATTAGTAACGGTCGTGCTGCCATCAATATTGTAAGTGGCTGGTTTAAAGGAGAATTTAACGGTTACGGAGAACCTTGGCTAGAACATGATGAACGCTATCGTCGTTCTGAGGAATTTATTGAAGTCATTCGTAGCTTATGGACAAATGAAACAACAACGTATAAAGGGGACTTTTATCGCCTGAATGAAGCTCCACTCAAGCCGAAACCTATTCAGTCCCCAAAAATCTTCCAAGGCGGCAATTCAAAAGCTGCGAAAGAAATGGCTGGACGTGTTTCCGATGTGTACTTTATGAATGGAGGCTCTCTGGAAGAAATAAAAGCTCAGATTGATGAAGTGAAAGCATTACGAAAAGCAAATGGGACGGGGGATATTCAGTTCGGAGTAAATGGTTTCGTCATTGTCCGCGATACGGAAGAAGAAGCGAAACAAGTGTTGCGAGATATCATCGTCAGTGCCAATGAAGAGGCTGTGGAGGGATTTAGAGATTCTGTGGCGGCCGCAGGGAAAGCATCTCCTGAAGGAAAGGGAATGTGGGCGGATTCAACTTTTGAAAATTTAGTTCAATACAACGACGGCTTCAAAACAGGATTAATCGGAACTGCTGAACAAGTAGCCAATCAAATATTAGAGCTGAAGAAAATTGGTATTGACATCGTATTAACAGGATTCCTCCATTACGATGAAGACCTAAAAGCATTTGGTGAAAAGGTCATTCCATTAGTTCAACAAAAGGAAGCGGCATTTAACAATGTTGCCGTAGCAAAATAAAGAGAATAATCGTTCAACAATACTAAAAATGAAGGGGGCACACGAATGACTGTCCATTATTTATTAGATTCTAAAGAAAAGCAAAGAGAAAGAGCACATCGAGATTTTCCAACATTCACTACGCCGATAGCGATTGATTCTATTGAATTTCAACAATTGTTAACTAAAATAGCTGAAGATGCTGAAAGACGTAGAAAGGCAGATACGGAAGAACACCCATACTATGGGGTGAAATTAATTCGCCAGGCTAAATTAGGTGCTCTTCGCTTGCCTGTCGAACTGGGTGGTAGCGGTGTAAGCATCCGAGATATTTTTCAAGTGGTGATTCGTTTAGCAGAAGCAGATCCAGATGTTGCACACATCCTGCGTTACCATTATTATCAAGTGGAACTTTTTCTTCTGAATCCACATACGGAACAAAACAAACAATATTTGAAAAAAGTCGCAGCAGGAGAGCTTATTGGCAATGCATTCACAGAAATATCTAAAAAAGATGTTGGAACGTTAACGTTTGAAACAACTATTACGCCAGATGGTGATGGGTATCGATTAAATGGTACAAAATATTTTAGTACAGGAACATTATATGCAGACTTGGTAGCTGTCATGGCAACTTCTCCGGAGGGACAAACAATATCTGCGATTATCCCAACGGATCGAGAAGGTCTAATTTTAGAAGATGATTGGGATGGCATTGGACAAAGATTGACTGGAAGTGGAACGACAAGATTAAATCATGTTTACGTTCAGAAGGACGAGGTAACAGTCGTTCATGTTGACGATACACCATTCAACTCCCATTTACAGCTTTATTTACAAGCTGTAATTACGGGGATCGTACACAATATTGTGGCTGATGCAAAGGCATTAGTTCTGGGGAGAGCAAGATCATTTACGTTTGCTGCCGCTAATACTCCATCAGCTGATCCACAGCTTCTACAAATTATAGGACAGCTTTCGAGCAGTGCCTTTGCTGCTGAAACGATTGTTCTTGAAGCAGCTTCTGCCCAGGATAAAGCTGTTCGCTTAGCCGTAAATGGTGTCATTGATTTTTCTCTTAGTCATAAGGCTTCACTTCGAGCGGCTCAGGCTAAAGTAATCGTGGATGAGCTTGCTTTAAAAGCAGCCTCATTCCTATTTGATGTTGGTGGAGCTTCCGCAACAAGAAAATCTGCACATTTGGACCGTCATTGGCGCAATATCCGTACAATCGCCTCCCATAATCCAGATGTATATAAATCTCGTGCAATAGGCGACTATATTGTCAACGGAAATGAACTCCCGATTAAAAGTGTATATTTTTAAGAATGGCTCAATTTCATAAGCCGTTTTCTTCTTAGAAAGTATGAATGTTTTATTATGAACAATTTTAATTATGATGAAGTGGAGGATAGCGGCTTCTCGAAAAGCATGCATTTACAATCAACATAGGGCATCTTCTCTTTTTCGTTTGATCACTGTAATTGTAACGAAAAGGAGGGAGGTGCCCCATTTTTACTGGAAAAGCGCTTTAATACGGAGAAGGGATTAGAACAATGAAATGAATTCAAAAAAAATCATCGGCATAATGATGATCTATAAGTGAAGTGTAGAGACATAGATTCATAAATCCTATAAGTTATTAGTATGATTCATTAGGGATGTCTAGAGTCAATCATGTATAATAAACGTAATAGTATATGTGGAAGGGTTAGTCATCATGACGAATAAATTATTTTTTACATTTGAAGGTCCAGAAGGTGCAGGAAAAACAACTGTCCTCAAAATGGTAGTCAGCAAATTACAAGAAGAGGGAAAAGAAGTGATTGCAACACGTGAACCGGGTGGTAGTGTTATTGCAGAAGAAATTAGGCAAGTCATTTTAAACCCAGCTCATACAGAAATGGATGCAAAAACGGAAGCTCTATTATATGCTGCTGCAAGAAGTCAGCATTTTGTTGAAAAGATAGAGCCTGCACTAAAACAAGGAAAATTAGTGTTATGTGATCGTTTCATCGATTCGTCATTAGCTTATCAAGGAATCGGTCGAGGGTTAGGTATTGAGGGAGTCAAGTCCATCAACGAATTTGCCATTGGTCAACGAATGCCAGATATGACGATCCTTTTTGATTTAGATCCTAAGATAGGGTTGGCGCGCATTAATGCTCATAAAAATAGAGAAATAAATCGCCTAGATGTTGAAAGCCTCGCGTTTCATCAAAAAGTACGGGAAGCCTATTTAAAACTTGCGGAAGAGTTCCCAGAAAGAATTTATGTTATTGATGCTAGTCAATCATTAGAAGAGGTTTTTCAAAATGTCTGGAAAGTTTTGAAAAATGCGGTATAAAGTAAATGAAGTGAAAGTATAAAATATGTTATAATTATGATTGAATCTATATACATTAAGGGGTGAATGCCGATGAAATTGGTTGTGGCCGTTGTACAAGATCAGGATAGTAACCGTCTTTCAAACGCTTTAACGAAAAATAATTTTCGCGCAACAAAGTTGGCCAGTACAGGTGGATTTCTTCGCTCAGGAAATACCACATTCTTAATTGGTACTGAAGATTCACTAACTCAAAAAGTATTAGATATCATCCGAGATAATTGTCGTTCTCGTGAGCAAATGGTGGCACCTATATCGCCAATGGGAGGAAATGCAGATGCGTATATCCCTTATCCGGTAGAAGTTGAGGTAGGGGGAGCGACTGTTTTCGTTTTACCAATCGACCAGTTTCATCATTTCTAGAGATGGAGGGACAATTAGGTGAAAATTAACCAAGACCTACGTATAGGATTGGATACAGCTAGACAAAAATTGCCCATTCATCAATCAGCTACACGTTTTGGTGAATTAGTTGTAAAGTCTGGGCAACGCATGCAGACAGAACAGATTACAAAGCTATTAGGCGATATATCAACAGCAGGCGACCGTATTGCAAAATCTAGGAATTTACGAGATTTAGCAAAATTTAAAATGCTCGTTAAGAGATTTTTAAAAGAAGCCGTGTCATATGGTTTGGAATTAAAACAATCTCATACTTGGAATCGTTTTGGTGAAGGTCGCCGTCTGAAAGTAGTAAATACAATTGACGAAAAACTAATAGAGTTAACAGAAGACGTTCTAAATGAAGAAAAGGATTCTGTGGATTTATTAGCTAAAATAGGTGAGATTAAAGGATTGTTAATCAACCTTTATACGTAAACCCCGTGTCTTTCGGAGCTCCGAAGCACGGGATTTTTTCAAACAATGAAAAGGTGATGGATAATGCATACAGCTGAAGAACTACTTCAATTACAACCGGTAGTCATGAAGCAGCTTCAAATGATTTTTGAAAAAAGCCGAGTAGGGCATGCGTACATATTCGAGGGTGGAAAAGGTACTGGAACAGAAGAAGTGATGCTTTTCTTTGTTCAGTTGTTATTATGTGAAAATCCACAAAATAATGTTCCATGTGAAACATGTCGTAGCTGTCAACGCATTAAGTCAGGAAATCACCCTAATTTTCATCAAGTATATCCTGAAGGGCAATATATCAAGGTAGATGCGATTGAAAAATTATTGAATGAAATGAGTAAGACAGGGTTAGAAGAAGGGCGTAAAATTTATGTCATTCATAATGCTGAACAATTGAATGTAAAATCAGCCAATAAGTTATTAAAGTTTTTAGAAGAACCTGAAGGTGTTGTAACAGCTATATTCGTGACTCAAAACATTAATGCGATTATCCCAACGATTCGTTCACGCTGTCAGCATATTAAATTTCAAGAAATTCAGCGAAATGTCATGATAAAAGAGTTGGTCGCTGAGGGGATCACACAGTCTATGGCGGCAACTGTCAGCATGGTAACAAGCGATTTAGAGGAAGCCTTGTCTCTTGCAAAAGATGATGCGTTTGCACAGTCTAGAAAGACAGTGTTAAAATTGGTAGAAGCAACTTTTAGAAATGTACATGAAGCAATGCTAGTTGTGCATGAAGACTGGTTACCTCTTTTTAAAGAAAAAGAGCAGATAGAACTAGCTTTAGATTTAATGTTATTTGCTTTTCGAGATATAGTAGCTATTAAAGCAAACGCAGAAGCGATGTGTACGTATCCTGATTTACTTTCAACATGGAAGGAAGCGGCACTTCACACAACCTTCGATAAGTTATCGTCGCAATTGCAAGCCATTTTAAATGCTCGTAAACAATTGCAAAGTAATATGAACAAGACGTTGATGATGGAGCAGTTGATGCTGAATCTGCAGGAGGGAAAAGCCTTTGTATAAAGTAGTAGGTGTTCGCTTTAAAAAAGCGGGTAAAATATATTATTTTGATCCTGGAGAGTATTCTTTGGAAAAAGGTCAATATGTGATTGTAGAAACAGCCAGGGGTATTGAGTATGGAAAAGTCGTCGTTTCTATGAAACAAGTCGGAGAAAATGACGTTGTTTTGCCACTTAAACAGGTGGTACGTCCAGCAAATGAACGTGATCGTATACAAGTTGATGAAAATTCACTAGAGTCTAAGCGTGCTTTTGATCTGGCAACAGGTAAAATAGTGGAACATGGTCTAGAAATGAAATTAGTAGACGTTGAATATACATTTGATCGCAATAAGATTATCTTTTATTTCACAGCTGAAGGAAGAGTAGATTTTCGTGAACTGGTCAAAGATCTTGCAGCCATTTTCCGAACGCGTATTGAACTTAGACAAATTGGCGTTCGTGATGAGGCTAAAATGTTAGGCGGTATTGGACCGTGTGGACGGATGTTATGCTGTTCTACATTTTTGGGGGATTTTGAGCCAGTATCTATAAAAATGGCAAAAGATCAAAACTTATCGCTCAATCCTTCAAAAATCTCAGGATTGTGTGGGCGGTTAATGTGCTGTTTAAAATATGAAAATGATGAATATGAAGAGGTACGAGGACAAATGCCTGATGTAGGTGAAAATGTGACAACACCAGATGGTAAGGGAAAAGTAATCGGACTGAACATATTAGAACGCGTGCTCCAAGTTGAATTATCTGAGGAACAACGAATCTTAGAATATACATTGGACGAATTGTTACAGTATGAAAATAGTTCCGTTCAATAGTGGGAATAACGAGGTGGCTTGAGTGAAGGACCGTAATTTTTTAAATAGTGTTATGGAGTTCGAACAACAGCTTGAATCGATGCAAACACAATTTGAGGCATTGAAGAAATTTGTTGCACTCATGATGGAAGAGCATCAAACATTACAGATGGAGAATAACCATCTTCGGACACGTTTAGAGGAAGTTCTTTCTGCGAAACAAGAGGGATCTGTTGAGTCAAATGATGAGGGAGAAAAGCAACAAATAATTGATGTAGGAGAGGGATATGATAATCTTGCTCGACTATATCATGAAGGATATCATGTCTGTCATGTACATTTTGGTAGTTCGAGAAAGGGCGAGGATTGTTTGTTCTGCCTATCGTTCTTAAATAAACAATAATTGATAAAGAAGACTGATTTCTCGTAAAAAGTAGATGTCAGTCTTTTATTATGTTGGAGGGCAAATGAATGGAACCATGGTTGAAAGAAGATGAAAGATTGGATTATTTGTTGGCAGAAGATTTGCGTATTATCCAAAGTCCATCTGTTTTTTCATTTTCGTTGGATGCCGTTTTATTATCCAAATTTGTTAGTATACCCTATCAAAAAGGGAATATCGTAGATCTATGTGCTGGAAATGGTGCGATTCCATTATTTTTAAGTGCAAGAACAAGAGGGCATATAACGGCTGTAGAATTACAAGATCGACTTGTTGATATGGCGAGTAGAAGTGTACAATACAATCAATTACAGGAGCAAATTACAGTTATGCAAGGCGATGTTCGGACGATTGCTCCATTATTAGGTATTGAAAATTATGATGTGGTAACGTGTAATCCACCTTATTTTCCTGCCTATAAGGCAAGTGAAAAAAATGTAAAAAAGCATGTCGCCATTGCGAGGCATGAAATTTATTTGAAATTAGATGAGATGGTTTATTCTGCGAGTAAACTACTAAAACAAGGTGGTAAAGCAGCATTTGTCCATCGCCCGGGACGATTGCTAGATATTGTAATAGCTATGCGAGCAAATCGTCTAGAACCAAAACGAATTCGCTTTGTCTATCCAAAAGAGGGGAAAGAAGCGAACATGTTATTAGTAGAAGGGATAAAAGATGGTAAGCCTGATTTAAAGATTTTACCGCCTTTATATATCTATGAAGCAGATGGGGAATATACAACCGAAGTGAGTGAAATGCTATATGGCAGCAAGCAATAATCATGTGATGTATGTATTAGAATGTTCGGATGGTACTTACTATACAGGGTATACAAACGATTTAGAAAAAAGGATTGCGACACATAATGCTGGTAAGGGTGCGAAATATACAAAAGCACGTAGACCTGTACACTGTGTTTATTTTGAAACATTTGAAAATAAGCATGATGCAATGAGTGCAGAATATGGTTTCAAACAATTAACGAGACAACAAAAGCTGCATTATATGGCAACAAGGAGTGAAACAGAATGAAATCACAAAAAAGCTCGATGCATGAGAAGGGGAGCTGTTTATATTTAGTAGCAACTCCTATTGGCAATTTGGAAGATATGACGATGCGGGCAATACGAATATTAAAAGAAGCAGATATTATTGCAGCAGAAGATACTAGAAATACAAAGAAGCTTTGCAATTATTTTGACATAGAAACGCCATTAGTAAGTTATCACGATCATAACCAAGCACAAGGTGGAGAAAAATTACTTCAATTTTTAAGAGAAGGGAAAACAGTCGCACTTGTAAGCGATGCTGGTTTACCTTGTATTTCAGATCCAGGAGCAGATATTGCCGCAAAAGCTATTGAGGAAGATTTTGCAGTAGTTCCGATACCTGGTGCTAATGCAGCGATCACTGCGCTTATTGCTTCAGGTCTATCACCACAGCCTTTCTTTTTTTACGGCTTTTTAAGTCGCCATAAAAAAGATCGTAAAGACTCACTGGAATCATTGAAAAAGCGCCATGAAACAATTCTATTTTATGAAGCACCACATCGTTTAAAAGAAACTTTAAAGGATATACAGGGGGTATTTGGCAATCGTCATATTGTCATGGCTCGTGAATTAACAAAGAAATTTGAGGAATTTTTACGTGGAACTGTAGATGAAGCGATCGAATGGGCAAATGATCATGAAATTCGTGGAGAGTTCTGCCTAGTAGTTGAAGGTAATCTAGGTGGAGAAGAAGAGGAAGAAGAAAATTGGTGGGGAAAACTATCCATTATAGAGCATGTCGACCAACTTATTTCTGAACAAAAACTTTCTTCAAAAGAAGCTATAAAAGAGGTTGCTAAGGCCCGCGGATTAGCAAAGAGAGAAGTTTACCAACAATATCATATTGAATCATGAGCCAAAAATCATTCGATTCATATTTATAGTGCTAGATAACCTAAAAATATCTATCTTGCTGAATCCTTGATCGAGGAATTGACGTAATTTGAGGCTAGCCTTAAAAAACTGGTTTGAATAGAGAAGCGTAAAGATTATTTTAAAAAAATAAAAGCCCATCCGAAACGGCGAATATTTCGGATGGGTTTTTTCATTTATGAAAATCACATTTGAAAGCAAGGTAAGGTAATAAAGTAAAAATAGCTTTTTATTTTATATCTTGTTGCTTGAAATTGCTAAATTCAATAAATTATTTATTATTTAATTTAGCTTGGATTTCTTTCATAAGGATTTGTGCACCTTCAGGGCTAAGAATTAGATTACCTCCAGCTAAACGGAAGTTATCATCAGATACTTCACCAGTTACAGCACATGTCATATTAGGCATGTATTTTTTTAAGATGATTTTGTCATCATCCACATAAATTTCCAATGCGTCTTTTTCGGCGATGCCTAAAGTACGGCGAAGTTCGATTGGAATAACCACGCGACCAAGTTCATCAACTTTACGTACAATACCAGTAGATTTCATAACAAGAGTTCCTCCTCTATTCATATTATTCGTCAAATTTCGACATAAACTCTGTTTCCGATGTATATCATACCAACTAATGCCATAAACGTCAATTATTTTTTCTCGCATTAGTAACTTTTTTTCAAAAAATTTCCGTTCTTTAAGGATATTAATCATACGGGGTTGTTTTATTTTACACAATATTTGTGCTTTTATACTGTTTTTTGCTTAAAATTCAAAATAATTTTCAAAAAAATCATTCGACAAAATTAGACAAAAATAAGTTGAGTAAACTTTAATTGAAAGGTTTTTCGTACTCAGATAAAATAGAAGGTATACTGTATAGCACTGGAGGAAGTTTTCGTGACAAATGAAAAGAAAACATTCTATATTACAACCCCAATTTACTACCCAAGTGGTAAATTCCATATTGGTACTGCGTACACAACTGTAGCAGCAGATACGATGGCTCGTTACAAACGATTACGAGGATATGATGTTCGATTACAAACAGGAATGGATGAGCACGGTCAAAAAATCCAAGAAAAAGCAGCAGAAGCAAAGAAACATCCAAAAGAATATGTCGATGAGATTGCAGCAGCAGCTAAAAAGCTTTGGAAACTAATGGACATCTCTTACGATGATTTTATCCAAACGACTGAAGAGAGACATACGAAAACTGTAGAGAAAATTTTCAAAAAATTCTTAGATAATGGTGATATTTATAAGGGTGAATATGAAGGATGGTACTGTACACCATGTGAGTCTTTCTTTACAGATACACAACTAGATAATGGCAATTGTCCAGACTGCGGTCGACCTGTCCATAGAGTAAAAGAAGAATCCTATTTCTTTAATATGAATAAATACGCAGATCGCCTTTTACAATTTTATGAGGAAAATCCGGAATTCATCCAACCGGAATCACGGAAAAATGAAATGATTAATAATTTCATTAAACCGGGACTAGAAGATCTTTCTGTATCTCGTACTTCATTTGATTGGGGCATTCGTGTACCTGGAGATCCTAAGCATGTTATTTATGTTTGGGTAGATGCTTTAACAAACTATATAACAACATTAGGATATGGTACAGAACATGATGAAGATTTCAAAAAATACTGGCCGGCAGATGTCCAAGTGGTTGGAAAAGATATCGTGAGATTCCATACAATCTATTGGCCAATTTTCTTGATGGCTTTAGGTTTACCACTTCCTAAAAAAGTATTCGCTCATGGTTTCATCATGATGAAAGACGGCAAAATGTCCAAATCTAAAGGGAATGTCGTTTATCCTGAAATGTTAATTGAACGTTATGGTTTAGACGCCACACGTTACTTCTTGCTACGTGAACTGCCTTTTGGTCAAGATGGTGTATTCTCTCCAGAGTCATTTGTTGAACGTACGAACTATGACCTTGCCAATGATCTAGGTAACTTATTGAACCGAACTGTTTCAATGATGAATAAATATTTTGATGGCATTATCCCAACGGAAGGTTTAGAGCCTACAGAATTTGATAAATCTCTTCAAGCACAAGCAAAAGAAACACAAGCAAAATATGAAGAAGATATGGAAAAAATGCAATTCAGCGTTGTATTAGCAGATGTATGGGAATTGATATCTCGTACGAACAAATATATAGATGAAACACAACCATGGGTGCTTGCTAAAGATGAGACCTTACAGGGTCAGCTTGCAACAGTTATGCATAATTTAGCAGAAAGTCTACGTCGTGTGGCGATCATGATTCAACCATTTATGACAAATTCACCAAAAGAGATTGTTCGCCAACTTGGCTTATCAGAAAAATTACTTGCATGGGATACGTTAAATGAAGAAAATGTCATTCCAAAAGGAACAAAGGTAGTCGACAAAGGAGTTCCTATCTTCCCTCGTCTAGATACAGAAGAAGAAGTAACTTATATTCGAGATCAAATGCGTCAATCTGTTAAGACTCCTACTGAGGAACCTAAAAAAGAGGAAGTTTCGGAAATTACCATTGATGATTTCATGAAAGTCGATCTCCGTGTAGCAACAGTGACAGCCTGTGACAAAGTTCCAAAGGCTGATAAATTGTTAAAGCTTCAATTAGATTTAGGTTATGAACAACGTCAAGTCGTATCAGGGATAGCAGAATATTATCAACCACAAGAGTTAGTAGGACGTAAAGTAATTGTCGTAGCAAATCTAAAACCTGTAAAACTTCGTGGCGAATTATCACAAGGTATGATTTTAGCCGGAAGTAAAGATGGGGTATTAACGCTAGCAACTGTTGATGAGAAGCTAGAAAATGGAGCAAAAGTTAAATAATCAAGTTAAATCTAAATGGATTAGATATGGGAACCTGCTGGAAAGTAACAGCAGGTTTTTGTATCTAATAGCCGATGTTGATTAGAAAGAAATTAGGCAATATATTTGGCATTATTCTTAAAGAAACATGTATTTTGGGCTCCATTTGTGTAGATTTTCGCTGAGACTTGCTTGAGCCCTCGAAAATGCATACGTATTTCCTTTGTAGTAAATTGATGAATATCAATAGTATTTTTAAATAAAATCTAAAAAAAACACCATAGTGTTTTATAGATTAGGCAGTAAGTATAATCCAAAGTGTAATGTTTGTAATAAAACTGTAATTTGGATGAGAACTGTGAAATGGTTTATTTAGATACAATGTTAATCATGTGAGGAGAATGAATATGTTTATAGATACGCATGTCCATTTAAATGCTGAACAATACGATAATGACTTACAAGATGTAATCGATCGTGCTCTAGCAGCCGATGTCAAAAAAATGATCGTAGTGGGTTTTGATCGTCCAACAATCACTCGCGCAATGGAATTGATTGATCAATATGATTTCCTATATGCGGCGATAGGATGGCATCCGGTTGATGCGATAGATTGCAAAGAAGAAGATTTGCGATGGATCGAAAAATTAGCAGCACATCCAAAAGTTGTGGCAATTGGTGAAACAGGATTAGATTATCACTGGGACAAGTCACCAAAAGACATTCAACAAGAGCTGCTACGAAAACAAATCCATTTAGCAAAACGTGTCAAATTACCAATTGTGATTCATAATCGTGAGGCAACAGCAGACTGTGTGCGTATTTTACAGGAAGAACACGCCGAAGAAGTTGGCGGTGTCATGCACTGTTTTAGTGGTAGCGTTGAAACAGCACAAGTATGTATCAAGATGAATTTTATGATTAGTCTAGGTGGTCCTGTTACATTTAAAAACGCAAAAAAACCAAAGGCAGTAGCAATGGCAATCCCTTTACAATATTTGATGATTGAAACAGATGCTCCGTATCTTGCACCACATCCATATCGTGGTAAAAGAAATGAGCCCTCGTTTGTGCCATTAGTCGCGCAGGAAATCGCACGATTGAAGGGTTTAACGATGGAAGAAGTAGCGCAAAAAACGACTGAAAATGCGCATCGTTTTTTCAAAGTGTAAGCTTAAAAAGAGTTAAATAAACAAATATCTCCCACATTCAAAATAGGATCTTCAACTCTTTTTCAATAATTTGTAAAATAGAATATCTGTTAACCATCAAAAAAGAGTCTATATAATCCAGAGTGAATGATAAGGAGACATTTATATGATAAATAATTCCATAAGAAAACTATTTTTAAAAGCATTAAAAAAACATCGAATAACAAGTAGTATAGCTATATTTTTATTAAGTATTACGGCTATGGTAAGCATAATATTTGCTGGCTTCATAGAGTTTGGACAAGTAGATGGTCAACAATCAGAAAAATGGATGGCAGCAAATACAATGAGTGATGGACATGCCAGCAACATAGGGAAATGGATTTCACTGAATAGCAATCATTTGTATGAGCAGAAAAATGATAAAATTTATAAGCAACCATCAGGAGAAACTTCGACTACGGTCGCTGACTTTTTAAAGCAACCTTCAGTTGAGTCAGGAGAAAATAGCGCAATTCTAAAAAATGAAGATACGCAAAATGCAAATGACACTACTGTATCTAACGTTCGAGTAGAAAAGGCCATCGATGTAGTGGAAGACTCCCATTATTCTGCCAATAAAAATTCTAACAAAAAAATTACGCTCGTAAGTAATCCAAAGAAATATCATACAACTGGAAATTTAAATATGCGTAAGGGTCCAAGTAAGAAATATAGAATCATCAAGGTTATACCTAAAGGTAAAAACGTTACGTATAAGGGCAAAAAAGGTAGTTGGTATAAAGTAACATATGGTGGAAAAACGGGCTATGTATCAAAATCCTATTTGCGATCAGGCTCTATCAAAAAAGTGTCCAACTCACTTGACGGCAAATCTATGTACGTTACATCAACTGCATATACTGCATATTGTAATGGATGCTCTGGCAAAACAGCCATTGGTATTAATCTACGAAAGGATCCATATAAAAAAGTTATCGCGGTAGATCCAAGAGTCATCCCGTTGCGTAAAATGGTTTATGTAAGTGGTTATGGTTTAGCAATAGCTGGTGACACAGGTGGTGCTATTAAGGGACATAGAATCGATGTATTCATGCCAACAAAACGACAAGCATACAGTTGGGGACGTCGAACAGTTAAAATTACCCTTCAAGATTAAAATGATCAGGCTGGGACATAATTAGCTTCAAATAGTGGTAAAGGAGAATTTGAGTGAATTCAAATTCTCCTTTACCTATTTTTGGCTACTTACAAGCGGAAGCAACCGGACTGAGCAAAGCAAGGGAGAAGGCTGGAGCGTGCCAGTGGAAAGCCTCTGCCATAGCGGAGAACAACGGCTACAAAGGCTCAAGTATCTTGATTAACGTTTCTCCCGCGTTAACGGGCAGTAAGATTCCCACCTCAAGGTTTAGAGAGAAGTGAGAAAGATAGGTGGGGGATCAACTGCCGCATGTGCCCGATTGGTTCGGGCCAACAAGATGGTTGGTCCCTCAGGTGTTGCCACAGGACGTGGCGCTTTTAACCTGAGTTCTTCTATTTCAGGGGGGGATGAAGAAAACCCCCACTGATGGAAGCTTTACTTTATAAAAATTTGTTTAAAAACGAATAACCTCAGAGTGATGCTATGTTTAATTTCTCCTGCGTTACTGTACAATAAGTGTAAAATCGAAGTAAAATGGTCAAAGGAACTTTTTAGAAAAGAGGATTTGATATCCGTGGATATAAAAGAAATCATTGTTGTTGAGGGAAAAGATGATACGACAGCCGTTAAGCGGGCAGTCCATGCAGATACAATTGAAACAAATGGTTCGGCTATTTCAGAAGAAACGATCCGTCATATTCAACATGCTCAGGATGTGCGAGGAGTGATCGTATTTACAGATCCTGATTATCCAGGACGTCGTATACGTGCAATTATCGAAGCGCATGTAGCAGGTGTAAAACATGCATTTTTGCCAAAGAAAAAGGCTATTGCTAAGAATGGTAAAAGTTTAGGAATTGAACATGCGAGCGATGAAGATATCCGTTATGCATTATCCAAGGTCTATACACCACAGGAGATAGGTCAAGAAACTCCATGTCCCATTACTTTAGATGACTTAATTGCAGCTAAGTTGTTATCGCATCCTGATGCACAACAGCGACGCGAACGCTTAGGTGAACTTTTAAATATTGGTTCTACAAACGGGAAGCAACTCGTAAAAAGATTAAAGATGTTTCAAATTACAGAAAAGCAATTTGGCGAAGCAATTGCAAAGATTAATCAGGAGGAACGAAATGCATAAAGATATCGCAACACCTGTACGCACAAAAGAAATATTGAAAAAATATGGTTTTTCATTTAAAAAAAGTTTAGGACAAAACTTTTTAATAGATCCTAACATTTTACGGAATATTGTAGGTTATGCCGATCTGACAAAGGAAAGTGCAGCAATTGAAATTGGACCGGGGATTGGAGCGTTGACAGAACATTTAGCTCGTGCTGCTGGGAAAGTGGTATCGTTTGAAATCGACCAGCGTTTATTGCCAGTATTAGAGGATACCTTAAGTCCATATAGCAACGTTAAAATCGTACATTCCGATGTTCTAAAGGCAGATGTTGCCAGTATCATTAAAGAGGAGCTAGCTCATTATAAAGACATAATGGTTGTAGCGAATCTTCCGTATTATGTAACGACACCAATTTTATTAAAACTGATCACAGAAAACCTTCCAATTCGTGGAATGGTCGTTATGATGCAAAAAGAAGTAGCGGATCGTATTTCAGCGACACCTGGGACAAAAGCATATGGCTCTTTGTCCATTGCTGTGCAATATTATATGAACGCAGAAGTCGTGATGACTGTGCCTAAAACAGTATTTATGCCCCAACCAAATGTTGACTCAGCTGTATTGCGTTTAACACGTCGTGAAGAGCTTCCTGTAAGGGTAATAGATGAGTCATTTTTATTTGAAGTAGTTCGTAGCTCCTTTGCACAAAGACGTAAAACGATTTTAAACAACTTACAATCCCAATTACCAAATGGCAAAGAGAAGAAAGAATATATTTTATCAGCATTAGCTGAAGTAAATATTGAACCAACAAGACGGGGAGAAACTTTATCCATTGTTGAGTTTGGGCAATTAGCGGATGCACTGTATCCATATTTCAAAAAATAAACCATATATTAGTATAATAAATAGAAAAAATAAGATTTATACAAAAAGTAATTGACATAGCTTATATGGATTGTTAAAATATAAATTTATATTGACAAGAACGGCTGTATTATGTATACTAGATATTAGTGAGGTGTAAGCGAATGCCAAAAACTTTAGCTGACATTAAAAAGTCGTTAGATTGTCATTTGGGTAAACGTTTGCAATTAAAGGCAAACGGTGGTCGCAAGAAAACGATTGAGCGCGCTGGAATATTACGTGAAACATATCGCGCAGTATTTGTAGTTGATCTTGATCAAGACGAAAACGCTTTTGAGCGTGTGTCTTACAGCTACACAGATATTTTAACAGAAGCAGTAGAGATTACATTTGATGACGAGGCAACTCAAATTGCTGCCATCAAATAAGTAAGTGTCATATTATAATTGAATTTTTTGTTCGAACGCTTGTAAAGCATTCTAGGTATTTCAAGAGAATGTTTTATGAGTGTTTTTTATTTTTGAGGACATACTATTATTGTCAGTCGTTAAAGGAGGAATTTCGTTTGGCGAGAAAGTCAATCATGTCTGACCGTTTAAAAGTTGAGATTGCAAAAGAGTTAGGTTTTTATGATACTGTTGAACGTGAAGGATGGGGCGGGATCAAAGCACGAGATGCCGGAAATATGGTGAAGAAAGCAATTGAAATGGCAGAACGCCAGCAAACAGCGGGCAATAGCCAAAAATAGGGCAATCTAAACCAAGCAACTATTATGAAACGTACTGACAAGAAGCAGTTCCCTTTCCGTTTTAAAGGTGAACTGCTTTTGATGTGCGCAGCGTAATGGGTGGGTAAATTTTTAAAGATCGACATACGATTTTCCTCAATTTTCTTTTCCTATGGTAAAATATGATTTAGTGAAAAAAGAACGGAGACCTGCATCTTCTTTTTTATATTTTTCGGGAGGAGGCGGAGATATGCTTTATGTAAAAGCACCTGCCAAGATTAATTTGACACTTGATGTACTTTATAAACGTCCGGATGGTTATCATGAAGTTGAAATGATTATGACGACAGTTGATCTAGCTGATCGTGTAGGTTTGAAAAAAAGACATGATGGACAAATCCAAATCCATTCGAGTAGTAATTTTGTTCCCGATGATGGGCGTAATCTAGCATATCAAGCAGCACAGTTATTGCAAGATACATATGGTGTTCAAGATGGTGTATCGATTACAATTGATAAGCAAATTCCTGTAGCAGCAGGTTTAGCTGGAGGTAGTAGCGATGCTGCTGCTACATTAAAAGGGCTCAATACTTTATGGAATTTAAATTTATCTATCGATAAATTAGCAGAGTTAGGCGCTAAGATAGGTTCAGATGTTTCGTTTTGTGTTTATGGAGGAACGGCAATTGCTAGAGGACGTGGGGAGAAGATTGAACATATAGCTGCACCACCAGCGTGTTGGGTTGTTTTGGCAAAACCGGCAATTGGTGTTTCAACGGCAACAGCTTACGGTAATTTAAATCTCGATGAAGTTGAACATCCAAATACAAAGCAAATGAAAGAAGCTATTGAAGCCAAAGATTATGCGCAGGTATGTGCTACTGTTAGTAATGTGTTAGAGAGTGTTACACTAAAACTACATCCGGAAGTATCAATTATTAAAGAACAAATGACTAGATTTGGAGCAGATGCCGTATTAATGAGCGGGAGCGGTCCAACAGTGTTTGGACTCGTGCAAAATAAGGCACGCGTTAGTCGGATTGTAAACGGTCTTAGAGGTTTTTGTGATGAAGTATACGCGGTGCGCATGTTAGGAGAAACGGATATTCTTGCTTAAATGCGTATGTTTGTGTTATTTTTTGTATAAAATATTCGTGTTCAGGAGAGGGTTTTTATGAAATGGAAGCGTAGTGAACGTCTTGTTGATATGACGTATTATTTGATGGAGCATCCTCAGCAGTTAATTCCCCTTACATTTTTCGCAGAATTGTATCAATCTGCAAAATCCTCTATCAGTGAAGATTTGTCGATTGTTAAAGATACATTTGAAGAGAGAGGAATCGGACTCCTAATGACTGTCCCAGGGGCTGCAGGGGGAGTAAAGTATATACCTAAAGTACCGGATGCAGCTGTAAAAGATGTAATACAAGAGCTGATTAAAGAATTGAGTCATTCCGATCGTTTATTGCCAGGCGGTTATCTATTTATGACTGATTTATTGGGGAATCCACAATTGATCAATCGAGTAGGTAAAGTATTTGCCTCAGCCTTTTGTGATCAACAAATAGATGTCATTATGACAGTAGCAACAAAAGGAATTTCAATTGCACATGCAATTGCTAGACATTTAAATGTCCCAGTTGTGGTTGTGCGTCGTGACAACAAGGTTACGGAAGGTTCTACAGTAAGTATCAACTACGTATCTGGCTCATCACGTCGTATACAAACGATGGTCCTCTCCAAACGTAGTATGAAAAGTGGCCAGCGTGTTCTTATTACGGATGACTTTATGAAGGTCGGGGGCACAATGAACGGAATGAAAAACTTATTGGAAGAGTTCGACTGTACGCTAGCAGGGGTTGCTGTATTAGTAGAGGCTGAACATCCCGATGAGCGTTTAGTGGACGATTATTATTCATTGGTCAAATTAAAAGAAGTCAATGAAAAAGATCGTACCATTGCTTTATGTGAGGGAAACTATTTTGAGAAAGGTGGAAATTAGTATGAATGTAGTAGCAACGAAAAATGCACCAGAAGCTATTGGACCATATGTACAAGGTGTAATCGCTAACAATCTTTTTTATAGCTCAGGACAGATTCCACTAACACCAGCAGGGGAATTTGTTGGCGGAGATATCACCCAACAAACCAATCAAGTTTTCGAAAATCTTGAAGCCGTTTTAGCAGAAGCTGGATCTTCTTTAGACAAAGTTGTCAAAACAACTGTTTTTATCGCGGATATGGAAGATTTTGCGGCCATGAATGAAGAATATGCAAAACACTTTGGTGCACATAAGCCAGCACGTACTACAGTAGAAGTTGCAAGACTACCAAAGGATGCTAAAGTAGAAATTGAAGTTATTGCATTAATTTAGATTTATCCCGCATTAACGGGCAGTAATGCTCCCCCTCAAAATTCAGCGAAAGCAAAGGCGGTAGGAGGGAGATCAACTGCCGCATGCGCCCGATTGGTTTAACTAATAATCAGTGGGGGATGAAGAAAACCCCACTGATTAACATTTCACTTTATCCTACTCTATCAATCGTGAATCACTTACGAAAAACAAGCCGCTATTGTAAAAGGGGCTTGTTTTTTATTACTATAGTGTTATTTTTCTATAAAATGACAGACGTGTTGATTATTCAATTTAATCCATAAAAATAGAGGAATTCGTTGATTGCAGCGAAGATCTTTATAAATGGTCCTGAAAATACAAGGTTTTTCAAAAATTACACCAAATAATGATTCCTAATTTTTGTAAAATCAACACACGTGATAAAATGAATTTCCACCTAGTCAACGGCTCCTTCATCTCTTGCTGTATATGAGTTGAACGGTTCGAACTTTTTACAAGAGGTTGATCTTCACCTGTCCTTCTTCTTTTTAGTGGAGTTTTGAAATGTGCCAACGATAAAGCCCGTTTATTTCCAAAAGCAGATAAAAATCAATTTTTTAGTTCATAAAACATAAGAAAAGATGGATTTTTGTCTATAAAAATGCCAATGCGATAGATTTTAGCAGCCTACTAGAAGTATGGGAAGAAGTTCACCGCCCGTTCCTGCGAGATAGAAACTAAATCATTTTTTAAATTATGAAAAAATTGTTTAAAATTAAGAAGGAGATAGTTATACTTTTCTTGAATATATAGTTAATAGATTCTGTTTCAACATCCAAGATGAGAGGTGGTGATAAAATGGAAGTAACAGATGTAAGACTTCGTCGTGTAGAGACTGATGGCCGCATGCGTGCCATTGCTTCCATCACACTGGACAACGAATTCGTCGTGCATGATATCCGTGTCATTGATGGAAATGCGGGATTGTTTGTAGCAATGCCAAGTAAAAGGACACCAGATGGTGAGTTCCGTGACATTGCACATCCGATTAACTCGAGTACACGATCAAAGATTCAAGAATCTGTCTTAGCAGCATACGCTGATTCTAGTAAGGAAGAAGTACAAGTACTTGAAAAAGAAAAAGCTCAATAATACGTGAAGCAGAGAGCCTTTCAATATCTGAAGCAGGCTCTTTTTTTATTGCCTGAAAATTACGTTTTACAGGGCGTTCCTTCAATTATTTGCTCCAGGGTCTCTACTGGACACGAATCCTCCTAAGAGTTACACAGGCTCCTCTCAGTCCATTTACACTACATGCTAAATCAGCAATCCCCTGACTTTTGGTGAAGGCTCATTTATAAAGGGCTCATTCCATAATTCGTTTTTTGATCCATTTCGTTAGAAAGAAACCATTTTTCTTTAGTATTCATATTGTTTTTTGGGGAGATTTGTTTTACAATCAAAAAGCCGATAATGATAATCATTATCAGTGCACTTTATAAATTTTAAAATAATTGAGGTGACATCTTGGATACACAAAATAGAAGCAGAATAGGCATGGGTAACATGTATTATGTTGTGATTGCTCTTTTAATCGTTTTTATACTGTTATCCGCTGTTTATTCTGTATCAATTGGACAAGTCCATATCCCATTTAGACAGTCCATGGATATCCTATTGCACACCATTACAAATGGCAAGTTTGGTTCGCTTGACAACGTGCAAAGTGAGTCCTTTTTAAATATCATTTTACAAATAAGAATGCCTCGCGTTGTTTTCGCTTTATTAATTGGCATTGGGCTATCACTTTGCGGGACTGTTATGCAAGCAGTTGTGCAAAATCCACTTGCTGACCCATACATACTAGGAATTTCATCAGGAGCCTCATTAGGGGCAACTTTTGCTATTTTAGTTGGTTTTGGTAGTAGTGCTCTTCTCGCTCAATTTGGCGTAGCATTCGGAGCCTTTGTGGGGGCAATGTTGACTTCAGTGGCAGTGTTGGTGTTATCGAGTATTGGAGGTAAAGCAACATCTGTAAAGTTAGTTTTGTCAGGGGTTGTCATCGGAGCATTATGTAGTTCATTTTCAAGTTTAATCATTTTCTTTGCTAATAATGCTGAGGGAATAAAAACGGTCACCTTTTGGTCAATGGGGAGCTTAGCATCTTCAAGTTGGGACAAGGCACCGATCATGGTGATTGTTGTTTTATTGGGCGCTATTTTATTTCTATTTCAACATCGAATATTAAACACCATGCTATTAGGTGATGAATCGGCGATTACATTAGGAATCAATTTAAGTGCTTACAGAAAATTCTATATGATTGCCACTGCTCTCGTTACAGGAACAATGGTGGCCTATGCAGGAATGATTGGGTTTGTAGGTCTGATTATTCCACATATAGCAAGAGGGATTTTTGGCGCAGATCATAAACGATTGATGCTTGGAACTTTGTTATTAGGTGGCCTTTTCATGATTTGGGCAGACGTTTTGTCACGAATTTTAATCGAAAATGTTGAGTTGCCAATTGGTATCATTACTTCTGTAATTGGATCACCATTGTTTATCTATATGATTGTAAAAAAAGGATACAATTTTGGAGGGTAGATAGAAAATGGAGTTAGTCGTAAAAGATATTGATGTCAATATAGGAAAAAAGGAAATCGTCAAAAATATATCTCTTCAAGTGAAAAATCAGCAGTTTGTAGGTCTAATAGGTCCGAATGGTTGTGGAAAGTCTACATTCTTGAAAAGTATTTATAAAAGTTTGAAGCCACAAAAAGGGCTTGTTTTATTGGATGATTTAGATGTTTTGAAAGCCTCCGAAAAGAAAGTTTCACAAAATCTAGGAGTTGTTGGACAGTTCAATGAGATGCATTTTGATCTGACAGTACAGCAAATGGTCATGTTGGGGAGAACACCGCACAAAAAACTACTTGAGTCAGATAGGCATGAGGATTTTGAAATTGTAGAGGAAGCACTAACGCGAACTAATTTACTAGATTACAAAACTCGCAGTTTCTTATCCTTATCTGGTGGTGAAAAACAGCGCGTTATCTTAGCGCGAACTATTGCACAGCAGCCAAAATTTATGATTTTAGATGAGCCGACAAATCACTTAGATATCCGCTATCAAATTGAAATTTTATCATGTGTCAAAAATTTAAATATTGGTGTTTTAGCAGCCCTTCATGATTTAGAACTCGCAGCACATTATTGTGATTATTTATATGCAGTAAAAGACGGTGAAGTCTATGCGTATGGTACACCCGAAGAAGTTTTAACACCAGAAATCATTGAAGCCTTATACCAAATCAAATGCCAAACCTATAAAAATCCAATTACAAATGGATTAAGTTTTGCGTACGAAATATAGGAGGAAATCATGAAAAAGAAACTATTTATAGGAATTTTATTAGCCGCATTATTAACATTAACCGCTTGTGGAGGAACAGAGAAAAGTAAAGATACATCTTCTTCAAATGATAAAAAAACAGAGGAAAAAACGGAGTATCCTGTCACAATTCATAACTATGCAAAAGCTGAAGGTGGAACAGAGTGGAAAGAAAAGGACCAAACATTCGATAAAGCACCAGAACGTATTATGGCAAATACAAAACCAGCAGCTGAGTTGTTATTACACCTTGGATTAGGAGATAAAATTGTCGGAGTGGGTGCAGATTTTGGCGCTTCAGATGAATCAGTCGCAAAAGAATATGCCAAACTAAAAATTCTTAGTGGGGACTATGTAGGAAAAGAAACAACACTTGGCACAAGCCCAGATTTAGTATTGGGTAGAGGTGATTTATTCGACAATGCAGAGTGGGGCGTCGGGACAGTAGACTCGCTCAATGAAATGGGTGTTAAAACCTATGTCTTGGGATCATCTGTTACAGGTGGTACGTACGATTCTATTTATACAGATATCGAGAATATCGGTAAAATTTTCAATGTTCAAGATAAAGCAGAAAGTTTTGCGAAAGAATTAAAAGATAAAGAAAAATCAATTGAAAAGAAATTAGCCAATATTCAAGAAAATAAAAAATTTGCACTTTTATTTATCTCAGATCCAAAAGATGTATCTATATATCCAGCGAACGGTGAAACTTTCTTCAATGAATCTTTTGAAAAAATGGTAAGATTAGATAATGTATTTAAAGATGTAAAAGGCGATAGTGTAGCTATTGAGAAATTAATCGATGCAGATCCTGATGTACTCATTATTCCTGATTGGCAGACATACAATGGTGATGATGCTGAAAAGGATCCCGAAAAAATTAAAAAGGCTCTTTATGCAAATCCTAAATTATCAGGCATGAAAGCTATCAAAAACAAACAAATTTATGCTGTTGATTATAATTATATGTTTGGTTATGGTTATGATACTATTGACGGTATGGAAAAATTGGCTAAAGAAATGTATCCAGATCTATTTAAATAAGGTCAATTGGGAATAAATAAACGGCTATCTAAAAGTGGAGGTAATCTATTTTTAGATAGCTTTCTTTACTTAAAAGGCTAAAAATTCAATTTTATTAGTAAAAAAGAAAAGAATTAATATAATAATGGTTTTGTAAATGTTTTGTCAAGTCATAAAGTCTTGAAAATTAATGAAATTTGCTTTATAGTCTAAAGAGAAAATCTGCTTAATGGAGGACTTATGAAATGACGAATATTTATGCTGTAGTTTTGGCTGCGGGCCAAGGCACTCGTATGAAGTCCAAATTATATAAAGTTCTTCATCCGGTTTGTGGTAAGCCAATGGTAGAACATGTGGTAGAGCATATTCGAGAATTGAATGCAAAACGCATTGTGACAGTTGTTGGTCACGGTGCTGAGAAAGTTCAAGAGCAATTGAAAGATAAAAGCGAATATGTGTTGCAAGCTGAACAATTAGGTACAGCCCATGCGGTTCAACAAGCAGAGTCGCTACTCGGTGATTTAGAAGGTACAACAATTGTTATTTGTGGCGATACACCATTGATTCGTCCAGAAACAATAAAAGCATTGTATGAATATCACGAAGCAAATCAAGCTAAAGCGACGATTTTAACGGCCATAGCCGAAGATCCTACAGGTTACGGTCGTATTTTACGAGAAGAAAATGGTCAGGTAGCGCAAATCGTCGAACATAAGGATGCAACACCTGAACAACGAAACGTAACCGAGATCAATACAGGAACATATTGTTTTGATAATAAGGCATTGTTTGCTGCATTGAAACAAGTCAACAATGATAATGCACAAGGTGAATATTATTTGCCAGATGTGATTGAAATTTTGCAAAAACAAGGTGAAGTTGTAGCAGCATATGTAACAGATAACTTCTCCGAAACACTTGGTGTAAATGATCGAGTTGCTTTATCGCAAGCAGAAAAGATCATGCGGACTCATATCAATGAAAAGCATATGCGTAATGGTGTTACCATTATTAATCCAGAAAACACTTATATAAGCGTGGATGCGCAAATTGGTCGTGATACAGTTATTCAACCAGGTGTCGTGATCGAAGGTACTTCTGTCATTGGGGAAGATTGTTTAATAGGACCTAACAGTCATATTCAAAATAGCCGGATTGGCGATCGAACTTCCGTACATTCTTCTGTTGTTGAAGATAGCCAAGTCGGAGATGATGTTGCAATTGGACCATTTGCACATATACGCCCAGCATCAAATGTTGGCAACCATGCGAAAGTTGGTAATTTTGTCGAGTTGAAAAAAACGACACTTGATGAAGGCAGCAAAGTATCGCATCTTACTTATTTAGGGGACGCGAAAGTTGGTGCTGATGTCAATATCGGCTGTGGTACAATTACTGTAAATTATGACGGGAAAAATAAATACCAAACAGTCATTGAGGATCATGCGTTTGTTGGATGTAATGCGAATTTAATAGCTCCTGTCACAGTTGGCAAAAATGCATTTGTCGCTGCTGGCTCAACCATTACAACGGATGTTCCAGAAAATGCACTTGCTATCGGTCGTTCTAGACAAGAAAACAAAGAAAACTATGTGAACAAATTAAATTTAAAATAATTAAACATTAACAGGAGGCCATTATGCCGTATCAATATGCTAACTCAAATTTAAAAATCTTTTCACTAAATTCAAACGAACCACTTGCAGCAGCAATTGCTAAAGAAGTAGGGGTAGAGTTAGGAAAAAGTTCTGTAAAACATTTCAGTGATGGAGAAATTCAAATTAGTATTGAGGAAAGTATTCGTGGTTGTGACGTATTTATCGTGCAGTCAACTTCAGCTCCAGTAAATGAAAATTTAATGGAACTACTTATTATGGTTGATGCTGTGAAACGTGCTTCTGCACGCACAGTAAATGTAGTAATGCCATACTATGGCTATGCTCGTCAAGACCGTAAAGCACGCTCACGTGAACCAATTACGGCAAAATTAGTGGCAAACTTATTAGAAACTGCTGGCGCAACTCGTGTAGTTGTTCTTGATTTACATGCTCCACAAATTCAAGGCTTCTTCGATATTTTAATCGATCATTTAATGGGGGTACCATTATTATCTGATTACTTCAAACAAAAAGGCTTCAATCCAGAAGATGTTGTCGTTGTATCACCTGACCATGGTGGCGTAACTCGTGCTCGTAAAATGGCAGAACGTTTGAAAGCACCAATCGCTATTATCGATAAACGTCGTCCAAAACCAAATGTAGCAGAAGTGATGAATATTGTCGGTAATGTTGAAGGAAAAGTTTGTATCTTAATCGATGATATTATTGACACAGCAGGTACCATCACAATCGGTGCGGAAGCTCTTGTCAAAAGCGGTGCAAAAGAAGTGTATGCTTGTTGTACACATCCTGTATTATCAGGCCCAGCAATTGAACGTATTGAAAACTCTGTGATCAAGGAATTAGTTGTAACGGATTCAATTCAATTACCAAAAGAAAAGAAAATACCAAAAATTAAAGAATTATCAGTTGCTACATTACTTGCAGATGCAATCGTTCGTATTTATGAAAATAAATCTGTAAGTAAATTATTTGATTAATCGTCAGTTTTTAAGCAGCTGTTTAAAATAGGATTTCAGTTTCACTTATGTGATGTAGAAAAACGAATCCTAAAAGAAAAAATAGCATGTTAGGAGTGATGCTAGCATGCTATTTTTTTGATATACAGATACATGCTTTTGGAGAAAAATAAGAAGTGTGGGATAAGAACCATAGAAATAGTTCAACATTGAAATTTTTCTAATTTTAAAAGCATATGTTAAAATAACAGGGATTAGTTAAAAAAGGAAGATACCAAATATGAAATTAATAATTGGTCTAGGGAATCCTGGAAAAGAATACGAACATACACACCACAATGTTGGGTTTGCTACCATTGATTTACTAGCAGAAAAGTGGAACATTCCATTAAATCAACAAAAATTTAATGCGCTGTATGGTATGGCTCACCGTCCAGAGGGAAAAGTAATGCTGCTGAAGCCGCTAACATATATGAACTTATCTGGTGAAGCTGTTCGCCCTATGATGGATTATTTTGATGTTGATGTAGAAGATATTGTTGTCATTTATGATGATCTAGACTTAGAAAAAGGCAAATTGCGCCTCCGTCAAAAAGGAAGTGCAGGTGGTCATAATGGAATTAAATCTCTGATTCAACATATAGGCACGCAAAATTTTAACCGTATTCGTATAGGGATTAGTCGTCCACCAGCAGGAATGAAAGTGCCAGATTATGTACTTTCAAGATTCTCAAAAGAGGAACAATCATTGATGCAAGATGCATTTCGTCGTGCCGCAGATGCATGTGAATATTGGTTGGAAAAACCATTTATCGAAGTGATGAATCGTTTCAACTAATCATGAAGCATAAAAGATGCCAAAGCTGTCTATACTTCTTATAAAGGGAGGCATGCTTATGGCTATTCGTTACAGATGTCGTCATTGCAACACGGAAATAGGCGTATTGCCATTTGATTCTGAAGATAGTATTCGTAAACTTCATCAACTAAGTGAACAAGAAGCCAAAGAATTCATCCATCATGAGCAAAATGGTGACACCACCGTAGAAAGTATTTGTGAACATTGCGAAAACTCACTGAAGAAGTTCCCAAATTATTATGCATTAAAAAATTGGTTACAGTAAAATCGCTTTGGCGCTTCGTGCGTCCAAGGCCTTTTTCTGTATTTGTACATTGACGATACATACATGTAGTTGTCAAACAAAGAAGGGAGGCCCATTATGGAAATACTACGCCAATTGTTATCTCAAGATCCACATGTACAACATTTGTTAGAAGATATTAAAAGTGGTCAAGAAGCACAACTAATTACAGGACTTTCAGGAAGTGCAAGACCGGCTTTTTTATATACAATTTATGACACGATTCAAAAACCGATTTACATCATTTCTCCGAATTTATTACAAGCCCAAAAGACATTTGATGATTTAGTAAAACTCTTAGGGGAGGATAATGTTCACTATTATCCAGCAGATGAATTTATCGCAGCGGATATGTCTATTGCTAGCCCAGAATTACGTGCTCAACGTATTGAAACATTAGATCATATGCTACATCAACAAAAGGGGATATATATCATCCCTATAGCAGGTATGCGCAAAATACTACCCCCAAAAGAAGAATGGCTAAATTTACATCTAACGGTAGCGGTTGCTGAAGAAATAATTGTTGAAGAATGGCTGCAAAATTTAGTAACAATGGGGTATACAAGAAGTCAAATGGTTACAACGCCTGGTGAATTTGCTTTACGCGGCGGCATTTTGGATATTTACCCTCCGTATGTTGAAAATCCTATTCGTATTGAATTATTTGACACAGAGGTCGATTCTATTCGTACATTTTCAGCGGATGACCAACGTTCGATTGAAAAATTAAATCAGGTCGATATTTTGCCTGCGTCTGAGTTGGTTTTAACAAAAGAACAACGTTTAATCTTTGCGCAAAAGCTGGAAGAAGCTTTATCGGATAGTTTGAAAAAGGTGAAAAAGAAAGAGATACAAGAACAGCTTTATCAGCATATTCAGGCTGATATCGAATTATTGAAGCAAGGTGAGCTTCCTGAATATGTGAATCGATATGGTTCACTATTATATGATCGAGCATCATTTTTAGGCGATTACTTTGTTCAAGATGGCCTTGTAGTTTATGATGAGCTTGGAAGAATCCAAGAAGTAATGGAAGCTTGGGAAAAGGAAGAAAAAGAGTGGTTCCTGTCTTTAATTGAAGAGGGAAAAATGGTGCATGCGGTGAAGCCTTCCTTTTCATTAAAGGAAATAATCGCTATGATCCATCAGCCATCTATCTATTTTGCTCTTTTTGCTAGGACATTTTCAGGTCTTCGCTTTAAGAAGACAACCAGTTTTTCTTGTAAACCAATGCAGCATTTCCATGGACAAATGCCTTTACTAAAAAATGAAGTAGAACGTTGGCAATTTGGGAAGTTTACGGTTCTTTTTGTGACAGAAGATGAAGAACGTCTAGCAACGATACAGACCACTTTAGAAGATTACGATATTCATATTCAAATCGGTGAACCAAGGGCAGAAGGTATTTTTGCTGTTACAGGTAAATTGACGGCAGGCTTTGAGTTACCTTTACAGCGTTTAGCCATTGTGACGGAAGAAGAACTTTTCAAACAAAAAACAAAGAAAAAAAGAAGCCGTTCTCAAAAAATGACCAATGCTGAACGGATAAAAAGCTATACAGAGATTAAACCAGGCGATTATGTTGTACATGTACATCATGGTATTGGAAAATATATAGGTATTGAAACGCTTGAAGTCAATGGCAAGCATAAGGATTATTTACATATCCGATATCGTGCGGATGATAAATTATATGTTCCTGTCGATCAAATTGATTTAATCCAAAAATATGTTGGTTCAGAAGATAAAGAGCCTAAGCTCCACAAACTGGGCGGAACGGAATGGAAGAAAACAAAGAGCAAGGTATCATCAGCGGTACAAGATATTGCAGATGACTTGATCAAATTATATGCAAAACGGGAAGCAGAGAAAGGTTTTGCATTTACTCCTGATGGGGATGAACAACGTGCCTTTGAGGAAGCGTTCCCATATGAGGAAACGGAAGATCAATTACGGACGATCCAAGAAGTAAAAATAGATATGGAAAAAGAACGCCCAATGGATAGGCTTATTTGTGGCGATGTCGGTTATGGTAAAACGGAAGTCGCTATTCGAGCAGCATTTAAGGCGGTTATGGACGGTAAGCAAGTAGCCTTTTTAGTTCCAACGACGATTTTAGCACAGCAACACTTTGAAACATTCCAAGAAAGATTTCAAGATCAGGCAGTTACGATTGGCCTTTTAAGCCGTTTCCGCACACGCAAACAACAACAAGAAACATTAAAAGGGCTAAGGGATGGAACCGTAGACATTGTGATTGGAACACATCGCCTATTATCAAAAGATGTTAGCTATAAAGATCTTGGTTTGCTTGTCGTCGATGAGGAACAACGCTTTGGGGTTACGCATAAAGAGAAAATCAAACAATTAAAAACAAATGTAGACGTGTTAACGTTAACGGCAACACCGATTCCACGTACACTACATATGTCAATGGTAGGGGTGAGGGATTTATCTGTTATTGAAACACCACCTGCTAATCGTTTCCCTGTTCAAACATATGTCATGGAATATAACGGAGCTCTTATACGAGAAGCTATTGAACGTGAAATGTCTAGAGGTGGGCAGATCTTTTATCTACACAATCGTGTAGACGATATGGCTCGAAAAGTAGAGGAAATTCAAATGCTTGTACCAGATGCTAGAGTAGGCTATGCACATGGACGAATGTCCGAGTCCGAGTTAGAGTCTGTTATTCTACGGTTTTTGGACGGAGATTATGATGTTTTAGTAACAACGACGATCATTGAAACAGGTATTGATATTCCAAACGTTAATACACTAATTGTCAATAATGCGGATCGTATGGGGCTATCACAACTCTATCAATTACGAGGACGTGTTGGACGATCCAATCGTATAGCATACGCCTATTTCATGTATCAACGTGATAAAGTATTAACAGAAGTTGCTGAACAACGTTTACAAGCAGTCAAAGAGTTTACAGAGCTTGGTTCAGGTTTTAAAATCGCGATGCGGGATTTATCTATTCGAGGTGCAGGCAATTTATTGGGCTCTCAGCAACATGGCTTTATCGATTCAGTTGGGTTCGATCTGTATTCACAAATGTTAGAAGAAGCTATTGCTGAACGGCAAACGGGTGTGAAAAAAGAGGAAGAAAAAGATATTGAAATATTGCTTCCATATGATGCATACATTCCAGATGCGTATATTCCAGATGGCTATCAAAAAATCCAAATGTATAAACGGATAAAAGGAATGGAAGAAGAGGAAGATTACTTCGAAATTATAGAAGAATTGCAAGACCGTTTTGGAGATTTACCAGTCGAAACAGAACGTTTGCTACGTATTGCACGTATAAAAGTATGGGCGAAAAAAGCAGGTGTCCATTCGATTAAGACCAAAAATAAGGTCATTACGATTGATATTTCAGAGGAAGGGACAGCAAGCTTAGATGGCAGTAAAATCGTTTCAGAATCGATGCAATTTGGGCATGCGGTAGGCTTCCAATTAGAAGAGCAACGGTTAATTTTAACGATTGATGAGAGAAAAGCAGAAAAGCAGCTACCATTTGATATTTTAGAATCATTAATGAAAGTATTGCCGACTGCCATTCGAGAAAAAGCAGAGGTAAGAGACTAATTTTTGTCATGTATATTTTTTATTTCATTGCCCCATACTAACGACAAGTACTATTATGAAAATTTGTCGAAAGTGAGGCAACATGAATGAAAGCAACAGGCATTGTGCGTCGAATTGATGATTTAGGACGTGTAGTTATCCCAAAAGAAATCCGAAGAACTTTACGCATTCGTGAAGGAGATCCATTAGAAATATTTACGGATCGAGAGGGAGAAATTATATTAAAAAAATATTCTCCGATTAATGAATTAAGTGATTTTGCGCTATCATATGTAGACACATTATTTGAAACATTAGGTGCAAGTGCATTGATCAGTGATCGAGATGAAATTATTGCTGTGGCAGGTGTATCTAAAAAGGATTATATACATCGTCAAATCTCTTCATTTGCGGAAGAATGTATTTTACAGCGTACAGTTCTTGTAGAAAAACATGAGAATTCCATTGAAATTGTACCAGGTCAGATTGAGCAGATTAAATCTTATTGTATAGTACCGATTGTTGTAGCAGGTGATGCAATAGGGGCTGTTTATATTTTATCGAAGATGCATTTTATCGGTGATACAGAACAAAAAGTGGCAGAAACAGCAGCACATTTTTTAGCAAAGCAGATGGAAGATTAATGATAAAAACCATTCGACTATTGATAGATGAAATAGCGAATGGTTTTTTCTTTGGATTCGATTAATCTTTTAAGCGAATGGATTTTAATGCAGACGATGCATTCAGATGATCTAACATTTCTTTCGCATTGCTGCTAGCTGTAGAAGAAAACTGTGAAGGCTTTTCTGAGGATTGTATTTCTTCATTCACACGCATTTCAGCAATTAAAATCTTTGTACCATTTGCTTTGACAAGATATTTACGAACATAACCGTTCTTTCTCTCCGTAATAATACGAAAAGATTTGTTTTTTAATCTTTCTTCAACTTGTAAATAATTTTCTTGAGTAAACGGTGATTGTTTGAATGTTGCTGCATTTTGAAATGTATCTACTTTTGTGACGGAAAACTTCATAGAAATCCCCTCCTTAGCCTTAATGATCAATATACATATCGTCGGAAATTTCTAAAAATAAATAGAAGGTCTTATTTTAATGGGAAAAATAAGGAAAAGGTATTAGAGGAAAGGAGTTTTTGCTTATTTTTTTGACAAAGTAACAGTGTTTCAATACGTTCTTGAACATATTCTCTCATATAGTGGAGATAGAGTAGGCACATTCCCATTTTTTGAAGGTGAATTGTTAAAATGGTAATTTTAGGATTAATATATTAATTTTTTATTATTTTAATTGACTTTGATAATCATTTTCATTTATCATGAAATGGCTAGTTGAAAATGATTATCAAAGGAGAACATTTATGAAAGGCAAAAAGACAATTGCAAATGTGGCAGCGGTTACAATCGCTGCATCAACAATCATGCCATCTGGGTTATGGGCAAAAGCAAATGAGAAACAGGATGAAAAAACACAATTAATCATCAAATATAAGGATGACCAGGAAATAACGGCTAAAAAGGCATCCGATATGAATCTAGATATTGTGAAGAAAACGGACGATACAGCATTAGTTGATGTATCGGTCGAGGATGTAGATCATGTGGTGGAAAAGCTAGAGGCTGATCGGCAGGTGGATTATGTCGAAGAAAATGCTACGTATACATTGGCAGATGATTCCACAACGGGTGATGCGGTGGATGATACATATTATGAGAATCAGTGGAATTTGTCAGCAATCGATGTTGAAGGTGCTTGGCAGCAAGCAAAACAAGAGAGTGATAAGAAAGAAGTAAAAGTAGCCGTATTAGATACAGGGGTATCAATGACGCATGATGATTTAAATGGGCGAGTATTGTCAGGAGAAACATTCCTAGAAGGAGTTGATCCAGAAGCAGAAGGTACTATTGGGGAAGATGATCAAGGTCACGGTACGTTTGTTTCAGGCATCATTGCGGCAAATGCAAATAACGGAAAGGGAATTGCAGGGGTAGCAGGTACAGAAGATGTAGAAATTTTACCTGTGAAAGTCATGAACAAATCAGGTGTTGGTGATGCCTTCCACATAGCTCAAGGAATCGAGTATGCGATCCAGCAAGGTGTAGACGTCATTAATATGAGTTTGAGCGGGGAATATAGTGAGGCCATCGATGAGGCAGTGCAAGAGGCGACTCAAAAAGGAATCGTTGTTGTAGCGGCTGCTGGTAATGGTGGTGGAAATGCAGATACTTCCTTCCCAGCAGCATTAGATAACGTCATTTCTGTTGGAGCAATTGCGAAAAAGGATCAAGTATATGAAGGTTCAAATGTTGGGGAAACAGTTGATCTAGTAGCACCAGGCGTTGGTGTAACAAGTACATCTTTACAAGGTGACTTAGGAGATGACAATGGTCATTATACAACAGGTACTGGAACTTCTTATGCAACTCCTCATGTAGCAGCAGTAGCAGCACTTTACAAAGCACAGCATCAGGATGCATCCGTACAAGAAGTGACAAAGGTATTGACCGAAACAGCTACTGATTTAGACGAAGAGGGCCGCGACAATCTCACAGGCTACGGAAAAGTGAATGCGGCAGCAGCTTTAACAGATCATGTGGAAGTGGCAGCTACGAGTTTTACAGCTCCTAAGAAAAATGCAAATGTAGTAGCAACTACCCCGATTAAATTAGCTATCAACAATCATACCATCACCAAAACAGCTTTCTTTGTAGATGATGTATCGGATAGCCATAAGCTAAAAGAAGTAGAAACAACGGACAATGGGGTTGAATTTGATTGGGATACTACGCAAGTATCAGATGGTGAACATACACTTATTGCTGTCTCTTATAATGACGGGGGTTCAGAGGTTACAAGATGTGAAACGACTGTAAAAGTCCAAAACCATGTAGCGTCAGGTTATATGTTCCATGTGAAAACACCTACTGGGACAATTGCGAAGGGTGCAACGGTAAGATTATTTGAAAAGGGCAAAGATGACAGCGGTCAAGAAGCATATACTGAATTGTGGTCAGGTGCAACAGATCAAGCAGGTGCTTTGCGTGTCCCAAGCTATGTAGGAACCGATTTGAAAGATCTACAAGTTGTAGTTCAGGGGAAATTTGATGCAGGTGAAGGCGAAAATACGAATTCTTGGTTTATGTATGCACGTGAAATAAGTGGTACTGGCGCGATCACATTAGAAAGTGAAAATACGGTGCCTGTAAAACTAAAAACAGTTGATGAAACAAGTTCAGAATTGACAGGTGCTCAATATTTCATTTCTATGAAAGATAAAAAAGGTATAACGCTTGGGAAAATGACCGCTATCAATACATTAGGGAGCGCAGCAGCTCCTACTGTTTATCTGGATAAAGGTGCCTACAATATCTTTTCTTATGCCAAACATAATGGCAATACGTACTTCTTATCCAATACAAAGGCGGATATTACAGCGAATACTTCATCCATAGAGTTTACAACAGCAGCTGCTGGTGAAGTCGAAGTCGATAATCAAGATAAAAAGTTAGAAAATGCTGTCCTCTATTTGTACAATGACGATATGACAGAAGCACTTGGTACAGATGAAACGGCAACTGGTCGTAAATTCTTTGTTTCACCAGGTGATTATCGCTATATGGTAGATGCAGAAGTAAAAGATACAAGTAACGATGGAAAAGGAAATTGGATTTATATTTTTGCAGATGACAAGAAAAAGGCAACCGTAACCACTGGCAACAAAACAACGATCCAAGCTGGTGGGTCTTTAGATATTTCAAACTTTAAGGCAGATCAAGAAGCTATAGAACGCTATGCGATTCAACGGGGCGTTGATTACATTGAACGCGATGATGAAAACACAGCTTATAAGGCTGATCAAGCTTTCTACACTACACAAACATTTAGTGATGCGTATGGCAATCAATTAGTGGGGATGTACCGTGGTTCACTAGATGCACAGGAAGATGCTATTTATAAAAAAGATGTACAAACTGGCGAAACATCTTCCACAACTGGTGATGACGAATGGAAAATAGAAGCTAAGGATTTTGGCGATATCTATCCAAATTATAGAGTTACACGTGTAAGCGATTCAAAAGTGATGGCAGATAGTAATGCCAAAAATCCAACAAATCCTGCCAATCGTATGTATTATATGTATGCATTTACACTGTTGACCTCAGCTGATATGGTAGCAGGACAATACCGATTTGATTTAATCGCAGATCGGAGCCCACTTGCACCACAGGGATTAACCCAAAGCCTTACTATGGACTTAAAGGATTCTGGCACAACGATGGATGTAGTTGATCAAGAAGGTAATAATGTCCCAGCGTATATTACATTAAATCGTGTAGAAAAGGATGAACACGGTGAATATGAATGGACGCAATTCTATGGACGTAATACAGATGCGAAAACAAAAGATCTATCCATTCCTGATAATTTAAAATTGAGTACTGAAAAGGGCGGTAATGTTGCGATTATCCGTTATACTGTAGATGGCAAATATGCATACATCTATCGAACCTTTGATAAAATTGAAGATTTGGATAAAGTTGAAATTCCAAACAATATGCAGGAAGTAACGATTAAAGCGATGGATGGCGATCAAAAACTTGATAAGATCTCCACAAAATTATGGATGATTAAACAGCCAGTAAGTATTAATGGCGAAACGACTTATGTAACAGCCAACAATCTGCAAGTCTATAAATATGACTCCATATACTTGGAACCAGCTGACTATGTTATCGAAGGCAACTATGTATCTATGCCAGATGCAAATGGAAAACAAGATAATTATTATTTCATCGAAGAAAATGCGAAAGTAAAAGAAAATGCAGAAAATATCATTACTTTTGATAAAGCAAAATTAGCTAAACTGACTATTGATGCAGACGCACAAGGTTATAGTGATGTTCGAGGTGCGATTGTATACCCATATAACAAATACAGTGACTCCTTTACAAAAACATTGCGAACAGGTTATACATTCTATTTGCCAACAAACTTAGAAATGAATGTACAAGTACAATTAGGTCTAGGCGATCCAGAATCTAAAAACAAGATTTGGAATTACTTCCTAACAAAAGGGCAAACCATTTTTACAGAACCAACAGCAACGACTTGGAAAGTTGGAGGACAGCTACAAACAAGTGTGAACTTAAAAGAAACAACTGTAGGAAAGGGTGCAGCACTTAGTGGTACAACAGCGATTCAAGATGCTTATGGAAATAATGTTTCATCCGTTTTAGTCAATCAGACAAATGATTATTCAATCGCAGAAGATGAAGAAATCGTTTATAAACAATTAAAAAATGGACAAATTGAAGAACAAAAAGTAAATACAAATTATTCCATTGCACATAGTGTACCAACAGCGGCTGCTGAAAGTGTCAAGCCTGTACTATCGATCGTATCTCAAAGCGGGGAAGTCGTATCCAAAAAAGCAAGTTTGGATTTCTATAGCCATGTAATAGGCGTTAGCGTTCCTACTGTAGCAGGTACTTATTATGCAAAATTAGCTATTGCAGGTAGTCCTTTAGGTGCGACAACTTCCAATTCGAAGGCAGGGATGTTCACTGTATCTACTTCAGACCATTCAACACCAGAAGTGCCAGAACCAGAAACACCAGTAGTATCCGTGCCAAAAACACCAACGATCCCATCAACCATATCAGACAAAACAAAAGTGGTGAGGGGGACAACGACACCAAATGCTACAGTTGTCCTTAAAAAAGGAAGTAAAATAATTGCCAAAACCAAAGCAGACAAAAAAGGAAACTATCAATTAACCATACCAACGCAAACGGCTGGTACGACATTGACGATTTTGTCCACATTGGATGGCAAAGTATATAGCAAAACTAAAACGATTAAAGTAAAAGATCAAACAGCACCTAAAGTGAATCATGTTCTAGTAACCGATAAATCAAATAAAATCACGGTAAAAACAGAAAAAGGTGCAACCATAAAGCTAACGATTGCTGGTAAAAATTATATCAAAAAAGCAAATAAGTCAGGAACTTATACATTTACAGTCAAAAATATAAAGGCAAATGTGAAATGGAGTATTATCGTTACAGATGCTGCAGGAAACGCTAAAAAGATTTCAGGTATCGTAAAAGACAAAACAGCTCCTAAAACAGCTTCCATCTTAACCAAAGTAACGAAAAATACGAAACATATCATCGGGAAAGCTGAAAAAAATGCGACTGTCTATGTTTATAAAAAAGGAAAGAAAATAAAAACGGCTAAAGTATCAAAAATAGGAAAATTTACGTTAGCCATTCCTAAACAAAAAACAGGTACAGTTTTAAGTATCATTGTAAAAGACAAAGCAGGCAATAAATCAAAAACGAAAAAAATCATTGTCAAAAAATGAGAATTTCAGCCACCTCTATAAAACAAATATCAATCATTCGTAGAGAGATCTATAAGTAAATTTGAATAAGACGAATAAGGAAGCCGAGAATGTTGTTCCATCAATATTCTTGGCTTTCTATTTTTACCTCTTGTGACAAGGCAGTAATCTTCCTATATCAAATATTAAATGGATAATTTAGAAGTCCCTCAAAGATTGAAGGTTTCTTTGCTACAGAATATGCGGTTACTCTATAATAAAAGGAGCATATTTTGCACAGTTAACAGAAAATACATTCTAAAGTTTGGAGGTAAAATATGTCTTTCACGAGAATGGATAAAAATGTTGTTTTTTTAGATTTCTATAAGGACCAATATAAAGAGAGGCTCAGCAATTATCGTTTAACGAATGAACAAATAATATATAGTGGACTTCCTATGGAATCAATAAATGAATGTAAACAGGATCCTGAACGACATCCCGTTGTTATTCTGTACGATCATAGACCTGTTGGCTTCCTCGTTCTTCATGGTTGGAGCGGTGTTAGACAATATAGTCAAAATCAAAATGCATTGCTTTTAAGAGCCTTTTCTGTGAATGGTGATTTTCAAGGTAAGGGAATAGCAACAAAATCATTACAACTATTGGATACTTTTATTAAAAAACATTTTCCAAAAACAGATGAAGTAATACTTGCCGTAAACCATAAAAATAATATGGCGCAGCATATTTATAAAAAGGTAGGCTACGTTGATAAAGGAATGAGAGCAATGGGGAAATATGGTGAAATGCTTATTTTAAGTAAGGCATTAGATGAAACGGTTGCTAAAATATAGGCATGTATTAATATTAGCGGATTGCTAGAATCTCGCATGAACAGGCAGTATGCCCCACTATTAATTGAACTTTATAGAGTACATGCTTATTGCCAAGTAAATTGTGTAGTATAAATCAGAAGACACATTATGAGGAGTTTGGTGGATATGCTATACTGATGGCACATATAATTCGTATGATGACAGATGAGATAAGGAATGAGGGTTTACATGTCCGAAAATTGGGGGATGAAGGCATATTTAAAAGGAGTTGCTTTGCTGACGATCGCGGCTCTTTTTGTAAAGGTATTGAGCGTAGTATACCGTGTGCCATTTCAAAACTTAGTAGGAGATCATGGCTTTTATATTTATCAGCAGATATACCCCTTTGTAGCGATTTTTGTTACATGGACATCTAGCGGTTTAGCTGTGGCCATTTCTAAAATTCTAGCAGATTTAGGACAAGATCAACGTCAGTATGAAAAAAACGCAATAGTACATATTCTATTTCTTTTTTTACTTGCGTTATCCATTATATGTTTTGTCATCTTGTTCTTTGGTGCCGCCACTTTTGCGCATTGGATGGGAGATCCGAAACTAGCAGATTTACTTCGACTTGGATCTTTTGTTGTGTTTAGTATGCCGGCATTAGCGGTTTACAAAGGACTCTTTCAATCGGCTGGCATCATGCGGCCTGTAGCATATGCTCAAATGGTGGAACAGATTGTTCGAGTGGCTATTATTTTAGGCGGGACATGGATCATTCTATCAACCACTGGATCTTTATATGATGCTGGGAAAATGGCATTAGCAGGAACGGTTGTGGGAGAATTTGCGGGCATTTTACTGCTGATGATCTTTATCAAAAAGCATACCTCATTAAAGATCAAGATGACTCCTATTGAGAAACGAACATCATCGGCATGGTCCATCATTAAAAAGCTACTGGTTTTAAGTATCAGTATAAGCATGAGTAGCCTTGTGCTATTAGTATTTCAATTAATCGATTCTTTCACGGTATATAGTACCTTGAGAAAATTAGGAATCTCCTCGCTTCAGGCAATGGAGATGAAAGGCGTTTATGATCGAGGGCAGCCATTGGTACAGGTAGGTTTAGTGATTGCTTCTTCACTATCACTGGCTATTGTACCACTTGTAGCACAAGCCTCTAAAAAGCGTCATGGTCAAGATGCTGAACGTTATATACAGCTTACCTACCGCACATCTTTGTTATTTGGTGTTGCAGCGGCTGCTGGTTTAATACTTGTCATGCCAAATGTAAATGTTACACTATTTGAAACACCTGAATTATCCAGTGTATTGTCCATCTTTGTCTTACAAATCATTTGGTTATCACTTATTATGACATTGACAGCAATACTGCAAGGATTAGATCAATTGAAAATACCCGCTTGCTTACTAGTGATAGGTGTTTTGGTTAAACTATGCTTGAATAAGTTTTTGATCTTGCATTATGGTATTGTCGGAGCGGCTTGGGCTGGAAATTTGGGCCTTTTTATAACAGCAATAGGTTTAATATGGTATTTTAAAAAAGAGGAAAAAATGAATTTAGCTACTGCGCGTTTTTATAGCGGCATGGCATTTGCTACACTTGCAATGGTGTTTATCGTTTTACTATTTACGTTGTCTGTGGAACCATTAATCTTTACTTCCATGGATGGACGTATGCGGTCACTTCTATTATGTATTTGTAAAGCTGGGATAGGTGCTTTTGTTTTCGTGACAATGCTCGCAAAGATGAGAATCGTTTCAACTAGGGATTGGTATCTATTCCCTTTTGGACGTCGCATGGCAGGTTACCAGCTTTTATTACAACGAAAAAATAAAAAAACTAGGTGAAGAGTATGCATCAACTTACGGTTATTGGATTAGGCGCAGGAGATTTTGAACAGCTTCCGATTGGCGTCTATCGACAATTAAAACAAGCGAAGAAAATTTGTGTTCGGACAAAGGAACATGCTGTACTAGATGAACTAGCAAATGAAGGAATTCAATTTGAAAGCTTCGATGCCATTTACGAAAAACACGATGATTTCCTACCTGTATATGAGGAAATTGTTGCAACACTACTCAAGTATGTACAAACAGAAGATGTTATTTATGCTGTTCCAGGGCATCCATTAATGGCAGAAATGACTGTGCAACTATTGATCGAAGCAGAAAAAGAAGGGAAAGTTCAGCTTAAAATAGAAGGGGGCCAAAGTTTTCTAGATGCCGTTTTTGGTGCGCTTCGTATTGATCCGATTGATGGTTTTGAGCTTGTCAATGGAACGACTTTCTCGATTCATCAAGTAAGTATGTATAAACATTTATTGATTGCACAAGTGTATGACCCTTTTAGTGCTTCTGAAGTTAAACTCACATTATTGGAAAAATATCCACCAGAATATCCGGTAACGATCATAACAGCTGCTGGATCAAAGGATGAAAGAATCCGTACTGTGCCATTACATGAGTTAGATCATGTTGCAGAGTTGAATAATCTAACAACGGTCTATGTTCCACCCGTTAAAGAACAAAAAGAGGCCCTTCGCGAATGGTCAACATTCCGTGATATTATTACCACTTTACGTGATCCGCAAGACGGCTGCCCTTGGGATCGAGCACAAACACATGAAAGCTTAAAACGGTATATGCTCGAAGAAGTGCATGAATTTTTGCAAGCTATCGATGAGCAAGACGATGAACATATGATTGAAGAACTTGGTGATGTATTACTCCAAGTATTTCTACAAGCACAGATCGCTGAGGATGCTGGTTATTGGAACTTAGAAGATGCTCTAGAAGGTGTCGCAGGGAAAATGATTCGCCGACATCCGCATGTGTTTAGTGGTGTGCATGTAGAGAGTGTGGAAGATGTTAATGCTAACTGGGAAAAGATCAAGAAAAAAGAACATCAAGATGACGGTCATACAGAATCTCTATTAAAAGGGGAATATCGTGCAACCTCTTCCTTGCAGACATCCTATAACTATCAACGTAGAGCAGCAAAAGTAGGATTTGAATGGCCTGATACGAAAGGCTTTTGGGATAAAGTAGAGGAAGAATGGCAAGAGTTCCGCCAAGAGATCGAAAAGGGTACACAAGAAACTAGATTAGATGAATTTGGGGATATTCTCTTTACACTTGTCAATTTAGCACGTGTCTATAAAATTTCTGCGGAAGATGCAATGCTTCACGCAAATACTAAATTTGCGAAGCGATTTGGTTATGTTGAAAAACAAGTAATGGCAGGCCGAAAAGATTTTAAAGCTTATTCACTAGAAGAATTAGATCAATTTTGGCAGCAAGCAAAGCAAAAAGAAAAGGGGATCATTGATGAGATTAGATAAATTTTTAAAAATTTCTCGCCTGATCAAACGACGTACATTAGCAAAAGAAGTGGCAGATCAAGGGCGTATTACGATTAATGGCAAGGTAGTAAAAGCAAGCAGTGCGGTAAAAGTAGGCGATGAACTAGCCATTCGTTTTGGGCAAAAAATCGTCACAGTCCGTGTCGAAGAACTAAAAGACATCGTTCGAAAAGAAGATGCAGCCAAAATGTTTACGATTTTAAAAGAAGAAAAACTAGACAAAATCGAACCTCAGTTTATAGACGATTAAAATAAAAAAACAACGATTCGCCATATTTATGGAAAATCGTTGTTTTTATTTTGCTTCGTATTAAAGGGTAGCCAGTTCTATTAGATGAATGAATACATAGTAAGGGAAGAAGAAAATCCTTACTGTATGAAGTTTTACGCTACTCTCTTTCAATATAAAGTGATAAAATGCAAAAACACAAATCTATAGATATTCGATCCCAAATAAATTAATCATATATTCAGAGAAGAAAATAATTTCAAAGAAGGTGCTGGAGCGCTTCCCTATGCCTTTTAAAAGATAATGGCCCAACGTTTTCGCCATACGTTGTCATATCGTCTTATATCAAGTGCGTGCTACAGTAGAGGAGTTGTTCAAGAGCTACACAAGTTTATATGATCAGGAGGCGCCAGCATAAAATTTTACTGGTATTGTGTAAAATTATTTGTACAACACAAATATAACACTATATATAATGAAAATATATAATCGGAAGTTGGGAAATCGATAGGGCAAATAACGCTATATTTATAGAAAAACGAGATTCATTTTCCCAATAAAAAATAGTACAAAAGTAAGGAGGGACGTTTTAAGATGAATGATATAGGATTTCTTATCAAAGAAGAAAGAATCAAACAAGATATGAAGCAATCAACCTTGGCAAAGGGAATTTGCTCGGTCTCTTATCTTAGTAAGATAGAGAATAACACATCGAAGGCTAGTCAGGAAGTAATTGCTCTATTATTAAAAAGACTGGATATAGCCATTGATTCTTTGGAAACTCCTTCGATAGAAGAAGAAAAGAAGATACAGGAAGATTTATTAACGATATACAAAGAACTCACCATTAACAAAGACAAGAAATATGCGAAAGAAAAAATTAAGTGCATACAAGATCAATTTACCTCGCTATCTGCAAGCTCTTCGTTGTTGATTTATAAAAACTTAGTTTTGTTAAGATTGTTTTTAACGTTAAATGATAAAGACAATTGTGGCAAGTACCTAAAATGGCTGCTAAGTATTGATGATAGATTAGATGATTTTCAACAATATTTACTCTTCAAGTTACAAGCGATTTACTATTATCAAAATCTAGATATAAAAAAATCGATTTTCTTTTTAAATAAAATAAACGAAAAGAATTTTTCAATTTCCTTAGCGGAAGAAGCTGATCTCCATTTTATTAGTGGCATGATTTATATGGCAGATCATGAAGTCATAAAAGCGATTGAATCAATAAATACAGCTCTCCATTATTTTACGAGTCATTTTTATATGGCTAGGGCTGTTGAATGCTATATATGTTTGGGGATATGTTACAAAAATGCTAATTGGCTACGAAAAGCTCAAGATAGTTATTCTTTAGCCATCAAAATAACAAATGAACTACAACTTGATCAATTTAAAGGTATTATCTATCACAATTTAGGCGTGCTATATTCCGCTCAAAATGATAGTGAGAAAGCAATCGAATACTTTAAAAAAAGTATCCAGCATAAAAATGACGATACGAAAAAAATCGTCTCAGTACTTTATATACTGAAAGAACTCTCCAAAAATGGTTATCCATCTCATCAAGAAGAGTTAAAAAACTGGATTCTATTTGTTGAAAGTATACTTAATCCAAGTAATATTCGGTATCAAGAATATAAATATCATTTGACGATGTTTAAAGGATTACTGGACCAAAAATTTAATGAAAAGAATGTAAAAGAATCTTTAGCTTTTTTTAAAGAGAAGCATGATCACAAGAATTTTAGTTATTATAGCAACATGTATGGGGGATATCTGTATAAAAACGGCCAGTATAAAGCAGCTGCAGAGTATTTTCAACAAGCTTACTTATTCCACGTTAATGGGTAGTAACCTCCACTGGGTGAAGTTTTACTTTCATAAGGCTCTGTTATAGTGCAATGTTGATATAGAATACTTTTTGTTCATGAAGCGAAAGGCGGTGGCATTAACAGGAGAGACAAGCAAAATAAGATCTTCCATTTCAACGTAGCGAGAGAAGTAAGGGCTGTTTGTCTATGGATGCCCGCCTGTAGTGACATAGTGAAAAAATCGATCAATTTCTATAACGGAGTAAAAAATATACAAATGGAGGAAAGAACATGAAAAAAACAATCATTTCACTTCTTTTGGTTTTCACTGCATTCTTTTTATCTGTTGACTACACTTTAGGCCAAAAAATTCAAAGCTCTCTTTCACCATTAACAAATTTATTCAAACCACTTGATGAGGTGCCAGATATTGCGTTGAAGATCAAACCGTTAGATGAAGTACCGGAAATAGCGTTCAATATCGAACCACTTGACGAAGTACCAGAGATTGCATTCACCGTTGAACCACTTGATGAAGTACCAGAGATCGCTTAAATTCTAGTATGATGAAAATATAAATTTATCTAGTTCTAATAGAGGCGCTACGTTGATGATAAAAGACTCTCTAAGAGCAAATAGCTATATCAAAAGAGCACCGCAGGAAAAATCGCTGCTGGTGCTTTTTAAACATCTGTTTGTTTTCCCGCTTTAACGGGCAGTAAGACCCCCATCTCAAGATATAGAGAGAAATGAGAAAGATAGGTGGGGGATCAACTGCCCGTAAAAGTCCGATTGGTTCGGGCTAACAAGATGCTGGTCACTCAGGTGTTGCCACAGGACGTGGCGCTTTTAACCTGAGTTCCTTTATTTTAGTGGGGGATGAAGAAAACCCCCACTGATGGAGTTTCACTTTATCTAGTTTTTTCCAATCTTACAAAAGTTCATGCAGCATTTACTCTAGTTAATGAGAGGAGATCATGATGATATTTTTTGATATTGATGGTACTTTATTCGATCATGATAGAGCTGAAACATTGGGAGCTTTGGATTTCTATCATAAATACACGAAAGAATTAGCTTATACTGTGGACGAATTCGCCGATATATGGAGTAATCTATCAAAGAAATATTTTGAAAAGTATTTAAAAAAAGAATTAACATTCCAGGAACAAAGAAGAAAAAGAATGGAAGAATTATTTGCTAAGAACTTTACGGATGAAATTGCCGATGAGAAATTTAGTGAATATCTTTACTTTTATACTCAAAGGTGGGCAATTTATGCCGATGTCATAAATTGTTTAGCGTTCTTAAAGGAATCGGGTTATTCTCTAGGGATCATTACGAATGGCGACAATCAACAACAAACAGAAAAACTAAAAACATTAGGCATCAAAGAATATTTCGATCATCATATTTTTGCATCTAGTGAAATGGGTTTTTCTAAACCTCACGCCAAAATATTCGAAGCTGCCTGTAAAAGAGCGGGGTGTCAGAAAGAAAATTGTTACTATATTGGTGATAATCTAGAAATAGATGCAATCGGCAGCATGAAAGCAGGTTTAAAAGGAATTTGGTTAAATAGGAAACATAAAAAGACTTCTCCAGATGTTATAACCATTCATACGCTTGATCAAATAAAGGAAATACTCGCTTGACAGTTTTGAATTTTCTATACATATTTTATCAATTTCATCATGTAAGTCTATTTTTATATTTTCCCTCATATATTAGAATGTCCAAGCATACAGTTATAGAAAGGACAAGGAGGGGAAATGAAAATGACATTTCAACAAGATAATGCGACTTATACTATTCCAACAGGAGATCATTTATTAACGGTGCGTAATCGCAAAAGAATGGACGTTACATCTGTAAAATCAATTGAACGGTTTGATCAAGAGGAGTTTTTAGTACTCACCTCTCAAGGTCATCTCCAAATTCGTGGGGAAGATTTAAGGATTGTACACTTAGATGTAGATAAGGGGTTGCTCACTTTAGAAGGAACTGTGAAAAACCTTCAATATGATGAAGAGGAAAGTGGACTATCTCGTAGCATTTTGCATAAATTATTTGGATGACAGTTTCTGAACAATTCCTTAGCATAGCAGCACTAATTGCGAGTGGTGTTATCGGAGCAGCTTGTATTGATCTAGTACGCACATTCAGTCATTACGCGCCACCGAAATCTTTATGGCGAAAAGGCTACATCATATTTGAATTATCTACATGGATTCTATTAGGAATTGGCACATTTCTATTATTGATGATCGTGAGGGATGGGGAATGGCATTTTGTGGATTTCCTCTCCCAGCTAGCAGGTTTTTGCCTTTACCAGTTATGTCTGCAAGGAATTTTTCGCTTTATAGGGCGGATGATTGATAGATTGGTTATACAACCTATATTTTTTATGTGGCATTTATTGACGAGCCTCATACGACAAATCATTCGGCTAATCGTTGCTATATTCAAGATTATTACATTTCCAATAGCATTTGTTGTCAAAAAAATTAAAAAGTTAACTCTTAAAAAATAGGTAAAAGTTAGATATAATAACATTGATATGTAAATAAAAATGATTGCCAATAACCATACTTAAGGAGGGTACCCGCATGCCACTAACATCTAAACAACCATATAAAAAAACAACCCAAATGCCAACTGATTATACGAAAACGGAAACACGAAAGAAAATGATAAGCCGTAATCGTAAAATTGGTTTGTATCGTCGCTTAACATTAATGACACTAGTGTTTACATTAATTGCAGGTTCCCTTGTTTTTATGTTGATCAAGCAAAAACACGTATTGGCAGAGAAAGAACAGCAAAAAATTGAATTGCAACAGGATTTAGCAAAACAAAAAGAGAAACATGACGATTTAAAAATCCAAATTGCGAAATTAAAAGATGATGACTACATTGCTAAGCTTGCACGCAAGGATTTATTCTTATCTGAAGATGGGGAAATTATTTTCTCAATCCCAAAAGCCTCAGAAAAAGATAAGAAAAAAACAAATTCAAAAGAGTAGTCTTATTGACACTCTTTTTTTGTTGGCTATAATAAAAGGTAAGAACCACTAAAGTTTTACAAATTGATTATAAGGCTTAACAAGTCGCTTAAATTTTAAGGAGGAGCATTTTTTTTATGTCAATTGAAGTAGGCAGCAAGGTACAAGGTAAAGTAACAGGTATCACAAATTTTGGAGCATTCGTGGAGCTGCCAAATGGCTCAACAGGTCTTGTTCATATTAGTGAGGTTGCTGACAACTACGTAAAAGATATTAATGACCATTTAAAGGTTGGAGAAATGGTTGAAGTGAAAGTTATGAATGTTGAAGCTGACGGTAAAATTGGTTTATCCATCCGTAAGGCAAAACCTCAAGCTGAACGACCAGAGCGTCCTCAACGTTCACGCCATAACAACCATCGTTCAAATGATCGTGGTGAACATCGTCAAACAAAAGAAAACTTTGAACAAAAAATGGCACGATTCTTAAAAGATAGTGAAGATCGTCTTGCTACATTAAAACGTGCGCAAGATTCTAAACGCGGTGGCCGTGGCGCAAGAAGAGGATAACTTGCTGGCTATTTTAATCGTAGAAAAAGTGTTTTATTGATATGATGGAGACTATTAGAAACCCTTAGGAAATATTTTCTAATAGTCTTTTTTAATTGAATCAATTATAAGAAAATATACTCTTTACCGCACATTAACAGACAATATGTCTCCACTGTATGAAGCCATTTTATTTTCCTAGGGTATTATGCCAAAAATGATAGATGAAATATCGACAAAAGAGGCAAAAGAAAAGAAGCTATCCTATTTGGAATAGCTTCTTTTAGTGTTTGTTCTACAAATAGTTTCGTTTACTAACTATATAAAAGTATGGCGGCAGAGGGGATCGAACCCCCGACCTCACGGGTATGAACCGTACGCTCTAGCCAGCTGAGCTACGCCGCCGTTTGAAACAACATAATAAATAATACAAGAGGATATAATTCAGTGTCAAGCGGTTTTTGTTAAAAAAATATGGTCTATGCTATTTATCGTCGAACGATTTTTTGTATGCACCTTCAGGAACAGACAAACTTTACACAAATTTCTAGGTATACTAGCAGAAATATATAATGGAGGTTTTGTCACAATGAGAAAAGTGTTCATACAATCAAACAAACTATCATTTCCGAAAGTAGCTTTGAATTTACAACAACAATCCCCTATCCTTTTTGCCATGACGCTATGTTTTGCCGCCTTTTTCTTATCTAAAGCTATCCTTTTTGAAGCGATTGTCCCCTTTTTCTTACCGACACTAGCTGTTGTATTTGTGAATCACCGAGATTATTTTATGTGGGCGCTCATCGGAGGAATTATTGGTAGTGTTACATTAGGGATGGGTGAACTATCTATTCATATCATTGAATTATTTCTCTTTTTACTACTGATCAAAACATTTATCCGTAAATGGTCTGTTTCATTTGTAGTTGGATTGTCCGTATTTCTTACTCAAATGGGATGGCAAATGATTTCTTATCATGCAGAACCCCCGACAATGATTCTAGTATATGTTGGCTACGAGAGTGTATTATCCATTTTTATGACTTTATTTTTAATGCAGCTTTTATTGCCCATGCCAGCTTTGTGGAAGGCTTCTTGGTCTTTAGAAAGAATAGGAGCGGCACTAATTGTACTAGCTGTCATGCTAACTGCAACGAACAATGTGGTTTGGAAGGTGCTATCTCCTACGTATATAGCTTTACAGTTTATCATACTGGCCTCCGCTTATGTTGGAGGGGTTACATTATCAACCGCTATTGCTGTTTTGATGGGGACTATTATTAGTCTATCTCATTTATCTTTCAGCGGAATGATCGCGGTGTATGCTTTGACAGGTCTTTGTGCAGGAATATGCAAAAAATTAGGACGTTTTGGAATTGTGTTAGGAAGCGGCATTGCAACAGCATTTTTTACACTCTATGATGTCACATTACCAATTGATAACACATACTATATAGCCTTAGGCGCAGCAGCTCTTTTATTCTTTACAATGCCTAAAAGCTGGCTACAATATTGGCAACGGCAATTATATCCAAATCAAGAGGATGTGTTGTTGGAAAGGCAGCGCTGGCTTACTGAAAAAGTGACGACCAAATTAACCAATTTCAATGATTTTGTTATTTTCATGAAAGAATTGGTGAATGATCGCTTTAGTATCGCCGAACAACAGCAGGAAGTGGAGATAGAAGCAAGGCCGCTATCTCCTTGTGAAAGTTGTTATCGATTTGAAAAATGTTGGGGAAAGGGAAAAGCAGAAATGGAACCTTTGATGCAGCAGTGGTTAATGGCACAAACAATTGGTCATAATGGTTCTAGGTTGCAATATGACGATAAAATCCGTAACAAATGTGTGCGTTCATCATTATTTTTAAATTCTCTGGCAGAATATGTTTCAAAACAACAGTTGAGTGGTCAATTCCAACATGGTAAGAAGATGATTGCTTTACAGCTAAGAGATATGTCTACCCATATCGATCAGGTTATGAAGGATATGACAAACGATACGGTTTCATTCCAACAACAAGAAGATCAATTAGCCAATCGCTTTAGAGAAATAGGCATTGATTTCTTTCAAATTGATATTTTGACGAATGATCCCGGTTATAGAAAGATTGTTTGTTGTATTCCATATAAAAAATCTCAATGGGAAACAGATCAAATGGTTTCAGAAAGATTGATCTTACCAGTTCTCCAAGAAGTTTTCAAAGAACCGTTTGAAATCCATCAAACGATCAAGAAGACAAAGCCTTATGCGCATTTGCAGATCACTTTCCAATCAGCGATACGATTTGAGATGCAGTATGATGTATTATCAATGTCTAAAAATAACACGATGTATTCTGGAGATTCTCATGCTGTATTTTCACTTAACCCAGGTTTGACCGTTATTCTGTTATCGGACGGAATGGGTCATGATAAACGCGCGCATAAAGAAAGTAGAAAACTGATCCGCTTGATGCGGCAATGTTTAAATCATCAAATGTCACCTGAAACAGCTATGCATACGCTACATTATGTCATGTCGCTCAAGCAAGATGACGAAATGTATGCAACGATGGATTTTGCATTGATCGATCTACAGCATGGAAAACTATGGTCCTGGAAGGCGGGAAGTATGGCAACATATTTAGTAAGAGGAAAAGAAGTCACTAGGGTTGAAAGTGCCAGTGAGCCGTTTGGATTGTTTACATCATTTTCAGTTGAAGCTGAACAAAGAAATTTAAAGGCGGGAGATATTATCTTCATGTGCACAGATGGCTTGTTTTTTGAGGATATGCCATGGGCGCAACAAGAAGAGCTATTACGCAATAGTTTATTACAGCATAGGCATCTTCCTATTCAAGAGATTTGTCCCCAAATTTTAAATACTTTTCGTCATAATAATCAGCCAATGGATGATTGTACCATCGTATGTGTTGAAATCCAACATAAAACAGTAAATTGGTCATTATTTAAGCCTACTTTACAAGAAATTTCCCGGGAAAGAATGGTAAAATAATGATGAGGTGAGAAGATGACGAAACTCGAGCAAAAAGTATCTGAATATATACAACAATATAGGTTGTGTCATGTAGGAGATCGTCTTCTTGTAGCTTGCTCCGCCGGGGCCGATTCGATGGCTTTACTGCATTATTTACATCATCAGCAAGAGAAATTAGGTGTTTCTGTTGCCGCTGTGCATGTCAATCACATGTTAAGGGGTGAAGATGCAGCTGGTGATCGGCATTATGTAGAATCTTTTTGCAGGGAACGTGGCATCCCGGTATATGCCACTGATATTCCCATCCCATCTATTTTAGAAGCGGAACAAGGTAATATGCAGGCAGTTTGTAGAAGAGAGCGCTATACCTATTTTGAACAGGTCATGACAGAAACAAACAGTTCTAAACTAGTCGTAGCGCATCATGCAGATGATCAAATCGAAACAGTTTTAATGGCGTTGATCCGTGGATCGCATGATATTGGGATGCAAGGGATCTTACGCCGTCGACCATTTGCAAATGGAGAATTGATTCGACCATTTCTTTCAATAACTAGAGAGGATATTCTTGAATATTTGCAAGCCTACAACCAAGATTATAGAGAGGATTCCAGCAACAAAAAAGACTCCTACACTCGTAACCGAATGAGACACCATGTTGTTCCACTATTAAGAAATGAAAACCCAAAGATAGCAGAAGCGGTTATGCACTATACTGAAAAAGTACAAGCCGATGAAGAATTATTGCAATCATTGGCTAAGGAAGCTTTGCAAGATGTATTGATTGAAAAACAGAGCGATTTATGGAAAATTAATATAAATACATTCCAAAATCAGCCGCTTGCTTTACAAAGGAGAATCATTCTACTACTATTAAATTATCTCTATAAAGATACAATCATGTTACAAAGTTACACCCTTTGGAATTCCATTCTAAAACTAGTACGAACAACAACTGGAAATGCGACGATTGATTTACCTAAAGGAGCAAAAGCAATTCGCCAATATGATGAGTTAATCCTGATGAAAAAGGTAAGTACATCTCATCCAACATCTAAGATTTTGCCATTTGGACATTGGATTGAATTACCTAATCGTTTGCGCCTTTATATCGGGAAAGTGGATGACAAGATTCCATCAGATATATCATCACAGGCAAAAAGCTACTTTGTAAATGCAACATGTTTCGCATTACCATTACATATTCGTGGCAGAATGGATGGAGATCGCATACAATTGCTTGGAGCAAATATACAAAAGCGAATTTCCCGTCTTTTTATTGACGAAAAAGTTCCAATGGCGCTTAGAGAAATTTGGCCGATTGTTGTTACCAATGACAATGAGGTCATTGCCGTCCCAGGGCTCCGTGTAAGTAGCTATTTTTCGAATAGCAAACGATTAACGGATGATACAATATTCATCGTTGATCAGCAAACTTTGTAGTGTCTATATATAATCAAGGAGGAACTAAAGATGCTTCAGAAGGACATCGAAAAAGTATTAATTTCAGAGGAAGAGTTACAAGACAAGATTAAAGAGCTTGGGGAATCTCTAACAATAGAATACCAAGATAAGTTTCCATTATTGGTGGGTGTACTTAAAGGTGCAATGCCATTTATGGCAGATTTGATGAAACGAATTGATTCTTATGTAGAAATCGATTTTATGGATGTAACTAGCTATGGTAATGCAACCGTTTCTTCAGGAGAGGTAAAAATTGTTAAAGACCTGAACACTAGTGTTGAGGGTCGTGATATTATCATTATTGAGGATATTATTGATAGTGGTCTTACGCTAAGCTATCTTGTCGATTTATTTAAATACCGTAAAGCAAAATCTATCAAGATCATTACTTTGTTAGATAAACCATCTGGTCGTAAGGTGAATTTACGAGCAGATTATGTTGGCTTTGAGGTTCCAGATGCATTTGTAGTAGGTTTTGGCTTAGACTACGCAGAAAAATACCGTAATTTACCTTATATAGGTGTTTTAAAGCCATCAGTTTACTCGTTTTAAGAAAGATGTATCTTTTTAGACAATTTTAAAAGGAAACATCTTGAATAAGAGGCTTTTCATTGTACGACCAAAACTTCATATGTTAAGATTTACTATAGTTTTTCTGTTTATCTTGTGAGGAGGCTGGGGATGAATCGAATATTTCGATACACCATATTTTATTTATTAATTTTCCTCGTGATTATCGGGATCTTTGGGACGTTTAATAATGCGAACCAACCTACGAAAGAGATACAATATCACGAGTTTATTACAGCATTAGAGAATGGCAAAGTAACTAAAGCTACAATTCAACCAGATAAAGCGGTCTATGTAGTAAAAGGTGAAATGGAAGGGTATAAAAAAGGCGAGTCTTTCGTTACCAATATACCCCTTGATGATCAAGAATTGATGAATGAGATTCATAAAGAAGCGAAAGCAAATACTAAGATCCAATTTTTAGGGGCTCCAGAATCGAACGGATGGATTCAATTTCTGACTGGGATTATTCCATTTATAGTCATCTTTATCCTGTTCTTCTTCTTGTTGAATCAGGCTCAAGGCGGCGGAAATCGTATGATGAGCTTTGGCAAAAGTAAAGCAAAATTATATGATGACCAAAAGAAAAAAGTTCGTTTCACAGATGTAGCTGGTGCCGATGAAGAAAAACAAGAACTTGTAGAGGTTGTAGATTTCTTAAAAGACCATACCAAGTTTGATGAAATCGGCGCACGTATTCCAAAAGGGATCCTACTAGTAGGACCTCCAGGTACAGGTAAAACGTTATTGGCTCGAGCAGTAGCTGGTGAAGCTGGCGTTCCTTTCTTCTCAATCAGTGGTTCTGATTTCGTTGAAATGTTCGTTGGTGTTGGTGCTTCTCGTGTGCGTGATTTATTTGAAACTGCTAAGAAAAATGCTCCATGTATCATCTTCATCGATGAAATTGATGCAGTAGGCCGTCAACGTGGTGCAGGTTTAGGCGGTGGGCACGATGAACGCGAACAAACGTTGAACCAATTACTTGTTGAAATGGATGGTTTCGGTGGAAATGAAGGTATCATCATCATCGCTGCAACTAACCGACCAGATATACTAGACCCTGCATTATTACGTCCAGGTCGTTTTGACCGACAAATTACTGTAGGTCGTCCAGATGTAAGAGGCCGTGAAGCAGTACTTAAAGTACATGCTCGTAAAAAACCATTAGATGAAACAGTAGACTTAAAGGCAATTGCACAACGCACACCAGGATTTTCCGGTGCAGATTTAGAGAATTTATTGAACGAAGCTGCATTAGTAGCAGCCCGTGAAAATAAGAAGAAAATCGATATGGGCGATATTGATGAAGCAACCGATCGTGTTATTGCTGGGGTTGCCAAAACAAGCCGTGTCATTTCGGAAAAAGAACGTAATATTGTTGCATTCCATGAAGCCGGACACGTAGTGGTAGGCTTGACATTAGATGAGGCAGAAAAAGTGCATAAAGTAACAATCGTTCCTCGTGGTCAAGCTGGTGGTTATGCTGTAATGCTTCCAAAAGAAGATCGTTATTTCATGACAAAACCAGAACTACTAGATAAAGTGGCAGGGTTACTTGGTGGACGTGTATCAGAAGATATTGTCTTCGGTGAAGTTTCAACAGGTGCTCATAATGACTTTCAACGTGTAACAAGTATTGTTCGCTCAATGGTTACTGAATACGGTATGAGCGATAAGCTTGGACAATTGCAATTTGGCTCTAGCCAAGGTGGCAATGTATTCCTAGGTCGTGACTTAAATTCTGAACAGAACTATTCCGATCGCATTGCATACGAAATTGATCAAGAAATGCAACAAATCGTGAAGGAACAATATGAGCGTACAAGAAAAATTTTGACAGAACGTCGTGATCTTTTAAATCTAATTGCTACAACTTTACTCGAAGTTGAAACATTAGATGCTGAACAAATCGAGCATTTAGAAAAATACGGTAAGCTTCCAGAACGCTCTTATGAAAGAAAAAATCATAAACTTGGAGACGAAAACGATGCTCAAGAGATCGAATCTACTGATGCTAAAATTGTTCAAGAAACAAAATTAGATATAAACGGTAAATCCGATCCGACAGTTAGCGATCTGCCTAAAGATTCTAACGGTGAACAAAAAAGCGACGGAATTCAAGAAGAACATTGATCATTGCAACAGTAAGAGCTGACTCCTACATTCAGTAAGGTAGTCAGCTTTTTTTCATCTATGTAGATATGTTATGATTCATGAAGAATGACATAATAAGTGAGGATAATTTTCATGATTTTAGTGATGGATGTAGGAAATACGAATATCTCAATAGGAATTTATAAAGAGGATCATCTTGAACACCATTGGCGAATGAAAACAGACACCTTAAAAACAGAAGATGAGTATGCTATGCAGCTTAAAACTCTGTTTATGGATGGAGACTTATCTTTTAAAGACATACAGGGTATTATCATTTCTTCGGTCGTACCGCCAATCATGTTTTCGCTTGAAACGATGTGTCGGAAATATTTTTCTATCGAACCTATAGTAGTAGGACCTGGAGTAAAAACAGGGCTCAATATCAAATGTGAAAATCCAAGAGAAATCGGTGCCGATCGAATTGTCAATGCTGTTGGAGCTATCCAAGAATATGGGGCCCCAATAATCGTTGTGGATTTCGGTACAGCAACAACATATTGTTATATCAATGAAAATAAAGAGTACATGGGTGGTGCAATTGCCCCGGGGATGACAATATCTATGGAGGCACTTTTTACACATTGTTCAAAACTACCGAGAATAGAAATTGCGACACCTCAAAACGTTATCGGAAAAAATACGGTTTCTTCTATGCAAGCAGGTATTGTATATGGTTATGTAGGACAAGTTGAAGGAATTATTGGACGCATACGCCAACAAGATAGAGAAGATGCATTAGTGATTGCAACAGGCGGTCTAGCAAATTTGGTTGCAAAAGAATCTACTATCATTGATATAGTTGATCCGTTTCTAACGTTAAAGGGATTAAACATCATTTATAAAAGAAATCATGAAGAAAAGGAGAAGAAGAATGGCTGATTATTTAGTAAGAGGGCTTGGATTTAACGGGAGTGTCCGTGCGTTTGCAGTTCGTACAACTGATACTGTAGGTGAGGCACAACGCCGACATAACACATGGCCTACCGCTTCTGCGGCACTTGGGCGAACAATGACTGCAACTGTTATGATGGGAGCTATGTTAAAAGGTGATGCTTCTATTACGGTGAAAGTAGATGGTAATGGTCCAATTGGTCCTATGGTCGTTTGTGCAAATGCAAAAGGAGAAGTGCGTGGATATGCGATACACCCACAAGTTCATTTTGATTCAAACCCACAAGGTAAGCTGGATGTTCGTCGTGCAGTTGGTACAGAAGGGACAGTAACAGTTGTAAAAGACCTTGGTATGCGCGATCCTTTTACAGGACAAGTACCCATCATATCTGGAGAAATTGCAGAAGACTTCACCTATTATTTTGCCAAATCTGAACAAGTCCCGTCATCTGTCGGATTGGGTGTATTGGTGGACACGGATGACACCATTCTTGCAGCCGGTGGTTTTATTATTCAAGTATTACCTGGTGTAGATGACGAAACCATTACAGAAATTGAAGAACATTTATCAACCATCGAACCCATCTCTAAAATGATTCAAAAAGGGTATACGCCGGAACAGATTTTAGAAGCAGTACTGGGCGAAGGAAATGTTCAAATTTTGGATCAAATGCCGGTTAAATTCCAATGCACATGTTCTAAACAACGTTTTGGGGCTGCCATTCTTAGCCTTGGTGAAAAAGAGATTCAAGAGATGATAGATGAAGATGGTATGGCGGAAGCACATTGTCATTTCTGTGAAGAAAAATATCACTATTCTAAAGAAGAACTAGAAGGTTTTATCGAAGAAATTCACTCACAAAAGAACTAACTGTCATAATTTGAATCAATTTCATAAATCTTTTTGTGTAAATTTTGTATACACTTGAAATGATATTATTATATTTGGTTCATTGAATAGACAAAAATAGTCTATATTTATTAAAAACGTAAGATATTTTTATTGACAAACTATTTTCAAAAGTTGTAATATAAAGACAATAAAGCATATTAAAATACTAGGGATTGGGAGAGGAATAGTAGATGAGTAAAATAGTAAATTCAGTAGTAGAATTAATTGGCAATACACCGATCGTAAAATTGAACCATGTAACAGGACCTAACGATGGGAATGTTTATGCAAAACTAGAATATTTTAACCCAGGCAGCAGTGTAAAAGACCGTATCGCAGCAGCAATGATTGAAACAGCTGAAAAAGAAGGAAAATTAAAACCAGGTAGCACAATTGTTGAACCTACAAGTGGTAACACTGGTATCGGTCTTGCTATGGTAGCAGCAGCAAAAGGCTATAAAACTGTTATTGTCATGCCTGATACGATGAGTGTTGAACGTCGTAATCTATTACGTGCTTATGGTGCTGAACTTGTTTTAACTCCAGGTGCAGATGGTATGAAAGGTGCTATTGCTAAAGCAAACGAGCTAGTAGAAAAAAATGGCTGGTTTGTACCACAACAATTTGAAAACCCTGCAAATGTTCAAGCGCACCGTGCAACTACTGGACCAGAAATTATTGAAGCATTCGAAGGCTTAAACTTAGATGCTTTCATCTCAGGTGTTGGTACTGGTGGTACTGTAACAGGTACTGGCGAAGTATTAAAAGAAAAATATCCAAATATTGAAGTCATCGCTGTAGAACCAAAAGATTCTCCAGTACTTTCAGGTGGTAAACCAGGTCCACATAAAATTCAAGGTATTGGTGCAGGTTTCGTTCCTAAAGTGTTAAATACAGAAGTTTATGATTCTATTTTCCAAGTTGCAAATGAAGATGCATTCGATGCAGCTCGTAAAGTAGCAAGAGAAGAAGGCGTGTTAGCTGGTATTTCATCTGGTGCGGCATTGTATGCAGCAATTGAAACAGCAAAACGCCTAGGAAAAGGCAAAAATGTTTTAGCACTTCTTCCTGATACAGGTGAACGTTACTTCAGTACAGCTTTATATCGCTATGATGACTAATTGATACTTATCCTATTAAGAAAGAGTACTCAAAAACAATGAGTACTCTTTTTTCTGTGGGAAAAACTTTTTCATGTACAGGTTGGAGCAATTGTTCATGGATACTGTTATGGCAAAAGTAAAGTGCCAGTCATAGTGATTAACTGAATGATCTCATAGGTCTTAAGCACAATTCAAAATCCATATACAATTACGTCTCATGATGGATTGATCAAGTGGATAAAATTATTACTTTGTTAAATACATAGGTGTTGTTATACTGAAAGCAGATTTAGAAAGAGAATATGGAGGTTTTCAATTGGTCATTCAACTGATAAAGTCTGAACCTTTTCCAATACAAAAAGATGTCTTTTTTAATAGCTATAAAAAGAGAATAGAAAATGAAACACATAGTGTATTTTTAGAAAGTGGACGAGGTGGCACTAAAACAATTGCTACCTGGAATCCACTTGCTGTCGTACAATCTACAGAAAATGGATTACAAATCGATTGGCGAGATGGTAGACGAGATATACACATAGGGGAACCCCTCCAATTAGTTGAACAATTGCTTTTACAATATAAAGTTGATGCGCCAAGCGATTCGTTTTATGGGGGTGCTATTGGTTTTATAGCATATGATTATGTGCGGAAGATTGAAGTACTTCCGAATATCGCTAAAGATGATCTACAAATTCCAGATATATACTTTTATATAGTGGATTGTTGGACGGTATTAGATGTTGAACATGAAAAGGCAACTGTTATGAAATTATCTACATCTGATATAGACGTGGAGGAACTAGCAAAAAGCTGGCAAACTGACTGTTCAAAAAGTTACTTTAATCATACAATTGCTCAAGCAGTTAAAAATGATGACTCTCGCTTGGTTTCGATGACATGTGAGCAGTTTAAGGAGGCTGTTGAACAAATTCAACGCTATATTGCTCAAGGGGACGTATTCCAAGTAAACTTATCTGTCCGTCAGGCCCAAAAAGTAGATGTGGATCCCATCATCATGTATGAAGCGCTCCGCACATTTAATCCCTCTCCGTATATGGCGTATATCGCTTCACCTCATTTTTCGATTGTATCAGGATCGCCAGAATTATTGCTTCAAAAATATGGAAACAACCTATCAACTCGCCCAATTGCAGGAACACGTCCACGTGGTAAGGATGACGCTGAAGATAGGACGCTTGCGGACGAATTGATCCATCATGAGAAAGAACGTGCTGAACATATCATGCTTGTCGACCTTGAGAGAAACGATTTGGGGCGCGTTTCTGAATATGGCACCGTTCATGTTGATGAATTGATGGTGATTGAAAAATATTCACATGTTATGCATATTGTTTCGAATGTGCGAGGGAAGGTGTCAAAAGATAAAAGCAATGCAGAAATTATTCGGGCGGTTTTCCCTGGAGGAACCATTACGGGTGCTCCCAAAATACGTACAATGGAAATAATTGAAGAATTAGAACCTGTGCGACGCGGATTGTATACGGGGTCAATTGGCTGGATCGGATTTAATGGAGACATTGAACTAAATATTGTTATTCGTACATCTTTTATCAAGAATGGAGTAGCCTATATTCAAGCGGGTGCAGGTGTTGTTATTGATTCGGTGCCTGAGCGCGAATACATAGAATCACTCAATAAAGCAAAAGCGCTATGGCAGGCTAAAACAATGGCGGAAGGAGTAAAAGAACGATGATTTTAATGATTGATAATTATGATTCCTTTACATACAATTTAGTTCAATATTTTGGTGAGCTAGGTGAGCAATTGCTTGTTAAGCGTAATGATGGCATTAGTATCGAAGAAATAGAAGAAGTGCGGCCTGAAATGATTGTAATATCACCGGGACCCTGTAGTCCAAACGAAGCTGGAATCAGCCTTGAAGTCATTCAACATTTCGCAGGGCAAATTCCCATATTAGGGGTATGTTTAGGACATCAAGCGATTGCGCAAGCGTTTGGTGGGAAAGTGATACGTGCTAACCGTTTAATGCACGGTAAAACATCAGCGATCTATCATGATGATAAAGGCGTAAATAAAGATTTATCGAATCCTTACACAGCAACAAGATATCATTCGTTAATCGTTGAAAAAGAAACGCTCCCAAGCTGTCTTGAAATCACCTCTTGGACAGCAGAGGGAGAAATCATGGGCATCCGTCACAAGGAATTTGCAGTAGAAGGCGTACAATTCCATCCGGAGTCCATCATGACCCAAGATGGCAAAAAACTTTTAAAAAATTTTATCACTACCTATTGCAAGGAGAGAGTACAATGATTTGTTGGATGAATGGAAAGTATATTGAGAGTACAGAATTATCTGTTTCACCAACTGACCATGGTTATTTATATGGATTGGGCTTTTTTGAAACATTTCGTACATACAACGACAAACCCTTTCTTTGGAATGAACATTGCGCACGTATCCAAAGGGCTTTAGAAGAATATCGAATTACGATGTCCTACACTTTCGAAGAATTACGGGATGTTATAATAGAATTAAATAAACGAAATGGACAAACAGATGGCTATTTCCGCTTAAATATTTCTGCTGGCGAAGGTGGTATCGGATTAAGTAAAACACATTATTCAAACCCTAATGTTATTATTTTTCGTAAAGAACTTCCAACAGCTTCAAGAGGTCACGAAAAAAATGCAGTTTGGTTGCATACGATACGTAATTCACCAGAGCAGGCCATTCGCTATAAATCCCACCATTATGCCAATAATATACGAGCTCGTTTTGAAGTACCTTCCTTGAAAGGATTAGAGGGCTTCTTTGTTAATGCAGAAGGCCATATAGCAGAAGGGATTACTTCGAATATTTTCTGGGCAATAAAAAAAGAACTATATACACCTTCTATTTCTACAGGAATTTTACCAGGTATTACACGCCAACATGTATTACGCTTGGCTCATGAGGTTGGACTAAATATACATGAAGGAAAGTATAGGCCGCAGGATTTAGAAAAGGCTGATGAATGTTTTATCACAACTTCAATTCAAGAGTTGATTCCTATTAAAAAATTGGACGAAAAATGCTTTCTAGGTAATGCAGGAGACATCTATCGGCAATTACATACCATGTATATCGCATCTATTGAAAGGGAGTAAGAAGATTGAATCTTGACAAATATAAAGTATTAACAATTGATAGTCACACGTTAGATTTTGCAAATGAAACAGTCGTTATGGGAATTTTAAACGTCACACCTGATTCTTTTTCAGATGGTGGTCAATACGATTCTGTTGAAAATGCAGTGAAGCATGCCAAAGAAATGGTCGCTGATGGTGCTAAAATTATTGATGTTGGTGGAGAGTCTACTCGACCAGGTCATACTCCTATTTCAGCAGAGGAAGAACTTTCTCGAATCATTCCGGCAATAAAAGCTATTCGCTCAGAAGTCGATGTATTAATCTCTGTTGATACATTTAAGTCACAAGTGGCACGTGCTGCTATTGAGGCAGGTGCACATATTATTAATGATATTTGGGGAGCACAATACGATCCTAAAATGGCGAATGTAGCAGCAGAGCTTCATGTGCCTATTATTTTAATGCATAATCGTACAAACGAAGATTATGGAGAAGATTTTTGGGCAGATGCTAAAAGGGATTTAGAGAAAAGTGTTGACATTGCCCATAAGGCAGGAGTAAAAGACGAATATATCTGGTTAGACCCAGGTATCGGATTTGCTAAGTCACACGAACAAAATATTGAGATGATGAAAGCTTTACCGCGTCTTGTAGATATGGGATATCCGGTATTACTAGCGACATCGCGCAAACGTATGATCGGTAATGTGCTTGATCTTCCAGTAAGTGAACGTATGGAAGGAACTGGAGCAACTTGTTGCTATGGAGTAGACAAGGGTTGCCATATGGTAAGAGTACATGATGTAAAACCGATTGCAAGAATGATGAAAATGATGGATGCGTTGAAATAACAATGACAGTCAATTGTAATCAATTCTTTGCATGAATGGACAATAATTCTTCACTTCAATATGTAAAAAACAGTCATGAGCGATTGCTCCCCAGCTGCATATCCTGCATGAAAGCGGGGGCAATAAAGCAACAGATGTTTTATATGCCAACAGCAAAGCGCAGGCGGAATTGCCTAAGTGACTAACTTAGTGTTAAATCTGTTGAACCATGGCTTCCAGCGGATGTCACGGATTTGAAAGAGGAGCTTTTCAAGCATACTCGAAAAAATTCGGACGCAATACGCTGAGGCATAATTGATAAAGCGTAACTTTAAGTATTTAATACGATAAGCTGATGTTAGGAGAAACAAAATGGATTATATTCACATTAGAGATATGGAATTCTATAGTTTTCATGGTGTGTTGCCGGAGGAAACTAGGCTAGGGCAACGTTTTCGAGTGACCGTGTCTATTGCTACGGATCTACACCATGCTGGCGAAACAGATGACCTTCATCATACCGTAAGCTATGCAGAAGTTTATGAGGTTTGCCAAAAAATTGTAGAGGGAAAACCATTTAAATTGATCGAATCAGTTGCCGAGAAAATTGCTGCAGAAATACTAGGAACATATTCAAATATAGTAAAGGGGATTCGTGTCGAGGTTATCAAGCCGGACCCACCAATTCCAGGTCACTACAAAGAAGTATCTGTAGCAATAACTAGGGGAGTGTTTGCATGAATGAGGCTTATATTTCATTAGGGTCTAATATGGGGGATAAAGAGGAAACATTACGTCATGCTGTACAATTATTACAACAACATCCGGCAATCATGGTTGTGAAACTTTCATCGATTTATGAAACGGACCCAGTTGGCTACACAGATCAAGACGTTTTCTTAAATATGGTGATCCTTGTACATACGCCATTAGCTGCACAAGAATTATTGGAAGAATGTCAAAAAGTGGAGCAAGCATTAAAAAGAGTTCGTGTTATTCGATGGGGTCCACGAACGATAGACCTTGACATTTTACTCTATAATCATGACAATATTGAAACAGAGACGCTTATTGTACCTCATACTCGAATGCATGAGCGTGCATTTGTTCTCGTTCCTTTAGTGGAAATTGCACCAGAGCTTAAGCACCCAACGATTGGCGTAGCATTTCAAGCGCTACTTGAGCAAGTTGGAAAAGAGGGCGTCAGACGATGGAAGATAGCCACTGATTTATCAGGATTCATCCTTTCCAAGGGCTCAAAGGATTCATTAAGTTAGATTCTTTCAAGGAACCAGATTGCTCCGTTTCATTGTGTAGAAACCGGGTCTAGAACATGCTGATTTTTTAGGGAATCATTATTGGATATATCGAAATAAAGTAATAAATATAAACCCAAAGACGAATGCATAATCGTCTATTAAGGAGGAAAAACGGTGACTTTAATGAACGATAAACCGTTTAAAATTGGCGATATTGTCATGGACAATCGTGTCGTACTTGCGCCAATGGCTGGTGTCTGTAACTCGGCATTTCGTCTAACGGTGAAAGAATTCGGAGCGGGCCTAGTATATGCAGAGATGATTTCAGATAAAGGGATCGTTCATCGTAATAATAAAACGATGAGTATGCTATATATTGATGAACGTGAAAATCCACTTTCACTCCAAATTTTTGGTGGCGACAAAGAAACATTAGTTGAAGCAGCACGATATGTAGATAAATATACTACAGCGGATATCATCGATATTAATATGGGCTGCCCTGTCAACAAAATTATTAAATGTGAAGCAGGAGCTAAGTGGTTATTGGATCCAAATAAAATTTATGAAATGGTTTCTGCAGTTGTGGATGCTGTTGACAAACCCGTAAGCTGTAAAATGCGTATCGGTTGGGATGAGGATCACGTTTATGCAGTAAAAAATGCACAAGCTGCAGAACGCGCTGGGGCATCTGCCATTGCCATGCACGGTCGTACTCGTCTTCAAATGTACGAAGGAAAAGCAAATTGGGATATTTTAAAAGAAGTAAAAGAGAATATCCATATTCCATTCATCGGCAATGGTGATGTTGAAACGCCAGAAGACGCCAAACGCCTATTAGAATATACAGGTGCTGATGGTGTTATGATTGGTCGTGCAGCATTAGGAAACCCATGGATGATTTTTCGTACAGTTGAATATTTAAAATCGGGTAAACTAATGCCTGAACCACCAATTCGTGAAAAAATCGATGTATGTTTACTGCACTTTGATCGTTTGATGAAACTTAAGGGAGAAAGCATTGCGGTACGTGAAATGCGTAAACACGCTTCATGGTACTTAAAAGGTGTAAGAGGCAATGGTAAAGCACGTAATCGTATTAATCAAGCCGAAACGGCATTAGAGTTGCACATGATCTTAAACGAACTTGTCGAGGAAATCGAAGGACAAGAAAATATTCCCGATTATATCCAATTGGGTTAATAGGCTATATGAATTCTAAAGAGGGGATGTCTCAAAGGCGTTTTTAACACTTTTAGACATCCCCTAAGTTATGACGTTACTTTTCTATTGTTCTACTCTGTACCTGTATAAGGGACAGTAAGATCTCACACCTCCAAAGCGTAAGCAAACTTTCATTTATGTGAGCGATTGCTCCCATTCGTATATGAAAAAGCTTTTTACATGAAAAAAATCTATTAAAAATAATGATTAAATGGTAGTTTCTGAACACTTCTTTTTTCTCTATATCCCACATGTAATGTTAGATTTAAAGGGAAAATGAGTAGAAAGACGTGATTCATCCATGAAAATTGTGTACAATAAATACATTATGGACTGCTAAGCGCAACAAATATAAGGAGTGAAAATTGTGGCAGAAGAATTAAATGACCAACTTTTGGTGAGACGCCAAAAAATGGATTCTATAAGAGAAAAAGGCTTAGACCCATTCGGTCAACGCTTTGAACGCACACATTTATCAAGCGAATTAAAAAAACAATACGCTGATTTATCAAAAGAAGAATTAGAAGAAAATGAACATCCAGAACAAGTAGCGATCGCTGGCCGGATCATGACAAAACGCAGCAAGGGTAAAGTCGGTTTTGCGAACATCCAAGATCTTGGCGGTCAAATCCAAATCTATGTACGTAAAGATGCAATTGGTGAAGAAGCCTATGATATTTTTAAACATGCTGACCTTGGTGATATCGTAGGGATTAAAGGTACAATCTTTAAAACACACGTTGGTGAATTAACTGTTAAAGCACTAGAATTCACTTTCTTATCTAAATCTTTACGCCCATTACCTGAAAAATTCCATGGCTTACAAGACGTAGAACAACGTTATCGCCAACGTTATTTGGATCTAATCACAAATGAAGATAGTAAAGCAACTTTCATTACGCGCAGTCAAATCATCCGTTCCATTCGTAATTTCTTAGACAATAAAGGCTACTTAGAAGTTGAAACACCAATGTTAAACTCTGTAGCAGGTGGTGCAGCAGCTCGTCCATTCGTTACACACCATAACGCATTAGATGCAACGATGTATATGCGTATAGCAATTGAACTATACTTAAAACGTTTAATTGTGGGTGGTCTTGAAAAGGTATACGAAATCGGTCGCGTATTCCGTAACGAAGGTGTATCTACTCGCCACAACCCAGAGTTCACTTTGCTTGAACTATATGAAGCATACGCGGACTTCCACGATATTATGGACCTTACTGAAGATTTATTTGGACATGTTGCTCAAGAAGTACTCGGTACAACTCAAATTCAATATGGTGAAGATACAATCGATCTTTCTAAAGGCTGGAAACGTCTACACATGGTAGATGCGGTTAAAGAGGCTACAGGTGTAGACTTCTGGAAAGAAATGACGAAAGAAGAAGCACAAGCTCTTGCTCATGAGCATCATGTAGAGATTAAGGATACGATGGAAGTAGGGCATATTATCAATGAATTCTTTGAACAAAAGATAGAAGAAACATTAGTACAACCTACATTTGTTTATGGTCATCCCGTTGAAATTTCACCACTTGCTAAGAAGAATGCTGAAGATCCACGATTTACGGATCGTTTCGAATTATTCATCGTACGACGTGAACATGCAAATGCATTTACAGAATTAAATGATCCAATTGACCAACGCGAACGTTTTGAAGCGCAATTACGTGAAAAAGAACAAGGTAATGATGAAGCACATGAAATGGATGAAGATTTCTTAGAAGCATTAGAATATGGTATGGCCCCTACTGGTGGTTTAGGAATCGGCGTAGACCGTTTGATCATGCTTTTGACAAACGCTCAATCTATTCGCGATGTGTTATTATTCCCATTAATGCGTTCACGTGACTAATGAAATGATTCACAAATAGATTTTATACTGATACGACGTTCTTTTCATTTGAGAACGTCGTTTTTTGCTGTTTATCAATCTTCATTTATCCCGCTTTAACGGGCAGTAAGACCCCCACTTCAAGATGTAGAGATAAACGAGAAAGGTAGGTGGGATCAACTGCCCATAAAAGTCCGATTGGTTTAGCTAACCATCAGTAGGGGATGAAGAAAACCCCCACTGATGGAATCTTCACTTTATTTAGCAGCTGTTTGTTGCAACAAAAGCGAAGTGGCAGGAGTACATGTTTTTCCTGCGACGAAAGCAAAGCGACAGGAGCACTATGTTTTCCTGCGACGAAAGCAAAGCGACAGGAGCATATGTTTTTTAGCGAAGGTGAAGTGCCGATGTAGATTTTTATTTTAATAATTTCACTTGCATATGTAATGATATAGTGTTATATTAATTGAGTTGCTAATTTTCTTAACTTGTTAGCTTTAAAAAATCATTGACATTAAAAAATGAAGATGATATAGTATATAAGTTGCTGTTGAAGAATTGCGACTTATTTATCAGAAACTTAGAAGTTAAAAAATCTTGACAAAGCAAATATTGTTATGTTAAAATAACTAAGTCGCTGATAAGTGATGAAATATGAACCTTGAAAACTGAACAAGCAAGACGTTAATCAATAAAATTTGTTCACTAACCTCCGTTAGTGACAAAGATAAAATAGATATCATCTTCGGATGATACGCTAGCAAAGCAAATGAGCTTTCAAACTTAACTTTTATGGAGAGTTTGATCCTGGCTCAGGACGAA
>NZ_VCBL01000008.1 GCF_007896435.1 Rummeliibacillus suwonensis
TGATATCTATTTTGTCTTTGTCACTAACGGAGGTTAGTGAACAAATTTTATTGATTAACGTCTTGCTTGTTCAGTTTTCAAGGTTCATAGTTATATCGTCTATCTTGACGACTTGGTTATTATATCAATCTCGCTTCACAATGTCAATAGTTTTTATTTCACTTTGTTTCAGCGACTTAAATATCTTATCATCGCAATTCTATAAAGTCAATATATCTTTAAATTTTTTTCACTTTATATTTATACTAAATCAATTTTATAAATCATTTTCTTTGTGCAGTGCCTGTTTAGTAAATCTTATTCATAGTCCTCTACAGAAAAGCCTTCAAAAATGCGATATAAATCAGCTTTTTGAGCTCATAAAATAAAGGAAAAGATGGTAAAGCTATAGTTTTTCAACGATCTCAAGCGAGGATCGACTCCCTGTAAAAATATAATGGTCCTATTCATAAACAGTAGAGGTGAAGAAAACTTCACTGAGTAAGGCTTCACTTCACATACTAATTAGAACTTCTTTCTTTTGCTAAGATTTTCATTATGCGCTGCAAGAAGTTACATTTTGAATACTCTACTCCTCTTAGCCTTCCACTTAGCTTATTAAAGCACAAAAGAGTTACCCAAAAACAATTTTGAAGTAACTCTTTTTAACTTGGTTTTTCAGCATTATCATTTTTTGTATTATGAAAAAAGGTCTTTTTCAGCTTATTGATAACTACAAATATCGTTGGAACGAGCAATGGAATAAACGATATCATCGTCAAAGATATAACTAAATTATTTTCAATCCATTCAATATTACCTAATACATAACCTATGCTTAACCAAAAAGATGCCCATAGAATGGCACCTAAACTATTAAACTTCAAAAATACTGAAAAACAATACTGAGTAAGGCCGCTAGCAAGTGGGACAGTCGTTCGCATCAGAGGAACAAACCGGGCAACTAAAATAGAAAATGAGCCATACCGATGAACAAATGTTTGAGCTGTTTGAAGTGTATTTTCTAAAAAATTTTTTAATCGTGGCTTTTTATCATGCCATCTTCTAAATAAATTTCCAATCAAATAATTTTGACTATCTCCTGCAATCGTTGCACTGATAAAGAGGATTAACAATATCCAAAAATCCAATTTTCCGATTGCCGTCAACGCTCCACTAGCAAATACCAGTGCATCGCCCGGTAAAAAGGTCAAAACCACAAAAGCTGTTTTTGAATAAATGATGAAAAATAATGCAATATAAATAAACACACCATATAATTCTATGAAATTCGCCAAATTATCATCAAAGCTTGAAATGAACTGAAAAAATCTGATCATCCTATCCCTTCATCCCATATAGATTTGCCAACTTTTTATGTCTAAAAAATCCTATTTGCATATGTTTATTCAATTTTATGTTTTTAGTCTCCACAAAAATCCATTGCAAAAGTACTTTTATAAAGAAAATTTCCTTCTACTGCTACTTCGCCTATGTAAACATCAAAGCTTATAAACCTATTCACCTAGATTTTATAAGCTTTTTAGTTATCCACATGTGTATAATTTTTCGATTAATGATTTATCCACTTACTTTTCCACAAATCCATCTTCCATAAAAAACTTTTTACGTTCTTCCGAAATCCACTGTTCCAAATTGTCTTTGTTGCGTTTTACTAAACGATTAACTAGTACATCGTGCCAAACATAATCTTCTAATAAATATATATGTACTTGATCATTCGTATAAAAAGCCAATTCACAATCATTTACATATGAGCCATATATCATTTCCTTTGCGTCGATCGACAAAACGAACCACCTTTTACTAGTCGGTGCTTCTGTAAAATGTGTAATGCGATGTAAATCCACAGTCTTTATAGGATGATCAACATGCAATGTAATACCTTGAATTTGAACACCCTCCGCTACTTCCTCTAACTCCTCTCTCATTTCTTCATACATATCATCCCACAATGAGATAATAATCCGTTTCTCAGCCTTCCTAATAAGCATCCTACAATAACTAATGATAGTTGTCTTTTCTTTTAATATTAAAATTTGATTGTCTGGACTTTCCTCTGTTGTTTCAAGCTGCTTTAGTTTATTACTTAAGTTTTGATAATTTTTTTGCCAGTTGGATTGTGCTTTTTCAAGAAAAACATCTACCGGCAGTGGTGAATAGACTGTTCCGTCGATTTTTTCTTCTTTTAAGACAAGCCCTTTTTCGATAAGGCTTTTCAGAATATCATAAATTCGTGCTCTTGGTATGCCAGAGTTCTTACTTACTTGGTAAGCTGTGACAGTACCTGATTTTACTAGTGAAACATAGGATTTTGCTTCATATTCAGTGTATCCTATGGCTTTTAGCTGTTGCACTAAATCCTCCATTTATATTCCCCCGTATCCTTCTTACATGTTACATGTATCATACCAAATCTTTTTGAACTATTTACATTCAAAAGGATTTTAGTTACCATTTTGGTAGTCACTATTTAGGAAGGTTGATTTGATGCCATTTCATGTTGATATTGATTTTTCATTATTATTAATTCTTGTGCTTTTTGGATTTTTGGCTGCATTCATCGATTCAGTAGTTGGTGGAGGTGGGTTGATTGGTCTGCCAGCACTATTATTTGTCGGTCTTTCTCCTGCCGCAGCCGTTGCAACAAATAAACTTGCTGGTACAATGGGATCTTTGACCAGCACAATTACTTTCTACCGCTCAGGAAAAATGGATTTCAAATCAGTCGCAAAGTTTTTCCCATTAGTATTTGTCGGTTCAGCTCTTGGCGCATGGATCGTCCATTTAATGGACCCAGATATATTAAAACCTCTGATGCTCATCATGCTTGCAGGAGTCGCTGTATATACGGTTATTAAAAAAGATTGGGGCAGTAATTCTACATACAAAAAGTTATCATCTGTAAAACTAACATTGTTTATAATGGTTATTTTTGCAATTGGTTTTTACGATGGCTTCTTAGGACCTGGTACAGGCTCTTTTCTCATATTCGCTTTTTTAATGGTAGGCTTTGATTTTCTAAAGGCAGCAGGAAATGCTCGATTCTTAAACTTTGGTAGTAATATTGCGGCACTTCTTACGTTCATGTTTTTAGGTCAAATCCATTATGCATATGGCATTCCAATGGGGATCGCACAAATCTTCGGTGCTATTATTGGCTCTAGATTCGCCCTTAAACAAGGCACAGGTTATGTACGTGTATTATTTATCGTTGTAACATGTTCATTGCTCGCGAAAAATGTTTATGATTATTTTTTTAAATGAACCTAGTAGATTTAGACGTTGCAAAACATTGTCAACAACGCTGGCATTATGGATGGCATGCAACCAGTTGGTGAGGTAGAAGATGCTCGTTGGGATCTAGTATTCGCCGTTAATACAACAAGCGTTATGAAATCCATGCGTATTGCAGCAAACATCTTCCTAGAACAAGGTCATGGCGTAATCGTTAACAATATTTCTGCTGGTGGTCTTTATGGTGCTCGCGCTGGTGCTGCATATACTGCTTCAAAACATGCTGTTGTCGGATTGACGAAAAATACTGCATTCATGTACGCAGACAAAAACATCCGCTGTAACGGGATTGCTCCAGGCGGTGTAGTAACCAATATTAGCTCCTCTATGAAAAATATAAGCGAGTTTGGTGCAGCTCGACAACACCTCGGGCTAGCTATCATGCCACGGGCTGGTCAGCCTGAAGAAATTGCTAAACTTGCATTGTTCTTAGGTTCTGATGAATCAAGCTTCATCAATGGTCAGGTCATCGCAGCCGATGCTGGTTGGACCGCATACTAATCACTTCTTGTTTATACATGAAAAAGGCATGGAGATTGTCGAAGCAATATACACGTTAAAACGTGAACTAAACAAAAAGCATCACAAAAAGGAGTCGAAGTATATGGTTAATTCCATAACTTTGACTCCTTTTATGAAATGAATTTAAGAAACTAGTCTTTTATTTTTAAACGCTTCTTTCGTTTTAAAATAAGCAAAAGGAGCATTACGATCAAAGCGATTAAGCCAATAAATGCTACGATCGATGAAATGGATAAGCGTGAACCATCTTCGTTCGAAACAACTTGGTCATTATCTTGATTTTTATCAAGATAAGCACTATTCGTAAAGAACTGATTATTTAATGTTTCAGTCGCAACTGTAGCATGTTTATTAATATTTCCTAATTTTTTTATAAAAGTTGAGGTTATATAAGGTGTATTTTGGCTAGTACGTGCAATAACGAATACATTATATTGATTGTTTAATTCTCCAAAGTCATTTTTTTGTATAAAAGCATATCTTTTCGTTACTTCTCTGATAAATCCATACTTTTGCAGATCTGGTTGGCCATTTTCAAATGAAATGATTCGATTTTTTAATTTACGTAATAAAGGTTGTTCATCTTCGCCCCCTATGAAGAGGACATTCGAATTCTGAAGCTTTTCTGAAGTCATATCTTTAGCAAGTTCTAACTCAATCTTTTCTTGACCATTAGAACTAAAAAGCGAGTGATATAATGTAAATAATTCATCATCTGAAACATTATTGGAAGTTGGTAAAATAATTTTCAATGGTTCTTTGCCAACAATTAAATTATGTGGATAACTTGCTAAAGTTGCTACTGACATATTATTAGTAGAATTAAGTGAAAATGTTAATGTACTATTTTTATGAATCATAATCCACTTTTCTTCATCTGTTGAATAACAAGGATCTTTTATTTTTAAACCATTTGCAACGAATTGAATATCTAATAACCCATTGTAGTCTTCTTTTGGAATCGAAATTGGAATATCTACTGTATAAGTACCATCATTGGTGCCTTTCAATGTTCTCATATCAATAGAATGTGGTATTCCGTTTACTTTTACATTCAATTCTATATTGCCATGCGAAGTTTCTTTATTCTTGTCACCATCATGAATAGTAGCTGATTTTTTCAATCGTAATTTTAAGTTGATTGTTTTTGTGATATCAGCATTATTAGGTAAATAATAAAAATGATGATCACTCACTTCATTATTACTGCTTAATGTTAAATTCTCCATATCAAATTGAGCAAGTGAAATCACGTTATTTTGATCGGTACTTGTCATTTGTGGAAGATCTTCAATTGACAGGTTAGATCCTGAAAGCTGATTGATTAGTTTATTATTCGTTAAAATAGAAATTCGCTTTTGTAAATCTTCAGGCTTATTAGCAGAAACAAATAATACTTTTGCTTCTTTTCCATCATTCTTTAATGTAGTTGTTGCAAGATTTAATGCATGACTATTTGTTGGTAATTTTGCGGCTGTTTCTACCTCTCTAATTTCTTTTGAATTAAATCCATGCTTTATTCCGATGAATATTACATTACCTTTTAAGCTATGAAACTGGGATTCTCTTACTAATTGAATGCTGTTCTTGTCATCAGTTTGTGTAGCTAAAAAACTGGCGACCTGCATAACGCTATTCAATATTGCATTTGTTGGCTTATCTGGAAATACAATTGTCGTTGGGTTAAAGGTTGTACCAATAAAATTTGATGGATACTGCGCTAATGTAGTTTGAGAATTTATTGTATCTAATTGTATATAAGAGTCTGACTTTACTTTCAGCCAATTGGCAGAAGTGGAATTATTCACACACACTCCTTCTTTTAAAACACCATAGAATTTGATAGATACTTGGTGATCTCCTTTTTTTAATGCCTCCCCTCTTAATGAAAATTCTATTTTCCTCTCTGTATTTTTACCTTGCAATGCAATTGATTTCTCATTTTTACCATCGATGGCAATCGTCAATGATGATGGTGAGATTAGTAATCCCGAATTCTCTATATATAACACTATTTTATTTTTTGTAGAACTTGAAGTTTCCGTCATATGATAGTTAAATGTCGTTTCACTAACTGCCCCATTCAAAATGACTTCTGAAGTCGTCAATGATTGGTGATCAACATGATTATGTTGAGAAGAAATTTTTACTTGTTCAACATTTATAGAAGAATCGGCATGACTTTTAACAGGGAAAATTAGTATAACAATGATGTTTATAATGATTATTGCAAACAAACCCGTATATTTATTCACTTTAATCCTCCTTTATCTTTTTGACTAAATCTTTCTGTTTTATACCACTTCACTTCTTGTTTAAATACAACTCTTCTTATTTCTAAAAATAGAGAATAAATAACAAGTACTATCCACATTTGTGAATAAGTGAAATACATAATATTAACATAAACAAAGTTTTTTACATTCATTTCTGCTTTTTCAATACTAAGTGTAATCATGACTTCTCCTAAAAATAAAAGAAAAGCAAGAACCCACAGTACAAGCGCAACATTTCCAATCACTAAATTTAAATCATAAAATGAGTTAATGATAAACAAAACATTGGAAATAATTACTCCAAAGAAAAATAAAAAATATGTAAAAAAGAAATAGAATAAATCAAAAATAATACTTTTACGTTTTAGTGTCATGAATTGTCTTAAAAACTTAAGCACCACATACTGATTTCCCCTTGCCCATCTCGTTCGCTGCTTCCACCATACTTTTAATGTTTCTGGTTCTTGTTCCCAAGTTATAGCCTTCGGAAAAAACCTTATGTGATAACCTTGATTATAAACACGAATAGTCAGCTCTGTATCTTCTGCTAAAGCTTTTACATCCCAACCACCTAATGATTTAATAATACTTCGTCTTATCGCAAAATTCGTTCCTGGTATCGTTGTTACTTTAAACCAATTCCAACGCCCGCCCTGCGCCATCCATTGGAAACAAATCGTTTCTATATTGATGAATCTTGTCAGCCACGTTCTTGCAGCGTTAATAACTCGAAATTTACCAACAACCGCTGCTGCTTTCGGATCATTGATCAGTCCCATTACTAAATACCATACGGCCATTTTTTCCGGTGTATTATCTGCATCATATACAACAATCACTTCACCATCTGACTGTTTCAATGCTTCATTTAATGCAGATGACTTTCCTTTTCCTTTGTTTTCACCATGTGTTTCAATAACACGAATAAACGAGTATTTTTCATGAAAACTTTGAGCGATTTCCCCCGTTCTATCAGAGGAATTATCATTTATAACGATCACATCCAACTTTTCCTTTGGATAATGCAACCGAGACATTGCCTGTAAGGTTTGAGCAATAACAATTTCTTCATTGTGCGCAGGAATAAATACACTAACGGTCGGTAAATCCCCCATATTTTTCTCCCATTTTGGAATGACTCGTTCAAATGTGCTGAAATGTCTATACCCACCTTGCATAAGAAACATATGGTATAGCAACATAATCCAAATCAAAGAAAGTGATATAAAAAATAATGTATTAGCCATTTGACCTTCGCTCCTCAAATAGTCGTTTCTTCAATACCATTCTTAACCTTAGTACATTGACAAAGAATATAATGATAAACAAAAGTACAACAATCGCTAAAATCCATAAAATCATTTCCAATGGTTGATCTTTTATACTCTGCTTTAATCTGTCAATGAGCGAATAATTGAAAGTCACATCTAACTTTTGATTAGCCTTTTGTGTGATTTGAATTTCAGATGTTTTAACTATATTATTCTTTTCTTTCAAATTTAACCAATAAATGTTAGAAAGCAGTTCAATTTGATTTAGAACTTTGCTTAAATATCGAGCATCTATGGAAGTAGAAAAACTAACTCCAATAGCTGAACCGGAAACATTAGCGATTTGATCTAGTTGATCCATTACTTTCTCAAATGGATATCTATCACCTTCAAACATCATCTGTACAGTGACTGGATATAAGATCATACTATTTAAAAAATCCGGCTTGCTAACAAACAACGGAGAGCCTATGTCATTTGAAGAATTGCTATATTGGACTTTTCCAAACATCGTGGAAAAATGCTGCGATGCTATTTGATACGTAACATTACTAGCTCCATAATTAGGAATTTCCAGGCCTAAAGGATAAAGATGATTTAAGCCCAACTCATTAATCGATGATGAAAGCCTGTTCTCTGTGTAGTGCTCCTCTTCTTTTTTATAGCGCTTTAAATAATTACTGTATTGTTTTTCATTTGCAAAATCAGTTTCAGATTTCAGAACAATGGCATCATTAGCATTTTTTGCTGTCACTGCCTGATTTCTTTTTATATCCCAAAATTCCATTTTCACAGTATTACTATTTAGGTCATAGCTACCCAAATAACCTTTTGCGATTATCATTGCACAACTACTCTGAGCCTCTTTCAAAACCTTTAGTAATGCCTGATTATCTTGAATCTTTCGTAACGATTTATTGTCCCCACCACTAACTACGGGTGTCACTGCTATATAATAAGGTTTTCCCTGTTGTTCAAGGATTTTCGTTAATGCGTGTAACTTTTTAGCATTCGTAAAAGGTGTTACATCATCTAAAAGAATATAAACAGGATGCTTAGCATTTTCCTTTTGAAACTCATCTGCAAGTAATTTTGAAAATGAGTATATATCCATATTTTGCAATTCCGTACTTGTAAAATAATAATTATTATCGTTTTTGATTACTAAAGGATAACTGTTGTTTAAATCATATCCTTTCATCAAAATTTCATTTTTACCTGTATTCTGAATTATTTCAACCGGATGGGGCCTTTTCAATGATGTTTGATTAATTCGTCGAATATTAATCGTCTTTTTTATTTTCCACCTTGAAAAAGTCTTAAATTGTTGAATATTCTTTCCAAAAACAAGTAATCTCTGTTGCTTATTATTGGCTGTATCTGTAAGCACAGTTGGTAACTTTTCTTCCCATTCTCCAATATAAATTATATTTTTTATAGATTTAATGTTTTGCTTGTCAAATGCATGTACAGATTTGACTTCTTTGATATTGAATACTGATGAAAGGTTTGTCTCAATAGCATTAACATTAGCACTAATTTTTGTATTCTGTGTTGAATATAAAACGATTGCCGGTTCCTTCTCTTGTGCCTTAGCCATTATAGACAATTGGACAAAAGCACTGATAGATACTATTAAAATTATTATTTGATTCCAAAAGAATCTATAATTCATGAGAGATCATCTCACTCTCAACTTGTTCTATGAGTTTAGCCACTATTATTTCTGTTTCAGGCTCATAGATAAAATAGCCCGCGTGATATGTTAATGTAACTAGATTATTATTTGATAGGGTGTGTTCTGATAATTTATCTCTTAATTTGTCCAATATTAAATCTATATACTTTCCTTGCGTTTCAGGTAAGATCAATGCAAATTGATCCATGTCATATCGAAATTTTTTATCTGTAAATCTCATTACTTCATCCATACATTTAGAAATATTTAAAATAAGTCTTTTTGTCTCCTTATTGCCATATAAATTTCTAAAATTTTCTAGATAATCCAACTTTAAAAGAACAAATATAAACGGTTTCTTTGTTCTATCGGAGCGCTTCATCTCTTCTAACAATGCCATCTCCATTCTGAACCTATTATCAAATCCGGTTTCAACATCGACTGCTACATATTTTTGAACTTCCATTTGTAATTGTTCGTTGCGCTTTCTTTGACCAACGATAGATTCATGTAATTTTCCTGCAATTAACACAAGCACAATTGATGATAAACCATAGAAGAAAAAAAGTTTCATCGAAAAAGTAAATGGATAAATCATATGAGCTGTATTGGCAAAATTAAAATATAAAAGAACACTTCCAATAAAAAAGATGAACACAAGACTTACAAGTAATCCTGTTATAGCACCAGCAAATAAAGTTAATACAATCAGGAAAATCAAAAAGATATATAACATTAATTCTTCTTGATTGCCTTGCAACAAATAATAAGAAGGCAATTGTAATAAAACAATTAACATTGAAAGAATTCCTAAAATATTTTTATTAAAATTTAAAAACGGCAAACACTATCTACTCCTTCTAGAATGACCATATATTGACCAACATTGATAAAGTAAAACATCATATACTATATATTTTTCATTTCCCGCTGTATTAGTTGAACCAATCAGGCTTCTACAGATAATTAATCTCTCACTTTCTGCTGCTGTTACCTCATTTTTTGGAATGGAGATCTTACTACCTGTTAATGTAAGATAAAAGATACATATGTGACGAGCCCTAATTTTGAGAGTTTTTCGCATAAAGTGTATCCACAATTAAAGGCAATAAATTATCAAATGCATGTGTCTCTAAAGTATCTACATCTATATAACCGCCAAAATAAGGCTTCTCTTCTGAATTTTGTCTTAATGCGATCATTCGTTTATAAAGTTCTGGAATCAAACTCTGATGATCTGTTTCGTTTAAAAACATAATTGCTAAAGCATATACTGATGGTGATTCATATCGAACGATTGGTGTACCAGTTCGTCCACTATATTGACCGAACAATTTTCCATTATTGTTATTCATCCTATCTTCAATAAACTCTACGAGAGAATTGACATCTTCACCAATAGAAGCAAGATGATAACCAATATAAAGTTGATCTATAAGATTCACCCTTTGATCAAAAACATACTGGCTTGACTCCGTATTAAATGATTTAGGATACAATCCTTCTTTTGAAGTAGGAGCATTTCTTAAAACGTCAATATTTTGACTATATACCCCTTCAGATAATAAACTTTCCTTTTTCATCTGCCTTAAAGCATTTGGCATTATATAGCTAAGTGTTAAATAATGCGTGCCTTGTTTATCATCTAAGTTAATGAAATCTACAAAATATTGCTGTTGTAATTGATACTTTAATAAGGTCTTGGACATCTTATTAGCATATTCTTTATACTGAACGTCTCCCCATTTCTTTTCTGCTCTATATAGTACATTTATTACTCTCAAGTCATCTATTAGTGCATTTGCATTTGCCATTTGTCCTTTATCAATGCGCCAAATCAACAAATTATCCTTTGAGTAGAAATGCTTTCTTAGAACACTTAGTTGAAAATCAAAAGATTGTTTTTGATCGCTTATCAATAAATATTCCATCCACAATCCTATAGATTCTGAGAGATATTCTCCTTTTCGATCCGTTAGGTTTGTAGATATTAATCCATCTGGTTGAAGTAAATGATTTCGTATAAATTGTTCTGTAGGAAGGGGATTTTGGGGGGGAGTGTCTGTAATGGTCGAACGACTTTCTTTTGAATCGCAAGCTACTAACAAAATAAGAACTATTACACAATGGATTACATTCTTACGATTCATGGAATATTTCTCCTTCCAAAGTAACTCAAAAATGCATTTCTTCGAATGTGTAAATACAAAAATGATTCTAAAGTATAATTCTGAACAAATACTAAACATTTTTTATATTCCATATTTCTTTCGACTTATTTCTTAAAATATTTATCCTAAAAATATATCTTTTTTAATATCATTTTTATATTCACAAATTCCAAGATGATTTGAAGTTAGTAGTTTCTTTGCTTTCCATTACTCAAAGTTCATTCCTGTATTCACCTCTATCTTAGAGACAAACTCTGATCAATAATTATCATATTTACCAGTAATATAGGAGAATGAAGTTGTCATGCTACAATAAAATATCAGGCGTGCTGATTATCCAATTTAATCCATGAAAATAGGGGAATTTGTCGATTGCAGCGAAGGCTTACTCGCTTTCCTGCGGGCGAATGCTGGGGGCAACAGGATGTTGGTCACGGAGTCGCTGCCACAGGACGTGGCGCCCTTAGACTCCGTTCCTTAATCGCTACGCTGCGGGGTCTCATCTATTCGCTTTTCCCACGGGACGTTGAATTTTCTTCCTCGAATCACACCGCACGAAGGAAATGCTTGCATTTTCGAGGACTCGAGCAAGCCGCAGCGAAGATCTATATA
>NZ_VCBL01000009.1 GCF_007896435.1 Rummeliibacillus suwonensis
GCGTTTCTAGCGTTAGATCCACATCCAGGTGATGATGATGAACCGTTGTCGCAGAATGGGTATACGTATGCGAATAATGATCCAGTGATGAATGTGGATCCGAATGGAAAATTATCACGTAAATTAAAATATAGTATTGCAGCTGGTGTAGCATTTTTAATTAGTGAATTACTTGGCGGAATTTCATTTAATACAATTAGTGGTGCAGTGGCTACTGCTTATGCAACTTATCAACTTCATTTAAAATATAATGGATTGCATTCGTATACTTCAATAATGAAGGATTTCAAACATAATAAGGGTAAAATAATGAAAGGTATAAAAAAACAAGCACGAAGAGTTGCACTCCGAGTGGGTTTGCGAAGTCTAGTTCCTATTTCTGGACTATCAGTAATTTATTGTTTTTCAGAAGGTATGTATGAAGGTTATAAGCATTATAAAAAATATAGTATTAAGAATTTTGCTAAAATAATTGAAAAAAAATATCATTAGAAATAAGGAAAGGATATTTAGAATGGATTTTGAATTGAACAAAACGACTATTTCCGGAATACTGGGCATAATTTGGATGATTATTAGTATAGTATTTTATTTAAGGCTTAGAACGTGGTATGGAATATTGTCTGCGATTGTATCATTACTGTTCCTTATAGGGATTACTTGGTATATTTTTTAGATTTCTAATTGTTTAATAGCTTAAAATTAATTAAAGATTTTGCGGGTATTAACATTTTGAATGAAAAGTATTTTCCAAAAAATAATTGATTGGATATACGAAAGAATAAGAGCCAGTCACCAAAATAATTGCCTCCAATCTTACGATAAAAGTAAGAATTAATCGTATACACAAAAATATGTACTTATCCAAAAAAAATTTGAAATATAATTTGATGACAGATGAAAAAATTGAGGATGAATTCAATTAGTCTATATTTGATACACACTTTGTCTATACTTTTTCATTTCGTTTAATTAAAGCCAATAAGAGAATTGCAGAAAATTTAAAAATTTTTGTTTGATAGAAGGATTTATTGATTACTTGTCTAATTATGTAATTAATACAAGAAGGGGGGATTTAAAATTATGGGAAAAACAAGGATCAATAAGATTTTAATGGGAATTGGGCTGGCTGCATTTTTAACTGTCCCCACATCAGTTTATGCTAGTACTGAAGCATCCCAGGATTCTACTAATTTACAACCACCTCAAGTAAGAGCACTAACGCCACAAGAGACAGAATTAATAACTCCTGAAAATCGGATGGTTTCAAGTCAAACAACCACTCCTTTAGCTGTGTCCGATCCTTCTGGGTGGCAGAGTAGAGGAAAATATGGGGGATCTGTTTATCCTTATTACGATAACAAACAAGCTATACCAGGAGGGGCCAGTGTGAATTGGGCTTCAGCAGGTGGAAATTTCAAAGTAGAATTTACTGATATTATTGCTGGCAACTCTTTTACAGTACAACTAATGGAATATGATCCTGATAATGCAGATGATCCTGTTGGTAATCCAGTAAGAATTGATTCGTTTAATAATATATTATTAGCGGAAAATATTTCTGGCTTTGTAGATGGGAGCGATAATGATGCTGAATTTTATGTTGAAGTTAGCAACGCTTATACCCAAGACTATATATATGCTGAAGGATTTGATTGATTAATAATCGAATAAGAGTCTAATCATTAATTGATTAGACGACCTCTCAGAACACCATACATGAATCTGCCTAACAATATAATTTATTATTGCATTGCAAGCTTTATAAAATAAGAGACGATTTTGAAAAGATAAAGATATTTTTTGATGCAGATGACGTGAACCATCAGTGGAGGACGAAGAAAATCCCCACTGATGGAAGTTTAGAAGGGGCTGTCCACTTTCTACAATGCGTATAAAAAAGAAAATTGAAACCTGACTACAGCATTCAAACGGCCACAGAGAATCAATTCATCATATTTTACACCACTCATTAACCTCCAACTGACACACTCTGTTTTATTCCATATTTACAAAAATTGAAGGAATCTTGTGTTTGTCCTTTACAGTCATAGCCGATATGGGGGGATGGGGGCGAAGAAAATTATGTTTATGCGGTAGAATGATAGTAGGAATATTTCTTTATTTGATTTTTTTAATCCTTTTATGGGACATAATTTAAATATAAAACACGCACTTATAAGAAGATTATTAAAAACGTAAAAAATTAGCATTATCAATATTCTGTTGGCGTATGCCAGCAATCAACAGAAGAAAATCCAAAATCCAAAAGCAGGTGTAGAAGAACGACTCGTTTTTCCTCACCTGCTTTATTTTAGAGGCTTTTCAGACAAGACCTTAAAAATTTACTTTTTATCTTCTAATGCTGTATGTTTGTAGTCTAACATTCTTATTTGAATATCACCCTTTGTTTCTACTCCAAAAGTTATGGTATCTTTTCCTAAAATACCATTTTTCTGAGGCATAACATTAACTTTAACTACAAATGAATTTTTTAGTCTGTTTCCTTTTTCACTTATAAATACTTGAACTGGACTAATATTAGTATATTGTCCGTATTTAATAAATATTGAATCAGGATTACCTATACTTACCTTTTCTTTATAATAATTTGAAACAGCTTCGTTTACTTTGTCAGAAAGCAAACTTAACATAAAATAATCTGTTGCTTGTTTTGAACTATTTAAATTATTTGAATCCTGAGATTTAGCTGCAAAGCTATAACCTCCTGTTGCAATTGAACCAACTACAAGCCCAACGGTCAATAATAATTTCTTCATATATATTCATTCATCCCCTTTAAAATATTATCAAACTGCCTAGTTAATAGGCTATCCATAAATAACCTGAATTATTCATCCTAATCTAAAATTTTAAAAATATCCTGAGATGTATAGCACTAAGAAGAATTTGTACTTAGAAGATCGCCGAATGAAAATAGATTAAAAAAAGTAATTTTAGTCTTACCAATTTATTTAATTTTATTCATTTAATAAATATCATCCTGATCAAAATAGAATCGATCCATTAGAATAAGTGTCATTCGCCAAAATAATTCTGACAATAGATTTTAATTTAAGTTGTAGAGTCCCCAATATCTTTTACATATTGAGGATCTTCTTCTATTTTGGAATTAGCAGGTGATTACGATCAAAATACCATAACATTCAATTAGGATTTACTAAAATAAGCCGCACAATTTAACGATGCCAATCAAATTGAAAAGAAAAACAATACGGACTACCAATATGATGCAGATGGCAACCTTCTACAAGATGAACACTTTCAGTACACCTATAATGAAGCACAGCGCTTAACAAGCGTTCAAACATTAGAAGGCAACACAGTAGCCTCTTATACCTATGATGAAAATGGACTTCGCCTCATGAAAACAGTGGGCGATACAACCCATGAA